>ARRL01000001.1 GCA_000385055.1 gamma proteobacterium SCGC AAA168-P09
CTATCTTGGGAAAAAACTGATAAAGCAGCGGATATTGCTAAGTAAATAAACATAAATAAGGAAAAATAAAATGGAAAATGACTACAAAGTTGCCGATATTAATTTGGCTGAATTTGGCAGAAGAGAAATATCTCTGGCCGAAAATGAAATGCCTGCATTAATGGCTTTAAGAGATAAGTATAGAGATGAACAACCTTTAGCTGGTGCAAAAATTATGGGTTGTATTCATATGACAATTCAAACGGCTGTATTAATGGAGACATTAATAGATCTTGGAGCTGAGTTGAGATGGTCATCATGCAATATTTTTTCAACTCAAGATCATGCTGCTGCAGCAATGGCAGCAAAAGGAATACCTACTTTTGCATGGAAGGGCGAAACTGAAGAAGAGTTTGTATGGTGTATCGAGCAAACAATTTGTAAGGACGGCAAACCCTGGGATGCTAATATGATTCTTGATGATGGTAGTGATTTAACAGCTATGGTACATGAAAAATTTCCTGAGATGCTTGAAACCATTCATGGTGTTTCCGAGGAAACTACAACTGGTGTGCATAGACTTAAAGATATGCTTGAAAAAGGTGAACTTAAAATTCCAGCTATTAATGTAAATGATTCAGTAACTAAAGCAAAAAATGATAATAAATATGGATGCCGACACAGTCTAAATGATGCTCTAAAGAGAGGTACGGATATGTTGTTATCAGGAAAGAAAGGTCTTGTTATAGGGTATGGTGATGTAGGTAAAGGATCAGCAGCTAGCCTTGCTCAGGAAGGGATGATTGTTAGTGTTGTAGAGTCAGATCCAATTTGTGCAATGCAGGCATGTATGGACGGTTTTTCTGTTGTTTCTTGTTATAAGGATGGGGTTGTCACAAGAAATCCATCAGATATCAATATGCAAGTAATGGGTGAAACTGATCTAGTAGTTACAACAACAGGAAATGTAAATGTATGTGATTCAGCAATGTTAAGTACCCTTAAAAATACCGCTGTTGTTTGCAACATAGGTCACTTTGATAATGAAATTGATACAGCTTTTATGAGAGAAGAATATTTTTGGGATGAAATCAAGCCACAAGTTCATAGAATCTTCAGAGATACAAAGCCTGATGGTACACCAGATCTTTCAAGTAAAAATTATCTTATTCTGCTTGCAGAAGGACGCCTAGTTAATCTTGGGAACGCTACCGGTCATCCAAGTAGAATTATGGACGGTTCATTTGCCAATCAAGTTTTAGCTCAAATTCATTTATATAAGCAAGGTTTTGCAAATATTAATGATGAAGATACAAAAGCAGAGATGATAACTGTTGAAGTTCTACCTAAGAAGCTTGATGAAGAAGTTGCAGCATTAATGGTTGCTGGCTTTGGAGGTGTTGTAACACAATTAACCCAGGACCAAGCTGATTATATTAACGTTCCACAAGAAGGACCGTTTAAAGAAGAAAGCTACAAATATTAGCCTCAATCTGTGCAATTATGGGCATAATTGCCCATAATACGCACTATGAATTTAATTAAAATTTTTCTTGGCATATTCTTGCTTGCATCTCTTCTTGGATGCGGAGTAAAAGGTCCTTTGATAAATTTTAATAATACTACGTACATACAATGAGTTCTTTTAAATATAATTCTAGCGAGCTATTTTGTGAAAATGTAAATCTTAAGGAAATAGCAAAAGATTTTGGAACTCCTTCATACGTTTATTCAAAAAAAGCTATAGAAGAAAATGCAAAAGCATATGTGAATTCTTTTGATAATCCTAAAAATTTAGCTTGCTTTGCTGTTAAATCTCTAAGCAATATATCTATTCTCAAAATAATTAAAGATTTAGGTTGTGGCTTTGATATTGTTTCGGGCGGAGAGCTTCATAGAGTATTATCTATTGGAGCTGACCCTAAAAAAATTATTTTTTCTGGAGTTGGTAAGACAGAGAAGGAAATAGAACAAGGCATTCAAACTAATATTTTATCTTTTAATGTTGAGTCAGCCTCTGAGCTTTACACTATTGAAAGAAAAGCTAAAGACTTAAATTCATCTGCTCCAATTTCTATAAGAATCAACCCAGATATTGATTCTGGGGGGCATGACTATATTACTACAGGGAGAAAAGGGGATAAGTTTGGAATTTCTTCAATTCAAGACATTTTTGAGTTATGTAGGTATTCATCTACCTCTCAAAATTTAAATTTAGTGGGTCTTGCATGTCATATTGGGTCACAAATTCTAGACCTAGATGGATATATAAAATCTGCAGATAAAATTTTTGAGCTATCTGATCAGCTTTCAAAGGAAGGTATTGAATTAGATTTTCTTGATCTAGGCGGCGGTCTTGGCGTTACCTATGAGGATGAGGTTCCACCCGTACCCAAGGAGCTTATTTCATCTTTAGAAAAAAAATTTAGTGGAAGAAAAGAAAGATTAATCTTAGAGCCAGGCAGGAGTATTTCAGCAAATACTGGAGTTCTTTTAACAAAAGTTGAATACATCAAGGATAACTTTTTAATTGTTGATGCTGCGATGAATGACCTTTTGAGGCCGGCTCTATACAAAGCTACTCATGGTGTCTGTAATCTTGATGAAAAGAAAGAAAGCACTAAAAATTGGAATATTGTAGGTCCTGTATGCGAATCTTCAGATTTTTTAGCAAAAAACGTTTCTATTGAGGCTGTTGAGGGAGATTACATTGCTATTAACAATGCTGGAGCTTACGGCTTTGTAATGGCATCAAACTATAATTCTAGGCCCAGGGCCTGCGAAGTATTAATAAATGATGATAAGTCGTCGCTTATTAGAAAGAGAGAAACTTTTGATGATTTGCTTGAGCTAGAAAGAATCAATGACTAGTTTTGATAAAATGCATGGTAATGGGAATGACTTTGTTGTTGTAAATTCTATTGAAAAAGATTTAGTTCTAAGAAAATCTCTTATTAAAAAACTCTCAGACAGAAACCGCGGAATTGGCTTTGATCAATTAATTTTAATCAGTGTCCCCATAAAAGATAATCATGATTTCTCAGTAAAATTCTTTAATGCTGATGGGTGCGAGGCAAGCATGTGTCTTAATGGAATTAGGTCAGCCGCTTCGTATATTTGGAGGCACGATTTTGCTCCTAAAAAATCTATAATAATAAAGACTAAAAATAGATTAGTTATATGTAAGCCAGTTGGAAATAAAATAAGAGTTAATATTAAAATTTCTGATGTTTATAAAAATGATAGTCTTTACAGGAAAATATCAGGTGATATATCTCATAAGTTTGATTTTGTTGATTCTGGAAATATGCATTTATGCATAAAACAAAGCTCAATTAAGAACGTAGATATAAATGCACTTTATAAAAAGTTAACCAGATATATAAAGCCTCTTCAATGCAATCTATCTATCTATAAGGTTTCAAAAGACAATATAGATATCAGGACTTATGAAAATGGGGTTGGTGAAACTCTTTCATGCGGCTCTGCTTCTCTGGCAGTAGCATCACTGTGTATTAAAGATAAATGTAGAGTTAAATCTTCAGGAGGTGTCTTAGATTTTAAAAAGAAAAACAATGATACTATGGAGATGATTGGACCTGCTGAATTTGTATTTTCTGGGAGTTTTGATGACTAGTAAATTAGATCCAAAGGAAGTTGAACTTTTTTTGCTTGATAACTTAGATTTCTTTGAATCAAGAGAATCTCTTATCGGTGAAATGAAATTTAAACACTCAAGCAGCTCCGCATCCTCATTGTTAGAAAGGCAAATAAACAAACTTAGAGATGAACAAAGTAATTTAATAGATCTTTTATCATCATTTGTTAATACGGCTCAATTAAATGAAGACTTGTTCAAAAAATCTAAAGAGCTTACCTTATCAATTCTTGGAGCTTCAAGCAGAAATCAAATAAAAGATATAGTTCAAAAAAGTTTTACTGAAAACTTTGGAGTAAATAATTGCAAATTAGACTTTTATTCCAACTCAGATATTGATGAGATTGAAGATAAAACTGGTATGTCTTTTCACAAAGGATCTGTTCATTGTGGTTCTTTCTCTAAAGAAAAGATGGAATTTTTATTTAAAGATAAAAATGTTGAATCGGTAGCTTTGGCTGTTTTAATTAATAGTAAAGAAATTGGGATACTGATGTTAGGTAGCTATGAAAGAACAAGGTACCTTGGTGATGAAGATACAACTTTTATAGAATATATTAGAGATATCTTAGAAAAAAAATTAGAATCAATCGATAGCTTAAATGCCTAGTGAGCACTTCATAGATAAAGATATAAATCTTTACCTAAGTTATATATCCGAAGTTAAAAATCTCTCTCAAAATACAACTAGCTCTTATAAAAGAGATCTTCATAAATTATCTATATTCTTATATTCGATAAATATTAAGGATTATGACGAAATCGATGATGGAGTTTGTGCTAGCTGGCTTGGTAAACTCTACTCTCTAGAAAACAATCCAAAAACGATACAAAGACATCTGTCTTCTGCAAAAGGATTCTTTAGGTTTTTAAAGAAAAATTCAATAATAGATTCTTCTCCTTTTGAATTGGTAAAAGCTCCAAAATCCCCAAGCTACCTTCCAGAAGTATTATCGCCGGAAGATGTAAGCCAATTATTAAATTTTAAACCTTCAGATGTATTAGAAATTAGGGATTTAGCTATTGTTGAATTAATGTATTCATCTGGATTGAGGGTGTCTGAAACTGCGAATATTAATATAGATGATTTTGAAGAAGAAATGTCTTTTCTTAGAGTTCTTGGGAAAGGCGCAAAAACAAGAATTGTACCCATTGGAAGATATGCAAAAAATGCTATTTATAATTGGATTGATGAAAGGACTAAATATTCTGAGGATACAAATGCGCTTTTTATAAATTTAAAAGGTGGCAGGCTGAGTGTTCGAAGTATTCAATTGAGACTAAAAAGACTAGCTATTAAACAAGGTCTTCCACCTGTTCATCCCCATATGTTAAGACATAGCTTTGCAACTCACATGCTTGAATCAAGTGGTGATCTAAGAACCATTCAAGAGTTGCTGGGTCATAGTTCATTATCCACAACTCAAATTTATACAAAGTTAGATTACCAGCATTTAGTAAAAATTTATGATCAAGCTCATCCTAGGGCTAAAAAATGACAAGAATTAAGCTCATAACCTTCGACCTTGATGATACTCTCTGGGATAACGGACCCACTATTACAAATGCAGAAATATTGACTAGGAAGTGGATTGAAAAAAAAGTAGGAAGAATTGAATGGGGCAATTTTGATGATTTTATTAACCTAAGAGAAGATTTGATTAGAAAGGATCCTAGTATTGCTTGGGATATAAGCAAATTAAGGAAAGAGATTTTTAAAAAGAAAATTAATCATCTTGTTACATCTTCTGAGGCTGAGGTTATAGCAAATAATGCTTTTGATATGTTTATAAACAAAAGGCATGAAGTTGAACTATATGATGGCGTGGCCAATGCCTTGAAATCTCTTTCTATGGATTACTCTTTAGGTGTTTTAACAAATGGTAATGCGGATATTTATAGATTTGAGATAGGAAAATATTTTGATTTTGCTATAAGCTCCATTGAGGCAAAAGATAGCAAACCAAATAGACCGCATTTTGATAAAGCTTTGCAAAAGATAGACGGAATAAGTTTTGCTGAAATGCTTCATATCGGTGATCATCAAATTAATGATATTTTTGCTGCGAATCAACTGGGTATAAAAACTTTATGGTTTAATAATAAAAATACTAAATGGGTTCAAGCTTTTGAAAAACCAAAAGATTTCTCAGATTGGAATAGACTACCAGAAATAATTAAAGAGCTATATGAGTAACGATGAATTAACAAAAGCTATCTTAAATGTCTTTAAAAAAGAATTAGGGATTATGGGTGATGTTTTACCAACTGAACTATTAGCCTCCATAAAAAAAAATATTACGCCTGAGCTAGAGAAGCTCATAGAAAAAAATGGCTATGTATCAAAGTCAAAATATGAGTCTTTAGAAAAATTGGTTGAACAACTTGAAAAAAGAATTATTGATTTAGAGAAAACTTTATAAACTAACGATATATTTTGATAGTTCTTTGATGTCACTGTCAGATAAAGCAGCGGCCTGTGCATACATTAATGCGCTTTGAGGGCCTCTTTCTATCTTATTCTTATATTCATTAAGTGAAGTAGCGATATAATCACTTTTGGAGCCTTTAAATGATGGTCCAATTCCGCCCTCACCTTTTGCGCCATGACATGCAATACATCCTGCATAAAGCTTGCTTCCTTTGGATTCTTTAACATCAGAGAGAGTCACGGCCACTGCACCACAATCTTGTCCTTCAATACAAATATTCACATCAAGATGAATCCTATCAATTACTGATTCATCATATTTCTTTCCATTAAATAAAAATATTGCGCATAAAGGTAAAACATATAAATAATATTTATTTTTCATTTCTTTCCTATGAATTTGGTCTTTGCAGTTCAACCACATAATCTACAACTTTTAGCATGTCAGTAAAATTTCCTTTTGATTCAATTATATAAGTTCCATCAACAATCATCATTGGTACAGCAGTTACCTTAACTTGCTTAGCATATTTAATGCCCCTATTAACCTTTTGTTTTACTGAGAATGAATTTAAATATTGCGATGTGACCTCGGGTGCAACCCCAAACTTGGCTAAAAATTTCTCAATTGCCTTTGGGCTTTGTAAAAAATTACCCTCTTTGTGTATTGTTACAAAAACAGCTGAGTGAGTTGATGGATCTAATTTTAAAGCTTCTATAGTGAAGTAAAGTGCAGCATGTAACTGATGGATACCACCCCATGTAATGGGCATTTTAATTAATTTTGTATCTTGGCCTAAATTTGCTTTCCAATTATTTATTGCTGGCTCAAAAGAATAACAGTGTGCACACCCATACCAAAAAGATTCTGTAACTTCGACTATTCCATCTTTTTTTACAGGCATAGGATTGTCTACTAATCTGTAGTCTTTTCCCAGCTTATATTCAGCGCTAACTGAGATTGCAAATAATGCTAACAGCGAAAGTTTGGTTATATTTAATATGATGTTTTTCATTTGTAAATTCCATGCATGTAGTTAGCTAAAGCATCTATTTCATTATCTGATAAATTTTCAGCGATTGATTGCATAACTAAAGCACTCTCACTCTCATTTCTTTCTTTTGATCTATATGCTTTTAGAGTCGAAGTTAAATAGCCTATTTGCTGTCCGGCTAATGAAGGGTAACCAGCCAAAGCATTACCATCACCATAAACTGAGTGACAAGAAGAGCATGCTGGGATTTCTTTTTTCATATTTCCAAATCTATACAACATCTTACCTAAGTTCAATAAATCTTCATCATTTTTTGCTTGTCCGATAGATGCCTTATTTGAAGCATAAAAAGCTGCTATATCAAGTAAATCATTATCAGATAATGATTTAAGATATGGTGTAACAGCCATCATAAGAGCATTGTTTCTTTCTTCGTATTTAAAATGTTTAAGCTGATCATATAAATATTTTTCATTCTGTCCAGCAAGCTTTGGCCAATCAGTGTTCATGCTGTTACCATCAGAGCCATGACATGCTGCACAAGATGCAACAAGCGATGAACCTTTTGATGAATCTCCAGACTTAAATGTCTCAGGCATATCCTCAGGGCCGGATAACTTTTCAGCTGCGTAAGTATCAAATGCAATGCTGAAGGAAGCAATAAATATCAAAAGTGATTTCATATAACTAAAATTAAGTGTGTCTTTGTGATGTGTATTATAAACATAGGTTGGTATGATATAAACGTTTAAATGAAAAACCTTTTTAAAGAATCTGAGTTTATGCTTGGAGTAACTAAATTTAAAAACCTTCCGGATGATGTGGGTAATGAGATTCTTTTGGCTGGAAGATCTAACGCTGGTAAATCCAGCGCGCTCAATGCCTTAACGGGCAACCCAAAATTGGCGAGAATAAGCAAAACTCCCGGAAGAACCACTGAAATTAATTTTTTTAAAGTTAATGATTCTTTAAAACTTGTTGATCTTCCAGGATATGGGTTTGCTAAATCAAGTTTTCATAAGAGACAAGATTGGGCCCCACTTTTAGAAGAATACTTCTTAAAAAGAGAATCGCTTAAAGCAGTTGTTATATTCATGGATATTAGGCATCCGCTTAAGGATAGCGATAGGGACATGATTAATCTATGCAATACCTCGAATGCTCCATTCATACCAGTGCTAACCAAAAGCGACAAAATGTCTAATAATCAAAGAAATAAATCGATTGCAGAAGTAAATCGTCAAATGGAAGGAGTTGAAGCAATAGCGGTCTCATCTAAAGATATTTTAGGTTTTGACAAACTATCAAAGGCGATACTAGAATTTGTTAGTGCTTGAATATCAAAAAAATAATTGTGGCCTAACTATGTCTGAAGGCCTTAAATGTTATTATGACTCATTCCCTGAATCGAAAGAGGTCTTTAAAGATAATCCTGAATCAGGCAATCTTTTGAGGGATCATGATTGCACTCATATAATTTTTGGTCTTGATATATCCATCGATCAAGAAGCTATATTAGATACTTGGGTTCTTTGGGGCTCTTCATTTAAATGGAAGTATCTTTTAGGCTATTCAAAGCTACCTCAAATCAATGAGCTTCAAAAAAACTTATTCAAAGAATTAGGTATAAAAGGTTTCTTAAAGCTTTACTGGAATACCATAGCAATTAAAAGAAAGGTAATTTTTAGAACCTTTAAAATGAAAAAAAAATGGCCTTTTCAAATGCCAGAAGAATATTTAGATATGAAGATATCTGACTTAAGAGAAATTCATGGCATAAAAGTGCTTTCTTCTGAGGAGCTAAATTACTTTCCAACTCAGTGGTCAGGATCTATAAACAAATAAATTTAATGTGCCTCATTCCAATTATCTCCAATAGCAGCATCTGCTATTAGAGGGATATCAAGCTTTACAGCACCTTCCATCATCTTTTTCATTATGGTTAAGACTTCTTCTCCATCTTTCTTGGGCGCTTCAAAAATTAACTCATCATGAACTTGCATTATCATTTTAACTTCTGGCATTTCTTTTTTTAGAAAAGTGTCGATATCAATCATTGCTTTTTTAATTATGTCCGCAGCAGACCCTTGAAGAGGCGCATTAATAGCTGCTCTTTCAGCAGCTTGTCTTCTTAAACCATTAGCTGCATTAATCTCGTTTAAATATAATCTTCTACCCATTATAGTTTCAACAAACATATCTTCTTTTGCCTGAGCCTTGGTGTTGGTCATATAATCTTTAACACCTGTGTATCTGTCAAAATAAGTATCGAGATACTTCTGTGCTTCTGCTCTGGGGATGTCTAGCTGTCTTGTAAGACCAAATGCTGACATGCCATACATAAGACCAAAGTTTATTGCTTTAGCGCTTCTTCTTTGATCTTGAGTAACATCATCAAGATTAACCCCAAAAACTTCTGCAGCAGTTGCAGAATGAACATCAAGACCTTTATTAAAAGCATTGGTCAAGTTTTTATCTTTTGAAAGGTGAGCCATTATTCTTAACTCAATTTGTGAATAATCGGCTGAAATCAAAATGTTATTTTTGTCTGGAACAAATGCTTCTCTTATTCTTCTTCCCTCAGCTGTTTTAATGGGTATGTTTTGAAGATTTGGCTCTGTGGAAGATAGTCTGCCTGTAGAAGTAACTGCTTGTTGATATGAGGTGTGTATTCTTTTACTAAATGGGTTTTCTATCCTAATTAAACTATCTGTATAGGTGGATTTTAATTTAGCAAGAGTTCTGTATTTAAGAATTATTTTTGGTAGTTCGTATTCTTCTGAAAGCCTTAGAAGGGTTTCTTCATTAGTTGATGGTTGGCCTTTAGGTGTCTTTTTTAGGACAGGCAGCTTAAGTTTCTCATACAAGACCTCCAATAGCTGCTTTGGGGAATCTAAATTAAACTCTGTGCCAGAGATTTTATATGCTTGCACAGTTAAGTCTGAAATTTTTTCAGATAACTCTTTTGAGTGTTCCTTGAGTTTATCTTTGTCTATTTTGGCACCATTTTGCTCTACTCTCGATAAAACATGGACTAAAGGATATTCTAACTCTTGTAAAAGTTTTATTTGGCTTGGTTTATCTTTAAGCAATTCATTTAATTTATTAAATAATCTAAGTGTTATGTCTGCATCTTCAGCTGCATAATTTGATGCTATGTCTATTTCTACTTCTGAAAAGCTAATCTGTTTTGAGGCAGTTCCAGCTACATCTCCATATTTAATAGTTTTATAATTTAAATAGTAAATAGCTAGCCTATCCATGCCGTGTCTGGTTGCTGTACTATTTAGAACATAAGACATAAGCATAGTATCAGCATGAAATTTATCCATAACAATGCCATGCCTTGATAGTATTGGTATATCAAACTTAAGGTTTTGACCAACAGCTTTTTCTTTATTTCTTTCTATAGATTTACCAATTTCATGTGACACTTCTTCGAGAGTTAGCTGTCTGGGACACCCCTCATAATTATGACCGATTGGTATATAACAGCCTGAGCCTTCTTTTACTGACAAAGATATTCCAACCAAATTTGCTGTCACTGTATCTAGAGAATCTGTTTCGGTGTCGATTGCAAAAACCTTACATTTATCTAATTTTTTAGCCCAATCTTTAAGATCTTTCTTAGTGAAAAGAGTTTCATAGTTATTATTACTATCGGCATGACTCTTTTCTTGAAGGTCATTTGATGCCTTATTTACCGAAGGAGATTGCTTGGAAGAATTTTTGGCCATAGGCTTAAACTCTAGCTCAGAAAATAACTCATCAAGTTTTTCTTTATTAGCATTAAATTCTAAGAGGCTTTCAAAACTTACGCCAATATCAACATCTTCTTTTAAAGAAACTAGCTCTATATTTCTATCAAGCTCATCTAAAGAATTTCTTAAATTTTCTCCAACCACTCCTTTTATTGATTCTGCATTTGATTTAATTCCTTCAAGATTCTTGAACTCCATTAACCATTTTGCAGCAGTTTTTTGTCCAACTTTGGGCACTCCGGGAATGTTGTCTGATGCATCACCAACAAGCGCTAGCATGTCTCTGATTTGGGATGGTTTTACACCAAACTTTTCAAATACTTTATCCTCATTAAATATCTGATGGGTCATTGTATTCATTATTGTTGTACTAGGGTCTTCAACTAACTGCATTAGATCTTTATCTAGCGATGAGACAACAGCCTTGAATTTCTTATCTTTAGCTGTTCTTACTATAGTTGCAATAACATCGTCTGCTTCAACACCTTCTATTTCAATTAAGGGAAATCCAATTGCTTTACATATATCTTTTAAAGGTTTCAACTGCTCTCTTAAGTCATCTGGCATAGGAGGCCTATTAGACTTATATTCTTTATAAATTTCATTTCTAAACGTCTTTCCTTTTGCATCAAAGACCACGATTATTGGTGACCCCTCGCTATCTTTTTTTAAAGTCATCAACATATTAGTGACTCCCTTTATTGCTCCGGTAGGCTGTCCTCTTGAGGTACTTAGCGGTGGCATCGCATGATAAGCACGATAAAGATATGAAGAGCCATCGATTATAAAAATTCTATCTTTCATATTAGTTTTATTGCCTAAGATGTATTATGTGTATGTATTTTTAAAAATTAAATTGGTTTATTTATATGATTAATCATCTCAAAAGCTTTATTAAATCAGTGTATCAAAACTATTTCGAAATAGCCTCTTGTTTGGGTGCATCTGCAATAATTTTATTAGCCGTAATAATGGACAATGTTCTTGGGCTTGAGGCATGTCCAATGTGCATAATGACAAGATATATATTTGGGATGATTGCTGTAATATCTCTCATTGGAATCATTACAAATAGATTTTTTATCATAAACAAATTGCTTATGGTTTTGTCTTCTATTGCGGGCATTACTATAACAGGAAAACAAATTTATCTTCAAAATCTAAGCGAAGAGCAAATTTCTGGCTTATCGATGGGTTGTGGCATGCCGCTTAATGTCCAAATAGAGTATTTTGGCTTCTTTGGTGGCATTGCAAATGCATTCAAAGGCGGCCCAACTTGCGCTGAAGTTAATTGGGAGTTTATTTTTAATTTTGCAGAGTGGGGCTTCATTTTTTTTATAGTTTTCTTTATAGCCTCATTTCTAAAAATTTTTAAGCCATAAAATTATCTTATTTGTAATAAAACTACATATTAAATCTTGATGGAAGCTTTTAATTAAGCTTTTTTTATAGGGTTTGACTAAAAGTTGTGCTTATTATTAAATTCACTACATATATGTAAATATTTTACAGTCATATATAATTTTAGAGCGCAATAGGTATAAAAAAATAATATGAGCAATACGGATAGTATCAAGGCCCATCACTTTTCTAGTGAAGAGTTAATAGTAGAAGCTGTTAGAAATAATGAAGGTATTATTGCAAGCAATGGAGCATTTTCAACTTCGACTGGAGAAAGAACGGGTCGAAGTCCAAATGATAGATTTATTGTTCAAGAAGCAACTACATCTGATCTAATTGACTGGGGTGATATTAATAAACCTTTTGAATCAAATAAATTTGATCTCCTTTGGGACAAAGTAGAAATATATTTAACTAAAAAAAACAGATACGTATCGCATCTACATGTTGGATCACATGAAGATCACTACCTTCCTATAAAAGTTACTACTGAAACTGCCTGGCATGGGTTATTTGCAAGATTAATCTTTGTTGTGCCTGATCAATACAACCCTTCTAATAAGCAAGAATGGGAAATATTAAGTGCTTCTAATTATGAATGTATTCCTGAGGTTGATGGAACAAATTCAGAGGGCTGTGTAATTATTAATTTTGCTAAAAGAAAGGTGCTTTTGGCAGGCATGAAATATGCTGGCGAATTAAAAAAATCTATGTTTTCTGCACAAAACTTTTTATTACCTGAAAAAGATGTTTTACCAATGCATTGCTCAGCAAATGTTAATTCAGATGGAAAAGTAGCATTATTTTTTGGCTTATCTGGTACTGGCAAAACTACTCTCTCTGCTGATCCAAGCTGCTCATTAATCGGTGATGACGAGCATGGCTGGGGCGAAGGATCTGTTTTTAATTTTGAGGGCGGCTGTTATGCAAAAACAATAGACCTTTCAGAAACAAATGAGCCAGTAATTTTTAAGGCAATTAGGCACGGCAGTGTTATTGAGAATGTATATTTAGATGATGCTAATAATCCAGACTACTACAACACAACCCTATCTGAAAATGGTCGTTGCTGCTATCCAAGATCACATATAGATGATGCAATAAAAGAAAATGCTGCTGGAGAACCTGAGACAGTTATATTTCTTACTTGCGATCTTACTGGACTAATACCGCCTGTATCCATTCTTTCTAAAGAAGCAGCTGCATATCATTTCCTTAGTGGTTACACTGCAAAGGTCGGGTCAACTGAGATGGGGTCTAGCTCATCTATTGAATCAACTTTTTCAACATGTTTTGGTGCGCCTTTCTTTCCTAGGCCTGCTGGTGTTTATGCAGACCTGTTAATGAAAAGAGTTGAGTCATATAACTCTAAAGTTTTTCTTGTAAATACTGGCTGGACTGGAGGCCCATATGGAACAGGCTCAAGATTTTCAATACCAACAACTAGAAGGATAGTAAATGCAATTCAAAATGGTGAGTTAGATAATGTTGAGACGCAACATATACCCGGATTAAATCTTAATGTGCCTAAAAATATTGAAGGGGTAGACCCTATTTTATTAAACCCAGAGGAAACATGGCAAAGCCATGAAGACTATCAAATGTATTTAATTGAGCTAGTTAAAAAATTCCAAGATAACTTTAAAAAATTTGACGTTGGTCATGATATTATCTCTGCAGGGCCCAAATTTTAGAGACACCTGTGGACTTCCACAACCGAATAAATAATCTTAAACAACAATCATTCTTTACTAAACTTGTTATTGAAAGAGGGATTGAAAAGGAATCTCTTAGGGTTAATAAAAATGGATTTATTTCTGAGCAAAAGCATCCAGAGGGCCTTGGATCATCTTTTACAAACCCATCTATAACAACTGACTTTGCTGAAGCCTTAATTGAAATTGTTACTCCTGTTTATACCAATCTAGATTTACTTCATGAAAAGCTTGAATCTCTTCATGTATTTATAAATAAAAATTTAGAGAATGGCGAAACTCTATGGCCATACTCAATGCCTCCTAAAATAAAACATGAGTCTGATATAAATATTGCAACCTATGGCAAAACTAATATAGGCCAATTAAAGCATATTTATAGAAAGGGTCTTGCAATAAGATATGGCAAAACGATGCAATGTGTTTCAGGCATTCATTACAATTTCTCATTATCTGATGAGTCTTTAAAAAATCTTTTAGGCACATCTATGCAAGAAGATAAAGATAAGGCTTACCTTGGCTTAATAAGAAACTTTAAAAGACTTTTCTGGTTTATTTTGCTTGAGTTTGGCAACTCTGCGGTAGTAGATAAAACTTTTGTTTCTGCAAGACAAAATGATTTAGATGAATTAAATACAACAGATCTATTCAAAAAGAATGCTACATCATTAAGAATGAGTGATATTGGGTATCAAAGCAAAGCTCAAAAAAATCTAGATTTTAAATACAATGATTTAAGCTCCTTTTTAGATGAGCTAAAAATGGGTATTGTAAAACCTCATTCTGAATTTCAAGAGCTTGGTTTGATTGATAATAATGGCGAGTATCAGCAAATATCTGATGGGATACTTCAAATTGAAAATGAGCTTTATGACTGTATTCGGCCAAAACGCGCAGGCAAAAGCGACCAAAGACCATATCAACTTTTAAAAGAGCAAGGTATTCAATATGTTGAAGTTCGAGGAATTGATTTAAATCCAGATAGTCTTGTGGGGATTACAAAAGATCAAATAAGAGTCCTAGACTTGCTATTAATTTATTGCCTCGTGAATGAAAGTCCTGACATGTCTGATAATGAAAAATTACTTATTGAAAAAAACGACATAACAACCATTAAGTTTGGTAGGGAAGGTTCATCAAAGATTAGCTATAAAAATTCTGAAGTACCCATTAATGAAGCTAGAGATAATTTGATTAATGATTTAATTTTGCTAGCAGATGCGATGGCTGATATGCGTTATTCAGAAGCAATTGATTCTCTTAAAATTAAAAAAAATATTTTTAATCAGGACAAGTCATTTCATGAGGCTGGCCTAGAGCTCGCAAAAAATAACTCAATGGAATTAAATTCTCTTCCTAATATTGACTTAGATTTGTGCGAAAAAGAGGCTAGTGATTCTTTAAAAGAGTTTGATAGAATGAATAGAGAAACTGAAATAAGTTTCGAAGAATTTATAAATTCTTACAACGCAAAAATATAAATAGGGATAAAAAATGAAAGCATTACAATGTATTGAGCTAGGTGGACCAGAAAAACTTGTGGTTTCTGAGGTTCCAGATCCAATAATTGCCGCAGAGCATATAATTATTGAAGTAAGGTCGGCTAGTGTTAATTTCCCAGATGTTCTGATGATCCAGGGACTATACCAATTTCAGCCACCCCTTCCTTTTACACCAGGAGGAGAATCAGCTGGAGTTATTATAGAAATTGGAGAGGGAGTACAGAGTTTTAAAGTTGGAGATAAGGTGTTTGCTGCAACTGGCGTTGGTGGAATTTCTGAGAAAATATTAGCACATCAGTCTTCGATTAGGCTTATTCCAGAAGAAATGGATTTTGAAATTGCTGCGGCCTTATCAGTGACTTATGGAACGTCAATTTATGCCTTAAAACAAAGAGCTAACATTCAACCAGGAGAGACCTTATTGGTTTTGGGTGCATCTGGAGGAGTTGGACTTGCAACTGTTCAGCTGGGCAAGGCGATGGGTGCGAAAGTAATAGCTGCTGCTTCTACTCAAGAAAAAATTGATATGTGTATTGAAAATGGTGCAGACGAAGGATTTGTATATCCATCCGGAAATTTAGATAGAGATCAACAGAAAGAATTATCAAATACAATTAAAGAGCTTACAGGTGGTATGGGGCCTAATGTGATCTATGATCCAGTTGGTGGCACTTATGCAGAGCCGTGTTTAAGATCTATAGCATGGGATGGAAGATACCTCGTTATTGGATTTGCTGCAGGCGCAGACCAAATTCCTAAAATGCCCTTAAATTTAACATTACTCAAGGGCTGTCAAATTGTTGGAGTTTTTTGGGGAGCTTGGATTGGACTTTTCCCTGAAGAAAATCAAAAGAATTTTGATGAATTATTTGAAATGCATAAGGCTGGCAAAATTAATCCTACACCTTCAGATAAATTTACTCTAGAGACTTCTGCAGAGGCAATTGCTCATTTAAAAGATAGAAAAGCAAAAGGTAAAGTTGTAATCAATTTTTAAGCTGTGAGCTATAACGTAAATAGTTAATTTGTAACAGATTGATAAGTTAAAGATAGCCTCGAAATATCAAAGGGTGGCCTAAAGATTCCAGCAAATTCTCCATCTGGGTTTAATAAAATAATATTATTTACATGATTATCCAGATGGGAATGGTCCATATTGTTAGAATGACTAGGCATTACATTATTTACAGAAAGCTGAGTTGCTAGACTTAAAAGCATGGGCCTAGCATTGCTTACGCCCAGAAACTCTTCATCAAAACCTTTTGCATAATTATCTATTATCTCGGGAGTATCTCTTTCGGGATCGATTGATACAAGAACCCATTGCTTATTATCTAATTTATAGTCTTTATCTCTTAAAACTTTTATAAGTTTTGAAAGTTGATACATTGTTGTTGGGCACTCATCGGGACATTTAGTAAAACCAAAATACATAAGCGTCCATTTTCCTATTAAATCCGACTTAGTAAAACTTTTCCCCTGAGCAGAGAAAAATTCAAAATCTGAGATTTCCTTAGGTTTCTGGAATAAAAATAAGCCATTTATAAGCAATTCATCATTGGATAGTGTTCTTGGCGTAGTTAATTTGTTTATAAACAAGCCTAAGATTGTGATCATAAAAATAATGATTATGATTAAATTTTTACTTACTGCTTTCATTAAATTAAGTAATGATCTAATAGCAATGCTATAAAGATTAAGAAAATATAATAGATTGAAAAGTTAAAAGTCTTCATTGCAATAGCGTCATCGTCACTTAAGTATAATTTTATAGAGTAATACATAAATATAGAGCTTAATATTATTGCTGAAATTAAGTAAACAATGCCAGACATCAAAACTATATAAGGTAGAACACTAACTATAAAAAGAATGATGGTATACAAAACAATTTGTAGCTTGGTGAAAGCTACTCCATGTGTTACTGGAAGCATTGGAATTGACTCTTTTGCATATTCATCTTTTCTGTAAATTGCTAAAGCCCAAAAATGTGGAGGGGTCCAGACAAAGATAATTAATACTAGCAAGAGCGCATATGGATCAACTGTGTTTGAAATTGCAGCCCAGCCCAAAAGAGGTGGGGCCGCTCCAGCCAAACCCCCAATTACAATATTCTGGGGTGTGGCTCTTTTTAAATAGACCGTATAAACAAATGCATACCCAATTAAAGAAGCTAAAGTTAAAACCATTGTTAAAGTATTTATATAAAAATATAAAATTAAAGCCCCAAAAACCCCAATAACAAATGCAAAAGAAGAGGCATGAAAAGCACTTAACTCACCCTGTGGCAAAGGCCTTTGATCGGTTCTAGTCATTGCAGCGTCGGCATTTCTGTCAATAACTTGATTTATGGCAGCGGCTGATCCAGAACATAAGGCGATACCAAGCAAAGCAACTATAATGGTTGAAATCGAGCTCACAGAATCTTCAGCTAAAAGCATACCAACAAGAGCACATATCAACATCATATAAACTACATTTGGTTTACACAGCAGATAGTAGCTCCTTAGAAGTTTCATTTTTTCCAAGCTAAGTAGTTAATTAAGAATACTGTGAGGAGTAGGAGTGCTGCCACTAAGTTATGAGCTATTGCTACATAAAGAGGTAAGACATAGACGACATTAATAATTCCAAGACTGATTTGTGTTAGAAGTAAAATCCCAAGCGAAGATGCTAGAGGTGCTGCATTTGAAAACCATAGCTTAGACATAAGAATTAAAAAAACTAATGTCACAATTAATGCAGACACTCTATGAGAGTAGTGAACTGCAACTCTTGATGGATTGTCTAAGAGACCGTATAAATAATTTGGTCCTACCTCTTGATTTAAGTTGAAACCATTTTTAAAGTCCATGTCTGGGAGATAGCTTCCTTGGCATGTAGGAAAATCAGCACATGCCAGAGATGCATAATTTGTACTGGTCCATACACCCAGAAAAATTTGAATAATTAAAACAAACAAAGCTACTCCTGCTATTGTTTTTAAATTTGGTATGGTCATCTTGTTTAAGATTTGAAAATTGCCAGCTTTTAAGAAAATTAAAAAGAAAAGAGTAAGAGTGGTAAAGCCCCCAAACAAATGACCTGTAACTATAATTGGTAAAAGCTTTAAGCTAACTGTTAGATAGCCAAAAAGTCCTTGGCAGCATATAAATATAAGAAGTCCAATTGTCCAGGCTCTAATATTTTTATTTTCACTTTGCTTAAATGAAAAATATACTAAAACTATTGCCAAAAAGCCTAATGCAGCTGCAAAGTACCTATGAACAACCTCTGGAATTGCTTTATTAATATCATATGGGAACATAGGAAACCTGCTCTCAGCTAAAGCAATCTCTGCTTCATTGGTTGGGAAAACAATAAAACCATAACAGCCTGGCCAATCAGGACAACCCAAACCAGCATCAACAAGCCTTGTCCATGCGCCAAGGGCTATAACTATAAATGCTAAACATATTCCAAAAAAAGATAAATTTTTTATATCATTCATTAAATTAACACCTTCAGATCTTTTAATATTTTTTTAGGGTCGGTTCCAGGATCAAAATACATCACCGCCCTTCCATACGGATCAATTATAAATATAGGATTTTCTTGAAACATATCTATTGAAGAATTTTTTTGAAGCACATTGATAAGAACTCCATTTTTATCATTTACTAACTCTGTTCTTGGGTATTCAGCTATAAGATTATCTATATCATTTTTAATAAGCTGATTTGAAAAGAATGCCACTCTCTTGGCTCTAAATATGTCTCTATTTAAAGCTACATTTAATTGTCTCATGAGATATAAAGATTTGTCTGCCTTGACTGGATCGGTTATGTATACTCCCATGACCCATTTACCATCTTCAAAGTCTATTAATTTGTTATCTTCTGAAGTATTGAATTGATCAAAATTAAAATAGCTTTTAAAAAATATGCCATTATTCTTTGTTCCCTCAGGTGAGAAGCCCAAAGAGAAATAAAGAGAAGAGAAAGTCACAACCAATATAGGTGTTAATAATAATATTGCTAAAAAAACTTTATTTTTCATTTTTTCTATACCCCAACCAGATAAACATAAAACATAAAACAAGAAACATTGTGAACCATTGTGCTGAATATCCATAATGTTTTGCTGGCATCATATTTGTAGGAATAATCTTTAGATATTCAAGACTATTCTTTAGTATTGGATCAGCTACCAGAATAAATGATGCTAAAGAATAATTATATTCTTTACTAATAATTTTGAGGCTTTTAGTTTGGGATACTTTCGGCCAATCATCTGACACTAAAATATCTGATAACACAAAACCCAGCTCTGGGTCTTCAAGCGTTCCAAGAACTTTTTCTTTAATATTATTTATTTCAATATTCGGAAGGGTCTGTCGAGATGCTTCTCTTGATATCCAGCCCCTATCAACCAAAATAAAAATATCTGAATTATCTATCTTGAGAGGGGTCAGAACTTTATATCCAGCAACGCCCCTGTTAATAACATTATCAACTAATATTTGCCTTGAGTTATCCCAAGTACCATTTATAAAAACTTTATCCCATTTTTTTGAATCTTCAGAAAAAGCGGATGCGTCTTTCTTTAAATTATTTTCAAACTCTGAAATAATATTTGCTTTTGCTTGCCCTCTTTCAATCTGCCATAGGCCTAAAGCAAAAAATACAGATGCAAAAATAATGAAAAAGGTTGTAATGCTCTTTCCTGGGTTAAATTTCTGTGATTTCATATCTAAAATTTGTATTTGCTTTAAAATAACTTAATGATAAAAACTCTAATCTATATCGATGTATTCTTAATAATGGTATCACTTGCTAGCGGTCTTTACTTTCTAATAGTTGATCAAGGTAAAACTGATAGTAAGAGAACAGTTTATAGTCTTGGTTTTAGAGTTACCCTTGCTGTCATACTTGTAATACTTGTAACCATTGGCTTAATCACTGGTGAGCTAGGAAATAGTGTCCCCTGGGAAGGTTCTTAGTTACAGTATATATACGAACAAGAACAACATTACCCAAACCACATCAACAAAGTGCCAATACCATGAGGCAGCTTCAAACCCAAAATGGTCATGATCTTCAAAGTGACCTGCAAAAACTGATCTGGCTAACATTACTGCCAGCATAATTCCACCCATCATTACGTGAAAACCATGGAAACCAGTTAACATAAAGAATGTTGAGCCGTAAATACCTGAATTAAGTGTTAAGCCATAATGCGCGTATGCTTCGTAATACTCAGCAGCCTGCAATCCTACAAAGATTAAAGCGAGGCCTACAGTAATACCAAGAAACCTATTAAATTTCTTTCTATTGCCATTTTTTAAACCAACGTGTGCAAAATGAACTGTAACGCTTGAACTTAATAAAACTATAGTGTTCCATAAAGGAAGCCATTCTAAAGCATGTCCCCAGCCTGGCCATGCCATGCTTTTTTCAGCAAGCACATATTCAGCTCCTTTATCAGGAGTTGTGATAAGAGGCCATGCGGATTCAAAACCATCCCACAAATCAAGAGCAGCAACTCCAACACCATTTTCACCCTCTCCACCAAGCCAAGGCACTGCAAAATTTCTTACATAGAATAAAGCACCAAAAAAAGCAGCAAAGAACATAACTTCAGAGAAGATAAACCAAGCCATTCCATAAACGTAAGATGTTTTTAATTGATTACTGTCAAGACCTGATAAATGTTCCTTTATGACTTGTCTGAACCAAAAAAATAAAGTTGTAAATAAAGAGGCAAAACCAGCATATAAAATATAAACAGAATTGCTATCTGCATCGCCGAGGCTATTGATGGTGCTGCTAGCTCCCATTACTAATAAAAACAAAGAGAAAGCCATAAAAATTGGGAATCTACTTTGGTCTGGTACGTAATAGTTTTGTGTACTCATCTTTTAATGCTCCATTTCATGATGGTCTTTATGATCATGATGGGCAAGAGCCTCATCATCATATTCAGTAATATCAAAAATTGTATAAGAAAGAATAATGTTTTCAATAGCTTCAGGTAGCTCGTTTGATACTAAAAGTTTTACAGGCAATAGCGCCTCTTCGCCTGGGGCTAATTCTTGTTGTTCAAAGCAAAAACATTCTAACTTTTTTAAGTGAGCCGCTGCATTTGATGGAGCTACGCTCGGAACAGCCTGAGCTGTCATTTTTTTATCTGTAGTGTTCTTTACATAAAAAGTTGCGGTGTAATATTTACCTGTTGAAATTGTCATAACTTTTTCAGAGGGCTCAAAAGTCCATGGCATGTTCTCGTTGTTTGTTGAAATAAACTGTAAGCCAAGAGGTCTGCCTTCTTCTATTACAAGCTTGTCAGCATTTTCTGATTGAAATACTTTTCCATTAATTCCAGTTACCTCACAAAAAACATCATATAAAGGCACAAGCGCAAACCCAAAAGCAAACATTAATGGCACTGCAATTACGAGTCGCCTTAAGGTTTTTTTAGCCTCAGAATTCATTAATCAACCTTTGGAGGGGTTGTAAATGTATGATAAGGAGCCGGCGATGCTACCGTCCACTCTAATCCTCTGGCACCTTCCCAAACTTGATCTGTTGCTTTTTTACCACCCATTACTGTTTTGACAACAATAAATAGGAATAGTATTTGAGACACTCCAAATAAAAAGGCTCCAACTGTAGATACCATATTCCAATCAGCGAACTGAAGAGCGTAATCTGGATACCTTCTTGGCATGCCAGCTAAGCCAATAAAATGTTGAGGAAAGAAAGTTACATTAACTCCAATAAACGAAAGCCAGAAATGAAGTTTTCCTAACCTTTCGTCATACATATTTCCACACCATTTTGGAATCCAGTAGTACACAGCAGCCATAATTGAAAAAATAGCTCCAGGTACTAATACGTAATGAAAATGGGCAACAACAAAATACGTATCATGATATTGAAAGTCTGCTGGCGTAATTGCAAGCATTAATCCAGAGAACCCGCCCATGGTAAATAAAACAACAAATGCTATAGCAAATAACATTGGTGTTTCAAAAGTTATTGAACCTTTAAACATTGTAGCGATCCAATTAAAGACTTTAACACCGGTAGGCACCGCGATTAACATCGTAGCCCACATAAAAAATAACTCAGCAGCAAGAGGTAAACCAACTGTAAACATATGATGTGCCCATACTACAAAAGATAGAATGGCAATCGAAAGCATTGCCCAAACCATAGAAGAGTAGCCAAAAAGCTGCTTTCTTGAGAAGGTCTCTATTATATGAGAAACGATTCCAAACGCTGGCAGGATCATTATGTATACTTCTGGATGGCCAAAGAACCAAAAAATATGCTGAAATAAAACAGGATCACCGCCACCCGCTGCATTAAAGAAACTGGTTCCAAAATGAATATCCATAAGCATCATAGTTACAGCTCCTGCGAGAACTGGCATAACAGCAATTAACAAATATGCTGTTATTAACCAAGACCATACAAAAAGTGGCATTTTCATCAAAGTCACGCCAGGGGCTCGCATATTCATGATTGTTACAACAACATTAATTGCTCCCATAATTGATGAGGCTCCCATTATGTGAACTGAGAATATAAAAAATGTTACACTGGGCGGCGCATAGGTTGTGGACAGTGGTGCATAAAATGTCCAACCAAAATTAGGTGCCCCACCTTCCATAAATAAAGAAGATAAAAGAATAAAAAAAGCAAATGGTAGTATCCAAAAACTTAAATTGTTCATTCTAGGCAGAGCCATATCTGGCGCTCCTATCATCATTGGAACTAACCAGTTTGCTAAACCAACAAAAGCAGGCATAACTCCACCAAAAATCATTATTAGGCCATGCAGTGTAATCATTTGATTATAGAATTCTGGTTCTACTATCTGCATGCCTGGCTGAAATAATTCAGCTCTAATTACCATTGCCATTGCTCCTCCTATTAGGAACATTGCAAAACTAAACCAAAGATATAAAGTTCCTATATCTTTATGGTTTGTTGTGTAAAGCCATCTAGTTAAACCCTTAGCAGGCCCATGATGATGGTCGTCATGATGATTTTCTATTACTGCGCTCATATTTTCTTTCTCTCTTTAATATTAAATCTTTGGTTTTTTGTAATCTACAATATCTTTTGGAACAACGATTTCACCGTCACCATTTTCTTTATTGCCCCATGATTGACGTGTATATGTTATGACGGCTGCCAGCTCTACTTCTGAAAGATAACTAAATGAATTCATTGCGGCTCCTTGAACACCTTCCATAAGAATTTCTATATTTCTTTCTTTATTATTTAAAACTACGTCGCTACCAGCAAGGGCTGGAAATATCCCAGGAATACCCTGACCATTTGTTTGATGGCATGCTACACAATTAACTGCATAAACACTTTCACCTCTTGCAACTAATTCTTCTGCTGTCCAATCTTTAGTTGTTAGCTCGGCCATCTTCATAGCTGCTTCTTTCTTTCCGGAAACCCATTCATCATATTCGTTTTGCTCAACTACCTTTACTACGATAGGCATAAAACCATGATTTTTACCACATAGCTCAGTACATTTGCCTCTATAAATACCCGGCTTATCTACTTTGGTCCAAGCTGTATTTACAAAACCCGGTATGGCATCTTGCTTAATAGCAAAAGCAGGCATCCACCAAGAATGGATAACATCATTAGCTGTTATTAAAAATCTTACTTTTTTACCCACAGGTATTACCACCATTTCATCAACTTCTTGTAAATAATTTTCGCCCTTGGGAACAAGATTGTTGATTTCATCCATATCAGTTGATAGATTGGAGAAAAAGCTTACATCATCTTCTAAATAATTATATTGCCATTTCCACTGATAACCCGTTACCTGAATATTTAGATCTCCAGCCTCATCATCATATATTTTTACCAGTGTTTTAGATGCTGGAATTGCCATAGCTATTAATATTAAAAATGGAATTATTGTCCATGCAATTTCAACTTTATGATTTTCATGAAAAGAAGCTGCAACTGGATTCTTCTTCTTTGTATGTGCATACATCGAATAAAACATAACACCAAAAACCACAACGCCAATTGCTACGCATATCCAAAAAATAAGCATGTGCAGTTCAAAAACTTCATTACTAATATCAGTTACACCTCTTGTCATATTGAGAGCGAACCAATCTGCCTTCATGGGAGCTGAAAAAATTAGAAGCGCAGACATAATTTTAATCTGCAAATTTTGTAAATATTTAAAAGACATTTCTTTATCCTTTGAGTGTGCTAACAAAAATAAAACTTATTTATATACAATTATAAGTTATATCTATAATTAAAACAAAATATAGACTGTAAATTTCGGTGCATATGATATCTTTTTGAAGTGTTTTTTACTAGCTTTTAGGATTTTTATAATCTTGAATATTAATTACATTAATTGATTGTTTTTTGTTGTTGATTTCCTTAGGTCTTTCCTCTGTAAATTCACACTTAACACAATAAATTAAATTGTTTTCAGCGTTGATGGCTATAGTATCTTTAGCACTACATGATGGGCATGTTGCTCCGGCAATAAACTGAACCATTTTCATTCTGACATGCTCTTAAGGTCTTCTGATACTTTATCTGTTTCTGAATTTACGCCAAACCAAAGTTTAAAAGATTGAGCTGCTTGATTGACCAACATTCCAGTTCCATCATAAACATTCTTTGAAGACTCTGATGCCCACTCGCAAAAGGGTGTTTTGCCAAGCGAATAATTTAAATCATAAAAAATTGTTTCATTTGAGGTTTTGATCTCTTTTGGAGGATTAAAAGAACCGGTTAGCCCTGCAGAACTTCCATTTATAATAATGTCATATTGCGCCTCCTCATTATGCGAATATTGAAAACGATGATTGGGGTAGTTCGTGCATAACCTTCGTGCTTTTTCTGGAGTTCTATTAAGAATAGTGATTTCTGATGGTTTGCTTTGCACCAATCTAAACAATATGCTCTCAACAGCAGCACCAGCTCCAATAATTAAAATACTTTTTCCATAAACATCTATTCCTTTGTATTTTAAATCTGCCATGAAACCCATTCCGTCTGTGGATTCAAGTATAAAAATTCTATTATTTTTAGTGACAGTGTTTACAGCATTAATGAACTTTGCTTCTTCTGAGATTTCTCCTTTAATTTTTGCTGCTAGACTTTTAAGAGGCAGGGTTACATTTAAACCTTTAGATGTCTTGTCAGAAAAAAACTCAGCAATAAAGCTCTCAAATTTATCCTCTTCTACTTTATAAGCTTGATAATCTATATTTATGTTGTGCTGTCTTGCAAAGCGAGAATGTATAAATGGCGATAAAGAATGTTCAATAGGATTACCTAAAACACCAAGTCTAATTTTCTTAGACATTCCAATCCTTGTTAATATAGTTAAGTAGGCGTTTTTCCATTTTTATATACTCTTTATCTTTTTTATAAGACCACTTTACATCACTTGGTAGGGATGCGAGTATCGACTCGATCCTTCCATTCGATTGAAGACCAAAAGCCGTTCCCCTGTCATAAGTTAAATTAAATTCTGCATACCTTCCTCTTCTAAAAAGTTGAAACTCTTTCTGAGCTTTGGTGTATTTAGTATTTTTTCTTTTCCTAACAATTGCGTTATATGAGTTTTTGTATTGATTGGCCACATCCGAGAGCATAAAAAGAGTCTTATCAAGGCTTAATTTAGAGAGGTTGTCAAAAAAAATGCCGCCAATACCTCTTCTTTCCTTTCTGTGGGGTATATAAAAATACTCATTACAATTTTTTGCAAATTTTTTGTAAAAATTTTTGTTATATGTATCTAAAAGATCTTTTGCATCATTGTGCCATTGCAAACAGTCTTCTTTGTATGGAAAAAAGGGAGTAAGGTCGTAACCTCCACCTGCCCACCACTCTTTAACATCACCATTTTTTTCTAATATACAAAATAATCTTATGTTCATATGGCTTGATGGGGCGTATGGATTTTTAGGATGTGAAATAACAGAAACACCCATGGCTTGATATCCATTATTTGAAGATTTAATCAGTGAATTTCCTAAGGCTGCTTTTGGCAATCTCTTCCCTTTAATTGAAGAGAAATTTACAGCACAATTATCGAAAAAATTACCTCCATGAATTGTAAAAGTTGTGCCACCTCCACCCTCAGGTCTTTTCCATTTATCTAGAACAAGTTTAGCTTTATTAGAACTTTCTAGATTTTTAAAAGACTCAACAATATCTAAATGAGATTGCCTAAATATCTTCTCTAATTCATTTATCATTTTATTCTCTGATAATAGCTTTGGTGGTCAAATCTATAATTGATGTGGGTTTTATATTATTGCCTAGTTTATCATTATAATGAGCAACATCTTTTTGATTAAAAATCTTAATTATGTCATCGATGTTGTTAAAGTTATTTTCTCCAGAAATATTTGCTGAAGTGGATATAAGAAGACTATCAAAGTTATCAAGTAAGCTAATTATAGGATAGTGATTACTTACTCTCAAAGCGATCTTGCCGCTATCGTTTTTTAAATGTTGAGGAAGTTTTTCATTATATTCTACTAACAAGGTTGTAGGACCAGGCCATACAGAATTGATAAAATTTATATCCTGTACATCTAGGTTTTTGATATATTTTTTAACACTTTCTAATGATTTTATTAACACTATAAAGCTTTTGTTTCTTGGTCTTTTTTTTAGCTCATATACTCTTAAAAAACTTTTTTCATTTAACGCATCGCAACCAATTCCCCATACACCTTCTGTTGGGTGAAGAAGTATTTTGCCCTCAGCCAACCATGAGGCTGAAGACAAAACATCTAAAGAATTATTATGCAATTAATTAAGAGTTAAGGGCCTTATCCTTTTTAAGAACCTCTTCCTTCATATTGTTTTTATAATCATGAAGTTTTTGCGAAAGCTCAGAGTTAGATGTTGCTAAGATTTGAACAGCTAAAATTGCGCTATTCTTGGCACCTGCTTTACCTACTGCAACAGTAGCTACCGGAACTCCAGGAGGCATCATGGCTGTAGAAAGCAATGAATCTATTCCGCCCATTCCACCAGACTCAATTGGAATGCCTATAACAGGTCTCGTGGAGTGAGCTGCAACAGCTCCTGCTAGATGTGCCGCCATCCCAGCAGCAGCTATAAAGACCTTACATCCATTGTTTTCTGAGGCTTTAATAAGCTCCATCACCTCATGAGGCGTTCTATGAGCTGACATTACATTTTTTGTAAAACTTACGCCAAAAGACTCTAAAATAGGGAAAATTGCCTCTACTATAGGTAAATCAGAGTCTGAACCCATTATTATTGCTACATCTGTTGTTGAATTTATCATAATATTTAAAATTTGTAGTTGTTAAGTATACAAGTCGATTATAATGCTGGAACCTATAAAAAAATAGTAATTTTATGGCAGAAAAACTAAAAATTTTAAAATTTCCTGATCCAAGGCTTAGGACAGTTGCCAAAAAAGTAATTAAATTCGACAAAAGTCTAAAAAAGCTATCAGAAGACATGCTTTATACGATGTATGAGGGTAATGGTATTGGGCTGGCTGCTTCACAAGTAGATATGCATATTAGACTTATAGTTATGGATCTCAGCGAAGATAGAAATGAGCCACGTATATTTATAAATCCTGAATATGAAATAATTGACAATGAATCACTGGCATCATTTGAAGAGGGTTGTCTATCAATTCCAGGGTTTAGTGAAGAAATAATAAGACCTGACAAGATTAACCTTACATGGCAAGACTTAGATGGAAAAATACATAAAGACCAACCAGAAGGACTTCTTACAATATGCATACAACACGAAATGGATCATTTGGAAGGTAAGCTTATGGTTGATTATATAAGTCCCATAAAAAGAGATAGAATTAAGAAAAAACTTTCAAAATAGTATTTATAACAGATTTTAAAAGATTTTAAAAGAAAATAAACGATTTTATGAACATTTTGTTTGCTGGAACTCCAAAACCGTCTGCAAAGATATTAAGAGCCCTATGCAATGAAACCTCTCTTAAAGTTGTTGGTGTTATTACAAAGCCCGATAAAGCCCAAAAAAGAGGTAACAAAATAGAACAGTCTCCTGTTTGCATTGAAGCATTAAAACAAAAACTAAATATATTTAAGCCTGACTCTCTTAATTGTGAAGAACTAAGAAAGTCTATTGAGCATTTAAATGTTGATTACATTATTGTTGCGGCTTACGGAAAAATACTTCCAAAATGGCTTTTAGATTTTCCAAATATAATGCCAGTTAATATTCATTATTCGTTATTGCCAAAATACAGAGGTGCTTCGCCAATTCAAAGTAGCTTATTAAATAATGACACAAGGTCGGGCATAACTTTTATGAAAATGTCTGAAGGTTTAGATGATGGAGACTGTATAGAACAATATGTAATTGATATAAAAAATAATCATAATAAAATAACCCTTGAAAATGATTTGTGTGATCTGTCTATATCTAAAATCTTAGACATATTACATGGACTCAAAAATCATAAGCACAATCTGATAAAACAAGATAATAAGCTGGCATCATATTGCAGTAAAATACAGAAATCAGATTCTTTAGTTAGTTTTACCGAAACGGCGAACCAGATATATAGCAAGTTTAAAGCCTATTATGAATGGCCCGGAGTATCTTTTATACACAAAAATACTTTGATAAAAATCAAAGATATGTACTTAATAGATGATAATAATATTAATTTGCTTGGAAAAGAAATTCTTTTATTGAAAGATGGTTTATATATAAAAACAAGTAATAAGGTAATAGTGATTACTTACTTACAGTTTCCAAATAAGAATATCATAAGCGCTTCTGATGCATTTAATTCCTATAAAGATTTCTTTAATGAATAATTTAATTTCAATAGAGGTCTTTTAATTAGGCCAAAAGAGGTTTAATTTATCATTTATGAAAATAGTAATTTTGGGTGCCGGAAGAATCGGTGGTAGCCTAGCTAGAAATTTATCAAATAGCAACTATGAGGTATGCATAGTTGATGAAAATAAAAACAAGTTATCTGACCTAGAAGATAAGCTTGATATTATGACTGTTGAGGGACATGCTTCACAACTTAGCACTCTAAAAAAATCAGGCCTTGATGAGGAAACAATAATTATCGCTGTTACATCAAATGATGAGGTAAACATTGTTGCTTGCCAGATAGCCAAAAAGGTTTTTAATGTTAAAAAGACTATTTGTCGTTTTAAAGATAATTCTTATTTTGAACAATTAGGTATTTTTGGAGATGGGGTAATTGATATACCTATTAGTCCAGAAGATGAAATTACATCATATTTAAAAGAATTAATAGATCATCCTGGAGCTGGGCAAATAGAAACTTTTGCAAACGGGAAAGTTAAACTTGTATCTGTTAAAGCCAAAAAGAAAGGAAAGTTAGTTGGTAGAGAGCTTAAGGGTATAAAAGATGATATGCCTGATGTTGATGCTTTTATTGCAGCTATTTATAGAAAAGGCCACCCTTTTATACCCTCAGGCGATACTGTTATAAAAGAGAATGATGAAATATATTTTATTTCCTCAGAATCTGATATCGGGTCTATAGTTGACGAATTTAGAGATCATGAAGAGCAATATTCAAGAATTATGATAGTTGGTGGTGGTAAAGTGGGTTTTTCTTTAGCAAAACACCTTGAGAAGTCCTATAACGTAAAATTAATAGATTCAAATACTGAAAGATGTATGACTTTATCAAAAGAGCTAGATAAAACTATAGTATTAAATGGTTCTGCAACAGATGAAACCCTATTAAAAAGAGAAAATATTTCAAATATCGATATATTCTGTGCTTTAACTGATGATGATGAGACAAATGTCATGTCTTCACTGCTGGCAAAAAAGATGGGAGCTAAGAAAACTATGATTATTCTTAATAATCCGTCATATTTAGGACTTGTGCCTGGGTTTATAGATATATATATAGCTCCCTATAGGCTTACTGTTTCGTCTGTTCTTCAAGATTTAAGAGAAAGCGATGTAGCTCAAGATGTTATTTTAAAAGTAAATACTGGTGCTGAAGCCATTGAGGGCGTTGTTCACGCAAATGAGTTTACATCACCGCTATTTGGTAAACCAATTAAAGATATACCTCTTCCTGAGGGATCTGCAATTGCGGCCATTATAAGGCATGGAGAGTTAATTATGCCAAGCTCAACAGTTGAGCTTACTTTAAACGATCATTTAGTTATTTTCCTCTCAGACAAGAACAAAGTTGGTGAAGTAGAGGTCCTTTTTAAATAAAAAATGAACTTTAAGCCCTTATTAAACCTATTTAGTATCTTGGTGATGTTTTTTAGCCTTTCTTTTGTGCTGCCAATGATAGTGTCTTTGATATTTGAAGACTCAGCTTTAAATATATTTATTATTACTTTTATAAGCATTTTTACTCTTGGTTTGGTTGGTTGGTTTATTTCTAAAGATGCTGAAGATGATTTGAGTCAAAAAGATGGTTTTATAATAATTACATTTTTTTGGCTCGTGCTTTCTGTTGCTGGTTCTATGCCATTTATTTTGATTGGAATGCCTTTAATTGATGCTTTTTTTGAGTCAATGTCAGGCATTACTACGACTGGAGCAACAGTGATCTCTAATTTAAGTGCACTTCCTGAATCTATTCTATTTTACAGACAACTGCTTCAATGGATGGGGGGTATGGGATTAATTGTTCTTGCAATAGCGGTAATGCCACTTTTAGGAATTGGTGGAGGGCAGTTGTATAAAACAGAGATTCCAGGCGCAATGAATGATCAAAAGCTAACACCAAGAATAAAAGAAACAGCTCAAGCATTGTGGTTAATATATTTAGTATTAACTGTTTTATGTGCAATTTTTTATTATTTTGCAGGAATGTCATGGTTTGATGCTATTTCGCATAGTCTTAGCACGGTTTCGATTGGGGGCTTCTCAACACACAATGAGAGCATTGGTTACTTTAATAATGGCCTTGTAGAAGCTGTTTGCATAACATTTATGTTGCTTTCTGCTCTTAGCTTTACGTTGCATTATTTTGCTTTTTATATGAAAAAGCCTTTCAAATACTTACAAGACCCTGAATTAAAGTTTTTTATTTCAATACTCTTGGTTATTTTCTCTATATCGGTAATGGTTAACTTATTCACATTAAATAGTGAAGCAAGCATAAGAGAGCTGCTATTTCATACTGTATCTATAGTTACAACTACTGGTTTTGCAATTGGTGACACATCTCAATGGAACCCATCAATTGGTTTTCTTTTGCTAATTGGTGCATTTATTGGGGCTTGCTCTGGATCGGTTGGTGGAGGAATTAAATCCTGGAGAGTGATGATAATGATTAATTATGCATATATTAATTTGCAAAAAATGATACATCCCAATGCTGTAATATCTCTAAAAATCGGAACTAAAAATGTTGAAAATGATGTTGCATCATCTGTCTGGGGATTTTTTTCTATATATGTAATATCTTTTATTATTTTGTTGTTAGGGTTGGTTGTAACTGGGTTAGATTTTGAATCATCTTTTTCTGCCATAGGAGCATGTTTAAATAATCTTGGTCCTGGTCTTGGAGAAGTTTCACAAACCTATGAGACAGTTTCACCTGCCGGTAAAGGCATTCTTTCTTTTGCAATGATACTTGGAAGATTGGAGATATTTACTCTACTTGTTTTATTTACTCCGGCATTCTGGAGGGGATGATTAAATATCGCTATATGGGTCTATGCCTGATGGTGGTCTTTTGAATCTTTTATATTCCCAGGAATAATCTTTAGGGTTTATTTTAATTAATTCTTCTATGCTTTGATTTAAAGATAGTTTGTGCTCACTATCACTATAAATGCTATCTTTACATGGTCTTATTGTTATACCTAAGTAATTATCCTGAAATGAATTTATGCACATATATATAGCTGGTTTTTTAGTTTTATAAACCATCGATGCTGCTAGAGTTGTTGTATATGCTTCTCTATTGAAGAATTTAATGTACTCACCCATGCCTTTTTGTGGCACCTGGTCTGCTGCTAAACAAATGACTTTATTGTCTTTAAAGGCTTTAAAAATTTTACGAACACCGTTTATGTTTGTTTCATAAACTTCATTATTGTTTTGCTCTCTTTGTTTCCTTACAAATTTATCTAATAATTTAATTTTAACTTTTTTATACAAGGTTGTTGTGGTTGTGGTTGCATTGATCCATTTCAATAGCATGTCAACACTTCTGTTATGTATGGCAATAATTGCCAACCCATTATCATGATTAATTTCTTGTCTAAATAAAAAATTGTTTTCAACTCTGAATATTTTTTTTCCTGATAAATGAATTGGTCGCGACCACGATTGTAATGTTTCGTATCCACTAAGTATTGTTTCTTCAAAGCTTTGTGTGGCTAATATTTTTTTTTCACTATCTAGCATATCAGGAAAAGATATTTCAATATTACGCAGAGTAAATTTGTAGATTTCAGAAAATGAATGAAAACTTAATCTGGTGAATATATTAATGACCAATCTAATTAAAGATATGGGTATCAATGTGATTAAGTAAAATAAAAGCTTCATAGTGATTACTTATTCTATGTTTGTTATATAATCTTAATTGATTTTGGCAATTAAATATTAATTAATTACATTAAATAAAAGTAAACATTTGTCACTTTTATATTGTTGGAGACTGTTGTGACTGCAAAAAATATGGATGATCTTGTATCTTTATGTAAAAGAAGAGGCTTTATCTTCCAATCAGGTGAGATATATGGCGGAATGCAGGGCATGTATGACTATGGGCCTTTAGGAGTTGAGTTAAAAAATAATTTGAAGCACTCTTGGTGGAAATCCATGATATATGAGAATGACAATATAGAAGGCTTGGATGCTTCTATATTGTCAAATCCAACAGTGCTCAAATATTCTGGTCATGAAGACACTTTTTCAGATCCTATGGTTGATTGTCGGTCTTGTAATGCCAGGTCAAGAGGTGATCAATTAGACGATGGCAAATGTCCAGAATGCGGTTCACTTGACCTTACTGAGCCAAGGCCTTTTAATCTAATGTTTAAAACCAGTGTAGGGCCAATCGATGACGGGTCCTCATTTGCGTATTTAAGACCAGAAACAGCTCAACAAATATTTACGAATTTTAAAAATGTTGTTGACTCATCATCTAAATCATTGCCTTTTGGTATAGCCCAAATTGGCAAAGCCTTTAGGAATGAAATTACACCAAGAAATTTTATATTTAGGGTTAGAGAGTTTGAGCAAATGGAGCTTGAGTTTTTTGTGGAGCCAGGTTCAGATGAGGAGTGGCACAAAAAATGGGTTCAGAAGAGGCTTGATTGGTGGGAAGAGCAAGGCATACCAATGGATAGCATCGAGCTATATGAAGTTCCAGATGAAGAGCTAGCACATTACTCCAAAGGAACTATAGATGTGATGTATAAATTTCCACATGGACTTGAGGAGCTTGAAGGAATTGCTAACAGAACAGATTTTGACCTAGGTTCACATACAAAGAATCAAAGCGAGCTGAATATATCTGCAAATGTCATGGAAAATAAGTCATCAAATACCAGGCTTGCGATTCAGAATATTGAAACAAAAGAATGGGTTGTCCCATTTGTTATAGAGCCCTCTGCTGGTGTTGATAGAGGGGTTCTTGCAATAATGAATGAAGCTTACAATGTAGAAAATTTAGGAGAGGGCAAAGAGAGAACTGTTTTAAAGCTTAAACCACATCTTTCTCCTGTTAAGGCTGCTGTAATACCTTTGAAAAAAAATAATGATGAATTAGTAAAAATCGCTTCTGATTTGAAGTCAAGGCTACAGAAACTTAACCTTGGTAGAATTATATTAGAAAATACTGGAAATATAGGAAAGGGCTATAGAAGGCATGATGAAATAGGAACGCCTTTATGTATAACAATAGACTTTGATAGTCTAGAAGATAATACAGCAACTGTTAGGGATCGTGACACCATGGATCAAAAGAGAATATCAATTGAGAAACTACCAGAATATCTTACAAAAATTATTAATGGAATATAAATGCCCTTAATTGGCAGCATTCTTTTTAATACTTTTTTTTATTTAAGTCTTGTTCCAATAACACTAATAATAGTATTTTTATACTTTTTTATATCAACTAAAAATCTTCAATATGTAGGGTCTTTATGGATAAAAACAGTTTTATGCACCTTGCGTATGTTTTGTGGAGTTAGATGGAGGGTGGAAGGAGTTGAAAATATACCAAAAAGTCCTTGTGTTGTTGTTTCAAATCACCAAGGTCAATGGGAATCTTTTTTCTTACAAACATTATTTATACCGTCCACAAGTATAATTAAAAAAGAATTGCTTTACATACCGCTTTTTGGCTGGGCTTTAAGATGTATGAAACCAATAACATTGAACAGATTAAACAAAATAAGCAGCTTAAAAAAAGTCATACAAAAAGGTGTTTTAAAGCTTGAAAGTGGTTTTTCAATAATACTTTTTCCTGAGGGAACTAGAAATAATCCTGAAAAAGGTGTGCAACCCTATGCAGCTAGTTGCGGTCTTTTGTCAGTGAAAAGCGGATTTCCTATACTGCCTATATGCCATAACTCAGGAAAATATTGGAAAAATAAAAAATTTATTAAATCTTCTGGTGAGGTTATATTAATAATTGGTAATCCTATATCAGGAAATAACCCAAAGATAATTACTAATGAAGCTTATAAATGGACCAAAGAAACATATAAAAAAATATACTAAATGTCTAAATCGGTAACCGATAAAGCATTTGCATCAATAAATTCTCTTCTTGGCTCAACCTCATCACCCATAAGGATTTCAAATGATTCATTGGCATCTTGAACGTCATTGATGTCTACTCTCATCATTCTTCTGTGCTCTGGATCCATTGTTGTGGTCCAAAGCTGCTCTGGATTCATTTCACCCAAACCTTTATATCTTTGTACCTCAAGGCCTCTAGTGCCAGATTTTGAGAGATCTTTAATTGCTGACTCTTTTTGCTCTTCATCTGAAGCATAAACAAACTCTTTGCCTTTAGTAATTTTATATAAGGGTGGTAAAGCTATATAAATATGTCCCCTATCTACGATTTCAAACATCTGTCTATAGAAAAATGTTAAAAGTAGAGTTCTTATGTGTGATCCATCAACATCAGCATCAGTCATGATAATAATTCTATGGTATCTCAGCTTGTCAATATCAAACTCTTCGCCTATTCCACAACCAAGAGCCTTGATCAAAGTGCCAACTTCTTGAGAGCCAAGTACTTTGTCAATTCTAGCTTTTTCAACATTAATAATTTTACCTTTAAGAGGAAGGATTGCTTGATTCTTCCTGTTTCTGCCTTGTTTTGCAGAGCCACCAGCAGAATCACCCTCAACAATATATATTTCAGATAAAGCAGGGTCTTTCTCTTGGCAGTCTGCTAGCTTTCCGGGAAGTCCTGCTATTTCTAGAACTCCTTTTCTTCTTGTCATCTCTCTAGCTTTTCTTGCAGCCTCTCTTGCAAGAGCTGCTTCGGCAACTTTGCCATAGATTGCCATTGCATCTTTTGGGTTTTCTAATAAATACTCATTAAAGTATTTACTAAAAACAGTACTTACAACACTTTCAACTTCTGATGAAACTAATTTCTCTTTGGTTTGCGATGAAAATTTAGGGTCTGGAACTTTAACTGAAATAATGGCTGTTATACCTTCACGAACATCTTCTCCCAAAAGATCTGTTGGTGTTTTTTTGGCATTTTCTTTTTTTATGAAAGCTTTTAATACTCTTGTTAGGCTTCCTCTAAAGCCTGCTAAATGAGTTCCCCCATCTTTTTGAGGAATATTGTTTGTATAACACAATACATTTTCAGAATAGGAATCTGTCCACTGAAGAGCTATTTCAACCCCGACTTCATTTTCAGTTGCAGAACATTCAAATATTTCTGAAACTTGTTGTTTGCGTCCTTTTAGATATGTTACATAACTTGAAAGGCCACCTGTATTTTTAAACTTCTTAGATTTGCCAGTTCTATCATCAATTACATTAATAGAAACTCCAGCGTTAAGAAATGACAACTCTTGTATTCTTTTATGAATTCTTTCAATTTCAAAATTGATAGAAGTAAAAATAGAATCCGAAGGATAGAATGTTATTTCCGTTCCAGTTTCTTTAGAGGCTTTGACTTTTCTTAACTTGGCCTTTGGCTTTCCCTGAACATATTCTTGTAAATACTCCCCGCCATCTCTGCAAACCTTAAGTATGAGCTTGTCAGAAAGAGCATTTACAACAGAGACACCAACACCATGAAGGCCGCCCGAAACTTTGTAACTATTGTCATCAAATTTTCCACCAGAATGAAGGGTTGTAAGAATTAGTTCTGCAGCAGATATACCTTCTTTTTTATGAACATCTACAGGTATTCCTCTTCCATTATCCTTTACTGTTACTGATCCATCTTTATTTACTATTACGTTTATATCTGAACAATGTCCTGCCATAGCCTCATCAATACAATTATCTAAAACCTCAAAAACCATATGATGGAGTCCAGAGCCGTCATCTGTATCTCCAATATACATCCCCGGTCTTTTTTTGACAGCTTCTAAGCCCTTTAGAACTTGAATATTTGAGGAATCGTAGGTCTTTTCTTCTGCTTTTTTTGGCATATTTCCTATCTTAATTGTTCCACGTGGAACTTTTTGAATTCTTTATATTTGACTTCTATTTTACTACTAAAATGGTCATCTATACAGGAAAAAATTATTTGATTATTCAAGAAATCTAAAAGGTTTATAAACACATTAAAAGTATTTTCATCTAACTCAGATTTGATGTCATCTACGATGAGTGTTGCGTTGATATTATAGACTTTTCGAAGCACCTCATGCTGAGCGCAACACCAAAGAATAGATAGAATTTTCTGCTCGCCCCTTGAAAGAATTTGCTTGGCATCATTCTCTCCAATAAAGATTTTTACGTCTGCTTTATGAGGGCCCTCTGTAGTGGTTTTTCTTGCCAGATCTTTTTGTTCATTTTCTAAAAGAACATCATATAGGCTGTTGTTTGTATCCCATCCTGAAAAAAACTCTATTCTGATTTTATCTAAGTATTCTGTGGTGCTACAGGAATCTAGGATTAAAAGTATATTTTTAAACTCTAAAAAAGATTGATTAAAGAAATTTGCTCTTTTTTTATCTAGGCTCATTGCTTCTTGTGAAACCTTCTTGTTCCAAGTTTCAATATTTTTAATGTCCCTATTTTTTAATAAGCTATTTCTTTGTTTAAGGCATCTATAAAAACCAAACCATGTTTCAGAAAAACTTTCATCTGAAACAAAAAGTGATCTGTCTATTATTTTTCTTCTAAAGTCTGGTGATGCGTTAGCAAAAGAAAAAGTATTGTTGTGGATTGCTGTTGATGGAAATTCCTTTATAAGCCTACTTGTAGTTGTTTTGGTATTATTCACCTTGATAGATATTGGTTTAGATTTTTCTTTTGTTATAGATAAGGTGAATCCTCTATTTGAGTCATAGCCACTAATATTAAAGAAATCTTTTTCAGAGTTAATTAGTGATTGAATATTTGAGCTTTTAAAAGACCTTCCACTTGAGCACATATAAATAGCCTCAAGAATTGATGTTTTACCTGATCCATTATTGCCATAAAAAAAATTAATGCCTGGTGAAAGATTTATGGTGGTTGAGTTAAAGCATCTAAAATTATGTAGCTTTAACTCGGTAATCATTTTAATTTAAAGATAAAGTGTTTTAGGAAATATCAAGCCTATATTAGGAGAGGCATTACCACGTACTTGAAGCTTTCAGAGCCTGGGTTTGTTATTAGGCAGCTTTTGTCGGAGCCAAAAAAATGAATTTCTACAAGCTCGCCCTCAATAGACGAAAGTATCTCTTGTATGTAGTTAACATTGAATGCTATATCTATACTTTCCCCTCCATAAGAACACTCAACAGACTCTTCTCCTTGTTCTTTTTCTGGGTTATTTGCTGAAATATTTATAGAGTTATCTGAGGTTACAAGCCTAACACCTCTAAATTTTTCGCTTGAAAGAACGCTTACCCTGCTTAAGCTTTCAGAAAGACTTTTTTTATTAATAGATAATGTTGAGCTTTCTCCTGTGGGAATAACTTGCTCATAGTCTGGGAATTTACCTTCAATAAGTTTGCTTGAGAATGTTGTACCCGCAACATTTACATTAATAGAGTTTTGGCTTAGTTGAAGAAGAATATTTTCTGAGCTATCACTTACAAGCTTTCCTATTTCATTAATTGATTTTCTTGGAACAATGCCTGTTATTTGCTCTGATACTCCTTCGTTTAGGCTAAGGGTGGCCATGGCTAGCCTGTGGGCGTCGGTAGCAACGCTAGTTATTTTAGTGTCTTCTACGGATAAAAATAAACCATTTAAATAATGCCTCCAATCTTGGTTTCCCATTGCAAATGAAGTTTTTCCAATTAATGATTTTAGGTTTTGGGCGGTTATGTTTACAGTGTTTCCTCCCTCCTCTTTTTCGAATACAGGAAAATCTTCACTAGGTAAAGTTGCTAAATTATATTTGCCTGAGTTTGTTTCAATTTTAAGATTATCCCCATCTAAAAAGAAATGAATCTCAGAATCATCTTTAAAAAGCCTGCATAGCTCACTTAATTTTTTAGCCGGAGCTGTTATTTTGCCTCCACTTTTATAATTTGAGATTGTTGAAATTGTTGAAATTTCTGATTCCAAATCAGTTGCTGTTAGTTTAAGAGATGACTCGTCTACCTCAAAGAGAACGTTTGCAAGGATTGGAAGTGTTTGTCTTTTCTCAACAACACCAAGAGTGGAATTAAGAGATTTGACTATCTCTTCTTTTGTAATATAAAAATTCATTATTAGTTTGTGAGTGCTCTTGTTAGGTTTCTGTAGTCCTCTTCGTGTGAGGGGCTTTCTTTTCTGAGTTCAGCTATTTTTTTACAAGCATGGAGAACTGTTGTGTGATCTCTTCCGTTAAAAGCTTCACCAATCTCTGGCAAGCTATGTCTTGTAAGCTCTTTTGTTAGCGCCATTGCTAGTTGTCTTGGTCTTGTAATAGACCTACTTCTTCTTTTGGATAATAGATCTGAGAGCTTAATATTGTAGTACTCTGCTACAGTTTTTTGAATGTTCTCAATGCTTACCATTTTTGCTGAAATAACAAAAAGGTCTTTAAGTGCGTCTTTAACCAGGGCTAAATCTATTTCTTGGTTTGTAAATCTTGCGTTTGCAACAACCCTTTTAAGGGCCCCCTCTAACTCTCTGATGTTAGAACGAATCCTTTGGGCAATGTAAATTGCACAATCATTTGGCATCTCTACACCCATAGATGAGGCTTTTTGAAGAAGAACAGCAGCTCTTGTTTCAAGCTCTGGGGGGTCTATTATTACTGGAAGGCCCCAACCAAGCCTGGATTTAAGCCTATCTTCTAAACCATCAATTTCTTTCGGGTATTTGTCACAAGTTAAAATCATTTGATTGTTTCGGTCTAATAAGGCGTTAAATGTATGGAAAAACTCTTCCTGAGATTGTTCTTTACCAGCGAAAAACTGAATATCATCAATTAACAAGGCGTCTGCATTTCTATAAAATGACTTAAACTCATTCATTGCTCCAAGCTGAAGAGCTTTAACCATATCGGAAACAAATTTTTCTGAATGTACATAAACAATCCTTTTTCCAGGTTCGTTTTTTAGTATTTGGTTACCAACTGCATGCATTAGATGGGTTTTTCCTAAACCCACTCCACCATATATAAATAATGGGTTGTAATCACCCTTGGGGTTAGACGCAACCTGTTTGGACGCAGCTAATGCTACGTGGTTAGATTTTCCCTCTACAAAAGTTTCAAAAACATATGATGGTACAAGCTTTGTATCTTCAGATTTGGTGTCATTTTTGTATTTATCGACAAATGTTTCTTTTGTATGTGTTTTAAAAACAAGACTTATGTCTTTTTTTGATTGGGATTTAACGATACCCACAATTTCGCCGGAAAGATTTGTCTCTACATAATTTAATATAAAGTCGTTAGGGGCAACTAACTCAAGAGTGTTTTTGTTCAAACTACCTTTTAGGGGTCTGATCCAGGTGTTATAATCGTCTTGAGAAAGCTTATTTTCTAATCTTTCTGAGCATTTATTCCAAAATTCCAATCCTAAGTCCTCCTAATAGATGTCTAGTCTATTAAAAAACACACAAGATATCTACAGGATAACTTAATGAATTTTCTGTGGATATCTTGTATATAAAAAAAAAAATTATGTTTTTATAATTTAGTATGAAATCTTCAGATATATGAGCTATAATGCGCCACTATTTTTTAGGTAGTTAATTATGAAAAGAACATTTCAACCAAGTACATTAAAAAGAAGCCGCACGCATGGCTTTAGAGCGAGAATGGCTACAAAGGCTGGAAGGGCGATACTGTCTAATAGAAGAAAAAAGGGCCGCAAGGTTCTATCAGCTTAAAGCTTGTCTCAACCCAGACTACCTAGGCACTTCCACACATCAAAAAATCTTAGGCTTTTTTATTTACCTTCTGAGTCAATAGCTTTAAGAATATCTGTTTCAAAAAAAAACTTTAAGCTTGCTGTTAGTCGAAATAAAATTAAAAGGCAAATTAAAGACATATTTAAAAAAAATAATTTGCTGAGGGGTGGGGCTTTTGTTGTTCTTGTTTATAAGCCTTTTGATGAATTAAAATACCTTGAAGCTTCTGTTGAGATTGTTAACGCTGTAGAATCTCTTTATCAAAAAGGAACATAAATAGAATGAATATTAGAAAGGTTTATCTTGGTTTGATTGCTGTGTTGTCTGTCGCTCTTTTTTATGAATGGACATCTGACAGCAAGTCTACCTCAATTAGTAAACATCTTGCGCTTGCTAATATTGAGATGGCAAAGCCCAAAGTTTCTGATGATGGTGCATATGTTTATCTTGAAAATGACTTATTAAAACTTAAAATCTCTGTTCGAACTGGTAGTGTGGTTGAGTCTAGGTTGAAAGAGTATGGGGTTGAAAATGTAGAAGGTTCTATGGGTGTAAGGGTTTTTGGCTCTTCAGAAACAGGTTCTTTTAAATATTATCTTAGAACAGGTTTTACTGGTCAAACTGTTAGATACGCTCTAGATAGTTATGGTGATAATTTTGTTTTACTAAAAAGTGAGGGTGGGGGTTTTACAAAAGAGTTTAGCTTTCTACCAAACACATATGAGGTCCTCATTAAAGATGGCTCAAATAATGGTGTTGAAGGCAAAGCCTTTGCGTCTTTATATAGAACAGAAGGGAGGTCGTTAGACTTAAAAACAGGTTTTATTGAGGGCGGAATGATGAATAACAGCTCCTATCAAGGTGTTGCTATTAGCAGTGATCAGGACCCTTATGAAACAACAAGGTTGCGAAGTTTAGATAAGCCCATCTCTGTTCTTTCTAGGTCTGGTTGGATTTCTTTTATTCAAAAATACTTTTTTGCAGCCCTAATAGGCTCTAATGATTATGTATATAATTATTTTAGTTCGCCCGCCGAATCTGGTGTTTACCGTATGGGTTATACGGTTGAAAAGGGTGAGGCCACGAATCTTGTATATTCTCACTCTCACAGGGTTTTTATTGGTCCAAAAATAAGAAAGGACCTTGCTAAAAGAGCACAAAATTTAGAGCTTTCGATTGATATGGGTTGGTTTTGGTTTATATCTCAGCCAATGGTTTGGTTTTTGGATCTAATGAATGAGTATGTTAATAGTTGGGCTTTATCAATAATACTGTTTACCTTTGTTTTGAAGTTAGCTTTGTTTCCAATTACTGCCAAGGGTTTTGTTTCAATGGCTGGCATGCGAAAGGTCGGCCCAATGATGAAGGAAATTCAAGACAGATATAAGAACGACAGACAAAAAGCAAGTGCTGAGGTTATGGCTTTGTATAAAAGAGAAAAGGTTAATCCGCTTGGTGGGTGTTTGCCTGTTTTAGCTCAGATGCCTTTTTTTATTGGGTTCTTTTTTGCTCTTAGGGAAATGGTTGAGTTGCGCCACGCTTCGTTCTTTTGGATTTCTGATCTATCAATACCCGATCCTTTGTTTATTCTGCCTGTTATGTTTGGTTTGGTTATGGTTTCAACCCAAAAACTTAGTCCTGCGCCGCCGACTTCTGACCCAATGCAGGCCCAGGTAATGAAATATATGCCTGTTATGTTTTCTGTTTTCTTTGTTATTTTTCCTGCCGGCCTTTGTTTGTATTCTGTTATTAACTCTGGTGTTTCTCTTGCTCAACAGCGCTACCTTTATAAAAAAACAGGCGTGTTGGGTTCTGCTGATGCTGGTGGCGGTTAGGTTTAATGTCGGTTGTTTTCGCTCTTGCCACGCCCCCGGCAAAGTCTGCAATATGTATTTTTAGGGTTTCTGGCCCAGGCTGTCTCGATGCGATAAAAAAAATAACTGGTTCTGGGTTAAAAAAAGCAAGAACATTTTATTTAAGGCCCTTTTTAGACTCTCATGGTGGGGTTGTTGATAGGGTTGGTGTTGTTTTTTTTAAGGGGCCGGAGAGTTACACGGGTGAAGATTCTTTTGAGGTTTATGCTCATGGTGGTCTTGGTGTTATGTCGCTTATTGTTGATGTTTTTAAGGGGTTGGGTTTTGATGAGGCTCCACCAGGAGAGTTTACGAAGAGAGCTTTTCTAAATAATAAAATTAGTTTAAATGAGGCCGAGGCTGTTGTTGATGTTATAGATAGTTCAAGCCGAGAGGGTGTTTATTTGTCTACAAAATCTCTGTCTGGTACTTTCACGGATGCGGTGGTTGACTTTTCAAAGAGGATTGATTTTTTAAGGGTTGGTGTTGAGGGGGAGATAGATTTTTCAGATGAGGGTGAGGACTTTTTAAATAGCTCTTTGATTGGTGATTTGGATAAGGTGGTGGCTGATTTTTCTTTGTTTGTTGATGGTTGTGTTGGTAGAAAGCATTACTCCACTAAAAATAAAATTCTTTTTGTGGGTCCTGTTAATTCTGGTAAGTCTTCTGTTTTTAATAGACTTTTGGGTTTTGAAAGGGCGCTGGTTTCAAGTGTTGCTGGAACAACAAGAGATCTGGTTGAGTCTGAGATGTTTTATAACAACGCTTCTTTCTCTTTGTTGGACTCAGCAGGTATAAGAGAAACAGATGATTTAATAGAGTCACGGGGTATAGACATTGCTTTGAGTCAGGTGGGTGATGCTGATGTTGTTGTTGGTGTTTTTGATTCCTTTGATAACGGTGTTTTGAATAAATTTTTAACCCTAGCAAGAGGAAAAAATTATTTATCTATTTTTAATAAGTTGGACTTGGGCCCTCCAAATCAACAGGGTTTTGATTGCTTGGTTTCTGCAAAAACAGGAGAGGGTTTTGGTGAATTAAAAAATAGGCTTGCTGCTTTTTTTAAAGTTTATGATAAGGGTGATTACTCTTTTTTAGTTAGAGATCGTCATATATCTCTTTTTAACTCCTCTCTTGGTTGTTTAAAAAAGGCTTCATCAAAGATAGAAAAAGATGAAGGCTTGGAGTTGGTGGCAGAAGACCTAAGATTGGCAAGAGGTTTTTTAGATGAGGTTGTGGGTATTAAAAGCTCAGACTCTTTACTCGGAGATATTTTTAGTAGTTTTTGTATTGGTAAATAAGCTGTTATTAATCTGTGCTTAGTTTTTGACTTAATTTTTTATCAACAGGTTTTTGTATAGAGTTTTAGTGTTTTCTTAACAGGGTTAAACATACATTGTTATTGTTTTTTTTGGTGTTGTTTGTATAGGTTTTGGGTTGTTATCAACAGAAAGGACCTACTCTAATAGAAATAACAATAAGTATATAATATAGATATTATTGGTTTTAATAAGTATATGGATAAGTTTGATGTAATAGTTGTTGGGGGTGGTCATGCTGGGGTTGAAGCTGCTTATGCGGTTAGTAGATCCGGGATGAGTTGCGCTCTTATAACCTTTGAAAAAACAAAAATTGGTCAGATGTCTTGTAACCCAGCAATTGGTGGTTTGGGTAAATCACATATTGTTAGAGAAATAGACTCTATGGGAGGGGTTATGCCTCTTGCAACAGACATGTCCGGAATTCAATATAGAACATTAAACACAAGAAAGGGTGACGCCGTTCAGGCTTTAAGAGTTCAGTGTGACAGAAAGCTTTACAAAGAAGCCGTACAAAAAATAATAGAGGAAACAAATATTTTTGTTTTAGAAGCAGAGGTAACAGACTTAATAGTTAAAGACAGTTTTGTAAAAGGGGTTATTGCAAATGACAAAGAGGTATTGGCGAAAAAAACAATTCTAACAACAGGAACTTTTTTGAACGGCATAATGTACACAGGCTCAGAAGTAACCAAAGGAGGAAGGGTTGGAGACGACTCAGCCATACCTCTATCAAAAAAACTTTATGACTTAAAACTTCCAATGGGTAGATTAAAAACTGGAACTCCAGCAAGAATCACAATGTCTAGCTTAAACCTTTCTGTTATGGAGGAACAACCTGGCGAAAAACCAACACCCTTTATGTCTCTAACAAACCAGGCAAACAAGCATCAAGAACAACTCTCCTGTTACATCGCAAGAACCAACAAAAAAACACACAAAATAATATCAGAAAACACACACCTTTCAGCTATGTACTCAGGAAATATCACAGGAATAGGACCAAGGTATTGCCCCTCCATAGAGGACAAGGTTTTTAAGTTTTCATCTAAAGATAGCCACCAAATATTTATAGAACCAGAGGGGATTGGCGTAGACCTAATTTACCCAAACGGTATTTCAACCAGTCTTCCCAAACAAGCTCAAAAGGACTTTATTAGATCAATACAGGGAATGGAAGATGCAGAAATAACAGAGTATGGTTATGCTGTTGAATATGACTTTATAGACCCCAGAACCAATAAAAAAACACTTGAAACAACTTTTTTAAAAGATTTTTATTTAGCTGGACAAATAAACGGAACAACAGGATATGAAGAAGCAGCGGCTCAGGGGTTGGTTGCAGGAATAAACGCAGTTCTTTCAATTCAAAAAAAAGATCCATTTATATTAAACAGAGACGAAGCTTATATCGGGGTTCTGGTAGACGACCTAACAACACACGGAATAACAGAGCCATATAGAATGTTTACCAGCAGAGCAGAACACAGGCTTTTATTATCCCAAAACAACGCAGAACAAAGGCTCCTAACAAAAGCATACAAACTAAACCTTATCAAAAAAGAAAGACACCAAAAATATTTAGAAAAAGAAGAAGCATATAAAAACTTTGTAAAAAATACCCTAGAAAAAACCAAAACCAAAACATTTGTAAATAAAAAAAACAATACAGTAAATCTTGACGAAAAAAGAAGCATTTCCTCAATACTATCTAGACCGGATGTAGACGAAAACAAGCTCATTAAACCACAAGGAGAAGAAAAAAACTTTTATAAAAGAGCCTCCATAGAAATCAAATACAAAGGCTACATAGACAAACAACTAAGAGAAATTAATAAAAACAAAAAACAAAACAATAAAAAAATTCCACACACCATAGACTACAAAAACATTAGCGGCCTATCTAACGAGGTTGTTGAAAAACTAACTCGCTCAAAACCAGAAACAATTGGTTCAGCGGCACAAATAGAAGGGGTCACACCAGCAGCAATAAACTTAATTTTAATAAATATTAAAAAACTAGAGCTACAAAAAATAAATGCATAAAAATTTTTCTAAAACAGAAAAAGAAAAAATAGAGCTCTATGTTCAAGAAGCCTTAGCCTTTAACAAAAAACACAACCTCTTTATAAGGGCCAACAAAGACGAGGTTTTTGAAAAAGACATTTTAGACTGCGTTCCTTTGGTAGAAAAAATCGAAAAGGAATCAAAAATTCTTGACCTAGGATCTGGAGGAGGTTTTCCTGGGGTTGTTTTAGCTATTCTCAGGCCTGACTGTGAAGTTCATTTGTTAGAAAAAAGCCAAAAGAAATGCTATTTTCTAAATAAAATAAAAGACACATTAAGACTAGACAATATTAAAGTTTTAAAACAAACGATTACAAAAAACAACAGCCTTGAAGAGTACCCAACAATAACAGCCAGGGCGTTTTCATCAACCCAAAACATTTTAAACCTTACAGAAAAAAACCTCAAAAAGAATGGTAAATACCTTCTTTTAAAAGGACGCATTGAAAAAATAGAAGAAGAAATGGCAGCAATAAACACAAACAATTATAAGTATGAAATAATCGAACTAGACAATAAAAAATATGAAAGACACATAGTGCAAATTAAAGTGCAAATTAAAAAAAATGAATAAGGTTATAGCAATAGCAAACCAAAAAGGGGGTGTTGGAAAAACAACCACAGCAGTTAATCTAGCCTCAAGCCTATCCGCAACAAAAAGAAAAGTTTTATTAATAGATTTAGACCCCCAAGGCAACGCAACAACAGCAACAGGAATAAAAAAAGAAAACCCAAACACCCTTTTCAATTTGTTTTTCGAAAAAACAAACATTAACGAATGTATATACAAAACATCCGACACATATGATGTCATTCCGGGCAGTCAAGACCTTATAGCGCTCGAAGTTGGGATAAGGGACACACAAAAACAAAACTTTTTATCAACAGAGCTAAAAAACATAGAAAAAAAATATGATTACACCATAATCGACACACCACCCACCCTCAACCAACTAACCATTGAAGCACTATTTGCTGCTTCTGGCACACTAATCCCACTTCAGTGTGAATATTATTCGCTTGAGGGAGTGGCTGGACTAATGCAAACAATCAAAACACTGTCTGACAAAAACCTCACATCTAATAGGGTTTTGGGAATAATTAGAACAATGGTTGACATGAGAAACAATCTTGCAAAAGAGGTATCAGACGAACTTGAAAATCACTTCTCTACCTTGGTTTTCAACACCCTAATCCCAAGAAACATTAAACTAGCTGAAGCGCCAAGCCACGGGGTTTCTGGTGTAAAATATATGCCAACCTCATATGGAGCAAAAGCCTATCTAGCTCTTGCTGGCGAATTAATTAGGAAGGTTGAATATGTCTGATGAAAATAAAATTTTAAATAGGGGTCTTGACGCCCTTTTAGGCTCCAATATAAACACAACCCAAAAAACCGTTAAAGAGGTTTCCACCAACAATATTAGTGCGGGAAGGTTTCAACCAAGAGCAAATTTTGATGAGGGCAAGTTACTCGAGTTAACAGAATCTATAAAAAATCATGGAGTTATTTCGCCCATTCTTGTCAGGGAGGTGGGCTTAAACCAATATGAGGTTATTGCTGGTGAAAGAAGGTTAAGGGCTTCAAAAAAGGCTGGACTAGAAACAATACCTTGTCTTGTTGATCAAAAACAAGACCAAGACGCATTAGAGTCGGCGCTTATTGAAAACCTTCAAAGAGAGGATTTAAATGCGGTAGAAGAGGCAAGAGGTTATGACAGACTTAAAAGAGAGTTTGGTCTTACTCAAGATGAGGTTGCCTCATCAACCGGCAAGGCTAGAAGCACCATCGCAAACTCCTTAAGGTTATTAAACCTATCTTCTAAAGTTCTAGATATGCTTGCAGGTGGGCAGATTGAAAAAGGGCATGCAAAACTTTTGGCCTCAATGAGTCCAGATGATGCTGAAAAAGCAGCAAATAACATTATTAAAAATAAACTAAGTGTTAAAGAGTTAAGTGGTATATCGGCATCAAAAAAAACAACCCCAAAAAACATAAAAAAAACCAAAGACACAGATTTATTGAATGTTGAAGTGGAAATGTCAGAAGGGTTTGGCCATAAGGTAGAAATAGATGCGAAAAACAAAAAATCAGGCAAGGTGATCATAACCTACAACACCTCTGACGAGCTTGAGACAATTATTTCAAAGTTAAAAAACTAAACCGTAAAAAACTTTCAAATTAAACAGAAAACACCTTGTTTATAAGACCATAAATTTCTATAATTCACCGCAATTAATTAAGAAAAAAATACCAACCTTTTGAAAAACCTCAAAAATACACTTTTTAGTAACAAATCATTGTTAGGGGTTGTTCTTATTATTATGTTTGTTGTTGGGAGCCTTCAAAACGCAATGTTCTTTATATTGCCTGTAACTTATTTAGCATCCATAAGTGTTGCATATTATTTTGGCTCAAAGATTAACGACCATGGAATCCATGCTGCTTATAATTGGTCTATAAAATGGGCTCTTTTTGTATTTTTCTTATATTTCACAGCAACTTTTATGCAAAACGCATTTATCAGTGCAATGCTTTTTTTTATTCTAATTAACACAGTTCTAAATCCAATGATGTTTGCTAAGAAAGAGGCTTCAATATAATGGCTAAAGACGTAATGACAACTGAGACATACATTAACCACCACCTTACAAACCTCACATGTGGAAAGGTTGGTGTTAATGAAGACGCTGGTATTTACAATTCTTTTTGGACCTGTGACCCATATATGGTAGATAAAATGGGTTTTTGGGCTTTTCATGTTGATTCTTTATTTTGGTCTATTCTTCTTGGTGCATTTTTTATCGGTGTTTTTAAAATGGCCATGCCAAAAGATATGAATTCTAATTCTGCCCCAAGCGGAGCTCAGAATTTTGTTGAGATGTGTATAGAATTTGTAGAGGACAACGTCCAGTCGCTCTTTGGATCCGTTAAAAATACTCTTATAGCGCCTTTAGCGCTCACAGTTTTTGTTTGGATATTGTTAATGAACTTAATGGATTTGGTTCCCGTTGACTTTTTACCAGTTTTAGCAGGACATATTGCATATGCTGTTGCTGGCTCCGGTGGGGCGGACGGCGGCGGTGTTGAATGGATAACAAGCCCTGAATCGTTTTATTTTAAAGTTGTACCAACCACAGATCCAAACATCACATTGGGAATGGCTTTTGCTGTATTTATCTTAACTATTTATTACAGCATTACAGTTAAAGGATTTAAAAATTTCATAGCAGAATTAACACTTCATCCTTTTGGTAAATGGCTAATACCAGTAAATTTTGTTTTAGAGATGGTTAATTTTATAGCGAAACCAATATCTCTAGGCTTAAGGCTCTTTGGGAACCTTTATGCCGGTGAAATGATATTTATTTTAATTGCTTTAATGTTGTTTTTTAGCAGCATTCCAATTGGCATGCTTGGTTTTGGCTTACACTTGGTTTGGGCGCTTTTCCACATTTTAATTGTGGCACTTCAAGCATTTATATTTATGGCGTTAACCATTGCATATTTAGCAATGGCACATGAAACAGAGGAACATTAGTCCTCAACTTATAGGAGAAAAAAATGGAAGGTATAGAAGTATTAGCAGCAGGAATTACCATGGGTCTTTCAGCAATTGGAGCTGGGATCGGAGTGGGTGTTTTAGGCAGCAAATTTATTGAAGGAATAGCAAGACAACCTGAGTTGGCACCATTTCTTCAAGGCAGATTCTTTTTAATGATGGGTTTAACCGATGCGGTTCCTATGATAGGAGTTGGTCTTGGTATGTACATGTTGTTTGCTCTTTAAAATAAATAGATAAAGAAATATGAACATAAACGCAACCTTACTTGCACAAGCAGTCGTTATGATTGTTTTTGTGGCCATATGTTGGAGATATATTTATCCACCAATTTTGGCAGTTATGCAAGAGAGAGAAAAAAAGATAGCCGATGGTCTTGAGGCTGCAAAAAAAGCTGATGATTCTCTAGAGGAGGCTAAGCTCGCTTTTGATAAAGAGTTAAATCAAGCCAAGTCTGAGGCAGCTGAGATTCTTGAAAAGGCTAACAATAGAGCTTCTCAAATAGTGAACGACGCATCATCAAAAGCAGAAGTTGAGGCAGAAAAAATAATGTCATCAGCATCTACCGCAATAGAGAATGAGACAAACAAAGCTAAGGAAGAGCTGAGACAACAAATGTCAGACATTATTATTGACACAACTCAAAAGATTCTAGGCGATGAAATCTCAAAAGAGAAACATGAAGATATTCTCAAAAAAGCGGCAGAGGAATTATAGACAATGATTGAACTAACACCATTAGCCAGGCCTTATGCAAAAGCATTATTTGCTTCAGCAAACGAAGCCAATACTTTGGAAGAAATGGCAGTTGAGCTAAAAACAATTGCAGCCGCTTCCAAAACAGATGGTGTTATTAATACTATAGAGAACCCTGTGTTATCAAGACAAGAGGTTGTGAATATTCTTGTTAAATTGTTTGAAGAAACCATTTCAGAAACGTCAAAAAAACTCCTAGAAATTTTAGCTGAAAATAAACGATTAAATTTACTTGAATCTATTCATAATATTTATGAAAGCCTGTTAGAAAAACATAAGAATCAAAACTCAATAGAGGTTTTTGTTGCGGCCGAGCCTAGCCAAGAAGCAAAAGAAAACATAGAAAAAAAATTAAAATCAACATATGGCAAAGATGCCAAAATATATTTTTCAAAAGACCCAAAAATGATGGGCGGCCTATCTATAAAGATAGGAGATGAAACATTAGATCTTTCTATAAAAGGAAAGGTTAATAAACTTGTAAACCAATTAAATTTTTAAGGTGAAAAAATGAGTCAATTAAATCCATCAGAAATTTCCAGCGTACTAAAAGAAAAGATTGCTGGTCTTGATCTTTCTGCAGAAAGAAAAAACGAAGGCGTTGTTGTTAGTGTCTCCGACGGTATTGTAAGGATACATGGTATGGGAGATGTTATGTACGGTGAAGTTATAGAATTTGAAAACGGAACAAAGGGCATGGCTCTTAACCTAGAACAAGACTCTGTTGGCGCCGTGGTTTTGGGAGATTATCTTGAGATTGTTGAAGGACAAAAAGCTACTTGCACGGGTAAGGTTTTAGAGGTTCCTGTTGGAGAAGCCCTGCTTGGAAGAGTTGTAAATACTCTCGGAGCTCCAATTGATGGAAAAGGAGAAATTAATGCTGAGAGGACATCGCCGGTTGAAGTTGTGGCTCCTGGAGTTATCGCTCGTCAATCAGTTGATCAGCCAGTGCAAATAGGCTTAAAAGCTGTTGATGCCATGGTGCCAATTGGAAGAGGCCAGAGGGAATTAATTATTGGTGACAGACAAACAGGCAAAACTGCAGTTGCTATTGATGCAATTATCAATCAAAAAGGAACAGGCATTAAATGTATATATGTGGCTATCGGACAAAAACAATCAACAGTGGCAAACGTTGTTAGAAAGCTTGAAGAGTATGGAGCAATGGAGCACACCATCGTTGTTTCAGCCACAGCGGCCGATCCAGCACCAATGCAATATCTTTCAGCCTATGCTGGATGTACCATGGGAGAATATTTCAGAGATAAGGGTGAAGACGCTTTAATTGTTTATGATGATTTATCAAAACAAGCTGTTGCATATAGACAAGTATCACTACTTTTAAAGAGACCTCCAGGAAGAGAGGCATATCCTGGTGATGTTTTTTATCTTCATTCAAGATTATTAGAAAGAGCTGCTAGAGTTAACGCAGACTATGTAGAACAAATTACTGAAGGAAAAGTAAAGGGCAAGACAGGGTCACTAACAGCCTTACCCATTATTGAAACACTTGCAGGTGATGTGTCGGCATTTGTTCCGACAAACGTTATTTCAATTACTGATGGGCAAATATATTTAGAAACAGAGCTTTTTAATTCAGGAGTAAGACCGGCTATTAACCCAGGGCTTTCAGTGTCTAGGGTTGGTGGATCGGCACAAACAAAAATTATGAAAAAGTTGGCTGGTGGAGTTAGAACGGCGTTAGCACAATACCGTGAATTAGCGGCTTTCTCACAGTTTGCATCAGACTTAGATGATGCAACCAAACAGCAACTTGCAAATGGTAAAGCTTTTACAGAGCTATTAAAGCAAAAACAATATGCCCCTATGAGCGTGGCGCAACAGGCCTTAAGTTTGTTTGCTGCTGACAGAGGTTACATGGCAGATGTTGAAGTAGATAAAATATTAGATTTTGAAGAAGCACTTCATGGATATCTTACGTCCGAAAAAGGCGAGTTAGAGAAACAAATAAACTCAACAGGTGACTGGAATGATGACATTGAAGGTCAATTTAAAGCACTTGTAGAAGATTTTAAAAAGACACAAACATTTTAATTTAAATAATGGCTAATACAAAAGAAGTAAGAAAGCAGATTGCGAGCATAAAAAGCACGCAGAAAATTACTTCGGCTATGGAAATGGTTGCTGCAAGCAAAATGAAAAAAACTCAAGACACTATGCTTGAGGGCAGGCCTTATTCTTTAAAAATTAAGGATGTCATTTCTCATATAGCTTTAGCTAATTCCGAATATCCTCATCCTTTCTATGAAGAAAGATCAGCAAAAAAAGCTTGTTTTATTGTTGTTTCATCTGACAAAGGCCTGTGCGGGGGACTTAATATAAACCTCTTTAAACAAGTGATAGCGAAGTCAGCTGAGCTTAATGAACAAGGAATTGAATCATGCTTTGCTCTAATAGGAACTAAGGCAGCTGGATTTTTTAAAACTGTTGGTGGGCAGGTGGTTGCAGTCGCTGAAAAGTTAGGTGACAAACCAAACCCGGATGACTTAATTGGACTAACCAAAGTTGTTTTAGATATGCATAAGAACGGTGATATAGATCAAGCGTATTTGTGTGCAAATGGTTTTGTAAACACCATGACTCAACAACCAAATGTAGAGCAATTAATTCCTCTCGCACCAGAAGAAGAAGATGATTCAAGTCCATCAAAATGGGATTACATATATGAACCCGAGGCAAAAGAATTGTTGGACGGCCTGCTTACAAGATATATCGAATCGTTGGTCTATCAAGCAGTAATAGAAAATAATGCATGCGAACAAGCAGCAAAGATGATTGCCATGAAAAACGCTACAGATAATGCTGGCGATTTAATCAAAGAATTAGAACTTTTATATAACAACGTAAGACAAGCAGCTATCACACAAGAGCTCTCAGAGATAGTTGGCGGCGCAGCAGCAGTTTAAGGAGAAAAATATGAGCAACGGAATAATTACACAAATCATTGGAGCGGTTATCGACGTCGAATTCGAAAAAGATAACATACCAAAAGTATATGAAGCACTAATGATTGATGAGAGTGGCACAACCCTTGAAGTTCAACAGCAGCTTGGCGATGGTGTTGTCAGAACAATTGCTATGGGAGCAACCGAGGGTTTAAAAAGAGGGCTTATAGCTTCAAGAACAAATGCACCCATATCAGTTCCTGTAGGACCTGAGACTCTTGGAAGAATTGTAGATGTTCTGGGAAATCCTATCGATGAAAAGGGACCCATTGGTGAAAAACAAAAGATGCCAATTCATAGAAAACCACCTAGCTACACAGACCAATCTGCCTCAAATGATGTTCTTGAAACAGGTATCAAAGTTATTGATTTAATGTGCCCGTTTGCTAAGGGCGGAAAAATTGGTTTATTCGGAGGAGCTGGTGTTGGTAAGACAGTTAACATGATGGAACTTATTAACAATATTGCTCTTCAACATTCAGGTCTTTCTGTGTTTGCTGGTGTGGGCGAAAGAACCAGAGAAGGTAACGATTTCTATTACGAAATGCAAGAATCAGGTGTTGTGAATATTGATAACCTTGGTGAGTCTAAAGTTGCTATGGTATATGGGCAAATGAACGAGCCTCCTGGAAACAGACTGAGAGTAGCATTAACAGGATTAACTATGGCTGAAAGCTTCAGGGATGAGGGTAAAGATGTCCTATTGTTTATTGACAATATTTATCGTTATACATTGGCCGGTGTTGAAGTGTCAGCACTGTTAGGAAGAATGCCATCAGCTGTTGGATACCAGCCAACACTTGCTGAAGAAATGGGAGCACTTCAAGAGAGAATCACTTCTACAAAGACTGGGTCTATTACATCTATTCAGGCTGTTTATGTTCCGGCAGATGACTTGACTGACCCTTCTCCTGCAACAACCTTCGCTCACTTAGATGCAACCGTTGTTCTATCAAGACAAATTTCTGAGCTAGGAATCTATCCTGCTGTAGATCCGCTTGACTCAACAAGCAGACAGCTAGACCCATTTGTTGTCGGTAACGATCATTATGATGTTGCCCAAGGAGTCCAACAAATCTTACAAAGATATAATGAGCTTAAAGATATTATTGCAATTCTTGGTATGGATGAGCTTTCCGAAGAAGACAAAGAATTAGTAGCAAGAGCAAGAAAAGCACAAAGATTCTTATCACAACCCTTCTTTGTTGCTGAAATTTTTACCGGCACGCCTGGAAAATATGTTTCTCTTGAAGACACCATTAAAGCTTTTAAAGGAATATTAAACGGTGACTATGATCACCTACCAGAACAAGCCTTCTACATGGTAGGAACCATCGAAGAAGCTGTAGAAAAAGCAAAAACTTTATAAGTATGAGTACTATCAAGATCAACATAGTTTCTTCAAGCGAGGAGATTTATTCCGGAGAGGCTACTATGGTTTATGCAACCGGAACTCTTGGTGAGCTTGGTATTGCTCCTGGACATACACCCTTATTAACAGGACTGGCTGCAGGACCGGTTAGGGTTCAAAACGGATCAGAAGAAGAGGCATTTTTTTGCTCTGGCGGGTTTTTAGAAGTTCAGCCAGATTTAGTAACTGTTTTATCTGATACAGCTGAGAGAGCTGAGAGTCTTGATGAGTCAGAAGCCCTAAAGGCAAAAGAAGCTGCTGAAAAAGAGCTAGCAAATAAAGATGCAAGCCTTGATTATGCTAAAGCTTCCGCTCAGCTAGCCGAAGCAGTTGCTAGATTAAAAACTATTCAAAAATTACGCAAAAACCAGTAAGGTAGTCATTTAACCTTTAATTTATTGTGAGCGTACATACCATAGTTCTTGCAGCCGGAGAGGGCTCAAGGATGAAATCAAAAAGAGCTAAATCCCTTCAAAGGATTGGCGGCACAAGCATGCTGCATAAAATTTGTACAACAGCAGGAAAGATAAGCCCCAAAATTACATTAGTTGTTGGCTTTGACCAAGACTCTGTAATTAAAGAAGCAAATGAATATAATCTAGAAATAAGCATTGCGGAACAACCAAAAGCAATTGGAACAGGTGATGCGGTTAAGTGCGGACTAACTCAGGTTGAAAAAGAATCAAAGGTGCTGGTTTTATATGGAGATGTTCCTCTTATACAAGAAGATACTCTTCGAAAATTAATAGAAACATCCGATGACTCCCTATCAATACTGACAACCGTCTTAGATAATCCATATGGTTATGGAAGGGTTGCTAAAGACGACAGCGGAAATGCTTTATCTATAGTTGAAGAGAAAGATGCAACAGATGTAGAAAGAGAAATAAATGAAATATTTACAGGCGTTTTGTGCGGGCCCAAGTCTCTTTTAGATGAGGGCTTATCAATAATTAATAATAATAATGCCGTCGGAGAGTATTACCTTACAGATTTAATTTCAATAATTAATGAAAAAGGGTATAAAATTAAAACACATGAAGCATCTAACAACGAAGTAAAGGGTGCTAATAATAAGGCTGAATTAGCTGAGCTAGAGGCACTATACAGAGACATGAAAGCACAGGATTTAATCGACAATGGCGTTACTGTTGCAGACCCGTCAAGGTTGGATGTCAGGGGTGACGTTCAGACAGGCAATGATTGCTCAATAGATGTTAATGTAATACTAGAAGGCAATATCATTCTTGGAGATAACGTATCTATTGGAGCAAATACGATACTAAAGAATGCAACAATAGGCAGCGATACAAAAATTGAGGCTTTTTCTCACATAGATCAAGCAATGATTGGTTCAAACTGTGTCATAGGCCCATATGCCAGACTAAGAGAGGGCAGCCAAATTGAAAATTCTGCTAAAGTTGGAAATTTTGTAGAAACAAAAAACTCAACACTGGGCGAAGGCTCAAAAGCTAATCATTTTACTTATCTTGGCGATACAGAAGTCGGTAAATCAACCAATATTGGTGCAGGAACGATAACTTGTAACTATGACGGCACTAAGAAACATAAAACATCCATAGGGGATGACAGCTTTATTGGGAGTAACACAGCACTCGTCGCACCAGTAACAGTTGGTTCAAATGCAACCGTTGCAGCAGGCTCTGTAATCACTAAAGATGTTCCAGATAATGGGCTGGGTGTGGCAAGGAGCAAACAAAACAATAAAGAAAATTGGTCTAAGAAAAAGGATTAAATATGTGTGGGATTATAGCTGCGGCATCAACTAGAAATGTCGGAAAACTGCTAGTTCAAGGGCTCCATAAAATGGAGTACAGAGGATATGACTCTGCTGGAATCGCGCTTCACCAAGAAAACTCTATTGCACACCTTCGAAGTGTTGGTAAAGTTCAGCTGCTTGAAGAGAAGATGATTGAGGAGAAGCCAAAAAGCAAACTTGGCATAGCTCATACAAGATGGGCAACCCACGGCGAGCCTTCAGAAGCAAATGCTCATCCTCATAAATCAAAAGAATCTGTTTATATAGTCCACAACGGGATTATTGAAAATTATGTGGAACTTAAAGAATCTTTGATTGCCAAGGGATACGATTTCACATCCCAAACAGACTCTGAACTTATAGCTCATTTGCTTGATTTTTTTATCAACAAAGGCAATTCAATGATCGAAGCTATGTATCTTGCAAAAGAAAAATTAGATGGAGCATATGCTATAGCAGCAATCGATCTGAAAGATAATTCAAATTTAGTTGTAGCAAGAAACAAGTCACCACTTTTGATTGGCCTTGGAACAGATGAAATGTTTGCAGCCTCAGACCCTCTGGCAATAGCCCAACTTACTAATGACTTTATTTTTCTAGAAGACGGCGATGTTGCATCCATATCAGCAGAAGAATATAAAATTTATGATTCGTCAAAAGCAGAAGTCACAAGAGATGTAACTCATATAGATATTTCGAGCCAAGCCACCTCTAAAGGCGACTTTAGGCATTTTATGGAAAAAGAAATCTATGAGCAGCCCGAGGCAGTATCAAGCACTATCGATGGAAGAATTGGTGGTGAAGATGTTTTAGACAATATTTTTGGCCTTGGCTCTAGTGATCTTTTTTCAAAGGTTGAACGCATTCAAATCGTTGCTTGTGGAACCAGCCTTCATGCGGGTAGAGTTGCTGCCAACTGGTTTTCTTCAATAGCTGAGTTGCCCTGCCAAATAGATTATGCAAGCGAGTATAGGTATAGAAACCCTCACGTAGACAAGAACTCATTACTTATAACCATTTCTCAATCTGGAGAAACAGCAGACACACTGGCAGCACTTAATTACGCAAGGGAAAAAGATTATTTAGCTTCTTTAACTATTTGTAATGTTCCAACAAGTTCTCTTGCAAGAGAATCAGATTTTTCATTATTTACTAATGCCGGCCCTGAGATAGGAGTTGCTTCAACAAAAGCTTTTACAACTCAATTAGCCGGACTAATGTTGCTTGCACTTTCATTGGCTAAAAGCAGAAATTTAAACCCTCTTTTAAGAGGAAGAATTATTAAAGCACTAAGGCTTCTTCCCGAAACCATTGCAGAAGCACTTCTTTGTAAAGAAAAAATGATTGAAATAGCACCGAGTATTGCTAACAAAGATAATGCATTATTTTTAGGAAGAGGTATCTTTTATCCCATTGCAAAGGAGGGCGCCTTAAAGCTTAAAGAAATTTCCTACATACATGCTGAGGCTTATCCAGCTGGTGAATTAAAACATGGTCCACTAGCACTTATTGATGAAAATATGCCCGTTATAGCTTTAGCTCCAGAAAGTGAAATAGCAGAAAAATTAATCTCAAATCTTGAGGAAGTAAAAGCGAGGGGCGGCACTTTATATGTTTTTGCAGACCCATCAGTCAATATGGATGTGAAGGCAGGACATTTAATTCATATGCCAAAATGTGATTTCTTTATGACTCCAATCGTTTATAACATCCCGCTTCAAATACTGTCTTATGAAGTTGCTCTATTAAGAGGGACCGACATTGATCAGCCAAGGAATCTAGCTAAATCAGTCACTGTTGAATAAAAAATTTTTCCTGGTTGGTCAGAAAAAACTCAAAACGTTTAAAAATAAAACCTACACAAAAGTTACTGAAACTTTTAGAATAAATTGATGAAAAAAATTAAAGATTCAATAAACCAAGACTTAGCAACAAACAAGTTAAGTGTTTTTACTGCCTTAGTAATAAACACACTGTTATTAACTTCAAACACTAGAGATGATGCTTTTAACGAAATTATTTTTTGGATTTGTTTAATTTTGGAGGCATTAATCATTTTTTACTTTTTAACAATGATCTATTACAAAGTTAAAAAATAATGGAAGAGAAATACATTAAGTTTTACAAAACCTTTCACAAAAAGTTCAAAAATGACAAAAATCTAATTCACTGTTTGTATCTACTCAGTGACTGTTGAATAGAGTCAACAGGGGGGTTTATAGAACCATCAACTTAAACTTCTTTTTTTCAGAAGATATAGTCCCGCAAAAAAATCATAAAAAATGCATATGATTTCATAGAAAGGAATCATGTATGAATCTTCAATAAAAAAGAAGTAAAGCAAATCAAAAACCACATGAAATAAATATGCTGAGGATAAGAGCAAAAGACCAACATTTTCTTTAATTAAGAAATAAATGCCAACCAATAAAAACGGCAACCCATAAATAAAGTCTCTTAGAAATACATCACAAGAATCTAACAAAGCACCTGCGAAATAAATTAATGGCAGAAAAATAAATGTGTTCTTTAAAAACTTAATAATCATTTTTTCAGTCTGATTCATAAATAGAATCCATTATTTCTTTGGACTCATTGCTTAAATATGGATAGAAACTTTTTATTAGAAGATTAATGCCTTTTTTTCTTAGGTATAGATTGGATTTAGATGGATATTTTTTCATAGAATAATCCAACCAATGCCTTCCAATTATCAATGATATTTCTACAACATTGTCTATATCATTATCATCAAGAATTAATACCCCATGATTTCTTGCATGAATTATTGTTTTCTTTGCCCACTCATCTATTTCTAAATTTATATCAACCAATCTTTTATACAGTTTAGGATTATCTTTCGAAAATTGCTCAAAAGAATCCCGCATAAGATATCTATAATCCCAAAGAACTTCGTAAATGCTAAACAGTCCTAGTATTAAATCTTTTGGGTCATTGCTTTCTGAATGAATTCGTTGTTTTTTAAAAGAATCTAGAAATAGTTCTGTATGAACTGAAACCAAATCGTTCTTTGAATTAAAGTGATACCAAAGGGAACCCTCAAGAACATCTGATTTTTTTGCAATTAAGTTAGTTGTAGATAACTCAAAGGTGCTGCCATTAAAAAGAGACAAACTTTCTTGAATTATTTTTTCTTTAGTCTTCATATATTTTTAAGAGGTCTATGGTCAAAAATTCTCACAATAGGGGTCTTCTTTATTCTCATGCTTGGTTCTATTTTTTCAAATACTTTTCTGTAATTATAAAAGGGTATTCTTGGAAATAGATGATGAATCGCATGTAAATTTTGTTGGAATATAAAATTTTCAAACCATTGAATTGGAAACAACTGTATATTTGTGTCTCTCCATCTCTCTGAATTTTTATAAGGTTTATGTGGTAAATAACTTAGGAGATAAATTGTTAAAAAGGCACCACCAAACCATCCAAAAAATAACACAGGGATACTAATTAATCCTGTAAAAAAAACAAAAGAGACTCTCCAACCTACACTCAAAATAATTTCTGCTTTTGTGTAATTATTCATTACAAAGGTGTTCTGTGTCTTGATAACCTGAATTGTTGATTTGTAAAAATCCTTTGGAGACCTAAATAAGTTTTGTATATGAACATCAGGGTCATCATCTTTGTTTGTATTCTTGTGATGTGAAAAGTGTTCTTTTTGATGAGAGGTAAATGGTATAGCAATTATGGGTGCCATTAGATAACCAATTAACCTATCTAACCATTTAAGTTTTGAATTATTTCCACCAATATTTCCGTGCACTGCTTCATGCAATGGGATGTAAGAAGCAAAGGTTATACCTATAAGAAAAAACACAGTTAACAATGGTGATAGGTGTTTGGTTGCAAATAAAAACAAAACAGTGGAGTAAATTAAAACCACCAATAATGATAAAACTATTGTTGGGATTGCCACATGTCCTGAATGTTCTTTGGATATTACCAATGCTTCTCTATTTAACTTTTTATCTAAATCGTTGTTCATATTTAACCTTTATTTGGGTAATTGCCCAAATTATATTGGGTAACTACCCAAATAGTCAAGAACTTAATAATTATTAAAAGTATTCAATAAAAAGAGGGGATACCTCTTTTTTTATAAAAGGGATATCATTACGGTAGTGAAAATGAGGTCGATTTGTAGTAACCCTAACAGTGAAGGTAAAGAAACCCCCCCCTGTTGAACTCAGTCAGTGACTGTCGAGTAAGTTCAAACAGAGAATTAGAAAGGTAGAATATGCTTGAAATGAAGGAAGAATGTTTAGTTTGTGCCGTTAAGTTATTAAATGATTCTTTGGCATATATTTGTTCTTTTGAGTGCACGTATTGCCAGTCATGCGCAGAAGATCATAACCACGTCTGTAAAAATTGTGGAGGAGAACTAAAAGAAAGACCTAAAAGACAATAGTTTGTAACGAACTTGGTCTTTTCAAAATTCGAAAATAACTATGGAAGAAAAGTATATAAACTTTTATAAAATGTTTGATAAGAGGTTTAAAAATAACAAAAAATCTTATTCTCTGTTCAAAACCAATCAGTCACGGTGGAGTAAATTTAAACGACAATTAATTTTATGAAAATAATTAGTAAGATAATTACATTATTAACCACCGCAATAATGATGCTTATTTTGGTTGGTCTAGTGTTCTCTTCAAGCGTAAGAAACAATTTATTAGATCTCTCTGAAAATCTTTATAACGCAGGTCCTGTGGGGGTGTTAGTCGCCATTTGGCTGATCTGGTCCTTTTCCACTACACCAAAAACACTAAAGAAACTTTTTAAGGCAAAAGGTCTTAATTCTAGGTTTTGGAAGGATTTGTAATTGTTGTTTAAATTTAGTCCGTTACTGTTGAATAAAGAAAGGTTTCTCGGTTGATTAAAAAAAAGTAAAATTAAAATCATGAAAAATTTATTATCAAAATATGGTAAACATTTTTGGTATTTGCCACTAGTTGTAAGTTTGTGGTCATGGTGGGCATTCTTCTCTTTGCCCATGCAATTAAGGGATATTTGGTCTCCACTCTTTCTTTCTGCATTTGCTTATTATTTCTTTCTAAAGTGCACCGGAAGACTCACTGACAAAGATGATCCCTTTGTAGAATGATTAGCAAAATATAAAAATGAATAAATTACTCACATTTATTAAGAACCGAGAATTTGAAATAATAATAGGTGTTGGGACTGTTTATAAAATCTTAGATAAGGTTGCGTGACAAAAGGTTTTTTACTTCGAGTCACGCACTGAAAATCCTTCTTAGAGCATTGATTTTAAAGAAAAAAATTGTGGTTCTTAGATGAATAAATTACCTGATATTATTAGTAATATAAACATAATAACTATAGAGACTATGGGTAAATATTTTTTCATTACTTAGAGTTTAGACCAAATAGAAGGACTTATGAAGTGTGAGGGTATTTAAGAAAGTTAGATAAAGGTAAACAGGAAGACAATGAAGAAGTTTAAAACAATCTATTTTATCTATGATGCAGATGGTGGATTGTGGAATGAAATCAAATATTGGTATAAGAAGAATATTAAAAAAGAACGCAGTCCATGTGAACTGTGTGATATTTCTCACAGCAAATACTTCGTCAGATTAGAATGGTTGCAATTCATCAGAGAACTTAAAAGAGAATACAAAGTGAGGGTATTGCATCGAAATGAGATTCCCAAAAATATTCAATAAAAAATTATGCATTACCCTGTGTGATAGGTGAAACATTTGAAAACGAATTTAAAGAGATAATGGACAAAATATCTTTTATTGACTGGGGAAAACCTACAAATGTTAGAGAGTTAAAGGAATACTTCTCTCAGGTGATGGAATAAAAAAAGATATAAGTATTTTTTTATACATTTTCTTTATAGAATCACTGGTCGTGATGAAGGGGTAATGGCATAATTAAAAGATGAAGAAATTTGCACTTATATCTCTCTTCTTAATTATTGGTTGTTCTGAACAATCAGGATATGAACAAAATTTAGATTTAGTAAAAACAATTGAAGGTTCAGGCAAAACAAAAGGTTCATATTGGTTAGAGCAAAATGTTATGGGTGAATGGGCAAAAGAGGTATTGGTTTTTGGTTATGTGGATAACTATGAGGGTTGTTTAGACTTCATAGAAATCAATAAAAGGAATTACTCGTGAAACCATTAATTTCACATCCATTAAGGAGTACTCCCTTGAAACCAAACCGTATTTTCATAACCTGTCTTTGTTTTATAATGTTAATTTTTACTTCAACAGCGTTTTCTGAAGCGCCAGTGCTGGTTGAGCGACAGGGGATTTATTATCCGGTGAACTCTCAAAAACCGTACACGGGCAAGCAAACCCTTTTTCATCATAACAAACAAATAAAGAGGATATCGAACTTCAAAAATGGAGTACCTGAAGGCGCCTATATTCGCTACCACCCGAACGGTCAATTGGAGCAAGAGGGTAATTATATAAACGGAAAACTTGAAGGCGACTATTTTTGGTACTTTATAAATGGTCAACTTAAACAAAAAAGTCTTTACAAAAATAATTTGTTAAACGGTATGACAAGTTATTACCGTAAGAACGGAACTTTAGAGACGAAGAAAGAGTATGTGGCAGGTCAATTGAACGGTAAAATTGAGTGGTATGATGAAAACAGCAAGTTAGAAGGGGTATGGGAGAATGCAAGAATGAGTATTCTTGGTTTCCCAATACCTTGGTGGGGGCAGACGATTTACTATACTCCAAGTGGCGAGGTTTATGAGCGAAAGTATTGGTTGGATGGCGTAGAGATTGACTATGACCCGGATGAATTTAGACCTTAACAGAGACCTCATCCGTCAGGTTGGAGTGTTCAGTCCTAAACTCCGCAACCAGTGCTAAAAACTCGTCATATGTTTGATATTTCATACTAACTCGCCATCAATCTATAAACAGACGCTTTAGACAACCCTATTCCAAGAGACAACAAATAATCTTTAACCTTATTGAATATCTTCATGAAGATAAGGATTGGGGTTATCGTGTCATTGCAAAGAAGATGAACTCTTGGGGTATCAAGACTCAAAGAGGAAAGACTTGGAGTAATGGTTCTATAAACCCCCCTGTTCAACTCAGTCGTGTACAGTGGAGTAAGGCAAAGTAGACAACAATTTTTAGGAGGATAAAATATGTTTTTAGCCGCGGGCCTGCTCATAATTCTAGCGCTGATATTTGGACCATCGCTGTGGGTGAAGTTGGTTATGAGAAGGTATTCATCAGAAAAGCCTGAAATGCCAGGCACTGGTGGTGAGCTAGCAAAGCATTTAATTGAGCGATTTTCTTTAAAGGATGTGAAGGTCGAAGTAACTGAGCTTGGAGATCACTATGATCCAATTGAAAAAAAAGTTAGGTTATTGCAAGAACATTATGAATCTAAATCCTTAACCGCAATCGCTATCGCGGCTCATGAGGTTGGACATGCAATTCAGGATCACCAGGGTGATAAACGTCTAGCTACACGAACAAAGATGGTCCCTGTTGTCGATAAGTTGGCACGTTGGAATGTTGTTATTATCTCTTTATCTCCAGTTATCGGTATTATAACGCGGCATCCAATGCCTTTTTCTTTATTACTTTTCTTCGGGTTATCAGGTTTTATTGCTCGCATGATGATTCATGTAGTGACTCTTCCAATTGAATTTGATGCAAGTTTTTCTAAAGCGCTCCCTTTATTAAGGGAAGGGAATTATGTATCGCAGTCAAACGAAAAAGCCGTTAGTAGTATTCTTAGGGCAGCAGCCCTTACTTATGTTTCGGCCGCGTTAGCTGACATTTTAAACCTTGGTCGTTGGATCGTTATACTATTAAGGCGATGATAAGTTAAAATAATAGTATCTAGATTAGTAATAACCAAAAACACCTACAAACTTGTGAGACTTAAATGATTGAGATATTGTTTTGGAGTATAGTTGTTGTGACATGGTTGACGGTTGGCATGCATGTCATTAAAGAGTTTATAAGATTCAATAGGAGGAAAGATGATTGAGCCAAATATGAAAAAACCTAGCCTATTTAGAACAAGCGTAATGAAAGTAGTAAGTGGTTGGAGAAGAGTAATGGATGTTAGATATAATCCACTTAAGCATATACCTGATCCAAGTCTACAGACCTACTTTATGTTGGTGTTGTTCGTTATATGGAGTGTTTTCTTTGGATCCTTGGCAGCAAACTATTTAGGATTTTTTAACTACAATACAATTGCAAGTATCATTATTCACATTTCAATAATATTACCTCTTGCGTTCACAAATGCAATCTTTGTTGATGCAGAGAGAGATGGTGAGAAATGGTTGAAAGAATGGAAGGAAGAACAATCAAGATACAAATTGGTTATGAACAGGCTCAAATCTAAAAATTTAGTTTTATGGGATCCAAATAAAGAGGCATGATTGCTCTTAATCAGTGCTTGTATCAACTTATTCACGGTGGAGTAAATTAACGCCAACCTTTGTTTTAATACCACATTCTACACTTGTTTTAAAAATTAATTCCTTTAAAAAATATGTCAAAAAATTTCAGTTGTTTTAGAATAATATTAAGCATATTAATTAAGGAGAACTAATATGAATAATTGGTTTTTAATTTCAAGTGCAATACTTTCTTTTTTAGGCATGGTATTTCATGGCTTTATTGGAGGGAAAATGTATCAAACAAATATAAATAAAAGCAATTTAGAACCTATAGGAAAAACTCTTAGTATGTTTTCATGGCAATTCCATACTATTTTTCTTTTTGTAGCTGGTAGCACTTTAATGTATATCGCAAGCAACCCTGAGTTTGCTATTGCCGCCTATCCAATAATTTATATGAATATATTAGGAGCAATTTATTTCTTTATTCTTGGTATTGGAAATAGAGAAGTTTTAAAAATGCCGGGAGCTATTTTAATGGGCGCTATAGCCCTTCTAGCATGGCTAGGATTATAGAGGGTGATCATTTACTTTCTAACTGTGAAATGATTTTGTATGCCATGGCCTAAGAATAAACCTAGTAATCTCAATTTTTTGTTGATTTGGATTTTTGGTTTTTTTATTCTTCTATCATTTGATTTATTTGTAGAAGCATTTTTATTTGAATGGTTGGATTGGAATGGTACAAACAAGAATGATTGGTTTTTTGTTCTTTGGTGGGGGGTAGTTGTTGTTTGGTTTTTAAAAGGCCCCTTATCTTTATATCAAAGATTAAAAAATAATTAATAAGAAACCGTTACATATAAAACAAATCAACCATTGTTATAGAGATCAACTTTGATAGTGATATAAGTGTTAAATAGAATTTAAAAATTTAAAACCACGTTTTTTGAGTTTAGAATGTATAAATGAAAATATCATCTAAATCAGTAGTCTTTTTAATTCTTTTTTCATTTATTTTGCCGGCGTCTTCACATGACTTAAAGGCAGCAATAGAGAGCCATGGTCGAAGCACAAAAAATATGGCTAGGGATGAATATAGAAATCCATACGAAACATTAAGTTTCTTTGAAATTAAATCAAATATGAAAGTTATTGAACTTTCTCCTGGGGGCGGTTGGTATACTGAAATTTTAGCTAATTATTTACATGAGCCAGGAATTCTTATTGCTGCACATTTTGATAAAGATTCTAATGTTGAGTATTTTAAAAAAAGTAGAGAAAAATTTGAACAGAAAATAGCATCCAGCCCCATGTATGCAAATGTTGAAATAGTGAATTTAAGTTCAAGTTTTGCAGAAGAAGAAAGTGTTGATGCAGTCCTTACATTTAGAAATCTTCATAACTGGCTGGGTCCACAAATGGACTCTATATTTGCAAATAGTTATAAGGCTCTTAAGCCAGGAGGAGTATTCGGAGTTGTTGAGCACAGGGCCAACAAAGGCACATCAATTAAAAACATGAAAAAGAGTGGGTATGTTTCAGAGGAGCACGCCATCATGGTGGCAAAGAGACATGGTTTCACCCTAATTGCAAAATCTGAAATTAATGCGAATAAAAAAGATACCAAAGATCATCCAAAAGGAGTGTGGACGCTCCCGCCTAATCTTAGACTTAAGACTATTGATAAAGAAAAATATATCGCCATCGGTGAAAGCGATAGGATGACTTTACTATTTAAAAAGCTTTAGAATATGAAAAATATTCAATCTCCTCGATATAACAATGGGCGATATAAAAAAATAGAGTATTTTTTAAAGGGTTTTCGTGCTCCTTTTTTTAAACTTTTACATTTGAACTCAAATCATAAATTTAATTGCCCAATATGTAATTATCACGGCGCATTCATGAGAAAAAATAATCGCCCTCATGCTAAGTGCCCCAAATGTGGAGAACTAGAGCGAGTGAGACTGGCTTATTTAACATTACTATCAATATACAGCAAACAGAAAGCCTCACAGGTTGAGGTACTGCATATTTCTCCCGAAAATTCTTTACGAAAATATTTTATAAAAAATTATAAGAGCTATACCTCTGCTGATTTACATCGTCAGGACGTTGATTATCAATTTGATGTCCAAGATATACCATTTCCAAATGAATCTTTTGATCTTGTTTTTGCCTCCCACGTTCTTGAATATCCAGAAAATGACAAAAAAGCCATAGGTGAAATTAGAAGAGTTTTAAGAAAAAATGGCATTGCAATGTTGCCAGTTCCCATTATTCACAATAAAACAAAAGACCTTCAAAGGAGAGATCCCATAAACAGAATGATGCATGAACCTGGCTTAGATTTTTTTGAAAGATATAAGGAGCATTTTGAAAGCGTTGATATTTACGATTCAAAATCATTTGATGATAGTTTTAATTTAAAAGAATATGAAACACATAATCTGCTGCCAGTTTGTAAGACATAAATATGATGAAAGTCAGATCTCACAAAAGAATCTCAATAAGTATTATTTTATTTTTAATCTTATTAGCTCTTTCAGTTCTTTTAATTTTACCATCTATGATTGATCGCAACATGAACTTAGTTACTGATCACCCAGTTTTTAAAACATCTATGGCCGCAAAGGAATTTCATAAAACATTGATTGTTGGTGATTGGCACGCCGACAGCACCCTGTGGAACAGAGACCTGATGCAGGAATATGATTATGGTCATGTTGATATACCAAGATTGCAACAAGGCAATGTCGCTCTTCAAATGTTTACAACAGTAACAAAATCACCTGCTGGACAAAATTACAACAGTAACAAATCCAATGCTCGAGATAACATTACAGCCTTAGCTATTGTTCAAAGATGGCCAGTAAAAACATGGACTAGTCTATACGAAAGAGCAATATATCAGTCAAGTAAAATACATACACTAGCAAAAAAATACCCAGATAATTTTATGCTGATTAAGTCCCAAGAAGATCTTGAACTTTTTTTATCAAAGAGGATCAATAATTCTGAGATGGTTGGAGGATTAATTGGAACAGAGGGTTCGCATGCTCTAGATGGCGATATAACAAACATAAAAAATTTATATGATCATGGTTTTCGGATGATGAGTCTTCAGCATTTTTTTGATAATAAATTGGGTGGCTCTCTACATGGCATAACAAATGAGGGGCTTACAGATTTTGGAACACAAGCTATTTTAGAAATGTTACGACTAAATATAATTATCGATGTCTCCCACTCCTCAGAAAATGTCGTGAAAGATGTATTAAAAATTTCAAACAAACCAATTGTCGTTAGTCATACCGGCTTTGATGGATACTGCAAATCACCAAGAAACATAAGCGATGACCTAATGATAGAAATTGCAAAAAAAGGGGGCTTAATAGGTGTAGGTTTTTGGGATGCTGCAATTTGTGATAATACTCCAAAGTCAGTAGCCGAGGCCATTATCTTTGGTGTCAATCTTATAGGAGCTGAACATGTTGCTTTAGGATCAGACTTTGATGGCACCATTACACCAGGTTTCGATACCTCAGAGTTAGAGGCTATAACCTATGAGTTATTAGATCAGGGGTTGAGCAAATCTGAAATTAGAAAAGTTATGGGGGAGAATATGTTAGCTTTTTTAAAAGCAAACCTACCTAAGGAATGACTAGCAAATGATAAAAACTTTAGATCACTTAATTGTTGCTGTTAAAGATTTAGAAAAAGCAGAGGACAGCTATAAAAAAATTTTTGGGAAAGATCCTGTTTGGAGGGGCGAACATAAAGAATTGGGAACAAGTAATTCTCTTTTTAATTTTGAAAATACATATTTTGAACTTTTATCAGCAACAGGAGAAGGCCTCGGTTCCGCGCTTGTGAATTATTATCTTGATCAAGACGGCGAGGGGTTAATCGGATTAGTTCTTGGGACAGAGAATATTGAAGATGCTGTGAGCTCTATCAGGGAAAAAGGATACATCGTCGCAGAACCAACACTAGGAGAAGGCTCCAATTTTAAAGATAGCAATATCAGAAAATGGAAAAACTTATTTTTGCCTCCAGAGTTAACTAGAGGACTTTTTTCTTTCATTATTCAACATACAGAAGGAACACTTCCTTTACAAATTAACACCAATGCATCCAGCACAAATAAATTAGATCATATAGTTATAAATACAAATGATGCAGATGGGTTCAAAAGCATATATAAAAATCTATTCAATATAAGGCTTGCATTAGACAAAGTGGTTGAAGAATGGAAAAGCAGAATGTTATTTTTTAGATTTAATAAAACCACCATTGAAGTGATTGAAAAAAAAGATAGCCAAGAGCCTCATGACAAATTATGGGGTCTTGCTTGGGAAGTACAAAGCATTAAAGAAACCCATAAAAGACTTTTAGATGAGGGTGTGGATATCACTCCAATCAAAGAAGGAATTAAAGAGAATACTTTAGTAGCAACAATAAAGTCCCATACTCACAATGTTCCAACCTTGCTTATAGAGCACCTTTAATAAATAATTTAAATTATGACGAATCTCACCTTTAATGAAGTATATGCAATAGGAGCGCCAATTGTGCTCGCGATAATTCTTTTTGAGGTAGTGGTATCTAGTTTGAATAAAAAATCACTTTATAAAAAAGGCGATACTTTATGTACGATAGGGCTGTTAGCTGGAAATATTATTATGGTTTATGCTTTTAAGGGATTGACGCTAGCAATTCATTTTTATTTATACCAATTTAAGCTTTTCGATTTAAGTCAAGCATTGCCTTTGTGGGCATTGTGGGCATTGACCTTCATTTTAATAGACTTGGTTTTTTATATATACCACCGCATGTCACACAGGGTAAGGTTTTTATGGGTCATTCACATGAGTCATCATTCAAGCGAGGAAATGAATTTTGCTGTATCTTTTAGGCAGGCTTGGTTTGGACCAGTTTCAAAGATTCCTTTTTTTATTTTACTCCCGCTTATAGGCTTAGATCCGACTATTATTGCAGTAGCAGGTGTTATTAGTACTTTATGGGGAATCGTTGGTCATACCCAAATTATTAATAAACTTGGCCCACTTGAATGGATTTTCAATACACCCTCACATCACAGAGTACATCACGGCTCAAATGAGAAATACATTGATAAAAATTATGGTAATTTATTGATTATTTGGGACAAAATGTTTGGTACTTTTGAGCCAGAAATTGAACCAGTTAAATTTGGCCTTGTTAAGAATGTTAATACATTCAATCCTATTAAAATTACCTTTATGGGTTGGTCCTCAATGCTTAAAGACATTAAAAATTCTCAAAGTGTTAAAGAGGCAATATATTTATTTTTTGGACCACCTTTAAAGAAAAATAAATTAAAAATTTAATATATTCATTCATTCATTTATTTATTAAGGTAAAATTTTAAAATGAAAAATCTCTTAATATGTTTCTTTTTTATTGCCAACCTTATGTTTGCATCAGATACGCAGACCTATTCACTAATTAATAAAACACCAGAACGAGTACTTTTTATTGGAAATAGTTATCTTTATTATAATGATAGTCTACACAACCATGTAAGACGAATGCTTGATGAAATATATCCAAATAAAATAGATACAACCAACTATAAGTCTGTAACTATTAGTGGTTCAAGATCATGGCATCATAATATAGATCACCCACTTAAACATAAAAATATTGGAGCAGATCAACCTTTTCAGCTTGTTATTTTGCAAGGCGGAAGTGGCGAAACAAATACAAAATCTGAAAGAAAAATATTTTCAAACGAAATAAAAAAAGCTGTTAATAAAATTCATCAATCAGGAGCTGAAGCAGCTTTATACATGATACATGCATATGTAGAGCCGCATAACAAAGCAAATCCCCAAATGATTAAAGATATTAAAAAAATGTATATTGATGCAGGCGCAAATAATAATGCTTTAGTTATTCCCGTAGGCATTGCATTTGAAAATGCATATAAACTTAACCCAAATATCAAGTTACACAAATCTTTTGACGGCAGTCATCCTAGTTTGCTAGGAACATATTTAGCTTCTTGTGTTGTATTTGCAAGCATCACACAAAAATCACCAAGAGGGATTGACTATAATTATTTTAATGAAATTAGTGATGTAGATAAAAACTTCCTACAGGACGTTGCCCATATGACTGTTGAAACATTTTTTGATATCAAGCTTTAAGCAAACACAGTCAAAATATTCATTTTGCTTAAAAACCAATATATTTTACAAAATCTTGATTGTCGGCTCTAGTAGATCTAACGTCATTTGCAGCAAAGCTTTCATCTGGATAGCCCATAGCTATACATATCATTATATTTTGATCATCAGGAATTTTTGCGTATTCTCTAACAATATGAGACTGCATTATGCCTTGACCGTTAATAACACACCCAATACCTCTTTCCCAAGCAGCTAGTATTATTCCATATGCCAATGAACCAAGACCAAACTGACTAATTGCTGCTGGTTCAAGATATTTGTCATATGTTAGAACCAAAGAAACTGGTGCATCAAATTGCCTAAATCCTCTCAGCATCCAATCCATACGTTTTTCTTTATCGTCTCTTTCAATGCCCATTGCTTCAAACAGTTGGATAGCAACATCGATTTGATTCTTTCTATGAATTCCTTCGTACTCTTCCTTGTATGGAAAATCACGCACATGAGGTTTCCCAGCCATTGTTTCTTCGATGTTACCTTCTCTAATTTTATTTAATACCTCACCAGCTACTGCATGAATATGCCATGTTTGTGTATTGTATGAAGAAGGTGCCCACTTGGCAGCATCTATAATTTCATCAACAAGCTCTTTGGGAACTGGTTTATCTAAAAACCCTCTGACGCTTTTTCTTGATTCAGCAAATTCTTTGAAGTTCATACAACCCTTAGTAATTTTTTTTAAAAGTTTGACATATTTTTATTCGTTTTAATATTTTTAATTATGTTTAAATATCAACATACTATTGCTCAATTAATGAGGATGAGTTTATTAAAATGAAAGAAAATTTATATAAAATTCTTACACCTGAAGAGTGGAATAATTCAAAAAGTAGCGGATTAATAACTACAGAACTTGATCAAATCGATGGCTTTATTCATTTATCTAATGCATCACAGCTTTCAGCAACACTTGCATTATATTTTTCAGAATACGAAGAGGTAATACTGCTTTTGCCAGAACTTAAACATTTTCGTGATAAATTAATTTATGAAGCAGTGGGTGCTACAAGTAAAAGATCTGGAAAGTTTGGGCATTTATATGCAGAACTTAAGGTAGGTGATATATCCAAATCATGGGTTTTAAATAGGAGCGCCTTTGAAATTCCTCAGGATATATTATTAGAAGCAGAAACTGGAAACTCCCCTAGCTAGACGATTTAATAAAGTTTAGATATCCTAGAACAATGAAATTAAAACTACCCTTTACAGACAGAGGCCTTCATTGGACCACAGTAACTAGTGAGAAGGTTCTTTTGGCAATTATTGGAATCGCAACATGTATTGCAGCGGCTCAGTATTTATATTTTATGTATGAATCAAGAGAGATACTTCTTTCAGATTTATTTATGCTATTTATTTATGTTGAGATAATAGGGATGGTTGGAGCATTTTATAGCACCAGCAGGATTCCTGTAACGCTCCCTATTATTATTGCGATAACAGCTTTGTGTAGATTAATAATTATGCAAGGCAAAGAAATGGATGCGCTAATGCTGATTGGAGAGTCTGGAGCAATTTTGATTCTTTCTGCAGCTGCATACATTATGAGCCTCAAGGACAAGGTTAGTCTTGAGAAAAAAGAACAGTTCAAGGATGAAAAAAGTCCTGGAAATTAAATGATAGAGATTATTTATTTTTTAGTCTTCGCTTGGTTTTTTATTCATTTCATAGAATGTATTTATTATAGGAAGATTATTAATAAATCTCCTCATGGCAAGCTAAAAGGCTACTTATATACCTTTTTATTTGGGGTGCTATATCTTAGAAGGATAAAACCGAAACATTAAAAATTTTCTTCGTGGAAATTTGTAATAGCAGGATCAACCATTGCATCTCTAACTTGTAATTCTTGATATAGATTTAAAGAGTTTAAAGTCTTACATCTGCTTAGAGCTACATAAGTTTGACCGGTAGCAAATGCACCATTACCTAAATCTATCGAACAGCTTTCTAAAGTTAATCCTTGAGCTTTATGAATAGTAACTGCCCAACCAAGCTTAATAGGAAATTGTTTAAAGGATGAAACAATTTCTTCCTCCATCTCGTCATTATATTCATCGTAAACATATTTAATTTTATTCCACTCTTCTCTTTTAACTTTGTGTATATCATCCCCAACTTGAACTCTTAAGAACCTTCCTTTTTTGTCTGAACAATTAGTAACTTCTCCTATTGTGCCGTTTACCCATCTACCCTCACTATCATTTTTTATAAACATTACCTTTGCACCTTTTTTTATTCTTAAATTTCTTGGTGCTGGAAGATCATTTTCATTAAACTCTCCAAATTCTTCAGACTTGGCTGATGTGGCTGGCCCCTCTATGAAATTTAACATTTCTTCATTTATTTGCTCTGCTCTATACTTTCTTGTGGTGATTATAAGAGAGGATTCATTGACAAAATCTGGATTAAAGCAGGCATAGTTAATTTGATTTATTGTTTCTTCAAGATTTTCTCCTAAACGAATATTATTAAGAAGAGAATAAAAATTTTCATCCTCGCTTTGCCTAAAAGAATAAGTAAGCTCAAAAAAAGATGGATTCTTTATTTTTTTAAAACTATTTGAGCTGAAGAAATAAACAGACTCATATTTTTCATCTATAGCATTTATTTCATTATCTTTAACAACTGGAGGCAGTTGAAAAAGATCACCACATGCAAGAACATGAACACCACCAAAAGGCTCATCATTATTTCTATAAAGTTTTAAAGTTTCAGATATGGCATCAAGCATCGGAGCCCTAACCATTGAAATCTCATCAATAATTAAAAGCTCTAATTTTTTTAATAATTTTTTAAATCGAGGATCATTAGATTCTTGTATAACTGGAAAAGTATCAAAACCAATCCTAAAAGCAGAGTTTATTGTACTCCCACCAATATTTAATGCAGCAACTCCGGTAGGAGCAACAACAATTTTTTTTAGGCTATTGTCTTCTAAAATTTTTTCTATAAGGGTGGTTTTACCAGTTCCAGCCGCACCTGTTAAATATATAAACTGCTGCTCATCAGAATCCAGGAGAATAAGAACTCGACTTAAAGTATCTTCAAATGAATTTATATCATTTACTTTAGTTGATTTTGTCATATATTAGATATAGCTAAGCTTGTTACAGAATTTTATTTATTAACCTTATTTAGATGTAAGATTATATGATATTAAAAAACAAAATTGATGATGAAAAATAAAGTAGCAATTATTGGAGCAGGTCCATCCGGTATAACTGCAATAAAAAACTTTGCTGAAGCAGGCTTTGATGTAACAGCATTTGAAAGATGCGAAGGAGTTGGAGGTAATTGGAGGTTTAACGATCCTTCAGGGCATTCAAGTGTTTTTGAGACAACCCATATAATTAGTTCGAAATACACCTCTTTTTATGAAGATTATCCCTTGCCAGATTCTGCCTCAGATTACCCATCTCACAAAGAACTTTTAGAATATTTTAATAATTACGCTGATCATTTTGATATAAAAAAGTTAATTCATTTTGGGACTGAAGTTTTGGATTGCAAACAGAAAGAAGATGATACCTGGACTGTTAAATGGAGAAGTCTCAAAGACGAGCAGATATTTTCTGATACTTATGATGCATTGGTTGTATGCAATGGACATCATCATAAGCCTAGATATCCAGATTATCCAGGAGAATTTTCTGGAGAGATGATTCATTCCCATGACTTCAAATCTTCAGCACCATTTGTTGATAAAAGAGTTCTGGTTATTGGTGGAGGAAATTCTGCTTGCGATGTTGCAGTAGAGACTGCAAGAGTTTCTAAGTCCACCTCTATTAGTTGGAGAAGAGGCTATTATTTAATTCCTAAGTTTATGTATGGCTTGCCCGTTGACTTATATGCTTTAAAAAATAGATGGATGCCTGCTTTTTTAAGAGCACCATTTACAAAAATGATGCTTGAAATATTTCAAGGTAAAAACGAAGATATTGGACTTCAAAAGCCTGATCAAAATCTTTTCGCAACACACCCCACCGTTAATTCAGAACTTTACTATGCAGTTCGCCATGGAAAAGTAACACCATACAAAGATATAGAGCGACTAGATGGAAACACAGTTCATTTTATTGATGGTCAAAACTCTGAGTTCGATACAATAATTGCTTGTACAGGATTTAAAATACAACATCCCTTTTTTGAAAAAGATTTTATAAATTATGAGGAGGGTAAAGTGCCTCTCTTACATAGAATGATTCCTGCTGACGTCAATAACCTATATTTTATTGGTTTATTTCAACCCCTCGGATGCATATGGCCTGGAGCAGAACTACAATCGAAATTAGCTGCAAAGCATCTGCAAGGTAATTGGAAGCCACCCAAGTCAATTCAAAGACTTATTGATGAGGAGATTGCAAAACCGGATGTTAAGCAAATAGACACACCTAGACATACTATTACAGTCGATGACTTCTCTTTTAGAGCTAGGCTGAAAAAAGAGCTTAATAGGTCACAGACCACATAACCCAGTTCATTTAATATGCAAGATTGTGTAGTTTGCGCAAGCAAGTTAACTAAACCCTTTAACACTTCAGATAATCTTTTATATTGGCATTGCAGCTCATGTGAAGTTATATTTTTAGATAGCAAGCATCACATAGATGCAACCTCTGAAAAAGAGAGGTACCTCGAACACGAAAATATTATTGAAGATATTGGCTATAGAGACTTTCTATCTAAACTAATAAATCCATTAAAAGAAAAACTTTATTCAGGTTCTTGTGGTCTAGATTTTGGATGCGGTCACGGACCTGCTCTTGCAGACATCTTAAACAAAGATGGCTTTGAGGTTGATTTATATGACCCGTTTTTTTATCAAAATAAAGAAATATTCTCAAAAACTTATGATTTTATAACCTGTACCGAGACAGCAGAACATTTCTTTAGCCCAAAGAAAGAATTCGATACATTAAACAGCCTATTAAAACCCAAAGGCTGGCTTGGTGTTATGACATGTTTCTTAACCGAAAGAAAGGCTTTTGATAAATGGTATTACAGAAGAGATCCAACCCACGTAGTTTTCTATGCAAAAAAAACATTTGAAGTTATAGGAAAACAAAGAGGCTGGAAATGCGAAATAATTACTAAAGATGTAGTACTATTTTATAAACAATAATTTTTAAACTAAGAGGTTGTATATGTTTAGTCATGTAATGTTGGGTGCAAATGATATAGAAGAGTCAAAAGTATTTTATGATGAAACTCTTTTAGTTTTAGGCGCAAGGCCGGGTAAGCTCTCCTTAAATCATGATGGACATACAAGATATGTTTATTTCGTTAACAATAAAAATAGCTTCATAATTTCACAACCAATTAACAACCAAGAAGCCTCTCATGGAAACGGTGCCACGATTGGATTTAATGCCTCAAGCACAGATATGGTAGACGAGTGGTATCAAGCAGGAAAGAATGCGGGGGGATCTGACCCCGAATTATGTGACCCTCCAGGTATTCGAGAGGGCGGAGGCGTTCAACTATATCTAGCATATTTGCTAGATCCATCTGGCAACAAAATATGTGCTATGTACAGAATACCGAGGCAAATCGACTAGTTATTTTCTTTCGTTGCTAGAATTAAGAGCCCTCCAGCAATAGCAGTATTTTTGACAAAATTTTGCATTTCATGAGCTTGCGATGGATCTCCGCTTAAATCCCAAAAGTTGTGAATGTAGTAATTAATCAGAAAAGTTAAAACAAATAATATCAACCCACTTATTCTTAGATTTTTACCAAACACTAGAAATAGACCAAACACTGTCTGAATTATAATAGTCATTGGTAGAGTAATTGTTACAAGAGGTACTCCTTTTAGAAGCATCAAAGCACTGATGTCATGATATGTAAAAAGCTTAGCAAAACCAAATATAAAAAAATATAAACCAAGAATAGTTCTTCCAATAAGAAACGAAGCGTCATCAATTTTTTTTATATTTAACATCTTTGTATGTTAACTTAATTGTATGTATAAAATACTTTTAATTCTTTTGTCAGTGTTGCTGATAGTTATTGGAATTTTATACGGACCCAAAATTGCAAGGCTTTATCAATTAGCAAATTTATATAATGAGGATTCAATAGATAGAAATTTTATCAATATAGATAAAATTTTTTCTGTTTCTGAACCAATTCCTGTCTCAGATAATCCATATACATTTCCCAGGAGAGATTTTGTTTTGCCAGAAACTTTCTTTTTTGATGGTGAGCAAAGACTTCTTTCTGAAGAATTAGAGCACTATAAAACAGATGGTTTGATTGTTTTGCATAACGGAAATTTGCTCTATGAAAATTATTGGAATAATAATTCAGCCACCAGCAAGCACATAGCATTTTCAGTTACCAAATCTTTTGTATCAGCATTGGTAGGAATAGCCCTTGATGAAGGACTCATTGATAATATTGAAGACCCTATTACAAAATATTTATCTGACTTTAACGGCACTGGCTATGAAGGAGTTAGAATTAAAGACATTCTACAAATGTCTTCAGGGGTTGATTTTAATGAAGACTATGCTGACCCAAAATCAGATATAAATAGATTTGGAAGGGCAACAGCCAGAGGATCATCTTTTAGAGATTTTGCAAAATCTCTTGAAAGAGGAAGGGAGCCAGGCACCTATCATCATTATGTGAGCATAGACACTCAAGTGCTTGGATTCTTGCTTGCAGAGGTTACAGGAATGCCACTAAAAGAATACTTGTATAAAAAAATATGGAATAAAATTGGTATGGAGGATGATGCCTTTTTTATTGTTGATAATAATGGTGTTGAGATGGCTCTTGGGGGGCTAAATGCTACCTTGAGAGATTATGCAAAATTTGGTGAGCTCTACTTGAATAGGGGCAAGTGGAACGGTGAACAAGTAGTTCCAGCAAGCTGGGTAGATGCATCTCATACTACTGATGGACCTCATTTAAAGCCAGGTGAGTCTGAATTATCATCATCTCCTTGGGGGTATGGATTGCAGTGGTGGGTTCCTGGATTTCCGGATACAGATTACACAGCCTCGGGTGTGTACAATCAATATATTTATATTGATCCATTAACTAATGTTGTGATTGCTAAAACATCTTCAAATCATAGATATACTTCTGAAAAGGAATACTCAAAAGCTGCTCATGTGGCAATGTTTAGGGCAATAGCAGAAAGTATTAAATAAAGAAATGCGCTTATTAATACTTGTCAGTAGTATTTTTTTATTTTCTTGCCAAAAGATCCGTCATCTATGGATGGCCAATCTACTGACTATACAACAGGAGCACCTTATGTGATGTTTAAAGGAACTCCTTATGTTCATCTTATGATTCCTATGACTGGATATTACGATTATCAGCCCACAGCAGCACCTAAATAAAACATTTTGCGGCTTCTTAAAAAAGAGGCCGCTTATATTCAGCCTCATTTACTAGGCAAAAAAGATAATTTTATATTTGTTTCTTGCAAAAAATAAAGGTATCTTAATATTTCATTAAAGGGGAAGCGAATGGAAAGATATACTAATTTTAAAGATTTTTACCCATACTATTTAAGCGAACATAGTAATAAAACAACTAAACTGTTGCATTTCATTGGAACAAGCATAGCAATATATTTGTACGTAAGATTTTTTATGACATTTGATTTTATTTTCTTGCTTTACTCTCTTCTTGCTGGGTATGGTTTTGCATGGATTGCTCATTTTTTTGTTGAAAAGAATAAGCCTGCCACCTTTACATATCCTTTTTGGAGCTTTATTGGTGATCACAAAATGTACCTAGAAATACTTCAAGGCAAGCATAAAATTTTCTAGAATATGCAAACCTATCAAATAGTAGTTTTATCTATATTTTGTTTTTTAGTGGCGCTAGAGATCATTTTCACAAATTTTTTTAATAAGAAAAATCAGAGACTAAAAGATGGGGTTGTTGAGTTTGTAGGATTTTTTCAATTAAACTTTTTGGCTCTACCTTTAGTATTTGGTCTAGGCTATGGTCTTGCAGAAACCTTTCTTCCATCCTCTAAGGGCATGATTTCTGAGTGGGGTTTTTTTGCTATTTTTGGGCTACTCCTTATTTTTGATGACCTAACTCAATATTGGTGGCATAGAACTTGTCATAATGTACCTGTCCTATACAACCTTCATCGAGCTCATCATGACTCAGAATATTTATCCATAAGAGTTGTCTATAGAAATGCTTTAGCATATTACTTATTAATGCCAGGATTATGGTTTGCTGGAATATTATTCTATATGGGCTCTGGGTGGGTATATTTTGTATATATAGTGGTAAAGCAGGCAGTTATTTTTGGAGCACACACAGACTTGAGGTGGGATAAAAAATTATATGAAATCAAATGGATGAATCCTATTATGTGGGTTTTGGAAAGAACCATATCAACTCCATCCACCCATTGGGCTCATCACGGCAAACATCTCAATGATGAAAATACTCACTATAAAGGAAACTACGGAAACCTATTATTTATATGGGATATGATCTTCGGCACTGCAAAGATTACAAGAAAATATCCTAAAGAGGTTGGAGTTGAAAATTTATCTGATGTTTCAGCTTTAACGCAATTATTCTGGCCAATCTTTCGATCTCCTCAAGATACTAAAACAGAAAAAGCATAAATGCTTAAAGCAGACAAGTCTTTTTGGAGCAACCCTCCTTGGGGCGACGGCAAACAGAAATATAGACTTGGCCTAATCCCTATAGCTAAAGAAGAATGGCTCAATCGTAAAATTGGAGACAGTCTTTTTAAGCATAAGAAAGATTTTTTAGATAATAACTATCAAGAGGTTATTGCTGTAACCCAATCCTCATTAGAAGCTCAGAATATTTTAGAAGAATACCTCAGAGTAGATAAAAGAGAGTACCCAGACCTTATAGCTGACATGAGTTTAGTTATTCAAGATGATCTTTGTTTAATTAAATCTAATGGTGACCAAGAGCTCATAGCTGCTAGTGTTTGCTCTCCTAGCTACTGGAATGTTCAATCAAAGATTGGAAGACCCTTAAGAGAAATACATAAACCAGTTACAACACTCAATGAAAAGATTGGAGACAGAATAGAAACCTTTATAAGACAAGCACCTATCATGAAGCCCTTTTCAAGGCAGAATTGGCTAATTCATGGCGATACAAATAGGTTTTATACAAGAGAAGAAACATTACCCAAAACTGACCCATCTGATTGGTTTATAAGATCTGAAAAGGAAACATTGTGCAGATTTCATGAAGATTATTCATTATTTACTATTAATGTTGTGTTCCAACCACTTTCACTAATCCATAACCACCCTGAACAAAAAAAAAATTTAATTACTAGTATCAATACCTTAGACGCAGAAGAAATAGACTATTTCGGTGGCGAAAAAAAAGTAAGGCTATTACAAAAATATCTTTTGCCTTAAATAGAGTAAAATATATTCTAGTAATATATATATTGGGGAGATATACATATGACTGGTGGCATTACTTATATGGGATGGTTTCACACTATTGTTGGAACCCCAGCCATAGTAGCCGGGCTTTATCTTATGCTTAGAGATAGATTTATTTATATAGATAAAGACTTAGCAAAATTTTATTTAATTGCTACTGTCATAACTTCAGCCTCCTCTTTGTTTATATTTAGAGCAACTGGAGCCTTTAATATGGCTCATTTTACTTCTGTAATAATTATTTTGGCTGCTCTATTTGCTTATATTCTTCATAAAAAAAGTATCTTTGGATCTTTAAACATTTATTTAAAACAATTAGCTTTAACAGGAACAGTTTTCTTTAGCATGCTGCCAACCACCGTTGAACTGCTTAAGAGGGTTCCGCCGAGCAATCCATTAGCTAGTTCAATTGAAGACCCGATAGTACAAAATTTTTATATGTCATATGTTGTTATCTTTGGAATTTTTGCTGCTTATCAGATCTTTAAGATTTCAAAAGGAGAGATGAATGAAATTTAATAGCCATGATGAACTAGTAAATACCTCAAAAGAGGCTCAGAAAAAATGGCGGCTCATACCTGCTCCAAAAAGAGGAGAGATAATTAGAGAATTTGGCAATGAATTAAGAAATCAAAAAGCTGATTTAGCGAGAGTTATTACAAAAGAAGCAAGAAAAATTGTTTCTGAAGCAGAGGGGGAAGTCCAAGAAGCAATTGACATGTGTGATTTTGCTACTGGTTTAAGTAGGCAGCTTTATGGGTTGACTATGCCAAGCGAAAGGCCCGATCACAGATTACAAGAATTATGGCAGCCGCTTGGAATAGTTGGCTGTATAACTGCTTTTAATTTTCCAATGGCCGTGTTTGCTTGGAATTTTTGTTTAGCTTCTGTATGCGGTAATAGTATTATTTGGAAACCAAGTCCTCATGCAACAGGATGCGCTGATGCTATAAAAAAAATATGGGATAAAGTTGCAGGTGATCACAAGGAATTAGTTCTTATCCTCAATGGCGGCAATGAAGAAGCAATAGCTTTATGTAAAAATTCCAATATTCCTCTAATATCTGCTACTGGCAGTACTCAAATGGGTAAGGAATTAGCTCCACTAGTATCAGCAAGATTAGGTAGAACATTATTGGAGCTAGGTGGCAATAATGCTGCAATTGTTTGTTCTACAGCCGATTTAGATTTGACTGTTAAAGGAGTGACGTTTTCAGCAGCAGGAACAACTGGACAAAGATGTACAACATTAAGAAGGGCCTTTGTTCATGCGGACATATATGAAGAATTTATGGAGAAACTTTATGCATATTATGCAACCTTAAAAATTGGCGATCCTTCAGATGCAACTTCTCAATTAGGCCCACTAATCTCTGAAAAAAGCTTTAATGATATGCAGAATGTGTTGATATCCCTTAAAGAAAAGGATGTAAAAATTCACGGCGGCCAAAGGTTTGAGGTTTCTGATCCAAAAGAATTTTATGTAATGCCAGCCATAGTTGAAGTAGATAAAGTTGAGGATGAAATGCTTGCAGAGACTTTTGCACCAATTTTATACGTTAAAAAATTTACAGAGCTCAAAGATGCTATTCATATGCAAAATAACGTTAAGCAGGGATTAAGCAGCTCTATTTTCACCAATGATTTTAGAGAGTCTGAACTATTTTTAAGTTCAGAAGGAAGTGATTGTGGAATAGCAAATGTAAATATTGGAACAAGTGGCGCAGAAATAGGTGGAGCCTTTGGAGGCGAAAAAGAAACCGGTGGTGGCAGAGAGTCAGGCTCAGATGCTTGGAAAAATTATATGAGAAGAGTCACCGCAACAGTTAATTATGGCAAAGACCTTCCACTAGCTCAGGGGGTAGAGTTTGATGAAAGCTAAAATAGCAATTATTGGTAAGGGCAATATAGGCTGGGCAATTAAACAGCTTTTAAAAGAAGATTATGAGATTAAACATGGTGATATAACAGAAGGTTTAGATGCTCGAGATATATCTCAGGTAAGAGAATTTCTTCAGGGAATGGATGCTGTTATATCTGCTGGACCATTTGCAATTAATAAAAATATTGGGACTGTAGCTGCAGAAATGGGAATCGGGTATTTTGATTTAACTGAAGATGTAGAAACTACGGAATTCATAAGAAAAATAAACTCTTCAAGCGTTATGATGCCGCAATGTGGATTAGCTCCTGGCGCAATTAATATTTGTGCAGCAGGAATGATCAATCAATTTGATAGTGTAAAAGAAGTCATGATGAGAGTCGGCGCGCTTCCTAGATTTACAAATAATGAAATGAGCTATTACTTGAGTTGGTCTACAAACGGCTTGATAAATGAATATTGTAACGAAGCAGATGCAATCTATGAAGGAAAATCTATAAAAGTGATGCCTTTAGAGGGAGCTGAAAAGTTAACCATTGAAGGGGAGGCATACGAGGCATTTAATACCAGCGGTGGTTGTGCAACTATGTGTGAAACGTATGAAAACAAAGTCGATAATCTTTCATACAAAACAATTAGATACCCAGGTCATCTCAATCATATGAAATTTTTATTCAATGATCTGCACTTAAAAAAGAATAAAGATGTCTTAGAAAAACTATTTGACAAGGAGGTACCCAGGACCACAAACGACGTCATTGTTTTTTTTGTAAAAGTCATTGGTGAGATTGGTGGCGTGCTCCAAGAGAAGACGTATTTAAAAAAAATATATGGCAATGAAACATTTAGTGCAATTCAACTTACAACCGCTTCGGGTGTTTGTAGCGTTTTGGATATGTACCTAAATGGCAAGATAAAATCTACGGGTTTTGTTAAGCAAGAATCAATATCCTGGAAGGATTTTATTGATAATCCTTTTGGGAGCGTTTATATCTAACTAATCCTCATACGTAAATATTTCATCTATAGAAACATTAAAGTATCTGGTTAATTTAATAGCTAATGTAAGGGAGGGATCAAATTTACCGTTTTCTATTGAATTAATTGTTTGCCTGCTAACAGATAGAGCATCAGCCAAGTCATTTTGACTGACGTTTTTTATCTTGCGCAGATTTTTTAAATTATTGTTCATCTCTCAAATATTTCTTATCAAATATAAATCCACCAATACCGGTTCCAATGCAAAACGCAAGGAAGCACTCATAAAAACCAACAACAAAGTTAAGATATGGAGAAAATATAGACATTAGCATCCCAAAGCACACAAATCCAACGCTGCCCCATGCTCCAATGTAATAAGAGTACCTATGAAATAGTTCATCTTGGGTTTTAAGAAATTTATTGTAAAAATATACCGCCATACCCCAAAAAAACACAATGAACAATCTTATAATACCGAAGAAAGTTGAGGTTGGGTCTACATCTTGAGCAGGGCCCATAATCCCATCAACGCTTGTTAAGTGTATCCCCCAAAAGATTGCGCCTATAAAAAACATGGTTATGGAAATGAGATAATTTTTTTTATCCTTTTTGTTTAAAGACGAAATTTTTACCCATCCACCCCTATGAGTTATTTTAGCCATTTATAATTCTCCAGTTATGAAAACAATAGTAAGACATAAAATAAGTATGTCAAGTTTACTTGACATAAAACAATTAAATATCAATAAGGAAATTGATGAAAAAATAAAAAAAAAGTGCAATACTAAACATTATGCTAAATAAAAATATTTTTACTTCTTTGTTAGTTTTAATTTTCTTTGCAGGTTGTGCATTGATAACCGATGAGTATCAGGCTAATCAAAGAAAAGTTATTGCTTATTTATTAGAAGATCTTCCTTTGCCAGAGGATGCTGAAATTATAAAAGCACCAACAGTTTTGCTTGGAACTGGTTCAGCCATATCTGGAAGGATAATCATGGAATCAGGATATAGCCCTGCTGAGAATCTTATTTTTTATGGAACTGAGACTCTTTCTACTGGGTGGAAATTAATGTCATCAAAAGTTGGTGAAGAAGTTACGCTTGTTTATTCTAAAGCAGGAAGATTTGCAACTATATATATTTCTCCAAGAAATACAGTAGGTGGCTTTATTTCTGGTGATTATGGCAGTGATATAGATATTTCTGTTGTTCATCCAGATGCAATAGGTATTCAAAATCCTTATGATGATCTTGATTATAGCTCTTTGCCAGACACACCTTAATATATTTAAAAAACGATCATGAACGCTCTAAATATTTTGGGTCCTTCTCATATATTTTCAGTAATCTTATCTGTTTTGGCTATTATTTATATTCCTAAATATTTTGTAAAATCTTCTGAAAAAGCTCAACAAATATTTGCCTCATTAATAATCATAACCCTGTTAATTAATCAGGTTATGGATTTTTATAGAGAGGGCATTATGAGTGACAGATGGCAAGAAGGCTTACCACTTCATTTGTGTGATTTTTCTACTATGGCTATTATTTTATATTTTCTTTCTAAAAAAAGAGATTTCTTTATTTTTGCATTTTTTTTTGGTATTGCTGGTGGAGGTATGTCTATTTTAACACCAGATACTGTTTATGGTTTTCCTTATATTGGCTACATACAAAGTCAAATAGGCCATACAATGATTTTAATGGGTGTTGCATACGCAATGGTAATAGATAAACAAAGACCTTACTTGGTAGATGTAGCTAAAGCACTTTTTTACGCTTCAGTACTTTTGCTATTCACTTACTTTATGAATTATATTTTAGGTACCAACTATTGGTTCTTAGCAGAAAAACCAATTGGATCTAATATAACCTCTCTCATGAGGCCAGAGCCTTTTCACATAATTGATCTTTATATAGCCGCAATCCTAATTTGCTATGCATTATATTTACCATATTACATAAAAGATAAAGCTCAAGGATAAGCATGTTAAAAAGTGAAAATAAGACTGTATCAAGAAAACAAATTCCAAAAAAATATAGGGCTTCAAGACCCAAGATAGTTCAATGGTTAGCCAGGTGGTTTTTAAGAATTTTTGGGTGGAAAGTTGAGGGAGTTGTCCCATCAACTTCAGGTAATGAAAATTTAATTCTTATAGCTGGACCGCATACATCTAACTGGGATGGGGTGTTTGGTTTTGCTGCTATTTTAGGCCTAGATGCAAAGATCACATTTTTTGGAAAATTTACTTTATTTAATAAACCAATTCTAGGAAGATTTCTTAAATATATGGGTGGCATTCCTGTTGATAAATCTAAACCAGGCATGGGCCTTACAGACGTAGCAATAAAAAATATGAAAAAGCTTAATGGTTCATTAATAGCCATGTCTCCTGAGGGAACAAGAGCAAAGACTGAAAAGATGAAATCAGGGTTTTTAAGAATTGCCAAAGCTGTTGAAGGCCAAATATTTTTAGGCGCATTTGATTTCGGCAATAAGAAAATTCTCCTTGATAAATTTTATAATCCATCGGGAAACATAGAAAAAGATTTGGCCTGGGTCAGAGAATATTTTATGCAATACCAAGCAAAGCGTCCTGAAAATTATTAATTATTTGTTAAGCCCTTAAAAATCATTTCATTAATTTTCCTCTCAAGCATGAACAGAGAAGGGTTTCTATGACTCAAACAGCAGAGTGAAAGTCCTTAATATTAAATTTATTACCTAGTGCATGCATAGCTTTAAAAGTTCTTTCGATGATTACCGCCCCCTAATTACTTAAAATTTCATTTATAGCATTATCAGAATATTTGCTAAACTTCGAATATATAAAAGGAAAAAATTATGTCAGCTAAATTAGCAACACTAACCAGCGAAGATGATATCTCGATAATTACTTTGGATGACGGTAAGGCAAATGTCTTTTCTCCAAACATGATTCAAGATGTTAATGAATGCTTGGATAAAGTTCCATTAGAAAGTGGCGCTTTAATTATTACTGGAAGACAGGGTATGTTTTCTGCAGGCTTTGATTTAAAAATTATTTCAGCAGGCGATATTCAGGCAACCATGGATATGTCGTTAAGTGGATTTAAATTATTATCTAGACTATTTTCATTTCCAAGACCAATATTGGCAGCATGTTCAGGTCATGGAATTGCACTAGGAACTTTCTTGCTATGCTGTTGTGATTACCGCATTGGCGTTAAAGGAGACTTTATGATTGGCGCTAATGAAATGAGAACAAATATGGTTATACCAATTCCTATTTTAGAACTCATCAACCACAGAATTTCTTCAAGTCATAAATATAGAGCAATCTTGGGGGCAGAGATGTATTCAATTGAGAATGGAATAGATGCTGGATTAATAGATGAGGTTGTCGATCCTGGGAACCTAATGGAAACTGCAATGCTCAAAGCAAAAGATTTAGCATCTATGGGGCATCCAAGTTATACGCTTACCAAAGAGCTGCTTATTAGAGAGCCGCTTCAAAAAATTAATGATGCAATTAGGGACCTTGAATCTAACTAACATTCAAATTTAGATAATGAACTTAGTCCATGAGACAAGGCTATCAGTATTTACAGAAGCTCCAGAAAATAAAGAATTGAATATTTTGTATTCCTTAAATCAACAAAATACTCCTGAGGTTGGTGAGCTAGAGTCGATAAATGTTTTATCCAAATTAATTAATATGAGTGCTATTAATTTTTATGTGCTTGAGGACGATGAAATCATTGGGTTCGTTATATGTTTTAGAGAGAACTCAGAATATAAGTCACCAAACTACAATTACTTTAAAAATAAAGAAGATAAATTTTTATACATAGACAGAATAGTTATAAAAGAAAGTCACAGAAGAAGAGGCGCTGGATCATATCTTTATGATCATTTAGATGAGCTTGCAAAAAAAGAAGGTATTCCTTTATGTTGTGAAGTTAACATCCTGCCCAAGAATGAAATTTCTTTAAGTTTTCATTTTAAAAAAGGGTTTAAAGATGATGGAGAATGCCATTTTGAAGACCACTCGGTTAGATATCTAAGAAAATAGACTCCCTAAATTGTCTTTATTAATAAATAGTTTTGTAAATAAGTTATTATTATTTAATGTTATTAGAAACATCACTTTTCTTTAAAACCATGTTTATTTTATGTGGTCAGCTTTCTATTGTTTTAGGTACTTGTTTTTATTGTATTAAAGGAACAAGAAAAGCATATAAAAATAATACATCTTTTGCAGGAATACACTTTAGGGCGTCAATGAATATGAATAAGCAGTTAGATTTAGTTCCTTATTCTCCAGCTCCAAAAAACTATCCATGCGAAATGTTTAAACAGGTTCCATCAAAAGATAATCCCACAAAGTCTGAGACTATAACTTTAATGGCTATGGACAAAGATCACAGAATTAAGCTTATTAAAGATGGCTACATGGACAAGCAGGGAGGGGAGACTGTTTATGCTGCATTTGGTTTATGGGCCATATCATTATTTTTATGCACCTTTTTTGCTTCAACTGGCATTAGCACTCAAACAGGGATGATTTTTTTTACTATTTCAAGTCTTACATTTGGGCCGCTGTTGGCTTTTTTTATGCTTGAGATGGATGAAAATGATGGTTTTAATGCTTTAAAAATTGTTTTTCTAGTAACTCTTATTGCTGGGCTTATTGGTTATAGTGATATTTATTCATTTTCAGAAAGCTCATTTCTAATAGGGTTTCTATTAATATCATTACTTGGATTAATTGTTTTTGAATTTGTAAGGATATTTAAAGGATTTTCGAGATCTGCTATAAAAATTAAAGCCATTTTTGGTGCTTTTATTTTTTCTGTGTTCTTATTGGTTGACTTTAATCTTTTAAGAAAAAAGTCAGATTTTGGTATTAATGATTGGGATACAGCTTTCAATTTGGCTTTTCAAATATACTTAGATATCATTAATTTATTACTTGAAATATTAGACGCTATGTCTAATTAAAAATAAGGAAAGAAAAACAATATGTCTATATATAAATGCAATGAATGTGGGATGTCTGTTAAAACCTCTTGTGGCGAATGCAATACCCCGCTAGTTGATGGAACCTTAGATTTAGATGATGGAAGTCAGGTTAAAATATCACAATGCCAAGAAGCAGACTGCACAAATTATAATGGAAAGATTAAATCTCCACTTTGTTGTGGAAATGATATGCATTGCACCATTAGTTAGAAATTTATTTGGTAGCCAATTTTAAGAGAGCTATCTAGCACTTTACTCGAAATTAATTCAAGCGTTACAGCACTTCTTTTATTTATGTTGTATAAAATGCCTGCTCCAAATTTTTGATCTGTTTCTTCATCCAGTACATACTCAACAACAGCAGGACATATATCACCATCTGGGCATGGCTTTATAATTACTTCAGATTCTTTTGAATAATCTATAAAAATTTTACCTTCCCAATTGTTACTATCACCAAACCTTATTCCAGCAATAAGGTGAGCTTGAGCATCGTCTTCAGAAAAAGAATTTGTATTACCATCAATCGCAACACTTTTAACTCCAAGCTCTCCATAAACATCAAAAACATTTTTTATACCAAGGTTTACACCTTTTGCAGAAACGTTGCTCAATAAATCACCAATACCAATTTGTGCTCCAATTCGTGCACCATTTATTATACGATCATATGATTCTGTATCTTTATCAACTCCTTCTGCTCTTCTTTCTAAAATCGCATAAAGGGGCCCAGGCAGAACAAAAGAAAGCTTTGCGCCAATTCCTGTCTGATCTGTTTGGACTATATCTATTCCAATAGACGTATATTTATAATCATTTGCCTCTCTTCCAAGCCTTCCTTCCTCACTAATAGAGCAAACAGAAAATGTAAGAACAAGAATAAAATTAAAGTATTTCATACAATGATATTAGCAGAACAGATTCATCAAAGGAATATTAAAAAAATTGGAATGATTTTTTAGGTTCTAACTCTACCTTTTTTTCTTAAACGAATGGATACAGGGGTTACTTCAACAAGCTCATCATCCTCAATAAATTCTAAAGCTTGCTCAAGAGTGTGTTTGATATGTGGAACTAGAATTAGATTCTCATCTGTTCCAGCAGCTCTTATGTTTGTTAATTGTTTAGCCTTGGTGGGATTGACTGGTAAGTCATTATCTCTTGAATGGAGACCAACTATTTGACCAATATAAACTTCTTTACCATGACCTAGAAATAATTTTCCACGATTCTGTAAATTAAATAATGCATAGGCAAGAGTTTTTCCAGCCATCATAGAATACATAACACCATTTGTCCTTTTTGCAATCTCACCAACTTTTACAGGACCATAATGATCAAAAACACTTGTCATAATCCCTGTTCCACTGGTAATAGTTAGAAAGTGAGATCTAAATCCTATAATCCCTCTTGAAGGCGCTATAAATTCTAATTTTGCTCTTCCTTTTCCATCTGATTCCATGCTTTGGAGCTCAGCTTTTCTGGGACCAAGCTCTTCCATTACAGAGCCTTGATGGATTTCTTCAACGTCAATTACTATTTGCTCGAATGGCTCATGAATTTCTCCATCAATTTCTTTTTGAATAACCTGTGGTTTAGATATAGCTAGTTCAAACCCCTCTCTTCGCATTGTTTCTATAAGAACTGATAAATGAAGTTCACCTCTTCCTGAAACAACAAACTTATCAGGACTATCGCCTGGGGCGACTCTTAGGGCAACATTTGATATCAACTCTTTTTCTAATCTTTCTTTGATATTTCTTGAAGTTACAAATTTTCCTTCTCTTCCAGCAAAAGGTGAATCGTTAACTTGAAAAGTCATACTTACTGTGGGCTCATCAACAGAAAGAGCCGGTAAAGATTCAACAGAAGAGGGGTCACATATAGTATCTGAAATGTTAAGTTTATCTATACCTGTAATACAGACTATTGATCCTGCATCGGCGCTTAAAACTTCAACCCTTTCCAAGCCCTCATAGCCCATAACCTGAAGAACTCTTCCTTTTCTAGTTTCACCTTCTCTGCTAATTATTGCTACTTGGTCATTAGGCTTTACGGTGCCCTGCTTAATTCTTCCAATACCAATTACTCCAACATAGCTATTACTATCTAAAGCACTAATTTGCAATCGAAGAGGACCATCTTTGTTTACTTCCGGAGCAGGTACTTTATCCAAAATCATTTGCATCAATGGAGTCATATTTAGAGTCATTTGATCAGCCTCTAGCCCAGAGATCCCTTCTATGGCAGATGCATAAATTACTGGAAAATCAAGCTGTTCATCAGTTCCGCCAAGTCTATCAAACAAATCAAAGACTTGATCTAAAACCCAATCTGGTCTGGCATCTGGGCGATCAACCTTATTGATTACTACAATTGGTTTAAGTCCTTTTTCAAAAGCTTTTTGAGTTACAAATCTTGTCTGCGGCATTGGTCCATCAACTGCATCGACCAGGAGCAGAACAGAATCAACCATTGAAAGAGCTCTCTCTACCTCACCTCCAAAATCAGCATGACCTGGCGTATCAACTATATTTATAAGATGCCCATTCCAGTTGATTGAAGTATTTTTTGCAGTAATAGTTATTCCTCTTTCTTTTTCTTGATCATTTGAATCCATGATTCTTTCAGAATCCATATTCTTTCTATCGAGAGTTCCAGATTGTTTAAGCAGCTTATCTACAAGAGTTGTTTTTCCATGATCAACATGGGCAATGATTGCAATATTTCTTAACTTATTTATATCCATGTTAGTAATGCTTTAGAAAAGTGAGGATTATAGTCTTAAAATACATAAAATATTGCATTTCTTGCTATGGTTATTTTTTTAATATATTCCATTGCAACTAAACTTAAATATTTGAGGTATTTAATGATAGACTAGCCAAAAAATAATATTAACCTAAAGGAGAACAATAGTGGCTATTCCAGATAGTATCAAAAATAACTTATCAATCCCTATAATTGGCTCTCCACTATTTTTAGTGTCTGGTCCAGAGCTGGTTATTGCACAATGTAAGGCTGGAATTATTGGATCGTTCCCAGCATTAAATGCTAGACCGCAACATGTATTGGGCGAATGGATTATTAGAATAAAAAAAGAATTAGCTGAATATCAAGCTCAAAATCCAGATAAAAAAGTTGCTCCTTTTGCAGTGAATCAGATATGTCATGGATCTAACGATAGGCTTATGGATGATATGGCTACGTGCGTAGAGCATGAGGTACCAATAATTATTACCTCTTTAAGACCTCCGGCTGAATTAGTTGAGACAGCACATAGTTATGGCGGTCTTGTCTATCATGATGTAATTAATGTACGGCATGCAAAAAAAGCTGCAGAACAAGGAGTTGATGGATTAATCTTAGTTTGTGCTGGGGCTGGAGGCCATGCAGGGGCACTATCACCATTCGCATTACTTAGAGAAGTCAAGGAATGGTTTGATGGAACAGTAATTTTATCCGGATCCATTGGTGATGGTTATTCTGTAGCATCATCATTAGCGCTTGGTGCAGACTTTGCATATATGGGAACACGTTTTATAGCAACAAAAGAAGCAAATGCAGATCAGAGCTATAAAGAAATGTTAATTGAAAGCGCTGCTGATGATATTGTTTATTCAAATTTATTTACAGGTGTTTCTGGTAATTATTTAAAACCATCTATAAAAAATGCTGGCCTTGATCCAAATAATTTACCTGAGGCTGACAAGTCTGCTATGAACTTTGGATCAGGTGGAAATACAGATGCGAAAGCATGGAAAGATATATGGGGTTCTGGACAAGGAATAGGTGGCATAAAAGATGATCCGAGCGTTGCCGACTTAGTTGAAAGGATAATAGAAGAATATAATCAGGCTAAAAAAGAATTTAATGAAAAATAATATTATTAGGAGGCAAACATGGAGGCAATAATATTAATCCTAATTGGAGCTGTCTCTGGTGCTTCAATAGTCACATTAATGAATATATCTAAAAAAGGACGAGAAGGAGCAAAGGGTATTACCGAAGAGTATACAACTGAATCTGGAATTAAAAGAACAGCAAAAAAAGATAGGGAAGATCATATAGTTTGAGAATGCATGGCTAAACGAAACCTAAGAGAAAAATTTGAAGATGGATGGAATAAACTATTTGGCAAAGAAGAGAACAAAGGTAAATTAAGAACTCAAAGTCTTTACAGAGCTCAACAAAAGAATATTACCCTAAATGCTGGCACCCCTCATGACTGGGAAGACTTAAAAAAATATCAAGAAGATGAAAACAAGAATGAATAAAATTGGCTTTATTGGTCTTGGAGTTATGGGAGCTCCAATGGCAGGACATCTTTCTAAAAACAATTTCCAAGTTTCAGTATTTAATAGAAGTCATGAAAAATCTATTATCTGGAAATCAAAATATAAGGGCAGAATTTGTGAGTCTCTTTCTGATATAGCAACTTCCTCAGAAATTATAATCCTTTGTGTTAGAAATGATAAAGACGTTAAAGATATTATTAATGGAAAATCGGGAATTATAAATTCACTAAAACCAGGATCAATAATCATTGATCACACCACAACATCGGCAGAGCTCGCAAAAAAAATGGATGAAGTGCTTTTGTTAAAAGACTGTTATTTTATAGATGCGCCAATTTCAGGAGGTCAGTTAGGGGCTGAATTTGGAACTCTCTCTATTATGGCTGGAGGTAATCAAAAAGCATACGAGGCCTCCAAGTCAATTTTCGAATCATATTCAAAATTTTATAAGTTTATGGGCCCATCAGGATCCGGTCAGTTAACTAAAATGGTCAATCAAATTTGTATTGCTGGATTAATTCAGGCTTTGGCAGAGGGCATAAATTTTTCTGAAAAAGCTGGATTAAATTCAACTGATGTAATGGAGGTTATTACTAAGGGTGCTGCACAATCTTGGCAAATGGACAATAGATGGAAGACTATGCTAAATGATGAATATGATTTTGGCTTTGCTGTTGATTTGATGAGAAAAGATTTAGATATAGTTCTAGATCAAGCTAAAACAATTAATGCAAATCTTGAAATCACAGACTTAATAAATAACTTTTACAAAGATATACAGGGCTTAGGAGGAGGCAGATGGGATACCTCCAGCCTCTTAAAAAGAGTACAAGGAAAATAAATTAAAAAATTATTCTAGAAAATAAAGCCATACCCGCATAAATTAAAAACGTAATCACAACAACATTTTCTAAAAGATTAGAATCTAAATTAATAGACTCATCTGCCATTTCATAAAAACTATCAGGGTTTCCAATAAGCCAGGCTATGCCAATTAGGTGCATAAACATTAATATGGCAACTATCCAGTTGAGTGGTTGATTTGTAAAAACAATCAATGAAGTTATTATCAAAAAAACTATTTCAGTTAATAGATAAATATTAATATTTTCTCTTTTCCAAATGTATCTTAGGAGACTGTATCCAGATTTATTAGCATAAAAATATGCAAATGCAGAAAAAATATATAAAAAGGCTAAAAAAGTAATCATTTAATGATGAGGTGGTTTTTCATATTCAATCGGAGGAAATTCAGACTTTTCATTATCTTTTTTGTATCTATCGTATTTTGAGGCAACATCTGCAGCGTCATCAGATGCTGATGGTAATTTTTCAACTTTTTCTTTTTTATCCTTATTCATCAATTTTTAGTTTAGCAATTGAAATTCCATTTTCATCTCTCACAGAATTCAACTAATATAAGTTTTGATTGCCTTCAAAGATCTCCTTCTTTTCTTACTTCGCTTCTTTCAATTTCAAACTTTTCCCCATATCTTGCTTCTAATTTTTTTTGATTTTCATTTATGACTTCAAAAGGATCTAATCCAAGGGATGCACATGCTGTAGTCCAATACCACATGATGTCTCCTAATTCTCTTTTCATATGAAAGATATTATCTTCAGATGCTGGTTTTCCCTGAAGGACCATTTTTTTTACTATTTCTACAAACTCACCAGTTTCGCTTCCAAGTCCTAAAGCTGCAGTTAATAATCTCGGCATTTTAATTGATGAATTTGATTCAATTTCATCCATGCTTTTCTTTAAAGCTTCTAAGTCTAAACTAGGCTCACTGGTTACCTTAGCAACAAAATCACTATAGGTAGCAAAAAAATCTTTTACTTCTTGGCTCATTAATTTCTCCTGTAATTAAATTATTTTATTTTTAATGACCTTTGACTATCAACTATATTATATAAATGCTCTTGTGCTTCTGGTTTTAACTGAGCAATGCCCATGGTCATGACATCGATAACAGCTGTGTATGCAATTCTAGAAGTATGAGGTTTGGTAATTCTGTAGTTATCTCCAACGTTAATACTGATTGGATAATCACAAATGTTTGCTAATGGGGTATTTTCAGGCATTATTCCTATAACTTTTACTCCAGACTTCCTTACAATTTTTACACTGTCTATTAAGGCTGAAGTTGTACCAGATTGGGATATTGCCAAAACTACATCATTTTTAGATAGAGAATTAGCTGACATTAATTGGATATGAGGATCTGAAATAAATGATGATGATATTTTTAATCTAAAAAATTTATGTTGCGCATCCATAGCTACAGGAGCTGAACCTCCGAAAGCATAAACTTCAACTCTTTTAGCATTAGCTAATGCCTCAATTGCTGATTCTAGAATATCCTTATCAATCTGAGATCTAACGTTCAATATCTCGCTTATAGTAGTATCAAAGACTTTTTCACATAACTCATGAATGCTATCGTCTTCTTCAATCTCATACATCACAAAGTAATCATCAGCTGCTAGTTGTTGAGATAGATTAATTTTAAACTCTTGATAGCCTGAGAAACCCAGTGCCTTACAAAATCTAATTAATGTTGGTTCGCTAATTCCCATTGCAGATGAGGCTTCTGCAGTCTTCATGGTTATTATAGATTTAGGATCTTTAAGAACAAAATCTGCTACTAGTTTCTCAGATTTCCTTAATTCAGGAAGAGTATTTTTAATTTGTCTCAATAATTTTGTTGGCATAAGGTTAGAATATCTCTCTTAAGCAAAAAAATGAATCCCTAAATGGACGTATCTCACATTTTAGAACATCTTAACGATCAGCAACGACAAGCTGTTACGTCTGAAAAAAAACATTTAATGGTACTTGCTGGTGCTGGCTCAGGAAAAACTAGAGTATTAGTTCATAAAATAGCATGGGAAGTAGAGGCTCTTAGAAAAAATCCTGCCTCAATAATGGCTGTGACTTTTACTAACAAAGCTGCTCTTGAAATGCGATCAAGAATTGAAGAATTACTTGAGGCGCCAATGATGGATGGTTGGGTGGGTACTTTCCATGGCCTAGCTCATAGAATGCTGAAGAGATTTCATAAAGAAGCAAATCTTAGCAGCGGATTTACCATTTTAGATTCAGATGATCAATTAAGAATTATAAAAAGAATATCTAAGGAATTAGGCTTTGATGAATCAGTTTGGCCTTCCAGGCAGACACAGTGGCAAATTAATGCATGGAAAGATGAGGGTTTTAGAAGTATTTTAGTAGATGATAAAGGAGATTACTTTAAAGAAAATATTAATAAAGTTTACAAGGAATATGAAAAAACTTGTATTCGTGACAATCTTGTAGACTTCGGAGAACTTCTTCTAAGATCATTTGAAATTGTTCGAGACAATGAATCAGTTAGAACTTTTTTTCACTCTAGATTTAAATCTATTTTAGTGGATGAGTTTCAAGACACTAACACCATTCAATACAATTGGTTGCTTGAAATAGCATCCGATCAAGCATCTGTGACTGCTGTTGGAGACGATGATCAATCTATCTATGGATGGAGAGGTGCAAAAGTTGAGAATGTAGATTCTTTCACAAAGACATTTGAAGATACAGAGATCATAAGACTTGAGCAAAATTATAGATCAACAAATATAATTTTAGGAGCCGCTAATGCTCTTATTGAAAATAATACTGACAGACTTGGCAAGAACCTCTGGACTGATAAACTTGAAGGTGAGCAAATAATCTTATATCAGGCATATAACGAACAAGACGAGGCAAGATTTGTTGCAGATATTCTGAAAGACTGGATGAATAAGGGAGAAATGTATGAGGATGCAGCAGTTCTTTATAGATCAAACGCTCAATCAAGAGCTCTAGAAGAAGCATTATTAAGATCTAGTATTCCTTATAGAATTTATGGCGGCCAGAGGTTCTATGAGCGAATGGAAATCAAGAACGCAATAGCCTACTTAAAAATTATCTTTAATAATTCTGATAATCCAGCTTTTGAAAGATCAATTTCTAATCCTACAAGGGGTGTTGGTGAAAAGACGTTGGCAAAAATTAGGGCTACTGCAAATCAATATAATATTTCTTATATAAAAGCCTCAGCAAAATTAATTGATGATGGATCTATTTCTGGAAGGGGTGGCGCTGGTCTGAAGTCTTATCTTGAGTTTATAGCTAGGTGCAAAGAATTTATCGAAGACAACCCCTTGTCGGATTTAATGGAAGAGATTATCAAAACATCTGGTCTAGTTGCCTATCATGCTAAAGAGCCAGGAGAAAAAGGAAAGACAAGAGTAGAGAACTTAGAAGAGCTTGTTTCAGCTACGACAAACTTTGAACAGAGCATAAGAGAAGAGAAGACAAATAAAGAAGTTGCAGAACAGTATTTAGATATGATTTCTCTTGATTCTGGAGATAAACAAGCTTCAGAGCATGATGATGCAGCACAACTAATGACTCTCCATTCTGCCAAAGGACTAGAGTTTAAACTAGTGCTTATAACAGGACTTGAAGAGAGTCTGTTCCCCCATGGAAGGTCTATGGAAAATCCAGCTCAACTGCAAGAGGAAAGAAGGCTATGTTATGTAGGCATAACAAGAGCTATGGAAAAGTTATATATAACTCATGCTGAATCTAGAAGGCTGCATGGCTCAGATACTTTTAATCCTCCTTCAAGATTTTTAAAAGAAATTCCAAAAGATCTTATAAATGAGATAAGACCTAGAGCACAGACTCATATCCCTTATAATAGAAAAGATTTTAGTGAAACCAAGCTTGAGTTTGAAGATGAGATTGGAATCTCATTAGGCCAAAGGGTTCTTCATAAAAAATTTGGTGAGGGTGTAGTTTTGAATTATGAAGGCTCTGGTGAGGCAGCTAGAGTTCAGGTTAATTTTAATAAAGCAGGCACTAAATGGTTGGTTATGGCTTATGCAAATTTAGAGAAAATATAATGAGAAAATTTTTATTACCAATATTAACTATAAGTATTTTAGCAGGGTGTTCTGATACAGGCATTGCCAAAGAATCTTCTCAATTAGAAGAGCAAAAGAAATATGAATGGAGGCTGGTCACCTCATGGCCAAAAAACTATCCTGGATTGGGGATGGCTCCAGAAAGAATCGCTAATTTGGTAGAAGAAATGAGTAATGGTCAGATGAAAATAACAGTATATGGAGCCGGAGAACAAGTTCCTGCATTTGGGGTCTTTGATGCTGTATCTAGCGGCTCACACCAAATGGGCCACAGCGGCGGGTATTTCTGGAAAGGCAAAGTTCCCGCAGCTCAATTTTTTACCAGCGTGCCTTTTGGACTAACCGCAGATGAAATTAATGCCTGGGTAAATAGAGGAGGTGGCTTAGAGCTTTGGAGAGAGATCTATGAACCATTTAATATTTATCCTATTCCTGCAGGAAATACAGGAACCCAAATGTTTGGTTGGTTCAATAAAGAGATTAATTCTCTTGAAGATATTAAAGGTTTAAAAATGCGTATCCCGGGCATTGGTGGAGAGGTCCTTAAAGAGGCTGGCGGTATACCGGTAACTCTTCCAGGTGGGGAATTATTTACCGCATTACAAACAGGCGTAATCGATGCAACAGAATGGGTTGGACCATATAACGATCTAACCTTTGGCTTTCATCAAGCTGCAAAATATTACTATTATCCAGGGTGGCATGAGCCAGGACCAATGCTAGAGCTTTTAATTAATATTGATGCATGGAACAGTCTTCCAAAACATCTTCAAGTTATTATTGAGACAGCTGCTAAAGCTGTAAATCAAGACATGCTTGATGAGTATTTAGCAAGAAACAATAATGCCCTTACAGAACTAATAGAGGTTCATGGTGTTGAGTTAAGAAAGCTGCCAGATGATGTAATCGAAGAGTTTAGGCTTATATCAGAAAAAATATTAGATGATTTGGCTAAAGAAGATGAGACTATTGGAAGAGTTTATGAATCATATTCAGAATTTAGAAAAAATGTGTCCGCATATCATGAAATATCAGAGGATGCATTTATTGAAGCTAGAAATAAGTAGTGTCAGAAAATTTAACTTTTAAATCTCTTGGTCTTCGTGATTATGATGGCGTGTGGCAGTCAATGAAATCACATATCAGGGAAGAAAATTTTAAAAACGAGATATGGTTTTTGGAACATACACCAGTTTTTACTTTAGGAACCGCTGCTGATCAAAAACATATTTTAAATGCTAAAGGTATTCCAGTTATTCAATCTGACCGCGGAGGTGAAGTAACTTATCACGGACCCGGACAATTAGTTATTTACTTTATGATCGATGTGAAAAGATCAAAACTAGGACCAAAGATTCTTGTTAAGACACTTCAAGAATTCACTAAATCACTTCTTAAAGAATACTCAATAGATTCTGAATTTATAGATGGCGCACCGGGAGTTTATGTAAATGAAAAAAAGATAGCTTCTATTGGTCTAAGAATTTCTAAAGGAAAAACTTATCATGGGATCAGTATTAATGTTGATATGGATCTTGCCCCTTTTAGTTATATAAACCCCTGTGGTTGTGAAGGGCTTAAAGTCACACAAATTAAAGATTTAAACAACAAGGCAAACATTAAAGACGTTGAGCGCCTTGCAATTAAACTTTTAGAGCCTATATTTTAAATATGGAGATTATTCCAACACAAAAAATAATTAATAGGGATGGGGTCAAGGCCGTAAAAAATGGACAGAAGGGCAACCAGTATTCTCATATCCCTAACTTAAAAAAACCTGAATGGTTAAAAGTTAAAGCTCAGTTCAATCCTAATTTTCATAAGATAAAAAATCAGGTTTCAGAAAAAAGGCTTAACACTGTCTGTGAGGAAGCGCATTGTCCTAATATCTCTGAGTGCTGGTCTGCTGGCACGGCAACTTTTATGCTCATGGGCTCAGTATGCACAAGGGCATGTAAGTTTTGTTCAGTAGATACAGGAAATCCAAAAGGCTGGTTAGATCAAGATGAACCTCTTAATACTGCAAAAGCGGTTGAAATTATGAAGCTCAAATATGTTGTTCTTACATCAGTGAATAGAGATGATCTTCCAGACGGAGGTGCCAAGCATTTTGCTGACACAGTAAAGCTGATCAAAGATTTAAATCCTGGAACAGCAGTTGAAGCACTAACCCCAGACTTTAAGGGACTATCATCTTCTATAGACACTATTGTTAATTGTGGGCTGGAGGTCTTTGCACAAAATATTGAAACTGTTGAACGACTAACTCATCCGGTAAGAGACATTAGAGCTGGCTATCAACAAACTCTAGACGTTTTAGCTGAATCAAAAAGAATCAACCCAAAAGTCTTAACAAAGACTAGTCTAATCCTTGGACTTGGTGAAACAGATGAAGAGATCGAGCAAACAATGGATGACTTGATAGCTAATCAAGTAGATATCCTAACAATTGGACAATACTTAAGACCAACCTTAAATCATTTACCCATAGAAAGATGGGTAACTCCAGAAGAATTTGAGACTTATAGAGAAATTGGTCTCAAGAAGGGATTTCTAGAGGTCGTTTCAGGACCCATGGTCAGATCAAGTTACAGAGCTGAAAGAGCTCTAGAGAAAAATAACGCTGGTTTATAAATTTACTTCAAGTTTGAAATAACACCTGAGACCAATTCGTAACTTTTGTTGGATATATATTCTAAATCAACCCATTCTTGGTAAAGCTTTTTGAATCTTTCAACGCCTATTTCATCAAGAATATCAAAAGGACCTTTTTGAAGATTAGTTCCATAAGTCCAGGCATTATTAATAGCATCTTTTTCTAAAATACCATCAGATAATAAAACAAGAGATGCTTCTATAATTCCGATATATAGATCTTGTTTTATATTTTCATAGTTAAATTGATCATTGCTTATATTGATATTGGAGTGATTTAAAAAGCCTTCTCCAGTTTTAATACCAAGTTTATTTTGATGAATGTATGAAGATAGGTGCTTTAGAATTTTTTCTTTATGATCAATTAGTCTAGATTCTTCATCTTGCTCCTCCCAAGCATTTTTTATTACATCAAGGCCAAGCATATCCATTATTCCAAAAGGCCCTAGCTTACTGTCATTAGCATTTTTCCATGCTCCATCTATTTCTTCTATGGAGTACCGTCCTTCAATTACCATCAGCATGCTTTGAGTTGTTAATGCTCCAAGCATTGGATTTAAGGCATATTTAGAATTTCTATTTTTATATATAATCCCACTGCACCCTAAAGTTTCCACAAAAGTTTTTATGGATATTATTGTTTCCTCACTTGTATGAGTTCCTCTAACAATGTCAACCAACCTAGAGCCTAAATGAAAATGCATCGCAGCAAATTGATATCTAGGGTTGATTTGATTGCTCAATGCCTCTAAAGACAAACCTGAAGTATTGGTTGTAATAATTGTTTTTTTGCCCACCAACCCTTCAAGCTTTTGGAATAATTCATTTTTTAATTCTAAATTTTCTGGAATAGATTCACTTATTAGATCAGCACCATCCAAAGCAAGTTTTAAATCACTGCAGTCATATATTTTTTTAATAGCAGTGTTCACATCAACACCTTTAAAAAAATTTTCATGGTTCAGAAAATCAGCCAATTTTGCTTGATTATTAGACCTGTTTTCAAGGACTTCTTCAAAAGGGTCATATATTAAACATTCATATCCAGCCGCTGAGGCTAACAATGAGTTAAAGCATCCCATTGTTCCAGCGCCAATAAAGCAGACTTTTTTGATAGGAAGAGACATGTCTTATTTTAAAATTTTTGAAGGTTTGTCTGGAATAAATAAGTTAGTTGATCCTCTGGTCATTACAGCATCTTCATATTTAAGAATTGGCAAACCTTTAAGTTTATTAATTATATGAGACTGAGTTGGATTTTGTTCCCAGCTAGATGAGTGCCAGTTAACAAACCCTTCACCAAGACTCATTTCAGTAAAAATATTTTGTGAGTTATGTAAAATCGGCTCTGCAACAACAGGCGGCAATGCTGGATTAACATTCGGTATGTATCTATATCCAAAGGATTGCATGTCTGATTTTTCTTTCACGACCTCACCAACAATTTTTTTGTCTAATAGAACAGCATCAGAAATCGCAATATCTAAAATAGGACTTGCAAAATGAGACATTCGTACATTAGCAGTATTGTTACCATAAGACATATCATCAATATCAGCATATATTTTTGGGATACCTTGCATCTCTCTTCCTGTAAGGATTGGGTCTGTTAAGTTCTCCCACATGACCAAATTGTATGATGCTGTAACTTCATCAACATCCCCAGAAAAAATAGCCTCAACACTAACTGAAATCAAATTATAGTTTCGTCCTGCAAGCCAATCGATATCTTTATTGCAAGCATAATTTACAGAAACAGTTGGCTCATCAGAAATTTCAAACTGTTCTGGCATCAGTTTTCTTAGAATTTCTGCATCTGTTTTATAGGGGACAATCAACATCGATACATCTCGATACCATCCAGAATTCCTTTGATCTGTCTCTCTTGGACCAAAATTAAAAGGCATCATGCTGTTACCATTTTTTGGAATTTTAAAATTAGTCATAGCACTAAAAATGGTACAAGAAGAACAGCAACCAAAACAAATAGTTGAATTACAATAAAAGGAATGACACCTTGGTATATTTCAGACGTCTTGATTGATTCATCTGCAACACCACGAAGATAAAAAAGAGAGAAACCGAATGGAGGTGTTAAAAATGAGGTTTGGAGATTTATTGCCAAAAGTATTGCAAGCCATACAGGATCAAAGCCCATCATTAATAGTGGCGGAGCAACTAAAGGCACAATCACATAACAAATCTCAATAAAATCTAAAATGAAGCCAAGTAAGAAAACAAACATTAATACAAATATAAGAGCTGTATATGGTCCTCCAGGAAGTGAGCCAAATATAAGATCAATTAGATCATCGCCTCCAACGCCCCTGAAAATTAGTGAAAAGATTGAAGCGCCAATCAATATAGTAAAGATCATAGTCGAAACAATCGCAGTTTTTTGACTAGTCTCTTTTATAAAATCAAACGTTAACCCTCCATTGATTAATACAATCAGCAAAGCTCCCATTGCTCCGATAGCTGAAGCTTCAGTTGGAGTAGCAATACCGACAATGATTGATCCTAAAACCAATATTATGAGCAACAGGGGTAAAGCAAGAGTTTTTAAGATATCTATAAAAGATGCTGAGCTTGCCTCAGGCTCAAAAAGAATATCAGGGTTTTTATTATTTTTATATATTGTATATAAAAGATAACCAAGACAAATCATAATGCCTGGCACTATGGCACCAACAAATAGATCCCCAACTGTGACAGTCTTTTGAGAGAAAATGCCCATATTATTTTGAGCTCTTTGATACGCATTAGACATAACATCGCCCAATAACACCAATGCAATCGACGGGGGGATAATTTGTCCAAGAGTCCCAGTAGATGCAACAAGGCCGGAAGAAAAATCTTTTTTGTAACCTTGCTGAATCATTACAGGCAATGACATTAAGCCCATAGTAACTACAGTTGCACCAACTATTCCAGTGCTTGCAGCTAATAATGCCCCAACTGCAATAATAGAAATACTTAACCCGCCTCTTATATTCTTAAAAGCCAGCGCCATATTTTCTAGCATTTTTGATGCGATGCCAGAACGCTCAAGTACTGTACCCATAAAGATGAAAAGCGGCACAGCAAGCAAAGTTACATTATTCATAATGCCGAATATTCTTAAAGGAATACTTTTTAAAATCGACTCGTCAAATATTCCAAGCGGAATACAAATAAGAGCAAATAAAATAGAAACCCCAGAAAGAGTAAATGCAACTGGGTAGCCAAAGAGCAGGGCGCAGCATACTAAAATTAATAGTAATAAAGGTATTATTTCCATTTTATTTTCAGAAGCTGACTAATAAGAGAGGCCATAAGTGTAATTGGAAATAAGACAAGAAAAGTTTTTTGAATAAATACATATGCCAAACCGCCGGCTTCGGTTGAAACCTCTTTCATCTTCCATGATGCTTCAATAGTTTCTAACGAGTATACGAAGGTAACAATAATTATTGGTAATAGAAAAAGAATGCCAAAAACACTATTGATAAGATTTTTATATTTATTCGATGCATTCCTGTAAAAGATATCTACGCGAACATGTTCATCCTTATTCATAACATATCCCGCACAACCCAAGAAAACTAAAGCATGAAAATACATTACTAATTCTTGTAAATCGGTCCTTCCCACCCCAAAGAAATACCTACTAACAATGACTATTACCATCAGCAAAACCATTACAGGTATAAGGTAGGAAATTTTTTCACCTACAAAATTTATATACTTTTCTATAAGTTTCATTAGTAGTCTGACCTAGATTTGGTTAGAATATTTATCATGATAATAGTACTTTCCCCAGCAAAAACTTTGGATTATGATGTTGCTCCTAAGAGCAATCATACTGCACCGCAGTTTTTAAGCCAATCTTCAAATCTTATAAAGACTTTAAAAGAGAAAGAGCCAAAAGATATTGCAAGTCTTATGGGCCTTAGCGATAAACTTGCTGCCTTAAATTTTGATAGATATCAATCTTGGAAAGCTTCAAAAATAGTTTCTGCAGACACCAAGCCATCCGTAATGGTATTCAAAGGAGATGTGTATCAGGGCTTAGATGCAGAGAGCTTAAATAACAAACAAATTAAATTTGCTCAAAAGCATTTAAGAATTCTTTCAGGTTTATACGGCATCTTAAGACCAATGGACGTTATTAAGCCATATAGACTAGAAATGGGAACAAAGTTAGAGACAAGTAAGGGTAAAAACTTATATGATTTTTGGGGCAACTCAATTCAAAAAAATGTTCTGCAAGATTTACAGTCTCAAAAATCTGATTTGATTATAAATCTTGCATCTAAAGAATATTTTACTGTATTAGGAAAATTGCCAGAGCATATCAATGTAGTATCACCAGTTTTTAAAGATTATAAAAATGGTAAGCATAAAATCATTAGCTTTTATGCTAAAAAAGCAAGAGGCCTTATGGCAAGGTGGATTATAGAAAATAATATAAAAGACTTTGAAAAACTTTCGAAGTTTAATATAGACAAATATTACTTTTCTAAATCTGAATCTACAGTAACTGAGCCAGTTTTCTTAAGAGATTAATTTTAAATCAAACCCTCTTTTTCCCAAAAAGATTTCTTTGGCTCTAAATCTTCAAATTCACCATCAGTTTTATTCATATAAGCAGTCATTGCTGCTTCCATATCTTTTCCACTTATTAGGCTTGCATTCCAAGTGGCATGAAACTCTAGAGCATCTCTGACAGAATGATCTCTAGCATAGTTTATTTGTTTTTTAATAACCCTAGTAACCAAAGGTGATTTGCTAGCAATTGTTTTGGCTAGTTTTTGCACTTGGCTCATAAGCTCATCTTCCGAAGAAAATACCTCATTAACTAAGCCTAAAGATTTTGCCTCAGACGAATCAAATTTCCTTCCTGTATATGCAAGCTCTCTTAATGCTGCAAGAGGTATCAAGGAGGGCAGTCTCTGGAGTGTTCCCACATCTGCAGCAATTCCAATATCAACTTCAGCAATTTTAAAAAATGCATTCTCTGAGCAGTACCTTAAATCACAGGCTGCAGCCATATCTATAGCACCACCAACACATGCACCCTGAATAGCTGCTATGGTCGGCATCCTGCACTCCTCAAGTGCTGTAAAAGTATCTTGAAGCTCTAAAACTTCATGGTAAAAAGCCTCTCTTTGCCTTGCTGGATCTATCTCTCTTTCTGATTTTTTAGGCGGCACAAAAGTGCTTAAATCCATACCAGCGCTAAAGTGCTTACCTTGTCCGGATAGAACTATCACCCTTGCATCAGAGTTTTTATCTATATTCTTAATAATCTCTGGAAGTTCTTTCCAAAAAATCCTTGTCATAGAATTTAATTGATCGGGCCTGCTCATTGAAAGATGGGCTATGCCATCCTTAAGATTTACTTCAAAGCAGGAATAACTATTCATTCTCTGCAATTTTTATTGAATCATCGACAATGTTTCGAATTTTTTCAACATGTTCAAAGGTCTTATGATGAGACATAACAACTTTCCTTTCTCCACTTAAAAGAACAAGCATTTTCTTTAGCTTGTGCAGATTTTCTAAGACTTCACTATTCATATGTATTTGTATAACTAAAATTAATTATTGGCATTATAATGCTCTTAATCTATGAAATCACGAAATCTAATATATTTATCTTCTGTCTTTTATTTATTTGCTGCTCATATTTCAGCAACCGGAGAGAAAATTGATAATTCTGTCCAAGCTCAGTCCATGCTTGCAGTTTTATATGCTCAATCTTCTGCCGAGTATGAAGCAAACAATCTTCAAACCTTTGCTGGAGCAAAACTAGCATTAGAAAAAGCATTGGTTAATAAAAACTGGACTGCTGCTATAGAGCAAAAAGAAGATTTTTCTGAAAAGCCACCGGCGGTTATTTTAGACATAGATGAAACCGTTCTTAACAACATACCTTTTCAAGCAAGGGCAATTATAAAAGGTGAATCTTATCCAAATGGTTGGGTTGAGTGGATGCTTGAGGAGGCGTCTACTTCTGTAGCTGGAGTTTATGAGTTTTTAAAATATGCTGATAGCAAAGGAATTAAAATTTTTTATGTAACTAATAGAATTGCAATTGCTGAAGAGGCTACTAGAAATAATTTAAAGAAACTTGGATTACCTTTTGATACTGATAGAGATGTTTTATTAATGAAAAATGAAAATGGATGGACCTCTGATAAGGTTTCTAGAAGAGAATTAATTGCTCAAGATTATAGGATTCTCCTACTCATAGGAGATCAGCTAGGCGACTTCATATCATTAGACGAAGCAACTTCTGGCATGTATTCAAGAAAAGAAGTAGCTGCAAAATATGAAGAAATGTGGGGTAAGAAATGGTTTATTATTACAAATCCAATTTATGGAAGATGGGAAGCTTCAATTTACAATAACGAATATCCTGATACTGAGAGCGAACTTATGCAAATGAGACTCAAAGCTTTAAAGCCATAAAATACTAGTGAAAAAATATTTACTTATATTAAGTCTTGCTGCTATTGCTCTCTTTTTGAATATTCTGAATATCAAACCCAATACAGAGAAAATAAAAATAGGAAACAAACAAACAAATAATATAAATATTGCTAGCTTTGAAAAGAATCAGAAACCAAAAAATATTATTTTAATAATTGGAGATGGAACGGGACTTAATCAAGTAACATTATCTAGAATTGCTATTGGTGGCCTAGATTTCAAATTAGCTATCGATCAAATGCCCTATACCGGTTTTTCTCTTACCCATTCTTATAATAATGCTTATACAGATTCAGCAGCTGCAGCAACCTCATGGGCAACTGGAAAAAAAACAAATAACAAATTTTTATCGGTTGATGTCAATAAGAAAAAATTAAAAACCTTACCTGAAATTTTATATGAGAAAGGCTTTTTATCTGGTCTGGTATCTACTTCTTCAATAACTCATGCAACACCAGCAGCATTTTATGCTCATATTGATTCAAGATATAAAGAAGAAGAAATTGCCAATCAATTAATAGCTTCATCTATCAGCATTGCTTTGGGAGGGGGTAAGGAATTTTTTGACAATGAAAGATTAAAAAAGAATTCTTTGTACATATCTGATAAAGAAAGTCTGGAAGAGTTAGATTTATCAGTCTCAAGAAGAGTCATCGGTCTTTTTGATAAAGATGGTATTGAAAGATCACCCGAGAAACCCACTCAACAAGAAATGACAAGCGTTGCCTTGAATTTTTTAAAAACCAGGACAAATAACTGTAAAGGATTTTTTTTAATGAGCGAAGGAAGTCAAATCGATTGGGCTGCCCATGATAACGATGCAAAGAAAATGATAACTGAGTTTGAAGATTTTGATAAAACCATTAGGCTGGCTATGGAATATGTAGGTAAAAATAAAGATACTCTTTTAATCATAACAGCTGATCATGAAACAGGAGGTCTGCAAATTTTAAAGCAAGATAAAGATTATGTTGAAATTCAATGGGGCACTGGAAGACATACCGGTATTCCAGTTGGCGTATATGCTTATGGTCCTGGAGCAAGTCACTTTACTGGCCTAATGGATAATACTGAGATTTATCATAAGATTATTTCAATTTTAAGTGTTGATGAGTTGGAATCAGTAGCGTGCATATAGATTCAAACTTTCTGGAAAGTTTATATCAGCCTTTGAGGGTTGTAGTTAAAGATGCTTCAGAAGCTATTATGGAGATATACCATAAAGACTCCTATGAACTTATTGAAAAATCTGATGGATCACCTGTTACAGAGGCCGACAACAATGCAAATAAAATAATTCTTGATTCTCTTAAAAAAATATCACCAAATATTTCAGTAGTTTCTGAAGAAACTTATGATAAAAGTTCCGAAATTCCAAAAGAACCATATTGGCTTATAGATCCTTTAGATGGAACAAAAGAGTTCATTAATAAATCAAATGATTTCACAGTTAACATAGCTTTGATTGAAAACAAAGTTTCTATATTTGGCACTATTTGTGCTCCAACCAGTAGACAAATATGGCAGGGATCTAAATTCGATGACTTTGATAATGCCAATGATATACCCGAGACCCTTCGTATTGTAATGAGCAAAAGTCATCAAACTGAAATGGATAAAGAATTTTTAAATCATTTAAAGATTAATCATATTTCATTTGAAATAATTGAGAGAGGTAGCTCGCTAAAGCTATGTGCACTTTCTGACAGTAAAGCTGATATTTACCCAAGGTTTGGTCCTACATCTGAATGGGATATTGCAGCAGGTCATGCTATTTTGTCTAGCAACGGCGGACATATATGCCAAATTCTTAATGAGCATTCTTTAGATTATTCAAAAGACGAAACCATCCTTAATCCTGCTTTTGCAGCATTCAGAAATACATCACTAAAAAACTACTATCTTCCATTATTGAGCGAATTTTATAAAAAATTGGTATAATTTTGTTTATAACATTAATTAATAATATAATTAATTATAAATAAAATTTATAATAAATATGGGAACACAGCTACAACCATCTCAGTTAAACAGTCCAGGTAAGGATATTGAATCTTATTTAGCTTCTGTGCATTCAATTCCTATATTGACTAAAGAACAAGAGCAGGAATTAGCTTTAAAACTCTATGAAGAGGATGATTTAGATGCCGCTAGGCAACTTGTTATTCATCATCTAAGGTTTGTTGTGCACATAGCTAGGTCTTATCAGGGCTATGGCTTGCCTTTAGCTGATATTATTCAAGAGGGTAATGTTGGTCTAATGAAAGCTGTAGATAAATATGACCCGCACAGGGGTGTAAAAGTTGTATCTTTTGCTGTGCATTGGATTAAAGCTGAAATTCATGAATATATACTTAAAAACTGGAGACTGGTTAAGATTGCCACAACCAAAGCTCAGAGAAAATTATTTTTTAATCTAAGAAGCAAGAAAAAAAGCTTAGAGTGGCTAACAAAAGAAGAGGCTGAAAAAATAGCCAAAGATTTAAATGTTGAAGTCAAAGATGTTCTTCATATGGAAAATAGACTTTCATCTAATGATGCATCCTTTGATGCTCCGGTTATATCTGAAAATGATGATGAAATCATGTCACCATCTCAATATATCGAAGATCATACATATGATCCTGAAATTATAGTCGCGAAGGCTGAGGCAGATGACCTCAATCACAGCGATTTATCTCTGGCATTAAAAATGCTTGATGACAGAAGTAAAGATATTCTTCAGAGAAGATATTTAGCAGATGAAAAAGTAACTCTACATGATCTTGCTGACGAATATGGTGTTTCTGCTGAGAGAATTAGACAGATTGAGAATGGAGCTTTAAAAAAATTAAAAGCCTTGATGGTAAGCGCTGCATAAAAATTTTCAATCTAGACCATGCGTCATAAATTCTTACCTTCATTTGTTCAAAGAAAAGGCCGTTTGACAAAAAGCCAAGAGAAAAACCTTTTAAGTCTTTCAAAATATCAAATATCTTCTTATTCAGAAATCCTAGCAGCTAAGACTAATTTTAAAAAAATAATTTTAGAAATAGGTTTTGGTAATGGAGAAAATATTTTTAAATTTGCTAAAAACAATCTAGAAAACCTTTACATTGGTTCTGAAGTATATGCGTCTGGAATAGGTCAGTTGCTTGGAGATATTATTAGTAATGATTTAGATAACGTAAAGATCATGACCGGTGACATAAGACTAATACTTGATGAAATCACCGAGCCCATATTCGATCATGTGGTTATTATTTGCCCAGACCCATGGCCAAAATTAAAACATCACAAAAGAAGAATGCTTAATAATGATTTTTTACACCTAATGCATAGGACTATTAAAGATGGCGGACATTTGTTCATGTCTACAGACTGGGAAAACTATTCCGAATCAATTGAGGAGGCAATAAATCAAAATAAAGGTTTTCTTAGATTAAAAAATTCAATATACAAAGAAGCTGATTTAACCAAGTTTCAACAAAGAGCAGTAAAAGAAGGTAGAAAAATATATCCTTTTCCTCTTCAAAAAATTAGCTAAATATGTTCACAGTATCGTTTAGAAATTTATAACCTTTTGGAGTAGCTTTTAAAGTATTTTTTTCAAGTAAGCCCCTATCAATACCTTGAAGAATTTTTTCTTTAAATGAATTAGTTATATTTATATTCCTATTTTTTAGCTCATCAAAAGAGACTCCATTTTTTATTCTTAAAAGATTCATAGCAAGATCAAGATCGTATGAGAAGCTATCAATTTTAGTAGTTGATGATTTATTAGGATCTTCGATGTAAGAGTTAACTTTTTTTAGTTTAACCATTCTTTCTATGGACTCTTCAGTTGTTATTTTGCTATGAGCTCCAGGACCAACGCCCAAGTAGTCACCATACATCCAGTAATTCATATTATGTTTGCTATATCTATTATCTCTAGACCACGAAGAGACTTCATATTGATAGATATTGTTTTTATTAAGAATCTCAGCAGCCATAGACTCCATTGATTCAATAATAGCGTCATTTGGTATTTTAAGTTCCTTTTTATAGAAGATTGTATTGGGCTCGATAGTTAGTTGATACAAAGATAAATGATTAATTTTATATAAGCAGAATGTTTCAATGTCTGACCTAAATGAAGGCAGTGATTGATCCATAATGCCATATATTAAATCAATAGATGTTTCTATGTCTTTAAATCCAGATAAAACCTCCAACGCCTGCAAACTATCTTGCGAGGTATGATTTCTTTCAAGGCTATTTAATGTTGACTGATCAAAACTTTGAATACCAAGAGAAACTCTGTTGATACCCGAATCAATAATTTTAGTTAGATAATCTTTTGTAACCTCTTTGGGGTTAAGTTCAAAATTAATCTCACAATCTTCTTGAACAACTTGCATTTCTCTTAGCTTATTAATGATGCTGTCAATAATTCTTGAAGACACTAGAGATGGAGTGCCGCCACCAAAATATATTGAAGAAAACTTTCTTTTATTTATATATTTTCTTGAAAGTTTTAGGTCACAAAAAATAGCATTCATCAATCGATATTCATCACCCTGTGACCTATTAATACTTATATTAAAATCACAATACGGGCATTTTTTTTCACACCATGGCACATGTATATACAAAGATATTGGTATCTTATTAGGAGTAAATTTTTTCAAGCTCATTTAAAAATGATTTTGCAGCTATAGCTCTATGGCTAATGGTGTTTTTAATTTCTGAATCCATTGATGCCATAGAGACATCATAGTTATTTGGATAAAAAATCTTATCGTAACCAAAACCACCCTTGCCTGAACTTTTTAGCGAGACCTTTCCATGAATTTCTCCATATGCGTAAAGGGGAACGGGGTCTGAATAGGATCTAACTCCGACAAGGACGCATACATAATATGCATTAAGAGAAACTTTCTTTAGTTTCTTTATTTCTGAAATAATTTTATCTCGATTATCTTTATCGGAAGCATTTTCACCAGCATACCTTGCTGAAAAGATCCCTGGTTCATAGTTTAATTCTGGAACAACTATTCCAGAATCATCAGCTATTGTAAAAATTTGTGATTCTTTTGATGCATTCCTTGCTTTTTTTAGGGCATTTTCAAAAAAGCTCATTCCATCCTCAATAGCATCTTCAATACCAAGTTCCTCTTGAGATACTAGTTCATATTTATTAAAAATTTTTTTAAATTCTCTAATCTTTCCTTTATTAGATGAGGCTAAAAGGATTTTTTTATTTTCTAGCAAGCAGATAAACTCCTTCAGAGGCGAAAGTGTTAGGCATGGCCGAAGAGAGAATATTCTTGCCTCCTTTATCATTTAAATAAAATCTTTCGTTAATTAAAAACCCTTCACTTTCACACAACCCTTCAAAATCTTTAATAGTGCATAGGTGTAAGTTTTTTGTTTCGTACCAACTTGATGGAAGGTTTGGTGTAACAGGCATTTTTCCTAATGCAAGATCTATCCTGCACTTCCAGAATCCTAGGTTTGGCAATGTAACAATGCATTGTTTGGAAAGATTAAGCATTTTTCTAAGAGCTATATGGGGCTCTTTAAGACATTGAATTGAGCTAACCATAATCGCCACATCAAAATTAGAGGATTTAAAATCTTCTATACCCTCATCAATATCTTTCTCAATAATAGATATACCTTTATGAACACATTCTTGAATCTTTGCATGGTCTATTTCTACCCCATAACCATGAACACCCTTCTGATCAATTAAATTTTTAAGAAGAGAGCCGTCCCCACAGCCAAAATCAATAACCTTGCTTTCGTTCGGAATCCAGTTTTTTATTATATTTGCTTTTTGATTATTCATTCCGCCTCTATAAAAGCTTTTAATATATTTACGTATCTATCTGAAGCAAAAAGAAAACTATCGTGACCCTGTTTTCCTTCAAGAATCACGCAAGAGCAAGCCACATTAACATTCATAGCTGCCAATTGGATTTCTTTACTGCGTTTGGGTGGGTAAAGCCAGTCGCTATCAAAACCAACAAGTAAAAGTTTAGCTTTTACAGGGGACAAAGCCTGTTCAAGATCTCCATCAGCTTTACAAGAAGCATCATATCCATCCATTGCCTTTGTCATTAAAATATAACTATTAGCATCAAAAATATCGGAAAATTTTTCTCCCTTGTATTGTAAGTAATTTTCAACCTGGTAATCCACATCCCTATCTATCTTAGATGTAATATCTTGGAAATTTCTTCCAAATTTTTCATCCATGATAGCTTCAGATGAATAGGTTATATGTCCTAGCATTCGAGCAGTTTTAAGGCCGTTTTTAGGTTTTACATCATGAAGCAAATAATTCCCATCAATAAAATTTTTATCTTTTCTAATTGCTTCCCGTCCAACTTCATTCATTGCAATATTCTGAGTGCTAGATTTAGCAGCAGCAGCAAATATTCCTGCTTTATTTAAACTTTCCGGAAATGAGATCGACCATTGAAGTGCTTGCATACCTCCCAGGCTGCCACCAAGCACCATGTGCCATTTTTTTATTCCAAAATAATCTGATAATTGTTTTTGAGAATTAACCCAGTCAACAACGCTTACAGAAGGAAAATCTTTGCCATATGGTTTTTTGCTTATAGGATTTGTGCTTAGTGGTCCCGAAGAACCAGAACAACCCCCTAAGTTATTGGAGCAAACCACAAAATACTTATTAGTATCGACTGCTTTATCTGGACCAATAATGCTATCCCACCAGCCTATATCTTTTTTGTTTTCTAAAGCCCCAGCAGCATGATGATTGCCTGAAAAGGCGTGGCATACAAGAATTCCGTTGGATTTATCTTCGTTTAGCTCACCATAGGTTTCAACCATCAATTCAAATGAATCAAGTCTTACCCCGCACTCTAAATCAATGCCGTTATCAAATTTAATTAGGCTGCTGCTTGTTTTCATATGATTGATCTTATTATACTTGCAAGAAGAATTTCTACTTGTCTAATAAAAATCAAAGCAAATATAGGCGAGATATCTATGCCGCCCATTGATGGTATAAATTTTCTAATTGGCGCTAAAAGTTTAGTAGACACCTCTTCAACTAATTTTAATAATGGATGAGGGTTTCCAGGCGCAATCCAGCTTAAGATTACTGAGCCAATTATACAAAAGAAAAAGACTGTTAAGGTTGCATTTAAAGTTTCAATTACTGAAATCATACCAAGAACATATTCATCATATTGGCTGGAGTACAGAAGATAATATCCAGAAAACTTTAACAAAACTGCTAGTAAAAAAATTGTATAAACTTGATTAGAGAAAATGGATATTTTACTTATTGGGCTATAGAAATTAACAAACGCTTTTACAACTGGATTATAGTAGTCAACCTTCAGAGTATAAAAAACAAACATTATTATAAAAAAATAACTTAAGGCACCAAGACATAAGCTTATTATTTCATTCATATTAAAACTCACCAGAAATTTCTTTAGATCTTTTTATTGCTGCTGCAATACCTTTATCAAAACTCTTAGATAATCCAGAGCTTTTAAAGCTTTTTATACCTGCCTCTGTGGTACCTTTTTTTGAGGCTACAGCCTTAATTAAAGCATCTGTTGTTTCTCCACTACCAATTGACTTGGAAACGCCCTCCAGAAGATTGCTTATCATAAGATTCTTTTTTTTAAGGTCTCCATCACAAATTTTTATTATACGTTTTTCGTAAACCTGAAGAAGATAGAAAAAGTATGCAGGGCCACTTCCAACAAGTCCTGTGAAATCATCAAGATGAGATTCTTTGTGTATGTCTAAAACCATTCCAACTTTTTTAAAAAGAAGAGCGATTTCTCTTTGGGTAACTTTTGATGCTGAAATATTAAACAAAGCGGTGATTCCTTTTTTAAATCTAGATGATGTATTGGGCATCACTCTCATTAGCTCAACATTCGCAAATTGAGAAAGGTATTTTTTTGATTTGATTCCAGCAACTAAAGTAATAATTTTAGGCTTTTTAAGCAAAGAGCATATTTCTGCATACGCACTCAAAGCATCCTTAGGTTTAACTGCTAATATAAAAATATCAGAAGATCGAACGTTATTAATTGAATATTTTTTAATTTTTAGCTTATCTAGCTTAGCAGAATTAGATTTATTTCTATCAATGTAAAGTAGATTTTTTCTACTATGCCCACCTTCAATCAAGCCTTCAATAACTGCTTGAGATATGTTTCCTGCTCCGACAAATACTATTCTTTTCATTATCTTTTACCAAAAATAAGCTCCCCAATTCTTACCATGTTAGACCCGAATTTTATTGCAGACTCGAAGTCATTGGTAGTCCCCATAGAAAGGCGGTTAGCATTTGGATGGAATTTTGTTAACTTATCAATTAATTCTTTTGATTTAATCATTTGCTCTTTAGAATCTCCTGCAAGACTTGGGAGGACCATTATCCCCTTTAAATTAATATTTTCCAGCGATTTTACATGATCAGCAAAATCGAGCAATTCTTTTGGCCTTAACCCATATTTAGACGACTCTTCTGAAATATTGACTTGTATACACCCATTTATTTTTTTGTTCAGATTATTGCATTCAGAATTAACTTTGTTAGCTATTTTTTCTCTATCTAATGAATGAATCCAATGAGCATTTTTTGAAATAATTTTTGCTTTGTTTGACTGCAAAGGTCCAATAAAATGCCAAATCATATTTTCAAAATTGAGCTTTTTTACTTTTTCTTCAAGCTCTTGGGCATAGTTCTCACCAAAGTTTCTTATTCCTATCTCATAAGCATATTTAATATGCTCAATACTTTTTTTCTTTGATACTGCTATCAGAGTTACTTCATCAGATCGATTTAAAGTCTCTTTAGAAGCCCTTTCAATACTTAATTGAATATCATTTATATGTTTTCTTAATTTTTTTTGCATAAAGTTCTCAGACGTGGGTCAAAGCCGCTCTTAGTTATCTGTTCTTTAGCATTATTAGCTGCAGACCTATTTTTATATGGACCGCTTAAAACGCTGTGAAGTAATTTTTCAGGCTGAGAAGGACTATATATTTCATTAATTGATATTAGATCTATATCATTAAGTATTTCTCGTGCTTCATAGGCATATTTTTTATTACCATATGCTCCGATTTGAACGAAGTATTCACATGACATAAAACTTGATTTATCTTCAGACTCGATCAGTATGGAATTTTCTATTAAAGATGTAGGAAAATCTATAGTGATACTATTTAAGTTTTTTCTTTGCTCGACAGTTTCAATGTCAGTTTCAAAATACATAAATGAGATCGCAGCAAGCATTATAGCCATAAAAAAAATTACCAATAATAAGTTACTAGATACTACAGAGGTATTTTTTTTCTTTGATTTAAATACAATCTTCCTATTTTTTATATGATTTCTTTTAGATGAGTTTCTTTTTGCATAATCTCTCATAAATTTTACATTTTTTCTATTGGCTTAATACCCAGCATACCAAGACCATTAGATAATATTATTTTTGCTGCATTAAGGCAGTAGATAATCGCTTCAATATTCTCTTTTGACTCAGTTAAAACTTGATTATCATTATAAAAACTATGAAAACAGTGAGCAAAATCTTTCAAATAAAATATTATTAAATGGGGCTGGAGAGATAATGATGCTCTTAATATAACGCTTGGATATTTACTCATCTCGTGTATTAATTTGTCACAATTTTTATATGACCCCTTGGCTATGCTATTGGCCTCACTAGGCATCGATGCACTCACATTCAGGTATTTTTTTTGAAGTGAACATATTCTTGCATGAGCATATTGAATGTAATAAAAGATATTTTCTTTGCTATCAGCCTTTGCAAGACTCAGATCAAAATCAAGATGTTGATCAGCTTGCTTTGATAGATAATAGAATCTCGCAGCATCTGTTCCAATTTCATTTATTAGGTCTGCTAAAGAAAAGAACTCTCCAGATCTTGTAGACATTTTAACCTTTTTGCCATCTTTAAAAAGATTTGCAAATTGAACCAACCGGACATCAAGACTGGTCTTATCAAATCCCAAACCATTAATAGAGGCCTCAATTCTTTTTATGTAACCATGGTGGTCGGCGCCCCAAACGTTAATAAGCTTATCAAATCCTCTATCTATTTTATCCTTATGATAAGCAACATCAGATGCAAAATATGTAGCTCTTCCGTCATCTCTAATAAGTACCCTATTTTTATCGTCACCATCCTTAACAGTGGTTAACCAAATTGCTCCATTTTCTTCATAAGCAAGACCTTTATTTTTTAATGAGTTAATCGCTAATGATATTTTTGATCCTTCATCAGTTAAATCACCAAGACTTGACTCACTGAACCAGTTATCAAAAGTTACATTAAAATCTTCAAGATCAGTTCTGATTGTTTGTAAGACTTGACTTAAGGCGAGTGATTTAATATCAAGCCATTTTGCATTTTCTTTATTTTTAATTCTTATTATCAATTCATCTATTTCTTTTTCTTCATCTTTTGGAAGATTATGAATTAATTCTTTGGAATCAATAAGAGGAGCTACTTTATGGACTTCTTTAAATAATTTAGCTATATCAGATATATATAAACCTTTATAGGCATTTTGAGGAAAATAACCCATTAACTCTTCTTCATAAATTCTAATAAAAACGCTAGCTGTAAGAATATCTATTTGTCTTCCAGCATCGTTTATATAATATTCTTTCTGAACCGAATAGCCTGAAGATTTAAGAATTCTTCCAATAGCATCACCATATGCAGCGCCTCTTCCATGGCCCACATGCAGAGGACCAGTTGGATTTGCTGATACAAATTCAATCTGAATTGATTGATTTTTTCCATGATCTGATGAACCAAAGCTTGATGACTGAGTATTAATATTTTTAATTATTGAAATAAAGTCTTCTCGCTTAAGTGCAATATTAATGAATCCAGGGCCAGCAATCTCTACGCTTTTAAATTTATTTGAGTCTATTAATTCTTTTTTTAATGTAAAGGCAAGTTCTTTAGGATTCTTTTTTAATTTACTTGCAGCAATCATGCAAACATTTGTTGTTAAGTGACCTTTAGACAGATCATCAGTAACACCAGAAGAATATCTTTTTTTTATTTCATCTAAAGCATTTTTTTCGATGTTCGAAAGAGATGATAGAAATTTGTTTATCTCTTCGTTTAGTGCCTCAATCATCACTTTGCTCTTCCAATATAGTTTTCATCTCTGGTGTCCACTTTTACTTTTTCTCCCTCATTTACAAATAAAGGAACTTGTATGGTAACTCCAGTTTCTAACTCTGCTGGCTTGGTTGCTCCTGAAACAGTATCACCTTTTACACCTGGTTCGGACTTAATGATTTTAAGCTCTACATTCACTGGGGGTTCTACAGATATTGGCTTATCATCCCATAAAATAATTTCACAAGTTTCTTGGCCAACTAACCATTTTTTTGCATCCCCCATCTCTTTAGAACCTACTTCTATTTGCTCATAAGTTGAAGAATCCATAAAATGCCAACTGTCACCATCTGTGTATAAAAACTCCATGTCTTTATTATTAATATCAGCTATTTCAGCAGACTCGCCAGATTTAAAAGTTTTATCATTAGTGTTTCCTGAAAGAAGGTTTTTATATTTAACCCTCATAACAGCTTGACCTTTACCGGGTTTGTGAAATTCATGCTCAATTATTGAGCAAGGAGCATTATCTATGAGTAATTTAGTTCCATTTTTAAATTGGTTTGTAGAAATTTTCATATTAACTTTATTTTTTGTGCTATTTTAATGTTTGTTATTAGAAAAACTATGAATAAATTAATTTTAATAATTGCATCTATACAATTGTATCTTCTTGCAGTCAAACAAGCGAACGAACTAAATATCAAAACAATCATTAAATCTTTAGCAATTTCATAAAATATTGCTTCAAAGACTATTGTATAAATATTCCCTATAATAAGAGAACTGCAGTTATAAATAAAAAAAGACTAGGCACTAAGTTAGGATAAATAAAAATGCAACAAATAATAAATATATCAATATCATTATCAGCTTTTTTGTTAGCCGTTTTGATTGCTGGGGCAACAGAAATAGATTTGGTTCTTAGAGTAGTAATATTGGCTTTTATCATTCAATGGATTGCATTCTTGCCTGCATACATATTTCAAACTGAAAAGTTTTATGACTTAACAGGAAGCCTCACTTATCTTTCTGTTGTATGGTATGCACTTTTCTATAGCTCAAATTTTTTTACTAATTTAAATGGAGCTAATATAGCAATAGTTCTTCTAATTACCTTTTGGGCAATAAGACTGGGTAGTTTTTTATTTATGAGAATTCATAAAGATGGAGAAGATAAGAGATTTAGAACAATAAAACCATCAGCAACACAATTTTTTATGACGTGGACTCTTCAGGGTTTATGGGTTTCGCTTTGTTCAATGTGTGCTTTAACTGCAATATCTTCAGATACTGGTGTAGTAGTTAATATTTTATTTTATATTGGTTTTGGTCTGTTTCTATATGGATTTATTACAGAGATTGTTGCAGATATGCAAAAGACCGCATTTAGATCAATTCCAGAAAATAAAGATAAGTTTATTACTACCGGCTTATGGGCAAAGTCTAGGCATCCAAATTTTTTTGGTGAAATTGTTCTTTGGACTGGGATTGCAGTAATGTCGTTTTCATCTTTAAAAGGTCTTCAATACTTAACTTTAATATCACCAATTTTTACGTATTTGCTTCTTGTCTATGTAAGCGGCATAAGAATGCTTGAAGCAAGAGCAGACAAAAAATGGGGTAATGACAAAGAATATATTAAGTACAAAGCTGAAACCCCAGCCCTTATAATTAACTATAAGAAAATTCAATAGATAAAAAAATAACAATGTCTAGAAATAAAGTTATTTAAAAAGTTTTATTATTTCAATATGACTGGTAACATGGACAAACTTTTAGGGAGATTTCAATGAAAAATAAAATTAAAATATTTCATTTAGTTATGATTTTTTCTGTATCAGGACTAATGTCATCGTCAGATATGGAAAGTGTCTTAGAGATTGGAAGAGATAATCAAATTTTATCTGCCCAATCTCAGGATAAAATAGATTTAACTGAGAGACAAACAGATAAGATTGTTAATGAATGGAAGGCTGTATCTAAGCAGGTAGAAGGATTAAAGTTATATAACGAACAAAAAAGAATTCAAATAAAAGCTCAGCTGGAATTAATGGATAAGCTTGATGAGCAACTTGTTCAGGTTGTTGTTATGCAAAGACAAATTCCACCTCTCGCCCAAAGAATGCTTGAAAGCCTAGAATCATTTATAAATCTTGATACTCCCTTCAGGATTGAAGAAAGAACAAACAGAATAGATTTAGTAAGATCGTCGTTAGCTAAGCCAAAAGTTACAGCCTCAGAACAGGTTCGTCAAGTTCTTGAGGCATACAATATTGAGGCCGAGTATGGAAGAAAAATTGATACATATGAAAGCACATTAACAGATGGAACTGTTGTCAATATTTTAGTTGTAGGAAGAATTGGTATGTTCTATCAGACAAAAGATGAGCAATCTAGTGGAAGATGGAATAATGACACTAATTCATGGGATGAATTACCTGGATCATATAGAAAGCCTATTAGAGATGGAATACGAATGGCCAAAAAACTTGCACCAACAGATATGTTGATGATGCCAGTAATTAAAGGAGAGGTGTAATGAAAAATTTATATTTAATATTGCCAGTAATTTTACTTTCTTTTAATGGCCTTATTCATGGTCAAGACTCATCCGAAGAAGTTGAAGAGCTCTCAACTGTTGAGGCACTTTTAGCTCTTGTTAAAGAAGGAAAAACTAAAGAACAAGCAGCCAATACTTCCAGAGAAAATAACTTCATGGCTAATAAGAATAAACAAGCCTCAATATTAGCTGCAGAAAAAAGAGAATTAGCAAGGCAAGAAAAAATTGCTGACACACTTGAGGCAGAATTCAAAAAGAACGAAGGAATTCTTCGTGTAAAAGAAGAAGCATACAATAAAGAGCTTGGATCCTTGGTTGAGCTTTTTGGACATTTACAAAGTTCTGCAGGAGAAGCGTCTGTTCAATTTTCGGGTTCATTAACCGGAGCTGAATACGGGCAAGATAGAGTAAGATTTTTAAATAATCTTACTGGCAAAATGTCAGAAACAACAGAATTACCAACAATTAGAGAAATTGAGGGCCTATGGTATGAGCTTCAAAGAGAAATGGTTGCAAGCGGACAAGTTGTATCTTTTACTGCAAATGTTATAGACGTAGATGGAGAAACTTCCGAATGTGTTGTGACTAGAGTTGGATTATTTAACGCTGTTTGTGATGGAAAGTATTTAGAATATGCAACGGCAAAAGGTCAATACGCTTTCCTACCAAGACAACCAGTTGGAAGATATACAAAGACTGCTAAAAAAATAGGCAATGCTGATCCTGGTGATCAAGTGAAGTTTGGAGTTGATCCAACTGGACCTACGGGTGGAAGCTTGCTTGCCAATCTTATACAAACACCTTCATTAATGGAAAGAGCTCAACAAGGTAGAGAAGTTGGTTATGCAATTATCGCTGTTGGTATTGTAGCTGTATTATTTGCTATCTATAAATTATTTGATCTTTATAAAATAGGGACTGCTGTAAGAAAGCAAGCAAACCAAGACGTTGCTGATACTTCTAACCCTCTTGGAAGAGTGCTCAAGGTCGGGCAAGATAACTTTAATAAAGATATTGATACCCTTGAACTAAAGTTAGCTGAGGCAATAATGGCAGAAAGGCCTGCAATTGATATGGGTATTGGTTTTATTAAAATAATATCTGTGATAGCTCCACTCGCTGGTTTACTTGGTACAGTTACAGGAATGATTGTGACTTTCCAAATGATTACTTTATATGGAACAGGAGATCCAAAACTAATGGCTGGTGGTATTTCACAGGCACTTGTTACAACAGTTTTAGGACTACTGGTAGCTATCCCAACAAGTTTACTTCACTCATTTACACAGTCTTCTGCTAGAGGAATAATTAGCATTTTAGAAGAACAGAGTACAGGTATTCTTGCTGAGAGAGCTGAATCTAAGTAGGGCAATAATATGCTTTTTGCATTAACTGAAGCTATATCTTCCATAAGAGATTTTATGGAAGCTGGTGGGACTGTTCTTTGGTTAATTGCTGCTCTTGTATTCTTTATGTGGGGAATGATATTTGAAAGAATTTGGTATCTATCCCATGCTCATAGAAAGTATGTAAGTGAGCTTGCAATCCAATGGAATAATCGTAAAGATAAAAATTCATGGCATGCACTTCAGATTAGAGAAAAGATGATGTCTCAGGCTAAACTAGAAATTAATAAAAACATTAGTATCATTCAAACATGTATTGTTTTGGCTCCATTGCTAGGGCTATTAGGTACTGTAACAGGAATGATTGAGGTATTTCAGGTAATGGCATTTAATGGCGGTGGTGATGCTAGAGCAATGGCAGGTGGTGTATCTAAAGCAACTCTTCCTACAATGGCAGGCATGGTTGCTGCATTGTCAGGATCATTCGCAGCCATTTATTTGACCAGTACAAGTAAAAGACATGAATCAGAGCTTAATGATATTATAAAAAGAGATATATAGTAGAGGAAAACTTATGAGAAGAAATGCAATTTCAAGTGCCGTTCAAGAAGAAAATGATGAAATTAATTTAACACCTATGCTAGATGTTGTTTTTATAATGTTAATTTTCTTTATTGTTACTGCTAATTTTATAAAAGAGCCTGGATTAGAAATAAATAGACCTGATTCAGATACCGCTGAAACTCAAGAGAATGCAGCAATTTTGATAGCTGTTGGCCCAACTGGAGAGGTCTGGATGGATGGTAGAAGAATTGATGTAAGGCAAGTTAAAGCAAACGTTGTAAAACTCTTGGCAGATAACCCTCAAGGGTCTGTAGTAATTCAAGCTGATGAAAAAGCAATGGCTGATACCATTATTCAAGTTATGGATGGAGCCAGAGAAGCAGGCGTTAATGCAATTTCTTTGGCATCAGAACCAAAATAAATATATAAATTTATGGATCAAATAGTTACGGTAATAAAGTCTGCATTAAAACCAATTCAAACAGCTTACTATAATGCTTTTAATGCAAATAAGTACGCAGCTGGGATTGGTTTATCTGTATTAATTACAATATCGTTATTTTTTGTAATGGTTATTCTTATTTCGTTAGGTGATAGTGGTATAAAAGAAGATAATTCAGTCAAATTAGCAGATGTAGTAATGCCTGAAAGACAAATAGATACTTTTTTATCTGAGGTTGATAAACCTGAGCAACCAGAAGAACAGCCAGAAGATATAGCCCAACCAGAATTAGATCTGCAGCCATTAACAGGCATAGATGTTTCTATTGCAAAGCCTAAAGCAAATTTTACTTCTGGGGGTAGTTTTTTTAGAGATGGAGAATATATACCCTTATTTAAGGTGCAGCCAATTTATCCAAGGCGAGCCCAAGAAAGAGGAACTCAAGGGTTTTCAATTGTCTCTTTCACCATTACTGAGAGTGGAAGTGTTGAAAATGCAGTAGCGATTGAAGGATATTGCGGTGATCCAACTGGACCAGAATCAGAGATGCGACCGTGTTCAATGTTTAATAGTGCCTCTGCAAGAGCAGCACTTAAATTAAAATACAAACCAAAGATTGTTGATGGCAATGCTACAGCTGTAAATGATGTATTGCATAGATTTACTTTTATAATGGCAGAAGATGAAGGCAGATAATGATCAAAGTTAATAAAAAAAATAACTTCTTATATTTATTTATAGTACTAGCACTATCAATTATGTACACACCGTCTTATTTGAATGCTCAGACTGCTGATGATAAACCAAAAAAACAAATTAAGTATAGAAAAGCAAGGGCCTTATCTTCTAAAGTTGCAAAACAAATGGCCAAAGTTTATGAAGCATTAGAACTTGTCAATGAAGAAGGTGAGCCAAGTCCTGATATGGAGACAGTTACTAAAATTCTTACAGATTTAAGAAATCAAAAAGATGATATCAAGAGTTATGATCGCTCGGTTATGTGGAATGCATGGGGTTTTGTATATTATAGTGATGCGAAATATCTTAAAGCAATAGAAGCTTATGAATCTTTAATGGCTGAGCCTGAAGTTACTATTCCCCTCAGGGTTGGCGCTTTATTAACTCTTGGTCAACTTCATTTAAGTCAAGAAAATTATGACAAAGGTATTAATTATGTTCTCCAATGGATGGATGAAGTAGAAACAGTAACAGCTCAGTCATGGTCTCTCCTAGGAAGGGCATATTATTCTGTAGAAGATTATAGAAAAGCATTATCTTCGCTTGAAAAGGCAATATCTTTGGCCGAAGAAGAGGGCTATAAACCAAAAGAAAATTGGTACAACATCATGGCCGCTTCTATTGGAGAACTTAAGGCAGAAATAGGAGAAAAGGAGTCATATTTAAGACAGTTAGAAATTTATGAAATTTTAGTAAACCTATACCCAAAGAAGCAGTATTTTCTTCAACTTGGAGGAATATATGGTGAACTAGGAAGAGAAAAAGATTATATGATCACTCTTAAGGCTGCTTATGCAAAAGATCTTCTTAATAGAGAGGGTGAATATCTTGCATTGGCTCAGCTTCTGCTCCTCAATAAAAATCCCTATTGGGCAGCTGAAGTTCTTGTTTCTGGCCAAAATAAAATAGTTACATATAACGAAACTGTATTAGATGATAAGACAGGCGAAGAAATAAAAATTGAGAAAACTGGACCCGTTATTAAAAATAATGAAAAAAATCTTAAATTACTTGCTGATTCATGGAGAATGGCTCAAGAAATTGATAAGGCTATTCCTGTGCTTGAGCAAGCTGCAAAATTATCTAAAGATGGCAAGGCTTATGTGCTTTTAGGTAATTTATATCTTGCAGAAGACAAGCTTGATAAAGCAGTGGATTCTATTAAAAAAGGCCTTAAAAAAGGAAAAATTGATAAAATATCTCAAGTTCATCTCACTTTAGGACAAGCTTATTTTGAATTACAAAAATTTGAAGAAGCAAAAAAAGAGTTCAGGATAGCCGCTAGAGATAAAAATAAGAAGACAAAAACCACTGCAAATAACTGGATTAAATATACTGAGAATGAAGAAATTAGAGTGAAGAACTTAGCGCTAAGAAGAGACTATATTCAATCTCAATCATAGCTTCAAATATTCCTTTATTTCAAAGTCGTAGTCGTTTTCAGAATCTTTTTTATATAATTCTGTTTTGATAAGCTCCCATTTAGTTAAATCAATTTCAGGATAGTAAACGTCTCCATCAATATCGCAATCAACTCTTGTAATAATTAATTTATTTGTAGATTTAAGCGTCTCGTGAAAGATATCTCCACCTCCAATAACTATGATTTCATTGCTTTTATTCATTAATATATTTTCTTTTTCAGCTGCAGAAATAGCAGCATCTATACTATTAAAAACATGAGCTCCCTTAATTTCATTTAGGGTTCTTGAAACTACATAATTAACTCTATTGGGGAGAGGTCTACCTATAGATTCATAGGTTTTTCTTCCCATGATTATTATCTTATTTAAAGTATATCTCTTAAAATGAGCAAGATCTGATTTAAGATTCCAGGGCAGGTCATTATCTACACCAATAACTAAATTATTTGATACAGCAACTAGGTGAGAGATTGTCTTCATAATTAAATAGCCATTTTAGCCTTTATTGCTGGATGATGTTGATAGTTTTCTAGCTTGAAATCATCAATAGAAAATGATTTAAGATCATCAAGTGAATTTATTGTTGGCAAAACTAATGCTGGCAACTCAAGCGGCTCTCTTGATATTTGTTCTTTGACTTGATCAATAGAGTTTAAATAAATGTGTGCATCGCCAAACGAGTGAACAAATTTGTTTGGTTTTAAATTTAATATTTCACCAAATATGCTCAAAAGCAGGGCATAACTGGCTATGTTAAAGGGAACGCCTAAAAACATATCAGCACTTCTTTGATACATGTGACAGCTAATGGTGCCATCATTTATATAAAATTGAGACATCACATGACATGGAGGTAGAGCCATTTTATCTATCTTTCCTACATTCCAAGCAGATAGTATGTGTCGTCTACTATCAGGATTATTTTTTAGCCCTTCAAGTAATTCATTAATTTGATCTCTTCCATCCCAATCTCGCCATTGAACTCCATACACAGGCCCAAGCTCTTTTTTCATTAGAGTATTTACATATCCAAGATTTTTACCTTGATTGTCTGCATTGTCAGTCCAGATTGTTGAAAATTTACTTAAGTCAGTGAGCTCTTCTCTATTTTTATTAAATCTAATTTCAGCAAGTCTTCTCTCATCACTAGATCCTTCTAGAAACCATAGTAATTCTGAAACCACTCCTTTCCATGCCAATGATTTAGTTGTAACAGCCGGAAAACCTTTTGATAAATCAAAAGAAAGCTGATGTCCAAATGAAGAAATAGTTCCAGTATTAGTTCTATCCTCTTTTCTATCACCATTTTCTAGAATATGTTTTAGAAGATCTATATAAGCTTTCATGCTTTTTTCCTTGAGTAAAACAATATTATAAATCCAATTAGTATCATAGGAATACAAAGGATTTGTCCCATGCTTAAAAAATTATAAGCAACGTATCCGATATGCGCATCTGGCTGCCTAAAGAACTCAATTACAAATCTTATGAGACCATAAAATATTAAAAAGAAAGAACAAATGACCCCATGAGATTTTGAGATTCTATTCACAAACATCAGTAACCCAAAAAGTATAATCCCCTCACCTAAACTTTCATAAAGTTGGGAGGGGTGTCTTAATAAGCCATAAGGATCTGTAGGAAAAATAAAACCCCAGTCTCCATTTGTTTCCTTGCCATATAATTCTCCATTAAGAAAATTACCAATTCTTACCAAGCCAAGACCTATTGGCATCGAAAGAGCTACACTATCCATAAGCCTGAAAAAGTCCAAGTTATTTTTTTTAGCAAATATAAAAAAACTTATAACTACACCGATCAGTCCTCCATGAAAGCTCAATCCTCCTTGCCATACATAAAAGAGCGACAAGGGGTTGCTTAGGAGCTGATCACTGCCATAAAAAAGCATATAGCCAACTCTTCCACCACACATTGCGCCAATAAAAAGACCATAAAGAAAAACTAGATCATTAACCTTTTCATCATTTATACCTAATTCAATAATAATTTCATTCGATCTTAAATAGAGATATATAAACACGGCAGATAACAGCCATGTAATAGCATAGTACTGAATCTTAAGTGGACCTATGCTTACAAGAGAGGGGTTATTAAAAAAATCTGAAAGCTCAACTATCATAATACAATCATATATATTGAGATTAAAAGCATTAAAGATACCATAAGTATTTTTAAAATGTATTCAGAAATATAATGCGCAATAGAAGCACCATACTGTGCTGAAATAATGCTTGTAATGGTTATTCCAAACAAAGCTGGAAGATAAATGTACCCCAATGTAAGGCTTGGCAAGCTGTCATTTGAGATTCCCAGAATAAAGTATCCTAGCGCACCAAAAAAAGCGATTGGAATACCACATGCCGCAGAGGTTCCAACACTTGAAGTCATGCTTAGTCCTGAAGATTTAAAATAGGGAACAGAAAAAATACCACCACCTATACCCAAAACTGATGAGAGAAATCCAATACCAGTTCCAACAATATAAGGCCCCTTAGATAAATTATTTTTTAAAGAAAGAGTAAAATTAAAACCAATCTGTACTGCCATGATTAATGCAAAAACCCCAATAATAATTTTTAAAAGGTTCCCATCAAGTTGAACTGCAAACATGGCACCTAATAAAGCTCCAAGTGTAATTCCTAAGGCAACTTGTTTGAATAGAGTAAAATCGATAGCTTGTTTTTTTCTATGAGCATTAGCAGATGACAGCCCCGTAAAAAATATACAAGCAAGAGAAGTTCCTATAGCCAAATGAATAATTATGCTTTCATCAAATCCATAGCCCATAAAGGAGGCAACTAAAACAGGAACTATAATAATGCCCCCACCAACACCAAACATTCCAGCAATAAGACCAGATAAAACTCCCAATACAGCAAATAATATAAATTCTTCAATCATGGTTTAGCTCCATAGAGAATTCATGTCGGAGTTCCAGAAGAACTGAACGATAAACTGCTTTTTTAAAATCAACAATAGTATGTAAAGGGTACCAATATGGAACCCATTTATAATCAATAAACTCATTGTCTGGATCGTTATCAAAACTTATATCAACATCTTTTATCAATTTAAACATAAACCATTTTTGTTTTTGGCCTTTAAATTCTTTTTTTAAGAAATGATTCTTTCTTTTTTCTTTTGGAATATCGTATTTTATCCAATTCCTTGTTGAAGACAGTAACTTAGTATCGTTGCTTTTTATTCCCACCTCTTCAAAAAGTTCTCGCTTAGATGCTTTAATAGGACTTTCTCCCTCATCTATACCTCCTTGTGGAAATTGCCAGCTATCTATATTTTTTCTTTTGCATAGAAGCAATTTGCCTTTATCATTGATTATAACAATACCAACGTTTAATCTGTATCCTGGTTCATTAATCATTATTAGAGTATGTTTTTATGAAAAGAAATTTAGCAATATTTGATTTAGATAATACCATTCTTAATGGCGATTCTGATTATTCGTGGATTAATTTTTTAATAGAACAGGGTGTTGTTGATAAAGAAGAATATGAGAAAAAAAATCAATACTTCTACGATCAATATTACAAAGGAAAGCTTGACTATGATGAATGGACAGAATTTTCTCTCACAACAGTCAAAGGTAAAAAACCAGAAGAAATTGCAGATCTTTTATCTAATTTTCTTAGCTCTGTGATAGAGCCAATGGTAAATATTTACGCATTAAGACTTCTGCATGAACATAATCACAACAATGACATTATGTTGCTTGCATCAGCTACCAACTCGGTAATAGTAAAGCCTATTGCTAGAAGATTAGGTTTTAAAAACATTGTTTCGACTGAAGTAGAAATTATTGATGGGTTTTATACTGGCAGGGTTTTAGGCATTCCAGCACTGGGAGAGGGTAAGCTTGTGAAAGTTAAAGAATGGATGTCTAAAAATAATATTAATAGTTTTAATGATGCAACTTTTTACTCCGACTCTATTAATGATTTACCATTAATGGCTGAAGTTAACAAAGCAGTCGCCGTAAATCCTGATGATCTTCTCAGAGAAGAATGTGATTCTAGGTCATGGGAGGTTATTGACCTGCCTTAACTTTTGCCTTCAACTTTATCTGCTACTATTTGCGCAGTCTGAGCACTTAAAGTCCAACCTAAATGCCCATGACCAGCATGGTAATAAATTCCTTTCATCTTGCTTTCTCTCGTAATGGGCATCATGTTTGGCGTCATTGGCCTTAATCCAGCCCATGGCGTATACGTCTCTGTACTAATGTTTGGAAAGTATTTTTCTACCCATTTCAGTAAAGGTCTTATTCTATCTTGTCTTATATCTGTATTAATCCCAGCTAATTCAGCAGTTCCGGCAACCCTAAATCTATCTCCTAATCTACTTGCAACAATTTTTACAGGTTGGTCTATCAATGAAACTGTCGGAGCACATTTTTTTGAGGTTTCATCTTTAAGGTCAATAGTGATGCTGTATCCCTTAACAGGATATACGTTCATTTTATCACCAAGCCTATCAGCAAATTTCTGAGTACCAACCCCTGCACAAATAACAACGTTATCAAATGCTTCATTTATTAGTTCATTCTCATTCCGCATTGTCAAAACGAGTTGATTTTTTTGTCTTGTTATATGCTCTACAGTCGTATTAAGCTGCAGATTAGCAGAGTATTTTTCTACCAAAACCTGTTCAAGACTAGTACAAAATTTATGAATGTCTCCGCTTGCATCAGACTTTGTATATATTCCTCCTAAGATTTTTTCATAGTTTTTATTATTTTCAAAAGCTGGCTCTAGATTCTTAACCTCTTCGGTTGTCAGTATGTCCCATTCCATTCCTTCTTGGTTAAGCCATGAAGCCTTATCTTTGTCTAATTTGAACTCTTTTTTAGAGTCGTAGAACCTTAAAATACCTTTCTTTAACAATTCGAATTCAATGCCTTCCTCATCAGCTATCTTAAAATATATTTCCCTAGCTTTTTTAGCCATATCTATAGTTTCTAAAGTATTTTTTTTATGTTCTCCTTTTATAGTTGCCATTAGAAAGCCAAACATCCATTTATATTTTTGAATTTCTGGTGATGGATTAAACAATAAAGGAGCATCGGGTTTAAACATCCATTTAATGCCGCTTATTACATTTTTTGTAGTATTCCAAGTTTCGGCATTACTAGCACTAAGTTGTCCGCCATTAGCGTAGCTTGTTGCCATAGCCGGGTATCTTCTGTAATCAATAATTGTTACGTTGTGGCCTCTTTTTAAGAGAGTGTAGGCAGTAGTTGTACCCGCTATTCCAGCACCAATGACAGCAATTTTTTTCATAACATATTGTCTCAGTAATTAAGTTTAAAATCGACAGACAAAAAGAAAAGATTCTTTTTATTTAATACAAACTTAGATACAATCTAAATAAGAATCGTTCTCATTTAAAAATACCCTTGGGAAATCTTATGAGTGAATTTATTATAGTTTTTAGAGAAGTATTAGAAGCCTCCTTGGTTGTAGGCATTATTTATTTAATTCTAGAAAAATCTAACCAACTTAGTCAAATGTTTAAGCTTTGGATGGGTGTTTTAGCTGCCATAGTTGCAAGCATAATAGTTGGATATCTTGCTCTAATGGCTAAAGATTCTTTGGGAAATGATTCAACAGCAGCTTTATTTGAGGGAACGTTTTTATACTTAACTGCCTTTTTGATATGGTATGTAATTTTTTGGTTATCTAAGCATGTTAGTGATAGAAAAGAACTTGAAGGCAAAACCTTAAGTGCAATTAACCTTTCATCGTGGGGTGTTTTTTTTGTGGTCTTCTTTGCAATTTTAAGGGAAGGATTCGAAACAGCAGTCTTTTTAATTTCTAGCTTCTCTATTACAGGTTCTTTTTCTTACCTTGGTTTTTCCATTGGAGCAGCTTTAGCAATATTAATTGGTTATTTGATTGTTCTTCAGGGCAGAAAAATTAATTTACGATATGTCTTCAAATATACAACTCTTTTATTGGTATTTTTGTCTGCCGGAATGATTGCTTACGGAACTCATGAATTTGAAGAATATTTAGTTAAATCTGAAAAAATAGAAAAAACTGAGATATACAGACCTTGGAATATTTTAGAACCGCAAAGAAGCCCTGATGGGCCCAAGACCTATCATCCGTTTCATGATAAAGGATCTGCTGGAGTGTTTTTAAAAGGTTTTTTTGGCTATAACAGTAATCCTAATATTCCTGAAGTTATTTTATGGATTTGTGCTCTATTTTTTGGATTAAATATGTGGCGGAGATTTTATTTCTAAGAATCTAGTTGATCCATATTTTTAATAGCTTTACTCATCTGCCTTTCTCTTGTTGAATGCTCATTGACAGCCTTGATCATTGCATCTGCTTTTTTTAACAGATCATCAGTAGAGCTTCCAAATTTTTCAAATTCTTTTTTTAATTTTCCAAATTCTTCCATAATCTCACCAGCTCTGTTATTGAGCGCTAGGGTTCTAAAACCCATGTGAACACTAATTAAATAAGCTGCAAGTGAATTAGGACCCATTATTAGAACTCTAGAGTCTCTAAAAATAGTTTCTCTAATATTTCCAATTGAATCAATTAATTGCATGAGTGATTCACTAGGAATATACATAATGCCCAAATCTATCGTTATACCTGATTGAATATATTTTTCTTGAATATCAGAAGCATCTTTTATTACATGCCTTTTAATGTCATCAATCGATTTTTTAATCATTCTTTCGTCATACTGCTCTAAGGATAGCAAATAACTGTCATATAGCCCTGATGGAAACTTTGCATCAATTGGCAAAAATAATCCTTCAGGCATTTTAAGAACAAATTCAACTCTTTTGCCCGATCCCTTTATGACCTCAGCATTTTTATAATATTGATTTGAATGAAAGATATCCTGCATTATTGCTTCTAAAGACCATTCTCCAAATTTACCAGCAAGAGTTCCTCCAGATAGGTATCTTCTTAGCTTATCTAATGGGTCTTGAAATGATTGAATATCTTTTGTTAGAACTGAAAGAGTTCCTTCTTGTCTCTCTATTGCTTTGTCGATATCCTTAATAGATTCTTCATTATGTAATTTACTAGGATCGCTTTTTGTGTGCAAATAAATTATTCCTATCAATAAGATAATAATTATTATTAACAATGTACAAATAACCCAAAAATTCATAGCTAATGCTCAGGAAAAATTTAAACCTATATATAATATATACCACTTACAAATTTATCCTATAAAATAAGCGATATGTTAGAGTCTATTTTAACTCATTTTGAAGAAATCAAAGCTAGAGGCCTATCTATTGATATTACAAGGGGCAAGCCAGATTCCTATCAATTAGATTTGTCTAATGAATTACTTAAGATGGATATAGAACCTATTGATGGTGATATTGATTTAAGAAATTACGGAGAGCCTTTTGGTATTTCTGGTGCTAGACAGCTTGGAGCAGATGTTCTTTGTGCGCCTAAAGAAAATATAATAACGGGAGAGCAATCCAGTCTATTACTTTCATATCAAATGATTCTTGCAAAATATCTATTTGATAATCCTACCGCTTGGAAAGATTTAGATAGCCCAAAATTTATTTGCCCGGTGCCTGGATTTGATAGGCATTTTAAAATGTTTGAAGATTTTGGAATAGAGATGATCACCGTACCTTTGATTGAGGAGGGCATTGATATTCAGAAATTTGAAGAAGCATTAAATTCTAATAAAAATGTGATGGGTGTCATATGTGTTCCTAGGCACTCAAATCCATCAGGCGAGGTTTATTCAGACAAAAATATCATTAATATTTTTCAAGTTGGAAGAGCTTACTCAGATAACTTTCTTTTTCTTTTTGATAATGCTTATTTAGTTCATGATTTTATGCCAACCAGAGAACAGACTCCAGTATGGAAGTTGGCAGAAGATACTACAACTATAAAACAAGTGGTTGTTGTAACTTCTTTCTCTAAAGTGACTTTTGGTGGAGGGGGTCTTTCCTTCATGGCTGCTAGCGATGCTAATTTAGAGCTTATAAAAAGAATAAGAGGCTCGATGGTTATCTGTCCAGATAAGATAAATCAGAAAAGGCATACTCAGTTTTTCTCTGGCTTAGGTGATATAAAAAATCATATGATTAAACATGCTGAGTTAATCAGGCCTAAATTTGAAATAGTATATAAGGCATTAAGAAGACTTGATAAAGACTTTGGTAATTTCTCTCAACCAACAGGAGGGTATTTCATAACCTTCATATCAAAAAAACCAACAGCCTCAAGAATAGTTCAGCTGTGCAAGGAAGCTGGAGTTCTTCTAACGCCTGCGGGTGCAACGCATCCATATGGAAAAGACCCCAATAACAGCACGCTGAGAATAGCACCTACATTTATAAATAAGCAAGAATTAGAAGTAGCAATGGATGTTTTTATAACAGCTGTTCAAATAGCACATTTGGAAACCTGATTTAATTTTTGGCTTTGTTGTGAGTCTCATAGCTTGATCCATTAAAGCTTTTAAAGCTTTGCTTAATTCCAGGATGATTACAAGGTTTATTAGAATTATCCATTAATAAATTTTGTTCAGAAACATACGCTATATAAAAAATCTCTTCATTTTCCGCAAATAGATGGTAAAAGGGCTGTTCTTTTATTGGTCTAATCTGTTCTGGTATTGCTAAGTACCATTCTTCAGTGTTATTAAACTCTGGATCAAGGTCAAATATAACCCCTCTAAAATTTAAAAATCGATGTTTTACTATATTTCCTATAGAAAACTTTGCTTCTACTAGTTTCTGCATTATATTTATAAATTAAACCATTTTAGGAAAAATGTCATGACAGAAAATTTTTTAGTTGTGTCTGCGAATGATTTAGCAGGTATAGAAATTAAAGAACATATAGGTGTTGTTCAAGGCAGCACAGTTAGGTCAAGAAATATTGGCTCAGATATTTTTGCAAGACTTAAAAACTTAGTTGGTGGAGAGTTGGTTGGCTATTCTAAGCTTCTTGCAACTTCTAGAGAGCAGGCATATAAAAGAATGATAGAAGATGCTGAAGCCAAAGGAGCAGATGCTATTGTTTGCTTTCGGTTTCAAACCTCTACTATTACTGATGGCGCTTCTGAAATTCTTGCTTATGGCACGGGCGTAAAATACAAATAAGGATAAATTATGAATAAAACCGAGAAAGTAGCTTTTAGAGAGGCTGTAATAGTTGTGCTTATGGGGGCAGTTATAAATTTCCCACTTCAAACATTCTTATTATGGTTAACGATTGATAACTGGAGCTGGTCCAATCCACTGACTATTTCTATTTTTACCCAATCTATTCTTACTTTTGTAGCATTGTTAAGGGTGTACTCAATTAGGATGAGATTTCAAAGAGGAAAATTTTAAAGGCTAATCCTTCTTTTTATTTTTCTTTTTATTATGATCATTATGGTGTTCTTTTATTCTCATTTTCATTCTATTATTAATCATATCTTTGCACCAGACATCATATACGGTTGAATAATTAGAAGCCAAGTCAGATAAAGAAATAGCTTCAGCCCATTTTCTATCATTCCAAGCCTTATCTTTCATATCACCGTGTTCTTTTATTTCATCAAAAACACTATCAGCAGCAGATAAAAACCATGCCACTCCAGCCTTTGTTTCCATACATTCTTTGCCACTCATTATTTTATTTGGATGATCTTTTTTTTCCCCTTTATGATCATCAGCAAAACCAAAACCCGCCATTGAAATTACTATTATTAATGCACTAATTTTTTTCATTTTTATTCCTTATTAAGTACCTATATTATAATAGAGTAAATTATTTACAAAAAAGTTCAAAAAATTATTTACATTTAAAAAAAAATATTCATAATGCTTCGATATTTATACTAATAGGCATAATTCTTTTTGTCTATCAGTATGACTATCCTTGAATTTATTCAGATTGGCAGTGTTTTTTTCGGTACTTTGATAGCCGCACCTCTTATTGTCTCAAAGAAATATAATAAGAGATTAATAGGCTTGATTGCAGTTGCCGCAGGAAGCTTGCTTGCTATGATTGTTCAGCTTAATGCTGGACTTTATTATTTTTTCTTTGCTTCTGCTTTTTGGCTATTAAATTCTGCTCATGCTATTAGAAAAATGGTCAGAACAAATAAAAGCTATGTTAATTTAAAAAATCTTTAAATTTTAATATTGAATGGCTGGTTGAGTTTTCATTCATAGTTTCAACCATTTTCTTTGCAACAGCTGATGCTTTAACAAACCTTAGGTCTGATAATGGACCTCTCATTAAAGGGTCTAAGATCTTGGCCCCAAGCTCAATAATAGGAACTTCAATAGCTACTTTTTGATTTGACCTACTTCCTAATAGATGGCTAGGTTGAGCATAAACTATTTTCTCATAACCTATTTCTTTAATTGAGTTTTCCATCTTCCCCTTAGTCTGAAGATAAAAATTACTCGAATTCATATCTGCACCAACCGCAGAAACAATAGCAATTGACCTTGCTCCCACATCAAATGCTTTTTTAGCGATGTTATAAACAAGATCATGGTCCACCTTAAAAAATTCTTTTCTTTTACTATTTTTTATATGGATTAATTCAAAAGTTGTAAGTCTCATCCCAATAGCAATATAAACATGATCAAGTGCTGGGAAGTTAAGATTATTAATCTCATCAAAATCAATACTAATTTCATTAGTATTATCTGATATATGCTCCAGGGGAGATCTTGTGAATAACGTTATATCTTGATCTTTTCTATTTAGATTCTTTAGTAGCTCACTTCCAACGAGACCAGAAGCGCCAACTAACAATGATTTAATTTTCATCACCCAATACTCTTAATGCTATTAAATTCACAAGCTCATCGATAGGAAGTGTTCCATCTAATGTTCTTTGAGCCCATTTTTCATACAATGGCTTCCTTTCCAAATATACATCCTCAATCGGTGTTCCAATTGGAGCTGCTAGACCTCTCTCTTGACCACTACCAATTCTTTTCTTGATCACTTTTAAGGGAACCGATATGTAAATAACCTCTGTAAAGGAGCTTAAATATTTCATAGATTTATCAGAGTAAATGGCACTTCCTCCAGTAGAAATAATGTGAGAATTATTATTTAGGTTTAGGATGATTCCTTCTTCAGCTAATCTAACAAATTTATACCCTTTGTCTTTTTTTAATTCTTCTAAAGATTGATTAAATTTTTGTTCTATTAAGACATCAGTATCAATACACTCAATACCAATTTTATTTGATAGCGCTCTTCCAAGAGTGGATTTTCCACAACCAGCCATTCCAATAAAAGTTATTTTATTCATACGAGTCTGCAAAAGTATTTGTCGCTTTTATTAGTTCATGAGTTATTTCTAATTCAAAAGCCGTATGACCAGAAGAGGGAGCTACAATTAGTTCTGCCTCTGGCCAATTTTGAGATAACTCCCAGGCAGTGCTTATGGGGCATACTATGTCATATCTTCCCTGAACTATTACAGTCGGAATATCTCTAATTATATTAATGCCTGATTCAATTAATTGATTTTCATGCTCAAGGAAACCCTTATTAACAAAGTAGTGATTTTCAATCAGAGCAAAAGCCAATGCAAACTTGGGATCTGAAAAACTATTAGCCATTTCAGGGTTATAACTAAGACTGCTAGTCGAGCCTTCCCATCTTGACCAAGCTATAGCAGCGTTTAATTTTTTTTCTTCGTTATTGCTTAAGAAAATTTTATGATAAGCCGCCATCAAGTCATCGCGTTCATTGTGTTCTATAGGTTCTATAAATTTTTGCCAAGCTTCTGGAAAAATATTGCTAGCTCCATATTGATAAAACCAATCTAACTCTTTCTTTCTCAGCATAAAAATTCCCCTCAAAACCATCTCACTAACAGAGTCAGGATAGGTTTGAGAATATGCAAGAGCGAGTGTGCTGCCCCAAGAGCCACCAAATACAAGCCACTGTTTAATTCCAAGTTTTACCTTTAGATTTTCAATATCTTCTACTAAATCCCAGGTCGTATTGTTTTCAAGACACCCATGTGGAAGACTTCTTCCACAACCTCTTTGATCAAAGATTACAACATGATACTTGTCCGGATCAAAGAATCTTCTAACTTGGGTGCTTCCTCCACCTCCAGGACCTCCATGAAGAAATACTGCTGGTTTTCCATCTGGATTTCCACATTGCTCGTAATATATTCTATGATTATCTTTTTCCATAAAACCAAAATTAAAAGGTTCCAATGGAGGAAAAAGTGATAAGAGTTGATTCATTTATACTAACTGTACTTTTTTTTAAGAGATTTTATTTCGCCTGAAAGAATGACTTCTTTATTTTTAAAGAACAGCTCATGATTTTTTTCAACTACATCAAGGTCATACAAGTAGTTAACCATAACCCCATTAGATTGAGTTAATCCTTTCTGGGATGAGTCCGCATTTAAATTAATTTTATGAAGTATTGCCCCATTTCCAAGATGAAATCTAGCTACAGGGTCGTTTGGCAAATTATCTTCTCTATTTGATTCTGTAAGATATACAAAAGTCTTCTTTAGTAGGTTTTCTTCATCATCAATTTTATTAAGACAGTTTTCAAAAGTCAGTGGCGCATTTTTTTCCATCCATCGCATTAAGCCAGGCACAGGGGACAGAGTTACAAATTTATTTAATCCAGGAATTTCTTGTTTTAATCTATGTGCTACTTTTTTAATTAAAAAGTTACCAAAAGAAATACCAGCAAGGCCGTCCTGACAATTTGAAATGGAATAAAAAACAGCCGTATTAATCTTATTGTATTCAACTTCCTCTCTGTTAATTTTTATAACTTTCTCAATTGATGTAGGTATTTCATTTGTTAAAGCAACTTCTACAAAAATTAATGGATCTTCTGGTATAAGCGGATGAAAGAAAGCAAAGCATTGCCTGTCACTAGGTGCCAATCTTGCTCTAAGGTCATTCCAAGAATTTATTTCATGAACAGCCTCATATTCTATTATTTTTTCAAGAACATTAGCTGGAGTTGACCAATCTATTTTTTCTAATACAAGAAAGGATGAATTAAACCAATACCTAAATAATTTTAAAAGCCCATCATCAAGAGCTTTTAGATGAGAACTACCATCTCTTAGAAGTAATTTAATTCTTTCTCTAAGCTTAATAAGTCTGTGAGTTCCACCAGGTGTTGCATTCAGTCTCCTAAAAAGCTCAACCCAACCAGGTTCAGAAAAGCTCCCAATTAAGCCTAAGTTTTTATTATTTCTCTCTTTTGAATAAGCCTCAACATTTTTTAATAGAGAATCAGTATTAATATCGTACTCTTCCATCAAATAAGTTAAGAATATATCAAGATCCTCGTTATTTTGGGCTTCTATTAAATCAAGCAGATGCCCAGCAAATGCTATTGATGAGACCTCTCCAGTAGTAGACATAACGGATTCGGTTGCCTTTTTTATATCTTGATGAAGGCTACCAAATTCCCGGGTGCCAAATCTCCCAAGGCTAAGACCGTTCTTCATTATTGAAGAAATCATATTTTGGAAAAAACTCATACTTAAATTATACTTTATCACCCTTATTACAACGAACTAATTAAAAAGATAAATCTATTAACCAAAATTAAAAAATGCCAAAAAAAAATTCAAATACTAAATATTATATTCATCCAGAGGGATGGAAATTCGCTATTATTTTTTTTGTTATTTCATATCTAATATCTTTTTTGTATATGCCAGCGTCTTTTTTGGGTTATATATTGACCGTATTTACTCTGTGGTTTTTTAGAAACCCAAAAAGAAACACCCCCAATATTACTAACTCAATTATTAGCTCTGCAGATGGAAAAGTGTGCTTAATTGATAAAGCATATCCTCCTGAAGAGATTGGAATGAATGTCAATGAAATGCTTCGTATTTGCGTTTTCATGAACGTATTCAATGTTCATATTAATAGGAGCCCAATCGCAGGAAAAATTAATAAGATTGTCTATAAAAAAGGCCATTTCTTTAATGCTAGTTTAGATAAAGCAAGTGAGAAAAATGAAAGAAGTAGCCTCGTTCTTACAAATGAAAAAGGAGTTGAAATAGTTGTTGTTCAAATCGCTGGCTTAATAGCTAGAAGAATTCTCAGCTTTGTTACGGCCAATAAAGGCCTAGATCAAGGAGAGAGATATGGATTAATTAGATTTGGATCAAGAGTAGACATTTATCTGCCCATAGACTCAAAAATTAATTGTAATGTTGGTGATAAGGTTGTAGCAGGAGAAAGCGTTCTTGCAACTTTGGCTGAAGGCTTATGAGAAGATTAAATTTAAGGTCTTTGATACCAAATTTAATTACTTTGTCAGGTTTAAGCTTTGGACTTAGTTCTATAAGATTTGCTATTGAGGGAGAGTTCAGCTTGGCAGTAATTTGTATTCTATTTACTGCAGTATGTGATGTGCTTGATGGAATGCTTGCTAGACATCTTGAGAGTGAATCAGATCTTGGTTTTCAGCTAGATTCTCTTTCAGATTTTCTAAGTTTCGGAGTAGCTCCTGGCATTTTAATATATATGGCTATTTTTTATGAAAATAGCAGCATTGGTGTTTTTGCAACTTTAATTTTTATTATTTTTTCTTGCCTAAGATTAGCTCTTTTTAATGTCCTGCATGAAAAATCAAAGCACGATGAAATTCAAAGAATAGATTTTTTTACAGGCATACCCACCCCAGCAGGCGCCATTCTAATATTACTCCCTCTTACTCACGTTTTTATGGGATACGAATGGCCTTATGAAAATATAAATTTTGTTGCTGGTTATATTATTTTAATAAGTGGTTTATTGGTAAGCAAGATTCCAACCTTCTCTTTGAAGGGAAGAGGGTTGCCTATAAGATCAAAATTTACTTTTCTAATTCTATTTTCAATATTAGTTCTAAGTATGATTAACCTGCCGTGGCACACTCTTAATGTATTGGCATTAATTTACCTATTAACAATTCCTTTCTCAGTTTTATCTTGGCAAAAAGAAAGATATAAAATGTAAATTATAAGTAATCAGATATCATGGTATCTGTCACTTCCCATAACTTAATAGCTTCCTCGCTATCTATTGCCCACTCTGCAACCCCAAAAAATCTATGCTGTGATTCGTCTAAGTTATTTTTTAGCTCGGCAAGATCACAATTTTCACAAAATACCCCACCAATATTATTGAGTTCAGGATTTGTAGCACACCAGAGTGTTGTAGATGCTCCCTGAGTTGGACTTTTAAAGAAATTAGTAGCTAAATCTGATAAAGATCCATCTTCTTTTTTCCAACCTAAAGCTACCATTTCTTCATTTGCTAAATGTCTTTGAAGGGGGGTAATAATACCTCCTGGATGAACAGAAAAACCTCTAATGCCTCGGTTTTTCATCTTCCTATCAAACTCTACAGCTAAAAGTGATGAAGCTGTTTTTGATTGACCATATGCGGCCCATTTATTGTAGTCACTAATTTCAAAATGTATGTCATTCCATAAAATTTTTGAAATAGAATGAGCAGATGAAGATAAGCTCACCAATCTCGATTCTCCATTTTCGTTAAAGCTATTCATTAATTCTTTTGTTAGCAGATGGTGTCCAATATGATTAACTGCAAATTGACTCTCCCAACCATTGCCAACTTTAGTTTCTGGACAAGCCATTATTCCTGCATTATTAATCAAAATATCAAGATTAATATTTAGCTCATGGAATGCATCAGTAAATTTTTTTACTGAGTTAAGATCAGCAAGGTCCATTTGAAAAATGTCTTCTTCGGGGACTATATTTTTTAATGCAGATTTCGCAATGTCTTCTCTTTTAGCTGGAATTATTGTTCTTGCTCCAGCACTCCTTAGAGCTTTGGTTGTTTCCAAGCCTATACCAGAATAACCACCAGTGATAACAATATTTTTATTATCAAGATTAATATTGTTCAGTATTTCATCTGGCTCAGTTTTTTGCCCAAAGCCTGAATTGGTTGGTCTTTGTAAATCAGAAATCATTTTTGGTGCCTCATCGAATATTTTATAACTTTTATAAAAGATTAAAGCTTTGAATATAAAGAATCAATTAACAAATTAGCGGTCTTGTATAAATCTTTTGAAATATGCATTTCGTTACAAAGAAAAGAGAACCCTATTTTTTTGTTAACATCGCCAAATGCTACGGCTCCGCCCATTCCAGCATGACCAAACATTGAACCCATAAACCTCGGAGCAAAATTCACTTTAAGCAATTTTTTGCTTGCAAGCTCAAAACCAAGTCCAAAAGTTATATCTGAACCAAAGAGAACTGAATCAGGCCCACTAGAGTGCGGCTGGAAAGCTGTATGTAATATATCTGGCGACATCAATGAATATCCATTACGCTCGCACCCCATGCTAAGAATTCCATAGAATTTTGCCAGCGCTTCAGATGTGCCATGTCCATTTGCTGAGGGGATTTGAGCCTTTCTCCAATCAGTTGAGTTTACGTAATCTTTAGTCTCCCCATCTCTTCTTTGGAAGGCAATTTTGAAATTACCATCTAATAAAAATTTTTTAAAGTTTATAAACTGTTTTGGCAGAAGGAAGTCTGGAATGTATTTAATTTTAGAGAACGGCAGTCCTTTAATTCTGTCATCTTCAAGCAGAATCATATCTGCACAATTAATCATATCCTCATCTGATAAGCCAATTTTAAAATTAATATCAAATGGATCTGAAATCTCTTCTTTAAAAAATGTCCCAACATTTCTTCCATCAACCCTTTTGATAATTTCTCCAACAAGCCACCCATATGTAAGTGCATGATATCCTTGAGAAGACCCTGGTTCTCCAAATGGCTCTTGTCTGGCAAGCGCTTGAGTGAAAACATTCCAGTTCTGCCAACTACCCATAGGTATTCCATCTCTGAACCCAAAATTATTTGATCTATGGCATAAAAAATCTATAACTTTTGTATTCTCTTTGCCATTACATCCGTATTCTGGCCAATAATCAGATACTTTAGAGTGAACATCTAATTTTCCTTGATCAACAAGCATTGCAACACAAGCAGCTGTAACTCCTTTTGTAACCGAAAAAACATTTACAAGAGTATCTTTTTCCCAGGGAGTATTTTTTGCTGCATCTTTATAGCCACCATAAAGATTAACAATCATTTCGCCTTTATGCTCAATCGCAATAGAGGCACCTGTTTCGTGACCAGATGCAATTGAATCAGCAAATATATTCTGTATTTCAATAAAATCAGGTCGACAGTATCCTTTTATATCTCCCATCCTATTTCTTTTAATTAATTTTTAAGACCTCAATAGATTTATACAGACTTTTATAATTTAAAACAATCAGGCATTAAAAATAGTAGAATAAAATATGAGCAAAAATTTTAATCTCTCATCTAGAATAATAAACAACAAGATTAATAATCCAGCTTTCAAAAAGAGCTTTGAATACAAACCCTCTGGATTTCTTAATGATTTAGACCTTTTTAGAAAAGGCCAGCCTTTTAATTTATACAAAGAGCTAAGAGAAAATGCTCCCATTTTTTTTCATCCTCCCATGTTGAGTGATCCTGAGCCAGGATATTGGGTTCTTACAAAATATGAAGATATTAGAAAAGTTTCCATGAATCCTCAAATTTTCTCTTCTCAGTATTCAACTGGAACCCTATTAACACTGGGCTCTGAAGAAAATAGACACCCTAAGCTTTTTAAATCGACTATAGATCATATGTTAAATCTCGATGGAGAGATGCATTTAAATTTAAGAAAAGAACATATGCCTTTTTTTAAACCAAACTTTATAAGTGAGCTACAAAGCAAGGTTTCTATAAAAGTTACTCAGCTTTTGGATAATGCTGAGAAATTAAATGAATTCAATCTTGTTAAAGAGCTTTCCCAACAATTGCCCATATATACACTATCTGAAATTCTTGGAATCCCTGAAGCAGATAGACAGAAATTAGTTGAATGGATGGAATTTCTAGAATTGGCTCAGTATTTTACTTTAGAACAGATTAAACAAAATGAAGAAGGGGTTACCGACACTACTCCCGATCCTGCACTTATTGATATGTTTAATAATATGATTGAGGAAATGTTTGATTATGGTAGGTATATTCTCAAGCAAAAAAGAGAAAACCCAAAAAATGATTTACTTAGTGCTATCGCCAATGCCAAAATAAAGGGAGAGGAATTATCACCTGAGTTTCTCGATGGTTCATGGCTGTTAATCATATTTGCAGGAAACGACACAACTAGAAATACGATTAGTGGCGGCGTTAAATTACTAAATGATAACCCTTATCAAAAGAAGCTCGTTTTAGAAAATTCTGAAAATATCACAGGCTTTATAAATGAGACAGTTCGTTACGTATCTCCAGTAATCCATATGAGAAGAACGTCTTTAGAAGAAACTGAGATCGGTGGGCAAAAAATAGGGCCCTATGAAAAGATTGCACTTTGGTACGGGGCAGCAAACAGAGATCCCGATATCTTTGATCGTCCAGATGAATTTAATATCTTAAGAACTAATGCAGACAAGCATCTTGCTTTTGGAATTGGTAGGCATACCTGTTTAGGCAAGCCGGTAGCTTTAATGCAATTAAGAGAGTTTTTCTCACAGTTTTTATCAAGATTTCCAGGCTATCAATTAACTGGGGACTGGAAAGTTGCACCAAATAATTTTGTCCATGCAATTCAAGAAATACCCATACGACTTAAAAAATAGCCAAGCTTTCTTAAATAAAAATTTACTATTTTAATAAAATAGTATTAATATACCCCCTATGGGTATATACCGTTATATTTTATTTTTTTTTATAATAGCTTCAAATAATATTGAAGCTAGGCCTATCTCATATTCTGGAGGATCAACATTAATGATGTTTTCAGATAATGTGAAAGATTCGATCTATTATCACTTTTCACCTACTTATAAATATTCAATTGGAATAGAAAGCGTGAAAGATAATTATTTAAATAACGATTATTCTCTTTTAAGAGCCACCTACCTAATTAATCGAAAAAATACGCAATATTCCCAAAGAAATTTATATATAAACGCTGGCTTAAGCATTAATGACACAAGTAATAATTTTTATGGTATTCATGGTGACTGGGAAACTCGAAGGTGGTTTGTTGGATTTGGGTTTAAGAAGTTAAACAATAAAATTATTGATTATGATCAAAAACATCTTCAACTTGGTGTTGCACCATATCTTGGTGAATACGGTGATTTGCATACCTGGCTGATGATTAAAACAAAAAAGAATTCTTTGAATGATGATTGGTATACGTACCCTGTTTTAAAGTTTTTTAAAGGAAATGTTCTTATTGAGTTTGGTTATAACGATGAAACTGAATGGGACGCTCATTTTATGTATAGATTCTAAGGAGGAATTTTATGAAACTTATTGGCATTATTTTATTTTTATTTTCATCTTGGATAGTGGCATCAGATCACTCTCATGATCATATGGATCATTCAGATATGATGCATCATTCGCATGAGGGTCATGCTCATGAAGAATTGGTTGACGGAGAAAAGCTAGAAGTCAATCCTGAGAGATTTGATAAGTTTGTTGCAACTCTTTCTAACGCACAAGTCGCTGTAGTAAGTGTGAAGGGGATGGTCTGTGATTTTTGTGCCAGAGGTATTGAGAAGACATTTCAAAAAGATAAAAACGTGAAAAAAATTGATGTAGATTTAAGTCAGGGCAAAGTCTTAGTTGCTTTTGATAAAGGCTTTGATATAAATTTTGAGGACATCAAGAAAAAGATTTTGGCCAATGGCCAAAATGCAACCGGAATGCAAGTTGTATCAATCTAATATTTGAAATAAAGATGAATGATAAAACTACAAATTTCTTGTCACTATTTGCATCGTCATCAACTTTAATATGTTGTGCTTTGCCTGCAATATTTGTTGCAATAGGCGCAGGAGCATCCTTTGCAAGTTTGATAACCGTATTCCCGTTTTTGATAGTTTTATCTCAATATAAGATTTATATAACCTTATTTGCATTGGTCATGATTTTAATAGCAGGTTATGTAAATTATAAGACGTACCATATGCCATGTCCTGCTGACCCTGAACTGGGTAGAATGTGTATGCAAACAAGAAAAAGATCAAGATATTTATATTATTTTTCACTAGTTTTATTTATTTTTGCAACCATTTTTACATACATAGTACCGAGGTTAATATGAATCATCCGTGTCATAAAGAACAAATTCCTAGCATCAAAAGAATTGAAGGTCAGGTTCGAGGTGTTAGAAGAATGATAGAGTCAGAAAAATACTGTATCGATATTCTTAACCAGATCAAGGCATTAAAAAATGCAATCTCAACAGTAGAGGGGAAAATCTTAAAAAATCATTTACAGGCCTGTGTGAAGGATGCCCTTAATGATGAAAAAAATTTTGATGACAAAGTTGAAGAGTTGATGAAAACATTAAAAAGATAATTCAACACCCCTCGCGAAAGACATTCAGCTAGCCTTTCTTCACACTAACTAATTTGAATAAATTTGATTAATAAGAAGATTTAAGACATATGGTGCCCAGAGGTGGGATCGAACCACCGACACAAGGATTTTCAGTCCTTTGCTCTACCGACTGAGCTATCTGGGCAATAAATGAAAGAGGATTATAGAAAAGATTCTACCCAATGTCATTAAGATTAAATTTTTTAATTAACTATGTGCGAACCTTTTCATTTTTAGGGTCATAGAGCGAACCTTTACCCACTATCTTAACAGTCATTGGATATAAGCCATCACCGTCTTCATTGAAGTACTCTATTGATAATTTTTTACCTTCTTTAGCAATATCTTTAGGTAAATATCCCATAACTACAAATTCTTTAATAGAAGGGCAGTATGACATGCCTGTGGTATAGGATCTCCTTCCTTTATTGTCGACAGGAACTTCTCCGTTCTCAGGATCAATAATGGGAGAAATACCAACAGGATATCTAGTTTCGCCAGAAACATTTAGATCATCTACTGTCATAGTGCATAAAATTGAACAAGGTTCTTCTTCTCTTTGGGTTAGATGAGCAGCTTTTCCATGAAAGTCTGCTTCCTTAACAAGCGGCCTCTGAATTGCAGCTTCACATGCATTATATTCAGTTTCAAGATCTGCGCCTTGAAGACGAAAGCTTTTTTCTAAACGTCTGCTGTTAGCATATGTTTCAATACCAACAGGTGTCACACCAACTTCAAGGAGTGAGTCATAAAGCGCTAAACCTTCTTCACTATTATTATTTAAATAAATTTCCCATCCACTTTCTCCAACGTAAGATATTCTTGCTGCCCACACATCAACCTTCTTTCCTCCAGAAAGGTTTAAGGTTAAATTTTTTGCAGTCACAAAAGGAAAGTTAGCTAAATTAATTTCGTCTGGATCAACAAAATTGCCTAAGGCAGCTTCTGCATCTGGGCCCCACAATCCCAGAGTTGCAATATCATGGGTCCGTATATTTATATCAGCATCTAAGCCCATATCATCACGATAGTTTCGTAATACTACCCAATCTCTATTTCCATCAGCACCACCGGTTACAATTCTATATTTATTTTCTGCAAGGCGAGAAATTGTTAGGTCTGCATGCACACCTCCATCTTCATCAAGAAAGTTGGTGTAAATAACTTTTCCTATAGGAGTATTACCTCCGACCTTTGCTACTGAAAGATACTCTAGCATTTTCTCTGCATCAGGACCTTCAATATCCATAATAGGGAAATGAGAAAGATTAATCATTCCAACCGAATCACTCATAGCTAAGTGTTCAGCATTGGCAAGTTCATAGGGCACATGACGTCGATCCCATTCGTTTTCTCTAACAGGAATATCTTTCAGATACTCACCAAGCTTTTCTCTATTGCTTTCGTATGCAAATGCTCGCTCCCAGCAAGCAACCTCATTATCAAAATGTCCTCCAAGCTCTTTCTCTCGTTCATAAAAAGGGCTAACAAATTTTTCTCTCTGAGAAATATATGGCTCTCTTGGATGCACAGCAGGAGTATAAATAGTTTGCGAATTCTCATAAGCCCTAGATTTAACAAACTCTCTTTCTTTTTGTTCAGGATAAAATCGCGATATATCAAAAGAATGCATATCTACTTGAGTTTTACCATTGACCATAGCTTCAGCACAAAGTCTTGCACAACCTGGACCATCCTTAACCCATACAGCTTCACATAACCAAAAACCTCTCACTTCAGGACTTTCACCGATTAAAGAACCAGCATCAGGTGTAACAGATAGCAGTCCATTAAAAGAACTCTTTTCATCCCAACCAAGTTCATTGAGTATAGGCGTCGTTTCAAAAGCTTTCTCTAAAGGTTCAGCAACCTCTTCAAGATCAAGATATCTCATTGAATCTGAGCCCATTGTTTTTTCCGGATTACCAATATCTTCTGGGTCAACTAATCTTGGATTTTTATCTTCATAAAATCCCCACTCTAGCATTCCTCCATGAAGTCTTCCGGTATCACGAACATAGGCAGAGTTTCCTTGATCTCTTAGTAATGGGTAAACTAAAAAATCTTTAGCATCTTGAGCTTCAGGAAGGGGTCCAAAAAATAGCAGTGGATGCTCTAATGGCATAAGTGGAACAGGGACTCCAGCTTTTTTGCCCATCAAAGGCCCCCATATTCCAGATGCAATAACAACTTTTTCAGTTTTAATTGTTCCTTTATCTGTTTTGACACCAACAACTCTTCCATTTTCAATCTCAAAATCAATGGCAGGTGTGTCTGTAAATGTTTTAAGAGCGCCTTTATCTTTTGCAGTTTCAACAGCAAAACTAACTACATCTTGTGATCGAGGAGTAACTAGACCAGCATCTGGATCCCACATAGCGCCTCGTATAGAGTCTTCTTCTAGAAGTGGAAACTTTTCTTTTGCTTCAGCTGCAGAAATTAAGCGAACATTTGTACCAAATGCTTTACCTGATGAAACTTTTCTTTTTAATTCCTCCCAGCGAGCATCGTCATCTGTTCTGCATATTTCCAAACCACCTTTTTTTAAGAAAAAGCCATTATCTTCATAAAACTTTCTACTAAACTCTGTTGTCCAACAGCCTAACTTGTCATGAGTCGTGTTGTAGACAAAATCGGAAGCATGAGCAGTAGATGCTATATCTGATGGAATAACACTAGACTTCTCTAAACCAACTATATTTTTCTGACCAAGATCTGCCAGCCAATATGCCAGCATAGATCCAACAATTCCACCCACACCGACTATAACAACATCAGCTTCTTTTGGAAATTTTGAGTTTGTATTTTCCGTCATATTTATCTTCCCCTGTATACAACAATCTTAATAAATTAAACGCTATTTTATTTATTTTGTAAATGTAATTATTTGATGCATTTTGCATCGCAATTTATATTTAATGAGTACCAAATTTTTGGTATTTTTTTAGTCTAAAGCTTTAAAACCAGAAGCCTTTTCGTAGTCTCCATTATTAAAAAATTTGTCCATTTGTTCTGACAACCATTTTCTATTATCTGGATTAGACATGTCTAAATGTTTCTCATTTATTAATGTAGTTTGATGAGATTTCCATTTATCCCAAGCCTCTTGGGAAATGCTCAGTTGAAGTTCCTTGCCTTTAGGTCCGGGAATGGGAGGCAGGGCAAGACCTGGCATCTCTTTTTGATATTTTTTGCAAAAAACTTTATGACTCATAAGTTAGTTATTATAGACTTAATAGGCTTTGGTAAACCATATTTATCAATGTCAGTTATCTCAATCCACTTGTGTTCTTTATTAGATTTAAAATGAAATTTTTTATCGAAATATAAAATTGTTATGTTTATATCTAAGTTCAAATGAGAAAGCTTATGGATAAGATTTATCTCTTCTTTGTTTTTATATGAATCATTCCAGGGTAACTTATCACCTGTCTCTAATTCGTAAGGCGTCCAAAGACTCTCCCAAAATGTTTCCTCTTGTTTTTTAAAAAGCAATAACGATTTTTTATTAATAGCGAGAACAAAGTTAATTTTTCTTGTTGGATTAATTTTCTTTCTTGTGATCTTCTCTTTCGACACTCTAAAAGCGCTTTTGCAGAGTTTACTTAATGGACAGATATCACAAGATGGTGAGGAGGGGGTGCAAACAGTTGCCCCTAAATCCATAATGCCTTGAGTATATTCAAATATCTTATTTTGTGGGGTATGTTTAGATGAAAATTGCCAAAGTATTTTATCTGCACTGGAGGATGAATCATTTTGAATTGACTCAAATCTAGATAAGGTTCTTTTAACATTTGCATCAAGAATGGGTTGAGGAATTCTATAGGCAATAGACATTATTGCGCCAGCTGTAGAATTACCAATACCTGGCAGAGAAACTATATCTTTAAATGATTTTGGAAATCTATTTTTAAAATCATTTTTAAGAATCTCCTTTGTTTTAAAAATATTCTTCGCTCTTCTATAAAAGCCTAGTCCAGTCCATAAAGCTAAAACATCTTCTTCGGTTGCCTCTGATAAAGATTTAAGACTTGGATATCGCTTAATGAATTTTTTATAAAATGGAATAACAGTCTTTACTTGAGTCTGTTGGAGCATAATTTCAGAAATCCAAACTCTGTACGCGGTTATATTTTTCCTCCATGGAAGGTCGCTTCTTCCGCCTATCTCATACCAACTTATAATTTTTCTTGAAAATAAACTATCTGCCTGCTTCAGATCATTCTTCATAAAGTTTGGTTTTATTAATAACCTCACCGCTTTGATTAAATTCATATTGAATTGGAGCGCCTGTAGGAATTTCAAGCTTTACTATATCTTCAGACGATATTGAATCTAGCTCCATTATTAAGGCTCTTAATGAGTTGCCATGAGCGGCAACAAGAATACTTGAGCCCTGAATGACTTTAGGCATGATATGTTCTTTAAAATAAGGTAATACGCGTTCAGCTGTATCTTTAAGACTTTCACCATTAGGGGGAGGCACATCAAAAGACCTTCTCCAAATATGAACCTGTTCTTCACCCCATTTTTTCCTTGCATCATTTTTATTCAGTCCAGCCAAGCTTCCATAATTCCTTTCATTTAAAGCTTTATTTTTAGTAATTGGGATATCTTGTTGGTTAATAGAATTCAAGATAATCGCTCCGGTATTTTGTGCTCTAACTAACATCGAGGTGAACATTTCATCAAAAGCAATACCTTGATCTGATATTAATGAACCAGCTTTTTTTGCTTCTCGTATACCCAGCTCTGTAAGTCCTGGATCCTTCCATCCTGTGAATAGATTTTGTTCATTCCATTCACTTTGACCGTGTCTGACCAATATAAGATTTCTTGTTTTCATTTTAAGATTTGTAATACTTTTAGTTTATTTTAATGGATAATATGCTCATGGATAAGTTTATTTTATTTCTAATTGAGCATTATTTTTATTCTGTGCCGCTTTTGGTAGTTTCTATTCTGTTAATTAGGTCAAACGCAATTAAGGGAGGAAAAAAAATTACTCCACAGGACCTAATAAACTTAACTAATCAAGACGCAGCACAATTAATAGATTTAAGATCTTCAAATGAATTTGACGACGGCCATATTACAGGCTCTATTAATATTCCCTATACGGATTTAGAAGATAGAATTCATGAGATCAAAAAACAGGAAGATAAATCATTAGTTTTAATATGCGACACTGGCAGTCAATCAGCAAATGCTGGTGAAGTTTTAAATAAATCTGGCTTCGAAAAAACAGTTATCTTGTCAGGAGGCATTGGAGCATGGAGATTAGACAATCTTCCTCTAGTTTAGATTCCAAGTTCTTTTATCTTTTTCGCTAAAGTATTTCTTCCTAGACCTAATAAAATTGCAGCTTCATTTTTTTTACCATTAGTTTTTTCTAAAGCAGCATTAATTATAATTTTTTCAATTTTTGGATTAACAATATCAAGTAGGTCGTTCTCAATTGTGGTTGCTACGTTATTAACCCAACTATTAAAACCATCTTCCCAAGATGAGCTAGGCGCTTCTACTATCTGATTATCCTTAATTTCTTCCGGGAGATCTTCTACCTTAACATTCTGAGTTGGAGTCATTAATGCCAACCAATAGCATATATTTTCTAGCTGCCTAACATTGCCTGGCCAATCATATCTTGTTATTACATCCATAACTTCTTTTGATAAGACCCTAAGCTCTTCTCCAAGAGAATCAGAATGATTTTTTAAAAAGTACTTAGTTAAGATATCAATATCTTCTTTGCGCTCTCTAAGTGCAGGAACATTAATTTTAATAACATTTAATCTATAGAATAAATCTTCTCTGAATGATTTCTGTGATACTAAATTATTAAGATTCTGATGGGTTGCAGCAATTATTCTTACGTCAACCTTAATTGGTTTATCTCCACCAACCCTGTAAAACTCTTTATTTGAAAGAACCCTTAGAAGTCTTGTTTGAGAATCAAGAGGCATATCACCAATCTCATCTAGAAAAAGGGTGCCGCCATTTGCTTGTTCAAATCTTCCAATTCTTTGATCAACGGCTCCCGTAAAAGCTCCTTTTTCATGACCAAAAAGCTCAGACTCAACTAATTCTTTTGGAATATCAGCCATATTTAGAGCAATGAAAGGCATATCATATCTTGGACTATTCTTATGAAGTGACTTTGCAATTAGCTCTTTACCAGTTCCAGATTCACCTTGGACTAAGACAGTTGCTGTTGTGGTTGAAAGCTTACCAATGGCTCTAAAAACAGTTTGCATCGAAGCAGATTCACCAATGATATCTGTTTTAGCTTTAGTTTTTAAACCCTTTGTTTTTGGCTTTTCCTCTAAAGCCCTATTAATGATCTGAATAGCTTCATCTAAATCAAAAGGTTTTGGGATATATTCAAAAGCACCACCACCGTATGAATCAATTGCTGCCTGCATATCTGTGAATGCAGTCATAACTATAACTGGAATATTCTCATGATTATCATTAATGTGTTTTAGCAAATCATATCCAAGCATGCCTGGCATTTGCACATCCGTTAGAATGAGATCGGGTAAATCATTTTTAAGTTCATTTACAACATCATCTCCTGAAGAAAAAGTTTGAACACTAAAGCCTGCCGAGGAAAGACTTTCTTCAAGAATAATTCTTATAGCGCTATCATCGTCAGCAACCCAAACTTTATGCACTTTTCATGTCCTCATTTTTTGATTCTAGATTAATAGGGATTAATATTGAGAAGGTTGTTCCTTTTGAAGCGCTATTGAAAGAAATAGCGCCACCATGAATTCTGATAATGTCTTGTGAGATAGATAAGCCCAAGCCAGAGCCATCTTCTTTAGAAGATACCATTGGAAAAAATACTTGTTCTTGAATGTCTTGAGGAATGCCTGGACCGTTGTCGATGATGCTTACTTCGCACAATGTTGAGTGCATCACTCCATTAATTGGCTGACCATAAGCAACTCTAGATTTGATTATTATTGTTGGTTCTTCTGTTGAAAGAAGCGCTTGTTGAGCATTTTTAAAAATATTTAAAACAGCTTGTATAAATAAATCTTCGTCACCATATATCTCAGGAATACTTGGATCATAATCGCGATTAATTTTAAGATTTTTATATTCATCTGTTTGTGATAAAGCAAAAACTTTTTCAAGAGCAGAGTGAATGTTAAAAGCTTCAAGTTTTGGTCTTTTAGGGGGTGTGAGTATTTTTGTTACAATGGAATTTAATCTCTCAGTCTCATTGATAATGATATCTAAAAACTTTTTAGAAAAATCATCATTAACTTTTGATAATAATATCTGTGCACTGCCTTTTATTCCTGAAAGAGGATTCTTCACCTCGTGAGCTAATGTCCTTGCTAAATTCGCTGCAATTTTTTGTGTAGAAAATATTTTTGAAGAGTCAATAATTTTATTCAAGTTGTCGACACATAAGATTTCAATTATCAAAATATTATCTGTATCAGACCAGCTTGCAGTCAGATCTACAATCCTATGGCTCTCATTGGGTTTAGCTAGCTTGAAATTTCTTTTTGTTATTGTGTTGCCTGAATTAGCACAATCCTGAAGAAGTTCTAGGAGCTCATTATTAGTCTCAGATGTAAATTGATTTTTAATATTTGAGTCATCAGAAGAATAAATCCAGCCATTTGAAACCGCTGAGTCATTAAGCCAGAGAATTTTGAACTCATCATCTAAAACAACAATCTCTGAGGCTATTTGGTTTAATAAAAGATTGTTAAATTTTTCAGGATTAGTCATTAAAAAAACTGGCTCCTTTTGCAAGGAGCCAATATTTTAGAGGGTATTATTTTGTTAATGTTCCCACTATATGTGCCAAGATTTTGTAAGGATCAGCATTAGAAGCAGGTCTCCTGTCTTCTAAATAACCGTTCCAGTTATGTTCTACTGTATAAACAGGAATTCTGATACTGGCTCCTCTATCACTTACTCCGTATGAAAATTTATCAATACTCTGTGTTTCATGAAGCCCAGTAAGCCTCATATCATTATCAGAACCATATAAAGATATACCTTCCTGATGAACTTCTCCTAGCTTTTCACACATTGATGTGAATAACTCTTCAGTTCCACTAGATCTCATTGCTTCATTAGAAAAATTAGTATGCATACCAGAACCATTCCAATCTCCAGTTTTAGGCTTAGGATGAATGTTCACACCAACTCCAAATTCTTCTGCAATTTTATAAAGTAGATATCTTGAAACCCAAAGGTCATCAGCTGCTTTAATTCCTTTGCCTAGACATTGATATTCCCATTGACCTAGTGCAACCTCAGCATTCGTACCAGTTAAGGTAATGCCAAGATCTAAACATGCTTGAAGGTGCGCATCTGAAATTTCTCTACCAACAACATTTCCAGCACCAACAGCACAGTAGTATGGACCTTGAGGTCCAGGCTCTCCGTTTTCCCATCCTAAAGGATCTCCTGTTTCAGGGTCGGTGAAAAAGAATTCTTGTTCAAACCCAAACCACCATTCATCAGTTACGACAGCTTCAGCTGCAGCCCTGTAATTAGTTGGATGAACAGAATGATCTGCTGCTTGGACCTGAGTCATTACTAAATCATGACCATGCGGATTTGCATATGTCTGTACAGGTATTAATAAGCAATCTGAACTACCGCCTTCAGCCTGACCAGTGGATGAGCCATCAAAAGACCAATCCGGAGGTGTGTCTGCATCAGTTGCTTTAACTTTACTTCGCATTGAAGACTCTGGCTTATTACCATCTAGCCATATGTATTCATAAGTTTTATATTCTGCCATTATTTCTCCTAATGTAATTTTTAATTAGCATTATTAATTAAGCAATTTACATGCCATATATATTTAGGATAAATGCACTGTATTTGTACATATTATGCACTATTTTAGTGCTGGTTTATATAAATTGCATTAATTTAATGCATTTATGTTATTTTTAGGAAGTTTTTAACTTTAATATATTTATCTTTAAGTGAGGTGTATGAGTGATCTCCTCCATAGATTATATCTAGATAAGAGGCTGCAAAATATTTAGTTGTTGCAATGTAATCCAATATCTCATCACCCGACTCAAGTAAGATTAAAATATTTTCTGGCTTTTTTATTTTTTTATGATGAAGAGACCTAATAAATGAAATATCTTCCTTGGTCAATTCAAATTTATTTTTGGTTGCATAATTTTCATTTTCTCCTAAATGAATCTCGAAATCTTTCAAAGGCGGAATGGCTGGATTAATTAGAACAGCTTCAACGTCATGAAGTTGTGAAAAATACAATGCATAATAACCACCAAGAGAGCTTCCCATAAAAACAATATTACGACCGTGGTTGCTGATTAGCTCTTTTATTTGTTGATGAGCTTTTTGAAAATTATCATTTAAATCAGGAATGATGATTTTAGTATTTTTGGTTGTTTCAGATATAAATTTTTTGAAGTCTTGAGCTTTACCCGAATCGCTAGAAGATTTAAATCCATGAAAATAAAGGATTGTTTTAGACATTATCTAAAATATCTTTGAGTTGCTCTTTATTTGAGATACCAGTAGCAAATATAGTTTCCAACCATTCAGTTAAAAATCTATTTTGTTGTAATTTTTCGTCATAAGACTGTTTTTTAGACCGGTTCATAAAAAAAGGTAAAGCTTTCTCCCCCTGATATGAAATAACCTCAGCAAGCTGTGCATCAAGACTCATTTGTATTCTTAATACAAACTCATTATGCAATTTTTTATTATCACATTTTTGCTTAGCTTCTATGATTATTGTGTGCTTAGTCTTATCCAGCACCAAAAAATTTATATTTAGAGAAGATTCATCCGGATTTACAGACTCGAAAGAGCTTTCTTTAACGGAAAAGTTTCTTAATAATTTTTTTAGCCTAATAAAATTAGCCTCACATACTGTTAAATGATGAGAGGTTATAGGTAGCGTTCTTATCATCTCTAAATTCTATATTCTTTTTTTATTGGTGTATATTTTTCACAAGCCATTAAATATTGCTCTATTGATTTATATTCTTCTATACAAAAAGAATCTATAGCTTTTCTAAAGTCTTCTTTTATAACATAGTGATAGGAATTACAAAGTCTTGGCTCAAACCCTCTTCTTATTTTATGTTCGCCTTGAACACCTGGATCAAAATATTTAATGTTGTTTTTAATACAGTAATCAATACCTTGATAATAACAGCATTCAAAATGAAGACTATCAACCATCATGGATGCGCCCCAATGCCTTCCATAAAGAATATCTTTTCCCTGAAAACAAAGAGATCCAGCGACGCTCTGCTCATTCAATTCAGCAAAAAAAATGACTGGTTGCAGGATATCTTTATTTTTATGTATTAGCTCAAAAAAACTAAAATTAAGATATGGCGCTTGCATTCTTTCCAAGTAGGTACTTTTATAGAATTCATAAAAAGTTTTCCAATCGTCTAACGTTATATTTTGCTTATCCTTTATTGAAAAGCTAATATTATTTTTTAGTATTTTATTTCTTTCTGTTCTTATATTTTTTCTTTGTCTTGAGGTGAAAATATTGAGGAATTCATCAAAGTTAGAATAATTCTTGTTATTCCATACAAATCTGTAGCCACCTCTTTTAATAAAATTATTTTTTATTAAATCTTCAGAGACGCTTTCATCAGGAAAAAGTATGTGCCATGTTTCTACATTATTTTTTTCCATATATTCTATTGTCGGATCAATGAATGAGCTTGCTTCGATTTGATTTTTTGAAATAAATTTTCTTGTTTCACAGGGAGTAAATGGAATTGCAGAAAGTAGTTTTGGATAATATTCTCGTCCAGCTCTTTTAAGAGCATATGACCACTGATGATCAAATACGAACTCTCCATGACTATTATTTTTTAAATATAATGGAAGAAATCCTGATAAATTTGAATCATCTTCTAATATTAAATGCATGGGCTGCCAACCATTCCCCTGTATGGCTGAGCCACTTGCTTCTAATGCATTTAAAAATTCATGAGATATCAAGGGAGAGTCGTCATCTTTTAAGATATTTTTATAATCCTGATTTGAAATCTTATCGATGCTATTAATAAAAGAATTTTTCATAATAATTCAAACTAAACTAAAAATATTTCTACAATAAACCCCATTGCAGAAATCATTCCAATCCAGTGATTAAATTTAAAAGCATCTAGATATTGCTTGTTATTTATAAGTTTTTTTTGATAAATATAGAGTCCAAAAAGCACTATAAGTGTAACTATATATAGTAGCGAAAATTGATTTATATATCCTATAAAGGCCAATGAGGTATAGAAGGCCAAATGAAGATAATTTGAGATACTCAATGCCTTATCACCCCACAAAATTGGTGTTGAATTTATTCCAATTTTTACGTCGTCTTCGATATCTTCAAAGGCATAAATAGTATCAAAGCTAATAATCCACATAACTGTTCCAATGAATAAAGCTATTATTGAGATGGATAAATCAGAAGAAGCCAAACTATAAGAAATAATGGTCCCAGAGCCAAAAGTTATTCCTAAAAAGAATTGTGGAGCCTTAAGAAACCTCTTGGTTAAAGGATAAACCATAATAAATACCCCTACTATCAACGATACAAAGACAGTAAATGGCGGCACAAATATAAGCAAAATCATAGATAATGCTGCTAAAACGATAAAATATACCCAAGCTTCAGATATATTGATTTTACCTGAAGCAAGAGGCCTGCCTTTTGTTCTAGATACCAACCTATCAAATTTATAGTCATTAATATCATTAATAATGCAGCCGCAAGATCTAACTAGCACTGATCCAATTGCTAGAATTAAATAATTTTTATATTCTATGTACCCACTATTGAGACCGCCTAAGAGAAGACCCAGAAATGATGGCCAAAATAAAAGGTATATTCCAATTGGCTTATCTAGTCTTGTTAATTCAATAAATCCTTGAATTTTTTTAATCATTCTCATTCATTAAAAATGTTTCCATTACAGAAAATTTATATCCTTTAACAGAATATTTTGCTTTCCTCCCCCAATAAATATTTGATTCATTCTTAAAAGAAGCATAAAGAATCAGCTCTCTTAAAAAAATGTCTTTTTCAAATAAAATATCACCCAGTGGTTTGGTGCCAAGATTTCCTAGTTTATTAAAGCCATTTTCAATTGTTTCGATGGGTATTATCGTTTGAGCAAAAACTACTGGTAAATCATTGCACAATAATAATACCTCTCTTTTTTTTATCTTTTCTGATTCAGCATTTACAAATTTCTTATCATCTTCTGATATTTTTGATAATTCATCCTGAATTACATGCAGTTTGAAATTTCCATTTTTTTTGATTCTTTGCGTAATTGGTCCTTTTTCTGACAGCCAAGATATAATTTTCTTATTAGATATATGATCTTTTATTGATTCGAAAGGGCTCCAAGGTGATATTTGCTTTAGCTTCATTAATTAACCTAATAAATCTGATATTATACCGCCCATATTTTTAATCTTAGTAACTTAATTGGATATGAATATGGAATTAAAAAAATACGAATGCATAGTTTGTGGTCTAATATATGATGAAGCCCTTGGATGGCCAGAAGATGGTATAGAGCCAGGAACAAAATGGGACGATGTCCCTGAGGATTGGTTGTGTCCAGAATGCGGTGTTGGAAAAGAAGATTTTGATATGATTGAAATATAATGATTGAAACCCCAAAAAACTTAACAAGAAATATTTTATTTGGAATGTTTTTAGGTTTTATTATTGGATCGTTTTTTTATTATCTAGAAATTTTTCCAGAAAGCTTGGTTAATTTCGTAAGAATTTATGTTTTTAACCTAGGAAGCTCTATTTTTGTTAATTTATTAAAATTATTGATTGTGCCTCTGGTTTTCTTTTCACTTGTCTCTGGTATTTCATCATTAACAAGCATGCAAAGTCTTGGGAACATCACACTTAAAACAATAACTTTATACCTCTCTACAACAGCTATAGCTGTTTCATTATCATTGTTGGTTGGGTCAATTTTTAAACCAGGGTCTGGTTATTCTTCTGAAATAGCTCCTCCAGATAAATTGCCTGAAGGTCAAGGAATATATGAAACGATATTAGATATCTTCCCTTCAAATATTATTGAAGCAATGGCTCAAAATCAAATGCTTGCTGTTGTTTTTTTTAGTATTTTGTTTGGTCTCGCATTAAATAAAACCAATCATTTGACTAACAATTTTAGTGATTCTTTCGAAAAACTTAATACAGTATTTATGCAATTAGTGATAATGATCATTTCTTTTGCTCCTATTGGAGTTTTTTGCCTTATTGGAAAATTTGTTATTACTGATGGCTTGGATATTTTTCAGGAAGCATTCAAGTACGTATTGTTACTAATAATTGTATTAATTATTCATGCCTTCATAACATATTCTTTGATAATTAAGATTTTTACCAATCTAAGTATTAGCACTTTCTATAAAAAAATGAAGGATGTTGCAATATTTGCTTTTTCAACTTCTTCAAGTGCAGCAACTATTCCAGTTACTTTAAAAACTGTTCAAGATGAACTAGGTGTCAATAAAAATGTATCATCTTTTGTAATACCAGTTGGTGCGACTATTAATATGGATGGCACAGCGATTATGCAAGGTATGGCTACAGTGTTTATTGCTCAAATGTCAGGTATTGATTTAACACTATTTCAGTATGTTCAAGTTGTTATACTCGCAGTAGTAACTTCTATAGGCACTGCAGCAGTTCCTTCTGCTGGAACAATAACTTTGGTAATAATTCTTCAGCAATTTGGACTACCACTTGAAGCAATAGGCATAATACTTGCTGTAGATAGAATCTTAGATATGCTTCGCACCTCAGTTAATGTTACTGGTGATGCTGCCGTTGCTTGCATAGTGGCAGATTCAGAGGGCTTATTGGATAAAAATTTATTCGATAAATAGAAAAAAAGTACGTCTTTTTTATAATTATTTGCTAGAATGCCTCTTTAAAAAAAGGGGTCCTTAAATGAATACTTTACTTTTACCACCAATTTTAGGCATTGTAGGAATGATTGCTGCGCTTGTCGTATACCTTCTTGTGATGAAATATCCTGACGGAGAGGATAAGGTTAAAAAAATAGGAGATCAGATTCATAAAGGAGCATTGGCTTTTATGAAAACTGAGTATAAGTACCTTTTAATTTTTATAGCTGTGCTAGTTGTGCTAGTTTGGTTTGCATTAGGAATACATTCAGCAATAGCTGTTATTACAGGTGCTGCCTGCTCATCGTTAGCTGGTTTTATAGGTATGTATGCAGCCACTAAGGCAAATGTTAGGACAGCAACTGCTGCTCAACAAGATGGAGCAGCTGCAGCATTATCAGTTTCTTTTTACGGTGGCTCAGTAATGGGCCTCTGCGTAGCTTCTTTAGGGCTTATTGGCTTGGGAACTTTATATTATTTTTTTAATCAAGATCATGTTCATGCTCTTGAAGGCTTTGGAATGGGCGCATCCGTTGTAGCTTTATTTTCAAGAGTAGGCGGAGGCATATTTACAAAAAGTGCTGATGTTGGAGCTGACTTGGTGGGTAAAATTGAAGCTGGTATACCAGAAGATGATCCAAGAAATCCTGGAGTTATTGCTGACAATGTTGGTGACAATGTTGGTGATGTTGCTGGAATGGGCTCAGACATATTCGAGTCCTATTGTGGATCAATGATTGCTTCAATAGCCATTGCTTATACTTTGGTTCTTGCTGGTGATGCTAGTGCAGTTGATATGATGAAACTTCCACTTTTGCTTGCATCTTCAGGATTGGTAGCTTCTATTCTTGGCATAGTCATTGTTAAACTTCAATCAGCTAAGGCTCCTGCAAGTGCTCTTAGATCTGGAACTTTGCTTGCACCAGTAATATTTGTCGGTTTTGCTTGGTTCATAGTGCAATCATTACCTGGAGTTTCTAATGCAGTTTGGTGGTGTGTAATAGCTGGAGCAGTTGGCGGAGTATTAATTGGCCTTATTACAGAATATTATACTGGCGGAAAACCAGTTAGAGATATTGCAGAATCAGGTGAAACTGGTCCAGCCACTGTTATGATTTCTGGTCTTGCAGTAGGAATGGAGTCTGTTGTTATTCCTATAGCCGTTTTAGCCTCTATCATCTTTGTATCCACCGGTCTTTCTGGAGTGTATGGAGTTGGTATTGCAGCAGTTGGGATGTTATCTACTGTTGGAATTACTATGGCAATTGATGCGTATGGACCTGTTGCTGATAATGCAGGCGGAATTGCAGAAATGTCTGGAATGGGTAAAGACGTGAGAGATATCACAGACTCTTTAGATGAATTAGGAAATACCACTGCAGCAATTGGTAAGGGATTTGCTATTGGAGCTGCAGCATTAGCAGCTCTTGCGATAATATCAGCTTACTCGGCTGTTGTAACAGTAAACAATCCTGAATTCTCATTAGCCCTTACAGACCCAATTGTTCTTGTAGGTATGTTTATAGGTGCGTGTATCCCTTTTTATATTGCATCCATAACAATGAAGGCTGTTGGAGATGCAGCTTTTGAAATGATTAACGAAATCAGAAGACAGTTTAGAGAAATTTCAGGGCTAATGGAGGGTACAGCAGATCCAGATTCAGAAAAATGTGTAGAAATAGCCACTCGAGCATCTTTAAAGAAAATGATGTTACCTGGAGTTATTGCTGTTGCCATGCCTGCTATTGTTGGATTTGGTTTAGGTGCTGAAGCCCTTGGCGGAATGCTTGCTGGTGGTCTTTTGGGGTGTGTATCTTTAGCTCTAATGATGGCTAATGCTGGCGGTGCTTGGGATAATGCTAAAAAGTATGTTGAGAAAGGAAATCTTGGAGGCAAAGGATCAGATACTCACTCTGCAGTAGTTGTGGGTGATACAGTTGGAGACCCATTCAAAGATACATCTGGCCCAGCAATGAATATTTTAATTAATGTGATGGCTATTGTTAGTTTAGTTATTGCTCCTCTATTAAGTATATAACTTCAAAAATAAACTTTAATGATCCAGGGATTCTTCCCTGGATCATATGTTAAATTAAAGAATGAAAAAAAATATCCTAATCATAGGTTATGGAGATATTGGTAGTCGATTAAGTAAAATTCTTAAAGAACAATCGGCAAATATATATGCTGTATCTAGACATGACTCTCTTGATCAAAATATTATTAAGATAAACTGGGATTGGCTATCTAACAGCAATCTAGAGTTACCTAAAATTACTTTTGATTCAGTTGTCATCATTCCTAAACCAAGCAATTTAGATGAAAATGGTTATAGAGATGGATTCATCTCTTCTCTAGAAAATATTACAAATTCATTACAAAACGCAGATATTAAAAGTGTAATAGCAATATCATCTACAAGAGTTTATGGAGATCATCAACTGGGCTATATTGATGAAGCTACTTTTACTGAACCTTCTGATTTTCGAGGAAATCTTATAAAGGAATATGAGCTGACATTAAATGAATCTTTCCCAGCATATTTAAATATATTAAGGTTTTCAGGGCTATACAAAGACAGCTCAAAACATTCATCTCATAATAGATTAAATCGAAATACAGCAGCAAAAATTATATCTTTTGCAATTAACAACCTATCTCAAAATAAAGAAAACAACATTTATAATTGCAGTGAAGATTGTGAAATCCTTGCATCAGTTAAATCTGTTAGTAATAAAAAATTAAAAGCAGCTGGGTTTAATTTTTAAATAATTAAAGCTAGAACAAAAACTCTAAGCAAAATACAATGTCTATATGATATCTAGCATGACAGGCTTCGGCTCCTCGAAACACATACAAAAAGAAACAGAAATATATTGTGATATTAAGAGCGTGAACCATAGATTTTTAGATGTTTCAATCAAGCCAAACGATATTGGAAATGAGTTCGATGTTCTAATCAGAGAAGATGTTTCTAAAAAAATCAAACGTGGAAGTGTAGATATAAGATTTAAGCTAAAGTTTCCATCCAGTAATACTTATACAATTAATAATGAATCTATAAAAAACCTATTTAATTCAATTAATTCAATTAAATCTATTGATACAAGCAACATGAGATTATCAGATATAAAAGATATTCCAGGAATAATAAAGTCAGAACAAAAAACATTAGTTAATCAAAATCTTTTAAAGAAAACCTTCAAAGCAGCCTTAAATGAATTGTTAGAAAATAGGAAGGCAGAAGGAAAAAAGATCAACAAAACATTCATATCAAAAATATCAAAAATACAAAATAACTTAGCAAAAATCTCAAAATCAAATCCTAAACTAACTAAACTAAGGGCTGAAACACTTAATAAGAAAGTTAAGATGCTTTGTGATAATTTAGATAAGGATAGGCTTGAACAAGAGGTTGCAATGTTGGTTCTAAAACATGATGTTGCTGAAGAGATAGAAAGAATTGACTTTCATCTGAGTTCTTTAACGAAAGAATTATCCATAAAAAATGGAAGTGGTAAAAAGATAGATTTCATTCTTCAAGAATTATTCAGAGAAACAAGCACCTTATCTGTAAAAATTGATCATCCTGCCTACAAACAAATCGCATTAGATATGAAGCTCTCAGTTGAAGAGATGCGAGAACAAGCACAGAACATTGAATAATAAGCAAAAAGGAAGGCTGTATGTAATTTCGGCTCCATCAGGAGCTGGCAAGTCATCTCTTATTCAATCTATTCTCGATACAAGTAAAAATTTTGAGCTGTCAGTATCGGCTACAACCAGGAAGCCCAGAGAAGGAGAGGAAGAGGGTAAACATTATTTCTTTATAGAAGATAATGAGTTTGATGCATTAATTTCCAAACATGCCTTCATTGAATACGCTGTTGTCCATAACCATAAATATGGGACACTTAAGTCACATATTGAAGAAAAGATTAATAAAGGTATAAGTGTTATTTGTGATATTGATGTCCAGGGTTATAAATTAATTAAGGATGCATCAATTGAGCATACGTCTATATTTATTATCCCCCCAAGCCTAGAAGAGCTAGAAATCAGGCTTATAAATAGAGGCCTTGATTCACCAGCCATTATTAATACAAGACTCAATAATGCTAAGAAAGAACTTAAATTTGCTGAAGAATTTGATTATCGAATCCTAAATGATAGCTATGAAACTGCAAGCATGGATATCATAGATATTGTTATAGATGGGAAATCTTCCAATAATAAGGATAAAATAAACCTAAAGATCTTAAGAGATATGTTGTCTTAATTGATCAATACAAATAGAATACTCTCCCTAGGAGAAATTATATGGCTAGAATTACAGTTGAAGATTGTTTACAAGTAGTACCAAGTAGGTTTGATTTAATTATCATGGCCTCAAAAAGAGCTAGGCAGCTTGCAACCACAAGTAGAGATCCTCTCGTAGAATGGGATAATGATAAACCAACATTAGTAGCTTTAAGAGAAATTGAAGCTGGTCTATTGGATAAGGAGACCTTAGATAGAACTCTAGAAGAAGACGTATTAATGGATGGATTTTCAACACCAGACTCAGAAGTAACAGAAAGAGCTGAGTAAATGAATTTTGGAGAACTAATTTGAGTGAAACAGTTCTCCCAAACCATTTAATACATTTCTCAGAAACCAGTCTTTTAAAACTCCCAACCTCATTATATAAATCCTGTAAAGCTTACTTAAGCTATGATGATATAAAAAAAATTCAAAAAGCTTATTCTTTTGCTTTTTATGCACACTCGGGTCAAAAGAGAAAAGATGGCTCAGACTACATAACACATCCAGTTGCCGTCACAGAAATACTGCTCGATCTAAAAATGGATCCAGATTCAGTTTGTTCAGCCTTAATGCATGATGTTTTAGAAGATTGTAATGTTCAAAAAAATAATTTAGCTAAAATATTTGGTGATGATGTTGCTCACATTGTAGATGGTGTTAGCAAGCTTGGGAAAATTGAAACGAAAAACATATCTGATAATGATGCGAATAATCTTCAAAAAATGGCATTAGCAATGGCTAATGATGTAAGAGTTATTTTTGTTAAATTATGTGACCGTTTGCATAACATGAGAACAATTGAGCATGTTCCTAGAAATAAACAAATTCTAAAGGCCAAAGAGACTCTTGAATTATATGGCCCGCTTGCTTTAAGAGTAGGTATGCAAGATATTAGAGCAGAACTTGAAGACCTTTCATTTAGATGCATTCATCCAATGCGAGCCAAGATGCTAGAAAATGCTGTTAAAACATCAAGCGGGGGGAGAAAAAGAATTGTTACAAAGATTAGAAAAGAGCTTAAAACAAGACTTAAATCAAATAATATTCAAGATGTTGCTGTAAAAGGAAGAGAAAAAAATCTCTATAGCATTTATAGCAAAATCAAAACAAAGCACAAACCTTTCTCAGAAATATTGGACGTTTATGGATTTAGGATTCTTGTAGACTCTGTTGACGACTGTTATAGAGCTCTCGGAATTATCCATAATTATTTTTCACCGATTGAAAATAAATTTAAAGACTATATTGCAATACCAAAAACTAATGGCTATCAAGCTCTACACACAAGCCTATTAGCCTTAGAAGCATTCCCAATAGAAGTTCAAATTCAAACAAGAAGCATGTGGGCTACAGCAAATATGGGTATTGCAGCTCATTGGGGTTATAAAACTGATGATCAGAGCAAAGGAACAGAGCTAAGGGCAAATAAGTGGTTATCTGGCCTTGTTGACCTTCAGAAGAAGTCTTCAAATCCTTCTGAGTTTGCCGACTCTCTTAAGAAAGATCTTGATTCTGAGGAAGTATATTTATTTTCACCAAAGGGACATATTTATGCATTAAAAGCTGGAGCTACTCCAATAGATTTTGCCTATGAGGTTCATACTGGATTGGGTAATAGTATTATTGGATGTAAAGTAAATAGAAGAGAAGCGCCACTAAATGTTGAGCTTGAAAGCGGTCAAACTGTTGAAATTATTACCTCAAGCTCTTCTGTTGACGCTGATCCAGCATGGCTTAATTTTGTTGTTACAAGCAAAGCTAGAAGCGGTATTAGGGCTAGATTAAGAAATCAAAAAACATCTTCTGCTCGAAAAGCAGGAAAATTTATGTTGGAATCTGAATTACAAAGATCTGGAAAATCCTTAGAGGATTATCGAGGCAGCACTCTCAAAAGAGTACTGGATTCAATTGGAGTAACTTCTCTTAATAAGCTTTTAATTGAACTCGGCTCTGGAAAAAGAACTGGCAATATCGTAGCAGAAAGATTTTATTCAGGATTAAAAATCAGAAAAGATTCTGATAATAAAAAGATTAAACCAGTTTTTATCAGCGATAATCATATAGAGGGTGTTTCGGTTGTTTTTGCTAAATGCTGTCATCCTATTTACCAAGATCCTGCAATTGCTCATTCGGATACAGAAAGAGGAATAGTAATTCACCATAATAAATGTAAACAGGTAGCACCATTTATCTCAAAAGATCCAAGATATATACCTGCAAAGTGGACAACTAATACAAAAAACCATGTATATACAGCAAAAATTAATATCGTAACTGTTGATGAGATAGGTGTATTGGCTGAAATTGTTTCAGTTTTTACAAAAGCAGCTATAAATATTGAGCAAGTCCATACAAAAAATATTGATAGTACATTTAGTGCATTTGAAATGGAGGTTGATGTAGAGAGCAGAGAAGAGCTCCAATATATCATGCAAAAAATTAGATCTAAAAAAATTACATCCAGTTGTACAAGATTAATTAATGAAAAATGATAAACCTAAAATTCTAATTTTAGGTACAATTCATTCCATAAATTATAAGAGGATAGCCTTATGACAAAAAAAATTATTTATACTGAGAACGCACCAAAGGCTATAGGCCCTTATTCTCAAGCAGTTCAAGCCGGGGGTTTTACATTCGTATCTGGCCAGGTTGCAATTAATCCGAAAACAGGGGACTTGATGAATGCTTCAATTGAGGAGCAGGCTGAACAAGTTTTGCAAAACCTGACTGCTATATGTAAAGAAGCAAATTTATCTTTATCAAATGTTGTTAAGTTAACGATTTATATTACAAACATGAGTGACTTTTCTATTGTCAACGAAGCAATGCAAAGACATTTTGTTGAACCTTATCCTGCAAGAGCTACAGTGGAGATTTCTGCTTTGCCTCTTGGCGTTAATGTAGAGATGGATGCAATCCTTATCAATAATGAATAAAAACCTTCTTTCATTAAATGATCTTTCAAAAAAAGAAATTCTTGAGCTTATTGAATTTGCAAAAAACTTTAAACTAGAAGACGGTTCTTTTAGAAAAGAAAATTTATTTCCCGACAAAACTGTTGCTAATGTCTTCTGTGAGCCTAGCACAAGAACAAAATCTTCTTTTGAAATTGCTGCAAAAAATCTTGGCTGCTCAGTTGTGGGCTTTGATATTTCAAATTCATCTGTCGAAAAAGGGGAGTCAATATATGAGACAGTAGATGCTCTTAGTTTGATGGGAGTTAATTTGTGTGTATTAAGGCATCCCGAATCTGTTATAAGAGATTTATCAGAATATTTGCCAGAGATGGTTTTTATTAATGGAGGTGAAGGGTCAATATCTCATCCCACCCAAGCCTTAATAGACTTAATGACAATTATTGAAAACAAGGGAGCAATAGATGACCTAAATATTGTTATTGTTGGTGATTTAGACCACTCAAGAGTTACTTCATCTTTTGTTGAGGGAGTATCGAACTTTGCATTTAACTCTTTGACCTTTTGCGGACATCCAAGCATGTCAACGAAATATATGAGTCCGGCTTTAGGAAAATATGAACCTGATTTAGACGTAGCACTTCATGATGCTGATGTAATTATGACCCTTAGGATTCAACACGAGCGATTTGAAGAAACTTTAAACCTTGATCTAGAAGAATATAAACATGCATATGAATTAACATCCGAAAGATTAGAGCATGCTAAAGGAGATGCAATTGTCATGCACCCTGGACCAGTAAATTATATTGAAATTTCTGAAAGCGTTTATCAATGTGACCAATCTGTCATTCGAAAACAGATTGCAAATGGTGTTGCCATCAGAATGGCAGTGCTTTCAAGATTTTTGAGCAGCTAAAGTTCTCTTCACAGTATCAACAATAGCAATAGTATTCTGATCAATTTCAATATTGACGATGTCTAATTTTTTTAGACTACTTAAATTAGTAACCTTTAAGGTTTCTGGAATTAAATGAATTTTAAAATGACTTTTATTTACTTTCCCCACAGTTAGACTACATCCATTAATGCCTATATATCCCTTTTCCATGACATACTCGGAATAGTTTTTTGATAAGCTAATTGTCATATCTTTAGTGTTGTCTTTTTCAAAAATCTCGTTGATTCTTGCAGTAAAGTGGATATGCCCAGACATTAAATGACCGCCTATCTCTGAAGATGCCTTGATCGATCTCTCAAGATTTACTGTGTCACCCTTTGAAATATGACCTAGATTAGTTCTTCCTAGTGTTTCTTGAATAACATCGAATCTAAGGCTTTTATTCCCACTATCTTTTGATGTTAAACACACGCCGTTAACTGAAACACTCGCGCCTTTTTTCAAACCCTTATTAAAGTTTTTAGGAGGAGTAATTTCAAGACTCATATAGTCATCATGAAATTTTACTTTAAGAACTTTTGCTTTGTGAGAAACTATTCCAGAAAACATCTAAACTCCCCATTCATCTCGATAAGAGATTAACTGTTCTAGATATTTTTTATGATCAGCGTTTTCTTCAGAAAAAGCTATCAGGGTATCTAAGTTAATAATTGATATTACTTGTACTTCAAACATTGTCTCTAATTCTTGTCTAGCAGAAATATCGCTTTTGCCTTTTTCTTGCCTATCAAGACCCACAAGCATTACCTTAGGGTTTGCTCCAAGATCTTTTATTGTTTCTATCGATTCTTTTGCTGCAGTTCCAGCTGAGATGACATCATCAATAATCAATACATCGCCAGAAGGATTTTTGCCAATTATTGTCCCGCCTTCACCATGGTCTTTAATTTCTTTTCTATTAAAAGATAATGGATATTTACTACCGTTTTCACTAAGTATCATGGATACAATAGAGCCTAAAAATATTCCTTTGTATGCAGGACCATAAATACAATCAAATGAGATATTTGCATCTTTAATTGCTGCTTGATAGCACTTAGCAAGATCATAAAGATACCCACCATTAAGCATCTTTGCTGCATTGAAAAAATATGGACTTTTTCTACCAGACTTTAAAGTAAAATCACCAAATTCTAATACTTTGGCATGAAGAGCTAATTCTAGAAATTGTTTTTGATAGTCTTTCACTTATTTTAAGCAGGCTTTTTGTTTTTCAATAATATCATCTATAGCTGAACTTCCAACTTCAAGCATTTCATTTAACTGTTCTTTAGAAAAAGGAGCCTCTTCACCAGTACCTTGAATTTCAATTAGTTCAAGAGAGTCAGTCATTACTAAGTTAAGGTCGGTTTCGGCAGTACTATCTTCATTATAATCAAGATCAAGTATTACTTGATCGTTTAGCACTCCAAGTGAAACAGCAGCAACATGAGTCTTTATAGCTCTATGATCATCATGATGATTTTTTAATGCAAGAAAGAGAGCAACACAACCGCCTGTAATTGAAGCAGTTCTAGTTCCACCATCTGCCTGTATTACATCACAATCAATATTTATAGTTTTACCTTTAATATATTTTAAATTAACTGCTTGTCTTAGCGATCTACCAATCAATCTTTGAATTTCTTGAGTTCTACCACTTTGTTTTCCTCTTGCTGCTTCTCTTCCCATTCTTTCATTTGTAGACCTTGGAAGCATTCCATATTCAGCTGTTACCCATCCTTCGTCACTTCCTCTCATCCATCTAGGTACATTTGTATCAATTGATGCAGTGCAGATAACCTTTGTGTTCCCAAAAGATACTAATACGGAGCCTTCAGCATGAATATTTACATTTGGTTCAAATGTAAGTTCTCTTAGTTCGTTTGATTTTCTGTTATTGCTTCTTTCCATAATTTGATCCTATGGATGCATTGATCCAGTATTTTTTAATTTAATTGATCTTTAACAATTTTGCTTACCACACCCATATCAGCAGTACCTGGTGCAATAGAATTTTTAAGAATACCCATTACCTTGCCAATGTCTTGCATAGTAGATGCTCCAGATTGAGATATGGCAGACTGAACTTTTTCTGTGATTTCAGATTCATTGAGTTGTTGGGGTTTGTATTTAGATAATATGGTAACTTCTAGTTGCTCTTTTTCTGCCAGATCAACTCTACCTCCTTCAGTAAACTGAGCAATAGAGTCTTTTCGTTGTTTAATCATTTTATTGATAATCTGAAGGGCTTTTGCGTCATCAGCAGTCTCTTGATTGTCTATTTCAAACTTCTGAACTTCAGATTTAAACATTCTTAAAGTATCACGAGTCATATCATCTTTATCAAGCATTGCTTGCTTGAGATCTGATTGAATTTCGGAAAGAAGGGTCAAGATTATCTATAAGATCTTTGTCTTGGGAAAGAAAATTTCCTATTTGATTTTCTAGCACGCTTAACAGCTGCTGCCATTAATCGCTTTCTTTTTTCTGTTGGTTTCTCATAGAACTCTCTTGCTCTGATTTCAGGTACAATTGCTGCTTTTTCGCAGGCACGCTTGAACTTTCTTAAACCAATGTCAAAATGTTCTGTTTCTTTTATTATAATTGAAGGCATAATTAGTCGCGTAGTTTAGGCTGTAATTGGAAATTTTGCAAAACATTTTATTAAAAAAATATGAAAACTTTAGGAATTGAAACATCGTGCGATGAAACTGCAATTGCAATATATGACTCCGAACATGGAATCATAGGTGAATCAGTTTATAGTCAGATAAAAATGCACGCTCAGTATGGCGGAGTGGTTCCCGAGTTAGCTTCACGAGATCATTGCGTAAAAATAGTTGATGTTCTAAATGAAGCTCTGGGAGATATAGATATAAAATCAATTGATCAGATTGCCTATACGTCCGGTCCTGGATTATTAGGTGCCTTATTAATAGGAGAAAGTTTTGCTCAAGGTCTCTCCACAGCGCTAAAGGTACCCTTAATACCCATTAATCACCTTGAAGGACACTTGATGTCTCCAATCATGGAATTTCCTGAAATTCAAACTCCTTATATTTCTCTACTTGTAAGCGGAGGACACAGCATGATTGTTGATGTCAAAGAAAGAGGAGAATATGAAATTTTAGGACAATCTCAAGATGATGCAGTTGGAGAGGCTTTTGATAAAGTAGGTAAATTATTAGATTTACCATATCCAGGAGGACCGCATATTGAAAAACTTGCATTACAAGGTAATTCAAAAGCTTATGACTTTCCAAGGCCAATGATTTATAGCGATAACCTTGATTTAAGTTTTAGCGGCCTCAAAACATCTGTTTTATATACAGTCAGAGATATTGATAATTTAACCTATCAGATAAAAGCAGATATAGCAGCTTCATTTCAGCAAGCTGTTATAGAGGTTCTTTCAAAGAAGATTAAGAAGGCTGTAGAATTAAGTGGTAGGAACGAGGTAATAATTGCGGGTGGTGTTGCAGCTAATAAAGCGCTTAGGTCAGCAATTAAAGATTTAGAGAATTCTTTAGGAATTAAAGTTTTTTATCCCTCATTAAAGTATTGTGGTGACAACGCTGCAATGATTGCTTTTGTTGGGTCATTGCGATCTTCTGATAAGATTGAATCTCGAGCTTCTTATGTAAGAGCAAGATGGCCACTAAGCGAGTTAACCAAATGAAAGATATTATTTACATAAAAGACCTCCGAATAAAAACTATTATTGGAATATTTGACTGGGAAAGAAAAGTAAAACAAGAAGTTAGCATTGATCTAGAGTTTCCATTTGATTGTAAAAAGGCGGCAGCATCAGATTCTATTGAAGATACGATAGACTATAAAGCAATTGCTAAGGGCGTAATAAAATTTGTAGAAGAATCATCATTTCAACTTCAAGAAACTCTCGCTGAGGAAATAGCTTCTTTGGTAAAAAACGAATACGGTGTTGAATCAATTAAATTGAGAGTATCAAAGCCTGGAGCTATAAGAGGCTCCAAAGACGTAGGCCTAGTAATTCATAGATAATGCAATATTTCTTATCCTTGGGAAGTAATATCAATGCTGAAGCAAACATCATTTTTGCAATAGAGCAGATCAATAAGATATTAGCTAATACCAAATACTCATCCATTCATAAGACAAAAGCAGAGGGCTTTGAGGGTGATGATTTTTTAAATTTAGTAGTTGCAGGTGATTCAGAACTTAGTTTTGATAAGCTTAACGAAAAACTCAAAGATATTGAAAATGAATCTGGAAGAAAAAGAAATGTCCCTAAGTTTAGCGCAAGAACATTAGATATAGATATCATTCTTCAAATCGATCAAGATGATATATTATTTGAGAGTAATGAAATAGAAAAATATTCATTTGTATCAGAGCCGTTAAAAGAGGTTTTATAAAATGGCAAAAAAATTTACAGTTAGAAAGATTCATAGATATCTTAGTATATTTATTGCAATTCAGCTTCTTCTTTGGACAGTCTCGGGAATTTATTTTGCATTTAACAAAATTGAAATGGTTAGGGGGGAGCAATACAGATTACCTCTAGAAACCGAATACAGAATATTTAAAAGACTGGGACAAGAAATAATAGAAACTAATGAGAATGGATTAAAAACTTATTTAAGTCACCCCGATAAATTGCCTGTTAAAAACTTATCACCAGAAGAGGCAATAACAATAGCTAAACAAAAAACCTCATTAATTCCAATAGAGGTAAGTCTTATCGAAAAAGAAGAAAGAGGAGTAGAGTATAGGGGGAGAAGATTGCCTATATATAAAATCTCAACTGATACCAAAAACGATATTAATATTTATCTTGATCCAGTAACTGGTGATATTGCAGCAATTAGATCTGATTCATGGAGGGCATGGGACTTACTTTGGGCTTTGCATATAATGGACTATCAAGACAGAGATAACATAAATAATATTTTGTTAAAAATCTTCTCTGTCCTTGCTTTAATAAGCTCTATTACAGGAATAATTCTTTTCTTTAAAAAAACTATTTAAAGTGATCCTTTACAATAGACCATGCAAACTCTGAAAGGGGATAGACTTTCATTCCTCTGTCTTCAGCATGCTTGCTTGATGCAGTTCCATCTCTAACTCTGCCAAGAATACCCTGACATATGGCACCTACTTTAAATAGACTAAAAGCCATATAGAACTCCCAATTAGCTGAAAGATCTTTTCCGGTGATTTCAGAGTACATGTCACGATATTCCATTTCATTAGGAATACCCATCTCTTTTAATTTTGCGTGATCATAAAACAATGGCTCTGTTCTCCATGTAAGACAATGATAGCAAAAATCTGCAATAGGATGACCCAAGGTAGAAAGTTCCCAATCAAGCACACCTATGACTTCTTGGTTCTTCATTATCATATTGTCTAAGCGGTAGTCTCCATGAACAATTGAGGTTTCATCATCATCAGGAATATTTTCTGGTAACCATTCTATAAGATTATTCATTTCTACAATATTGTCTGTCTCTGATGCTAGGTATTGTTTAGACCACCTTGATACTTGTCTTGCAACATAATTACCAGGTTTACCGTAATCTTCTAATCCAACTTTTTTGAAATCTACACTATGAAGAGCTGCAAGAGTTTTATTCTTATTTTGGTAGACCTTGATTCTTTCTTCCTTTGAAAGAGAGGGAAGCATATGATCCCAATAAATATCTCCATCCAAACAATCCATAACAAAAAAAGTGGTTCCGGCTACCTCTTGATCTTCACAAAGTCCATAGGTTTTTGGGACAGGTACATCAGTCTCACCAAGAGCGGTAATAACCTTATATTCCCTATCAACTGCGTGAGCTGATGGTAAAAGTTTGCCAGGTGGTTTTCTTCTTAAAACAAGATTTTTGTGATCAGTAATAATTTTATATGTTGGATTTGATTGCCCGCCTTTAAATTGTTCAATTCCTGTAATAGCACCAGCACCAGGCACATGAGCATCTATCCATGGCTGAAGTTTCCCAACATCAATTTTAAGATTTTCAGCAACTTCTTTTGTTCCTGAAAATATTTTTTCATATTTTTGAGCATCGTGTGTCATGAGAGTGATCTTCCTCCATCAACTTTAATAATTTGACCTGTCATATACTTCGAACCAACAACAAATTTAACTGTGCTTGCTATGTCTTTCTCGCATCCCATTTTTTTCAGAGGAATGTTTGCTATTACTTTTTCTTTTTGCTCTTCAGTCCAAGTAACATCAGGTGGTTCAAGCATTGCACCAGGAGCAATTGCATTAACATTCACATCTGGAGCTAATTCTCTTGCTAAAACCTTAGTAATAGATTCTAAACCTCCTTTGGCAGCTGCGTATATAGAAAAATTCGCAACGCCTTTGCTTAGATTTGTATCAGTAATATTAATAATAGTTCCTTTCGCTTCAATTAATTTATCTTTAAGGCCCTGGATTAAAAACAATGGACCTTTAAGATTACTTCCTATTAGTTTATCCCAGTGATCTTCAGAGATTTCATCGATGGGAGTTGGGTAGAAAGTTGAAGCATTGTTTACCAAAACATCAATCGAATCAAAACAGGATCTAGCTTCAATAATTAATCTTTGGACATCTGTTACAACATCTAAATTTGCTTGAATTATTTTTGCAGTATTTGAGTTGATTGAATTAATTTGATTTGCCAATTCTTCAGCATCATTTTTGGAGGAGTTGTAATGAATTATTATATTCCAACCCATATTAGAAAAAGTTAGAGCTATCTCCTTGCCAATCCTCTTTGCAGCTCCTGTAATTAGTATGGTTTTATTTATAGACATTGATTTAATATTTTTTCGTATATTTTATGCTTTTCTGCATGAATTTTCTCATTCGGTATATTTTTAAGAAAAGAGAAATCAGTTTCCATGGTTTTTGATACTAATTTGAATATTAATTCTTTTGAATTAGAAAGCTGCGGCAAAGAGCATAAGTCTTTGATTAATAACTCGTTTCTGTCAAAGTTAATTAGAGGAAATAACTTTATAAGTTCATTCCTTGGCATATCTTTTGAAATCTTCATTAATTTCATTAGAACATCAGAAGCATTTTTTTGTGCATTTGGAATAGGGAGATTATTGCCTAACGCAAAATCGTTATTAGCCTGCAATTCAGCCCATCGAATTATGCTGTTTGTGGTTGTATCGCAAAGAGATTTTCTTAATTCCTCAAAGTAGGGATGATGCATTTTATATTTTATTATTAGCTCAAAAAAAATATTTGGATTTTTTGAAGACATCGCTCTATCAGTTTCAGTCCAAATCCTGTCTGGTGATAAGTTTGCTAGCTCCCCTGAATTAACAATTTTTTCTAACATCTCTTCTGTTTTTGAATCAATTGAAAAATCTTTGAGATGTTCATAAGTATGGAATCTAGCCAATCTTATTGCGCGTAAAGGATCTTCTAAAAATGCATCTGAAACATGTCTAAAGATTTTTCTTTCAAGATCTTTGATGCCTTCATAGGGATCTATAATATTTCCACTTGAGTCTCTAGCAATAGCATTGATAGTTAGATCTCTTCTTGAAAGATCCTCTTCAAGCGTTACGTCTTTCCCAAAATAAAAATTAAATCCATGATAGCCATGGCCTGTTTTTTTTTCAGTTCTTGCAAGGGCATATTCTTCATTGCTGGACGGATGCAAAAATACAGGAAAGTCTTTACCAATAGGCTTAAATCCATTTGATACCATTTCCTCAGGAGATGATCCAACAACAACCCAGTCTCTATCCTTTGCTATTTTACCCAGAAGGGCGTCTCTTACAGCTCCCCCAACTTCATATATTTTCATTTTTTCTTAATTTGAACTAACTTTCTATCTTCTAATCTTATAGCTGTGAGCTTATTTCCCCAAACACAACCAGTATCTAGCCCAATAATATTTTTTAAACCAGTCTTGCCCTCTAAAGACGCCCAGTGTCCAAAGACAATATTTTCATTATCTTTAAGATTATCTATAGTTTGCTTGAACCAAGGTATATAACCTTTTTTGCCCTTACCACTTTTTAAATTTAGTCTCAGTGAGCCATCTTTGCTCAAGAACCTCATTCTTGTAAAGTAGTTAATAATTGTTCGCTGTCTTTTGTATCCCCTTAGGTTTGGATTCCAAATTTTAGGAGTATCCCCCCAAATATTTTTTAATAAATTTGACGAATCATTTTTTAAAGCAACTTGTATTTCTTTAGAGAATTTTTTAGCTTTATTCGCTTGCCAAATAAAAGGTATTCCAGCATGAGAAATCCAAAAAATTTCATTAGATTCTTTGATTTTGATGTCTAATAATAATGGCTGTTTTTTTAACCAGGCTTGATATTTTTTAACATTTTTAGATTCTAAAACTTTCTTTAATGACTTATCTTTTTTTTGATGTTCGATCAAGTAAAGCAAATAAAAGTCATGATTTCCGAGAACAGCTTTAACAGATTCTTTATTTTTAATACAGAACTCTAAAACTTTTTCTGATGCATCGCCTCTGTTAACAAGATCACCTGCAAAAATTAATATATCTTTATTAAAATTAAATTTAATTTTTTTAAGTAATGCCTCTAGTTCCTTAAAGCAGCCTTGAACATCACCTACAACATAGTGAGCCATTTAATTTTCCAATGTTTTAACTATTTTCAAAAAATTGTCTAAAGATATTTCTTCCGGCCTCAGTCCAGGATTAATATCAAGACCATTCCAGTCTAAGTTTAATTTTTTTAAGTTATTTTTAATGTTTTTTCTTCTTGATAAAAAAGACATATCAATAATTTTGAACAATTTTTCTTTTGTTGATTGGTCAATATTATATTTTTTTTGTGGTGTCATTCTTATGAAGCTTGAATTAACCTTTGGCTTAATATCGAATGCTTCAGGGGGAACATCAAAGAGTATTTGGGTATTAAAAAAAGCTGAAAGTTTTATTGATAATTTGCCCCAATTTTTAGTTGCAACTTTGCCTGCAATTTTTTCAGCAACTTCTTTTTGAACAAGGAAATGAAGATCATCTACTAGATGATGCCAGTTTGTAAACATTAAGATTATCTGTGTTGAAATATTATATGGAAGGTTGCCAACTATCCTGTGGTTATCTTTTTCAAGAAAATTTAAAGGAGTTGATAAAACATCTCCATGTATAAAATCAAATTTAGCTGGCCCTGTATATTGTTTTGTTAAATATTCAATATTCTTCTCATCTACATCAATAGCCTTAACATTAATGCCAGCCAGATTAAGTACGTTGGTAAGTGCCCCCATTCCGGGTCCAATTTCAAAAAAGTTATCTCCAACTAAAGGAGATATTGCTCTACCCATTTCAAATATGATTGCAGGATCAGAAAGATAATTTTGACCGAATTTCCTTCTAATATTCCTTGAAGCCATTAAATAATTTTCTTTGCAGCTTTTATGGCTTCTTTAAGTGAAGAGGGGTCAGCTTTACCTGAACCAGCTATATCTAAGGCAACTCCATGATCTACAGAAGTCCTTGTTATTGGAACACCCAAAGTTACATTAATAGCATTGCCAAAACTTAGAGCCTTAATGACAGGTAGGACTTGGTCATGATACATGCCCAAAAATGCATCAGTCTCCTTAAGGTTCTTTTTTGTAAACGCTGTATCGGCTGAAACAGGATATGAAATATTTATTTTCTTTTTCCTTAGCTCTTTTACTGCAGGGATAATAATATCAACTTCTTCCTTCCCTATTTTTCCACCCTCACCCGAATGGGGGTTTAATCCAAGCATCTTAATAATTGGGTTTTTGATTTTAAATTTTTCTTTAAGCCCTTTATTTAGTGTTATCGCTTTACTAATTATGAGCTCTTTAGTTATTTTTTTTGAAACATTTTTTAGAGGTATGTGAGTGGTTGTTAAAGCAACTTTTAACTGGTCAGAGGCAAGAAGCATTAAAACCTCTTTACTATTTGTTTTCTGCTGAATGAATTCAGTATGACCAGAGAATTTTTTATTTATAGATATAATATTTTCTTTACTTATTGGACCCGTTACTAGAGCAAGGTTTTTATTTTTTAAAGCCTCATCAATACCAAAGTTTAAATTATCTAAAACATATTGAGCATTTGATTTATATAGTTTTCCATATTTTGTATTTTTACAATCCGAAATATGCATCACTTGTATAACATTTCTTTTATTTGTTTTTAATTCATCTATATCAGAAATTTTTTGAAGAGTAATTTTTTTTCCTAAATCAGCAGCTCTTTTATCAAGAAGTTTAGGGTCAGATATGCACAGAATAGGTATCTTTATATCTGTCCAAAAGGCTGTTCTACATAACTGAATAATAATATCTGGGCCAATACCTGATGGCTCCCCTGGAGAATAAACAATTTTCTTCAATCTAGATCTTTAAATTCTACGAAAGCTTCAGCTCTAATTGAACGAAGGGTATTTTCAAGCTCTTCATCATATTTTCTTTGATAAAGAATTGCATAGGCTTCATCTTTTATTAGTTCTCTTGTCATATCATGGTTTCTTGTATCAAGGACCTCTAAAAAATGAAAGCCAAATTCAGTCTTAAATATATCTGAGACTTTTCCAGGTTCTATCTCTATCATTGTTTTCTCAAACTCTGCTGCAAGAACACCTTTACCAAGCCAGCCCAACTCTCCCTTATTTTTTGCCGAACCAGGATCTTCAGAATAGCTAGCGGCTAATAGTACAAAATCTTCACCATCAAGAATCCTATTACGAATGTCAGTTAATTCGTTCTTAGTTTGTTCTTCATTTCTGATGGTTGAAGGTATCAGAAGTATATGTCGTGCTAGCCATTGATCCTCATATCTAACAAAATCACCTCTTTTATTTTCAAGTTTTAAAATATGATATCCCGCACCACTCTTAATGGGCTTTGTTATGAAGCCAACATCTTTATCATTAATTGCTTCAGAAAATATTTTTGGCATATCAATTGCTTTTTTCCAATCCATCAAGCCTTCATTTTTATTATATTTATTAAGGGGATTAGTCTTCGCAACCTCTTCAAATGGCTGGCCATTTGATATGTTTTCAAAAATTAAAGTAGCGTCTTCATATTTACTTATCAATATTTGCCTTACTAGTAGTTCTGGTTCGAGCTGTATTAATGATTCATCAGTTTTCAAAAAAGCTTCAAATTCTTTTTCTGTAATATCTATTTCTGACCCAACTCTTCCTCTTTGAATTCTTTGTATAGTTATTTGTTTTTTTACATCTTCTCTGAAATCTTCATAAGATTCACCTTCATTTTGAAGATAGATGATGAATTCCTCTAGACTCAAATTATTATTTGCAGCTATTCTTGTAATAGTTGCATTTAACTCTTCATCACTTACTCTAATTCCATATCTCTCAGCAAGTTGAAGTTGCAGCTCTTCAATTATTAGACTTTCTATTACCTGATTACGCAGAACCTTGATATCCGGTTTGGGTATATTTTGTTCTTCATATCTTTGCACCATCTCATCTAAATCTGAATTAATTTGAGATTGCATAATTAAGCCATCATCGACTATTACGGCAACTCTATCCAAGATTTCTATAGCAGAATGGATGCTTATTGATATGACCGAAAAGAGGATTAGAATTGTTTTTTTCATATATTTGTAAAGTTAGTAGTTAAAAAGTGAATTATTAATTAATTTATTCACTTTATCAAAAGAAGAGTTTAGGCCTTTTAATTCAAATTCAAAATTTATTCTACTCTTATTTTCTATATCAATAACATTATCCCACGCATCTCCTAGATGAAGGTATAAAATTTCTTGATTTAATATATATCTTGAGAGGTTTCTGTCAGTTCCTGTGATTCTTAGAGCTACACAACAGTTTTCATATTCAATACCAACAAGGCTTTCTACATTTTTATTATTTTCATTATCTCTTTTAAGCTTTGCAATGAGTTTGAAGTTAGGATTTAAGTCTATGTCTGCAAATACTTCTGTATAGTCCATTTGATCATTAAAATCACCGGCCATCCTTCTATATCTTTTAGCAAAACTAACAGAGCCCGAATTAAATTTATGATTTAGAGTTATACCCCCAAGCGGCACTTTCTTATTTTTTTTAAAATATTCACCATAACCCATGATTGAGGTTTTTTTGTTGGGCATCCATGATGCCACTATAAACATAGGTCCTTCTTTGGCATTCATAGCTTCGATAGAATTATTTGTGTGAGGCATCCAAACTTTTCTATCTTTTGTGTAGTATTTTTTTGAAAGATTTAAAGATATTTTTTCATGACCTAAGGACATTTTTTTGTATCTCATGCTTAAGGTATAAAATCTTTGATCCCCAATACGATCCATTCCAGAGAATCTATCGTTATTAAATAAATCATTATTTGAAGAAATAACATCAGAATCAAAAATAGGATTATTTTGTTGGTTTTCGTATGCCGAATAACCTAATGCCAGTTTAGGTTCTACTAAGTATTTATTATTCCCATCATTTTTTATGAATATTGTGCTTATATCCAATAAGGCATTGGGAACATTTATATTCTTTGCATTTTGAATATTATCAGATAAGTCATAATTAATGCTTTTTAGTCCTATATTTGAGGAGATATTAAAACCATTAATATGAGCATATTTAGAAAGGGAAAATTCAGAAAATATTCTTCTTCCCTCAACAGGGTTCTCAATTAACCTTAAGTATTTATTGTTTATAGTTTGATATCCATAATACCCATGAATTTTATTAGCCTTAAAAGTGGATATATTTAATTTTTCAGATATAACAATTCCATTAGTGCTTTTAAGAAACATATAATCAATTGATGGTGATTTAACATAACCATTGGATAAAATCGGATTGAGTGATTGAAAGCCCTGATGCTCAATAGTTAAAAATGAATTATTAAATTGGGTATTGAGAGAAAAATTTTGATTTAAGTTTTGAATCCTTTGATAGCCAATTGATGTGATTTCTCCAGGTATATCTCTCAAAACAAGTCCATCAGATGACTTAGACCAATCTATGTTTATAGAAGATGAGCCATATGAAAATTTATCAGTATATTTATATATCCACCTGGAGGTCTCTTCATCAAAAAACTCATCTTTAAATTCATCATCATTTGAAAAGTATATTAGGTCTACATTACGAAAATTATTATCATTGCCATGTAAAGACCTGTAATTCATTTCAATGCCTGGACCTCTTTTTGCTATATAACGAGGAGCGATAGTAATATCAGATTTTTTAGAAATCACCCTGTAGTAGGGAATCATCATATCCATCCCATCAGATGAATAGGATATAGAGGGCTCAAGGAAGCCGCTCATTCGCTCATCCGACGTCGCAAAAGGTAGATATGGAAGGGCGAAGATAGTTTTGTTAGCTGCTTTAATTTTTACATTCTTAGCTAAGCCTCGTTTCTCCTCAGAATTCAAAATGATTTCTTTTGCTTGGAGAGCCCAGCCCTGATCAGGATTTGCACATGATGTCATAGATGTATTTTTAAGATAAATTTTTTGATCAAGCTGACCGTACAATTCTAGGAAATTAAATATTAAACTTCTTTCATTAGAGAATGCCATTCCTTTTGACAACGAAATAGATTTATCATCTTTATTTAGATAACCTCCGTTGGCATTAAAATAGAAATCCTCCAAAAAAATCTCTCCGTTATTGGAGAACTTAATTTTTCCATTTTCTCTATCTAGTTCAGCACTTTGAGCTCTTAAAAGTCCCTCAGGGAAATCTAATTCTACCCTCCCATCTAAAATTAATTTCTTATCGTCTGTAAATTTAAATTTTTCTGAATTAACTTTTAAATCTTCCATTTCTTTTACAAGTCCCATTACAGGAAAATAGGATATGCATGATTGTGTGTTGGATTGAGCTGTCGGAACTAAAACACCATCCACCAGAAATTCTTCATTTGCATGAACAAAAAGTGAAGCACCCAGCAAAATTGGAGCAACATAATTGAATTTCTTCATTCTTATATTTTATACCTCTTAGCTTTGAAAGAGTATTTATAGAAAAGTTCTATTATCCTTTTGAATTAATATACTCTTCAAGCTGGTGAAGGTGGTCTTTACCAAAGAAAATTTGATCATCATAAAAAAATGTAGGGACGCCAAAAGCTCCGCGATTTACTGCATCAGTGGTATTTGCAATTAATTTGTCTTTACAAGCCTGAGAAGTAATAATTCCTATCAGTGACTCTGCATCTATATTATTTTCAGATAAAGTTGATTTTAAGATATCTAGGTCTGCAAGATTTATATCTTTTTCCCACATAGCTCCCAGGATAACTTCTAAATATCTTTCAAATATGCCTAGTTCTTGGGCCGCAAGAGCCCCTCTTTGGAGCTGAACGGTATTCATAGGAAAACTAGAATTAAATTTAAATTCCTTAAGATGGTGTTGTTTTATGAATCTTTCTATCTCTATGGACTGGTATTTATTTTTGTTTGGTATATCTGCAAAAGCAACAAAAGGGGGCTGATTGCCCGACAGCTTCATAATACCCCCCAGTAAGCAGGGTATGTATTCAAACTCAACACCCGTTCTTTTTTTAAAGTCTGGAATTAGCTTATGGCAAAAATAAGCGTTGGGACTAGCCACATCGAAAATAAAGTCTACTTTCATTTGTACTCACAATTTTGTAAAGTTAACCAAACAATTAAACACTCATATGAAAGATTTTTCAAAATATTCAGCAATAATTATTGGTGCAGGAGATGCAACAGGATCTGCTCTATGTAAAAAATTTGCTGATAATGGCTATAAGGTATGTGCTGTAAGGCGTCCTGGAAATCTCGACAAGTTTAAAAAGCTTAAAAGGGATGTCGAACAATCAGGTGGTTGGTTGAAGGTGTTTGGTGTAGATGCAAGAGATGAAGAATCCATACAAAAATTATTTAAAGAGGTTGAGACCGAAATTGCTCCAATAGATGTAGTTATTTTTAATCCTGGAGCAAATGTCTATTTTCCTATAGAAGATACTACTTCAAGAATATTTAGAAAAGTATGGGAAATGGCAGCTTTTGGTGGCTTTCTAACAGGAAGAGAAGCTGCAAAATATATGAAAAAAAGAAATGAAGGTAGCATATTTTTTACTGGTGCTACAGCTTCAATGAGAGGAGGTTCAGGATTTTCGGCTTTTTCAAGTGCCAAATTTGCACTTAGGGCTGTCTCACAAAGCATGGCTCGAGAATTAGGCCCCCAGGGAATACATGTAGCTCATTTTGTAATAGATGGTGCAATCGATACTGCATTTATAAAAGAAAATTTCCCCGATACGTATGCTCTAAAACAAAAAGACGGTATTCTACAGCCTGATGCTATTGCAGATGCATACTGGTTTGTTCATTCGCAGCATAAAAGCGCTTGGACACATGAATTAGATTTAAGACCCTATATGGAAAAGTTTTAAAGATTAAATATAAAAAGGAAAAAATTATGAGTTTAAAAGATAAGGTAATATTTATTTCGGGTGGAAGCAGGGGCATTGGTCTTGCAATGGCGAAGAAAGCAGCACAAGATGGCGCAAAAATAGTTATTGCTGCCAAAACAGCTGATCCGCATCCAAAGCTCCCAGGCACTATTTATACAGCAGCTGAAGAGATAGTTAAAGCCGGAGGCGATGCTCTGCCAATTATTTGCGATATTAGAAATGAAGACAATGTTAGAGATGCTATTAATAAATCTGTTAATCATTTTGGCGGAATAGATATTTGCATCAACAATGCCTCAGCTATTCAGTTAACCAATGTAAAGGATACTGAAATGAAAAGGTATGACCTCATGCATCAAATAAATGGAAGAGGAACATATATGGTAAGCAAATACTGTTTACCTCATCTTGAAAAAGCATCTAACCCTCATATTCTTAACTTATCACCACCATTAGATATGAGTCCTAAGTGGTTTGCTGGAACAGTGGCCTACACCATGGCTAAATATACTATGAGCATGTGTGTTTTAGGTATGGCTCAGGAATTTGCTGATAGAGGAATTGCAGTTAATGCATTATGGCCAAGAACTGCAATAGCAACTGCAGCTGTTCAAAATCATTTAGGCGGTGATGAGATCATGCGACTATCAAGAAATGTCCATATTATGGCTGATGCTGCTTATGAAATTTTGATAAAAGACTCAAAAACATTCACCGGTAATTTTTGTATTGATGATTTAGTATTACACGCCGCAGGAGTTAAAGATTTTACTAAATATGCTAACGTTCCTTTTGCAGATTTAATGCCAGATTTTTTTGTGCCAGATGATACTCCTGTACCTGAAGAGGTTCAGAACAGTTGATTTGAAAGAACAAGAAATAATAGAGTTATCTAGGAATTCTGGATATCCAGCTGTGAAAGCTGAGATATTAAAATTAGAGGCAAGTGGCAGAGAGTATTTCAGAATATATTTAGATAGTAATAAAACTTTGGTTGTTTGTTATCTTGATCCTGAAGTCGGCAATCATAGCAAATTTCTTCATGTTGCAACTTATTTTAAGAACTTGGGCATTAATTCTCCAGAGGTTATTTTTTCTGATGCCAGCAAAGGTATTACTATCCAACAAGATTTAGGTGATCAATCTTTAATTGATATAGATATTGATACCAACCAAATACTTCTAATGAAGTCCATGAAAGTTCTTTCAGAAATTCAAGCAGCACATATTCCTCAGATAAAAGAGCTAGACAAATCTTCATTAAAGGATCAGATGAACAGCATGCAAACAATTTTCTTAGCAAAGTTTCTAGGCATTGAGAAGTTGAAAGGATTAGAGAGCTTAGAACTAAAAACATTAGAAATGTTAAACGATCAGCCCTGGATGAATTGCCATTTTGACTATGAGAGAAGAAACCTCATTCTTGATTCAAATGAAAATATAGCTGTCATAGATTTTCAAGATTTATGTATTGGACCAATTGGTATTGATTTAGCTGGAATACTTATCGATCATTACTGTTCATACCCAAAACAACTTATTGAAGATTCTCTAAGCCACTATGTATCAATAATGGAGCTAAATGTTTCAAGTGATGAAGCCTTCGAGTGGGTGAGGTGGGGTGCTATTCAGAGAAATATGAGAATTTTAGGAACATTAAGTAAGCTTTTCACCAAAGATAAGAGAGCATTTAGATTAAAGGACCTGCCAACTATTCTAGATAATTTAATAGAACTTATTCCTCAAGATGAGTTTTTAAATTTAAGAGATGCCTTGGTATCTGAAATTAAACCGAGATTATTAAGAGAGCTAAATACGATATGAAAGCTATGATTTTGGCTGCAGGTTTTGGTAAAAGACTGAAGCCACTGACAAACGATACCCCAAAGCCTATGCTCAAAGTAGGAAATCAATCTTTGATCGAAAGAAACATTGATTCATTAATAAATTCTGGCTTTGATGAGATAGTAATTAATGTTTCCTACTTAGGAAATATGCTTATTAAGCATGTTTTGGAGCTCTTTCCCAATAATAATATTCTCTTTTCTAAAGAGTCTGAGCCACTTGGAACCGGCGGAGGTATTCAAAATGCTCTTGAGTTACTAGGAGATGAACCTTTTATGTTGATAAATGCAGATGTTTATCATGATATTGATCTTGCAGCCATAAATAAAATTGTCAAGGTTGCACATCTTGTTGGCGTAAAGAACCCTGAGCACAATCTTCAAGGAGACTTTTCATTAGATGGTGATATTGTTTCAGTTAGATCAGAGGCAAATGATTATACCTGGAGTGGCATATCTGTTATCAATCCAAGCATCTTTAATAAATTAATACCTCAAGAAATGCCTTTTGATATCTGGAACAAGGTTTTAAAACAATTTATTAACAATAAAGAGGTTTCAGCTGAAATATCTGACGGTATCTGGATAGATACTGGCACTATTGACCGCTTAGAACTTGCTAATAAAACCCATAAAGACGAAAATTAACTTATGAATGACTCAAAATATATTATTGCTCCATCAATATTAGCTTCTAATTTTGCAACATTAGGTGAAGAAGTTGTAAATGTGCTGAATGCCGGTGCTGATTGGATTCATTTTGATGTTATGGATAATCACTATGTCCCTAATTTAACTATAGGCCCAATGGTGTGTAAGTCTCTAAGAGACTATGGCGTTAAAGAATTTATTGATGTTCATCTTATGATAGATCCTGTAGATGAGCTTGCACAAAGTTTTATTAAGGCTGGTGCTGATCTTGTTAGTTTTCATCCTGAGGCATCAAAACATGTCCATAGATCTATTCATGCAATAAAAGATCAGGGTTGTAAGGCCGGACTAGTATTTAATCCTGCATCGTCTCTCAATATTCTAGAAAATGTTATTGAGGATCTAGATTTGGTATTGATCATGAGTGTTAATCCCGGTTTTGGAGGACAATCTTTTATTCACAGTTCTTTAGATAAGATATCTCAAGTTAGAAAAATGATTGATGCTACAGGAAAAGATATACGCCTTGAGGTTGATGGCGGCATTAACAATGAGACTATTGGTCTTGCTTCAAAAGCTGGTGCAGATACTTTTGTTGCCGGATCAGCAATCTTCAATACTGATAATTATGAGCAAACTATTAAAACACTCCGCTCTAAAATTCTTTAGTTTTTCGTTTTTATTTTTGTTTACTATTTCTCTTGAAAGCAAGGATACTATTGTTTTACAGAAATACCTTTCAAACATTGAAATAGCAAAAAACTACCAAGATAGAAAGAAAGGCCTTATGTTCAGAGAAAGTCTTGCAGATGATAGCGGCATGGTTTTTATTTGGGATAGAAAAAAAATTCAATGCATGTGGATGAAGAATACTTTGATTCCTCTGAGTGTTGCATATCTTGATGATACGGGTGAAATAATAAATATATATGATATGGTGCCCTTATCAAAAACATCAGTATGCTCCAAAGAGCCCGCTTTATATGCTTTAGAAGTTAATCAGGGTTGGTTTGATAAAAATGATATCAATGTTGGTGATTTAGTAGACATAAAAAATTATTAATAAAATGATAACGAAAGAAGAGTTTCAAGATTATGCTAAAGCGGGTTTTAACATTATTCCTGTTGTTAAAAAGGTATCTTTAGAAAATCAAACACCCTTAACCTTATATTCTCAGATTACAGATAAATCTAATACATTTCTTCTAGAGTCAGTTGAGGGCGGTGATCAATGGGCACAATTTTCAATTATTGGTTTTGACTGTCTAGATACAATTAAGGTATCTGGTAATTTTATTGAAATAAATAAAGAAGGAACTTCTTCTTCATTTGAATCAGAAGATCCTTTGGGTGAAATTCAAAAAATTACTGAAAGCCACAAGGCACCAGAAATAAATGGGTTACCAAGATTTTATGGCGGTTATGTTGGTTTTTTTGCATACGAAAGTGCTCAATATGCAGAAAAAAAAATAGCCAAACTTCAAAGTAAAGATTCAAAATTCAAAGATCATATGCCTGAAATATTTCTTGTTAAGGCTGATAAGCTAATTATTTACGATAATATTAATAAATCAACTCAGGTTATTTTTAATGCAAACCCATCAAAATTTTCTTACGAAGACGCATTGGATGAGATTAAAACAATTGTAACCTCGCTTCAAAATGAAGCAGATAACTTAGAAACTTCCTTCAAAGAACCAAGAGGTTTGATAGATTTTGATTCAAACTTTACAAAAAAAGACTATCTAAACGCAGTAAGTAGAATTAAAAACTATATAGAAGAGGGCGATGTCATGCAGGTCGTACTTGCTCAAGATTTTTCTTTACCATTTAATAAAAACCCTTTTGAATTATATAAGGCTGTCAGAAAATTAAATCCATCACCTTATATGTATTATCTTGATCTTGAAGAATGTCAGGTGGTCGGGTCTTCTCCAGAAATTTTAGTTAGGCTAGAAGATAATAAAGTCACACTTCGTCCAATTGCTGGAACAAGAAGAAGGGGAGCAACTCCTGAAGAAGATAAAACAAATCAAAACGATTTACTTAATGATCCAAAAGAAATTGCTGAGCACTTAATGTTAATAGATCTTGGAAGAAATGATGTTGGAAAAGTCTCAGAAATAGGTAGTGTAAAAGTCACAGATAAGATGGTAATTGAGAAATATTCACATGTGATGCATATAGTATCCAATGTAACTGGCAGTCTATCGAAAGACCTTAATTATTTAGATGCTTTAAAAGCAACTCTTCCAGCCGGAACTTTATCAGGAGCTCCCAAGATAAGAGCTATGGAGATTATTAATGAATTAGAGCCTAGCTCTAGAGGTATTTATGGCGGTGCTATAGGTTATATCTCTTGGAATGGCAATATAGATACTGCAATTGCAATAAGAACTGCTGTAATAAAGGATGATGTAATTCATGTTGGTGCAGGAGCAGGTATCGTTGCTGATTCTGTGCCTGAAAATGAGTGGTTAGAATGCAAACAAAAATCAAAGGTTTTCATAGATGCTATGGAGATGATTTCATGATTTTAGTGCTAGATAACTACGACAGTTTTACCTATAACTTAGTACATTATATTGGTGAGTGTGGGGAAGAAGTTCTTGTTGTAAGAAACGATGAAGTTAGTCTCGAAGAAATCAATCACTTAAATCCAAAAAAGATTGTTGTATCTCCTGGACCTTGCACACCAGCTGAAGCAGGAATTTCAATTGAACTTATTAAATCTTCATCTGTTCCTGTTCTCGGTGTCTGTTTAGGCCATCAAGCGATTGGTGCCGCTTTTGGAGGGAAGATTGTAAAAGCACCGGAAATATTTCATGGCAAACTCTCAAAAGTTAGCCACAATCAAGAAAAATTATTTGAGAATATTTCAAGCCCTTATTCTGTTGTGCGTTATCACAGCTTAATTATTGAAAAAGATTCTTTGCCCAATGTTCTTCAAATCACTGGTGTTTTGGAGGAGAATCCAGATATTATTATGGCAATACAACACAAAGAAAGGCCCATATACGGAGTCCAGTTTCATCCAGAGTCTATTGATACAGATTATGGTATGAAGCTAATAGAAAACTTTTTAGCATTATGATCAAAGAAATTCTTGAAAAACTAGCCCTTAAAAATGATCTAACAAAAGAAGAAATGCAGTCAGCAGTTGAAAGCATTATGACTGGAAAAGTTGATGATAATGATATAAAGACTTTTCTTATTGCACTCAATGAAAAGGGAGTCAAAGAGCCTGAAATAACTGCAGCAGCTATGGTTATGAAAGATAAATCTTTAAAGTTTGATATTGGCGATGGAACCCATATCGATACGTGCGGCACTGGTGGTACTGGGTTACATACTTTTAATTGCTCAACCGCTTCCTCCTTTGTTGCGGCTGCTGGCGGAGCTTCAATAACCAAACATGGTAACAAGGCTATATCTAGTAAATCCGGTAGTGCTGATTTTTTAACTGAAGCCGGAGCTGATATTAGTCACGACAGAGAAAAGCTAGTTAAGGTATTTGATCAGGTAGGGTTTATATTTTTATTTGCACCCCTTCATCATCAATCTATGAAATATGTGATGCCTGCAAGACAAAGGATAGGAGAAAAAACGATATTTAATTTATTAGGACCTCATACCAATCCATGTGGAGCTAAAAGACAAATAATAGGCGTCTATGATAAGAGTTTGCTTAACACTTTTTCAACTGTAGCTAAAAATTTAGATATGGAGCACGTTATGGTTGTTCACGGCGATGATGGTTTGGATGAGATCAGCATCTCTGGACCAACAAATATTTCAGAATATAAAAATTATAAAATTAATGAGTACACCATTTCACCTCAAGATTTTGGTATATCAATCTCAAGCTTTGATGAAATATCTGCACAATCTTCAGAAGAAAGTCTAAGAATGGTTCGAGAGGCATTTTCAGGAGAGAGATCTGCAGTTCAAGACATGATTGCATTAAATGCTGGAGCTGGTTTGTATATAGCGAGAAAAGTAGATTCTATTTCCGATGGCATTGAATTAGCATATACGTTAATGAATAACGGAAAAGCGGCAGATAAATTAGCTGCATACGTAAGGGTTTCTAACAGCTAATGACAATACTCAATGACATTGTAGAAAATACAAGAGCCAAGCTTCAAGCTAAAAAAGCTGAGCTGCCATTAGAGGACATAATTTCTAAATTAAATGGATTGAATTTACCAAAAGGAGCATTCAAAGAGAGCCTGCTCAACAAAGATCAAGCCATTATTGCTGAGATTAAAAAGGCTTCACCTAGTGCGGGGATTATTTCAGAAGATTTCGACCCTATAAGAAAAGCAAAAGAGTATGAAGACTTTGGAGCATCGGCATTATCTATTCTTACCGAAGAGGACTTCTTTCAAGGCAGCTCCCAATATTTACAAGATGTTAAAGAAATCACCTCTCTGCCAATACTAAGAAAAGATTTTATGATTGATGAGTATCAAATTTATGAAGCAAAACTTATTGGCGCTGATTGTATTCTTTTAATTGCCAGTGTTTTAAATGATGAAGAAATTAAATCCTTTGTAGACTTGGCTGAAACATTACAATTAGATTACCTCATAGAAGTCCATGACCTCGAAGAGCTCAAAAGAGTTGGGCATTTTTCTAATGCAATGATAGGAGTCAATAACAGAAATCTAAAAACTTTTAACGTAGATCTAAATAATTCTATCAACTTAAAGAAGGAATTTAAAAACAATAATATTTTTGTTGCAGAGTCAGGCATTAAAAATCAGGATGATATCAATGCATTAAAAGCTCATGATATTCATGTTTTCTTAATAGGTGAAAGTCTAATGAAAGGTGACTTTGCTTGAAGCTAAGGGAATGGCAAGAAAAAGCATTTCCACTATGGTGGGCTGAAAAAAGAGGTATTGTAAAAGTAGTTACTGGCGGAGGAAAAACTGTCTTTGCTATCCACTGTTTAACCAAATACCTTGAAGAAGAAAAAGATAACTCTATTTTTATTGTTGTTCCCTCTATAGCACTTTTAGATCAGTGGTATGAAGGGTTGCAGAAGACATTCGATGATACAGATATCTCTTTGAATGGTGGCGGCGAACATCTTGAAGAGATTTCAAAGATCACTATTTCAACTATTGATTCTGTAAAAAATATAATCCATAAATTTGATGCTTCTAATACTCTTCTAATTGTAGATGAGTGCCATAAGATTGGAACCGAAAAGAGAGGAGAGACTTTAACTAATAATTGGCATGCAACGCTGGGACTCTCAGCAACACCTGAAAGAGACTATGACGATAATTTTTATATCATCATAAAAAAAATCTTAGGAGATATCATTTTTGATTATGACTATATAGATGCTAGAGAGGATGAGGTAATTGTAAACTTTAAACTTCTATATGCTTACGCAGCAATGACTAAGGACGAAGAAGATAAGTACAAAAAATTTACCAAAAGTATTCAAAGAAGGGCTGCAACTATCGGCGGCAACAATATGAATGATTATCCGCTTAAAATGCTCATTTTTAATAGAGCAAGAATGGTAAAAAATTCAAAAAATAGAATTCCTTTTGGAGTTGAGCTATTACAAAAACATAAACGAGATAGTTGGATTGTTTTTACCGAAAATAAAAAACAAGCAAAAGAATTTAATAAAATTATTAATAAAAAAGGTTATAAGTCAGCTATATATAATACTGATTTAGATAATGTAGAGCGTGAAGAGAACTTATATAATTTCAAAAGTGGTAATCTAAATGTCTTAGTAAGTTGCACTGCATTAGACGAAGGTTTTGATATGCCCGAAGCTGATGGAGCAATGATATTAAGCGCTTCTTCATCTAAAAGACAGAGAATTCAAAGAATGGGAAGAGTACTTAGAATAACTGCAAACAAAGAGAATGCTTTAATTGTTACCGTTTACTCTTCTAAGACAGAGTTTGATAAATTAAGAGAAGAATCCAATCGTTATAAGCTTGAGGGTGTCCCTGTCAAATGGCAGCAAATGGAATAAAAATTATATGTGAGCGCTAGTTGAGGTCATAACTTTGGCTGTATATTTCATAATTTTTTTTGTTGGGACTTGTAATTCTTCTCCACCATTCTCAACAGCTTGCTGAGCGTGAGCATCCTCATCATCTCTCATGGTTTTAAGAATTTCTATTGTTTCTTTATCCTTTGGAGAAATTTTATCTAGATGCCTATCAATATGAGCTACAACTTGTTTTTCAGTTTCTTCAACAAATCCAAGACTCACTTTTTCTCCATACCTTCCAAATATGGCTCCAATAGCAAATGAGCCTGCATACCATATAGGGTTTAATATAGACCCTCTGCCTTCAAGTTCATCTAAGCGTTTTTTGCACCAAACTAAGTGGTCGGTCTCTTCTTCTCCTGCCTCTATAAGATGTTCTTTAATTTTAGGGTCTTTACATACGAGAGCTTGCCCTCTGTATAAAGCTTGCGCAGCAACCTCTCCTGCAAGATTAACCCTCATCATTTGAATAGATAATTTTTTCTCTGCCTTTGTTAGATTTTGAGTATTTTTTTTAATAGGTTCTGCCGGATAGGGTCTATCCGTACCAGGTTTTTTATTTGAAAGTGTTTTTAATGCAATATCAAATTCATTAACAATATTATTTAAAAAGCTCATTTAATTCCTTTAAAACCTATATCTCTTCTACAAAATGCTCCATCAAAGGATACTTTGTCAACGAGATTATAAGCTTTGGATTGAGCCTGCTTCAAGTTATCACCTAGAGCTGTAGCACAGAATACCCTTCCTCCTGAGGTTAGAACATTTTCATTAATTAATTTAGTTCCAGCATGAAATAGTTTTGTTTCAGCATCTTCAAGATTAGGAAGCATAACTTCTTTATTAGACTCATAACTTTCAGGATATCCTTTAGATGCTATAACTACTCCGCATGAATGTTTATCCGTCCATTTAATTTCGTACGAATCTAGATCATTATGAATCGCAGCTAAACATAAATCTACCAGGCTTGATTGAAGTCTAAGAAGGATTGGCTGAGTTTCAGGATCACCAAACCTGCAATTAAATTCTAAAACTTTTAATTCACCATCTTTGATCATTAAGCCAGCATATAAGAAACCAAGGTATGGAGAGCCTTCAGAAATTAATCCTTGCATAGTCGGATGCATAACTTCATCTATAATTTTTAGGTGAATACGTTTATCAACAATTGGAGCAGGAGAGTATGCACCCATGCCACCAGTATTTAAACCAACATCTCCTTCGCCAACCGCCTTATGGTCCTGACTTGTAGCCAAAGGAATAATTTTATCTTTACTCACAACTGCAATGAAACTAGCTTCTTCTCCCTCTAAGAACTCTTCAATAACGACACTGCTGCCTGCTTCACCAAATGCTTGATCTTTAAAGATGCTATCAAGTGCAGCTTTAGCCTGATTCTTATTCTCACAAATAAGTACGCCTTTGCCTGCAGCAAGTCCATCAGCTTTAACAACAGTAGGATATGCGATGGACTCAATATACCTTAGTGATTCATCATAGGAATCAAATGCAGCATAATCAGCAGTTGGTATCCCATATTTAATAAAAAAATCTTTAGAAAAAGTTTTTGAGCCCTCAAGTTGAGCAGCAGCTTGAGAGGGGCCAAAGGTTTGAATGCCTTTGCTTTGCAGATAATCAGTCATTCCCATTACAAGAGGTTGTTCTGGGCCAATAATAACCAGCCCTATATTTTCTTGTTTACAAAAATTCTCAATGATTTCAAAGTTATTAATATCTAAAGAAATATTTTCTAGTTTATCTTCTAGTGCTGTGCCCGCATTACCCGGACATACATAAACCTTTGAAACTGAATTATCTTGAGCTGATTTCCATGCTAAAGCATGTTCTCTGCCACCTGAACCAATAACTAATATCTGCATTAGTGCCTAAAATGTCTTGTGCTGGTAAATACCATAGCAATATCATTTTCGTCTGCAGCTGCAATAACTTCATCATCTCTTATTGAGCCACCTGGTTGAATGATAGATGCAATACCACTAGACGCTGCTTTATCAATTCCATCCCTAAAAGGAAAAAATGCATCGGAAGCCATTACAGCGCCTTTGACCTCAAGCTCTTCTTGTTTTGCTTTAAGGTTTGCTATATCTGCACTTATAACTCTACTCATTTGACCAGCACCAATACCAATAGTTTGTCTATTTTTTACATAGACAATGGCATTACTTTTGACAAACTTTGCCACTCTCCAGGCAAACATTAAATCATTCAGTTCATCAGGCGTTGGTTGTCTTTTTGTAACACATTTTAAATCTTCTCTTGGAACAGCATAAGTATCATCTGATTGAATTAAGATTCCTCCAGATACTTTCTTAATCATTCCGGGATAAGGATTATCTTGCTCAAGATCAACCCTAAGAACTCTAACGTTTTTCTTTTTAGCAAATTCAGCCAAAGCACCTTCTTCATAATCAGTAGCCAAAATAACTTCAACAAATTGTCTAGTATTTATTTCTTGAGCAGTCTTTGTATCCAGGGTTCTGTTGAGAGCAATTATTCCTCCGAATGCAGACGTTGGATCTGTTTGAAATGCTAGGTCGTATGCACGAGAGATATCTTCTGACTCAGCAACACCACAAGGGTTAGCATGCTTAACAATGACACATGCTGGATCATCAAATGCTCTTACACACTCCCAAGCAGCATCCGCATCAACTATGTTGTTATATGAAAGTTCTTTACCCTGTAATATATCGGCGTTTGCAATATTCTTGTGTTTAAGATGAGAGAAGGTAAGAAGATTTGCTGTTTGATGTGGGTTTTCTCCGTATCTAAGCGAAGAGCTTTTTTCAAAATCATAGCTAGGTATATTATTTTTAGTTTCTTCTTTAAGATAATTTGAAATAGAAAGATTGTAATCTGCCATTGTCTCAAAAACTTTTTGCGATAACTCTTTTCTAAAATCATAAGAAATACCATCACTGTGTTTCCATTCTTCTATTAATCTTAAATAATCAGACGGATTGGAAACAACAGCAACATCTTTAAAGTTTTTTGCAGCAGATCTAATCATGGTTGGCCCACCAATATCTATTTTTTCAATTGCTTCCTCAAAAGAACAACCTTGAGCAATAGTCTCTTTAAATGGATATAGATTCACGACGACCAAATCAATCGTTTCATAGCCTCTTTCCTTAAGAACCTCTAAATCTTTGTCTCGCCTTGCAAGAATTCCAGCATGAATTTTTGGATGAAGTGTTTTCACTCTTCCGTTCATCATCTCTTCAAAACCTGTAAAGTCTGAAACTTCTATAACTTCAGATGTAATTTCTTGAATTGCCTTGAAGGTGCCACCAGTTGAAAGCATCTTTACATTCTCAGAAACAAGAAACTTTATAAGTTCTTCAAGCCCAGTCTTGTCTGAAAGGCTTATAAGTGCAGTTTTTGGTTTTATTGAATGCATTATTTAATTTTGTATTTTTTTAATTTAGTTCTAAGGGTTGTTCTATTAATTCCTAATATTCTTGAGGCTTTAGATTGATTATTATTTGCAAATCTCATTACAGCATCTAACAAAGGAGGCTCAACTTCATTTAAAACCAATTGATAGACATCGATAGGCATATTTTTCTGATCTAACTGAGCAAAATATCTTTTCATAGCTTTTCTTACTTCTTCTTTAAGAGGTTTTTTAGAATAGCTATCAAATGATTTATTTTTATTTCCCAAAATGAATGAATAATTAATAAAGAGAAATATCAGTTTACAGTTGTTTAAAAATTGCTCAATAGGTTTTTAAAGATTTATGATGGTTTTTTTCTCATCACCCAAAGAAATCTTTATTGCTTCATTATTTTTAACAGTAATTTGAGTAACAGAAGTGTAGTCAGGGTAGAAATGCATAATCTCTGAACGTTTTATTAAACCACTTACGATTGCATTTATGACCATAAAGTGAGAAAAGATAATTGTATTATTTGTAAAGCTCAACGTTTTACTAATGATACTATCTCTCCATACTGAAACTTCTTTAGGTAAGTCACCAATATTCATGGTCATAACTTTTTTTAGCCACTCTCTTTTTTCTGAAGCTTTTATATTTGAGGAGGGTATTTCAGAAAAATGATTATCTATTATTAATTTTTTATTATATTTTTTAAGAATTGGAGCGGCTGTCATTTTGGCTCTGGACTTAGGGCTTGAAAAAAACATGAAATTTTCTAATGACTGAAGGGAAGGATTTGATATCAGTTTTTGAGATTGAGATATGCCATTTTCACTAAGACCAGGATCGGGGTGTTCTCCCCAACTTTCTGCAGCCTCTCCGTGTCTTATGAATATTAGATTTATCTCTGACATTTATTAGTGTCCTATAGCTATAATGTTATTGTGAGAACTCATAGAATATATTGTAAATCAGTATCAGAAAATAATAGTGTCTTTAAAATAGACCAAACTCAGTCTATGCACTTAATAAAAGTACTTAGACTCAAAGAAAAGGATAAAGTTGAGGTATTCGATGGATGCGGGGCTTCAGCTATTTGTGAGATTGTGGAGCTGGATAGATCATCGGTAAGCTTAGTAAGAGTTTCTGATTTGGAAGTATCAAAAAAACCTACAAAGAAAATTGTCTTCATGGTTCCATTTATTAAAAAAGATAATTTTCATTTTATGGTTCAGAAATTATGCGAAATAGGCATATCTGAGTTTATTTTTTATAAACCTGATTTGATAGATCAAAGTATTGCCAAAAAAGATGTCGCAAAAATTTATTCAAAATTGGAAGACGTTATTATTAGCGCATGCAAACAATGTGGCTCTAATTTTTTACCTGTTACACGCATTGCGTCAAGTCTTAATGATGGCATAGCTCTAGTTAATGATATGGATGTATGTGTATTTGATGTCAATGCAAAAAGTTCTTTTGATATTACAAAGATTAATTCATCTAGTATTTGCATGATTACAGGCCCAGAATCTGGTTTTTCTGAATCTGAAATCAAATTATTAAATTTACATAAATTTGAGTTTAAATTAGTGAGTAAAAATATTCTTAGGGCAGAAACAGCTCCTGTTGTGATAGCATCTCTTATTCAAAACCATTTTGATAACATTTGAATATGAGTAAGAAAATACTTTTTATCACAGATCCCATGAGGGAGCTAAAGCCTCAAAAAGATACATCGATTTTTATGATGGAGGAGGCTATCTCAAAAGGATATAAAGTATTTCAAGCAGAGATGAAACATTTGTATGTCGATGAAGGTGTGGTTTTTGCAGATGCTAGAAACATTATTGAGATAGGCACAAGTCAGGTTCAAGGAATCAGAAAAGAGCCTATTAAGGTTGCAGACTTCTCATTTACCATTATGAGAAAGGATCCCCCAGTTGATTGTGATTATATCAACTCACTTCACCTATTAGGTCTTGCTGAAACTCAGGGAGCAAAGGTTTTTAACAAACCTAATTCAATTAAAGAGTTTAATGAAAAAATTTTTGCAATTCATTTTAAAGAATATATTCCAAGAACACTTATCACATCTAATATTGAGAAGATAATTAATTTTCAAGCTAACCATGAGATTATTATTGTGAAACCTCTTGACGGGATGGGTGGTGAATCTATCTTCAAGATGGAAGACATGGAAGAAGAGAATTTAGATATTCTTCTAGATATGACTGAGGACGAAACAACTCAAATTGTTGTTCAGGAATTTTTACCAGAAATTTATAAGGGAGATTTTAGAATTTTGATAATCCATGGAAAGCCTTTTGAAAAAACATTGGCTAGAATTCCACAAGGGGAGAGTTTTAAAGGTAATTTAGCTGCTGGCGGCAAGGGTGTTGTGAAAGATATTAATGAAAATCAAAAGAGAATTGCAGAAGAAGTGGGAAAATTTCTCATGACAAAGGGCATAAATTTTGCGGGCATAGACATGATTGGCAACTACCTTACTGAAATAAATATTACTAGCCCAACTTGTGCGAGAGAAATTTTTGACCAGTCTGGAAAAAATCCTGTTACGGAATATTTATCAGGACTATGAGTTCAGTTTTACTAAGCCCAAAAACAAGCAAAAGATCTTTAACGCTTAATAAATCCTTTCTGTTATCTTTAACTTTTCATACTTTATTAATCTTTGGCGTAACTTTTACAACTTTTTACAAACTACCTTTATTAGAAAACTCACCCATTATTAATGTTAAATTTGCTAATTCATCTCAAGATTCTTTTGGTAATGTTGGCCAATCTCCCACCGAAGTATCAAGCAATAGTGATTCTCAAGAAAGCTTAATCAGTAAAGAAATAAACAGAAGTTCATATAAAGCACAAAAGATAAAAAAATTAGAAGCTAATTCATTAGTAACTAGTGAAGAGGCCATGTATCTGAATTTATGGCAAAGAGAAATAGAATCTACTGGTGATGAACTAATTACATCTAAGGATATCGATTATTCTGATTCTAAAGTTCAAATTATGGCAACCATCGATTCTTTTGGTAACCTCATTAAATCTGAAATCATTATATCTTCAGGAAACCTTAGTGTTGATAGAATGGCAATAGAAATACTTGAAGAAGCAGCACCTTTTGCACCCTTTGACCCAAAGATGCTTAATGAATATAGTATTTTAGAAATAATAAGAGATTGGAATTTTTCACCCAAGTAAATGCAAATACTATCTTTTGATTTTGGTACAAAAAAAATTGGGGTTGCTGTTGGGCAGACAAAAACTCGGACTTCTTCCCCATTAGAAGTTATTTTTAATAAAAATAATGTGACAAATTGGAGCAAAATTCACTCAATAGTTGAGGAATGGAGGCCAGAATTAATCCTTGTTGGAAAGCCACTCAATATGGATGGAACAGATAGTGATATCATGAAGACAGTAAACATTTTTTTTGAAAAATTAAATAAAATAACTAATATTCCATGTGAATATGTAGATGAGAGATTAACAAGCTTTGAAGCAAGGCAGAATCTTTTAGAAATAAAAACAGATCTAGTTGACGCGCATGCTGCAAAAATACTTATAGATCATTGGCTGAGTGAAAATTAATATATATGTCCATCCCATCAAGTTTTATCGATAGATTGATAACCTCGGTTAGCATTGTCGATATTATTAATAGACGTGTTCAACTAGAAAGAACCGGAGGAAGATATAAAGCAAAATGCCCATTTCATGGAGATGGAAATGAAAAAACACCATCTTTTGTGGTTTATGAAGAGACAGGATCCTATCATTGCTTTGCTTGTAAGGCTTCAGGTAACGCAATTCATTTCTTAAGAGAATATGATGGAATTGACTTTATGGAGTCAGTAGAACTATTAGCTTCGCATGTTGGTATGGAAGTGCCCAAGCAAGAAAAATCAGTCGATCTGTCAGATGCTTTAAACATAAACACAAAAGCCGCAGAAATTTTTAAAGAGCAATTAAAATCAAACCCCGGAAAAGAAACTATCGAGTACCTAAAAAATAGAGGAATTAGCGGTGAAACCGCAAAGTTTTTTGAATTGGGATACTCGATGGAGAAAAGCCCAACGCTTCATAGTATTTTATCCAGAGATTATAACGAAACAGATATAACCGACTCTGGTCTTTTCGGTTCTAATGATAACGGCGATATGTATGATCGTTTTCGAGATAGGCTCATGTTTCCTATTAGAAATATTAAGGGTGAACATATAGCCTTTGGTGGAAGACTAATTACTGATAAAGACAATCAAGCAAAATATTTAAACTCACCAGAAACTAAAACATATAAAAAGAAATATGAGTTATACGGTCTTTACGAAGCAAGGTTAATCGAAAAAAGACCAGAATCATTGTTTTTAGTTGAGGGTTATATGGATGTAATAGGACTTCACCAACATGGAATTAAAAATGCTGTTGCTTCTTCTGGAACTGCTTTTACACAAGAGCAGCTTCGAAAAATTCTTAGCTATACAAATAATATTTATATTGTGTTTGATGGAGATGAGGCAGGTCAAAAAGCATCATGGAGAGCAGTTGAGAATGCATTACCTCTTTTAAGAGAGGATATAAGAATGAGCTTTATATTCCTTAAACCAGGAGACGATCCCGATAGTTTTATTAAAGAAAAAGGTAAAGATGCATTTATAAAGCTAGCAAATGAAGCAACTTCATTTTCAGATTATTTTGTAAGTACTATTAAGACACAAGCTGACCTTTCTACTATAGAAGGAAGATCTTTAGTTGCACAATTTGCAATACCGCTGGTTGATAAAATAACTAACCCAACGCTTAAAGAAGCATATATTAGCGAAATTGGTCACATATGTGATTTAGATTTTGGAAAACTACTTAATAATGGGGTTAATTTTATGCCAGATAAGTCTGGCTCAGAAGAACCTATTAAAAAAATTCCTACATCTGTCATAAGAAAATCAGTAATGGGAATTTTTACTGTTTTAATCCAATATCCAAAATTAGCAAGCGACAGAATCTTTGATCTCATAAAAAGAGATTCAAGATTTTTATTTCTCCTTGATGTTAGGGATTTCTATAAAGCTAATCCTGAGGCTGTTCCGTCGATTCTTTTTGAGCAGATAGAAAATGAAAAAATTAAAAATTTATTTGGTGAAGCATTAGTTTCTGAAATCAAGCTTTCAGAGGAAGATGCATGCATTATGCTCAAAGATTGTATAGGCTTAATTTCAAAATCTGAAAAAGATAGACAGGAAATACTAAAAGAAAAGTATAATATGCAAGAAATAACGTCTGCTGAAAAAAGAGAACTTCAACAGATCATCCTTAAAAAAGATGCAATGTCCGACGAAGACCAGGCTTTATTAAAAAAATTAAGCTCTAAATAGATTGAAAAAGTATAATTCATCACCAAATAGAGCTAATACATTTGGAGTATAAGAATTCGTGGATAAATTAAGTAAAAAAGGTTCAAAAATAGCTGAGCTTATCGAAAAAGGAAGAGAGCAGGGCTACCTAACCTACGCCGATGTTAACGATCATCTTCCCGAGGATATTTCTGATCCAGATCAGGTTGATGAAATTATTGGAATGATTAATGATCTTGGTCTTCAGGTTCATGAAACAGCTCCAGACGCAGATGATCTATTACTTGCTGAATCCGAAGACTCTGATGATATTGCCCTAGAACAAGCTGCTGAGGCTCTTGCTGCTGTAGAAAATGAAACAGGAAGAACAACAGATCCAGTTAGAATGTATATGAGAGAAATGGGAACTGTTGATCTATTAACTCGAGAAGGTGAGATCGAGATTGCTAAAAGAATCGAAGAAGGCATGAGAGACTTACTTAAATCCAGCGTATATTATCCAAAGACTGTTGAGTTTGTAATCGATTATCACCAAATGGTGAAAGATGGCGATAAGAAAATTAATGATTTTCTTACAGGTTTCTTAGAGGAGATGGAGGAGGTTCCATCAGCAGGTCCTGGAAGCCAAAGAGCAAAAGAAGAGGCAGAAGCTGCAGAAGAGTCTGACGAAGAGGTGTCATCCGGTCCTGATATGCAAGAAGTCCAAAGAAGGATGACCAACATTAAAAAACAATACAATAAAACTTTAAAAGTCATTGAATCAAAAGGCAGGCACTCTAAAGAAGCCCACACTGAGTTTGATAAGCTTGGTGAAATATTCCAATTCTTAAAATTTAGTCCTCGTATGTTTGATGATATTGCATCCATTGCAAGGTCTGGATTAAGCAAAATAAGAGAAAAAGAAAAGTTTATTCAAGAGCAGCTTGTTAGAAATGCACGTATGCCAAGAAAAGATTTTCTAGCTAGTTATACAGAAAACTTAACAAAAGTAAGATGGGTAGATTCTCTTATGAAAGAGAAAAAATATAAAAAAGACTTACTGCAAAAAGTAAAACAAGATGTGGTAATTGCCCAAAAAGATATCATAGAGCTAGAACAGAGAGTTGGTTTAAGCGTTAAAGAAATTAAAGAAATTAATAGAAGCATGTCTATGGGTGAGACAAAAATGAGACGTGCTAAAAAAGATATGGTTGAGGCTAACTTAAGGTTGGTAATATCAATTGCAAAAAAATATACAAATAGGGGCCTCCAATTTTTAGATCTTATACAAGAAGGAAATATTGGCTTAATGAAAGCGGTTGATAAATTTGAATACAGAAGAGGTTACAAGTTCTCAACATATGCAACGTGGTGGATAAGACAGGCTATAACAAGATCTATCGCTGATCAGGCTAGAACTATTAGAATCCCTGTTCATATGATTGAAACAATAAATAAGCTCAATAGAGTTTCAAGACAGATGATGCAAGATATTGGCAGAGAGCCAACTCCAGAGGAGTTAAGTAAAGAGCTTGATATGCCAGAGGATAAAGTAAGAAAGGTTTTAAAGATTGCTAAAGAACCAATTTCAACTGAAACACCCATTGGAGACGATGAAGATTCAAGCTTAGGTGATTTTATAGAAGATACTGTAATAGAATCTCCATTACAAAATGCCACTGAGGACAGCCTTCATTTTGCTACTGATGATGTATTAGCATCATTAACTGCTAGGGAAGCTAAAGTTTTGAGGATGAGGTTTGGTATAGGCATGAATACTGATCACACTCTTGAAGAAGTAGGCAAACAATTTGATGTTACAAGGGAAAGAATTCGTCAGATTGAAGCAAAAGCTTTAAGAAAACTTCGTCACCCAAGCAGATCAAGCCATCTAAAAAGTTTTTTAGACGAATAATAATTAAGCATGGACGTTAGTTATTTAATAACCGTCTTCAATAAAGAAAATGAAATTAAAGAGACTATCTCTTGGATTCAAAACCAAGAGTTAGATAGATTTGATAAAATTGAAATTATCTGTATAGATGATCTATCCTCTGATGATTCTATAAAAATTCTTGAAAGTCTTCAGCGAGATGATCAAAGAATTCGTATTATCAAAAATAAGAAAAACCTAGGCCCTTCAAAATCTCTAAATATAGCCGCAAAACTTGCTTTAGGTGAGTATCTAATCCCAATAGATGGAGATGATTTTTTACCAAAAGATGCAACACAATATTTACTAAATATTGCAAAAAAATACAAAGTTAAACTTGTTTTTGGTATGTCAAAAAGACTTAAAGATATACCAAATAAAATTACACATATTAGCAATGAAGAGCTTCATTTAAATTCGTTAGAGTTTTGTCTTAAAAAATCAATTGTTCATATGGGTTTCCTGGTATCTAAAGATTTATGGTCTCGTTCAGAAGGGGCTGATGAAAAAGTTTTTATTCAAGACATATCTTTGCCTATGCGCCTAGCTGCCCATTCAAATTCTTTAGTTTATGCAAATTCAATAATATATTATCTTAGAGATGAGTCTGATTCCAATCTTTCAAATAATACAGATCAACAACATCATGATCGTTATTTGAGCTATTTAAACTTGCTAAAAGCTTCAAGCACAGAACTATCATCAACATCAGTAGCTAGCATCCATGCTCAACTTATTTCTTCAATTTGGAAGATTAAGAGAGATAATAGTAAGCTTGCAATGTTTTCTAAAAACTTTATTTTATATGCAGCTAATAAGTTTTTTGGTTATCAATTAAATGAAAAACAGCAAGCTATATGGTCTGATTATTTTAATAATTTAGATTCAATTAGAAGACCAACTTAAAAATAAAACCCACTTCCTTAATTTTTTTTCATAAATACATAGTAATAGTATAAAATTTACCTCTCTTTGTAGTAGCAATTATTAATAAGCAAGTGTGTCGGAGTGCGCTAAGTTTTTTGACACACCTTTTTTTAGAGAAATGCTTGCAGATGTTGATTTAACAAGGGGCCTGTAGCTCAGTTGGTTAGAGCAGTGGACTCATAAGTCCTTGCTACAACTCTAAACCCCCATTCCTACAATGCTTATAGCCATGCTGTATTTTGGTGTGTCAATTTTTTTGCTACACACTTAGTTCATAAAATGCTGATTGTGTCCACCGGAGCAGGAGTACCAGCCGAGTAGGGTGAGTATATATCTAGTAATCAAATATTTTGAGAGGTTTTTTAGACATTCACTAGATTTAAACAATATATAAAAAATGTATATAAACAATTTATTTTTTTCCCAAACCGTTGTGTCATTGTTATAAGGTATATATTTAATGAGGAAAAATATATGAAAAAAGAATCTTTTTTTTTAGTATTTGTTGCTATCGGCGTATTTTTTGTTTCTTTGGGATACGGAATTTTACCAAACCAAACAATGCCTTTTTTGTATGATATCGAAGTAACTAATACAAATTTATTAAATATTTTAAGAGCTATTTCAGGTTTATATATAGCCTTAGTAACTTTTTGGATATTGGGAGCATATAACTCTAATCTCCAATTACCTGCTTTATGGAGTTTAACAATTTTTGTCACTGGGATAGCATTAGGAAGAATTGCAAGTATCATAATTGATGGTCTACCAAGTCCAATCTTTATTTTTTATCTTTTTTTAGAAATTATTTTTGCCCTAATAGGCTACTTACTTATAAAAAAACAGTAAAAAAATCATTCATATTTGTTTCCTAAGCAACCTATTTTGTTTTGCTTTAACAGTTGCCATTCGCAACCTGTTTCGTTAGTGCCAAGTCTGTAATATTTGTTTTTTTATACATAACAAATTTTGCATTACTGTCTATTACTTTTTTCTTTCATACGCACACTTAAATAGTGTAAAATTCATTTCTCTTTGTAGTATCAATTATTATGGAGCAAGTGTGTCGGAGTGTGCTAAGTTTTTTGACACATCTTTTTTAGAGAAATTCTTGCAAATGTTGATTTAACAAGGGGCCTGTAGCTCAGTTGGTTAGAGCAGTGGACTCATAATCCATTGGTCGTAGGTTCGAGTCCTACCGGGCCCACCATTTAATATTTTTCTAAGTTATACTTCATATTTCTTTGGGGATAATTAATGCCAAATTTAATGAATGAATCTTTTACATTGCCATGCGGACAGGTTATTAAAAATCGTGTTTGCAAAGCAGCAATGACTGAGCGTATTGCTAAAGGTAATAATTTAGCTCATCAAGGCCATGTAAATCTTTACGATAGGTGGGCAGAAGGCAATATAGGTATTCTGTTAACTGGAAATGTTCAGGTTGACCACAAAAACCTTGAGGGACCTGCAAATGTAGTGATTGATCAGAATAACTATAAAGAGCAATTTGATGCTCTTAAAGCATGGTCAGCAGCAGGGACAAAAAATAATACACAGTTATGGATGCAAATCTCTCATGCTGGCAGGCAAACACCTGGTGAAATAAATTCTTCTCCCTTAGCTCCCTCAAATATTGGATTAAAAATACCTGGTAAGAATTATGGCTCTCCAACTCCAATGACAGAGGAAGATATTCTCGATGTAATAGACAGATATGTTTTTACCGCAAAAATTGCAAGAGAAACAGGGTTTACAGGTGTTCAATTTCATTCAGCTCACGGCTATCTTTTATCGGAGTTTTTATCACCAGATATTAATAATAGAACTGATGCCTGGGGCGGCAGTCTTGAGAATAGAGCTAGGATTCATATAGAAATTATTAATAAATGCAGAAAAGAAGTTGGTGAAGACTTTCCTATTTCAGTTAAATTAAATTCTACAGACTTCCAGAAAGGCGGGTTTACCTCTGATGAAAGTATTCAAGTAGCTCAAATGCTAGAAGATTCAGGTGTGGATATTATAGAAATTTCAGGTGGAACATACGAACAACCAAAACTCATAGGTGTGGATGATCTAACTATTAACCCAAAAAGAAGTGAAGAAAGAAAAGAAAGCACAATTGCAAGAGAAGCTTATTTTCTTGAATATGCACAAGATATTAGAAAGGCGGTTTCCCTACCTCTTATGGTCACAGGCGGTTTTAGAACTAAAGCAGGTATAGAGGATGCCTTGCAAAGTAATATTTGCCAAATGGTAGGCATTGGAAGACCTCTATGTGCAGATCCTTATTGCATCAAAAAAATGATAGCTGGCGAGATAGAAACATTACCAAGTTTTGAAAAGACTCTTTCATTAGGGCCCTCAATTTTTTCTCCATCAAGTCCATTCACCATAATAAAAGTTATTAATGCATTTGGCGCAATGGCATGGTTTTATCAACAAATTAAAAATATGGCTAAAGGCCTAATGCCTAACCATGATCAGAAACTTTTTAATGCTTTTAGAGCCGATATGAAAGAAGATAAGTTGGCAATTAAAGATTATTTGAACAATAACTAATTTTTATTTACTCAAGACTTTTATGATTTTATATATGGACACTAAATCCATATTCTTTGATATGTTCTGCCATTCTCTTTCACGGCCACAAGTTCGAGTTTTGTGAATAAGTAAAATAGTTTTAGGGTTTGAAATTTCATTCCTTGTGTTAAAAGAAAATACTAAAAGCATTAATGTGTGTGCAAATGATTATAAGTAGGCATTTTTTTTCATATATTTAGCTAACAAGCTCAATGATTTTTTCCAATACTTAATCCTAAATATTCATTTATATTTTAACAACTTACAATTTTAAATTACTTATTTAGGTAGGATAAATTTTTGATTTACAAAAATAAAAAAAAGGCGTAAATTTATTACAAATACTTCTTATTATATATAAAAAGAAGATATAAGTTATAAAGCACGGGAGAGCAAATATGACAAATCCAAATCATCCTAACGTCGATCAAAGTGATCGTGTTGTTCCAGTAAATCTAAGACAAAGTGGCAGAACACCCACTGAGTTATTGATCTCTACTCGAGTAAGAAAATCACCTTTTTGGCATCTATCTCATGAGGCTGGCTGTTGGAGAGCAACTGTATACAACCGTATTTATCATCCAAGGGGTTATGTAAGGCCTGAGGATGGAGGTGCTATGGTTGAATATGAAGCCTTAGTAAATAGAGTTACCATGTGGAATGTTGCGGTTGAAAGACAAATAAGGGTTAAAGGCCCAGATGCAGAGGCGTTTACAGATTATGTAATAACTCGCGACGCAACAAAAATTGAACCAGGTAATGGCAAATATGCAATTTTGTGCAATGAAAAAGGAGGAGTTCTAAATGACCCTGTCTTATTAAGATTAACAGAAGATGAGTTTTGGTTTTCTATCTCAGACAGCGATCTTTTACTTTGGTTACAAGGCGTAAATGTATCTAAGAAATATGATGTTGAAATCGATGAAATCGATGTTTGTCCTGTTCAAATTCAAGGTCCTTTATCTGAAGATCTTATGGCAAAGTTAGCAGGCGAAGAGTTAAGAGAAGTTCCTTATTATGGAATCTTAGAAACTCAAGTTGGCGGAGCTGATTGTGTTATTAGTCAAACAGGATTCACAGGTGAAAAAGGTTATGAAATATATGTACGTGACGCTCACGATAATGCAGAAAAAATGTGGAATGCTGTTCTTGAAGCAGGTGAAGAATTTGGTCTTATGGTTATAGCACCTGCACATCATAGAAGAATAGCAGCTGGTATCTTATCTTGGGGACAAGATTTAGATCATGAAACTTCACCTTTTCAAGTGAATTTAAGCTATCAAGTGCCAAGAAACAAAGCTGCTGATTATATTGGTAAAGTGGAGCTTGAAAAACAAAGAGCAATAATTGATGAAGGAAAAGCTCCATTTAAAATGAAAATGGTTGGTTTAACTCTTGGTGGCAAAGAGATTACTGATTATGCACCTGATTTTTGGATAGTAACCAATACGAGTGGTGATGAGGTTGGTTATGTTACATCTCCTTGGTGGTCGCCTGAGTTAGAGACAAATATTGCTCTTGCCTGGGTCCCATGGGAGGCTTCAGAGGTTGGAACAGAATATATGGTCAAATTGCCTGATGAATATGCTGAATCACCAGGTGTGGCAGTTAATGCCAGGATTGTTGATGTTCCTTTTAGAGAATCAGTAAACCCTAACAAAAGAGAAGTTCAAGCAGCAAAAGGTCTAGACTTCGCTGACTAATAATCGTTTTTAAAGAATTGGGTCTACCAAGGCTCAGTTCTTTATATTAATCTTAATAATATGTTTCATTTTAATATTCTGCTATGGCAGAATAAATTTATGAAAATATTAATTCCAATCCTCATCTTAGTCTTCTTATATTCTTGCAATATTCCGTTAGTTCCTTTTATCTAATTATGTAGAACCCAATGTTCTTTGATCTAACTATAATTGGTGCTGGTGTTATTGGCCTATCAATTGCTAAATCCTGTTCTGAGCTTGGGATGTCAGTTGTAGTCCTTGAAAAAGATCCAAGAGCAGGTGAGGGAATCTCTTCAAGAAACTCTGGAGTTATTCATGCTGGTATTTATTATCCAAATGAATCATTAAAAACCAAATTTTGCATTTCAGGGAATAAACGTCTCTATGATTATGCAAAAATTAAAGGCATTAATCACAACAGAATGGGCAAATTCATAATAGCATCCTCAAAAGACGAGTTAGAAAAATTAGAGAGAATATATGAAAAAGGTATTTCAAATTCTGTCACTTTAGACTTTTTGACTAAAAATAAAATGAAATTAATCTACCCTGATTTGAACATTGAAGCAGGAATTTACTCGCCAAGCACTGGAATTATTGACGTGCCAGAGCTTATTAGTGCTATTGAGGGAGACATACAGAATAATCATGGCCTCATATCATTTAATACTAAATTTATTGAAGCACAAAAAACTACCGGCGGCTTTGAAGTTTCATGCAATGATGGAAATAATTTTTTAATAAATACTAAATATTTTGTTAATGCGAGCGGTTTATATTCAGATTTAATTTCACAACAAATCGATGTTTTAGACAAAAAGCATTTTTCATCAATCAAATATGCCAAAGGGCATTATTTTAAATATACCGGCTCTCATCCATTTAAAAATTTAATTTATCCACTAGCAAGTGAGTCATCTTCAGGACTCCATATTGGTTTTGATTTATCTGGGCAGATCAGATTTGGCCCAAACATTTCATGGGTTGATGATATCGATTATTCTTTTGATGAGTCCCTAAAAGATAATTTTGTAGAAGCAATAAAAAAATATTGGCCTGATATTGAACCAAAAAAACTTCAACCAGACTATGTTGGAATAAGGCCTAAGATACAGAACAGAAATGAGAAAATGAAAGATTTTTCCATTATGGGCCCTAAAGACCATGGTGTAGATGGGCTAATCAATATTCAAGGAATAGAGAGTCCAGGAGTAACAAGTTGCTTAGCTATAGGTGAATATGTAAAACATATGATTAACTTAACAAATGATGTTTAAGCTTAGCTTTGAATTGATCAAGTATTTCTTCTTCAATAAGATGTCGCATATTCCTAATAATAACTAAATCACTTTTTGGTATAAGTTGGTGCATATATCGTGAATTTTCAGCTGACAATACAGGATCTTGTTCCCCATGAATGATTAAAGTTTTTGCCTGAATACTTTTAATTTTTTTAATTCTATTTTTTGATGAAAGTATCGCCATTAGCTGACGAGCATAACCAAAACCATCTTTCATATCCTTAATTCTATTGAAATTATTAATGGTATCTTCTTTAAATTTAGGCGTATCAATTTCCTTACCTTCCATCCCTATTAACCCAACCCATTTTAATTCTCTTTCATACACCTCATCCATAGTGGGATTAGTACTTTTAGATCTGCTTACCATCATATCTCGAACCTCTTTTGAGGTTCCATTGTGGGGGCCTGGTAAAGAAGCAGTAGAAGCAATTAAAGTATATGTTTTGACTCTTTGTGGATATTTTGCGCATATTATTTGACTAATCATTCCTCCCATGGACGTGCCTAGAATATGAGCTTCATCAATATTAAGATGATTAAGAAGATTTATTCCATCTCGAGCCATATCATTAAGACTATATTCAGGTTTTATTGGGAAACGAAAAAAATATCTTAAATATCCTAAGGTTATAGAGGGCTTATAAAAAAATCTTGAAGATAATCCTGAATCTCTATTGTCAAATGTTATAGGCCTGAGACCGTTTTTGATAAGAAATTTAATAAGATGTTCAGGCCAGTGTACTAATTGAGCGCCTAATCCATGAACTAAAAGAATAGGGGTTGCCTCTTCTGGCCCATAGTCCCTATAAAAAATTTTGACTCCATTATTTTCTGAATACCCTTCTTTATAACTCATAAGCTTAGTCTTACATATTTTAGAAATGCAATACACTGCTTTTTCATATACATTAGATCTTAAATAATAAATACTCTATTTTTTCTATGTTTCAGTTTATAAATTTAATACATTTTATTAAAGCAAATAAAATAAGAGTAGCTTATGGCATTGGTGATTATGCTATCTGTCTTTATTGGAGTGGAGTTAGCTTATATCTTCTTTATTTTTATACAGATGTTATAGGAATTTCACCACTGATGGCAGGTTGGATTTATGCTTTAGGTATAGCTTGGGATGCAGTAACAGATCCTTTTATGGGTTATATGGCTGAAAGAACTAGAAGTAAAATGGGAAGTTATAGGCCATATATCTATTACGGATCAATACCTTTAGCATTATCTTTTGTTTTACTTTTATGGATGCCACCATTTGAAGGAATAATTTTATTTATATTTTTACTGGTAGTAAATTTATTTCATAGAACTTGTTTTACTATTGTAAGTGTTCCTTATTCTTCATTAACTGCAAGAATAACAGATGATAGTGATGAGAGAACAAAGCTAACCACTGCAAGGATGCTTGCAGCATCTTTTGGAACATTTTCGATCTCAGCATTAGCATTTCCAATTGTTTTATTATTTGGTGGTGGTGAAGAGTCCTTGGGCTTTATTTACCTTGGTCTTATAGCTGGTATTGCAGCAATTATAATACTTGGAATTACTGTATATTTTGTTCAAGAAAGGCCATTTGAATTTACTAAAGAAGAATTACCAAGTTTTTCCAAAGTCTTAAAATCAGTATCAAACAATTACCCATTCTGGATAGTTTTTTCTGCAATTTTAATTTTGATATCCACATACTTGATGTTTAATAATAATTTAATTTATTTTTCTAAATATGCTTTGGGATTCCATGAATACCAAGGTTTAATTCTGGGGGTTATTAGTGGAAGCACTTTATTAGCAATTCCCTTGTGGGCATATCTAGCAATTAAATTGGGAAAAAAAAATACTTGGATGTTATCTATGACATCTTTATTTATTGGATTTTCTATTTTTTATTTATATCCAATTTCTGAACTTAGGGAATTGCTATATATTTTAAGCTTTATTGGTTTTGGCAATGGTGCAACTGGGGTTCTGTTTTGGTCAATGTTGCCGGATACCATTGAATATGGAGAATGGAAGACAGGTATTAGAACAGAATCGTCTCTTTATGGCTTTATGACGTTTGCTCAAAAAGGCGCTATAGCATTTGCTGCAGTTATATTAGGAATAATATTAACCAATATAGGCTTTGAACCAAATCAGGATCAAACATCAGAAACCTTAGTTTCTTTAAAAGCCTTGATGTCATTAATTCCTCTTATAGGTGTGTTGATTAGTTTAGCTCTTGTATATTTTTATCCAATTGACAGAAACTTCCATCAAAAATTAATAGAAGATATAGAAAGTAGAAAGATTAAAAATGCCTAAAATTAAATGGGGAATTATTGGAACTGGCTCTATAGCAAATGCGTTTGCTCATTCAATTAAGTACTGTGATCACTCTGAATTAGTTTCAGTCTTTGGAAGAAATAAAGACACCACGGATGAATTCTCAAAGAAATTTAGTATAGACACGCACCTTGATATTGAATCATTATTGTTATCAAGTGAAATCAATGCTGTTTATATTGCTACTCCTCATAACTCTCATTATGAATATATTTTTCAAGCTATAAAAAATAAGAAGCATATTCTTTGTGAAAAGCCTATAACAATGAATCATATTGAAAGTATGGTTTTATTTGGTCTTGCTAAAGATGCTGAAGTTTTTTTGATGGAAGCTTATATGTACAGAACCCACCCTCAAACGAAAAATATTCTTAATAGCATCGAGATACTTAGAAGATCAGAAGAAAAAATATCTATTAATTGCTCATTTGGTTTTAAGGCTGAAATACCAGAGGACCATAGATTAAGAAATCCTATGATGGGGGGAGGAGCCATTTTAGATGTAGGGTGTTATCCATTATCTATGACTAAGCTATTAGTAGGTCATATCCTAGACAAACCATATGCTGATCCTAGAAGTATTAAAGCATCAGGAGAGTTAGATATAACAGGTGTTGATTTAAATTCTTCAGCGCATATTATTTTTACTGATAATATTCAGGCCAATATTTCATGCGCCATAAATGAAGAGTATGAAAATAACTTAGAGATTATCAGTGGTGACTTTAAATTAGAGGTTAGCCAGCCATGGCATTGCGGTCAATTTCAAGAAGGCCTATCTTCTATAAAAGTTTATAACAAAAATAATCTTATTGAAGATGTTGCATTTAAAGATGATGTGGGGCTTTTTACAAGAGAAATTGACCATGCATCAAAATGTATATTAGATGGTAACCTTGAATCAGAGCTAATCTCCCACAATGACTCTCAAAGCATTATGTTATGGCTAGACAAATGGAGACAGGAGATAGGAGTAGTTTGTCCATACGAGTCAAAAGATATCTCGCCTATGGTTAAATCAAATTTTTCATCAATACAGAAAAGGAGCTTAAAAAGCATTTCAGTAGATGGTATTGATAAAAAATTTTCAAAACTTGCTCTTGGCTGTGACAACCAAACTTCAGATATTCATGCTTATGCTATGTTTGATTATTTTTACGGAGCTGGTGGAAGAATTTTCGATACTGCCTATATTTATAATAATGGTTTGGGTGATAAGTATTTGGGTGATTGGATTAATTCAAGAAATCTTCAGAGTGATGTTGTTATTATTGGAAAGGGTGCCCACACTCCAGACTGTAAACCTGAGTTTATAAAGCCACAAATAGAAGAATCATTAGATCGATTACAACTCTCAAAAATAGATATATATTGTCTTCATAGGGATAATGCTGACATTCCAGTGTCAGAATTTATTGATGCTCTCAATGAGATAAAAACCGAGGGCTTGATAAATACTATCGGTGCATCTAATTGGGAATTAGATCGTTTCTCAAGTGCCAGGGATTATGCATTAAAGAATAATAAAGAACCTTTTTCTGTTTTAAGCAATAATTTTAGCCTTGCGCAGATGATTGAACCAGTTTGGCCTGGATGCGTTGCAGTTAGTAATGAGTTTTTAGACTACATCAACAAGAATGAAATTAAATTATTTCCTTGGTCAAGTACAGCAAGAGGTTTTTTCATTAGAAAAAAAGAAATCGTAACCAAAGAACATTTCTCCAATCCCTCATTAGAGGAAGAAAAAAGAGTCTGGCATAGCAGAAAGAATCTAAAAAGAAGAGATATTTGTTTTGAAATTGCAGAAAAGAAAAATGTAGAGCCTATAGAGATAGCTATTGCTTATGTGGTTCATAGATCACCATTAATATTTCCATTAATAGGCCCAAGAACAGTAAATGAATTAAATAGCTCCATCTTTGGTTCACAAATAAATCTTTCAGAAGAAGACCTAAATAGACTATCTATAAATTGATATGATCTTTAAGCCTAATATCATTTGAAGACGACCCAATCAGAATTTCAAATTTACCTTTTTTGACCTGCCATTGATGCGTTTCAATATCCCATGTTGAAAAATTTCTTGAATCCAAGCATATTTCTATTTTTTTTGTTTCATCTGAATTTATAAAAGTTTTATCAAAACCTTGTAATTTTTTTATTGGCTCCTCATTACCACGATCTGCAAAAGAGATATAACATTGAGATATTTCATATCCCGAATGATTCCCAGTATTTGTAATATCTAACGAAATTGTGAAATTATTTTCAGAGCTTTTGCTGATATGAAGATTTGAATATTTAAAATCAGTATAAGATAAGCCGTGACCAAAATGGAACAAGGGCTCTATTTTATTTTTGTCATACCACTTATAACCAACAAAGAGCTTTTCATCATAATTCATTTGTAAATTTTCTCCTGGATAGGATGCATACGCAGGAGTATCTTCAATATATTTTGGAAAAGTTGTTGGTAATTTGCCAGAGGGATTAACGAGGCCTGTTAAGATTTCAAAAAGAGCATTGCCATATTCCTGTCCCGCATACCAGGATTGAATAATTGACTTAGCTTTGTTTACCCATGGCATATTTACTGGAGAACCAGTATTTAGAACAACAACCGCATTAGGATTAATATCTAAAACTTGTTCAATAAGTCTATTTTGATCTCCTGGTAAATTAAATTCATTTCTATCATTGCCCTCTGTTTCCCAATCCGAATTAGTTCCTACTAAGAGAATAACTTCATCGACCTCTCTAGCAATATTTAGTGCTTCTTCAAGCAAATTAATTTTATCGGGTGGCTGACATCCAATATAAATAGCTGGAAAATTGCCTTCAAATCTATAATGTATTTCTATCTGATAAGAATTGCCTTTTTCTAAGTATGAAGTACCTCGTTTAGATGATGTGCCATGAGCAAAAAAAGCATCTCCGGGCAGGGGATTACTCCAATTATCAATAATCTGTTTGTTATCGATTAGTAACTTGCTTTTTCCAATTGCAAAGATTTCAAAGTCATGCTCTCCAGATATATCAGGAGTATAAGTACATGAAAATTTAACTAGAATATCAGGGCTCTCTTTTTCTCCAATTATGTCTTTAGCAAAACCTTCAAATATCCAAAATTTGCTTCCTGTTAGGATTTTGCTAGAAATGAAATTATTACTCCCTTGTGAAATATCATAGTATTCGACTAAAAATCCATTTTCTTCTGTGAGTATTTTATTTATTTCAGGAAGATAGCGATATGTATGACAACCTTTTGCAGTTTTAATAATAGTTTTCTCACTGAAATTATTTTGAAACGAGCTTACAGGATGAGATTCGTAATAAGGAACAAGAGTAGCACTACCTCCCCCAATAATTTGTGCTTTTTCAGCATTAGGACCAATTACACCAATTGATTTTATATCTCTCCTCATTGGTAATATGCCGTCATTTTTTAAGAGCACCATACCTTCTTGAGCAGCATCTTTAAGAATTTTTCTTTGTAATTTTGAGTCATTCTCACTTTCTTGTTTACGAATTGGATTTTCGAACCTTTTACAGAAATCTATGACATTCAAAATTCTTTTAACTTTGTCATTAATGATTGTCACTGATACATTTTTGTTATTTACAGCACTTATTAAATTTGCTCCCCAAGATTGAGCTGGACCTGGCATTTCCAGATCAAGTCCTCCATTAGCATTTTCAATAGTTTCTCTTGCAGCACCCCAATCACTAACCACATATCCATCAAAACCCCATTCGTCTTTTAAAACATCAATTAAAAGATTCTCATGAGAGCTGCAGTAAACATTATTAAGTTTATTGTAGGCACTCATAACAACCTTTGCATTAGCTTCCTTGATAGCCATCTCAAATGGCAAAAGATAAACCTCTCTTAAAGTTTTCTCATCGATATTTGAACTTACAGTGTATCTTTCAAACTCAGTATCATTCCCAACAAAATGTTTAAGGCATGCCGCAATATTCTTTGATTGGACTCCCTTTACATACTCAATTGCAATTTTTCCAGTTAAGAATGGATCCTCAGAAAAACATTCAAAATGTCTTCCTCCAAGAGGATGTCTGTGAATATTTATTGTGGGACCCAATAGAACATCCACTCCTTTAATCTCTGCCTCAGCTGCTAACTCTTCTCCTAATAAATTAATAAGATTCAAATTCCATGTAGATCCTATTGATATAGCGCATGGAAAACAGGCGGATGATTTTCCTGAAGTGCCATCTCCTCTAACGCCATTAGGACCATCAGACATTTTTATATTTGGTACTCCTAGCCTATGAATTTTGCTAGTTTGCCAAGCATCAAATCCACTTAATAAAAGTACTTTTTCTTCAAGAGTTAAATCTTCTATCAATTGATTTATGTTTGGCATGGTGGAATATTAAATGTTTAATATTAAATCCTCAATACACCTTTTCATTAAAATGCTGTTAGTATTGTCTTCATGATAGAGAGAATAAAAAAATCAGTGATGCTTTTCAATGCTCCAATACAAAGAGTTTATGAGGCTAATAGAGGCACCATTATTAGAACTATCATTTATACAATTGGTCACTTTATAATTGCCGCCTCATGCGTAATGTATTTTACTGGCGCAGACTTCTCAGCAGCTATAACAGATGCTATCGTTGAGCCACTTTTAAACAGTGTTTGGTATTTTGTTTTAGATAAATATTGGGCTAGCAAATACCCAAACAAATAAAGAAAAAAAATTCTTTACAAACATATCATTACTGGTTAAAAATATACATATCGTGATTTGATCCTATTGCCGCGATGCAAAAAAAGAAGCTAAAACGGAAGCAGCTCCCAGGGTTTAACTACGATTAAATTAATTAATAAGATATTCAATTATTAAGGAGAGGATCATGAAAAGAGGGTTAATAGAAAGATTGAATGAAGGCCCAGTAATTTGTGCTGAAGGTTTTTTATTTGAAGTAGAAAAAAGAGGCTATTTAGCAGCTGGAGAATTTGTTCCAATGGTTGCACTTGAACACCCAGAAGCTCTTGAAAATCTGCATAAAGATTTTCAGCATGCTGGTTCGGATGTGGTAGAAGCTTTTACATACAATGGACACAGAGAAAAGATGCGAGTTATTGGTAAAGAGGAATTATTAGAGCCACTAAATAGAGCTGCTCTCAAGATTGCAAAAAAAGTTGCTGACAATCCTATTGATGGAGGAGAGCCAAATTTAATGGCAGGAAATATTTCAAATTCAAATATTTGGAATACAGATGATAAAGACGCACAAAAAGAAGTTCATGGAATGTTTAGTGAAATGGTTGAATGGGCTGTCGATGAGGGAGCTGACATGTTGATAGGAGAAACATTTTATTATGCAGAAGAGGCTTATATGGCTTTAGATATAATTCAAAAAGCAGGGCTTCCTTCTGTTATAACAATTGCGCCCATGGCTGAAAATGTTATGCGAGATGGAGTTTCTATTGTAGATACTATGAAGGAGCTTGAACAAAGAGGTGCAGATGTTGTTGGCATGAACTGTTTCAGGGGCCCAGACACCATGATGCCTTATCTTAGAGAGGCTAGAAAAATTTTAAAGTGTCATATGGCAGCACTTCCACTCCCATTCAGAACAACGGATGATCACCCAACTTTTTTTAATTTACCTGATGAGCATGGATGCACTTGCCCAGCCCCTCATGGAAGAACTTTTCCTACCGCATTAGACCCGCTTTATTGCAATAGATATGAAATAAGAGAGTTCGGCAAAGAGGCTGCTACTTTAGGTATTAATTATTTAGGTGTTTGCTGTGGAGCAACACCTATGCATATCAGAGAAGTTGCAGAAGCTGCTGGCTTAAGTGTTCCAGCTAGCAAATATAGAGAAAAAATGGCTAATCATTTTATGTATGGAACAAATGAAAGAACGGCTAAGCATATGCAAGAATACGGAGACAAAGCCTAAATTTAATATTAATGACTCTTCATTTTTTGAAGAGTCATAGTATTTAAGCATCTTATAAATTAGAATATTTTTTATGAGATTTCTTGTTATATTTTTTTTAACCCTTCCTGTAATTGGTGAAACCAGTAAAATTTTGTGCGAATTGGAAGGGAATTATTCTGTAACCTATAAAGATATTAAAAAAACTTATCTATCAGAAGGCATTGAGCTTTTTAAAAACCTAGCAAGACAGACCCAACAGTCATTATTTTTACTTCAAAGAGCAAAAAACTAATTTTGCTGAGGAAGATTGGCAAAAAGATAAAATTTATATTGTTCAGTACTGGGAGGTAGATTCAGATAAAGAGACGTTTAAATCTTTAACACATACTTTTGAACCATCTCCTGCATGGTTAAACCCTGAAGCTAAATGGTCAGCTTCTAAATCTGAAACCGGCGTTACAGTTATTCATTCAATGGAAACAGACGAAACACATCCAATTTTTACAGATTATAAAATTGGTGCCTATAGAATTTCAAATACTTTTAACTGGTATACAGGGAAAGGGCAAATCTCAGGAGATATTTGGCTTAACAAAAAAGATGGCACCAAGAATAAAAATCCTAAAGTTGAAATAACAGCTTCTGGGAGATGTGAAAGTCAAAAAAAAGAAATTTTAACTAGACTAAAGTCGCTATAAATAAAGTAAGTAGCGCAATAATAAGTGGAATGTATTTATCTATTTTTTCACCAATTGATTCTAATATTTTATCTATCATATTTAAGTTATATAAATCCCCATTACTTTTAAAAGTGTAATTCGAATACTATGTTCAAAGCTTTACTTTATTTTTTTCGAGCTTTTCGTAATTCTCTGTAAATTTTATTAAGTCTTTTTTTCTTAATTTCTCTTACAGCTTTTCTCTTTGAGCTAGCATTTGCTGATTTTCTTGCTCTTTCACCTTTATCTATAAATAATCTCCAAAAAGAATTTTTAATGATATCAATTTAATAGTAACAAATTTTTATAAAATCTCTACAATAATCTTATACATATGATTGTTGATCAAATCCAAATACCTAAAACACTAATTATCTTCTTAGAAATAGATTCTCTAAAAACTGGAGATGAGCTAGAGAATATGTTTAAAGAATTCAATGAGTTAGTAAATTCTGCTGGCGCTGAAATAGTTGAAAAAAGTATTAGTAAGCAAACTAAACCGTCCATAAGTCATTTTATTAATAAAGGTAAATTAGAAGAAATTAAATTATTAGTTGACTCTTCTTGCGCAGAACTTGTAATTGTTAATCATCAACTATCAGCTTCACAAGCAAGAAATCTTGAACTAAAACTTAAAGTAAGAGTTATAGATAAGACTGAATTAATATTAGATATTTTTGCATCACGGGCAACAACTCATATTGGTAAACTGCAAGTTGAGCTTGCTCAGTTAAATCATCTCTCAACAAGATTGATAAGAGGATGGACCCACTTAGAGAGACAAAAAGGAGGTATTGGTCTAAGAGGTCCTGGTGAAACCCAGCTAGAAACTGATAGACGTCTAATAGGCCATCGAATTAAGCGATTAAAAGCTCGTCTTGATAAAGCGCATAAACAAAAACAACTTAATAGTTATTCAAGGAAGAAGAGTAGAAATAAATTAGTTGCCTTAGTTGGATATACTAATGCAGGCAAAACTACATTATTTAATTCTTTAACTAATAGTAAACAACAAGCTGAAGACAAGCTTTTTGCAACTTTAGACTCTGTGACAAGAAAAAATATTGATCCAGAACTAGGGCCAATATTATTTTCAGATACCGTTGGCTTTATCTCACAACTCCCAACTCAATTAATAGAATCTTTTAAAGCAACTCTTGATGAGTTGAGATCAGCAGATCTTTTACTTCATATTGTAGACATATCAGATTCTGACTGCAGACAAAAGGAAATTGAAGTTAATAAGATCCTTGAAGATCTAAATTTACAATCTATTCCTCAAATAAGAGTAAATAATAAGTGTGATTTAAAAGAGGCTTTAAATCTAAAGACTAATTTTGAGATAGAAAAAAAAGAGGCATGGATATCTGCGGAAAAGAACATAGGCATAGATGATTTAAGAGATTTAATTAATATAGAACTATTCAACGGAATGTATAAAGGATGGATTTCGCTTGAAGCTTCTTTAGGAAATATCAGATCAAAGTTATTTAGAATGGGGTGTGTTAATGAAGAAAAGGTCTCAGCAACTGGTCAGATTTTTGCGCACATTGATATTGGTCATGATGAGTTAGATCGTTTTATTGGAATTAATGGATTTGCTCTTTGTAATGACAAGGATATACTTTTAGAAAATTAAAAAAAATATGAAAAAAATTAATACCAGATTAGATTCAATAACAAATCCTCTTTATAGCTTAGCACCATGGTTTTTTAGGATTGCTCTTGGAGTCGCATTTTTTATTCATGGTTATAAAAAACTACCAGCTCCATTCATGATGGAAGAACAGCACAGAATGGTTACATGGTTTGAAAGTATGTTTATGCCATTTCCAGAGCTGATTGTTTCATTGGTTATTTTGATTGAAATATTTGGTGGAATAGGCATTATTCTTGGAGGATTGATTGGATTATTTGCTAATCAAGCAGGGCATTTTATTACCAGGCTTTCAGGTCTTACTCTATTTATATTAATGATTAATATTTTTTACTTTGGACATCCTGATTGGTTTGTTTGGCCGCCCATAAAACTTCTTACCAGTGAGCAATTATTTTTATTTGCTCTTAGTACTTACTTTATGATTCGCGGAAACAAGTAATTTAAATAGCTAAAAACCTTATATTTAAAGCATTATAAAAAAAATAACTTTTTTATAAATTCTACTTGCAAATGAGAATCATTCTCATTATCATTTACATCTCTTGAAGGTTATAGACTATTATTCTTCTAAAAATAGTATGCTTTTTTTTGGTGATTTAGTCTTGAATGATCACAATCTATAGAAGAATTGGTAACTTTGAAGAACTATTGAGAAAAAAATGAATAGAGTTTATAAAAAAGTTAATCAAGATAAATTACCCTTAATTCTTGTTACTGCTTTAGTCCTAACATCAATAATGATTAGTTTTAATGTAAAAGTTGAAGCTAGTATGGATGTAGAGGTAATAACTATTATTGGTACAAAAAAAGATTTGAAAGATCTTGCAGGATCGGGAGCTGTTATTGATAACGAAGCTTTAGAGAAGGCAATGGACACAGATATTGCAAAAATACTTTCAGCTGTACCTGGAATGTATATGAGAACTGAAGAGGGTTATGGTCTTAGACCTAATATATCTATTAGAGGTACTGCTATTGAAAGATCAGGTAAGATTACAATCATGGAAGATGGAGTCCTTGTTGCACCATCTCCATATACATCTTCAGCAGCATATTACTTTCCATCAACTGGAAGAATTCATTCCGTTGAAATTCTTAAAGGACCTTCTGCAGTTTCGCAAGGACCTCAAACCATTGGAGGAGCTATAAATTTAATTAGCACTCCGATTCCTGAAACCAATTCAGGAAAATTCATTCAAGAGTTAGGAGAAAATGGTTTGGCTAGAACACATACTTACTATGGAGGCACCAATGGTAAATTGGGTGCACTTGTTGAAGTTCATGAGCACTCAAGTGATGGGTTTGATAGGATTGCAAACATAGATGAAGACACAGGTTTTAATAAATCTGACCTTATGATCAAGACTAGATATCAATCTGGTAATCATTCTTTAACATTTAAAATGTTAGATTTAGATGAAACATCTAATCAGTCATATGTCGGCCTATCCCAAGCAAGTTTTAATGCAAATCCTAGAATGAGATATGGCGCTACAGCCTATGACAAGATGATGAATGATGGAGAGCAAAGGTCTTTAACGTATGTGGGTGATTTTGATAATTTAGGTATTGTATTCACTTCATGGAGTAACGATTATCATCGAGACTGGTTTAAAGTGAGTGACTTTAATAATGATTCAGAGCATGGCGAAAGAGATGATGTAAATGAATTAATTAGTGATGCTAATAATGGCAGTGCAAATGCTCAGGCAATTTTAGATGGTGAGCTAGCTGTTGAAATCGAATATAAGCACAACAATAGATATTATACGAATGAAGGCTATCAATTTTCAGTATCTGCCGATATCAATAATCATTCTTTAACAATAGGCTATAGAGATATGGAAGACTCAGAAAGCAGAATCCAAGCATACGAATATTCTGATCAAGCTGCAGATGGATCACTTTCTGCACTATATGGATATAAAGGTCTTGGTGGAAGTGATAATAGGCTAAGAGAATCAAGCGCAATCTCATATTATCTAGAAGATACTATGCACTTTGGAAAGCTAGATGTTACGGTAGGTTATAGGTCTGAAGATTATGATCAACGACACAGAAGGTGGGCTGAAGGTGCTGGGCCAAATCTTAATGCTGTAAGAAATACAATTGTTCTTGATACATTTGCTGAGAATGATCACGCAACCTCAAGTCTTGCTGCTAAATATAAAATAAGCAATAACCTTATTATAGTTGCTGGTTTTCATAAGGGTATGACTCCAATGTTTGGCTCTGATCCTGAAGAAGCAGATAATACTGAGATTGGTTTTAGATATTCTAAGAATACTTCTAATATTGAAGTTTTCTATTTTGCTAGTGATTATTCAAATCTAGCAGCCGAATGCACTCAAGTTAATGGTCTTGCATGTGATCCAGCTGAGTCAGCCATATTTTCTGGAGGCAAAGCTGATGTTACTGGTATAGAGATAAGTGGCTCATGGATCTTTGAGGGTAAGAGAGTCTCTTACCCAATAGCATTAAGCTACACATCTACTGATGCTGTATTTAAGAATAGCTCAAATAGTGACTATTTTGGTTTAGTTGCTGTTGGAGATGATCTGCCCTATATACCTGATACATCATTATCTCTGGTTGCTGGATTTATAAATGATTCAGGCTTAAGTGGCAATCTAAGACTTATAGATATTGGCTCATCATGTTCAGTAGCAACATGCGGAATTTATAATAAAATAGATGCCCATACAATCTTAGATGCAAATTTAAAAAGATCGTTAAATGATTCAATAGACATCTACGTGATTGTAGAAAATATTCTTGATGATGCTAATATTATTTCTAGAGCTCCATCTGAGGGAGTAAGATCACAAAAGCCAAGAACTATGAAAGTTGGTTTTTCATATAAGTTTTAAATATTACTTAGAGATAAGTTAGATCACCAATATCAAGGACTAGTTTTTACCCAGTCTTTTATTTTAATAACTATACAAATTTAAAAGATTTCAAGTACAATACTCATTCAAAAAATGGGGCTATAGCTCAGCTGGGAGAGCACCTGCTTTGCAAGCAGGGGGTCCGCGGTTCGATCCCGCGTAGCTCCACCATTTCTTTAAAAAATACTTTTTGAATATCTTTTTAGCTCATCTTTAAATATATCTTTCAAAAATATTACATTTTCTATGTCTGTGTAAGTTGGTCTCACTATTATAGCTAGCTCTCTATGAGGGCCTGGTTCATTTAAGATAGCTTTTTGAATCTTTGAGTTAGTATTAATCAGATGCTTAATTGACATATGAGGCACAAGGGTTGAACCCATATTATTAGCAACTAATTGAATTAATGTAGCTAGGCTGGATGCTTCCATCGAAAATTGCTGATTATCATTAATCTTACATGCCGCCAGTACATGATTTTTTAAACAATGCCCATCATCAAGTAACATTAATTCTGAAAAATTTATATCTTTAGCTTTTAAAGATTTCTTATATTTATTATTTTTGTGACTTATGTAATAAAAGTTTTCTTCCCAAAATTTAAAAGATAATAACCCTCTTAAATTATATGGAAGAGCAAGAATAGCCATATCCAGATCACCATCATTAACCTTTTGTACTAATGAGCTAGATTTGCTCTCTAAAATTTTCAATTTTAGATTTGGATAATATTTTTTTAATTTTGGTAGAACTAGAGGAAGCAAATATGGACCTATAGTTGGAATAATTCCAATAGTTAACGGAGAGCTTAGTGGAGCTTTTTGTTTTTCACCAAGATTTTTTATATCTTCGATATGAAATTGAATTGTTTCAACTTTTTTAAGGAGCTCTAAGCCAAGCTTGGTGACTATGACTTTCTTATTTGTTCTTTCAAAAATTTGAAAACCTATTTGATTTTCCAGTTCTGCAATCGCATTACTTAGGGTTGAAGGAGATACAAAACAATCATCGGCTGCTTTTTTAAAGTGCAGTCTCTTAGCAACTGCAAGCGCATAATTTAATTGTTTGATGGAGAACATTTATGTTCATTTTATTCGAACATAAAGTATATTAATAGTATATTTATCAATATATAAAAATTAGTTAAAGTATTAGTAACTCAAATTTAAGCACAATTCTTTGGAGGAAAAATGAGTAACGAAACACAAGGTAAATGTCCAGTTATGCATGGGGCTGCAACTACTAATAGTAGTGAAAGTAGCACATCTGTTCGTGATTGGTGGCCAAATAATTTAAATCTTAATATTCTTCATCAGCATGATGGAAAATCAAACCCTATGGAAGGTGGTTTTGATTATAAAGAAGAATTTGCAAAAATTGACTATGAGGCATTAAAAAAAGATTTAAATGATTTAATGACAGATTCACAAGATTGGTGGCCTGCAGATTATGGTCATTATGGACCTTTCTTTATTAGAATGACCTGGCATGCAGCTGGTACATATAGAAGTACAGATGGTCGAGGTGGTGGTGGAACTGGAGCTCAAAGATTTGCTCCTTTAAATAGTTGGCCGGACAATGGAAACCTTGATAAAGCTAGAAGGTTGTTATGGCCAATTAAACAAAAATATGGAAAACAAATTAGTTGGGCTGATTTATTAATTCTTGCTGGTAATGTTGCTATTGAATCCATGGGCGGAAAAACTTTTGGTTTCAGTGGCGGGCGTCCAGATATATGGGCTCCTGAAGAAGATATTCATTGGGGCTTAGAAAAAGAATGGCTTGAAAACCAACGTTATGAAAATAATGATGTACGAGAATCTTTGGATATGCCACTTGGTGCAGTTCAAATGGGTTTAATTTATGTAAATCCTCAGGGACCAGACGGAAATCCTGATCCTTTAGCTAGTGCGCATGATATTCGTACTACTTTTGGAAGAATGGCAATGAATGATTATGAGACTGTAGCTTTGGTTGCAGGTGGACATACTTTCGGTAAAGGGCACGGCGCTGGACCAGACACCAATGTTGGAGTCGAGCCTGAAGGCGCTGCTTTAGAAGAAATGGGCTTAGGGTGGATGAGTTCATATGCTTCAGGAAAAGGAAGAGATACTATTACTAGTGGATTTGAGGGAGCATGGACTGCAAATCCTACTCAATGGGATAATGGATATTTTGATTTATTATTTGGGTATGAATGGGAGCTTGTTGACACTCCAGCAGGAGCAAAGGTTTGGCATGCAATTAACCCCAAAGATGAAGATTTAGCACCTGATGCAGAAGATTCATCTATCAAAGTGCCAACAATGATGACTACTGCAGATATAGCTCTTCGTGAAGACCCCGAATACAAAAAGATATCAAAACATTTTCATGAGAATCCTGAAGAATTTGCAGATGCTTTTGCTGAAGCATGGTTTAAACTTCTTCACAGAGATATGGGTCCTAAAACAAGATATGTTGGACCTGAAGTTCCTAGTGAAGAAAGAATATGGATGGATCCAGTTCCAGCCGGCAGTTCTGATTATGATGTCGATTCTGTATCAGAAGCGATTAAAAATAGCGGCTTAACTATTCAAGAAATGGTTGAAACAGCCTGGGCTAGCGCTTCAACATATAGACACTCAGATATGAGAGGTGGGGCTAATGGTTCTAGAATTAGATTGGCACCACAGAAAGACTGGGAAGCTAATAAACCAGAACAACTAAATAAAGTATTGGGTATCTATGAAGCTATTTCATCAGATACTGGGGCTTCAGTTGCAGATGTTATTGTATTGGGTGGTAATGTGGGTATCGAAATTGCTACAGGAAAAAAAGTTCCATTTATTCCAGGTAGAGGTGATGCATCTGAAGAACAAACAGATGCAGAATCTTTTGCAGTACTTGAACCTCATTCCGATGGTTTCAGGAATTTTCATAAATCAGGTATTAATGTTTCGCCAGAAGAAATGATGTTAGACAAGGCTCAGCTTTTAAATTTAACAGCACCTGAAATGACAGTTTTGGTTGGTGGTATGAGATCTTTGGGAATAAGTGCATCTGGATACGGCGTCTTTACTGAAAACACAGACACAATGACTAATGATTACTTTGATACTTTATTAGACATGTCTGTAGAATGGAAGCCTAATGGGTCTGGAAATTCATATGAAGCATTTAATAGGTCGTCAGGTGAAAAGATCAGAACCGCCACAAGAGCAGATCTCGTTTTTGGATCTAATTCTCAATTGAGATCACTTGCAGAAGTTTACGCATCAAGTGATTCAGGCGATAAGTTTGTTCATGATTTTATTACCGCATGGAATAAAGTTATGAATGCTGATAGATTCGACGTTCAATAAAGAGTATTCAGGTGCTTATATAGCACCTGAGCTTTAATATTATCTTAATAAGCTTATAATCTCCGGCATATGGATAAAGATTTATGGACTAAAATTCAAGATGAAATCAAGCTAAGAGTTGAAGCAGAACCAAGTCTTGGATCTTTCTTATATTCACTTGTTCTATCTCAAAAAGATTTAATTGGAGCAGTTGCATCAATCTTAGCTTCAAAATTACATAGTGATGCTCTGTCAGCAATGGATATTAAGAAATTTATTTTAGAGGTTTACAGAGATTGTAAAGATATAGAAAAAAATCTTGAAGAAGATATAAAGTTTTTTAAAGATCATGATCCTGCTTGTAGTTACTTTTCTACGCCATTACTTTTTTATAAGGGTTTTTTAGGGTTAGCTACCTATAGAGCGGCACACTGTTTATGGAATAACGAACGCCACACCATGGCACTATTCTTTCAAAATAGGGCATCTGAAGTATTTGGTGTCGATATTCATCCTGCTGCAAAAATTGCTGGAGCGGTGATGATTGATCATGCAACAGGCGTAGTAATTGGAGAGACTTCTGAAATTGAATCTGAGGTATCAATTTTTCAAGGCGTAACATTAGGTGGTAAGGGTTTTGAATCAGGTAAAAGACACCCCAATATTAAAAAAGGAGCATCAATATTTGCTGCTAGCACTGTTCTCGGTGATATTACAATAGGAGAGGGTGCAATTGTGGCAGCTGGCAGTCTTGTTCTAAAAGACGTACCAAGTAACACTACCGTTGCTGGAGTGCCTGCCAAAATAAGATCTTAAATGTTCCTATCTAGCCCTCACTGTTAAGAAGCCTTGATAGCTTTGATATATATAAATTAGACATACTATAAAAATATTTACATATAGCTGACTACTTAAGAGAGTTGTTGAAAGAATATTAGTATTTAGAATGCCAAAGAATTCAATCGATGAAATGCCCAACACAGAAAACATTAATATTACAAAATACATGTATCTTTTACCCTCTAAAAGAAGGCCAGTCATTGAGCTTAATACTGTTATAGCAACTGCGAGTATAAAAATTTCGTTGTAAGTTAACTGAGATAGAAAAAATAAGACAGAAGTAGAGACTATACCGGTGAACATAAGTTGTAAAAAGCTAAAAACTTTTATATCTGTTGTTACTTCAGGATCATACTTGATATAAAAATCTTTAGTATCCTTTTCCTCTATGCAGTCATCAGGCCTCCAGTAGGTTTTAGAGAACCATACCTTTACTTTATCGCTCAACTTTTTAGTTTTAATGGAATCTTTAAACATATTTATAAAAATTTGAAAATTTGCCCATATAGGATTCCAGCTCTGAAGCGCACTTACAGTTCCATATACAGGCTGAATCTCAGGATCTCTAGCGATATATGTTCCAAACATGCGATCCCATATTATAAAAACTCCACCATAGTTAGCATCTATATACTCTTTATTTTTAGCATGATGAATCCCATGATTCATTGGAGTGATAAATATTTTTTCAAAGAAACCAAGATGACCTATATGTTCTGTATGAACCCAAAATTGATACACCAAATTAATACCGGCTACAGTGACAAAAACTTCTCCAGGAACTCCAAGAAATACCATAGGGAGATAAAAAATCCATTTCCACAACCACCCAGTGCTAGTCTGTCTTAAAGCTGTAGATAGGTTGAACTCTTCACCGTGGTGATGGACACTGTGAGTAGCCCATAAAATTTTTATTTCATGATGCATTCTATGCATCCAGTAATAGGAAAGATCATAGAGAAGAAAGGCCACAATCCAAGTAAGTGGATTCTTAACTGATAAAAGACCAACATTAAAGTATTTACTTATGTATACAAAAATTAGACTTTGCAAACCAAGATTTAACATAGTTGGATATCTACTAATCATCCCTATGGATAGACTAGTAAATGTATCATTAAGTCTATAGTTACTTTTGCCTTTGTAGATACCATAACAGTACTCGATGAGAATTAGCAGCATGAAAACTGGTATTGCAAAGGTAATAATCGATGATTTATCTGTAACTATCATTGGTAAAAGTTGTTAATTATTTACATTTTAGGTACTGGCATTCAAATATGCAATAGCGCCTATTGCATTTCCAAATTCTCTATTTTTTTTATATTCTCCTGAAATATTAACAAGCTCTAATCTTTTATCTATTCCGTTCTTAACTATGTCTAGTAGAGAAGTTCTCCCGATAAAGTAAATTTTTGACACATCTATCATTAGAGCATTCAAATATGAAATTGTTCCAATAACTTCCCCAACCATGTTTGATAGAGATGAGCTAATATCTTGCTCTAAAAAATTATTCTCATATCTTGCTTTTGCAAAATTAGAAGCTGTAATTTCTGGGTACAATGTTCCAATTTCGTTTACAACATCACCAATTAATGAATCTAAGTTATCTTTATTTCCTTTTAGAGCTAAATTATTAATTTCTTCAGCATTTTCTTTACCAATAATTAGATTGCTAAGTCCTTGAAGAGTGCCACCTCCAACTGATATACCACCCATATGACTATATTCACCATTAATAAATGCTACACATGCAGTTCCAGTTCCGCAGCTTACGGCAAGGTATTTAGAATCATGGATACTATACAAATGTTTTGCGCCATAGCCTATTGCCTCAATTTCATTTACTTTAACTATAGGGATTCCCCTAAACACGTTTTTTATGTCACTAGACTTACCCCCAGTAACCGCAATAACTTCTACATCACTAATTTTAATTTTTATATGTACTAGTAATTTCTCAATAAACTCTTCACTAATTTCTTCTGACGGGAATGTAAAAAAATTCATTTCTCCATCTTTATAGGAGACTATGTCTGTATTAGTAATACCAAAATCAAAGGCTAATTTCACAATATAAACTTGTTATGACTATCTCCCAGAATTTGATTCTGGCCAAATCATTGGAATTTGTTGTTGAGGATTGAAAACCATAGGACCCAAAAGAGGATATGCATTAGATGCTTGATCGATTTCTTGTTTGGTTAAAAATTTACTAGGAGTTAATTTGAATACATCTAAGCCTCTAGTAATCTCAGTGCCATAAATATATCCATCATAATAGTATGCAGACCAATAACCACCTGTAATTAGGACATCTTTATCTATTGGGCCTCGATCAAAATATGCTATTTCTATAGGATTTAAAGAGTCTGTAAAGTCCATGACAGAAATGCCCCCTTGGTACCATGCCTGGACGAAAATATCTTTTTCAGGTACCGGTATTATAGAACCATTATGCGCAACACAATTTTCTGTTTCAAGTTGAGGCGCAGGCATTTTATAGTGACTTCTAAATTCAAGTTTATTATCTACTATGTCGTAAATAGCATTAGCACCCCAATCCAAAGGATCCCATGCTCTACATCTAGCTCTTCCACCACCACCCCATTCATCAGTAAAAACTACTTTAGTTCCTTCATTATTAAATGTAGCAGAGTGCCAATATGCAAAACCAGTATCTGTAACTACATCCAGCCTTGAAGGGTTATATGGGTCACTTATATCAAAAAGTATACCGTTTCCAGAGCAGGCTCCAGCAGCAATATTTAAAGATGGGAATACTGTAATATCATGACATTGGTCAGTTCTTTTTGTTTCTTGGGTATCATCACCATGATCCCCTCCTATCCATAAACCACCAAGGGCTCCTGTTTCTGAGTCTGCAAAAACAGCTGGACTGCTTACTATTTTAGATTTTGATGGATCAGATATTGGAATTTCAATTACATCAATTCTAAATAATGCTGTTCTTTGATCTCCAGGGACATTACCAATACACTCTTTCATCTCCTCTTCATCTCTCACGCTCGCTGTACCTGAGTTATAGACTATTATTTTTCCATCTTTTGTCGGACCAGATACAACTGAATGAGTATGAGATCCTCTACAGGTTTGAACAGCGCCAACCTGTTTTGGGTTTGTTAGATCAGAAATATCAAAAATTCTTATACCTCTAAATCTGTCAGAATTTGCATCACTACCAACACCATTTAAGCCGCAATCAATCCTGCTTCTAATTTGCTCAACCGACATAATTAATAAATTATCTACAATTGATACATCACCTTGTCCTCCGGGGCAGACTATTGATGAAACTAAATCGGGAACACCATCCCTATTAATTTTATACATATTAAAGCCGTGATAATTCCCAGCAACCAAAAGATTATCCCTAAAGGCCATATCAGTATTAGCAAAATCAAGAATAGGAGATTTAAGTGCTCTTGATTTTTCTAATATTGTTAGCTCTTTTTCTTCATCAAGATCTTTTGCTGGATCTTTTATACCTTTTGATCCTGGGTTATCTGGATCAAAAAATCCTGTTGGTTTTCTTAAAGAAGCAATTAATTCAAGATTTAATATTGCTTCATCTGCAATAAAAAGACCTGCAGTTAAACCAGATCTAGGGTCGTCAGATAAATTAACAGCAATTGAATTCATTCTTTCAATTTCCACACTTTGATCATTAACCAAATCAGAAACAAACTCACTTAAAAGTGGGTCATTTGCTGATCCAGGATATTTTTTTAAATCTTCAACCATTTCAAGAGCTCCATCATGATGAGCTATCATTAACTGAAGAAATAACCTGTCAAAATCAGTACTTTCTGAATTTTCAAGACTTTTAAGTTGCTGAGGTGTTGCCATGCCGACCATATCCATATCCATATCCATATCCATATCCATATCCATATCCATATCCATATCCATATGCATGTCATGATCATGAGATATTTTAGGCATTATTTCTTTACGAGACTTTAGCCAACTTTCCATGAAATTAATTTCATCATCTTGAGAAACATCAATCCTATTTGCTAAATCAATAATTGTTTTATTATTAGTCCTCTTGTTAGCAAGCCTAGACATGACTATAGCTTGTTGATGATGAATGATCATTCCTTTTAAAAAATTCACATCTGCATCTACATAACTAGTTCCAGCTATATTTGAAGCCACGCTTGGATCAAGAACTTTTGAGTTTTCCCCTGGAGCTCCAGGTTGAATAATCGGAGCTTCATAAAAAGTGCTTTCAGACAACAATAAAGAGTTAGATAAAAGCAAGCAAGCAATTAGCACATAATTATATTTAAATTTATTATTCATTCTTATCATCCTTGATCTCCTTAGACTCACCGTCAATAATTTTAGTTTGTTTCCCAGTGTTTTTACTTATATTAAATAACCATGACCAATTAATTTTATTACTTCTTTCTCTTTGTTTTTTTGAGGCTCTTGTACCCAACAAGAGAAAGAACACTACAAAAGATAATATACCAATAAGCAGAATAAACGGATTACCAGATAACACTATCGAGAACGCATTTTGGCTAGTAATCTTAATATTTCAATATAAAGCCAAATTAATGTAGCCATTAAAGCCATTGATCCAAAGTATTCCATATACTTTGGAGCACCTTGTTCGGCTGATTGTTCAATGATATCAAAGTCCAGAACTAAATTTAATGCAGCAATAGCAACAACAAATAAAGAAATTCCAATAGAAAAATTTCCACTTCCAGAAAATATCTCTGGCGTAGAGCCTGAGAAGAGAGAATAAATAAGAATGAATAAGTAAAAGAGAAAGATACCCATAGTTGCTGCAAAAACCATTAACAAAAAATTTTGATCTGGTTTAATAATTCCTGATTTATATGCAAACAACAATGATCCAGCTACAAAGAATGTTAAAGATACAGCTTCTAGTACAATTCCAGGAAACATGGTCTCAAAACTTAATGAAATAAAGCCAATTAAGAAACCCTGACCTGCAGAATATATTAACCATGTCTTGGGAGCGTTATATGGCTTTGGTTTAATAATCCAGCCAATAAACGGAAAATAAAAACCAAATGTCATAACTCCTGATATCACCCCAGCAATAAAGCTGACCAAACCAAGTGTCATAACCAAGGGGTTTGTTGAAAAATTCCATGCTATAGATGCTGTTGTAACAAGTACAGCTAACATAATAGCTGTTTTATTAACCGCTCCATCCAAAGTCATTCTGTCTGAAAAGTCAGATGATCTTTCATTAAAGGCAGATGATCTTATTAAAGGATTGCCAGACTTACCAAAAGTATTAAGGGCCGAGTGATTAGACATAAAATTTCTCCTTAAAAGATATACATTAATTATGTATGGTCTTTATAACAAATTTAAACATATTTTAAAGGTTTTTAATCCATTTGCTTACTAGTTGTATTGCTTCAGAATGTTCCAGAGCTCTTCCAGACTCTGGCATCATAATTCCTGGATCAAGTGATTGCATTCTATAGAGTAAAATAGATTCTTCTGGGTTGCCAGGAACTATTGAGTATTTTAGGTTATTACTTGCTCTTCCAGTTGCTATAGGTTTTTTATAAAAACCAAGATTTATTTTTCTACTTTCATTAAAGTCCAGGTAGAGACCACTAGTGTCTGCCGATCCACCTTCTATATGACAATGACCACAATTAATATCTAGATAAGATCTAGCTCTATCATCTAAATTAGCATTTTGATCTGCCCAATCAACCATCGATTTAATTGGATATTCACTATCAATCCAACCAAGTTTGTGCCATTTTCCTAACTGATTCATCGTTTCATCACCATAGGCATAATCTACATTTAGATTTCTAGCTTTAGGCCCTATTGGGGTTATTGTTTTATTGATTTGATGACATTCCTTGCATTGGTTGATATTGGGAACTCTATACCTAACATCTTTAAGCTCTCCATTATTGTTGATAAATTTTGTTGGAATGGTTTTACCGGCAATACTTAAAAATGCTTCATCTTGATCTTTATTCCAGATATAGCTGACATTAGACCATTCACCATTTTTTTTGATAAGAAGTCTTGTTTCCAATAACTGAGAGGGTAAATTAGAGCTAGAATGTTGATTAAGATATGCAAATGTTTTAATTAAGGCTGTTCCATCTGGAAAATCAAATACTCTATCAGGTACATTTTTAGCAAATTTGTTCTCAGGTATATAAATAAATCTAAGTTTATCTGCGTAATCTGAAAATAATTGACTTTCAAGAGTGTATGGAAGAACTCCTTTAGAAGGTAATTGAGAGTTCATATTTTTAAAAAATCCATATTCTGAAAGTTTTAAAGGCGGCTTCTTAGAAAAAATAATTTCATTTCTAACACCCTCATATGACTGTATGTTTAATGAGAGAATAAAATAAAATAAAAATATATTTTTATAAATTTTCATTTAATATAACAGGCGGCAGAGGGTTTATTGCTCCCTTGTAGTCTATGTCATCTCTCTCCACTGGATCAAAAAAAGGAAGCATAAATTTGATAGGGTTAATTGTTAAAAAAGTAGCATCACCATTTTGACTCAAAACCATTTTTTCTTTATCCGGCTGACCAAAAATTATTTGTTTTAAAGGAACAATTCCATCCCAAAAAATGTCTGGCATATTACCACCTGATAATTCATATAATATTTTTGCCAACTCTCCCGTTTTAAGATCAGGATTTAGACCTGATTTAGTAAAGCGATTATTATGTATTTGAATATTTCTGGGATGAGGGTAATAGTTTTCATCATCAGTATCATAACCGTAAGTAACAACAGCAATATTAATAGTATCGTTCCCACCAATATCATTATCAAAAATCTCTACATGAGAATTAGCTTGAATAATTATCCCTGTACCTCTTGGAACTTCACCGACAATATTGCCTTCAGGTGCAAAATTATCTGTATTATTATTAATGGATTTATTTCTAAAGACTCTTACATGATGTCCGCCTTGTTGAGGGATGTCCGGCAAGTCAAATACTAAAATACCTCCAGTATTATTTTCAGCATGATTATTATAAACATCAGCATAATAAGAATTCTCTATTTCAATTCCAGCCACATTGAATTCAGCCCTTGAATTCTTAACTATTATATTTTCAGATTGACCAACATATATACCAGCATCGGAAGCGCCAATGGCAACGCAAGAATCTATAAGAACATTTTTTGATTCAACTGGATACAAGCCATAGGCACCATTTAATTCATCTGGTCCATTTGTCCACTCTGTTCTAATCCTGATGAAGTTAATATTATCGACCCCCTTAACTTTAATAGCATCACCCTTTGCATCTTCAACAGCAAAATCACGAAGCGTAACCCCGTTTGATGTTACTGAAAGCCCTTGGGCTCCAGAGAGTTGGTTTTTAAAAGATAAGATAGTTTTATTCATCCCTTCACCCTCAAGGATTAACCCATCAATATCAATCGATAAGCTATCTTCAAGCTGATATAAACCCTCGCTAATTCTGATAATATCTCCCGGACTTGCAAGAATTAAAGCTTCTTGAATTTCAGTGTAAGGGTCTTCAGATGGAGTAATAATTATAGTTTCAGAAAAACTATAAAAGCTTGTAAAGAGAAGAGCAAAAAATCTAGATTGCTTCTGGAATCTTGTCAAAGGTCTCTAAAGGTTTTTTTAATTCAGTCCAATCACACTCAAAATCATCGGGAGCATGCTCATACTCAAGCAATCCTAAAGCTTCAAATTTTGGTCTAACACTGTCAGTTAAAAGACCTATTCTTGAGAGATTTGGAATAACTCTAGAAAATAAGAAATTTCTAAACATATCAAAAGTTTTTGTGTTTAACTGAAATTCTCTTGCTTCTTCTTCAGACATTCCTAAAAATCTTTGTTCAGACTTTGTATTTATTAACCTCTCTCTAGATATAACACAAGCCTCATATGCAAATTCAGCTCTATCCTCAATTTCTTCAGGAGAAAGTGTTTTTATAAAATCTTCAAGATAATTTATACCAAAAGTAACATGCCTAGCTTCATCTCTAACAACATAATGAAGGAGCTGTTTTAATAATGGATCCTTAGTAATGGACTTAAGCATTTGAAAGGCAGCAAGCGCAAGACCCTCTATAATGATTTGCATACCAATAAACTTTAGATCCCATCTTTCATCGGTCAGAATTTTATCTAATAAAGTTTTTAATGCTGGGTTAATTGGATAATGGATACCAATTTTCTCTTGAAGATACCTATTAAAAACTTCTACATGCCTAGCTTCATCAAATGTTTGCGATGCAGCATAAAGTTTTGCATTATAAGTAGGGGCACATGATGCTAACTGTGAAGCAACAAGAAGAGCGCCTTGTTCGCCATGCAAGAATTGACTCATTAATTCAGCAGTAGAGTGTCGATCAAATAGAATCTTTTCTTCTTCAGATAAGTTTTGATATGCTTCTAGAGTTTCATGAGGAAGCTCTTCATCAGGCTCAATAATTTTTTCATTAGATGGGTGTGTATAATCCCATTGTAAATCTATAGAGCCATTCCAATTTAATTCTTTACCAAGCTCATATAATTTTTTGATTCTATTATCAGCTATTGTGTAGTCCCAGTTATAGGAACCAGTAAGGGGGGTGTTAAATATTTCAACCACATCTTCAATTTGAAGTGGTGTTAGGTTTACTTCATCATCAAAATATAATAATTCTTTTGGTGGACCTGCCTGCTTAGTTATTTTCATTCTTTATTCTATCTCCCTGTATAATGTTTACGGTGTAAACATTAAAGAGTAATTGTAATATAGATATTAGTTCTTGAAAAGTTTTGTTAACTCTTCAAGCAGAACCTCTCCAAGCTCTTCCGCTCTATTGATAGTAATTGCATTGTTATAGTATTTGCTAACATCATGACCAATCCCTATTGCCTGTAATTCTACAGGGCTTTCAGTTTCTATTTGAGCAATGATTTTTTTTAAATGGTTGTCCAGATAATCTTCTCTATTAGCGGATAAAGTGCTGTCATCAACCGGAGCTCCATCTGATATAACTATCAAAATTTTTCTTTCCTCATTTCTTTTAATCAAACGGTCATGCGACCACATCAAAGCTTCACCATCAATATTTTCCTTAAGAAGACCTTCTTTTAACATGGCACCAAAATATTTTCTTGCTCTTCTCCAGCTATTATCAGCACTTTTAAAAATAATATGTCTTATATCATTAAGCCTTCCCGGATTCATAAAACTTCCCTCAGAAATCCATTTTTGCTTTGATTCTCCTCCTTTCCAGTGTTTTGTTGTGAAGCCAAGAACCTCTGTTTTAATTTGACATCTTTCAAGAGTGCTTCCAATAATATCTCCACATATCGCAGCTAAGCTAATAGATCTTCCCCGCATAGACCCGGAATTATCAATCAATAATGTAACAACAGTGTCTTTAAAATTAGTTTCCGTTTCTTGTTTATAACTTAAAGGATGTCCTGGCTCTGCTATCACCCTATGCAATCTTGCAGTGTCTAAAATTCCCTCTTCAAGATTAAAGTTCCAATTAGTGTTTTGTTTTGCAAGCAAGAGCCTTTGAAGCCTATTTGCTAATTTACCAATTGTGGCTAGATGCGGTTTTATTAAATTGTCTAATTGTGCTCTTAGACGGATAGCTTCATCTGGAGTTGTTAAATCTTTTGCTTCAATAATCTCATCAAAATCAGTTGTAAAGATTGAATAATCAATTTTATTAAATCCTATATAATCATTTTCAGGGTAGGATAAAGCATCAATCTCTTCTTCAATAGACGCGCCATCGCTTATAGCAGCAGCTTCTTCAACCAACTCTTCAAAGTCTATATTTATATCCTCAAGTGATATATCTGAATTTGTAGTTTTACTTTCTTCTGAAGTATCAATCTCTTCTTCAATATCATCAGTACTTCCAGGAGGCTCAATGAGACCCTCTTCTTGATAATCATCATTGTCTTTAACAGACTTTATAAGCTTAATAGCTTTTAAAAAATCTAAAGATACTTTTAAAAATTTATCTTGATCATCAATATTTGCAATCAATTTATCTTTTACATGATCTAGATCTGTAGCTTCAAATCTTTTATTAAATTCAGCTACCAGCTCTTTTGATGTCGGCTTTAAATCAAAACCAGCTAGATCTTTTAACCACAAATTACTACACAAAGCCAAAAAATTTGAAGATCTCTTATCCTCTATATTTAAACTTCTGTCATCTAGATAATTAATAATATTTGTCTTTGAGCCCATATAAAGATTTGATCCTAGTATTTCCGTTCTTGACATCTCTAGTTCATTAAAGACAATTCTTGCGTCTAAGGTTAGCGGAAGATCATTTTTCTCATCATGAAATAAATACCAAAAGGATTGATAATCAGTTTCACCCCTCCATGATGGTAAACCTTTAGTTGATCTTGGTGTTGATGAAATGCTAGCTTGATTTAATAATGGAGGTCTTTGAGCAATTCCATTTTTAGATGAGATCTCTTTTTTCTTTGAGATTGATTTTATTGATGAAAGGGCTGCTTCATGAAGCCTGTCTCTATTTTTAACCCACCCCATAAAATTTATTAATTAGTTATTTCAATATCAAAGCATCTTTGAAAATATTCAGCAATAATTGGTTTTTCCAAATCATCACATTTATTCAGAAAGGTTAATTTAAAAGAATCGACGATTTCTTTAAATATTTTATAGTTCTGCGCCCATGAAATCACTGTTCTGGGAGACATAAGAATTGATATATCACCATTTTCAAATCCACTCCTTGTAAGATTCGCTAGCTTAATCATATTTATTAATATCTCTTGATTCTTATTTGTATTAAATTCACTAACTTTTGATAGAACAACTTTTAATTCTTGATTTGCATCTAAATAATTTAACGTTGAAAGGATATGCCATCTATCCATTTGTCCTTGATTTATTTGTTGAGTTCCATGATAGAGACCAGTAACGTCTCCGAGTCCTACAGTGTTTGTTGTGGCAAATAGCCTGAATGATGGATGAGGTTTTATAACTTTATTTTGATCAAGGAGTGTAAGTTTGCCCTCAACTTCTAAAATTCTCTGGATCACAAACATTACATCAGGCCTCCCAGCATCATACTCATCAAAGACCAATGCCACAGGATTCTGAATAGACCATGGAAGCATGCCTTCTTGAAATTCGGTTATTTGCTTACCATCTTTTAATTTAATTGCATCCTTACCAAGAAGATCTATTCTGCTAATATGACTATCTAGATTAATTCTTACGCAAGGCCAATTCAATCTAGCAGCAATTTGCTCTATGTGTGTTGACTTTCCTGTCCCATGAAAGCCTTGAACCATAACTCTTCTATTATGATTAAAGCCAGCAAGAATTGAGAGTGTTGTCTCTTTATCAAAAATATAACCGTTATCTATTTCAGGAACCCACTCAGTTTTTTCTTCGAACCCTTTAACTGACATCTTAGAATCAATATTAAATATTTTTGATACTTCAACTTTACGACTTGGTTTATTTGGTAATTCTATATTTTTATTAATTGTCATTGCTTAATCATTATAAACTTAGATGGCCATCATACTTTTTGAAATATGAAAGTTCTAGTTTTTTTATAAAACATGTAAGATGAGCAAATATATTTTAATCAGCTATATAACAATTCTTCACCTGGAGCTTTAAACAAAAATGGATGAAAAAAGAAATCTTTTAGAAAAATCTTTAAATTTATTCACCTTAAATAAAGTGGATAGAGATATCTATAGCTGGAATGGAAAAAACGTTGGCTGGGGTAGGGTTTTTGGTGGTCAGGTTATGGCTCAAACTTTGATAGCTGCATATAAAACAATCGATGTGGAGCATTATGCCCATTCCTTCCACTCTTATTTTTTAAGACCTGGTGATATGGAAAAACCAATAATCTTTACTGTTGATAGGATAAGAAATGGAAAAAGTTTTTCTACAAGAAATGTAAAAGCACTTCAAGATGGGGAGGCTATATTTAGTTGCTCTATTTCATTTCAGAAAGACGAGAAGGGTCTCGAGCATGAAATTACTATTCCTGATGTTCCGGCTCCAGATGAGCTTAAGGATGAGATAGAAAATAGAGAGGTTCTTTTAAAAAAACTTAATATTGATAGCAAAGATATGCCCATGTTTTTAAGACAAAGAGAGATAGAAATGAGGCCTGTTGAAATTCAAGATTATTTTGAGCCTAAAAGGATGCCTCCATTTAAAAACACATGGATAAGACCAAAAGGAAAATTACCATCTGACCAAACAATACAACAAGCATTCCTGCTTTATATATCTGATATGGGTCTATTAGCTGCTGCAAACAACTCAGTTGGGGTAAATTTCTTAACTAAGAACCTTCAAAACGCTAGCCTTGATCATGCAATCTGGTTTCATAAAAAACTTGATTTAAATGATTGGTTTTTATATTCAATTGACAGTCCAATAACACGCAATGCAAGAGGTTTCTCTAGAGGGTCAATATTTGCTAAGAATGGTGAGCTGGTTGCATCTTGTGCTCAGGAAGGCTTAATCAGACTTTGGCCCGAAAAAAAATAAAGTAACTATCTAGATCTTATATGGTCTGTTAAGAGCTTAATTTTGCCTGGATCAATATTGGGAGTAATCCCATGCCCTAAATTAAATATATATCCATCATAATTTTTAAATTGTTTTAATATTCTATCCGCTTCATTTTTAATGACATTGTCTTCTTGAAGAAGTATTTCCGGATTAAGATTGCCTTGAAGTGCTACTTTCCCATTCAGAAAAGCTAAATCAATATCTTTAGTTTTCCAATACAAGCTTAAGCAGTCTGCTTGCACTTTTATCATTTGATTACAGCTAATTTCTGGTTCTCTAGCAAATAAAATTATAGGAATACTTGCAGTCACCTGATCCTCTTTAAGCTTTGATATTAAAGATCTAATGTAGTTTAGTGAGTATGTTTCGTAATCTTTTTTGCTCAAAAGATTAGCCCATGAATCAAATATTTGTATTACATCAGCACCAGCTTCAACTTGTTTTTTTAAATAAATAAAACATGCATCTGTTAATTTTTGTAAAAAGATATGCGCCTCTTCTTCATTATTTCTTATGAAACTTTTTGTGTATTCAAAATTTTTTGATGATCTTCCTTCAATAGAATAAGCTGCTAAAGTCCAAGGACTTCCAGAAAAACCTATTAATGGAATATTTTTTGGTAAAGCATTTTTTATGTTTGATACGGCTTTGTATACGTAAGAGAGATTATCTGGTTCAAAATCGGGAAGATTTATAACATCTTTTGATACTTTAATTGGGTTATCAAATACAGGGCCTTCACCTTCTAAGAATTTAACTCCCAAACCTAATGCATCAGGTATTGTTAAAATATCAGAGAAGAGTATCGCAGCATCCAAATTAAAAGCATTAATTGGTTGCAATGCTAGCTCACAACATACCTCAGGATTTTTACACATGTCTAAAAAATTTTTAAAGTTTTTTCTTACAGCTCTATACTCTGGCATATAACGTCCAGCCTGCCTCATATACCAAATTGGAGGAGTGCTTAATTTTTCTTTATTAAGAGCTTTGAGAAATATTGAATTTTCTATATTCATGAAACATATTTTATTATACTTTTTGCTGCTTCACGTCCTTCCCATATCGCAGTGACTACAAGATCTGATCCTCTAACCATATCGCCACCTGAAAAAATCTTATTATTTGATGTTTGAAATTTATATTCTTGATGCTCTTCTGCTAAGACCAATCCGTTTTTTTGAGTTTCAATATTAAAATCTTTAAACCAATAAGATGGACTAGCTCTAAAACCAAAAGCAATAATTACCGCATCCGCCTCATATATTATTTCAGAGCCAGGTATAGGAATTGGGACTCTTCTTCCGTTTTGATCAGGTTCTCCCAGTTGAGTTTTAACAATCTTGACTCCTTTAACTTTTTTATCACCAATAATATCTATAGGCTGAATATTAAACTCAAACTCTACGCCTTCTTCTTTTGCATTTTGAACCTCTCTCTTAGATCCAGGCATATTTTGCTCATCTCTTCTGTACAAACATTTCACAGATTTGGCGCCTTGTCTAATTGCAGTTCTATTACAATCCATTGCTGTATCGCCACCACCTAAGACAATAACATTCTTGCCTTTGAGGTTTATATACTCATTTTTACCTTGCTTTAATTTAAGTAATTTTTTTGTATTTGAAATCAGATAATCAATTGCTTTAAATACTTGAGGGAGTTTTTCACCAGCAAAACCTCCTTCTAGTGAGGTATATGTGCCCATAGCTAAGAATACAGCATCATAATCAGAATAAAGTTTTTTAAAAGGGATATCTTTACCAATTTCTTTACCAAGATTAAATTTCACACCCATGCCTTCTAAAATTCTTCTTCTTCTTTTTACAACTGATTTTTCTAACTTAAACTCTGGTATCCCAAAAGTTAGTAAGCCTCCAATTTCTTCATTTTTATCAAAGACATGACTATGGACCCCAGATCTGGTTAAGACATCAGCACATGCAATTCCAGCCGGACCTGCGCCAACAATAGCTACTTTTTTATCTGTCCATTTTCTTTGTGACATATCGGGCTTCCACCCCATTTCAAATGCTTTTTCTGTTATATATTTTTCGGTTGAGCCAATTGTTACAGCTCCAAAACCATCATTTAGTGTACAAGCACCTTCACAAAGCCTATCTTGTGGACAGACCCTGCCACAAACTTCTGGCAAACTATTTGTTGAGTGACATAGTTCAGCTGCCTCAATAATATTTCCTTCATTAACAAGCTTTAACCAGTCTGGTATAAAATTATGAACTGGACATTTCCATTCACAGTAGGGGTTTCCGCAGTCTAGACATCTGTGAGCCTGGTTAGATGCTTGAACTTGATTATATTCACCATAAATTTCTATAAAACTAATTTTTCTCTCTTCGGCAGTCTTTTTTTCAGGATCATATCTTCCAACCTCAAGAAATTGAAAGTCATTCTCAAGTTTTTCATGTGATAAGTATTCATCCCTATAATTTAAAGTTTTTGTATTGAGGCCAATGGAAAAGTTATTTTTTTCTGCACCAAAAATATCTTCACGCCATTTAAATAGCATATCGAGCGCCGCCTCATAATCTTCAATTGGTGCGAAAGATTTTGTAATATATTTTCCATTCACTCTCAATTTCCCATAAAAATAGGGTGACCTAGGTTGAGTGAACAACAAAACGCCTTTCTCAATCTGATATTGCTTATTTTTCTTATTCATATTAAATTGTGTGAAACGTATGACGAAGTATGACACTTTTTAAATATAATTGAAATATCAATGTGTTATAATTGCTAAAAAACATTCTATTTATGCCTGGATTATTTAAAAAAAACGAATTCAAAGACAACTGCGGTTTTGGTCTAGTTGCAAATATTAATGGAGTTAAATCGCATAAAATTATTACTAGCTCAATAAACGCGCTTGTTAGCATGACACACAGAGGCGGTGTTGGCTCTGATGGCAAAACAGGTGATGGTTGCGGGTTATTATTTGATATTGATCATCAGTACTTCATAGATATTATTAGCAAAGAACAAGGGATTGAGATTGAAGAAAATTTTGCAATAGCACAAGTTTTTTATAAAGAAGACCTTATTAAGACCCTTCCAAAAATAAAGAAAATTCTTAAGAATGAAAATCTTCAACTTATTACACACCGTCTTGTTCCCACTCAAGAAAAAATCTTAGGAAAGATAGCATCTGAATGCATGCCTCAAATATATCAATTATTTATAAAGCCTATGAATAAGGATTTTAGTCAAGATATTTTTGAAACAAGCTTAATACATGCTAGAAAATTTATTGAAGAAATATATATGGATGATGAAGTTCTATACGTATGTAGCATGTCTTCTAAGACAATAGTTTATAAAGGTCTTATGTTGCCTAATGCAATCAAAGAGTTTTATATTGATTTAAATCAAGAAAATTTTAAAGCATCCACATGTGTCTTTCATCAGAGATTTTCTACAAATACAAGCCCAAGATGGCATTTAGCTCAACCTTTTAGACTCCTTGCACATAATGGAGAAATAAATGCAATTAGAGGAAATAGAAATTGGGTTAAAGCTAGATCATCTAAGTTTTTAACTCCATTTATTCCAAAAATTCAAAAGTTCAAGGAACTTGTTAATGAAACAGGCTCAGACTCATCATCCCTTGATAACATGATTGAACTTCTTGTTAAAGGAGGAGTAGATATTTTTAGAGCTATCAGAATGGTTCTTCCCCCTGCTTGGCAAAATATTCAAACACTTGATCCAGATGTAAGAGGATTTCATGAATACAATTCAATGCATATGGAACCGTGGGATGGTCCTGCTGGAATTGTTATGGCAGATGGAAAATGGGCTATATGCGTCCTAGACCGAAATGGTTTGAGGCCTGCTAGATTTCAATTAAGTAAAGATAACATTATAACTATTGCTTCTGAAACTGGAGTAAATCCAATTGATGAAAAGGATATTGTGAAGAAAGGAAGAGTAAAGCCTGGAGGTATGTTAGCAATAGATACATCAAAAGGTATGATTTTTGATGAGATGTCTATCGACAACAACCTTAAGCAAAAATTTCCTTACAGGAAATGGTTAAAAGAAAACGCAATATATATTGAATCAAGGCTAGACTCATATGAAGGTCCAGGACTTAAAAAATTTGAACCATCTAAATTTTTACAATCATCAAAACTCTTCCTCTTATTTAAAGAAGAGAGAACATCGGTTATAAAGCCGCTAGCTATAGATTCTCAGGAAGGTACAGGGTCTATGGGTGACGATACGGCTCTAGCAGTCATGAGTAAAATGCATAGACAAATATATGATTTTTTTAGGCAGCAATTTGCTCAAGTAACAAATCCTCCCATTGATTCTTTGAGAGAAGCAGCGGTAATGACCCTTGAGACCTGTTATGGTCCTGAGCTTAATATATATGAAGAAACACCAGATCATGCTAAAAGACTTGTAACAACCTCACCTGTATTGTCTTATAGAAAGTTAAATTCAATTTTAAACAATCCTTACTTTAAATCTATTGAAATTAATTTATCTTTTAGTGAAAACTCTAACCTTGATACCGCAATCAAGAAACTCCAAGATGAAGTTGTTGCTAAAGTTAAAAAAGGAGCATCAATAATACATTTAATTGAAGATTTACCGCAAGAAGGTAACTTACCAATTAATGCATTATTAGCAGTTGGATCTGTTCATCAGCGTCTTGTAAAACTTGGTTTAAGATCTGATGCAAACATAATAGTTACATCATCTTCTGCTAGAGACACACATCAGATCGCATGCTTAATAGGTTTTGGTGCAACGGCCGTATATCCAACTTTGGCATATCAAACAATACTCGATCTTACTCATAGGAATGAATTAAAGGGTGATGCTCATGAAAATTGCTCACGCTACAGAAAAGGAGTTAATAAGGGCCTTTTAAAAATTATTTCAAAAATGGGTATCTCAACTATTTCAAGCTATAGAGGTTCTCAACTTTTTGAAATAGTTGGACTTGATAAAGATGTGGTCGATTTATGTTTTACTAATACAGAAAGCAGAGTCAGAGGTAAAAAGCTAAAAGATTTAGATTTAGAATTAAGATCTCTAAATGAGAACGCACGTTCAAATATTGCTGATATGAATGTTGGAGGATTGCTTAAGTATATTCATGGTGGTGAGTATCATACTTATAACCCCGAAATAGTTAAAAAACTTCAAGAGGCGGTTAATTCAGGTTCAAATAATATTTATCAAGAGTATGCTTCACTAGTAGATAATAGACCACCAGCAATGTTACGAGATTTATTAAAAGTTAATCCTGGTAAAGAAAAAATTGACATAAATAAAGTTGAATCGCAAAAAAAGATATTAAATAGATTTGATTCAGCTGGAATGAGTTTAGGCGCTTTATCGCCTAAAGCTCATGAAACATTGGCCGAGGCAATGAATTCACTTGGCGGACGCTCTAATTCTGGTGAAGGCGGAGAGGCTGTAGAGAGGTATGGAACTCTCAAAATGTCTAAAATTAAACAAATAGCCTCTGGAAGATTTGGTGTAACTCCACACTATCTAGTTAATGCAGAAGTGCTTCAAATTAAAATTGCTCAAGGTGCAAAACCTGGCGAGGGTGGTCAATTACCTGGTGGTAAAGTTAATAAGCTTATTGCAAAACTCAGATACTCAACACCAGGAGTGACTCTTATATCACCACCACCACATCATGATATTTATTCTATTGAAGATTTAGCCCAATTAATTTATGACTTAAAAGAGGTAAATCCTAAGGCTTTAGTGTCAGTAAAGCTCGTTTCAGAGCCTGGCGTAGGAACAATAGCATCTGGTGTTGCTAAAGCATACGCTGATTTGATAACAATCTCAGGCCATGATGGAGGAACAGGTGCAAGTCCGTTAACCTCAATAAGATATGCTGGTTCACCATGGGAGCTGGGACTTGCTGAGGCACATCAAAGTCTTAGAGATAGTGGCTTAAGGCATAAAGTTCGTCTTCAAGCTGATGGTGGAATGAAAACAGGTCTCGATGTTATTAAGGCTGCGATATTAGGTGCAGAATCATTTGGTTTTGGTACTGGTCCAATGATAGCAATGGGGTGTAAATATTTACGAATATGCCATCTAAATAATTGCGCCACTGGAGTAGCAACACAAAGAGATGATTTGATTAATCATCATTTTGTAGGTGAGAAAGAGCGTGTTATGAATTATTTTAAATTTATTGCTGACGATGTTAGAGAGCATTTAAGTAAAATGGGGGTTAATAAGCTTGAGAATATTATTGGACAAACTCAGTATTTAGAAAAAATAAAAGATTTAGATCAACAATATAAATCAATTGACTTAACGGATCTTCTTTTTAAAGATAAAGAACTGAATGAGTCATTTTATTGCACCTCAAATAAGAATAAGCCTTGGGATAAGGGGCTATTAGCAAGAAAAGTTTTAAAACAAATAAAATCTTCAGTTGATAAAAATGAATCAATCGATATAAACACACGAATATCAAATACAGACAGATCATTTGGAGCATTAATATCAGGATATATAGCAGATAAACATGGCGAGGCGGGATTAAAAAAACCAATAACAATAAATTTAAAGGGTTCTGCAGGTCAAAGCTTTGGTTGTTGGAATGCGAATGGATTAATTCTAAATATAGATGGTGATGCCAATGATTATGTTGGAAAAGGAATGAATGGTGGAAGAATTGTAGTTAAAAATAGTCATGAGTATGCATCTTCTGAACATAATCCTTCTTTGGTAGGTAACACCTGTTTATATGGAGCTACCGGTGGAGAGCTTTTCATTTCCGGAAGGGCTGGTGAAAGGTTTGCTGTAAGAAATTCAGGCGCAAGTGCTGTAATAGAAGGAGCAGGTGATCATTGTTGTGAATATATGACAGGTGGTCATGTAACAGTCCTTGGTTCAGTTGGTGCAAACTTTGGAGCTGGTATGACAGGAGGTTTTGCATATGTTTTAGATGAGGATAGAACTTTTTTTGATAACTGTAATAGAGGACTGGTTAATCTTGAACGGATTACAACTGAGGATATGCAATCCCATAGAAAGCACTTAAAAGAGATTATTAACAAACATTACAAGTATACGAACAGCCAGAAGGCTAAAGACCTAGTTGACGATTTTGATAAATATGAGCCTTATTTTTGGCTTGTGATTCCTGCAGCATCTAATATTCAAGATTTACTAAAGGCAACAACTGCAAACGCTGCTTAATTAAAAGCTTTTCTTAGACTATTTAGATTGTATTTATTGGTTTTGAAGGCTTGCCCTTTCTCATTAATCAAAATTAAATTTAACTTACCCTGTGATACTTTTTTATCATTGAGAATATAGCCACTAAGATCATTGAATGAATATTTTGAGTAATCTATCTTCAAGTCTAATGACTCTAAGAGATTGATCATGTCATCAAGTTGATATAATTTAATGTGGCCTTCAAAAAAAGATATTTTTGCAGCTATAACCATACCCAAAGTTACAGCTGCTCCATGTGAAAGTCCTTTATATTTATTATGAGCCTCTATAGCATGACCAAAAGTATGACCAAAATTAAGAATTGCCCTAATACCATTTTCTTTTTCATCATTTGTCACTATTTTTGATTTAGTTTTAATGGATTCTTCAATTATCTCTTCAAGTACATTTAATTTTTTTGATTTAATTTTTTCTGCATTTTTCTGTATAAATTTATATAACTTACTATTTCCAATAAATGCATATTTTGTAACCTCACCTAGACCAGACTTATATTCTTCATCCGAAAGAGTCTCTAAGAACTGAGTACTTATAAGAACAAGCGTTGGATTATAAAAGGAACCAATAAGATTTTTACCTTGGTTAATATTAATTGCAGTTTTTCCACCCACGGAAGAATCAACTTGGGCTAGAAGAGTTGTTGGTATTTGAATAAAATCAATACCTCTAAGATATGTTGCTGCACAAAACCCTGTCATATCGCCAACCACCCCTCCGCCCAGAGCAATCAAGCAATCGGATCTATCAAATTTTAGATCAGCTAATTTTTCTAAAATATTTTTATAGGTATTAAAAGATTTGGATTTTTCACCTTCGTCTATTATATGTAGGTAGATATTTTTTTTACTCTTTAGAACTAATTTGAGCTCTTTAACATACTTCTTTGGTATACCTGAATCAGTAATAATAAGTACTTTATTTTTATATTTTAGATGAGCTAAAAGATTTTTTTTGTTCACTGCATTTTTAGCAATGATTACATCATATTTTGAAGGGCCTTTACCAGTTGTGACAATTTTAGCCATAGTTTTTAACTAATTTTATGATCTCTGCAGAAACTTCTTTGCTAGACTTGCCTTCAGTATTAACAACATAATCAGAAACCTCTTCATAAAGACTTTCTCTAGCTACATGCAGCTCTTTAAGAATCTTTCCTGGATCTCCATTTTTTAAAAGAGGCCTATCTTTATCTTTGGATGTTCTTTCAAGCTGAACTTCTATAGGTGTTGCTAAATAAAAAACAGTTCCTCTTGAAGAAAGAAGTTCTCTATTTAATTCTGAAAGAACTATTCCGCCGCCTGTAGATAATACAATAGAATTTTGTTGAACCATCTCTTCAAGAATTTGACCTTCTCTTTTTCTAAAACCTTCTTCGCCCTCAAGATCAAATATCCAATCAATCGAAGCCCCTGTTCTAGATTCTATTTCCTCATCCGTATCAAAGAAATTTAAAAATAGTTCACTAGAAATAATTTTTCCAACTGTTGATTTTCCTGATCCCATAGGACCAACTATAAAAATATTCATATATGATTTATCTTTTGATTATAATTATTTTACCACTGAACTATAAAAAATAGTTTTTTTGATAATAAAAGATGTAATCTAGAGTAACAATATTCATAAAAACTTATGTTGAAAATAACTAAATTTCTTTTTTGGATAAGCATTTCAGGTAGTGTGCTAGCAATAATCATTGTGTTGGGTTCATTTTTAACATTAAGGCCGTCTCTTCCAGAAATTTCACTTGTTGATGAGGCTCAGTTACAAATGCCATTGAAAGTATACACGGAGGATGGTGTCTTAATAGGTGAATATGGAGAAATTAAAAGAAGACCAATTAGTTTTGAGGACATACCTCCATATATCAAGGATGCATTTTTAGCTGCAGAAGATGATCAATTTTTTTATCATCAAGGTATTAGTTATACAGGTTTAATTAGATCATTCATTAGATGCTTGAGTTACAGTGGGTGCTATGGCGGTGGTGGCACCATTTCAATGCAGGTAGTTAGGGGCTATCTTCTAACTAGAGATCAAACAATTATAAGAAAGGTTAAAGAAATATTCCTAGCATTAGAGCTTGAAGGAGAGCTAAGTAAAGAAGAGATTTTTGAGTTATACGTTAATAGAAATTTTTTTGGTAACAGATCTTATGGTATTGAAGCTGCTGCAAACACTTATTTTAATAAAAGCAGTTTAGATCTCACTTTATCTGAGTCTGCTGCAATTGCAGCAATGGCACAATCTCCATCAAGAATAAATGCTATCAAGGCTCCTGAAAGAACAAAACAAAGAAGAAATTGGGTTCTGTCCAGAATGCTTAAACTTAGAATGATTGATGAAAATGAATTCAATGATGCTGTAAATTCATCACTAGCTATTTCAAGAAATATAGATTTATATGATGTTGATGGAAGATTTTTAGCTGAACTTGCTAGACAAGATATTATTTCAAGATACGGATTATTGGCATACAAGAATGGCTGGTCTGTATTCACTACAATTAATTCAAAATCTCAAGATAATGCAAATTTAAATATTGTTACTGAACTTGCAGAATATGATAAGAGACATGGCTGGAAAGAGGCACAAAATTTTATAGATTTATTCTCTAATGAGCAGCTTCAAAATTTATCTGCATTAAATATTGATTTTCTTTCAGACGAGTCAATGTATTCCAATTCTTTTGATGATGAAACAAGCCTTTCAAATAATATTAATGTGATATTTGAAGATTTTCCTTTTTATAAAACACATTCAAAAGGCATAGTAATTAGTTTCAAAGACAATAGTCTTTTTTTCATCAATGAAGAATTAAAAATAGACTCAATTTCTTGGTCATCTGAATACGAATGGGCAAGAAAAAGAATTTCAATCAATCAAAGAGGACCTAAACCAAATTCATTTAAGGATTTTTTGAACGTTGGGGATTTTGTTTATTTTAAAAAAGAGGGAGATTTTTTATTATTAGATCAAATACCAGAGGCTGAATCAGCACTTGTTTCTATTAATCCGAGCACTGGAGCAGTTAAAGCCTATATAGGTGGCACAAGTTTTAATAGAAGTAACTTTGATAGAGCTCGCCTTTCTTATCCTCAATCGGGTTCAAGCTTTAAACCATTTATTTATGCTACTGCTCTTGCAGGACAATATAATACATCGTCATTAATAAATGATGCGCCAATTGCTTTTGAGGATAAAAATCTTGAAAGTGTTTGGAGGCCTCAAAACTATACTGGAAAATTTTATGGTCCAATCTCTATTAGAGATGCATTGATTCGATCAATTAATATAGTCTCTATAAAACTACTTAGAGAAATTGGAATAGGCAAATCTCATAATTTTATTCAAAATTTTGGATTTGAGAAATCAAGACTGCCATCAGATCTTTCCTTGGCACTGGGCTCTGGAAATTTTTCACCAGTTGAGATGGCTCGTGCGTTTGGCGTGATTGCAAATGGAGGCTACTTAGTTGATCCATACTATATTTCAAAAATTGAAGACAGAGAAGGAAATATTATTTATTCGCATAATGATTATATTAATCTTAAAGAAAATACAGAAATTAAAGCCTTCCCTTGGCTAAATACCCTTGAGATGAATATTAAAAAGCCATATTTTTTAATAGAACCAAAACATCAAACAGAACCAGTTATAGATGAAAGAGTTGCCTTTCTTATTAAGGATATATTACAAGAATTTATGCAGAGCGGAACTGCTGGTAGAAAGTCATCTTTTCTAAATAGAAAAGATATTGCAGGTAAGACTGGGACTACTAATGATGCAGTTAGCACTTGGTTTTCAGGATTCCATGAGGATTTAGTAACAACTATATGGGTTGGTACTGATGATTTTTCTTCGCTAGGAGAAAATGAGTTTGGATCAACCATAGCTCTACCTATATGGTTAAATTATATGAGTGGAGAACTAAATAACTTACCAAAAAAAGAAAAAAATATACCAGAAGGTTTATCCTTTGCAAGAGTGAATAAAAAGACTGGCAAGATTGATAACTCAGAAAATGTTAATACTTATTTTGAGCTCATTCTGGATGAAAACTTAGAGAATTAATTTTTAAATATATTGACGCTGAGCAAGTTCCATATATTCTCAATATAACTACTTGGTGAATCCTTAAATTTAGATCTGATATATCTTCCAACATTACCTTCAAGACAGGTTACTATCAGTTGAGCAGAAACCCCTGGAGTAGTTAGTAAATTTTCAGAGTCTTCTGCAAGCATTTGCTTGATTGATAATTCCAATCTTTCAAAAAATTGATTCACTGAATCAGATACATTTTGTTCATCTGAAGAAAGAGCTTCTCTTGATATAAGTCTGGCAAAACCCTTATTTTTTTCAATAAAAATCATAAAAAATAAAAAAGTATTTTTTACTTTTTCTTTAGATTCTAAGTCAGATTTTTTAAGCTCAGAGCATTTGCTAAAAATAGCACCATCACAAAAAGAAAAAAGTTCTGCATAAATAGCTCTTTTACTTGGAAAATGTCTATACAAAGCCGCTTCAGTGATTTCTGATTTTTCTGCAAGAAGTGCAGTTGTGACTTTAGATAAATTTCTTCCCTCAAGAAGGCTTGCTAAAGATTGTAAAATAATATTTTTTCTATCATTTTTCATTGGTTAGTCTAAATTTATATCAATCTCTGGACAAATGCGAGATAGTTCTGAAATAAATTCATCCTGAATTCGATTCATTGCTTCAAATGAATCGCCCTCAAATCTCAATACAAGATTGGGTGTTGTATTGGATGCTCTTAAAAGACCCCAGCCATCATCAAAATTAACTCTTAATCCATCTATAGTAATTTTCTCTCCATTTAATCGAGACCCACTTATAAACTTTTTAACTATCTCAAATTTATTTTCATCTGTTACATTAATATTTAACTCTGGAGTTGAGAAAGAGTTAGGAAATCTTGAAAATATATCTGAAATTGAATCATCTGACTTTACCAAGATTTCAGCAGCTCTTACAGCTGAATAGGGACCGTCATCAAAGCCATACCATTTGTCATTAAAAAATATATGACCACTCATTTCTCCACCAAGTAATGCATTGTTCTTTTTAATTGCATTTTTGATATGAAAGTGACCCGTTGGAGACATAATAGGATCCCCGCCATTAGTAGATATTATATTTTCAAGATGATTAGAGCACTTAACATCAAAGACTATCCCACCTTTTTTTTCTTTTAATATATCTTCAGAAAATAACATCATTTGCTTATCTGGAAATATCATCTCACCTTTGTTAGTAATAAGTCCGACTCTATCTCCATCTCCATCAAATGCAAAACCAATATCTGCATTTTGTTCTTTAACCTCTGAAATAATATCTTGGAGATTTTCTAGCTTTCCAGGATCAGGATGATGATTTGGAAAATTTCCATCAACATCACTATAAAGCTCAATCACTTCACATCCCAGCTTCTTAAATAAGTCTGGAGCGACATGTCCTGCAACTCCATTTCCACTATCTAGAACAACTTTTAAATTACTTAAATCCTCTTCAATACTTTCAATAACTTCCTTTATGTATGTGTCTTTTATGTCACTGTATATTATTTGTCCACGCACGGTAGTAGTTAATTTTTTTCCATCTTTAATAAGCTTTAAAATTTCATTGCCAGAAACTGAACTATTATTGATAACAATCTTTATGCCGTTGTAATTTTTAGGATTATGGCTTCCAGTAATCATTATTCCGCTTTTTGATTTTTCTTTCTTTGCAGCAAAATACAACATTGGGCTGGTGGCTAGTCCGATGCAATTCACGTCTATACCACAATTTAATATAGCTTCACAGAAATTGGTAAGCAGAGGTTCGCCAGATAGCCTTCCATCTCTAGCAACAGCAATTGAATCAACTCCTTCGGATTTACATTTTTTTGCTATGCCAATAGCTATATCCTTCATAACTAACTCATTTATTTCTTCAGGATAAGTACCTCTAATATCATTTTCCCTGAATATTGTCTCCTGCATTATTATTCAATCCTTTTGTTATTTTGTTTAGTTTGTCATAATAGCGACTCGTTATTATATCTTGTAAATATGTTTGTAAACACCGATTTAAAATATATATGGAAGAATGGTTCTTATGAAAAATGGGAAGATAGTTCTGTTCATATTCTCTCTCACACAGTGCATTATGGAACAGGTGTTTTCGAGGGAGTTAGAGCATATAAAACTGATGCTGGGGCAGCAATATTTAGATTAAATGATCACACAGAAAGGTTATTTGATGCTGCCAGCAAGATTGGAGTCAAAATTCCTTATTCCATAGAAGAGCTAAATCAAGTTCAGAAAGATATATTTTTAAAAAATAATCTAATAGAAGGGTATCTTAGGCCTATAGTTTTTCTAGGAAGTGAATCTCTGGGCATTAGAGCTAAAGATCTATCTGTCAATGTTGCTGTTGCTGCATGGGAATGGCCATCTTATATGAGTCCCGAGTCAAAGAAAAACGGTATTAAAATTATAAAGTCATCTTATGAGCAATACAGTAATCCACTTCACTCGGGGTATAAAATTATAGGAACTTATATCAATTCTACTATGGCTCTTCATGAGGCTATTGAAAAAGGTGCAGATGAAGCTTTGTTATTGGATAAAAATGGATTTATATCAGAAGGTAGTGGTGAAAATATATTTTTAGTTAATGAAAAGACCATAAGCACACCAAAAACAGACCATTGTTTGAATGGAATTACAAGACAGTCAGTTATTCAGATAGCTCAAGATTTTGGTTTTGATGTAATTGAAAGAGATATCTCTTATGATGAATTAATAGCTAGTAATGAGGTATTTTTTTCCGGCACTGCAGTAGAAATAACACCAATATCAAAGATTGATGAAACTATAATTGGCTCTGGATCAATTGGGCCTGTTACTGAGAAACTTCAAACTTCTTATGCTGATATAGTATCTGGTCGTAACGATCAATACAGACACTGGTTAAGCATAGTTTCTGAATAAATATTTTGCAAAAGCTTAAAATAGCAATTCTAAGTTATAGAAGTGCTCCTTTTGGAGGAGGCCAGGGTATTTATATTCGTGATATCTCAAGAGCGCTTTCAATTATGGGACACACAGTAGATGTAATTTCTGGTCCTCCATATCCAAATCTAGTTGATGAAATCAACCTTATAAAACTACCAGGACTGGACTTATTTCAGACATTTTCTTTCAAAGAAAGACTGAAGATTTTTTACAACAAAAAAAATAAAAAACTAATAGATTTTTATGAGTTTATCTCTGCTTTTTTTGGTGGCTTCCCTGAGATGAGAACTTTTGGTTACAGGGCTAATAAATTTTTAAAATTATCTCCTGATTATGATGTCATCATAGATAATCAATCATTAAGTTATGGAATATTAGAAATCCAAAAAAGACTTCCATTCATTGAAATTATTCACCACCCTATATCAAAGGACTATAAGTTTGAATTAGAAACAGCTAGCGGTTTTTTATATAAACTTTCAAGGCATAGATGGTATTCATTTTTAAAGATGCAAAAGAGAGTTGCAAAAGATATTAACAATATTATTACACCATCTAAAAACTCCTTAAAGGACATAAGTGTTGATTTTAATGTTAATCAAAAGAATATTAATGTTATAAATAATGGACTAGATATAGATACATTTATTCCTTATAAAAACATTAAAAGAGACCCTTTTAGGCTAATAACTACAGCAAGTGCTGATGTTGCATTAAAAGGCTTAGATTACTCTTTAAAATCTATAGCTATTCTTTCAAAAACTTTTCCTGAAATATCCCTTTTAGTTATTGGGCAATTGAAAAAAGATGGTCATACTTCAAGGTTAATTGAAGAGCTTGGTATCGGGGCTAGGATTATATTTAAAACAGGGCTTACTAAAGAAGAAATTGCCAAAGAATATGCATCAAGTTCTGTTGCCATAGTCAGCTCATTATATGAAGGTTTTGGCTATCCTGTTATTGAGGCAATGAGCTGTGAAGTTCCTCTTATTGCTACTAATACCTCCTCAATACCAGAATTAGTAGGTGATTTTGCAACCTTAATTCCTCCTATGAACGAAAATGATCTGTCAGAAGCCATCAAAAATATTCTAACCAATTTTAAAAAATATGAAAAAATTGCAGAAAGTGGGAGACACCATATAATTGAGAACTTTAATTGGTTAAAAATAACTCAAGAGTATGAAGATATGATCTACAAGACAATTCAGGATTTTAATAATGCTAACCTTTAATTTTTCAAAAATTAAATTAGATAATCCGGATGGTGTTATGCTTGATTTAGGGTGTGGTGAGGGCAGGCATATATTTGGCACAATGGAGTCATTTCCCAATATGCAATGTGTTGGTCTAGATCCTCATTTAGAATCATTAGACAAATCATTAGAAGGTCTTGAATTTTTTGAATCAATATCAAATAAAAAGACAACCTTTTTAAGTGGATCAGCATACAAACTACCTTTTCATAACAATACCTTTGACCTAGTTATTTGCTCTGAAGTTTTGGAACACCTTCATAATTATAAAGAAGCCATTGATGAAATTAGCAGAGTACTTAAACCAGGCGGTAAATTTTTAGCAAGTGTTCCAGCAGAATTCCCAGAAAAAGTTTGCTGGGCCTTGTCTAAAGAGTATCAAAATCAGCCAGGGGGACATTTAAGAATTTTTAAAAAGAAAGCATTATTGAAAGATATATCTTCAAGAGGTTTTGTTTATCTTGATTCTGAAAGATTCCATTCAATTCATTCGGCATACTGGTGGCTAAGATGTATGTTTTGGAAAAATCAAGATACCAATCTACTAGTTAGTTGGTATAAAAAATTGCTTGAAACTCATATTTTAAAAAAACCAGCCTGGATAGATTTCATTGACAGACTATTTAACCCAGTCTTGGGTAAAAGCATTGCCTTTTATTTTGAAAAAAAATGAATTGGCTTCATGAAAAAGATAAGTTTGAAGAATCCAAAAACTGGATCATCACAAACCAATCATTAGATGGTTATATTTCTTGGGATGAAAAGGGTAAATGCGATCCGTGGGATCATTGTGAGTGTTTAATTGCTTTAAGCATATATAAAGAATGGGATGCATTTTGGCTAGGAGTCCAATGGTTTTTTGATAATATTAATGATGAGGGTCTGATTTATGCAGAATTCCAAAAAGGAAAACCCTCTAAAAAACACTTTGAAAGTCACCATGCTCCTTATATCATCTTGCCATTGATCCAGGCATCACTTATAGACAAAAAGCAGGACTATCATAAAGTCCTTAACCAAACACAGCTTGATAAATTAAACAAAATTTTTAAAGCGCTTAAGAATTTTCAAGATAAGGATGGTTTTTATTATTGGGCAAAAAATGATGATGGGTACTCTGATAATTCGCTTATTACAGCCACAATGTCCATTTATTTATCAATTACGGCAAAAGAATCATTGGCTCCTAATTTAATAACAAACCTATGGGATAAAAAATTTGATCGAGATGGTGTTGATAGATCAAGATTTTCAATGGATTTTTACTATCCATATTTGGCGGGCATTAAAAATAACAAATCTGAATTTCTAAAATCGTTAGAAAGTTTTTACGTTAAAGGACTTGGCATAAAGTGTGTTAAAGAGGAGCCATGGGTTACGGTAGCTGAAAGTTGTGAGTGTGTAATAGCAGCACTGGTAAATGAAAATATACAAATAGCAGAAGATATATTTAATGATATTCAGCAATTTCAAGATTCAGAAGGAATTTTTCCGACTGGTTATCAGTATGATTTAAAAATATTTTGGCCAGAAGAGAAATCAACATGGACAAATGCAGCAGTAATTATTGCTGCGCATGCCCTGACTTGCAAAATAAATACTGATTCAGTTGAAAAAAATGTATTTTTAGAATTATGTAATTTTTTTAAGAGCAACTAAACTATTAACTCTTTTTACTAATTTAAAACCTTCTGTCATTGCTTTTTCATATATTTCTTTTGGTGCCTGACCGCCCTCTAATTCAGAATCATAAATATCATGAATTGAAAGAATTCCACCAGTTCGTATTTTGTTTTTCCATGATTCATAATCATTTCTAGCAGATTCAAATGTATGACTCCCATCTATAAATAGAAAATCTATTTCACTGTTAATTTTTTTTGAGGCTGACTTTGAATTATCTACAATTGCCTTTATATGGGAATTTAGTTTATATTTTGCAATATTTTTAGTTAATGTTGGAAGTGTATCAACTCTATTATTTTTGTAATCATACTCTTCCGGGTCAAAGTATTCTGCCCCAAACTGTTGCTCTTCTGAACCCCTGTGATGATCGATGGTCACAAGATAAGTACCATTTTCTTTGCATGCTTGGCCAATGTAGCAAGCAGATTTGCCACAATATGATCCAATTTCAACAGCGAAACTTTTTGTACAGTATTGTTTTGCCATTTCATACAAAAGAATCCCCTCTTCATGAGCTAAGAAACCTTTAATCGCATCAAATTCTTTTAAAAAATTAGACATAAAAACTTTCTTTTCCAAGAGTTGATTTAAATCTTCTATGCTGCCATAAATATTCTTCTGGATTTAGTTTTATTTTATTTTCCATATATAGGTTTAAATCTTTTGAAAAGTTAATTTGACTAGATTGATCTAAAAAAATCTGTTCAACTTCAAGAATATATTTATCATTCTCCATAAAACTATTAACAAAGAAAGTTTTGCATTTAGTGCTTTTAATAATTTTTTGAGGAGCAGAGATTGTTGCGGCAGGATGATTAAAAAAATTAACAATATCAGATTGGCTTAGTCCGTAATCTTGATCTGTTGCATAAAGAACAGTTTTTCCATTCTTAAGCCATCTTATAAATTTTAAAGGGTTATTTCTATCACAAGTATCTTTAACACTTTTTAATCGCCCTTTATTTTGTATTGAATCAAATGAATCAGAGTTATGAACTCTTTCAACACCATATATTTCTGCATTCATGCCAAGCAGTCTTGCATCAAGCTCAAGGTGAAGGGAGTGTTTAAAAAATAACAATATACCGTTGTTATTTTTTTGTTCTTCTAAAAGATTCTCTAGCCCTCTAATTTCATAACTAATTAGCTTATTAATTCTTTTATCAGACCAAAACCATGAAATACCTGAATCAAAAATAATTTTTGCTGATGCGATAACATTTAACTTGTGCAATTTTTTTCTTTCTTCTTGGGAGAGTTTTGGAAAACATAACTCGATATTCTTTTGACTAATTTTGTTTCTTTTAATTGGCATAAGATATATTAAATTACCAAAAAAATAGACCAATCCTTTATGCATAGGTCTAGGAAAAAGCAAAAGAAGCTTCCAGAGAATTACAAGAAGTGATAATAAGATTCTATTCATATACTATTAAGCTGTATTATTACATTAATCATTAGAATGAATGACATATGAACCTATTTTTATATAACTTTATGATGTTTTTATTGCTACCTTTTATAGCAATAAGAGTTTTATTTAAAAGTTTTAAAGATAAAGACTACCGAAGTAATTTTTCTAATAGATTTGGCATTTATAAAAATCAATCCAATGTAAATAATGCAGTATGGTTTCATGCAGTTAGTCTTGGAGAGGTAATTGCTTCAAAAAAAATTGTTAAGACTATTTCAGAAGAATATGATGTCATTTTATCTGTTTCTACTCCTACAGGTTTGAGAGAAGCACGAAAAATATTTAGCACTGATATTGAAATTGTATATGCTCCTTTGGATTTTTATTTTTTAGTTTCAAATTTTTATAGAACTTACAAACCCATCTCTTTAATATTATTTGAAACAGAAATTTGGCCAAATATGATCATTCAGGCATATAAAAAGAAAGTGCCCATAATTTTATGTAATGCAAGAATGTCAGACTCCTCTTATAAAAGTTATAGAAAATTTAAATCATTTTCTAAACAGATTTTAAATAAAATATCTTTTGTATTTGTTCAAAGCAATTCTCATTTAGAGAGATTCAAGGCGCTTGGTTTGAATAGAAATAAAATACAAAATGTAGGATCTGTAAAATTTGACATCGAGATACGAGATAATAAAAATCATAGAACTCATTTAAATCATCAAATAGTTTTAGCAGCAAGTACTCATAAGAAGGAAGATGAGCTAATTGCTGAAGTATTTCAAGAGCTTAAAAATGAAATATCAGATTTAAAGCTAATCATTGCGCCAAGACATCCCGAGAGAGCTCAATCAATAAAAACACTTCTAACTAAGATGAATATGGATTCAAGAATTCATACCTCATTAACAAAAGATTTAAGTAATAATGAGATTGCAATCATAAGTGCAACAGGCCTGATGCAAGAATTATATTCATTATCAACCTCAGCGTTCATTGGAGGAAGTCTTTTTAAAGACTATGGCGGGCATAATATTATTGAATCAGCAGCTCAAGGGTGCCCATTCATCGTCGGACCTTATATGAAAAATTTTGAAGATATACTTAATAAATTTTTAAAAAAAGATGCTTGTATACAAATAAAAACTAAAAAAGACCTTGTTAATGCTTTTAAGACCTTGCTAAATGATGATCAATTAAGAGATGATATGTCATATAGGGCTGCAGAAGTTTGCATGAAGAATAAAGGTTCTTCTTCAGAACAATGTAATACTATTTTAAAAATTATTAGAGGAGATAAAGTTGAAATTAGTAACAGCAATAATTAAACCATTTAAAGTTGAAGAGGTAAGAACATCTTTAGATAAAATCGGGATATCTGGTATGACCATGACTGAGGTAAAAGGTTTTGGAAGGCAGAAAGGTCATACAGAGTTGTATAGAGGAGCTGAATACACAATTGATTTTCTTCCAAAAATTAAAATAGAGATAGCCATTTCTGATGATATGGTTGAGCTGGTTAAGAAAGCCATTATAGAGGCAGCTGGGTCAGGTAAAATTGGTGATGGAAAGATATTTATATCACCTATTGAAGAGGTCGTTAGGATTAGAACTGGAGAGACAAACGAAGAAGCTCTATAAATTTGAATAAAAAAAATAAAAAGCCAATTGCTTTTATTCTTGGGCCAACAGCTTCTGGTAAAACAGATCTAGCAATTAATATTTGTAATTCTATTCCTGCTGAAATCATAAGTGTTGATTCTGTAATGGTTTATAAAGATTGTGATATAGGCTCTGCCAAACCCTCAAAAGATGTATTGTTCAAACATAAACATCATTTAGTCGATTGTATTAACCCAGAGTCAATATATTCAGTAGCAGATTTTTATAAAAGTTCGCTAGAGCTAATCACAGAAATTCATAATAAAAATAAGCTGCCACTTTTTGTTGGAGGTTCAATGATGTACTTTAAATCATTAATAAATGGCCTAGATAATCTTCCCGAGCGAGATGAGGAATATAGATCTGAATTACAGAATATAATTAATCAAAATGGGGTAGAGAAGCTTTATAAGATGCTCAAAGAATTAGATCCTATCCACGCAAAAAAAATTAATATTTTTGATGAAAAAAGAATTATTAGAGCATTAGAAATTCATAAAGCATCGGGTAATCAGTTAAGCACAATTGTTGGATATAAAAATAAAGACTACTTATCAAACACTTATTCTGTTTATCAATTTGGAATCTATGATGAAGACAGATCATTACTTCATTTTAGAATAGAAGAACGCCTTAAGATAATTATTCAAAATGGTTTGATTAATGAGGTTAAAAATTTATTAAATAAGTACAAGATTCCTGAAAATCATCCTATTAGAAAGTCTGTAAATTATAAACAAGCAATTTCTTATTTAAAGAAGGAGTATGATTCAGATGAATTATTTAAGAGAGCACTTTATGCAACCAGACAATTAGCAAAAAGACAAATGACATGGTTGCGTTCTTGGGATCATTTAGAAGCTTTTGAGATAAAAACTAGTCATAAAATTGAAGAATCTATTAAAAGATTGATAACTTCTCTTTAAATATAACTATAAGTCCATAGATACAGTCTATAATGTTTAAAACAACGAGGTAATTATTGTGAATTGGGATAACCAAAACAAAGATCCATGGGGTGGAAAAAGTGATGCTCCTGACTTTGATGAGCTTGTAAAGAAATTTTCTACAATACTTGGAGGAAAAAAATCATCCTCAGGTGGCTCTGGAGGAAGTTCTGGAGGAAGTTCGGGCGGTAGTTTTAAACTACCAACTACAAGAATATTGTTATACGCACTTTTTGGATTCTTAATTGTTTATGCATCTCAATCAATATATCAGCTTGATGCATCCGAACGAGCAGTGATTTTACGATTTGGTAAGTTCTATGAAGAGCAACAAGAAGGACTAAATTTCAGATTGGCTGGAATCGATGAAAGATATATAGAAAATGTATCTCTAACAAGAAGATACAGTCAAACAAATAGCATGTTGACTAAAGATGAAAACATAGTAGATGTAACTGTTTCGGCCCAATACAGAATAGCAAACTTAAAAGATTTTGTTTTAAATGTAAAAGATCCAGAGTTAAGTCTTAGGCAGGCTATTGAAAGTGCTTTAAGGCATGTTGTTGGTGATAATTCTCTTGAACAGACCCTAACTGTAGGAAGAGAAAAGATTGCTCAAGAAGTTCAAACTCGACTCCAGCAAATTTTAGATATATATGCTACTGGCCTACTAGTTCAGCAGGTAAACATTGAAAAAACTGATCCACCAGCGGCAGTTAAAGATGCTTTTGATGATGTTGTTGCTGCGAGAGAAGATAAAGAAAAATTGCAAAATGAAGCTGAAAGGTATGCATTAACTATAGTCCCTGAAGCAAGAGGTCAAGCACAGGCAAGAATCAGAAATGCTGAAGGTTATTTGTTAGAGGTTATTGCTAATGCAGAGGGTGAGGTTGGAAGATTTACTCAACTTCTTGAAGAGTATCAAAAGGCACCTGAGGTCACCAGAGATAGAATGTATATAGATGCAATGCAAAAAGTTCTATCTAGCACCACAAAAATAATGATTGATATTGATAGTGGTAATAATTTAATGTTGCTTCCTTTAGATAAGATGATGGATCAAGGAAACAAAATAGATCTCAATCAGTTTAGATTAAGACAAGGAGACCAAGATGAATAGGAATACTTTTTTATTAGTTTTTGCAGCATTAATTGTTGGAATTGGTTTTAATAGCTTCTTCATAGTTAATGAAAAAGAAAATGCGATAGTCTTTCAGTTTGGTGAGGCTGTAAGAACAGATATATCTGTTGGTTTTCATTTCAAACTTCCAATCATTCAGGAAGTAAAAAAATACGATGCTAGGATTCAAACCCTTGACGAAGAGCCAGATAGAATCCTTACCGTTGAGAGTAAATACCTATTAGTTGACTCATTTATTAAGTATAGAGTTATAGATGTCTTGACATTCTATAAAGCAAACAATGGAAGTTTTAACAGTTTAAATAGTCTCCTTGGTCAACGTTCTGAGTTCGTCTTAAAGAATAATTTTGGTAAACGAACTGTAAAAGAAGTTGTTTCTGGTGAAAGAGATGAGCTTATGAATATAATGCTTAATTCACTTAATGATTCAGTTGCAGACTTAGGTATTGAAATTATAGACTTTAGAGTTAAAAGGATAGATTTACCATCCAATTTAAGTAATTCGGTATATGAAAGAATGAGAACTGAAAGGAATAGACTTGCTGAAGAGCTTAGATCTGAAGGTAAAGAGATCTCAAGGGAGATTCGAGCTGTTGCAGACAAAGATAAAGTGGTTATTTTAGCTGAAGCCTATAAAAAAGCAGAATTGCTAAGAGGTGAGGGTGATGCTGAGGCAGCAAGAATCTATGCAGAAGGTTTTTCTCAAGATCCTGAGTTCTATGAGTTCACTAGAAGTCTGAGGGCTTATGTTGAAACATTTCAAAATAAATCTGACATGATGCTTATTGATGCAAACTCAGATTTCTTGAAATATTTAAATCAGAAAAAAATATCTGACTAGGATAAAAGTGGCATCAAACACTCTAATACTTGGTCTTCAATGGGGAGATGAGGGTAAAGGTAAAATTGTTGATGCTTTAAGTCAAGAAGTTCATGCTGTATGTCGCTTCCAAGGAGGACATAATGCAGGCCATACAATTAAAGTAAATGGAAATCAAACTGTTCTCCATTTGACACCATCTGGCATTCTACATCCTAATGTTAATTGTGTAATTGGAAATGGCGTTGTTTTATCATTAGAAGCTCTTGATCATGAGATTAAAGGCCTTAAGGATGCTGGAGCAAGCTTTAAAGATAGATTTTTTGTTAGTTCAGGCTGCGCATTAATTCTTCCAAGTCATATTAGTATTGATAAAGTTAGGGATAAGAAAGAATCTATTGGAACTACTGGAAGAGGGATAGGCCCATCATACGAAGACAAGATAGCAAGAAGAGCTGTAAGGTTTGGAGATATTGGTGATGAAAAACTTTTAAGAGACAAGATTACATTACTTGTTTCATACCATAATAGGTTATTGGTTGAGTTATATAATGAAAAACCTCATGATATTGAAGATGTTATCTCTGAGGTAATGTCTTATAAACATTTATATGAAAGTTATTGTTTTGACACTCAAGGTCTAATATATGATTGGGTCAAGGCAGATAAATCACTTTTGTTTGAAGGTGCTCAAGGCACTCTTTTGGATATTGATCATGGCACATACCCATACGTTACATCTTCAAACACCACAGCTGGAGGTGTTTCAACCGGTCTTGGATTAGGACCAAAATATATTGATAAAATTATTGGGATTTCAAAAGCTTATTGCACAAGAGTTGGAGAAGGACCATTTATAACTGAGTTATTTGATGATAACGCTAAAATGCTTGCTGAAAAAGGACATGAATTTGGTGCTACGACTGGAAGGCCTAGAAGGTGTGGTTGGCTTGATTTATTTGCATTAAAAAAAGCAGTTTTCACTAATTCTGTGACTGATATTTGTTTGACAAAGTTAGACGTTATGGATGAATTTTCTTCTATTGATGTTTGTGTAGATTATAAAGACGGACAACCTATTTATAAAACCTTTAAAGGTTGGCAATCAATAACTGTAGGGACAACTCAATTCGACGATCTTCCTCTTAGGGCTCAAGAGTATATTAATTTTATTGAAGAATTTGTTGGTTGTTCTATATCCTATGTATCAACAGGACCCTCAAGAGATCAGACCATTCTTAGATAATTTATGTTGATTTTAGATATTTATCTAAATTAGCATTTATAAATTTGTATGAATCTGGGCTAGAAAATTTCTTTGAAAGTCTTAAAGATTCGTCAATCACAATAGGCTTATCTAGATTACCAAATATCATTTCATTTAATGCAAAGTATAAAATTGATTTATCTATAAGGTCCATATTTGAGTCCTTAACACCAAGTGATTCAAGAATTTTCTTTAAATGTTCTTCATTATCCTTTATAGACTCTAATGAAGATGAAAAGACATCAAAATTTACTTTTTTATTTTTATGCTCGTCTTTAAATTGATCAATAATATCTGAAGTATCCTGCTTGCTAAAAAAAAATTGATAAATAGCTTGAACCAGATACTCTCTAGTTCTTACTTCTACTTTAAAGTTAGCTAGATTTTTCATGTATTAATTTAATAAGTGATTTTGTATTATTTTCAGTATTAAAAAGCCTTTCTTTCAATTGATTTTCATTTTCAACACAAATAACGTTATTAATTACTGATATTTGAGGATAGTCCATAGCTAAATTTCCAATGGATCTGAATGTTTCAGTTGTAATTAGCTCATAGTGAGTAGTATCACCCCTTACGACTATTCCTAGAAAAATAATGCCTACATAATTCCCTTTATTTTTTATTAATTTATGTTTTGCTAATGCAGGTAGCTCAATACTGCCTGGTGCAAGAGAAATATCCCATGAAAATTTATTTTCTGATAAAACCTTACAGGATAGTTTTATCATTTCATTTATATAATCGGTATACCATGAGGTATGAACTATTAGAACTTTATTCATTTACAAATCCTGTTATCTCTATATTAAAACCAGATACAGCATTGTATTTAGTAGGAGTACCTAAGACACTTATTTTTCTTAAATCTAGAGCTCTTAGAATTTGAGATCCAACGCCAATGACTCGTCTATTTCTTTTTGGTTCAATTTCTTTATCTTCTAATTTATTGAGCCAGTAACTTTTTGCATCTCGGTGATTTATAAGAACAAAAAGCCCAGCATCTTCTTTTGAGATTCTTTCTATAGATTTCCTTATTGACCAATTTTTTCCTAATTCTTCTATGCCTAATGTGTCTTGAAGAATGCTTTGTGTTTGCACTCGAACCAAAGGGGACTCAACTGATAATAAATCACCTTTACTTAAAGAAAAATGATATTCATCTTTTATTATATCTCTCCATACTATTAGGTTAAATTCACCAAACTCATTTGTGACTTGTCTTTCATTTACTGCTTCAACCGTACTATCTGAGGACAATCTATAATCTATTAAATCCGCAATAGTGCCAACCTTAATATCATATTTTTCACCAAATTTTATTAGATCATCTCTTCTTGCCATAGTTCCATCGTCATTCATAATTTCACAAATAACCCCTGCAGACTGAAAGCCTGCAAGTTTAGCTAAATCACATGCAGCCTCTGTATGTCCTGCTCTGCTCAGAACCCCACCTTCCATGGCTTTAAGTGGAAATACATGTCCAGGCTGAACAATGTCCGAAGCTTTAGAATCTTTACTAACCGCAGTCCTGATTGTGTGTGCTCTATCAGCTGCTGATATTCCAGTTGTAATACCTTCTGCAGCCTCAATCGAAACAGTAAAAGCTGTTCTATTTGCTGCTTTATTATTAGAAGTCATCATTTGAAGATTGTATTTATCTATAAGGCTTTCACTCATAGGTAGGCATATTAATCCCTTGCCCTTTGAGGCCATAAAATTAATTATTTCTGGAGTAACTTGATCAGCAGCACAAACAAGGTCACCTTCATTTTCCCTAGATTCATCATCAAGAATGATTACCATCTTTCCTTGTTTAATATCTTCAATAATCTCTGTAATGCTATCTTTTAACATTTTATATATATTTTTTTGGTATCTGCTTTAATCTTGTATGAGGATTCTAGTTTAAAATTTAGTTTTTCAACAGCATTATCTTCTTTAAACCAATTCACACCATCTAAACCAAGATTATTTTGAGACTGATAAATAATAACCTCATCTACTTTGCCAGAATCTAAAAATGCGTTAACAAGTTTTGGACCTGCCTCAACTAAAATTGATGTGATGTCTGTGTATCTATATCTTTCTAATATCTTGGCTATATTTGTTTCATTGAGTATTTCATATTCGCAATTCACAAAGAAATCAGCAGTTAAATCAAAATTAGATTTATTGCTTAGAAGAATTTTTTTTGGCTGATTAACTGGAAAACTTACCCTAGCATTCATCCTGGGCGAGTCATTAATAACTGTATTACCTCCTGTCAAAATAGCATCATAATTTGCTCTAACTTTTTGAACGTCATCTCTTGATTCTTTGCAGGTAATATATGTCCTTTTTTCATTTGGCAGATGAGATTTGCCATCTTTCGAAGATGCAATTTTTACAGTTATGTATGGTCTATTATTCTTATTCTTAAAAAAAAAGAATTTGTTTTGCTCTTCAACCAGTTGTGCACATACTCCTGATTGAACATTCACTCCATGATTAATTAAATTTCTAATTCCACTTCCTGAAACAAGAGGGTTTGGATCTTCAGCGCCAACTACTACGTTTCTTATTCCTGAGCTAATTATTGCCTCTGAACATGGCCCAGTTTTACCTATATGNTTGCATGGCTCTAGAGAACAAATTAAGGTTAATTCACCGAAGGAATTAAAAGTAATTCCTTGGTTTTTTTTTGCTTCTTCAATTGCATTTACTTCTGCATGATTGGATCCAAATTCTTTATGCGCACCTTCTGAGATTATAGTTTCGCCTTTTACAATAATACATCCAACTACAGGGTTTGGTTTAGCCGTATATTTATATTGATCAGCAAGAGAAATAGCTCTCTTCATCAACTTTTTATAATTCATTTCTTTGTTTTTTTCTTAGATTCTTTTTTGGGTTTTTCTTTGCTTAAAGAATTAATTTCAGTTGAGAAATCTTTTATATCTTGAAAATCTCTATAGACTGATGCAAATCTTACATAAGCAACAGTATCAACCTCTTTTAGAGCATTCATCATTATTTCTCCTATCTTCAGAGAAGGGATCTCACGAAGACCGCTGGTACGAATTTCATTTAAAATTTTCCCAAAAACAGTATCTATTTCTTCAGATGACAAAGGTCTTTTTTCAAGGGCTCTGAGCATACCTTTCTTAAGTTTTGAGCCATTAAAAGGCTGACGCTCTCCATCGTTTTTGACAACTCTGGGTAGTGCTAAATCCGCTGTTTCAAAGGTAGTAAATCTAGAGTGACATATTTCACACTCTCTTCTTCTTCTTGTTTGGGAGCCGTCTGCAACTAATCTAGAGTCTATAACTTTAGTATCTTCAGCTTGGCAAAAGGGACAATGCATTTATAAATTATAGACTGGATATTGTTTCGTCAGATTAATTACTTTATTTTTTATTTCTAATATTGCATCTTCATCATTAATATTTTCAATTACATCGCATATCCAATTACTTAGAAGTGTAATTTCTCCTGCTTTGAAACCTCTTGTAGTTACAGCGGGAGTACCCAGTCTAACACCTGATGTTACAAAGGGTGATCTTGGATCATCTGGTACAGTATTTTTATTAACAGTAATGTTTACATCGCCTAAAGCTTTTTCTAAATCTTTACCTGTAATGTCTTTATTTCTAAGATCTACAAGAACAATATGATTGTGTGTATTGCCAGTAACAACATCAACACCTCGAGACATAATCACATCGCACATAGTTTTTGCATTATCAACAACTTGTTGCATATATTCTTGAAAACTAGGCTCCATTGCTTCTTTAAAGCAAATAGCTTTTGCTGCAATCACATGCATCAGAGGTCCGCCTTGAGATCCGGGAAAAACAGCAGAGTTAAGTTTCTTTTGCAGAGCTTCATTTCCTTTTGCCAATATTATTCCTGACCTTGGTCCTCTTAGGGTTTTATGAGTTGTTGAAGTAACTACATCTGCGAAGGGAATAGGTGAGGGATAATGTCCTGTAGCAACAAGACCAGAGATATGAGCCATATCAACTAGAAAATATGCTCCCACCTCATCTGCAATTTCTCTAAATTTTTTCCAATCTATAATTCCTGAATAAGCAGAAAAACCTGCAATAATTAATTTAGGTTTATGCTCTTTAGCTAAATTTCTGACTTCTTCGTAGTCTATTTCATGAGTATCAGGATGTAAGCCGTATTGAATACTTTTATAGTTCTTACCAGAAAAATTTACTTTTGCTCCGTGAGTTAAATGACCCCCATGATCCAAACTCATACCAAGAATAGTATCATTAGGCTCAAGCAAAGCCAGAAATGCAGCAGCGTTTGCTGAAGATCCTGAATGCGGCTGAACATTTGCATAATCAGCTTTAAATAATTCTTTTGCTCTTTCAATGGCAAGTTGTTCTGCAATATCCACAAATTCACAGCCCCCATAATATCTTTTAGATGGATATCCTTCTGCATATTTATTTGTTAATAAAGAGCCTTGAGCTTCTAATATTCTATTGCTAGCATAATTTTCTGATGCAATAAGTTCTATATGGTCTTCTTGTCTATTCGCTTCTTTTTCAAAGGAATCCCATAAATCTTTATCATAATCTTTAATGGATTGAGGGTTGCTGAATACAGAATCACTTTGTGAAAGATTTTTATCTTTTGAATTAAATGTCATTTGAAAATATCCTAAGTATTAAGTTGCATAAAACCGAGAAGTTGAATATTTTAAATCATCTAGGGCTTCTTGTGTGCAAAAGGCTTTATTCTTTTTGGATAGCATGAAGCACAAATATTACATTCAAGTCCGTAACAAGCTTTTGCCTGACAAAATTCACGACCCCAAAAAATTATTTGTAAATGAAGTTTATTCCAAGTTGATGCATCAAATAATTTTTTTAAGTCAGCCTCAGTTTTTTTCACATTTTTGCCATTTGTTAAGCCCCACCTTTGAGCAAGTCTGTGTATATGGGTATCAACTGCAAATGCAGGCACTCTAAAACCTTGACTCATAACAACTGAAGCAGTTTTGTGTCCAACACCAGGCAGTTTCTCAAGATCCTCAAAGTTATCAGGGACTATGCTGTTATATTTCTTCACTAAAATTAATGAAAGAGATTTGATAGCTTTAGATTTCTTTGGCCCCAATCCGCATGGCTTTATTATTTTGTATATTTTTTCTTGAGATAGTTTGCTCATTTTCTCAGGAGTTGAAGCTAATTTGAATAACTTTGGAGTAACCTGATTTACTCGTTCATCAGTGCATTGAGCAGATAGCAGAACAGCAATAAGTAATGTAAAGATATCTTTATGATTTAGGGGTATTGGAGTTTCTGGATAAGTTTTATCTAGTATCGTCCTAACTATTTCAGCTCTTTCAGATTTCTTCATGATGATAAATGTAGCATAATAATCTTTATCAAATGAATACAAACAAAATACAAAAATATTTACTTAAGCTAAAAGATAGTTTTTTAGAAGAGTCTGAAGAAAACAAAAAGATGTTAGATGTATATATAAAATTTATTGAAGGGGAGGCTACCGAAGAAGAAATTGAATATGCAAACAATCAATTAAATGAAATTTTTAAAAGCTTAGGCCTAGGCGTGTTAACCATACTTCCATTTAGTCCAATAACGATTCCTTATGTGATTAAGAAAGCACAAGAGTTGGGCATAGACATAATACCAAATTGGTATAAGAAGCTTTAAGTCAGCATTAGTATAGATTAGAATGAGAGTGTAAATTTTTTACCCAATGGAGAAATTATGAAAAACGTAGTAATTGTTGATAGCGTAAGGACTGGTTTGGCAAAATCACACAGAGGTGGATTTAACATGACAAGACCTGATGAAATGCTCTCTCATATTATCAATGCAATGTTAGATAGAAACCCAAACCTTCCTCCAGAAGCAGTTGAAGATATTATAATGGGTTGTGGAAATCCTGAAGGAGCTCAAGGTCATAATATAGCAAGAAATGCTGCAGTACTCTCTAACTTACCAATCACAGTAGGTGGCACAACTATAAACAGATATTGTTCATCAGGCTTACAGTCGGTATCTATGGCTGCAGGACAAATTATGGCAGGTTGTTATGACACTGTTATAGCTGGTGGAGCGGAGACAATATCAATGATGAATATGAATATGGATAATTTTGTTAATGAAAGATTAGCAGAACAATCTCCTGGAATATATTTTCCTATGGGTATGACTGCAGAAGTAGTTGCCAAAAGATATAACGTTTCAAGAGAGACACAAGATGAACTAGCTTTTGAAAGCCAAAAGAGGACTGCTGCAGCACAAGAAGCGGGATTATTTACTGATGAGATAGTTCCAATGAATGCAAAGATGTTACTAACAAATAAAGAAACTGGAGAATCAAAAGAGGTTGAGGTAACTGTAGATAAAGATGAATGCAACAGACCAGGAACAACATTAGAAGGTTTGGCTGGGTTAAAGCCCGTTTTTGATCCAGAAAACGGTTCTGTGACAGCTGGTAATTCTTCGCAATTATCAGATGGAGCTTCAGTTAATTTAGTTATGTCGGAAGATAAAGCACTTGAGCTTGGATTAAAGCCAGTAGCATATTTTAGAGGTTTTACAACTATGGGTTGTGAGCCAGATGAAATGGGCATAGGGCCAGTTTATTCGGTACCTAAGTTACTAAAAAATTATAATATGTCTGTTGAGGACATTGATTTATGGGAACTAAATGAGGCATTTGCAGTTCAAGTTGCTCATTGCAGAGATACTTTAGGCATACCAATGGATAAATTAAATGTTAATGGTGGTTCCATTTCTATTGGCCATCCCTTTGGTATGACAGGATCAAGATGTGTAGGGCATTTAACAAGAGAGTTAGTTAGAAGTGACAAACAATTTGGTGTTGTAACTATGTGTGTTGGTGGCGGCATGGGCGCATCAGGGCTGTTTGAAAGATACCCTAGCTAGAATTTTAATTGAATTCAGAATTTGAGCTAATTGATTTATTTAATCAAATTGGTTCTAAATATTACAAAGAAAATGGCGTAATCATCCCTCCGGGAGATGATTGCGCTGTTTTTAAGTCCAAAAAAAAGATTGTTACCTCTGTTGACGCTTCTGTTGAAGGTATACATTTCTTAAAAAATACAAACCCTCAAGACATTGCATATCGATCAATAGCTGTAGCAATTAGCGATATTGCAGCAATGGGGTGTAAGCCTTTAGCTTTTAGCCTATCAGTCACATCTCCATCTCAAAATAGAGCCTGGTTTGAAGATTTTGCGCTTGGAACTAATGAAATAGCAAACCAATTTGAAATTCCTTTAATCGGCGGAGATTTAACTAGAGGACCGTTAAACATTGGTGTAATAGTCTATGGATCACCTTTTAATAAAAATATCTTAAGACGAGATGGAGCCAAGCCCGGAGACTTTATATGTATAAGCACAGAAGTTGGCAAAGGCGCAAAAGGATTAAAAGATTTGAAGAACAAAATATCGGACTCACCTTTTATTAAATACTATCTAAGGCCAACACCAAAGATTGAGTTAGGTAAAAAAATATCTGAATTAGCTAACGCATGTATTGATACATCCGATGGGTTGCTAGTTGATATGCAAAAAATGCTTAAAGCTTCAAATTGTGGTGGCAAAATATACTTAGACAAAATACCAGTTATATCTAATATCGAAGATCTAAATCTTGGAGATGACTATGACCTATGTTTTACAATTCCAAAAGATAAATTTACTGATGATTTCATTAAGATAGGTGAAGTTTCAAAATCAAAGGAAATTAAACTTATTTCTAATAAAGGTTATGATGTAAAGATTGCAGGATATGAGCATTTTTAATAATGAATAATTTTCCAAATTTAAAAAATCCAATACACTTCATAGCAACCTTGGGTGGAATTGGCAAAATTCCTTTTGCTCCTGGAACATGGGGTTCCTTATTCTCTTTTTTATTATTTATTCTTCTTTCCCATTACATCAATATGCACTTTGTTGTTTTCTTAATCATTTTATTTTCTATTTGGATATGTGAAAAAGCATCAGCAGACCTAATTGAAAAAGATCATAGTTCAATAGTTATTGATGAGTTGGCTGGCATGTGGGTAGCATTATTACCAGCACTTTACATGACCACTCAATCATCTAGAACCACCTATGCAGTTTTAGCATTTATATTTTTTAGAATATTTGATATTTTGAAACCATTTCCAATTTCATATTTTGATAAAAATTATAAAAATGGATTAGGTATTGTATTAGATGACCTAATAGCAGGGTTTCTAGCAATTATTCCTGCAATGTTTTTAATTTATCTAGGATTTTTGTAGCACTCAGCCCAACTTGGTCAAGCATTTCTTCTCTAGACGCATGATCAATAAATTCATCAGGGATTCCAAATAAGAGTGATTTAATTATTATATTATTTCTTCCACAATATTCTTGGACCGCACTTCCTGCTCCCCCTGATATTGAACCATCTTCAAGAGAAACAAACATATCAGCATTATTAAGATATTTATGAAGCATGTCCTCATCTAATGGCTTCACAAATCGCATATCAATCAAAGTCATATCCATTTCTTTTGAGACTATTTCTGCTTCATCAAGAAGAGCGCCAAAATTTAGAAAAATGATATTTGACTTACCTTCTCTGACTAGTTTAGCTTTTCCAATTTCTAAGGGCTCTAAGGCAAATTTAACTGTAGAATTTGGTCCAGTACCTCTTGGATATCTTACTGCAGCTGGTCCCTTATATTTATATGCAGTTGTTAATAATAATCTAGTTTCATTTTCATCAGAAGGCGTCATTAAAATTATATTTGGGATACATCTTAAATAGGCAATATCATAATTTCCAGAATGAGTAGGACCATCTTCACCAACTAGACCAGCTCTATCTAAAGCGAAAGTAACATCAAGGTTTTGAACAGCAACGTCATGAATAAGTTGGTCATAGGCTCTTTGCAAGAATGTAGAATAAATTGCAACAACAGGTTTTTTATTTTCTTTTGCCAGTCCAGCGGCAAAGGTTACCGAATGCTGTTCTGCTATAGCCACATCAAAGTATCTCTCAGGAAATTTTTTACTAAATTCTACAAGTCCTGAACCTTCTCTCATGGCAGGTGTTATGGCGAATAAGTTTGCATCAACCTCTGCCATATCAACAATCCAGTCACTAAAAATATCTTGATATTTAGGTTTTGGGGTAGAGTCTGATTTAATACTATTTATTTTTCCAATTGCATGAAATCCAATTCTATCTGCTTCAGCAGCATCCAGCCCAGCACCCTTTTTTGTAATAACATGTAAGAATTGAGGCCCATCAAAATCTTTCAAATTACCAATCACTTCAAGCATTTCTTTTATGTTATGACCGTCTATGGGACCAATATAATTAAATCCCAACTCTTCAAAAATAGAACCAGGAGCAACCATAGCCTTCATTTGAGTTTCTACCTTTCTTGCTAAATGATATGCCTGAGGTAGAGGTTTTAGAGCGCTTGCACCACTTTTTTTAATTCCTTTATATATTTTTGAAGCCCAAATTCTGGAGAAATAGTTTGAAAGACCTCCAATATTCTCTGATATTGACATGTCATTATCATTAAGAATAACAAGCATATTGGGCTTAAGATGACCTCCATGACTTAAGGCTTCAAAAGCCATGCCCGCTGTCATAGCGCCATCACCAATTATAGCAATATGTTTTTTATCAGGCATGGTTTCTTTTGATGCCATTACCATTCCCAATATAGCACTTATGGAAGTACTTGAATGCCCGACACCAAATGCATCATATTTACTTTCATTTATAGCCGGGAAGGGCGCAAGACCATCTTTATGCCTAATAGATTGAATTTGATTTTTTCTGCCAGTAAGTATTTTATGGGGGTAAGCTTGATGGCCAACATCCCAAACCAAATTATCATAAGGAGTATTAAATAAATAATGCAAAGCTATTGTAAGCTCAACTACTCCCAAACCTCCACCAAGATGACCTCCACTTTGACCAACTGAATATAATAAGAACTCTCTTAACTCATTTGAAAGATTTTCTAATTCAGAAACTGAAAAAGATCTTATATCAGCAGGATAATTAACTCTGTCTAGAACTGGTGTTAATGGTTTTTCTTTAGGAATTTTCTTAAAAATTTTCATTAGTTTTGCCTACTAATTAAATATTTAGCTATGTTTTTTAGTTTATCTTTTCCTGAAATATCAATTCTATCTAATGTATCAAGGGATAGCTCTGTTAACTCTTTAGCTTTTTCTTTAGCGCCATCCAGCCCTAGGACATCAACATAAGTAATTTTATTATTCTTAATATCAGAATTTTTATTTTTTCCTAAAACTTCTTCTGTTTGCGTTACATCTAAAATGTCATCAGTGATCTGAAAAGCTAAGCCTATATGACTTGCAAATTCTTTAAATAAATCGATTTTTATATCACTTCCAATTTGACCAAGCATCACAGAGCACTCAATTAACTTGCCAGTCTTAAGATTATGAATTTGATCAAGCATATCTTTATCAACATCTTTATTATTTTCATTCTGAATATCAAGATATTGACCATAAACCATTCCATTTTTACCACATGCTTTAGATAAAATTTTAATAGTTTTAACTTTCTCACCAGGATTCATACGTAGATCATTAACAATGATTTCATATGCTAAAGCCTGAAGGGCATCCCCAGATAAAACCGCATTAGCTTCCCCATATTTAATATGACTTGATGGTTGATTTCTTCTAAGATTATCATCATCCATACATGGGAGATCGTCATGTATTAGAGAATATGTATGCATTAACTCCACAGCTGAAGCTAAAGTAATAACACTATCTTCATGAAGATTTTTGTTGGTGCGAGAAGAAGCAAAAACTAAACCCGCCCGTATCATTTTGCTTTCAGCTAATGCTGAATAAGACATTACTTCTTCAATTAAGTTAGATTTTCCAATAGAAACCCTAATCTTATTTATTACAAGTTCTTTGACTTGTGATAAGAATTCAGGATGCATGGAGAGTTTATGAGTTATCTAATTCTTGAGATGATCCATCATCAAGCAACTCTTTGACTTTAAGTTCAGCTTTTTCGAGTTGTTTTTGACACTCTTTAACAAGATTTATTCCCGCCTCAAAGGACTTTACTGAATCTTCTAAATTAATATTCTCATCCTCTAGTTTTGCAACAATCGATTCAAGCTCTTTTAAAGAAGACTCAAAATCAATTTTTTTATTTGAATTAGACATAGTTTATTGTAATTTATTAATCAGTTGTTTTTAAAAACTTTTTAAAATCTTTTCTTAATGCATATGGTAATGCCAATATTGCAGGAGTTAAAATCAAAGTTATAAAAGTGCTGAAGGCTAAACCAAAAACAATAGATACAGCTAGATTAGACCACCAATCAACAATAGGACCTCCAATAGCTATATCTCTAGAAATAATGTCGAGACTTACTCCCATAGCCAGAGGCAATAAACCAAAAATAGTTGTTAATGATGTTAGCAATATGGGTCTAAGTCTTTGTTTGCAAGCATTGATAATATGAGTGGATTGATCTAAGTGAGGCGATTCTAACCTTAATTTATTAAATGTATCAATGAGAACAATATTATTATTAACTACAATGCCAGCCAATGTGACTATAGATAAACCTGTCATAGTTGTACTAAATGGTTTTCCAGTTATTAATAAACCCAACAGAACACCAACAAAAGAAATTGTTACTGATGTAAGAATTATAAATGACTGATAAAAGCTGTTAAATTGAGTTAAAAGCATTAGCAGCATAATAAATACGGCCATAATGCCTGCAGCTATCATAAAATTATTTACATCTTCTGTTTCTTCTGCCATTCCAGTAAATTTATATGTGACCCCTTTCTCAAGGTCGGCAGACTCCAACCAAGTATTAATCTCTTTTACTTTATCTGAAACTTGAGACTCATCTATGGTTGCAGCACCAATTGATTGTGTAAATTTACCATCTTTTCTATTTACAGATTGTCTGTTTTCTTTAGGTATCACTGATATAAAAGAACTCACAGGAACCAAACCTTTGAGAGTTGTTACATTTAAGTTTTGTATTCCGGTTATTGTTCTATCAGATTCAGGAAATCTAGCTCTAATTTCTACCTCATCTCTTGAATCGTCCGGTCTATATTCTCCAACCTTAAATCCATTTGTGAGCATTTGAACTAATGCGCCAACATCAGCAACACTTACACCTAGCTGAGCTGCTTTTTGTTTATCTACTTCAACACTCCATTCCACGGATGGATATGACTTAGATGAGGTGATATTTTTGAGACCATTTATATTATTTCTTATATAAGTTTCAATGATATCTGCAGCAGCATTAACATCATTTTCACTGTCGCCATAAAGATCTAACTCAATCGGATTGTCAAAAGAAGGACCGCCTAGATCAGGAGCAATTTCAACAAATATACCTGGTAAATCATTTACTGATTTATTTAAGAGTTCCATTATTTGCAATCCAGATATTTCTCTCTGAGCCGCTGGCGCAACCTCTACAAAGCCACCACCAATTTTATCTGCTTCTGTATTCCACCATTCGCTACCAGCTCTCAGGTAAACACTATTAAGTCCAGGCACTTCCAAGAACCTTTCCTCAACCTGTTCAACAAGCTTTTTAGTCTCTAATGCAGAATAATTACCTCGAGCTTTAATAGTTACATTAGCTTCCACTGGATCAACTAAGGCAAAATAAATTGTCCCTTTTCCAAAATATGAGTAACTCATAATTATTATTAACAATACTGAGACCACTGCTAAACAAGTTTCAATCGGATTTTTAACAAATTTTGCAATTCTTTTTCCATACAGTTCAGTTAATTTCTTAAATATAGATTCTCTTCCTTCTTCCTTATTTAGAGCTGAATCTTGTTGACCAAGATAGGATCCTAATACAGGAATCATAATTAACGAATATATTAGAGATCCCAATAAGACTGTAAAAACTGTTATAGGAAGATATCGCATAAATTGGCCTGTAAACCCCGGCCATAACATTACAGGAATAAAGGCAGCCATAGTTGTTCCAGTAGATGCTAAAATGGGATAAAACATTCTCTTCGATGCCATTTTATAACCTTCTGATCTTGAAAGGCCTTCTCCAATTTTTTTATCAGCGTATTCAGTAATTACTATTGCGCCATCAATCAACATACCCATACCAAGAAGCAATCCCATCATTACAAGAAAATTTATCTCCATTCCAAGAGAAAAGAAAATTAGATAAGTAAATAAGAAACAAAAGGGGATTGATAGCCCTACAAGCATTGAAACCCTAAAACCCATACTTGCTATTACGAGAACCATAATGAGAACCACTGCAGCTATAATATTTCCATTTAGTTCTTTTACCATATCAATGGAATAAAGAGTGTCGTCTTGAGAGACTAATATTTCTAAATTTTCTGGAAGATTTTTTTCATATTCACTTAGAATATTCTTAATTGCATATGAGGCGTCTATTGAATTTGCTCCAACTCTAAGTTGGACTTCTAGAGTTACAGCATCTTGCCCATTAATTCTTGCATATGATATAAAGTCTTTAAATGTTCTTTTGATATCTGCAATATCACCCAAAGTTACAATTGCATCTTGAGTAACTTTTATCGGTATGGAGTATACATCTTGAGCTGATTCAATGATGCTTGGCACCTCAATATTAAAGCTACCTTTTCCTGTATCCTGTGTGCCACCAGGGATAATAAGATTATTATTAGAAACAGAATAATATATATCACTAAGAGTGACTTCATATGATTCCATCCTTGATTTATTAATAACTCCTTCAAGAACTTCTTCAGGTGCTCCAGATAGATTAGCTTGCAAAATCTCCTCTAAGCTCTCAACCTTATCTTTTAACTCTTTCGCATAAAATATTTTTTGCCTAATAGACCCATTACCAACAATGCTGATATTCATTACTGGAAAACTTGCTTCTGAATACTCAGATATTTGAGGATCTTCAGCCTCCCTTGGCAATTCGTATTTTGTTTCTTCAACGGTTTGCTTGATATCTACAAGGGCTTGATCCATATCATAACCAACTTCAAATTCAAGAAATATTCTTGCAAAACTTAGTGTACTCCTGGAGCTTATGCTTTTAATTCCAGGAACTGTCATTAGTCTATTTTCAAGAGGTTTAGCTATTAGTCTTGATGTGTCGCTTGGAGATGCTCCATCTAAATAAACTGAGACACTTATGAAGGGCAGTTGAACATTTGGTGATGCTGCAATGGATATTTCTTGTCTTGCATAAGAGCCTGCAATAATTACCATGAAGGCAATCAACAATGTTGTTTTTGCTTTAGATAAAGCAAAATCTACAATACTTGTCATAGTTTATTAATTAAAACTTTTTGGCCATCTTCAACAAAACCTTGCCCTTGAACAATTAATTCAAGTTCTTTTGGAATACCAGTGATCCAAAGACCAGATTCGGAATCTTCTAGAATAGTTATGTTATGGAACTTAACTATATCGTTTTCAACGGACCTAATTCCAATTTTACCCTCATCATTCAAAAGTAATATCGATGGTGAAATTTTATGAGCCATAACTAGTTTTGTTTTAATTGTCATTTCAGCAGTTATGCCATCACGAACTAAGCCATTTTTATTTTCTATTTGCGATTCTACTTTAAATGTTCTGGTTGAAGGAGAAGCACTTTTAGAAACAAAAGTTAATTTACCATTTATAAATTCACCAGTAACAAGCCTTATATCTACATCTTGACCAGTCTCAACTTTATTTATATTAAATTCAGGAACTTCAGCAACAAAAATTATTGGATTTAGTTGGATAATTGTTGCACAAACTTGACCTCTTTCTAAAAAATTACCTGGTTTTACAATTTGCTCTATAAAACCTGAAAAAGGTGCTTTCACCTCTGTTCTGTTTAATTCTACAACCCCTAAGCTACATAATATTGAATCTTTTTCAACAAAATTTCCCTGAGTTGAACCTATTTTAACAACCTCTCCTGAGGTTTTAGCTCTTACATCCACTCTAGCTTCTGATCTTGAGGTTGCTTTTAATTTTATTGTTGGCTGATACGAAACAGCTTCACTTAAAAGTGTTCCAACTCTAAAAAGATCATTTTTTGGAACTTCATTTTTAACTGCATCTTTTACGAATAATCCAGAAATCATCCACAATAAAATTGGAATGAATATGTATAAAGAAATTCTAATATTTTTAGTCATATATATATTTTAGCACCTACAGTACGACAAAACTTATTCCTTAGAAGTTCAATTTTGAATTATACGTTGTGCTTTTTACGCAAAGTTTCAAAAAGCTTCCTATTCATAGGGGTTGATGGCGATTTACTATCTGCAAGAAGTTCAATTTTAAACTCAGTTCCATTTAAGGCCTTAACCTTAAACTTGTTGAATATTTTTTTAAATGAAAAAAATAATTCTTTGCTATCTCTTTCATCTAAAAAATTCCAACCAATTTTCTTGCCTGCAAAGTAAACAATTGGATGGCTCCACGGATATTCAGCTCTTGGAGAAAAAGACTTCCTTGCTTCAATATAGGCCTCTTCAACTGATGGAAAGCCATCATGACTATTAATTTCTGAACAAGCCTTAACTAGGTCTGTTAAAGTTGGTAAGTATGACTGTGAGCCAATAACACTTTCGATAGCTTTTAATATTGTTTCAGCTGAGAAAGATTTTAAACTCATAGCCCATAGCTTCTTACCCTCATTTAACCTGTCATCAGTACCAAAGACTTTGTAAAACTGATAATGATAAGCTAATTCAAGCTTTAAAAATAAACCATCTATAGATTCAATAAATTCTTCTTTATTCGAATTTAATTTCTGATGCCCAAGAGGAGTCACTCTTTCTTGATGAGAAATCTTTTGAATATTTTCCTGGTTCAATATGTTTTTTATTTTCTTCATGATCTATTCTTTGGTTTCCTATATGCCTTCTTTTTACATGCTCTATAAATTTAGAGTTCCATGTAGAAAAGGCTGAACCATTTTCTTTCCAATATAGTATAAACTCACTTAAATACTTTAATGATGATTCTTTTGAAATATCAGACAATTCAAGAATATCATAGACGTCTTCGCTTGGAACCCAGTCTGAATTAATTGAAAAGGGTAATCCTTTATTAGAGCTTTGATCTTTAGCCCACTCTCTTCTTATGTAGTCAATAAAAGATGTATTCCAATTATTCCTTTCTTGACCTCGTTCTTGCCAATATAACTTAAATTCTCTAAGTTTATTTTGATGAAACTCCTCTGAGACTTGACTCATTTTTAATATTTCTAATGCTTCTTTTGAGGGCATCCAGCTTGGATCAATTTTTGTTTTATAAGTATTATTTTGAGCTGGAGATTGAATGCGGTAATTTGAAGTTTTTTTTACATTATCGGAATTAGTAATGAGTTTATAGCCGACTAATTTATTAATACTTAATTCAGCAATATTAGAATCTATAAAAGGGAATTCTTTTTTAATTAAGAAAACAAGATCATTAATGTTGTTAGAGAAATTGATTCTTTTTGATTTACAGAACTCAAGAATAATTGCTGACTCGATTCCAAGTGTTTCTGCAACCTCTTTAGAAAATGAGATATTATCATTATCTTTCAATCTACTATGAACCTCTCCTTTTCTCAACAGCATTGCTAAGGTTTTGTAGGCATGAGACTGTATCTTCCCAGCCAATACAGGCATCAGTAATGCTTTGACCATATGTAAGATTGTCAGAAATTTTTTGATTACCTTCAACTAAGTGACTTTCTATCATAACTCCCTTAATACTTTTGTTACCATTGGATATCTGTTCGGATATTTCTTCTATAACAGGAAGCTGTCTTTTGTATTGTTTTTGACTATTACCGTGGCTAGCATCAATCATAATAGATTCATTAACTTCAGCCTCTCGCAAAGCAGTCAATGTTTCATTTATTGAATCTTTATCATAATTCGGCTCTTTACCACCCCTAAGAATTATATGCGTATCATTATTTCCAGCAGTCTTTAGCATGGCAATATCAGATTCTTTTGTTGCTCCAAGAAATACATGAGAATGATTTGCTGCTTGGATACCATCAATAGCTGCTTTCAATCCTCCATTTGTAGCATTTTTAATTCCAATAGGGCATGATAATCCTGATGCTAATTCTCTATGGATTTGACTTTCTGCTGTTCTAGCACCAATTGCACCCCATGAAATAATATCCGTAATATATTGAGGAGAAATGGGATCTAAAAATTCAGTACCAGCAGGTAGATTTAAGTTTGCTAAATCTATCAATAGTTTTCTAGCCATCTCGACACCTTTTCCAATCTGATAGCTTTCATTTAAATCAGGATCATTAATTAATCCTTTCCAACCAACAGTAGTTCTAGGTTTTTCAAAGTAAACTCTCATTACAATCAATAGGTTTTCTTTAAAGCGAGTGTTTTGTTCTATTAGTTTTTTTCCATATTCAATAGCGCTTTCAGGGTCGTGAATTGAGCATGGGCCTACAACAACAAGTACACGATCATCTTTGTCATGAAGAATTTGACTTATTTCTTGCCTTGTTCCGTATACAAGTTTTGAAATATTATCATTGATGGGATGTTTATTAACTAGCTCATATGGAGCTGGAACTTTTTGCCTATCAATAATTCTTGTATTATCGGTTGAGTAATTCATTTTTTGTCATTATTTCTTATTTGAGCCCCTAATATTAAATGAATCAAATAAAATTAGTAGAGGTTATAGAAAATAAATTAATAAGTATTTATTTTTACAATACTAATTAAAAATTAACTAAACTTATAAATACACAATATGTTGTATTAATAGGCACTAAACCTTACACTATGTAGTGTTTATCATGCAAAATACTACTCAAACACAATTAGAGTTTCCAACTGTCATGGGACAGCCCTACGAAGTAATTCCAGATGATTTATTTATACCTCCAAACGCTTTAGAGCTTTGTTTAGAGACTTTTTCAGGCCCAATGGACCTGCTTTTGTATTTAATTAAAAAAGAGAATATTAATATTCTAGACTTAGATGTCTCAAACATTACAGATCAATATATAGAATACATTAATTTAATGGATGCCTTGCAATTTGAATTAGCGGCAGAATATCTAGTTATGGCTGCTACATTAGCAGAAATAAAATCAAGAATGATGCTGCCGCAAGAAACTCATGAAGAAGAAGAAGAAGATCCTAAATCCGCGTTAATTAAAAGGCTTCAAGAATATCAAAGATATAAAAGTGCCTCTGAAAAATTAGCTATTTTACCAAGAATTGATAGAGATTTTTTCACTGCTTCAGCAAAATTACCAGATTTAAAAATTGAAAAAAAAGATTTTCAAATTACAAAAGATGAACTAATTGCAATTTATCATGAAATAAAAAATAGACCAGATTTAAAATTAAATCATCAAATTGACTTTGAGGAACTATCAACTCAAGAAAGAATTCAGATAATCCTCGATATCTTATCTAAGAGAAATATCATTAGTTTTTCAAAGACTCTAAGAAAATCAGAGGGTAGGCATGGTGTTGTAGTTACATTTTTAGCATCACTAGAGCTAGCAAAAGATGGCCATGTTGAATTGATTCAAAACAAAACTGAAGAAATTTTTCTTAAATCTAAAACTGGAGCAATAAGTTGAATATTAAATTAATTAATACAGTAGAAGCTTTGTTATTTGGAGCGGGACGACCATTAAGAATATCTGAAATAAGAAGTTTATTAGAATTAGAAGGCCTCGTTGCTGAATTATCAGATATTAAGAAATGTTTAAACGAACTTGAAATGAGATATATAGAATCATCTCTTGAAATTTCTGAAATAGCATCCGGTTATAGGCTTCAAATTAAATCTGCTTTCAGTCCAGCCCTTACTCATTTATGGAATGAGAAAACTCCTAGAATTTCAAAGGCTCTTATGGAAACTATATCTATTATTGCATATAAACAACCTGTTACCAGAGGCGATATCGAAGATATAAGAGGAGTAAGTGTTAGCACGCAAAGCATAAGATCTTTACTTGAAAGAAATTGGATAAAAGTATCAGGTTTCAAAGATGCTCCTGGAAGACCTGCGCTTTACTCAACAACAAAAGAATTTCTAGATGATTTAAACATGAAGAATTTATCAGACCTTCCAGATTTACCAGAGTCTGTTGAAACTAAAGACGTTTCTATGGAAGATCAATCCATGTCACAAGCAATCTAGCTCTTTTATTTAAATGTCAGAAAGGCTTCAAAAATTTTTAGCCCAAGCAGGTATTGGATCAAGAAGAGGTTGCGAAAATTTTATTAAGGAAGGAAGGGTTACAGTAAATGGAAATGTAGCAAAACTTGGTACAAAAGTTTCTAATGAAGATGTAGTTGAGTTTGATAATAAAGTTATTGAACTAAAAGAGGTAGATATCAAGCTTATTGCTCTTAATAAACCAGAAGGCGTTTTATCATCAACAGCTAGAGAGAAAAAAATTCCAATCGTTTATGATTACTTGCCTAACTATGCTAATCAAAGAAATTGGATATCAATAGGCAGACTTGATATCAACACCTCAGGGCTTATGTTATTTACTAATGATGGAAGCTTTGCAAACTATTGTATGCATCCATCTAACACAATCGATAGAGAGTATTTGGTTAGAGCGAGAGGCAATTTTTCAATTGAGAAAAAAAATGAAATGCTGAAGGGTATTATTATTGATGGTGAAAAGCATCAGTTTACCGATGTGGTAGAAGGAGAAAAAGTCGGAAGCAATCAATGGTTTTCAGTATGCTTGGTAAGCGGTAAAAATAGGGAAGTTAGAAAGATTTTTCAATCTCTAGATCTTGAGGTGAGCAGACTAAAGAGAACTCGGTTTGGTCCTATCTTTTTACCTTCAACTTTAAAAAAAGGTAAAACAATAGAGTTAACTCAAAAGGAAATAAGTGAATTAAAAAATTATGGCAAATGATTCTAAATCAACACAAGTCCATAAACTCTTTCTAAAAATTTCTAAACAAAATAAACATAAAGAATTTTATAACTATTTAAAGACGACTAAAATAATAAATATTGATTCACGTCTTAATAAAGACATCAGCCTTCAATTTTTTATTATTAAAACAATAATTGGGCAACAGGTTTCAGTAAGCGCAGCAAGATCTATTTGGAAAAAAGTTGAGATTTTTTTAGAAAATAAAAATAATAATATTTCATTAAAGGCTTTGGCTAATTGCGGCCTATCTAGACCAAAAGCAAAATACATACATGGAGTTATAAATAATGAGGAACTGCAATTAACGTCTAAGAGGACATTACAAACAATGCAAGACCAGGAATTGTCTGAATTTTTTTTAAAAATAAAAGGTATTGGCCCATGGACTTTGGGCATTATTAAAATGTTTTATTTGGGCCACTCAGATACATACTTAAGTGGGGATCTTGGAGTAAAAAAAGGAGCATTATATTTTTTTAAGGATAGTAAATATATGGGTGAAGATTATTCACCATATAAAACATATTTATGCCTATACCTATGGCAGAGTCTAAGCACTAATCTTGATTAAATTCAATATATCTATTGTTAGTATGATTGCTAAAATCAGACAACATCCATAAATAATAATCGATTAATGATGATGCATTTTTCAGAGACTCGGGGTCCTCTGCTGGATAGGCAAAAGCTCTCATAGAGGTTCGTGTTGCTCCTGGATCAAAATTGAAAACTTTAATATTTGAGATAGGCTCTAATTCATCTTGCAATATTTCAGACATAGATTTGATTGCTGTTTTGGATACAGCATACGCACCCCAAAAAGCTCTGCCTTTTTTTACTACCCCAGATGATGTAAATATTATTCTTGGGTTTGTTGATTGCTCCATCATTGGTGAAAGAAATTTAGTTAATAAATATGAGCTTGTAAGATTTGTTTGTATTACTTTATTCCAGGTAATCAGGTCATAATCAATCATCGAAGCCATTTTTCCCAATATAGCTGCGTTATGTATTAATCCATCCAAACATGAAATATTTTCAGATAAAACATTTGCTATTTCTTGCGCTTTATTCTCATCTAAATCATTAAGATCACATTTAATAATCATTGGAGATGTCTTGTGAGTATTTACAATTTCGTCGTAGAGAGCATCTAAATTATTTTCATCTCTAGCTAATAAAACTACATTTGCACCATATTTACTTAAAGACATAGCAACTTCTCTGCCAATACCTTTTGATGCTCCAGTAATTAATATATTTTTTTCAGCTAAAAAATTTTTTTCATAAGAATTTTTTATCTTCATATGCTTTTTAGTGCGTCAATTATTTGAGAGGCCTCTTTAACAATAACTGAGTCTTTATAATTTTTATCTTTGGATAAGCTGTAGCCATATAAACAACCAATGGTTTTTGTGCCTGCTCTTTTTCCAGCTATTAAATCATTTGGATGATCTCCTACATAGACTGTGTGGCTTGGACTCACTCCAATTTTTTTACATGCTAACAAAATCCCCTCTGGACTAGGTTTGCTCTCTTTTAGATGATCAGGGCATATCAATACTTTTGAGTCTGACAATTCTTTGAAATAACTTACAAGCGGGAGTGCATAGTCATATGGCTTATTGGTTACGATTCCAAAAGCAATATCAGAGTCTTTCAAATAATTTATAACTGAATCTATCCCATCAAATACTACAGATTTATTTATTAAATTATTTTTATACTCTTGTAAGAATTCGTTTCTATGTGTCTGGAAATTTGGATCACCTTGAGTAATTTCAAAACCAATTTCTGTGAATTTGGCAGAGCCTTCTGAAACAAAAGACCTAATACGATCAAAATCTAAAACATCTCTACCATATTTTTTAAGAATATTATTTAGAGATATTACAAAATCTGGAGCGGTATCAACAAGAGTGCCATCTAGATCAAATAAGACTAATTTCGTATTAAGACTTTTTGGCATACATTAAATAATTTACACCTAAATCATTATTCAGATGAGCTTTGTGTGTGATTGGGTTATAAAACATTCCTTTTGACTCTATTAATTCTGCAGACCCTCTTCTAATAAAAGATCCAAGGGAAGAGGGTTTGATAAATTTATTAAATTCATGAGTTCCTTTTGGAAGAATATTAAATATATACTCAGCACCAACAATTGCTGTTATCCATGACCTTGGATTTTTGTTTATAGTTGATAAAAATAAATCTCCTTCTGACTTTAAAAGATTGATGCATGTACGCACTAATAATTCAGGGTCTGGAACATGTTCTAAAACCTCTAAACAAGTAACAATATCAAATTTTTCTTCCGAGCTATTCAGCAAGTCTTCAGCTGTCGATTCCATATAATTAATAGATTTATTATTATCTTGTGCATGAAGTTTGGCTATCTCTATTCCAGGACCAGCTGCATCAATTCCTGTAACAATTGCTCCAGCGTCGCTCAAAGCTTCAGCCAGAATTCCTCCGCCACACCCAACATCTAGAATTTTCTTTCCGGTAAGATCAACTTTGCTTGCAATATAATTTGCTCTCAAAGGGTTTATTACATGAAGAGGTTTAAAGTCTCCAGACTTATCCCACCATTTTTCTGCAAGTTCTGAAAATTTCTGAACTTCCTGTTGATCAATATTCATTGGGCAATTTTACATGTTATATGTAGATTTAAACATAGCCCAACAAACTAATTTTATGTAGTAAAACTACATTTATATATGTTATACAAATCAATAGATATATACGTTTTGTAATTAAATTGACTTTTTATTTCTATTGGGCTTTACTTCATTACAAATACAAACATTAATTTAAAGTGATCATTTCAGCATTAAAATCTAATGACCCAAAAGATCAAAGATCTCCTATCCACATTGATACAGTCACAGCGTTAATTAATACTGGCGCAGACATTTTATTTGAAAAAGATATAGGTAGCGGAATTAATACATACGATCAAGAGTTTGAAGAATTAGGTTTAAAAGGAGCATCTCGTTCAGAGTGTATTTCAAAGTCTAATCTTTTAATTACAAACCAGCCTTTGCAACTTGAAGAATTATCTTTGATGCAACCAGGCGCATCATTAATTGGCATGGTTAATCCATTTAGTAATCAAGAATTAATAAATGCTTGCGCAGATAGAAAAATTAATTTAGTAAGTATGGAATTTATCCCAAGAATCACTAGAGCGCAAAAAATGGATGTCTTAAGTTCGCAGGCAAATTTAGCTGGATATGCTGCTGTGATTGAATCAGCTAAGCATCTTTCAACAGCTTTACCAATGATGATGACAGCTGCTGGAACATTAAAGCCAGCTAGAGTATTTGTTATTGGTGTTGGGGTTGCAGGCCTTCAGGCAATTGCAACAGCCAAAAGACTGGGAGCAAGAGTAGATGCTTTTGATACAAGAGATGTTGTTGAAGAACAAGTAAACTCTCTCGGAGCTAAATTTGTAAAAATTGATTTAGGAGAAACGGGCCAGACTGATCAAGGTTATGCAAAAGAATTAACCCCTGAGCAAGTTCAAAAACAAAAAGATCTTCAATCTGATGTATGTGCAAGATCTGATATTGTAATTACGACTGCTCAACTATTTGGCAGGCCAGCTCCTCAATTAATAGATGACAATACTATTAAAAAAATGAAACCAGGCAGTGTAATTTTTGATATGGCAGTTGAATCAGGAGGAAATGTTGAAGGATCTATTGCTGATGAAGTTGTAATTAACAATGGTGTAAAGATTATTGGCATATCTAATTTAGCTTCTTCTGTTTCTAATCATGCTTCTTTAGCTTTATCCAATAATTACAATCACTGGATAACAGATTTTTATAACAAAGAAGAAAGTGTTATTAATTTTAATTTTGAAGACGAAATTGTAAAAAGTAGCGTAATTGTATTTGATGGAAAGATACTTAACGAGAGGTTTCAATAATATGGAGATATATACTTTACTAGGGTTCGTTCTAATATTATCTATTTACTTAGGTTTAGAGTTGATATCAAAAGTACCAAGCACTCTTCACACACCTTTAATGTCTGGAGCAAATGCTATATCTGGCATTGCCTTAGTTGGAGCATTAGTCTTATCAACAGACTCTAACCTTCAGAGCTCTATCGCTTTTTTAGCTGTTCTTTTTGCTTCAATAAATGTTTTTGGTGGTTATCTAGTTACAAACAGAATGTTAAAAATGTTTAAGAAGAAATAAGTATGGATATTTTTAACGACATAACTGCGATTCAAAACATCACATACGTTGTTGCATCTATTTTGTTCATTTCTGGTATAAAAATGCTAGGTAAAGAAGATACTGCAGTAAAAGGTAACTTTTTATCAGCCTTAGCAATGTTTATTGCTGTTTCAGTAACGGTAGTGGATATAGTTAACCCAATGGTCTTGATTGGAGGCATAGCACTTGGTGCTGTTATTGGCTCAACAATAGCTTTAAAAGTGAAAATGACTTCCATACCTGAAATGGTTGCCTTATTTAATGGCTTCGGTGGCTTGGCTACCTTCTTGATTGCTTGGTCTGAGTTTAATTCTGTACCAGATAATTTATTCCAACATATTTTGGTAATGATAACTTTATATATTGGCGGCGTAACTTTTACAGGAAGTCTTGTTGCTTATGCAAAATTGTCTGAGAAGATAAAAATAGCAAAAACTTCAATAATTACAAAAATATTCACTACTATTTTTTATATTTCATTAGCCTTTTTACTATATTCAATATTCGTAACTCCTTTCATAGCTACAAGCTTTGATTTTTTTACTATATTGCTAGTTTTGACTCTTTTGGGAGGTATTGGTTTTGTTCTTCCAATTGGCGGTGGAGATATGCCAGTTGTAATTTCTTTACTAAATTCCTTTTCAGGAATCGCAGCGGCTTTTGCTGGCCTACTCTTATTAAATAATGTCTTAATTGTTGCTGGATCTCTTGTTGGCGCAAGCGGTCTTATTTTGACTGTAATAATGGCAAAAGCAATGAACAGATCTATAAATAATATTTTATTTGTTGGTTATGCAAGCTCTTCTTCTAAAAGTTCATCATCTGAAGATCAGGGTGATGTTAGCCCTATAAGCGTTTCTGATGCTTATTTAATTCTAGAGAGCGCAAGTTCAGTCTTAATTATTCCTGGGTATGGTATGGCTGTTGCTCAAGCTCAACATGTTGTTAGAGAACTGGGTGAATTACTGGAAGAAAATGGAACTGAAGTTAAATATGGGATCCATCCTGTAGCTGGAAGAATGCCAGGTCATATGAATGTTCTTCTAGCTGAAGCTAATGTTCCTTATGATGTTCTGGCTGAGCCTGATGACATTAACCCTATAATGGATTCAGTTGATGTCGCAGTTGNAATAGGTGCTAATGATGTTGTAAATCCATCGGCAACAGAGGAGCCCGGAAGCCCAATTTATGGCATGCCAATTATTGAAGTGCATAATGCAAAAACAGTATTTGTTCTAAAAAGATCAATGTCTGCAGGATTTGCAGGCGTGCAAAATCCTTTATTTTTTAAACAAAATACCAGGATGTTATTTGGTGATGCCCGGGAATCAATTGGTGGTCTAGTTTCTGAATTTAAAGACTAATATCTAGTCAAAATATGCTAAAATAATCCTTAAATTAAGGACCAATTTTTACTTCAAAAATCCATAGCATATGAGTGACTTCGCAAAAGAAATAATATCAGTAAATATCGAGGATGAGCTCAAGCAATCCTATCTAAGTTATGCATTAAGTGTTATTCACGGACGGGCACTACCAGATATTAGAGATGGTTTAAAACCAGTACATAGAAGAATTTTATATGCGATGTATGATCTTAAAAATTCATATAACAAACCTTATAAAAAATCTGCAAGGGTTGTTGGTGATGTTATCGGTAAATATCATCCTCACGGAGACAGTGCTGTTTATGATGCCATGGTCAGAATGGCGCAAGATTTTTCAATGAGATATCCAATTGTTGAGGGTCAAGGAAATTTTGGATCTATTGATGGCGATCCTCCTGCTGCTATGAGATATACAGAAGTTAGAATGGCTAAAATTACTGATCAAATGTATGGAGATATTGAGAAGGAAACAGTCTCTTATTCTCCAAATTACGATGGAAGTGAATTTATTCCAGATGTTCTGCCTACAAAGATCCCAAATCTTTTGGTGAATGGTTCATCAGGAATTGCTGTTGGGATGGCAACAAATATTCCTCCACATAATCTAACAGAAGTTATAAATGCCAGCATAAATTTAATTAATAATCCAAAGTTGTCTATAGATGACCTAATTAAAGACATTTCTGGACCAGACTTCCCCACAGGTGGAACCATTGATGGAAGGGCTGGTATATATGAGGCATATAAAACTGGAAGAGGTATTATTCATACTAGGTCAAATACCTCTATTGAAGAAGATGAAAAATCAGGTAAACAATCTCTAATTATTAATGAAATTCCTTTCATGGTTAACAAAGCAAGAATGCTTGAGAAAATTGCTGAACTTGTTAAGGATAAAAAAATAGAGGGCATAACAGAAATAAGAGATGAGTCTGATAAAGATGGGCTAAGAGTTGTTATAGAAGTTAGAAAAGGAGATTCGGTAGAAGTTTTAGAAAATAATCTTTTTGCACAAACTCAACTAGAGCAATCGTTTGGAATTAATTTCACTGTTTTAGTTGATGGACAGCCAAAAGAAGTCAACCTCAAAGAGATGCTTGAAGCATTTGTTAAACACAGAAAAGATATTATTACCAAAAGGACTAAGTATGATCTTAAGAAAGCTAAAGATAGAGGTCATATTGTTGAAGGTTTAATGGTCGCAATAGCAAATATCGATGAAGTTATAACAATTATTAAAAAATCAAAAGATCCAAAATTAGCTGCCGAAGCTTTATGTAAAAAAGTTTGGAAAGCTGGGCCTGTGGAAGCTATTTTGAAAAAAGTTGGTAATGATGCATGCAAGCCCAAAGGTCTTAGCAAAGATCTTGGTATTAATGGAAAAAAATACAAGCTCTCCTCAGATCAAGCAAAAGCAATCTTAGAGCTAAGGTTAGGAAGATTAACTGGCTTAGAACAAGATAATCTAAGTGGTGAGTTTTCAGAAATAGTATCAAAGATAATCGATCTTCAAAAAATATTAGATGATAAAGAAACCCTCAAAAATCTAATGATAGATGAGCTTGAGGAAGTTAAATCTAATTTTGGTGATGAAAGAAGAACACTTATAAATGATACTAGAAGAGGTATCACTAATGAAGATCTGATACCTGAGGAGATGAGAGTTCTTACAGTTTCTAGAAGTGGTTATGCAAAAACTCAACCTCTTGATGAATACAGAGAGCAAAGAAGAGGGGGCCAAGGAAAGGCAGCAGCCTCTGTTAAAGAAGAAGATCTAATTCAAAATCTATATGTTCTTAGTAGTCATATGCAAATTTTATGTTTTACCACCAAGGGTAAAGTTTTTTGGTTGAAGGTATATGAAATTCCTGTTGCTTCAAGAACATCCAAAGGAAGACCTTTAGTCAATATGCTAAATTTAGATGATGATGAATCCGTGAGTGAAATCCTTCCTGTCAGTGAATTTTCTGATGAAAAATGTATTTTTATGGCAACTCGAAACGGAACAACTAAGAAAACCAACTTAAGTCTTTTCTCGAAAAAATATAAATCTGGAATTAAAGCTATCAACCTTGATGATGATGATAAATTAGTTGGTACTGCAATAACATCAGGCGATGATGAAATTCTATTAGCATCTTCTTCTGGAAAATTAATTAGGTTTAATGAATCGCATGTTAGACCTATGGGCAGAACAGCTCGAGGTGTAAGAGGGCTTAGATTGAAAAAAGATGAAAAACTGATCTCTCTAATGGTTGGTAATCCGGAAAAAACTATTTTATGTGTTTCAGAAAATGGATATGGCAAGAAAACAGCTTTGGAGGATTTCCCATCTCATAATAGAGGAGGGCAAGGCGTTATTTCTATGAAAACCAGTGAAAGAAATGGTCTGATGGTCTCGGCTGCTTTGGTAGAAGACGAAGATGGCATCATGTTGATTAGCGATAAAGGAACTATGATCAGAACAAGTGTTTCTCAAATACCAACCCTAAGTCGAAATACCCAAGGTGTTAAAATCATTACTCCAAAAGATGGTGAAAAACTCATAGAGTGTGTGACCATTCCTAACGAAGAAGATCAAGAGGAAGAATAATGCGCAAATGGAATTTCTGCGCAGGACCAGCTGTAATATCAGAAGAAGTATTATCTGAAGTAAGAGATGAATTACTAGAATGGGGTGATTCTGGTATGTCTATTATGGAAATGAGCCATAGATCTAAAATTTATGATGGTGTTGCAACAGAGGCCAAACAAGACTTTATTGATATTTTAAAAGTTCCTGATTCTCATGATGTTTTGTTTCTCCAGGGAGGAGCAACTCATCAATTTTCAATGGTTCCTCTTAACTTTTCAGAACCCAATTCTCAAGCAGATTATGTTTTATCTGGCTCTTGGTCAAAAAAAGCTATTTCAGAAGCATCTATATTGACTCAAGTTCAAACAATTGCTTCATCTGAAGACAAAAAGTTTACGTATGCTCCTAATGTAGATTTATGGAATATTTCTAGCGATGTTTCATACGTTCATTATTGTCCAAATGAAACCATCCAGGGCGTTGCTATTCATAATGCTCCAGAGGTTAATGCTCCTTTGATAGCAGATATGTCATCAGTTATTCTTAGCGAGCCCATTGACGTATCAAAATTTTCATTGATTTATGCAGGTGCTCAAAAAAATATTGGTCCAGCTGGCCTAACAATGGTAATAATAAGCAAAGATTTTATGGATAGAGAGAATAAAAATCTTCCTAATATATTAAGATATTCTAAACATGCTGAATCAGATTCTATGTTAAATACTCCCCCCACCTTTTCATGGTATATGGCAGGAAAAGTTTTTAAATGGATAAAAACCTCTGGCGGCCTAGAGTTTTTTAAAGAACAAAATCATAAGAAAGCGTCAACACTCTATAACTATATAGATAATTCAAGTTTTTATTCAAACCCGGTAAGAATTGAAAATAGATCAATAATGAATGTTCCATTCATACTAGCAGACAATAACCTTGACTCTCTCTTCCTCGAAGAGTCTGAAAAAATTGGACTACTTAACTTAAAAGGCCATCGATCAGTTGGCGGAATGAGAGCTAGTATATATAATGCAATGCCTTTGGAGGGAGTTAATGAGCTCGTAGATTTTATGAAAATCTTTGAAGCAAAATATGGTTAATACAAGATGGCTACAGAAAATTTAAAATCCTTAAGATCTAAAATTGATAAAATTGATAAAGATCTTTTAAAATTAATTCAGAAGAGAGCAGCTTTGGCTGTAAGTATTGGCAAAATTAAATCAAAGACAAGTCCTAATTCATCATTTTATAAGCCTGATAGAGAAGCAACCATATTAAGAAATATTCTTAAAGATAATGAAAACGGAGCTCTTTCGAATGAGAAGATAAAAACAATATATAAAGAGCTTATTTCAGGGTGTCTCTCTTTGGAAGAGGCATTAAAAATATCCTATTTAGGTCCAGAGGGAACACATTCAGAAGCAGCTGTTCATGGACACTTTGGTTCGCTTGTTTCAAGAATACCATCACCAACAATCGATGATGTTTTTCATCAAGTTTTAAAAGGAGAGTCAGATATTGGAGTAGTACCAGTTGAAAATTCATCTGAAGGAGTTATTAATACAACCTTAAACTGTCTTGCTGACAATGAAAGCCTATCAATAATTGGTGAAATATATCTTGATATTAATCATCAATTAGCCTCTGGCAATAAGTTTGATATAAAGGAAGCTTTTGCTATTGCATCTCATCCTCAAGCTCTTGGACAATGCAATAAATGGATAGAAAAAAATATTGGGTCAATCAAAAGATTAGAGATGCCAAGTTCTGCGGTAGCTGCGAAGTATGCAAAAGAAAATAAAAATATTCTGTGTATTGTTAATGCATTAGCTATTGAAAAATATAAATTGAAATTGCAAAAAAAGGATATCCAAGATTATTCAGATAACAAAACAAGATTCCTTGTCATTGGACAAAATGAGCTCGGCTCAACAGGTAAAGATAAAACATCTTTTCTTATTCAAACAGCAAATCAACCCGGAGCACTTATAAATATCTTAAGACCTTTTGAAAAAAGAAAAATTAATTTAAGTAAAATTGAAACACGTCCCTCAAGAGGAAATATTAATTCTCACGATTTCTTTATAGATTGTGAAGGCCATAAAGATGATTCAAAATTAAAGCTTGCAATTAAAGAAGCTAAAAGTGCAGGCTCGCTTGTAAGAATACTTGGTTCTTATCCTCAGCATGTATGAATAAGCTACTAGATAATATTAATAAAGGTATTGCTGAGCTTCATCCTTATGAACCTGGTAGATCAATAGATGAGGTTGTGGCCGAATACAAGCCCGATAAAGTAGTTAAACTTGCTAGCAATGAAAATCCTCTTGGGCCATCCCCAAAAGCAGCTAAGATCCTGTCACAAGCAAATAATTTGCACTTATATCCTGATGGAGATTCTAAAAAATTAAAAGCACTTATTGCAAGACATGAGCTATTGACTGAAAAGAATATTATTGTTGGAAATGGATCTAATGAAGTTTTAGAGCTTGCTGCAAGAGCCTTTCTTAATAAAGATACTAGTGCAGTAATGTCAAAGCATGCTTTTGCTGTATACAAAATTGTTACTCAATCATGTGGCTCTAAAATTATTGAAGTACCTGCTAAAAACTGGAAACATGCGCTAGATGATTTTCCTGAATTTATAGATGAATCTACACGAATATGTTTTGTAGCTAATCCAAATAATCCTACAGGAACTTATAATTCTCATGAAGAATTTGAATCGATGATGAGCAAAATTTCATCATCTGTTTTGGTTATACTTGATTTAGCATATTTTGAGTATGTTGATGCAGAGGATTATGTAAATGCAAATGCATTAATGAGTAAATATTCAAATCTTCTTATCACTAAAACTTTTTCAAAAATTCAAGGGTTAGCAAGTCTTAGGATTGGATACGGTCTTGCACACCCAGACCTAATAGCAGTTTTAAATAAAATTAGACAACCTTTTAATTCTAACTCCCTTGCTCAACATGCAGCTTGCGAAGCTATTTTAGATGAAGATCATATAAAAAAGAGTGTAGAACTAAATTCATATCAAAGAGATTTTTTATACCAACAACTAACTGATATGGGTATGGAGTGCATACCTTCTCAAGGAAATTTCATATCTTTTAAAGGTAATTTTGATGCAAAAGATTTATTTACTAGCCTAATGAAGCAAGGGGTGATTGTAAGACCGATAGCTTTATATGATATGCCTGAATATATTAGAGTCACAGTTGGAACAAAGGATGAGAATGAATATTTCTTAGAAAAATTAAAGGAGGTCCTATCATGACCAATCCTGCTCAAGAAATATTAATTATAGGATTAGGTTTAATAGGATCTTCTCTTGCAAAAGCCACTAAAAATAAAGGCTTGGTTGTTCATGGATATGATTTAGATCAAGCAACTTTGGTTAAGGCTACTGATAACAAAATTATAGATAAAACTTTCGAGTCTCTAGAAGAAATTAATAATAAGGAATTAATAGGCAAAATCGATCTAATTATTGTTGCTGTTTCTCCAAGGGTAACCCAATCAGTTATTTCATCTTTAAAAAGCCTCTGGAATACTGACATAACCATTACTGAAACGTCTAGTGTTAAAAATCATTTGAATTTTGATTCACCAAATAATTTAGTTTTTTCTCACCCAATTGCTGGATCTGACAAATCAGGTATATCCGCATTAGATGAGAATCTGTTTACCAATAAAAAGACTATCATTTGCAATCCTTATGATGCTAAAGAAGATCATATAAATAAGGTTATTAATTTTTGGCAACATGCATTATCTATGAGAGTTTCTGAAATGACTGTCAAGGAGCATGATTTATTATTTGCAATGACAAGCCATTTACCCCATTTAATATCTTATGCGCTAATTGATTCTATTAGACTATCTTCAACAGAGGCGGGTGACAATGCAGGAGGAGGCTTAAAAGAATTCATTAGGTTGAGTGGGTCAAATCCGGAAATGTGGAAAGATATATTTGAGCTGAATGAAAAAAATATAATCAAATCTTTAGCTAGCTTTCAACTTTCAATTAACAATTTACTTGAGTTAATCACAAAAATTAAAGAAATCCCATCAACTTTTTCCCATTCTGACATGCTGAAAAGTGAATTAGATGAGATAAAAAAATATAAAGAAGATACGTTTTGAATCTATTTGCTAAATCTAGCACATCAATCTCTGGCGAAGTTGTTTGCCCCGGTGATAAATCTATTTCGCAACGAGCACTTATTTTAGGCTCAATTCTAAATGAAGATATTTCAATTGAAGGGTTTTTAAATGGCGAGGACCCCATATCAACAGCCAATGCATTAAATGCTATAGGCTCATCTATAACAGTCAATGGAACTTCAGTATCTATAAAAAAAAGGCACATTCCATTTAAAAAACCTACAACCGAAGTAGATTTAGGTAACTCGGGTACTGGGATGAGGCTAATGATGGGTTTAATTTCAAGTTTAGATATTGAAGCAACCTTGATTGGTGATGAGTCATTAACTAAAAGACCAATGCTGCGAATGGCAAATCCTTTAAATGATATGGGGGCCACTATAAGCTGCAGTGAAGGCAAACCTCCGGTCAAAATTTATCCAGGTAAAGTAATAGATAATTTTACATATGAGATGCCAATTGCTAGTGCTCAAGTTAAATCTGGGATTATTCTATCTGCTCTAGCTGCAAATAAGAACGTTACCGTTATTGAAAAGCATCCAACAAGAAATCATACCGAAAGAATGATCAGTCACTTTCATGGAAATATAGAATCTATTCCTTATAAAGCCGGAAATAAAATAATATATTCTCCTTCAAAATTAATACCCTCAAAGTCATATAGGGTTGTTGGAGATTTTTCATCTGCTGCATTTCTTATTGTTGCCGGTTTAATTGCAAAAGAGTCAAATATTGTTATTAAAAATGTTGGTTTAAACCCTACACGATGCGGGTTAATAGATGTTCTCAAGTCAATGGGAGGGTCTATAGAAATCAAGAATGAAAAAGTTATATCCTATGAAGAGGTCGGTGACATACATGTTAGATCTTCTGCTTTAAAAGGAGTAAGCATAAGCGGAGATGTTATCCCTAATATAATCGATGAGATTCCAATTTTAAGTATTGCTGCAGCTTTTGCAGAAGGAGAAACGTCAATATCGGACGCAGAAGAATTGCGAGTGAAAGAATCTGATAGGCTTCAAGCTATTTCAGATGGACTTATCAAAATTAATGTAAGTCACCAATTGTATAATGATGGAATTAAAATCACTGGTTCATCTCAAGATATTGTAGATTCAGCTGAAATCGATTCTCATGGAGATCATCGTATTGCTATGAGTTTTTTAATTGCTAGCTTAAGATCAACGAATGGAGTTTTTGTAAAAGATTGCAAAAATATTTTTACCTCTTTTCCTCACTTTATCGAGGTCATGAAAACTCTTGGTATAGATGTTGATGAAAGATAATATTATTACTATTGATGGGCCATCTGCATCAGGCAAAGGAAGCTTAGCAAGGAATATTGCTGCTCATCTTAACTTTGATATTTTAGATAGCGGTCTTTTATATAGAGTTTATGCATATCTTTTTGATTCTGGCCTAGAACATACAAAAATAGTTGCACATATCAAGAAAAATATATTATTTAAGACTGATAATGAAGGCTTAACTATCCAAGAAGGTTCAGAGGATATTACTGGGAAATTGAGATCAGAAAAAACTGCAAAAGCTGCATCAAAAATAAGCTCTTTAAAAGAAACAAGAAATAATTTACTTGAGTTGCAAAGAGGGTTTTATATATCCAAGGGTTTAGTAGCGGATGGCCGAGATATGGGAACAGTTGTTTTCCCTAATGCTAAATTAAAAATATTTTTAATTGCATCTCCTGAAGTAAGAGCAAAAAGAAGATATTTAGAGTTGCAGAATCGAGGCCAAGAAGTTAATATGCTCGCTCTGATTGAAGACATAAAGCAGAGAGATTTAAAAGATCAGACCAGAGTCTTATCTCCTTTAATCCCTGCAGAAGATTCAATAGTTATTGATTCTTCTGAAATGTCACTTGACGAAGTACTGAGTTTTACTAAAAAGCTCACAAAAAGGAAATTAAATAAATGACAGAATCATTTGCAGCTTTACTAGATGAAAGTTTAAGCACTTTAGATATGCAGCCTGGCTCAATAGTTTCAGGAGTTGTATTGGATGTAGATAGTGACTGGGTAACAGTTCACGTTGGTTTAAAATCAGAAGGAGTAGTCTCTCTTGATGAGTTCAGAAATAATGAAGGAGAAGTAAGCATCGCCGTGGGTGATGAAGTTGAGGTTGCGCTTGAAGCCGTTGAAGACGGTTATGGCGAAACTAGAATCTCTCGAGAAAAAGCTAGAAAAATTACTACATGGAAAATGCTTGAAGACGCTCTTGAAACAGGAGAATTTGTAACAGGTAAAATCCATAATAGAGTTAAGGGAGGTTTTGCGGTTGAAGTCGAGGTTGTAAAAGCATTCCTACCTGGTTCTCTTGTTGATGTGAGACCTGTTAAAGAGGCTCCGGATATAGAAAATACAGTTCAAGAGTTCAAAGTAATTAAATTAGACTATAAAAGAAATAATGTAGTTTTATCAAGAAAAGCTGTTTTAGAGAAAAATAACTCTGCTGTTAAAGTTGAGTTATTAAAAAATCTTGAAGAAGGCCAAATAGTTAAAGGTGTTGTTAAAAACATAACAGACTATGGAGCATTTGTTGATTTAGGCGGCTTAGACGGCCTACTTCATATAACTGACATCTCATGGTCAAGAGTAACAAATCCGGCAGAATTTTTAAGTCTTGGTGATGAAATAGATGTAAAGATATTAAGTTTTGATAAAGAAAAACTAAGAGTATCTTTAGGTCTAAAACAAATTCAGAATGATCCTTGGGAAAATGTTGAAAGTAACTATGCTGTAGGCGGTGTTTATGAAGCATCTGTATCTAACATCACAGATTATGGATGTTTTGCACAACTCGAAGAGGGCATAGAAGGCTTAATACATCTATCCGAGCTTGATTGGACTAGTAAAAATATTCATCCATCAAAAGTTGTAGAAATGGAGCAAAAGATCAAGGTTATGATTTTAGAGATCGACCATGATAAGAGAAGAATATCTCTTGGATTAAAGCAAACTAAAGCTAATCCATGGACAGAATTCGCTAATAAGTATGGTATTGGTGACAAGGTGGATGGACAAATAAAATCTATAACAGATTTTGGTATATTTGTTGGTCTGGAAGGCGATATCGACGGCTTAATTCATCTATCAGATATATCTGAAGAAGAAGATCCTAAAGAAGCACTAGAGGAATACAAAAAAGGCGATAAGTTAGAATGCATTGTATTTGCTGTTGATGCCGAGAGAGAAAGAATTTCTTTGAAGTTGAGTGAGTAGTAAAAAACAGCCAACTTTTAATCGCTCTGACATTGAATTAGTATTAAGCAAAGAATTTCCAGATCTCAACAAATCTCAAATTTCATTAGCAATTGATTCTATTTTAGAATCAATTGTTGATGCAGTTGCGCTAGACGATAAAGTTGAAATTAGGGGGTTTGGAACATTTTCTAAAAAATATATTCGACCAAGAAAATTTATTAATCCAAGGACTAAGGAAGTTTCTTATTTAGGAGAGACTGCAACTATGCATTTCAAGCCTTCAAAGTCATTGATAGAAAAGTAACTTAAGTTTAATATTTATAAATCATGTCAAAAACTATCATTGTTGCAGTTGATGAAACTCAACTAGAAGATTTTCAAAGCGTCGTCGACTCTCTTGATAGCAATTTATGCATGATAAAAATAGGAAGCGTTAGCTTTAATGCTCTTGGTCATCAAGCAATCTCATATGCATCGAGCAAAGGATTTAAAATTTTTTTAGATCTTAAACTGCACGACATTCCTAACACTGTTAAGAAATCTATGGAGGGTTTGGTATCTTTGCCTATAGACATGATGACAATTCACACTTCCGGTGGTTTAGAAATGATGAAAGCTGCAATGAAGGCTGTTGAAGGAAGTGATATCAAGGTATTTGGAGTAACTGCTTTAACAAGTTTGTCAGATGAAGATACATCTTTCATTTTTAAAAGAACCGCTGAAGAGCAAGTTAATGCAATGTTAGATCTGGCTGAACAAGCAGAAATTGATGGTGTTGTTTGTTCTCCACACGAGCTTTCATTAGTCTCTAAAAGAAAATCTTTACTATCAATTACACCAGGCATAAGACTTAAAGACTCTAATGATGATCAAAGTAGAGTCATGACACCAAAAGATGCTATTAACCTTGGAGCTAATTTTCTTGTCATAGGTAGGCCTATTACCGAAGCTGAAAATATTAAAGAAGCTCTGTTAGAAATTCATAATTCCCTTTAACTAACCGCGTATGACATTATTTGAAGAAATTAAAAACCTTACTGTTTCTGATAAAGAGGATTGCTATGAATTATTCTTTGCCAGCAATCCAATGCAATATAAATCTCTTTTAAAAGGTTTTAACAAAGAAATATATAATTTATTTGACTCTCATTTTGATTCATTAAATTTATCAAAACAAATTCATCAATTCTTAAATGGAGCCATAGTTAATTCTACTGAAAACCAATCAGCGATTCATCATGCATACAGAGATGCATATTCAGATAGTCCAAATAATTTATTATCTAAAGATATTTTAGATTCATGTAATGAATCTATCAATATCTGTATAAAGCTTAAAAACGATCTTCTTGATAGAGGGATTAAGAATATTGTCACCATAGGAATAGGCGGCTCATTTGAGGGTCCTAAATTATTAATAGAAACCCTAACAGCAGAGCATGAAAGATCTTTTAATCATATCTTCTTAACAGGCCCCGATGTAATTGAGTTTTCTGAAATGATCGAACCTCTCAATCAAGAAGAGACGTTCTTTATCGTTTCTTCTAAATCATTTAGCACAGATGAAACTCTTCAAAGCATTGAATTATCAAAAGATTGGAGTGGTATGAAGTGCGACTTTGATAAATACTTTATCGCAGTAACTTCACAACCAAAAAAAGCTGAGGCATTTGGTTTTTCCAATAATAATATTATTCCATTCCCTAATGAAATTGGGGGAAGGTATTCTATGTGGTCGCCTATCTCTTTACCTGCTATTCTTGAGTTAGGCGAGAGATTTATTGAATTTTTAAAAGGGGGATCTCTAGCAGATACTCAATTTCTTAATGATGCAAAGTATCAAGAGTTTTTAAAAACTCTATCCTATAGCGATATTTGGTATAACAATTTTCTTGGTAAAGGCACCAGAGTTTTATTAACCTACAGTTGGAAAATGAGGTTTTTTACAGATTATGCTCAACAACTTGAAATGGAATCGATTGGAAAGCAACCCAATAAAGATTCAATCTTTCAAAAGACAGGACAGATAGTTTTTGGTGGCTTTGGTTCTACCGCACAACACTCTTACTTTCAATTACTTCATCAAGGAACTGGATCGGTCTGCGCAGATGTATTTACAATTGCCGAGAATAAAGAAAAGAATAAACTTTTATATGCACAATCCCAAGCCCAATCAAATTTACTAGCAAATGGAGCTGATGCAGAATTACAAGAATTTGAAAAAGTTAATGGAAATGTACCTACAAATCTTTTTACTCTAGAATCTCTTAACCCATTTAACTTTGGTTATCTTATAGCTACCTGGGAGCACAGAACTTTTCTAACATCACAAATGTTACAAATAAATCCATTTGATCAATACGGAGTGAGTGCAGGCAAGATTTTCACTAAGAAATATCTTGAAGAGCATGGCAGTTGACGTTTCAAAGGTACCCTCCACCCCAGGGGTGTATAAATTTTTCAGCAATCACGAAATAATTTATATAGGTAAAGCAAAAAATCTTAAAAAAAGAGTTTCTAGTTATTTTGGTAAATCTATTAAAGATAGAAAGACCTCTCAGATAAAATTTCTTACAGATAACATTGAAACTTTTACTACTAAAAATGAAGTTGAAGCTTTGCTCTTAGAGCAAATGCTAATAAAAGAAAATAAACCTAAATTTAATATTCTTTTAAGAGATGATAAAACTTATCCATATATTTATTTTTCACTAGACCATGATTTCCCTGGAATATATTCTAAAAGAACCAAACAGGCTGTGAACTCAAATTTTTTTGGTCCTTTCGTTAGCTCTGGCGCTGTAAAAAAATCTATAAAAGAAATACAGAAAATTTTTAGGTTAAGAAATTGCAATGATTCCACCTTTTCAAATAGATCTCGCCCATGTATAGAATTTCAAATGAAAAGGTGCTCAGCTCCATGCGTTCAGAAAATATCGAAAGTTGATTATTTTGAGGATGTAGCAAGTGCTAAATCTTATTTATCCTCATCAGACTCACAAACTATAAATCGATTAAATTCTGAAATAGAAAAAGCTTCACACAATTTAGAATTTGAAAAGGCCGCAGATATAAGAGATAGATTAAAAAGATTAGAGCTGCTTCGCGAAGAGCAATCTGTTGTTACCCTTGCTAGGGATGTGGATATATTTTCTGTTTATGCAGAAGATGATTATTTGGGAATATGTATCATCGTTGTTAGAAGAGGAAAGATTAGAGGAACTAAAACTCATCTTATTAAAAGGGCTTACTACGAATCAATAGATGATGTCTATCAGTCAGCCATTTTAAATTTTTATGATAATCAGATAGACATACCTAATAAAATTTTATGCACCAGTTCTCTTGATACAAAAGAATTAATTAAAAAAGTAATTAAGAAAAAATTTAAAATCAAAGTTAATATTACCCACTCACCATCAAGAGCCATAAGATCAATCTATAACCTATGTAAAATTAATGCAAAACAAGTAATACAGAATCATTTAAGCAAAGAAGATAGATATAATTTTGCATTTAAAGAATTGCAAAGTGCAATGGGTCTCAAGATACCTATCAAGAGGATTGAAGCCTATGATGTTAGTCATATTTCAGGAGATCATGCGGTTGCGTCTTGTATTGTTTTTTCAGATTCTGGACCAAGTAATCAAGATTATCGATTATTTAATATTCCAAAAGAGTTATCTGGTAATGATGTCGGTTCTCTTAAGCATGTCATGGAAAGAAGGCTTAAATTTTATAAAGATAAAGAAACACGACCAGACATAATTCTTATTGATGGAGGCAAAACTCAATTGAAATTTGCTGCATCTGTTATCAAAGCATCTAAACATAAAGATATAAAAGTAATTTCAATTGCAAAGGGGTCGGATAGGGTTCGTGCTACTGAAACGATCTTGTCTGAAGAGGGCATTATAGAATTTGATAAATATTCAAAAGCATTTCTTTTGCTTCAAGAAGCCAGAGATGAGTCCCACAGATTTGCAATAATGGCTCAAAGAAAGAAAAAAAGAGGAGGTATTAATAAATCTAAACTTGATGATATTGATGGAATAGGAGCAGTTCTAAAAAGGAGATTGCTCTTTAAATATAAAAATATTAAGAGCATTAAGTTAGCTAACATTGATGATTTAATGACTGTTAAGGGTATTAATGCCAAAATAGCTTATTCAATTAAAGAAAAACTTTAATCATGAGAACTTTTATTAACATATTAACCTTATCAAGAATTTTTCTTGCAGCAGTCATATTTCTACTTCTAATATCTCCAGATGGGTACCTATTGGCACTTATATTATTTTTTTTAGCAGGAATAACAGATTACTTTGATGGTTATTTAGCTAGAAAATATAATGCTGTATCTCAACTTGGAGAAATACTGGATCCGATTGCAGACAAAATTCTTGTTCTTTTTGTTTTATTTGGACTTGCAATAAATCTCTCAAGCTACTTAATAGGTTTTATTGGAGCAATAATTATTACAAGAGAGATTTGGGTAGGAGCTCTTAGAGATTTAAATGCAAGAAATGGAATAACTGATGCTACTAAAGTTACTTTTCTTGCCAAAATTAAAACAACAGCTCAATTATTCACTCTATCAATATATTTATTTGGATTGGCAATAAACAATATGTTAATAATTGTTATAGCAGATATTCTATTATTCATATCGCTTATTATCACTTTGTATACAGGCTTAATTTATACTTTGAATACTCTTAAAACTGATGAAAAAGCTTAATAAAAAGGACTATAAGATTTGTATAGTTGGTTTGGGGTATGTTGGACTTCCTTTGGCGGCAAGATTTGCACTAAAGGGATTCAATGTAACCGGTTTTGATATAAAAGAAGAAAGAGTTAATCAGTTAAAAGATAATATTGATGTTAATAATGACATATCGAACAAGAATCTAGAAGTTTTAAGTAAAAATTGCAATCTAACTTCAAAAATTGAGGAAATTAAAAAAAAGTAATATTTTTATAGTTACTGTTCCTACTCCAATAAATGAGGACAAAACTCCTGACTTAAGACCGCTTATAACGTCTAGTGAACTAGTCGGAAGTATAATTAAAAAAGGCTCAATAGTTATATATGAGTCCACAGTTTATCCAGGAGTAACAGATGAAATATGCACTCCAATTCTAGAAAAAAAATCGGGATTAATTTTTAATAAAGAGTTTTCAACTGGGTATAGCCCTGAAAGAGTAGTTCCTGGAGATAAAATTAATACAATTGAAAAGATTAAAAAAGTCATTTCAGGTTCTAATATCGAAGCTTTAAAAATTATATCTTTTATCTATTCATAAATTATAGAAGCTGGCATTCACGAAGCGCCATCAATTAAGGTTGCTGAAGCAGCAAAAGTTACTGAAAATATTCAAAGAGATGTGAATATTGCACTTATTAATGAAATGCATCAACTTTATACTTCAATTGGTATAAATACTAATGATGTTATTGAGGCTGCATCAACTAAATGGAATTTTATGAAATTGATTCCAGGTATGGTTGGAGGCCATTGTATAAGTATTGATCCTTATTATTTGATGCATAAATCTGAAATATCAGGCTATAGCCCAAACTTGATGAGAACTGCTCGCAAAATTAATGATGAAATGCATGAATGGGTTTTGAGAGATTTTATTAGATATATGGATCAGATGAATATTGATTTAGAGTCCACTGAAATAACAGTTTTTGGATATTCTTTCAAAGAAAATTGTTCAGATACAAGAAATACAAAAGTTAAAAACTTACTTTTATCAATGAGGGATTATAAAATTAAATTTCAATTATGGGACCCATTAATCTTTGATCATGACCATAAAGAATTAAATGCACTAGGAATTAAAACTCTCAAGGATGAACCAAAAAATATTAAAGTTGTCTTGCTTTGTGTTAAACACACACAATTTGAAGATTTCTTGAAGAAGTTTAATGGTGTTCTATACGATTATAAAACACCTTTGGAATAAGATAAGTAAATAATATAAAATGTGTAAAAAGTAAATATAAAAAAATATGAAAGTAATTATTGTAAGCGGCGGCTTTGATCCTCTTCATTCAGGACATATTGCTTATTTTAAATCCGCAAAAGAGCTTGGTGATAAATTAATAGTTGCTTTAAATAGTGATGACTGGCTTATAAATAAGAAAGGTAAATTTTTTATGCCTTTTCTTGAACGTAAAGCTATAGTTGAAAACTTGTCATGTGTTGATCTGGTAATTGATTTTGAAGATGACAAATTAGGAAGTGCAACAAATGCATTATTGAAGGCAAAAGAAATGTACCCAAATGATGAGTTAGTTTTTGCAAATGGGGGCGATAGAAATAAAGAAAATATTCCTGAAATGTCTGTTGATGATGTAAAGTTTGAGTTTAGTGTTGGAGGAGATGACAAGAAAAATTCATCTTCCTGGATACTAAAAAATTGGCAGTATTATCATGAAGAGAGATTATGGGGCTCTTTTTATAATCTTTTTGAAGAGGAACAAGTTAAAGTTAAAGAGCTTATTGTTGCTCCTGGAAAAGGAATGAGTTTTCAAAAGCATTTTAAGAGAAGCGAAATATGGATGGTAAGCAAAGGTTCATGCGTTGTTAATTATAGTAAAAATGATCCAAGTCAAAAGCAAAATATTCAACTCAATCAATTTGATCATTACTTAGTTCCTGTCGGTGAGTGGCATCAAATAACTAATCCATTTAAAGAAACTTGTCACCTTATTGAAATACAATATGGAAAGGAATGTGTTGAAGATGACATAGAGAGGACTGAATATTACCAAGAAAAATAACTTTTAAACTTCTATATTTACTATATTCCTATACAATGCTTTTTGTTGTATTGGCTGGATGGCAGAGTGGTTATGCAGCGGCCTGCAAAGCCGTTTACGCCGGTTCGATTCCGGCTTCAGCCTCCATGATATAATTTTTATAAATGCACAATAAAATAAAGAAACTAACTAAGGCTATTATTCCAGTTGCTGGACTCGGAACAAGGATGCTTCCTGCTACCAAGGCCATACCTAAAAAGCTTTTACCTATATAAGATTGTGGTAATAAAAAAGGGTTCATAGGCGCCAATTTGATGTTTGGCATGAGAGACCCTGAAATATCAGTTTATTTAAAAGATTTGTTTGATACATTCAATAAAAATATATAGTAAAATATCAACCTTAATTAGGAGTCTAGTTTTTATATAAGCCCGAGTGGTGGAATTGGTAGACACAAGGGACTTAAAATCCCTCGATAGAAATATCGTGCCGGTTCAAGTCCGGCCTCGGGTACCACATATTATGAAAAAAAATTGGCTTGTTGCAACATACAAAATTAACGAACTTAGAAGAGTAGAAAGTAATTTATTAAATCAAAAATTTGACTATTGTTTACCAAAAATAACTACAAAAAAGATTAACTCTAATCCTAAAGTAGAAGAGCTCTTTCCCGGCTACATTTTTGTTAACACTAGTTTTGAAAATTACTCAGCTCTTAAATATACAATGGGTATAAGAAATATTATAAAATTTGGAAATAATATCTCCTGCATCTCTGATGAAGAAATTGAAGTCATGCAAATGGTAGAGGAAACATCAAAAATAGATCCAGCAGCTTCACAAATACAAATAGGTCAAGATGTCATGATTGCAAAGGGTTCTTTAACAGGAAGTATCGTAAAAGTTTGCTCGCTTCCTTCTAAGGAACGAGTTAGCGTCCTTCTTTCTTTTCTTGGCTCTGTGAGAAGAGTTACTATCCCAGAAAAAGACCTTATCTTTTAAAATACGTTGACTATAAAAACACTTAATATTACAATAGTTCAAATGTTGAACGGTGCTAATTAAAAAAAATTATTTTAATTATTAATCCGTGCGGTAGCTATGTAACCCAATCATTTTTTGACACATAAATCACTTCTGCTAAATTAGCAATCTCATGACAAAAGACCAAAGTATTACAGAAGATCAATTAGATCTTATGCATATTATTGAAAAAGATGGCAGAGCATCTCAAAGACTAATATCTCAAAACTCCGGCTTCAGTATAGGAAAGGTCAATTATTGTCTTAAGGCATTGATAGATATTGGGTTTATTAAAATAAATAACTTTAATAATTCAAACAAAAAATTAAATTATGCATATATTTTAACGCCGATGGGTATCCAAGAAAAAACAGCTATAACGAAGCAATTTATTATCAAAAAGAAACAAGAATACGATAAACTTAATTCATACCTCAATACATAATTTTTTATGCAAGAAGCACATAGCAATAAACATCCCAATGATTTTGATGATGAAATAGATCTTCGAGAACTTTTTTATGTTCTATTGGAGGGAAAATGGATTATTGTTTCTCTGACTGCTTTTGTATCTATTATTGGAGTTATTTATAGTTTACTTTTACCAAATATATATGAATCTAAGGCTATGCTAGCTCCAGTTAATTCATCTAGCGGTATTTCTGGAGCTCTTGGAAGTTATAGTGGTCTTGCAGGGCTTGCTGGGATAAGCCTCCCTACTGGTGGTGATGAGGGTAATTCTGTAAAAGCAATACAAAAGATTAGCTCTCTAAGTTTTTTTGAGAACCATATTCTGGTAAATATTCATCTACCTGATCTTATGGCCCTTAAATCTTGGAACTCTATAACAAATAGTCTAGTTTTTGATGATAGTATTTACGACACGAACAAAAAAACTTGGATCAGAGACTATTCTTATCCTCAGCAACAAATACCAAGCGCTCAAGAAAGCTTTCAAGTATTTAAATCCGAACACCTACTTTTAAGTGAAGATAAAAAATCTGGTTTTATCACCCTGTCAATCAAACATCAATCACCATTCATAGCAAGGCAATGGGTTGAGTTAGTTGTTAATGAAATTAATGCTTTTTATAGACAAAAAGATAAATTAGAGTCAGAAAAGGCTGTTAGTTATCTCAATCAACAAATTTTAATGAATAGCTTATCTGAAATTAAGGAAGTTCTAGCACAGCTATTGCAAGAAGAAACTAAAAAATTAACCCTGATTGAAGCCAATGACTATTACGTTTTCGATTATATTGACCCTCCTGCGGTAATGGAAAAAAAATCAGAGCCTAATAGGGCTTTAATATGGATTTTAAGTGCTCTATTTGGTGGAATGCTTAGTGCTGTTTTAGTTTTTATAAGGCATTATGTAGCAAAGCAAAAGGCCACTTAAGCTTCTAGATTTCAATTATTAAATTTATAGTATCAAGAAAAACCGCTGCGATGACAATATTAATTTTATAGAGAAATGTACTTATGATTGTTTGTATAATTCCTGCTAGAGGAGGCTCAGAGGGAATACCAAAAAAGAATCTCTTGCCTATATGTGGTCAGCCGCTAATAGGGTGGACAATAGATAGTGCTCTTGAAACGCAAGAAATAGACGAGATATTTGTTTCTACCGATGATGATGAGATTGCTAACTTTGCTAAAAGTAAAGGCGTAAAAGTTATTAAAAGGCCAGTCGAGATTTCTGGCGGTGATGCTAGTTCTGAATCAGCAATTATACATGCGCTCAATGTGATTGAGGAGTCTGTAGATTGTAAGATCACTTTAACCGTTTTCTTGCAAGCTACTTCTCCTTTGCGTGTTAGCAAAGACATTTCAGAGGCAATTCTCTTATTTAGGGATAGTAATGCTGATTCCTTGTTCTCTTCAAGCGTTGCTGCTGATCTTACAATTTGGAATAATGGCCCCTATGGCTTGGAAAGTGTGAATTTCGACTATAAAAAAAGGTTGATTAGGCAGGTGGCTCCAATACAATACGTGGAAAACGGGTCTATTTATATTTTTCGTCCGAAACTACTTTTAGAAACGGGGAATAGATTAGGGGGACGGATAGAGACCTACATTATGCAGCCATGGCAGATTCATGAGATTGATGTGCAAGAAGATGCTGAACTTGTTGAATATTATATGGAGAGATATATCATTGGAAAATAGTAAAATAAGCTTTAGATTAAGATCAGATATACTTATAGAGCAAGGGCTATTAAAAAATTTTAAGGAGCACGTGAATGGCCTTGGTGTGAACAGTCCTCTGTTTCTTTGTGATAAAAATTTAGAAACATCTGAATATTTTGGAGCTATTAAATCACAACTACAGAGCTTCGCAGAAGGGAGTGAATTCAAGTTTTTGGAGTTGAAGGGTGAGCCCAGCTACGAACTATTGTCCGATCTGCTTTGTGAGTTAGACATGAGTAGCATTGACTGTATCGTATCAATTGGTGGTGGAAGTACCATGGATATTGGCAAGGGGCTTGCTTTGCTTGCCACTAATCCAGCAGAGCCAAAGACTTTGAAAGGATTCCCAGTTGGATTAAATAGCCCCTTACCACACATTACCGTTCCTTCGGTCTTGGGTAGTGGTGCTGAAGCTAGCTTTAACGCTGTCTTTATTGATGAAGCTGAAGGGCGAAAATTGGGGATTAACTCACTAAATAACTTCCCGACTTTAGTATTGGTGGATCCACTTCTCACAATGAGCGCTCCTAAATCAGTAGTTATCTCATCTGCTTTAGATTGCATGGTCCACTGCGTGGATAGTTTTGGTTCAAAAAAATCTACTCCTATATCTAAGATGTTTTCAATTGAGGGATTTAAAAATGCCTGGAATTTCCTTGCAATGGGAGATTTAGATGAACCGGAGGCAAGAATGTTTTTGGCACAGGCTAGCATTTTGGGTATCTACGCGCTGATGAACTCGGGAGATGGCCCCACGAATGGTTTTGCTTATTACTTTGGGGTGCAAGATAATATACCCCATGGTATGGCTGGTGGCATGTTTCTAAAAGATGTTATGGAGTGGAATTTTATAAACGGGTATGACTCTTATGATAAGTTAATAAGTGATACTCATAATTTGGATATGACTCATTTTTTATCTGATTTTTCTAAAGTGCTGAAGGCTTTTTCAGTGCCAAAGTTATCTGATTATGGATACGTAAATACTGATATTGAAGAGTTGAGTTCGAAAGTTGCATTATCATTGACGGGGTCATTTTCTGGCAACCCAATACCATTCAACCAAGACTCAGCTAAATGGGTCCTATCTCAACAATTCAAAGGATAAAATTAATTATGGCAGGTGCAGAAATAATAGGTAAAGAAGAGCTTAATGAGATTCTCGATTTATTTAGTGGTGATTCGGTGACTCTATATCGCTATGGTCCCAATAATTATAAAACAAAGGAGTTAGAAAGCAATTTTGCAGAGTACATGGGGGTTAAATATGCCCATGCTGTATCATCTGGAACTGCCGCCATTCATTGTGCTCTTGCTGCGGCTGGTGTCGGTCCTGGCGATGAAGTTATCACTACTGCATGGACCTTCATTGCTCCTATTGAGGCCATTAGCGCGCTAGGAGCAACCCCAGTTCCTGTAAATCTAGATTCGTCTTTCCATATGGATCCAGAGCAAATTGAATCTAAAATAAGTTCAAAGACAAAAGCGATGGTGGTTGTGCCAATGTGGGCATCTCCTGATATGCATGCTTTAGTAAACATATGTGAAAAACACTCGATCACTTTAATTGAGGATGCCGCTCAATCGCTCGGTGCAAAATTTAAAGGTAAGAAGCTTGGTACTTTTGGGCAATTAGGCTCTTTTTCGTTCGATGCGGGTAAGACGCTTCATGTCGGTGAGGGAGGAATGATAATAACTGACAGTAAGGAGCTTTATGAAAAAGTTGCTGAGTTCTCAGACCATGGGCATATGCATATCGAAGGCCTTCCAAGAGGAAAGGATCCAAGGCGTATGCCAGGACTGAATTACAGAATGAGTGAGCTTACGGCTGCAGTGGGTATAGCTCAGTTAAGAAAGATAGATGAGATTTTAAATAAAACTAGGGAAAATAAGTACAAGCTAAAAGCCATGTTGGAGAATCTTCCAGGTTTAAAAATGAGAGACTTTCATGATGAAGATGGTGCTCAAGGAGACACCCTTATTTTTTCTCTGGAAACTAATGAATTAGCATTAAAGCTAGAAAATGCACTTATGAATGCTGGATTTGGGACTAAAATATTGCCCGAGGCGATTGATTGGCATTATGCTGGGGCCTGGAATCATATTTTTACTGACAAGACTATTGAGGAGCTAGAAGAAGAGTTTAAAATGTCAGGAGATCTGCTAAGAAGGAGTATTTGCTTAAACATTCCTGTTTTGCTTGATGAAGATGCAATCACAGCAATGGCGGCGGTTATAAATGAGTTTGTGTCGTCGCAATGCTTCTAAAAATTCAAGTACCATGGAAAGTCAGATTCAATAGTGATCATATCAAATAATATAGCTGAGTACGCCTGTAATAAGGACGCTTCAGTAAAGTCAGCGCTAGAGCAGCTGGAAAGAACGGGACTGCAGATTCTTTTCTTAGTCGATTCTGCTGGAAAGATGTCTGGCGTAGTTACAGATGGTGATGTTAGGCGTTGGTTGTTAGAGCAGCCATTAGCCGATCTCACTCAGTCGATTAGTGTAATTGCACCTTCAAAATACGTAAGTGCAAGACAAGGACAACGAATTTCAGATTTAAACAATGTCCTTGTTTCAGGCAAGAAGCGAATACCTTTGCTAAATTCACGTGGTATTCTCGTTGGTGTAGTTGAAGAAAAGACAGATATTATGAAAATTGGGACTAAAAAGATAGGTCCCAATCATCCTGTTTATATAATTGCTGAAATTGGAAACAATCACCAAGGAAGTCTTGAAACAGCTAAATCACTTATTGAAATGGCGGCTTCGGCTGGTGTTGATTCAGTAAAGTTTCAGATGAGAAGTATGGATGCCTTATACGGCGAAAACGCAAGGGAGGAGTCAAACTCTCTTGACTTAGGGGCACAATATACTGCTGAATTACTATCAAAATATCAACTAACTGATGACGAACTTTTTCAAGCCTTTGATCATTGTAAAAAAAATGGTGTGGAGCCTATATGCACACCATGGGATCTAGAAAGCTTAGCGAAGCTTGAATCTTACGGTTTGGCTGCTTACAAGGTTGCATCTGCTGACTTTACCAATCATGAGTTGCTTGTTGCGGTATCAAAGACTAATGCACCGATGATTTGTTCTACCGGAATGTGTAGTGAGGAAGAAATTAAAAGCAGTTCGGATTTGCTAAAGGATCTTGGGGCTCAAGCTATTCTTTTGCATTGTAATTCAACATATCCAACTCCATTTAAGGATGTGAATCTTAAATACTTGCCCGAGCTGAAACGACATGGTTTTGAGGTTGGATACTCAGGTCATGAAAGAGGTGGTTTTATACCACTTGCAGCAGTGGCGATGGGTGCGTGTGTGATTGAAAAGCATATTACTTTTGACAAAACACAGGATGGTAATGACCATAAAGTGAGCCTTCTTCCTGATGAACTAAATCAAATGGTTAAACAAATACGATCGACGGAGATTGCTATTGGTAATTCTGGTCAACGGCTTATGACCCAGGGCGAAATGATAAATAGGGAGGTCTTAGCCAAGAGTCTTTATGTAAAAAAAGACATCTTAAAAGGTGATACCATAACTCGCGATATCATAGGAATTAAGAGCCCTGGTCAGGGACTTCAGCCAAATATGATTGACCGGTTAATCGGAAGAATCTCAAATAGAGATATGAAGACAGGTTCCTTTTTTTTTGATTCGGACTTGAAGCAGTCTTCGTCGAGAAAGAAAAGATACGAATTTTCCAGACCATATGGCATCCCAGTTCGGTATCATGACTTTGAAAAAATGTCTTCTCAAGGACATCTCGACTTTGTTGAATTTCATCTTTCATATCAAGATCTGCTGCTTACTCCATCAGATTTTATCTCTGGTAAACAGAACCTATTTTTTGCCGTTCATGCCCCTGAGCTATTTGAGGGAGAACACATTCTAGACTTGTGTTCATCTGATCAGGTATACCGGCATAAATCAATTGATAATCTTAATCATGTAATAGAGCATACCGCGCTTATCGCAAAATGTTTTCCAGAACAAGCACCTCCTATACTTGTTGTAAATGCAGGAGGATGGAGTAAAAATGATTTTATCAGTTTTGATGAAAAGCAAAATCGCTATGGCAATTTAAAGCTCAGCTTAAATGAAGTTAATACCGAATTAGTTCAGATAGCAATTCAAACAATGCCTCCATTCCCATGGCATTTTGGAGGGCAAAGTTACCATAATTTATTCGTTAATCCCGATGAAATAGATTCATTTTGCTCTGATACTGGAACGAAAGTTTGTTTAGATGTGTCACATACAATGATGTCTTGTAATTATTATGGTTGGAGTTTATCTTCGTTCATTAAAAAGATAAGCGGTCATATCAGTTACCTGCACATCGTCGATGCATTGGGCCATGATGGAGAGGGTGTACAAATAGGTAAAGGTGATGTAGATTTCTATGAATTGGGAGAAATTTTAAGGGAAGCTTGTCCTGAAGCACCATTTATTCCTGAAGTTTGGCAAGGTCATACTGATAATGGCGCTGGTTTCTGGAGCGGGCTAAATTATCTTGAAAAAACTTTAAAGTAGGTTATAGCAAAATGGTTAAAAATAATAATAAAAGCACTAGATACCAAGATTACGTGATAAAAGACGGAAAGTTTATTGGTGATTTTGAGAAAATGTATCAAAACTGTTCGGATCCATGGGAGCAGTCTGAACGTGAAATTTTTGCTTCCGAAAAAGCTGCGTGTACAAATTTAATTGAAGCTATGTCTTTTAAATCGGTGGTGGAGATAGGGTGTGGATTTGGCCAGTTTACTAATCAATTAAATCAAGTAGCGGATAATGTTATTGGATTTGATATCTCTCCGACAGCAATTAATCAAGCTTCTATGAGATATCCTCATTGTAAGTTTGAAGTAAGCTCCTTTCCAGACTTTGAGCGTTTGCGAACTCTTAAACCAGATTGTATTGTTATGGCCGAGGTGACATGGTATGTACTCGATGAATTAGATTCTTTTTTACATTTTTTAAGAACAGAAATGCCTGAAACATACCTCATGCATATGCTCATGACATATAAAAAAGGTGAGCAGAAGTATGGTGCAGATAAATTTACCAACTTGTACGAAATTAAAAAGTACTTTGACATGAATTATATCGAAAGTGGTGAGGTAGAGAGGCCTGAATGGGTTGGGGGGAGAAGAACGTATTTTTTAGGTCGTTATGCCTGAAAAATTTTCCTTTGTTTCTTCTTTACGCCCTATTACGCTATATTAACAAAGTCGATGATAGCCAGTACAAATTGTATTCTTAAGGTTTGCTATGGCATAGGTAAAGTATATGTTTATTAAGGATAAAAAATATGAAAAAAGTTCCAATTCTCGATAAAACCATCGCTGTTATAGGTCTTGGATATGTTGGTTTGCCTTTAGCCCTTGCATTCAGTAAATGCTATAAAACTCTGGGTTTCGATATTAACGATAATAGAATCTCAGAGCTATCACGTGGGTTTGATAAAACAGGGGAAGCTGAAGAACATGAGCTTCTAGGTGCAAAATCTTTGATCTATACTTCTCAACTTGATGAACTTAAAGATGCCGACATTTATATTGTTACAGTGCCCACACCAGTCGACAAATTTAATCGACCAGATCTAACTCCTCTTCATAACGCCTCCAAGTCTATTGGTAAGATATTATCTTGTGGAAATCTGGTTATATTTGAGTCAACCGTATATCCTGGTGCAACTGAAGAAGAGTGTGTGCCATATTTGGAGAGTGAGTCAGGGTTGACTGCTAATGTCGATTTTTTTTATGGATACAGCCCTGAAAGGATAAATCCCGGCGACAAGAATAATCGGCTCGAAAGTATTATCAAATTAACATCAGGATCATGCGAATCTGCAGCTTTAGAGGTTGATTCATTATACAAAAGTATTATTAGTGCAGGGACATATCTTTGTGCCTCTGTTAGAGTCGCTGAGGCTGCAAAAGCAATTGAAAACACTCAACGAGATGTGAATATTGCGTTTGTTAACGAGTTGACAATGCTATTCAACAAACTGGGTCTTGATGTCAATGATGTTTTAGATGCTGCCTCTACAAAATGGAATTTTCTAGACTTTCGGCCTGGACTTGTTGGTGGACATTGTATTGGAGTCGACCCTTATTATTTATCTCACAAATCTCAGTCTTTAGGTTATTACTCAGAGATTATATCAGTCGCACGCAGAGTCAATGATTCAATGTCTGAGTACGTTGTGTCAAAACTCGTTAGAGCTCTTATTACTGCTGGTGCAGATTTGAAATCAGTTAAGTTGTTGATCATGGGATTGACATTTAAGGAAAATTGTCCTGACATTCGCAATAGTAAAGTAATCGATATTTGCCAGGAGCTTCAAAAGCTCAATATCTCTTTTGATGTATATGATCCTTATGTTGATGAGGAGGCTGTATATAATGAATATGGTATTGGTGTTATCAAAGAGCTTCCTCCGAGCGATTATGATGCCGCCATAGTTACAGTTGGGCATGATACCTTCAAAGAGTTAGGCGCAGCAGGCGTGCGAAAGTTCTTAAAGTCAGGCTCCATCATTTTTGATGTTAAAGCAATTTACCCTCAAAGAGATGTAGATCTGCGTTTATGAAAAACCGCGGGTGTTCAAATTGGTTTTTCGTCGAATCCCCTTTGCAGTTGATAAACGCGTTTGAAGCATTACATTACTTTTTGCTTGAGCACCAAAATAACATAATCTTGATTAGAAAATCGTCAAGCGAGCTTGCAAATAAGCAATTAGAAAAGACACTTCAACTTTATGATTTAAGTAAAGTGCGTATCATTTATATTGGAGAATTATTCCCAAAGTTATATTTTTTCAATGTTGTAACTATTATAGTTAAAATCTTGAGCCAATCTGGTATGCATAAATTTTATATTGGTGAGTACAGTGCACTATGGGCTCGAATCATTCCTTATCTTTTTTCAAAATCGTCCTTTATTTTATTTGATGATGGCAGCGCAACTATACCTCTTCATCAATATGAATATGATTTTTCTAAATATCGTGGCAGCTCGAAGTGGAAAAAATTCATTAAAGCACCTATTTTCAAATTGTTACATGGTGGCGCTAGAAAAGTCACTTTATTCACGATGTTCGACTTAAAGCCTTATCCAAGTCAGAAAGTTTTTAAAAATTCTTTTGCCTTCTTGAAACAAAAATTTAGAGAGGAGTCATCAAATCCTGATCTCGTATATTTTATTGGAGGTAATTGGGTTGAAAGTAATGAAGTGAAAAAAGAAGATTATTTATTACTCTTAACCAACATATTTAAAATATATACAGATCAAAAAAAGAAAATAATCTACTTTCCTCATCGTAAAGAAAAACTTGAGAAATTCAATGGACTTAGAGCTATGTTTGATTGTTCGCTCGAGATCATTACGTTAGATGTTCCGGTTGAAGTTTATTTTCTGCATAAAAAGGAAAAGCCAATTAATATTTGCGGCTTTGGTTCAACCGCATTATTTACACTAAATCAAATGTACACACCAAAGGATCTAATTTCCTACCGAATCCCAAGATATATGTTGGCTGGAAATCTTGCAGAGTCGACTGGGATTATTAATAGTTATTATGAAGCATTTTCAGCCATTGATTTTAAAGATATAAATGTCTCTTAGATTAGGTAGATATTTTTTACAGTAAAATGTATTTTTTAAACTGGTGTGAATGCATAAGAATATACCATTAGTTTAGGGCTTTCTTTAGTGTTTAAGCACTCATTGTAATCATTGCTGGCTTTATTGTCATTTAGCTAACTCAGTCCAGGTTAAGGTTGATAAGTTGCACAATTTCAGATCTGTGCCGGCGTTTAGAATTCTGGTTAGAAATACTTCTTTTAGTGAAAAGGCTGTTTGATATGATGGATAAATACAAAAGAGAAATACCATGATAAAGCACAGTATTATTTATATAAGCTCAAGCTTCCTCAGTAAAGCAACTCCCTTCATACTGTTGCCAGTCTTGACGATGTATTTGAGTCCTGAGGAAATGGGAAACATTTCCTTATTTCTTTCATTGGTTTCACTTTTTTTAATTTTATGCGGCCTATCCACGGACGGAATTGTTCCTGTTGATTTTTTTCGTCTAGGCAAAGAAAGGCTTAAATATTCGATTACTGCTATATGCATGATTATCTTTTTTGTTACTGTTTCTATGGGGGCCATATTCTTTTTATATCGTGAATTATTACCATCAATTACTAATATATCTTATGTCTATTTTAATCTGGCTCTTATAGTTGCTTCTTGTCAAATTTTTACGTTTGTTAACTTATCTTTGTGGCAGTCGGAAGGAGAACCAATTAAATTTGGTTTTTACGAAGTTAGTCAATCGTTACTAAACATCAGTCTTTCCTTATACTTAGTAGTAGTTTTAAAACTTGGTGATGACGGCCGTATTTTTGGGTACTCAATATCTTACTTTTTCTTTTTTTTATTGAGTTTACTTATTTTATTTAAAAGAAAGCTAATCGTATTCTCCTTGAATCTTCAGCGGATTCGAGAAGTATTAAGATTCGGGGTTTTATTAATGCCGCATGCAATTGCCTTATGGATTACCGCAAATATCAGTCGTTTTTTTTTAGCCAATTTGATGGATAATACATATGTAGGGATATATTTCGTTGCGACGCAGTTAGGCATTGTTATAACTGTTGTTGCATTAGCGACTCAGAAAGCGTTTGTCCCATATATGTACAATTTATTAAATGATAAAAGAAATGCTGAACAGAGTAGACGAAAGGTGGTGATAGCAGCATATTATTATTTTATTTTTACATTTATGTTGGCAGCTGCTGCATTTTTAGTTTTTTCATTAATATTCAAATATTATGAGGTATCTGAATACCTTGCAGCCCTTGATATATTGCCTTGGATATTGGCTGGAGTTCTCTTCCACTCTTGGGGGATATTTTTCACAAATATCACTCTTTATACAAAAGAGACACAATATTTATCGATTGCAACTTTTATTGCTGCCTGTTTCCACATCATTGTATCTTATTTTGGCATCAAATTTTACGGGCTCCTTGGAGCTGCAATCTCGTTCACTATCACTAATTTTATAGCACTGGTCTTAAGTGCTTTCACATCTAATCTACTTGTCCCACTGTCCTGGCGATTTCATAATACCCCATCTTAGTAAGTGTCAATTTAGATCCGAGTTAATAACATCATATTTTCCATATGATCTTGTATAGAAAAGTTCTCGATATTTATGCTAGTAGTATCGATCTATTTTGGTTTTGTAATTTTTGGCCTGTCAATCTGTTTCAGAATATGGTTACCTTCAGATTATAGGATAAATTACTTTAGTCAGGTAATACATTAATTTTATTTCTTTAAATATAATTATGATTTCATCTATTAGGTGCTTTCATTTCGAATTACAAGAAGGAGGTAAGCTTGCAGTTAAATTGATAATTTAATATCAATCTAGGCTTTATGAAATCCAATCCTCATTGATCTTATTCACATTCTTTGAGTAATCGTTCAACCTTGATTAAGTATGCGTATGGGCTTAATAATTTAATTAATATTTAGTTATACTAATATTATCAATTCAAGATTTAGGTTTATATGGGTGATTTTTTTGGTCTTCTAATAATATTTTTTCTAATGGCCTACATCTATTTGTCGCCAGTCTTTAGATCTGAAAAGGGAATATTAACACTAATTTTTGTTTTATTAGCAGTCAGGGTTGGTATCGCTGCTTGGAATGGTTTTGTCGGACCTACTCTGGGAGCTGACTCTGATGCGTTGCAATTCTTCGAAGAGGCGGTTGATCTTAAAAATGCGCGTATATTCACTTTAGGTTCTGGTGTTAGGGTATACAGCCAATTTTTGGGATACTTTATGTGGATTGGCGAATCAATATTTCTTGCTTGTATCTTATCGGTAGTAGCCTTCACTTTTTCTGCAAAACACTTACTTGATATTTGTGATTCTATTGACCGAGGACCGTTTAAGTTTCATATTTTACTTTCGTTCGGCCTTCTTCCTTCCATGATCTTATTTGGATCAGTAATGTTAAGAGAGTCATTTCAAATATTATTCTTTATTTTTTCTATGAAATCATTCATTACTTTTTATATTGATAGGAAAATCGTTCATTATTTTTTAGGTATATTTTCTTTATTTTTGATGGGAAGCTTGCATGAGGCACTGTTGATAATTGCTATTTTGATACTCCCAATTATTACTTTATTTAATTACAACAAAATTGGATCTTGGCCTATATATTCGAAAGGTAAACTCTATTCATATATTCTGCTGACTATCGTTACATTGACTAGCTTTGCTATTCTTCCTTTCGTCATTGAAGAGCTATCTATACTTAGTGCTTTGAATGGAGGAGACATCACCAGATATACATCAAACTATCGAGAGAGCTTAGTTGGGCTTGGAAGTAGGTCGGCTTATGATGCTGCATTAAATTTTTCTTCATTTGGCTCATTTGTTTCTTCGACGTTTGTAGTGTTGATTCATTATCTATACTACCCCTTTCCATGGAAAGTAACAGGCTTTCTAGATATTTATGCATTCATAGAGGTTATTTGGCGCGGAGCTCTGATATTCTTCTCGTTCAAAAGTATTTTTATTGCAAAGGGAAACATGAGAAGGCTAAACATTTTATTGCTTGCAGTTTATTTCATAATGGCATTAGTCTGGTCCTCAGGTACGAGTAATGTAGGCCAAAGTTTGAGGCATAATATAGTGCACTATTGGATTCTATTGGTTCTGGGTATGCCATATTTGATGATGTATTTGAGGCGTCTTTTTAAGACATAATAAAAATTACTTTCGCTACTATAGTTGGTTATAGAATTCAATTAATCCATCCCAAACTACCTCAGATTTAAACTCCGCCTCAATTCGTTTACGCCCCATTTTACCCATTTTGTCTCTTAAGTTTTTATCATTAATAAGTAGAAGAAGTTTGTTGAATAAATCATTTTCATTTTCTTTTTCGACAAGAAATCCGGAAATATTATGACTAACGCTTTCTCTGCAACCAATAACGTTATATGAAACGATGGGCAAGAGCATGGCTGATGCTTCCAATGCCACATTTCCAAAGCCTTCTCTATGACTTGGGAAGGCTAGTATATCAGAGGCTGCATAGGTAACATTAGCACTCCTATTGAAATGAATGTGGTGGATGTTTGCCCTAGTTTTAATTGTCTTCATTACATCATCACATAGCGGATCTACATCCTCATAGTGGCCTTGTAAAATAAGATGCACATTTTCCTCAACCTCGGATATTTTTTCGAACACTCTCACTAATTCATTGATGCCTTTCTCACGCCTAATTCTTCCCATGGATAATATAACGAGTGCATCTGAAGATATTCCCAATTTTTCTCTTAAATTGCGCGCTTCATAATCAAGGGTCTTGTTGCGAGTGAATATATTTAGGTCAACTCCGTTTCCAGAACCAGAGCCAATAATATTCATTTTTCTGGATGGACAGAGTCGTTTATTAACGATATCGTTTCCTAATTCTTTTGAAATAGAAATTACTTTGTTGGCAAGAGTGCAGCTTATAAACTCCAAAAATTCAAATAACTTCAACTTTCGGCCTTCAAAGTTTTCATATGCTCGACCTCTTATGGTGTAAATAACATTTCGATGAAAAGTCAATCTAGCTGCGATTGATGCAAGTAATGCTGCTTTGGGTGTTGACACGTGAACGATATCGTAACGGTGTGTTACAAAGTGCCAGAATAATTTAGTCAGCGATTTGAGATCTTGTAAAATAGACGGCTCTCTAGTTATTGATATTTCATAAGTTTTAATTCCTTGGTCTCTAAGTAACTGATGCTCTTCCCCTGGCGACGCAATAGCAGTGACTTCAAAGCCGTGTTCTTGAAGGTAAGCCATTTGATTTCTATACAATATATATAAAACAAAAGATGGGGCTACTACAATACATATCTTTTTTTTCATTATATGGAAGGGTGAAATACCGTCATTACTGAATAAATCTATCTGTTCGGAATATTAATTTTAGACTTGGATGATAGAGAAAAAACATTAATTTATTCTACATTAATTAGACTTTATTGCTACTCGTTTATAATGCAGATATAGGCTAACTACTATATAATTCAAATTTCAAAAAAGATAGTTTTTAAAAGATAGTTATAGTTAAAAATAAAAAATGAAATTCTCCATAAATCCATTAACACAACAAAAGTACAATATCCCAGAAACCCTCGACGATTCCAAAAACATTGAGAACTTCATTTGTGCCCACGAAGGAAAGAAGGTCATCGTAGTTCAGGGTTTGGGCTTTGTAGGTGCAGTTATGTCGTTAGTTTGTGCTAATGCGTTAACAGATGAATATGCTGTTATTGGAGTTGATCTTGCTAATGAAAATACCTATTGGAAAATTAAATCAATCAATGATGGAATTTTTCCCCTTACTGCAGATGACCCCAAAATAGATAAGTTTTTCGAAAACACAAAAGAGAATGGAAACTTTTTAGCGACCTATGATCCAAAAGCGTTTCAATACGCAGATGTAATAATCGTAGATATTAATTTAGATGTTAAAAAACAGTCTAATGAAAACGGTGAACTAAAGAGTTTTGATGTTAATTTAAGCAATTTTAAAGTGGCCATTCAATCTATCGGTAGGAATTGTCAAGATAATGTACTTATTTTGGTTGAGACTACGGTTCCACCTGGAACTTGTGATCAAGTTGTTAGGCCAATAATTGAAGAAGAGTTAGTTAAACGAGGTTTTTCTACTAATAAATATCGACTTGGGCATTCGTATGAGAGAGTTATGCCGGGTCCTAATTACATCGACTCGATTCGTGAGTTTCCCCGAGTGTATGCAGGCATCAATGAGGCTAGCTCCAATGCAGTTGAAGAGTTTTTAAAGACAATTATAGACACATCCAAATGCAAGCTAACAAGGCTTGAGCATACTAATGCTACAGAGATGGCCAAGGTTCTTGAGAATTCGTACCGAGCTATGAATATCGCATTTGCAGTGGAGTGGTCGAGATTTGCTGAGGAGGCTGGCGTCGATTTATATGCAATGGTTAAGGCTATTAGGGCTCGGCCAACGCATGCTAATTTGATGTTACCAGGTATTGGTGTTGGTGGTTATTGCTTAACAAAGGATCCTTTGCTTGCAAGCTGGGCACGTAAATCTCACTTTGGATCTATGTCAGATCTTGAAATGAGCATTAAAGGTGTATCAGTTAATGATCAAATGCCGAAGTTTGCTTTTAGCCGACTTAAACAAGTGTTCGGTGATATCAGTGATAAAAAGGTTGTTTTTCTAGGTGTGTCATATCGAGGAGATGTTGGCGATACGCGTTTTTCTCCAGCTGAACCGTTAGTAGAAATGGTTCGAGAGACTGGAGCAAAAGTAGCATTACATGATCCATTTGTTTCATATTGGGAAGAGCAGAAGTGTAACGTTGAGTCCGATTTAAACGCCGTGCTTGATTCAACTACCAATCTAATAGTTGTATCTGCTGGTCATAGTCAATACAAGCTAGAATCAACGATTGAAAAATTGTTGGAATTAAATCCGGCGTTAATTTTCGATACTATTGGCTTATTCGATAAAGAGCAGTTATCGATTTTACAAAGCAAACACAAAGTATCCGTGCTAGGACGTGGTGATTTAAAGTAATTGTTTAGGGGAAAGAATGAAGGAAGTATTAGTATTAGGCGGTGGAGGATTTATTGGTAGAAATATTGTTGAGTTTCTCGTGAATAGGGAAGATTGCAATGTTACTGCAGCTGATATTAAGGAAGGTTCTAATTGGCATGAAATATCTAAGGATGAAAGTAGACGTGATCGTTTCAAAGCTGTGTTAGCAGATTTCACTGATATTTCTGCTTTTGATAACTTAAATCAAAGTTTTGATGAGATTTATATGTTGGCTGCTGTTGTAGGCGTCAACCGTACGTTAAAATTTCCTCAAGATGTCATCAGAATAAATACGCTTTTAACGATGAATACTCTGGATTGGATATCTCGAAATCCTATTAAAAGATTATTATTTTCTTCATCCAGTGAAAACTATGCTGGTACGTCAGATTTATTTAACATAGAGATTCCTACCTCGGAGAATGTACCTTTATGTATTGGAGATATAAAGCACCCTCGTTGGACCTATGCCATGACAAAAATGCATGGTGAATCCGCTTTTATTCATTCAGCTGAGGCATATGATTACGAATGCACCATTGTCAGGTATCAGAATATCATTGGCCCAGAAATGGGCTTTGGTCATGCGATTCCACACATTGTTGAGCGCTTCGTTAAGGGTGAAAAGTCCCCATTTAAAATTTATGGCCATGATCAAACACGAGCATTTTGTTATATAGATGATGCCGTTATGGGCACAGTAGGAGCTATGGAGAGTGATAGGGCGGTGGGTGAAATTTATCATATAGGCAAGCAAGACGAAATTAATATGGAAACTCTAACTACCTACATAGGCGACCTAATGGGCTATAAAGAGGAGTATGAGGCAGCAATGACTTATCCGGGTTCGGTTGCAAGACGTTCTCCAAACATCGATAAAGCAAAGTCACACTTTGGTTATTCACCTAGCATTGATTGGAAAAAAGCTGTTAGTTTGACTGCCGATTGGTATCGTGCCTTTTTTACCTCTGGTCAATCTCCAAAGTCGGGTGGTTTTGAAACTCCAGAAACTGTTTTAGCTAAGATAAAAAAGCAATGAAAAGAATTTTAGATATCTTGCTTAGTTTTTTGTCGTTAGTGGTTCTGACGCCATTCCTACTCCCAGTAGTAGTTATTTTGAGATTTACGGGAGAAGGTGAGATTTTTTATATTCAGGAGCGAGTTGGTCGTGGGGGTAAGTCATTCGGTTTATATAAATTCGCGACAATGTTAAAAAATAGCCCAAACATAGGTGCGGGTGAGATAACAGTGCGAGAGGATCCTAGAGTACTTCCTTTCGGAAAGTTTCTAAGGAAAACAAAGCTAAATGAATTGCCTCAGTTGTGGAATATTTTTATTGGTGATATGAGTGTGGTTGGCCCCAGGCCTATGGTACTAAATACGTATGCTTATTATCCAGAGGAGGCGCGTGAGAAATTAAATACGATTAGACCTGGATTGACTGGAATTGGATCCATTGTTTTTAGGGATGAAGAACGTTACTTGGCCGATCTTGATGAACCAATGGTATTTTACAGGGAACACATCATCCCTTATAAAAGCGATTTAGAGATTTGGTTTGCTAAAAACAACACACTTTGGTTATACATTAAAATCATTTTTGTTACAGCTTGGGTAGTAATCTTTCCGTCAAGCACTATAGCTAATAAGGCATTTATTGGGATTCCTAAATTGCCAGAGAGTTTATTTAAATAATTGTTATATGGCAACATCCCCTCAATAAAAAAGCTATATTATGTAGCTTTTTTATTTATAGGCTTTGTTGATAAAAATTTAAATTAGTAATAAGGTAAGCTGCTTAAATTAATACAATGATTAAATTTAATAAATTAAACCAAGAAACACCTTATCAACTTTTTAAAGAGAAATATAATGAGGCTATTGATGCAGGTCAAAAAGGTATTGAGGCCATTTCAATTTCTTCCTACAACAAGCAGATAAGCGAGATTGATTCAAGATACGTGAATCTGAAATTTATTACAAATGATGAATTTATTTTTTTTAGTAATTACCACTCTCCAAAAGCACTTTCTTTTAATTCTCATAACCAAATAGCCGCATTAGTATATTGGCCTAGTATTAATGTTCAGATTAGAATGAGGGCTAAAATAAAAAGAACAACCGATGAATTTAATCAAAAATATTTTTTTGATAGATCAGAAGAAAAAAATGCATTAGCTATTTCATCTAACCAATCAAAGCCAATAGATTCTTATAGCCAAGTTAAAGAAAATTATAATAAATCTTTAAAAAATGATGACTTAAAAAAATGTCCAGAATTTTGGGGAGGTTATTCATTTACTCCATACTATTTTGAATTCTGGGAAGGACATGAATCAAGAATAAATAAAAGAGAAGCTTTTAATATGACTGATGGTGTCTGGAGGCGTTTATTTCTTCAGCCATAGATATTGCCAAATATAATTTTTAGTATAAAATTCACGCTCATTATGTATAGATTAGACACACTAAAAAATAACCATTTATTACATCTTTAATGTTGTATATTTTATTTTCTTATAATTCCTAGGTACTCTCATAGCTTTGTCAAAGAAAAATATTACTCCTATTAATGAAAAAATAAGAGCGGAAGAAGTCATGCTTATTGGAGCTAATGGCGAGAAGATGGGCATCCTGCCATTTAGCGAAGCTCTTAAGTCAGCGAGTTCAGCTTCATTGGATTTGGTGCAAGTCTCACCCTCTGATGCAAATCCTATTGTTTGTAAACTTTTAGACTATGGTAAACATCTTTTTGATAAGAAGAAAAGTGTTTCATCAACAAAGGTTAAAGTTAAAAGAAATACTACAAAAGAAATAAAATTTAGACCTACAACCGATGTTGGTGATTACAATATTAAATTAAAAAAGATTAAAAGCTTTATTCTTGACGGAGATAAGACTAAAATAAGCGTCCGTTTTAGAGGTAGAGAAATACTGAATAGTGATATGGGATTAGATCTTTTAAATAAATTGAGATTAGAGCTTGAAGAAATAGCTCAAGTTGACCAAGAGCCCTCCTTAGAGGGAAGACAATTACTAATGGTTTTATCGCCAATAAAAAGGAAAAGTTGAATATAAATTACAAGAGCCAATATGGGATATAAACTTAAAACACATTCAGGAGCTGCAAAGCGCTTTAAAAAGACAGGATCATCTGTGAAAAGCAAAAGTGCAAATAGAAATCATATTCTTACGAAGCAATCTACCAAAAGAAAAAGACATAATAGAGGTCTTAATAAGTTAACAGGAACTGTTCTTAAGATGGCTTCTGCATTAATTAGAAGGTAATAAATCATGCCAAGAGTAACAAAATCAGTCACAGCTAAAGCTAAACATAAGAAAGTATTAAGTGCTACTAAAGGCCATTACGGAGCTAGAAGCAGATTATTCAGAACTGCTAAACAATCTAATATCAAATCTCTTCAATATGCATTTAGGGATAGAAAAAATAGAAAAAGAGCTTTCAGATCATTGTGGATTTCTAGAATAAATGCTGCATCAAGAGCTATAGGTATCTCATACTCTAAGTTAATTAATGGAATGACTACAAATAATATTATTATTGATAGAAAAATTCTTTCAGATATTGCAATTCATGATCCATCAACTTTTGAAAAGATAGTTCAATCTGCCAATAAGTAATAAAATTGTTAAATGTCATCATTTAACGATATCCAGCCTCCCAAGTTAAGACAACAATTGGGTGCTATACACCCAATAAATCAAGTCAAAGATTTCCTCATTGATCTTCTTCAAGGTTATGGGTTTACCGCAGTTGATGGACCAGAAATAGAATCAGAAGAATTTAATTTTGATATGCTCAACATCAAAAAAACACACCCAGCTAGGCAAATGCATGACACCTTTTATGTTAATAATAAAACTAAAGTCCTTAGAACACATACTTCACCTGTTCAAATTAGAAGCATGCTCGATTCAAAACCACCTTTAGCTATAACCTCTGCTGGAAAGGTTTTTAGGAAAGATGACGATGCAACACATTTACCAATGTTTCATCAAGTTGAAGGTATATACGTTGATGAACAGGTAACTTTTTCCCAACTTAAAGACCTAATTCATAAAATTATTTATGCAATATTTGGTCAAGAGATACAAATTAGATTTAGGCCTTCATATTTTCCATTTACAGAACCCTCAGCAGAAGTTGACATCCTTTCAGAGAATGGCAAGTGGCTTGAGGTTTTAGGATGCGGCATTGTTAACCCTGTTGTGCTTGAAAACTGCAACATAGATTCAACTAAGTTTAGCGGCCTTGCTTTTGGTTTAGGTGTAGAGAGAATAGCTATGTTGAAATACGGAGTTAATGACATAAGAGACTTTTACAAGTCTAATTTAGATTTTTTAAATCAATTTAAATGAAAGTTGCATATAAACACTTAATAAGCTGTATCCCATCTAAACCAAGTATTGATGAGATCTCTGAGAGGTTCTTTCAGCTTGGACATGAGCATGAAATAGAAGATGAAATTTTTAATATGGAGCTCACTCCAAACAGAGGGGATTGTTTGTCTGCTCATGGTCTGGTTAGAGATCTGGCACCTTTTTATGAAATAGATTTATCTAGTGATATTTATGAAAAGGAATTAAAAAAATTAGATATAGGTTTTGTTAATCATGCTCCAGAAGCATGTTCCCATATCTCATTTTTGAAAATAGATATAGAAGGTGAAATAACCTCTTATGGTGGAAAACTTAAAGAATATTTCAAAGATTTAAATATTAATAAAAATAATTTTTTTACGGATATCTCTAACTATATTTCATATGAGATGGGCCAACCAACTCACTGCTATGATGCAAAAAAAATTGGTAATTTGTTTTCATTAGAAATCATAGAAAAAGACAAAAAGTTTCATACTTTGCTTGAAAAAGAAATAGTTATAAAAGGCAGGAACCTTGTATTTTTACAGGATGGAGAAGTAATTAATCTTGCTGGAGTTATGGGAGGTAAAAATACCTCATGCTCAACTAATACGAAATCAATTATTGTTGAATGCGCTCATTTTAATCCTGAAGAAATTATAGGTAAATCTGTTAAATATGATATTAAGTCAGATTCTGCTCACAAATTTGAAAGGGGTGTCGACCCGCTTTGTCATGAAGAGGTTTTAAGAAGATTTATTAAGATTGTTTCCGATCATGCAAATATAAAAAATATAGAAATATATAAGGATACTTTTGTTGACTATACTCCTTTTAAAATACCCTTTGATGTTAATAAAATAAGTGATATTTTAGGTATTTCTAATGATAAAAAGGCTTTTAAAGAATATTTACTAAAGTTAGGTTTTGAGGTTCTAGATAATAAAATTATTGTACCCTCATATAGAAATGATATAAAAAATTTAAACGATATAGCTGAAGAGATTGCCAGAGTTATAGGGTATAACAATATTCCAACCACATCTTTTAAAATGCCTCCTGCAAATACAGTTACAGATATCAAAATACTTGAACAAAATGTAAAAGATTTTTTAATAAAGAATGGTTTTTTTGAGGTAGTAAATAATCCGTTTGTAAGTGTTGAAGAAAATCATACTATTAAAGTAGATAATCCGCTTGATTCTAATAGACAATACATCAGGACAAATCTAGAAAGATCTCTTATAGAAAATCTTTTATATAACGAAAGGAGACAGCAAGATTCTATTAAATTATTTGAAATTTCTGATGTTTATTCTATCGATAGAAATTTAAAAAATAAAAAAGTTCTTGGAATCATATGTAGTGGGAGGGTTGGTAAAAATTATTTAGATTTCTCAAAAAAAATCAATATCAAATATATTAGAAATCTTATAAAAGAGTTATCTCCGACAATAAATATAAATCCTATAATCGTAGATAGAAAAAACCTAAATACAAAGTTAAATAACGAGATAATTTATCTTGAATTAGAACTCAATTCATTAAATGGTCTTATTCCAGACTTCATAAGTAATCAAAAAAGGCGTTCAAAAGATCATAATTTTATCAAATATATACCAGTTTCAGAATTTCCATCCTCCTCAAGAGATCTATCTTTTTCAATAAAAAATATTGATAAATATTATGAAATTCAAGATTATCTTTTAGGTTATAAAAGCGATCTAATAAAAGAAGTATTTATATTTGATTTTTATAATAATCAAAAAAATGATGAAATTAAGATTGGCTTTAGATTTATCTTTCAATCTTATCAAGCGACCATAACAGACAAAGAGGTTAATAATATTATGAAAGTTATAATGACACATACTAATTCCATTGAAGGCATAACCATACCCGGTATAAGCAAAGATTATTTTGAAGAATAAGATTTTAATTAAATTATAGGTATAATAATAAGATGAAAAATACATTGATTTTAATGTTCAGCTTTCTTTTAACGGCATCTCTTAATTCTCAAGAACTAGACTCAAGTTTCTTAGATAGTTTACCGGAAGATATTCAAAAAGATCTAATGGAAAAGAACTCCAAACAAGGCCTCAATTCTCAAGAAAATTACAAACCTTATCTTTACTCATCTAAGTTAAGCCAAACTGAAGAACTAATCACCCTTAAAGAAAGGTTGGAATTAGATCTAAAAGAGCTTGAAAGAAGATTAAGTTTTGATAATGACTTCACTGTTAATGATGGTTTAAAGCTTTATGGCAGTGACTTTTTTAACACATTTCAAACTTCCTTTATGCCTACAAATGAACCAAATCCTGATTCAGATTATTTCTTAGATACTGGTGATGTCATAAATATTCAATTAGTTGGTCAAAAGGATAAAATTAATGACCATATTGTTGGTGGGGATGGATCTATTTCTTTAGAAGATATTGGTAAAGTAATTATAGCTGGAATGTCTTTAGGCGAAGCCTCATCGTTTATAAAATCAAAAGTAAATTCTGCATACATTGGTACTGAAGTTTTTATAAGCTTAAGTGAAATTAGGGATGTAAATGTATTGATAACTGGTAATGCAAAAAATCCTGGCATTTACACTTTGACAGGTAATTCTAATATCCTACATGCTATATCTGCTGCAGGGGGAATAAGTGAGTTTGGATCTTATAGAGAAATTAATCTTATTAGAAATGATAAGGTTGTTGAATCTTTAGATGTCTATAAGCTATTAATCAATGGTCAATATAATCTAAAAAAACGCCTAAGATCTGGTGACGTAATTTTTGTTGAGGCTAGAAAATCCATAGTTGCTATTGATGGTGCTGTTTATAGGCCAGCAAAATATGAAGTTCTTGATGGACAAAATCTTGATAGCGTTATTGAATTTGCTAATGGTATTAAACGAACCGCAGACCTACAAAATGTTTCTCTTGAAAGAATTCTTGATGGAACTTTGAAGACTATACCTATAGTCAATAAATCACAGTTCAAAACCATTACCGCATTGGATGGCGATCTAGTCTATATTAGAGAACATCCTTACAGAGAGGCAAAAATTTCTGGTGCAGTCCTCAAACCAGGAAGCTATACTATGGCACCAAATGAAAGTCTTAACGATCTTATTCAAAAAGCCGGTGGATACACAAATAATGCATATTTGTTTGGTGCTGTTTATATTAATGAAGATGCAAAAGAAATTAATAAGAAAGCTAAGGATATTTTGTATCAAGAATTTTTAGATAATATAATTTCAGTAAGTCAACAGAATATTAGTGAAAATTTTGATTTGACCCCAATTGTTCAACTTACTAAGGAAATTAAAGATAATCAGTCTAATGGTAGGGTTGTTATAGATTTGCAAGATCAAGAAACTTTAGATCTTTACTCTGTGAAGGAAAATGATAGTTTATATGTTCCTGAAACTAATAATGTGGTTTATGTTTATGGTGAGACTTCCATTGAGGGAGCTGTTATGTTCTCTGAAAATCAGACTGCAGAATATTTTATAAAAAAATCAGGAGGATATAAAAAATATGCTGACAAGGAATCTATATATGTTCTTCATCCAAACGGAGAATCACAATTATTTTCAAGCAAAAGAAATATTTTTGAAAGCTCTCCACAAAGTTCAACAACTATATATCCTGGCTCAATTATCTTTGTTCCTAGAGAGCTTGATGAAGCAACACCCAGAAGATTGGCAGCACAAGCTTATGTGTCTATTCTTGGTAATTTAGGAATTGCTTTAGCATCTTTATCATCTATAAATAATAATTAGAATAAAGATGAAAAAAAAAAAAATTTTATTAAAAAAAAGTTAATATTAATTATTAGCTTTGCTAACTTTAGTTATACAGATAGCTTTGACAATAATTTTTATAACAACCATGGCTCAGTTGGCTTAATTAATACTCCAACAGCGAGATTTTATGATGAAGGAGTCCACGGTATCACTTTCTATGATGGAACTCCTGATCAAAAAATAACTCTCATATCAAATCCGTATGATTGGCTTGAAGCTTCTTTTTTTTATACAAATATTCAAGGGAAGCCCTATCCTGGATTTGAATTTCAGGATTATAAAGATAAAGGTTTTAATTTAAAGATAAGATTAAAAAAAGAAGGTTCTTTACCTGCAATTGCTATTGGGTTAAATGATTTTGCTGGAACTGGTTTTTATAGCTCTGAATACATTGTCTCTAGTTATGGAGTAGGAAATATTGACATGCATTTTGGTCTTGGTTGGGGTCAACTAAATGGCACTAGTGACTTCAAGAATCCTTTAAGTTATGTACATGATAGTTTTTTAGATAGGCCAGCAGAAACCGCAGGTAGGGGAGGAGCATTTAATCCAAGCCAATATTTTTCAGGACCTAGTGTTTCACCCTTTTACGGTATTTCATACCGATTAAACAAAAATTTATTTTTAAATTTTGAAAAAGATACAATACTCATTGATGGACCTAGAATGCCATATCCAGATAAAGAAAATGATTACTCTTTCGGTTTAAAATACAGCCTCAATAAAAATTTATCATTAGGTTTGTCATATGAGCGCGGTAGTTATTTTTCCTTAGGCTTTGTTTATAAAAACGATCCAAGAGCAACAAAAAGCTATGAATATCAAAAAGCAAATACGAGTGTTGGCGATAATAAGTACACTCAATTGATTAAGAATTTAGAAGAAAATGGTATTGGTGTAAATAAAATCACCGAAACCTCACGATCACTTGGGCTGGAGTTAACACAATTCATTCATTCAGACATTGCATTAGTTGAACAAATTATTAAAGAATCTGGCAGGGATGCAGGAATTAATAAAAGTATAAAAAAAGATGTCAAAATTGCTAACTTATCTGCCGTTACAGAGATTGATGAATCATTTAAAAGGAATGCAAAAGTAATATACGAAAGAGATACTGCAAGAGTATTTAGTACAAATACAACAGCAAGATTTAGACCATTTTTTGCTTCAAGAGAAGAGTTTTTTAAAGGTGCTTTTTTATTGGAGAATGATTCAGAGTTTGTTCTGAAAGAGAATTTATTTTTTAACACGAATCTTAAATACAGCATAGCAAATAATTTTGATGATTTAAGATTTCCTCCGGTTGATACTTATCCAGCTCAAGTTAGGTCTGATATTAAACAATATTTAAAGAATATGGATAAAGGTATTTTGGTTGGTAGGGCTCAACTTGATTACCATCTAACACCAAAGAAGAATCATCATTTAATGATTTCTGGAGGAATACTTGAGGATATGTTTTCTGGATATGGATTAGAGTATTTATATTTTAAGCAAAATACTAATTATGCCTATGGATTTGAAGTTTTTAATGTACGCAAAAGAGACTATGATTGGGGTTTTGGTCATTTAGATTATAAAAATTTAACCTATAGTGCTAATTTATACTATAGGAATTATGGCTCAATTCCTTTTGATATGAAAATTTCTGCAGGTGAGTATCTTGCAGGAGATTTAGGCTCAACTATTGAATTTAAAAGACAATTTTCTAATGGAGTAAGTTTTGGCGTATTTGCTACCTTCACAGATGTATCAACTGAACAATTTGGTGAGGGAAGCTTTGACAAAGGAATAATTTTTAACATTCCTATATATGGAAATTTTATAAATTACACTTGGAGGCCTTTAACAAAAGACCCCGGAGCAAAAATAATTAGAAAAAATTCTTTACATGATCTATTGGTTAAATTTCAACCCATTAATTAATTAATTCTTTTAATAGTTAATATTTTTAGTAGAGATTAAATATATATATATATATATATATATTATGGACATTTTTAAACATAAATAAAATTTTTCTATACAAGACATATAAAGACATATATGTGCAATTATTATCGATAATTACATTGTTTTATTTAATTTTATGATTAATAATGTAGTAAAATTTTAAAATGATGTATAATCACTATCCATTGGAGAGAAAAATGAATTATTTTGTAACTAATAAGTCTATTAAAATTGGGTTTATAGCCACCCTAGTACTTTTTTTTAGTATTAGCATCTCAGCAATTGATGTTGGTGTTGATGAAGAAGATATCGAAAATAGAGTTAGTAAAATGGGTTACTCTGAGTTAGTTTTCGCACGATCTTCTCTTAAAGAAGAGCAAAACAAGCTTAAAAAAGATCAAGAAAACACACAAAGTCCTGCACAAAACAAAGCTATTGGCCAAAGACTAAGTGAAATAACTAAAGAACTTTCAATGATTCAAAAAGCATTATTAGCTATCACCGGTGGTGCAATATTATCTTCCGCTGTTGACGATGATTCCTATGTTGATAATGTACCTCCTGTTATAACAATTGCTGGTTCAAAAACTGTAACAGTTGAACTTGGTGGAACATATACAGATGCTGGAGCTTCAGCTAATGATGCCAACTATGGTCCAGTTGATGTATCTGTAGTATCCACCGTAGATACCTCAACAATTGGATCATATACTGTGACATATACAGCTACTGATTCTGATGGTAATACTGCAACTGCAACTAGAACTGTTAACGTAACAGATACAACAGCTCCAGTTATAACTTTAGTTGGTAATGCCTCTGTTGCTGTTGAATTTGGTGATACATATACAGATGCTGGAGCAACTGCTTCTGATATATCTGGAGATATTGATGTAACAACAACCGGAACTGTTGATACCGATACATTAGGCACATACACACTAACATATTCAGCTTCTGATGCTTCAGGAAATGATGCTACAGAAGTAACAAGAACAGTTACCGTTGCAGACACAACAGCTCCTGTTTTCACTTCTTCATCAACATTTGTTGTAGATGAGGGTGAAACAGATGTTGGAACAGTTACTGCGACTGATATTCAAGTTGTAACATTTACGATTTCTGGTTCCGATTTAGCCATAACAGCTGGTGGTGTCCTAACATTTATTTCTCCAGCTGACTATGAAGCTCAATCAGAAAATCCAGTCACATTACCTTATGATGGAAGTACCTATAATATAACTGCAACAGTAACAGCTACTGATGCTAGCGATAATGCGCAAACTCAAGTTATAACTGTAAGTATAAGAGATGTTGGTGGTTTAGATGATAATACAGAAACAGGTACTGGAACTAATACCAGTACAGCAACTGAAGGATCATCAGGAACAGGAACAGGAACTGGAACTGGAACTGGAACTGGAACTGGAACTGGAACTGGAACTGGAACTGGAACTGGAACTGGAACTGGAACTGGAACTGGAACAGGAACCGGAACCAGCACGTAAACGTAAATTATAATTAATGGGTCTTGGAAAAAAAGATATTGTTAAAAATATCTCATCCAAGACCCAATTTTCTAACTCTACTAGTAAATATATCCTAGAATCTTTTTTTAATCTTCTAAAAAATAACGTTCAAAAAAATATCAAAATATCAAATTTTGGCACTTTCACAATCAAAAAAACTCCTGAAAGAGTTGGAAGAAACCCAAAAACCAAGGAAGAGGTTATGATTACTGCAAAAAAAAGAATCTCATTTAAAGCAGCTAATCAGATTAAAAATCTACTAAATTAATTGGTCGGGATGGCCGGATTTGAACCGACGACCACTACACCCCCAGTGTAGTGCGCTACCAGGCTGCGCTACATCCCGAATTGGAGTATTATATTCTCTATTTGGTAAAATATTATGATTAGATTTAATTATGTTGTATTGACTAGTATTTTATTTATTGCATCTTATACTTTTGGTAATAATTATATAATTGAGTCTAGTTCTGGAATTATTAAGGGATATGTTAATAACAATGTTGTTCATTGGGATGATATTCCGTATGCAGAACCCCCTATTGGTGATCTCAGATGGAAAGCGCCTAGAGAACTCAACCCATCTTCAAAAGAAAAATTTATAGAACCAAAAGAAAACAATTTTTGTGTACAGGAACCATCAGGCCTTGGTGGATCAGATGGAATTGGTTTTTTTTCAGGAAATGAAGATTGTTTATATCTTGATATCAAAGCTCCAGCAACTAATATAAAAAAACTACCTGTCATGTTTTGGATTCATGGTGGCGGCAATACTAGCGGTTTAAAAGATTTATATGATTTTTCTACTATGATTAAAAATCATAATGTTATTGTTGTTTCGATTAACTATAGATTGGGTCCTTTTGGGTGGTTTACACACCCTTCAATACAAAACATGCAGTCTGGTATAGATCAAACTTCTAATTTTGGTACCTTAGATATAATTCAGGCACTAAAGTGGGTGCAATCAAATATATCTTTATTTGGAGGAGATCCAAATAATGTTACAATTTTTGGTGAGTCAGCTGGTGGCCATAATGTTTTATCTTTATTGGTTGCTAAACAAGCAAAAGGACTTTTTCACAAAGCAATATCACAATCTGGATATACCACAACATACTCAAAACAAGATGCCTACAAGCCAAACAAAATTACATCTTCATCTAGATATTCAAGTTGGAGTATTGTTGATAAGATTATCAAAGATAAATCTTTAATAATTTCGCAAGAGGGCAATGATAATAAAATTAGAGAATTATTAAAAAACCTACCTTCGGATGATTTTTTTAAATATTACTCAAAAAGACCTTCTTATGAAAATCTTCCAATACTAACCGCAGATAAAATTGTAATTCCAGAAATTGGTTTAAGTGAAGCTTTATCAAAAAAAGAATATGTTAATAACGTTCCATTAATAGCTGGATCAAACAGAGATGAAGTTAAATTATGGCTTGCATCAGCTAAATATTTTGTTGATTTAGATTATTCATTTCTTGGATCAATTCTTGGAGTGCCTAAAGTTTCTCTTAATGATAAAGATACTTTTAATCTTTTTAATTCTTATAGGAGTAGAGCATGGAAAATCAGAGGAGTTGATGATCCATTAAGAAGCTTATTCTTGGCTGGTAATAACGAATTATATGCTTATAGATATGACTGGGATGACCATAGAAGGTTTATTATTGCTGACTTTAAAGAACTTATTGGCGCAGCTCACGCTACAGAGATCTCTTTATTGACAGGAAATAATAAATTAGTTGGTGATTACGGCTTTTTAATTTACCCAAGAGGCCCATCAAAAAAATTTACTTCTAAAAATATGATGCAGTTTTGGACTAATTTTGCAAAAACCGGCAAACCTGGTAAATCTACAAATGGTGTTGAATGGAAAAAATATGACGGACTAAAAAATATGCCTTCATATTATATGGTTTTGGATAAAAGAAGAGATCTTAAAATGCAATATGATAGCTTTTCATTTTCTTCTCTTATACAAGATTTACACAAAGAAGATGCTTTAAGTAGCTTAGAAAAATGTGTTGTACTTCTTCAGGTATTAACATATGTTGGCGAGGATTTATATGATGAGTATGTTGATGAATATCCTGGTAATTGCAGCAGAAGTCAGTCAGAGCAATTCCTACAAGATAACTCTAGCTTTATAGACTATTAATTAAAAGCTAATTAATTATTTTCCCATTCTTTGAAGCATCTTTAATTTTAAGGACTTCTATGTCTTTTATTTTTATCATATCAGCAATTCTTCTAATAAGCCTTTCTTCATTTACTTCTAGTATTTTATCAGCGAATGCAACATCGTATAGGAATCGAATCAAGGAAAGTTTGTTGCCTTTAGAATAATCTTTATTTATATCATCTATAAATTCATAAAAAGAGACACTGTTCTTACTATACTTCTCTATGATTTCCAAAACCTTCTTTGGTTCTTTGCCAACTTTAGTACTAATTTTTTTTATTTCATCCAAAAGTATCGCAAGCTCAGGTTCTGAGATATCACCATCAGATCTAGCAATCTCATAAGCTAATATAGATGCAGTTAATTCTATATCAAAATCATTTTTATTTTCTTTGATTTCAGGCTTTTTTTTCTTAAAAAAATTAAACATTTTTAAATAATCTCTTTTGGATATAATTATATCTATATGAAAACAGATAATAAGTTGTTGAATATATCATGAAAAGGTATGTCGAAATCCATGGATCAAAATAATTATCTAAGAATATACCCATTAAACCTGCAAAGAATGATAACAATAAAATAATTCCTAAAGCACCTTCTGATGAATAACGAAGCATCAGTTTATGATGGATATGGTCTCTGCCAGGGGACATAATACCTATACCTTGAATTATTCTTGAAAAAATAAGCCTAATACAATCAAGAAGTGGAATAGATACAAACCAAAGCATTGTAATTGGCTCTACCTCATAAAGTGTGTTTTGTGATGAATAAATAGCAATCCAAGCAACCCAAAAACCTATTAGATTTGAGCCACTATCACCCAAAAATACGCCTCTTTTTTTACCGAAGAACCTTAGATTAAATATTAAAAAACCTATTACAGATCCAATCAGAATTATCATCATTGAATCATAGATTAGTCCTGAATAAAAACCAGTGAATAATAATGCCATCATGGCTGAGCCAGCACACAAGCCATTGATTCCATCTATCATATTAAATGCATTCATTATTCCTACAACACAAAAGACTGTAATTGGAATACCAAAGATGCCTAAATTTATTTCACCAAAACCAAATAAATTACCAAAATTAGCTAAATATATATCTGTTGAATAAATTACATATAAACTCAATATAATTTGAATGAAAAGCCTAAACATGGGTTTCAAAGGCTTAAAATCATCAATTAAAAACAAAAGCAAAAGAGGTATAGAGGCTAAATATAGTCTTTGACTAAATTCAGGCAAATATCCTTTAAGATTATTAAGATTTAAATATATTTCTGAAGAAACAAGGACTGCTAAAAGTATACCAATACCTCCAGTAAGAGGCGTTGCTCTTTTATGAAATTTTCTGCTTCTATCAGGAATATCTACAAGTATATTATTTTGTTTAGCAAAGTTTCGTAATATAGAATTAATAGCTAAAGATGCCATTATGCTTATAATTAAATAACTTATGATTATATTTAATTCCATAAATGCTAATCTTACATCTTTGGCAACAAATAGTATGCACTTTGACCAAAAAAAATGTTTTTTAAAAAAACATTTGCATAAAAAATAAACACTATGAATATAGATTGTAAAAAAGAAATAGATATTGCTAAAAAAGCAGCATTAGAAGCTGGAAAATATCTTAGAAATAACAAGGTTAAACTTAATCAAGTATTATCATCAACAAATAGAGATATTAAACTCAAGGCAGATAATGAAGCAGAAAGAATCATTAAAGATATTATCAAAAGAGAGTCTAGTATTGGGATATTAGCAGAAGAAAGTGGAATGTCTTCCGATGCATCTTTTAAGAGTTTATGGGTTGTTGATCCTCTTGACGGAACGGCTAATTACTCCAGAGACATACCCATATGTTGTGTCTCGATAGCTTTAATATCCGATTTCAAACCAATTATTGGTGTTATATATGACTTTAATAATGATCATCTCTATGAGGGATCTATAAATACAAATGCTTGTTTAAATGGAAAAGAAATCACAGTTTCAAAAATCACAAAAAGCAATCAAGGTATTTTAATCACTGGTTTGCCTAATGATACGGATTATTCTGATGAAGCGTTATTAAATATGATTAAAAATTTTCAAAACTGGCGAAAAGTTAGAATGATTGGTTCAGCTGCTTTAGCTTCTGCATATATTGCATCTGGCAAAGCAGATGTATACATGGAACATAAAACCTATTTATGGGATGTCGCCGCTGGCGCAGCTATAGTTAATGCTGCTGGCGGAGAAGCTTTAATTATTAATCAAAATGAAAAATTTCAAGTTGATGTATTTTTCTCAAATGGCAATATTCTAAAATAGATAATTCATGAGAATATTAATCCTTAGTGATGGTATACCAGGTCACTTTAATCAATCTCTCGGAATTGTAAAAATTTTATCTGAAGAAATTAAGATTGATTATGAAATTATTGAGAGTAAATTAAAATATAAGTTGTTAAGGTCTTTTCTAATGCAATTGCAAAAGTTGCTATCAATGAATTTTAATCTTATTAACGCAAAGATAATTCTTGGCTTTTTTCATAAAATTGATTTAACTAAATTTGATTTAATTGTCTCAACGGGAAAAAAAGTTTCATACCACTCTGCATCTTTAAGTTTAGTTTCAGGCATAAAAAACATCCATGCTGGAACTATAAAAAACATAGATATGAAATTCTATTCAGCTCACATCACAGGGGCCCCAAACAATAAATCACCTAATAATATTGTAACAACAATACCTCCAACGAGATTTAAGCCAATTGAAAACAAAATTAATTTAGAAAATAAATTAGCTCTTTTTCTAATAGGGGGTGATGGAGCAGGTTATTCTTATGATTTAAATGATTGGAATATGCTTACTAATAATATTGAGTATATATTTGATAAGGATAACATTAGACCAATTATTGTGACTTCTAGACGAACGAACAAAGCTCACGAGCAATTTTTATTTAATAAATTAAATCATTTAGCTGATAATGATTCTATTTGGTTTCATAAAGAAAAAACTAAACTAAATTTAGAACAACTTTTTATCAAAGCTAGTTTTATTTTTGTTACTGAAGAAAGTGCAACAATGACTGCTGAAGCCATATCAAGTGGGCTGCCTGTTACCACTTTATATCCTGATAACTTAAATATAAAACATAATTTCTTGAGTCATATAAGAAAATACGAAAAAATGAGATTTATTAGAAGACTTAACCTTAGCGAAAATTTAGCTAGCTACAATAATGATATTACAATATCAGAAGCTGTAATTCAGATCAGAGATGAGCTTAAGCAAAATATTTTAGAAAAAATTAATATATGAAAAGCTTAGTATGGTTTAGATCAGATATAAGAATGGATGATAATCCTGCATTAAGGGAGGCATGCACAAACTATTCAGAAGTTCATGCAATCTATCTTTATTCTCCAAAACAGCTCAATGCGCATAACGAATCAAATGTAAAGATTGATTTCTTAATACAAAATCTTACTATTCTTACCAACAATCTGAATAAATTTAATATTCCATTAACTGTTTTGGAAAGTGATGGCTTTGATAATGATTCTTTATTGATAAAAGATATCTCAATAGAGAGACAAATAGATAAAGTATTTTGGAATAATCAGATAGGTGAGGATGAGCAAGCAAGAGATCGAAAAACCATTGAGTTTCTTAGCAAAATTAATATTGAACATGAATCGTTTTTTGATCAGGTGGTTTATGAACCAGGAACATTAAAAACAGGACAAGGAGGACCTTATTCAGTATTTACTCCCTTTAAGAGAAAATGGATAGAAAATTTTGATATGGATTTCTTAGATATTAATTTTAAATATGAAGTAAAGAAACCATCTAAGATATCTTCAAATATTGAGAGCTTTAATTTTCAGTTTATTCAAAATCATACTGTTGATATGAATCAATGGAGACCTGGTGAAGATGAAGCTGCAGCCAGGCTTAATGATTTTTTAAAAAATAAAATAATTGATTATTCTAAAAATAGAAACGATCCAATAATAGATGGAACAAGTAGAATATCTCCATATTTAGCACTTGGAATTATTTCTTCCAAAAGGTGTATTTTAGAAGCATTAAAACTAAATAACTTTGAATTTAATTCAGGGCACACTGGCATTACAAAATGGATTGATGAAATTGTTTGGCGAGAATTCTATAAAAATATAATGTTTTGTTTTCCAAAAGTTAGTAAAGGCCAGCCCTTTCAAGATTACTCAAAGTTAATTAAATGGCGATATGTTGAATCTGAGTTTAACGCTTGGAAGGAGGGCATGACAGGATTTCCAATAGTAGATGCTGCAATGCGTCAGCTTCAGAATGAAGGCTGGATGCATAATAGATTAAGAATGGTTGTGGCAATGTTTTTTACAAAAAATATGCTTCACGACTGGCGACTAGGAGAAGCATACTTTATGCAAAATTTAATTGATGGAGATTTTGCATCTAATAATGGAGGCTGGCAGTGGAGTAGTTCCACTGGTACTGATGCTGCTCCTTATTTCAGGATATTTAACCCAATAACCCAATCAACTAATTTTGATAAAGAGGGGCTTTTTATTAAAAAATACATCCCAGAGCTAAAGGATTTAGACAAATCAGTTATACATAATCCTCCAAAAGAGCATAGAAAATATTGTAAATATCCTGAGCCAATTTTAGATTTAAAGGAATCAAGGTTGAGAGCAATAGCGGCCTTTAAAGAATCTAAATCGTAACTTAAAAACTCATAGTCTGCATAATTAAACTTATGTATACTTCAATTATATTATTCTGTAGAAAAGTTCATATGTACAAAACTGATTTAGAAATAGCAAATAATGCTTCAAAAAAACATATTAAAGATATAGCTGCATTATTAAACATTCCCGAGGATGCATTAATTGTATACGGCAATGATAAGGCTAAAATTAATTATAATTTTTTAGATTCTTGCAAAGATAAAAAAGATGGAAAATTAATACTTGTCACAGCAATTTCCCCCACTCCAGCTGGAGAGGGAAAAACAACCACTAGCGTTGGCTTAGTTGATGGCCTATGTCATATAGGTAAAAAAGCAATGATATGTCTTAGAGAGCCTAGCTTAGGCCCATGTTTTGGAATGAAGGGTGGTGCTGCTGGTGGTGGCTATGCACAAGTTGTTCCTATGACAGATATCAATCTTCATTTTACTGGTGATTTTCATGCAATTGGAGCTGCTCATAATTTGCTTTCTGCATTAGTTGATAATCATATTCATTGGGAAAATACTTTAAGCCTTGATCCAAGAAGAATTACTTGGAGACGAGTAGTTGACATGAACGATAGATCATTAAGAGATATTACATGCGGACTCGGAGGAACAGGTAATGGTATTCCACGGCAGAGTGGTTTTGATATTACTGTAGCATCAGAAATCATGGCTGTTTTTTGTCTAGCAAGTGATTTAGAAGATTTGCAACATAGAATTGGTAATATTGTAGTTGGGTATACAAAAACTCAAGAGGCTGTAAAAGTAAGTCAATTAAATGCTCAGGGTGCAATAACTGCTTTGTTAAGAGATGCTTTTCAACCTAACTTAGTTCAAACCCTTGAAAATAACCCAGCATTAATGCATGGGGGTCCTTTTGCAAATATTGCTCATGGATGTAATTCCGTTATGGCAACAAAAAGCGCTTTAAAAATGGCTGACTTTGTTGTTACTGAAGCAGGTTTTGGTGCTGACTTGGGAGCTGAAAAATTCTTTAATATTAAATGTAGAAAAGCGGGTCTATCTCCAGATGCTGTAGTTCTAGTTGCAACAACCAAAGCCCTTAAAATGCATGGTGGTGTTAAAAAAGAAGACTTAAAAGAAGAAAATATACAGGCAGTAAAAGATGGATGTAAAAACCTTGAAAGGCATATCCAAAACATAGGTAAATTTGGAGTTCCAGTAACGGTTGGCATTAATGAATATTACACTGATACTAAAGATGAGCATCAAGCAATAATAGATTTTTGTCAAAGTCATGGCGTTGCTTGCATAATATCTTCCCATTGGGAAAATGGCGGAAAAGGGGCTGCGGATTTAGCCTCACATGTTGCAGAACTAGTAGATGGCAATGAGTCCTCATTTAAAACTTTATATGATGATGAAATGTCCTTATGGGAAAAGACTAAACATATTGCTACAAGTATTTATGGCGCTAGTGATATTATCGCCGATAAAAAAGTAAGAAATAAATTTAAGAAATTAGAAGATGATGGTTATGGAAAGTACCCAATTTGTATGGCAAAAACTCAATATAGTTTTTCTACAGATCCATTGCTTATGGGGGCACCATCTGGGCATGAAGTACCTATTAGAGAGGTGAGACTTTGTGCTGGAGCAGAGTTTGTTGTTGTTATCTGTGGTGAGATTATGACGATGCCTGGGTTGCCTAGAAAGCCAGCATCTGAAAGTATTGGAATTGATGAGAATAAGAATATAGAAGGCTTATTCTAATTTACAAAAATTTTAAGAGTATATTATGAAAGATAAATTACAGTTTTATATAAACGGCACTTGGGTTGAGTCTAATTCAAGTGAAATGATTGAGGTTATAAATCCTGCAAATGAAGAAATAGTAGGTCATGTAACTGCTGGAACAAAAGTTGATATTGATAAGGCAGTTCAGGCAGCAAACAAAGCCTTCAAGACATATCAATATACTTCAAAGGATGATCGCATTGAGATTTTAAATAATATTATTACAGAATATGAAAATAGGTACGATGATTTTGTTCAAACTATTACAGAAGAAATGGGAGCTCCTATATGGCTTTCAGAAAAAGCTCAGGCATCTACAGGAATTAAAAATTTACATGAAACCCTTGATGCATTAAAAGAATATCAATTTGAAAAAAAAGAAGGTGATTACACTCTCATAAGAGAGCCTATTGGTGTCATAGGAATGATTACCCCTTGGAATTGGCCTATGAATCAAATAACTACCAAGGTCTCAGCAGCTCTAGCTGCTGGCTGTACCATGGTGCTGAAGCCTAGTGAAATTTCGCCATATTGCGCAATGCTATTGGCCGAAGTTTTTGATAAAGCTGGAGTTCCAAATGGAGTTTTTAATCTTGTAAATGGATATGGACCCACAGTAGGTGCAGCTTTATCTGATCACCCAAATGTGGCTATGATGTCATTTACAGGATCTACTAGAGCTGGAATAGCAGTTGCTCAAGCATCTGCAGTCTCAGTAAAAAGAGTTCATCAAGAACTTGGCGGCAAATCTTCAAATATCATCCTTGATGATGTTGCAGACTTAGAAAAATCTGTAAAAGGTGGTGCAGGGCACTGTTTTTTGAACTCAGGACAATCATGTAATGCACCAACAAAAATGCTAGTTTCTGAAAAAAATTATGATAAAGCTGTTGAAATTGCAGCTCAAACTGCAAATAACACAACCGTAGGTGATCCTCATGGCGAGTTTAGAATTGGTCCTATAGCTAATAAAGCTCAGTATGAAAAGATTATAAAAATGATAGAAATTGGTATTGAAGAGGGCGCTACTTTAGTTGCAGGCGGCATAGAAAAGCCAGAAGGTTATGACAAAGGCTATTATATAAAACCTACTGTATTTGCAAACGTTACTAACGACATGACAATTGCAAAAGAAGAGATTTTTGGTCCTGTCCTATCAATTCTTAAGTACAGCTCTGAAGATGAGGCAATAGATATAGCAAATGACACTGAGTATGGTTTAGCAGGGTATGTTCAAGGTGAACCAGCACACGCAAATGAAGTTGCAAGAAAGATTAGAGCAGGACAAGTTATTATAAATGGTGGAGCAAGAGGAACTGGGGCACCATTTGGTGGCTACAAATCATCAGGAAACGGAAGAGAGCATGGTATGCATGGATTAGAAGAGTGCCTAGAAACTAAAGCAGTTATAGCTCCTTAATTTAATCTAATAAATCCGGTTCTCTTTTAAGAATCATGTCATATGCAGGCTGATAGCTTGCCCATGCTGCGATATCATTTGCTATAAAATCTCTAGTCTTTATAGCAGTTTCATGAGGAATAACTACAGGTGTACCCGCTGCTTCGGCCATTAGTTGAGCCTGGCAACATCTTTCCATTGACATATAAAACCATAGAGCAATATCCACAGACGGGCCTGTAGTTAGAATTCCGTGATTTTGAAGAATAATAACTTTTTTATCACCCAAAGCTTTTGCAATCTCATCACCCTCATCAATCTCCTCTACAACTCCTGAAAAATCCTTATACATTGCCTGTGTTTCATAAAAAGCACATGCATCTTGTGAAATAGGATCGAGAGGTTTACCAAGAGTAGAAAAAGTTCTTCCGTAAATAGAATGAGAGTGAGCAGCAGCATTTACATCTGGTCTTGCTGCATGAAGCCTAGAGTGGATTGCAAAGGCAGCAACATTAACATCTTTATCTCCTTGGACAACCTTTCCCTCATGATTGACTAAAATTAAATCTGAAACAGAAATTTGTGAAAAATGGACTCCAAGAGGATTTACCCAAAAATGATCAGGAAATTCTGGATCTCTTAGAGTTATATGTCCAGCAACACCTTCATTAAAGCCAAAGTAGGCAAACATTCTAAAACCCGCAGCAAGTTTTTCGAGCTGGTTTCTTCTTAGTTCTGCTGTATTGGCAAACTCAGTCATTTCAAGACCTTTTCCCTTCATAGGAAGTCTTCCGTCAGTAGTATCTATCTTTATTGGTGAAACATTTGTCATTCTATATCCCTCTATTCCTTATTGAATGTTAAAATAGCTTACCAAAAAAAGAGATATTATGAAATTTAGAATTGAAAAAGATAGTCTTGGAGAAGTTAAGGTTCCTCAAAAGGCTTTGTGGGGAGCTCAAACTCAAAGAGCTCTAGATAACTTTACTATAAGCGGCATTAAATTTGCCTTCCCTTTTGGAAGATCTTTTATTGAAGCTTTGGGCATAATCAAGTATTCAGCAGCAGCAGCTAATAATAATTTAAAGTTATTACCTTCAAATAAGGCTAAAGCTATTAAATCAGCTGCAAAAGATGTATTAAATGGTTTACATGACGACTCATTCCCTCTTGATGTTTTTCAAACAGGATCTGGAACAAGCACCAATATGAATGCTAATGAAGTCATTGCTAATTTAGCTTCAAAAAGATCAAAACTAAAAATTGATGCTAATGATGATGTTAATATGAGCCAAAGCTCAAATGATGTCATTCCAACAGCAATTTGCGTAAGTGCTCTAATAGATATGCATAGATTGCTTCTCCCAAATCTTGATCATTTAATTAAAGCAATTGATACAAAAATGAAGCAAGTAAAAGGCAACGTAAAAACAGGCAGGACACATTTAATGGATGCCATGCCAATTGATTTTTCACAAGAGTTATCTGGATGGAAAGCTCAGCTAGAAGCGAATAAGAAAATTATAGTATTAGCTACAAACAGAATGAATGAACTTCCTCAGGGCGGAACAGCTATTGGGACCGGCATAAATACTCATAAAGATTTTTCAAAAAACTTCTGTTATGAATTAAACAAACTCTCTAAGTTTAAAACCAAACCTTCTAAGAATTTTTATCAAGGTTTAAGTTCCGTTGATAATGCAGTAGAGCTTTCTTCAGCTATTAAAAATTTAAGTATTATTTTGATGAAAATTTCTAATGATCTTAGATGGATGAATAGTGGACCATTAACAGGTTTGGCAGAAATAGAGCTTGAAGCGCTTCAACCTGGAAGCAGCATAATGCCTGGCAAGGTAAATCCGGTAATACCAGAGGCCGTGGCAATGGCTTGTGCTGATGTGATTGGAAATGATGTTACTGTAACTCTTGCAGGTCAAAGCGGTAATTTTCAATTAAATGTGATGTTGCCTGTTGTAGCTTATAACCTTTTAAAAAGTATTAATCTTTTAGGTAATGCAATGCCGCTTCTTGCAAACAAGGCTATAAAAACATTTAAAGTAAATTCAAAAAATATAAATGAATCTTTATCAAAAAATCCCATTCTTGTAACGGCACTCAATAGAATAATTGGTTATAGCAAGGCAGCAGCTATTGCTAAAAAAGCTTATAAAGAAAGTAAATCGATAATTGACGTAGCATATGAAGAAACTGGTATGAGCAAAGCTGAGTTAAAAAAATTATTAGATCCGGTAAAATTAACCAAAGGTGGCATTAGTGAATGATTTAGCTTCAAATGCTTGTGAGGCATGCAGAATTGACGCCCCCAAAGTTTCAGATGATGAAGTAAATATATTGCTAAAAGAAATTGATAATTGGGATTTAATGAACGAAGGTATTAAAAAGTTAAAAAAAACTTTTAGCTTTTCAAGCTATAAAGATTCCTTAGATTTTACTAATAAAGTCGGTGATATGGCTGATAAAGAAGATCATCACCCAGAAATTACTCTCGAATGGGGTAAAGTGACTGTTGTTTGGTGGTCTCATAAAATTGAAGGCCTCCACAAAAATGACTTTATATGTGCGGCAAAAACAGACCAATTAAATAATTACTAACTAATATGGAACAAAACGAAAAACCTTATCAATCATTAGCATGGCTTGCCACTGGCATTCTTATTATTGCAGCTGCATTGGCCAGCTTTGTACCAGAGCTAGAATATCATCACTGGGCTTTTATATCCGCTAATACATTGTGGGTATATGTTGGGTGGTTGTGGAAAGAGCAATCATTGATAGTCCTTAATGCTGGATTAACATTGATTTATATTTTAGGACTAATATTCTAAGAATTATTTTTTTTTAAATTTAGTCTTGCTATAATCCGACATGGAAAAAGTAAAACAAAAAGCACTAACATTCGATGATGTCCTGCTTTTGCCAAGGTACAGTGACTTTATACCTAGCGAAGCATCAACTCAAACAAAACTCACAAAAAATATAACTATCAAGGTACCCTTGGTATCTGCTGCTATGGATACCGTCACTGAATCAAGCATGGCAATAGCTCTAGCTGAAGTAGGTGGGATTGGTATTATTCATAAGAATAACTCTATTGAAGAACAAGTATCTCAAATAAAAACTGTCAAAAAATATGAAAGTGGTGTTGTTAGAAACCCTATTACAATTGAATCAGACAAATCAATAGGCGAATTAATTCAACTAACTACCGAACTAAATATCTCTGGGATGCCTGTTGTTGATGATAATAAATTAAAAGGAATAGTAACAAGTAGAGATTTTAGATATGCAGATAATTTGGGTGCTTTAGTCTCTTCAATCATGACCCCATTTGACGAGCTAATTACAGTAGTAGAGGGAACCTCACAAGACTCAGTAAAAAAATTAATGCATGAAAATCGAATCGAAAAAGTGTTAGTGATAGATAAATCAGGAATGCTTAGCGGACTAGTTACTATGAAAGATATTGAAAAGTCAGCAGAGCACCCAGATGCAACTAAAGATGATTCAGGTAGCTTAATGGTTGGTGCTGCACTTGGAACTGGATCGGATACTCTAGAACGAGCAATAGCATTAAGTGAGGCTGGAGTGGATGTATTTGTTATTGATAGCGCACACGGTCATTCAAAAAACGTTGTTGATACAATTAAAATGATTAAAAAAGAGCTACCAGGCATCGATATAATTGGTGGTAATGTAGCAACACCTGAAGGAGCATTAGATTTAGTAAAGGCTGGGGTTGATGGGGTGAAGGTGGGAATGGGACCTGGTTCTATTTGTACAACACGTATTATTGCTGGGATTGGTGTACCACAAATAACCGCAATACTTGATATTAAAGATGCTATCAAAAAACATGATGTGGGTATTATTGCTGATGGTGGAATAAGATTTTCAGGTGACATTGCAAAAGCTATAGCAGCAGGTGCTGACTCGGTCATGCTTGGAGGTTTATTTGCTGGAACAGAAGAAGCGCCAGGCAAAGTTGAACTATTTCAAGGAAGAAGTTTTAAAACATATCGAGGTATGGGCTCGATTGGTGCCATGACCGAAAGACATGATGCAAATAGATACATGCAAGAAGATTTAGATTCTGAAAAATTAGTACCTGAGGGTATTGAAGGAAGAGTTCCCTATAAAGGCCTTGTAGCTAATGTAATAAATCAGTTAGTTGGTGGATTAAGGCAGTCGATGGGCTACATTGGTTGTAAAACCATTAAAGCAGTTCATGAAGATAGTGAGTTTGTTGAAATTACAAACGCAGGTATGACCGAAAGCCATGTTCATGATGTCATGATTACAAAGGAAGCACCTAACTACCAAAGAAGTTAATCATTAAATATGGCTGCCAATTTATCAACCACATCTAAACAGATAGATACCATTCTAGTTCTAGATTTTGGATCTCAATATACACAGTTAATTGCAAGAAGGATAAGAGAGAGTAACGTCTACTCAGAAATACTGCCTTGGGATATTAATGAAGAAAAAATCAAATCAATTAACCCTAAAGGTATTATTTTGTCTGGAGGTCCAGACTCAGTTACGAATAGCTATACACCACGAGTTCCCCAAGTAATTTTTGATTTAAATATTCCCATTTTAGGTATTTGTTATGGAATGCAAACACTTGCAGAACAACTTGGAGGACAAGTTATTTCATCTGAGCAAAAGGAATTTGGATATTCAGAACTTAACATTACTGCAGATTGCATATTATTTTCTGAATTGGGTAAAACGTTAAATGTATGGATGAGCCATGGAGATCAGGTGCAAGATCTGCCAGATAATTTTGATTTAGTAGCAGCAACATCTACCGCTCCAATTGCTGCAATGCAGCATACAAGCAAGCCTATCTATGCCTTGCAATTTCACCCTGAGGTAACTCATACAGAAGATGGTAAAACAGTCTTAGATAATTTTATTTTTAAAGTATGTGATGCAAAGACAGACTGGAAAATGGACGATTTAATAGGACAAAGAATTCAAGAAATTAAAAATCAAGTTCAAGATAATAAAGTCCTGCTTGGTCTCTCGGGCGGAGTTGATTCTTCAGTCACTGCTGCACTTTTGCATCAAGCTATAGGCAAAAAGCTTGTATGCGTCTTTGTAGATAATGGCTTATTAAGAAAAGGCGAAGCTGAAGAAGTTATGAATACTTTTAAAGAGAATATGAATTTAAATGTTATAAAGTCAGACAGTGAAGAGGTATTCTTAAGACATTTAAAAGATGTAAAAGATCCTGAACAAAAAAGAAAAATTATTGGGAGAACTTTTATTGATGTTTTTGATGCTGAGGCAACAAAATTAAAAGACGTTAATTTTTTAGCACAAGGAACTATTTACCCTGACGTAATTGAATCTTCCGGTTCAGAATCTAAAGAAGCAAGGGTTATAAAATCTCATCATAATGTTGGCGGATTACCAGAAGAAATGAAGATGGAATTAGTTGAACCATTAAGAGACTTATTTAAAGATGAAGTCAGAAGAATGGGTGTTGAACTTGGCTTGTCATCAGAAATGTTAAACAGGCATCCGTTTCCAGGTCCAGGTCTTGGAGTTAGAATTTTAGGAGATATTACCAAAGAGAAAACAAGAATTTTAAAAGAGGCTGATCATATTTTCATAGAAGAGCTCTTAAAAGCAGATCTATATAAAACAGTTAGCCAGGCTTTCGCAGTTTATTTACCAATAAAATCAGTTGGTGTTGTTGGTGACGAGAGGAGATATGCTGAAGTTATAGCTCTAAGAGCAGTAGAGACAGTAGATTTTATGACTGCAAGATGGGCGCATCTTCCTTATGAGTTTTTAGAGCATGTATCTAATAGAATAGTAAATGAGATAGAAGAAGTTAGCAGGGTGGTCTATGACATCTCAAGTAAACCTCCAGCTACAATTGAGTGGGAATAATGAGAAATTTTTAAAAAAAATATAAAATGTTTTTTTATTCAAATTTAAAGGAGGTAGAGAGATGGAATTGAAACTAATATTTATGCTATCGAGTGATGTGGAAGTATCAGATACTGCATACGGACTAAACTTCAGAAAAGAAATCGAAGAGGTTTATGTTGGTGATACTTGGCAAGAGTGCTGCGATGAAGCATCTGATTATTGGGATTACGATACAACTATGTTTCCAACAGACGAAAATGGAGACATTGGAGATACTAGAAAAGACCTAATAAAAGTCCGTAAAAAAGTAGACTCAAATTGGGAAGAATACAGCGAAGAAGAAGAAGAAAAAAATTATTGATTACTTCGACGAACTGTATGAAAAAAAAATGATGGCTGGTTAAATTGCAGTTTTGAAAAAGACTTGTAAACTACTTGTAAACTCGATTTTGCCCCTCGTAAACCCTTGCTACATAAGGCTTTGTAAAAGGGTAACTATTGAGTGGGAATAGTCGTTTTCCTCGCAAACCCCCATTCTTAAAGGGTTTAGCATTCTAAAAACAGTTACAAACTTGTTACAAACTCCTCTGTAGACTCCATTCCTTCGTAGCAGTTACAAACTTACTCGACTATTGCGATTCATTAAATGTTTTTAAGTATTACGTTTATTTATGTTGAACAAAAATACAAATTATAATAAGTTATATAATTAGATCCAATTCAAAAAACTTATGAAAAAACTACTTCAAAAAACACAACTCACAATTCTATTATTTACAACTATTTTTTTTAGTACAAGTATATATTCTGAAGGTTGGTTGGATAGTGATGGAAATTACCTTTCAATCATTAGAGCAAAAGAAGGTAACCGATTTGATGCTCAAGCATGGGCTCAGGTTAATCAGAGTATGAATTGTGAATTAAATGTCTTTCTTAACATGGATTCATTTAGCAATACTCTCCCAGCCATTATAGCAACAGTCAATGATGTTAGGGTTAGTTTTACATTATTTCTGAAGAGTGGAAATACAGCAGTTTATCAAGCGACATCTATTAAAGGCAGAAAATATTTCAAAGATCAGTTTTTTAAAAGCACCGCAGTAAACATAAAATTTTCCAATGGTGGTTTTGAAAGAGATAATTTAGTTTCAACGAAATATTTCACAGAAGCCTCAAATCATTTTGTTGAAGAATGCAGGAAAAAGGGCGAGATTCTATAAATATGCAAATATCAGTATTAAATATGCAATGTAGCTAATCGTGTAACTGACCTATTAATCTTTGCATACAACCCTTAGTAAATTTATAGTCCTCCTTAAGGTTACAATGTTTGTAACTCGGCATCTGCTAAAGTGTTGATATTACAAGGGTTTTGAGAGGTTATGACAGTAAGAAAAATAGGCAAGAGTTACAAAGTAGTTACAAACTACAGAATGCCCCTTGTAAACCATTGTTCTTACAAGGTTTTTTATAACACTACTGTTGAGTGGGAATAGTTGTAAATAGCACGAAACCCTGTTCTATAGGGGTTTAAAGCAATATAAAGTGTGACAAACTCTGTCATGGCAAAGAAAGAATGCGGGTTTCAGGGTACTAAAATCAAACATACGGCAAACTCTTGCTGCTATTGAAAGTCATAAGTTCATGACGTAATAATTAAACGAGATGATTAAAAATGAAAATTACTGCCAACAGAGAGGAATATTTTCTAAAGTGGATGCAGTGAGGACGGGATTAAATAATGTAATCAAAGACTACGAATTAACTACACTCGGAACGCAATAAAACAGTATTCGTGTTGGGAGAGGTGTTAGTCCTAATCACCTTTTCAGTTGGGAGTAAAATTCAAGAACTCTTATATTTCAAAAATTCTTTAATTTATTATAGACTTGAGGTCTATTAATTAAAAAATGATGACTTGAATATGAATAAAATTTACATCTTCTTTGGATTGATTCTTCTTGCCTCTTGTGCCCCCCTCAATGAAGTCCCCTCTAGAAACCTCGTTGAAAGAAATGGAATCAAATACGAAATTAACTCCCAAACACCTTTTACTGGTATTTCTGTTAGTTCATGGAACAATGGTCAATTAGGAAAAAAACAAACCTACAAAGACGGAAAACTAGACGGACTTTCTGAGAGGTACCTCGAAAACGGTCAATTGTTTTGGAAAACAACCTACAAAAACGGAAAACAAGACGGACTTTTTGTGGAGTATTATATGAACGGTCAATTAGCATCTAAAAATATCTTCAAAGAAGGAAAAGTAGACAAATTTTGGGAGGATTATTGGATAAATGGTCAATTAGAATCTAGAACAACCTACAAAGACGGAAAAGAAGACGGACCTTTTGAGACCTACTACGAGAACGGTCAATTGAAATCTAAAGGAAACTACAAAGACGGAAAACAAGACGGACTTGTGGAGAGATACGACGAGAACGGTCAATTGAAATCTAAAGGAAACTACAAAGACGGAAAACAAGACGGACTTGTGGAGAGATACGACGAGAACGGTCTTTAGAATTCTTCTAGAAACGGTTGATACGCAGATATGTCTTTCTGCGAGAAATAATTAGTCATCCCCTTGTTGAAGAGGAGGTGTGTTCATCAAATTAAACTTGTATGAACACTTTTATTCAATTTGTAAGTATTGTATTTAATGGGGTTCTAGAGACTCTATATTTGATATTTTATAGGGGCATTGATGAAGACAATTTTTCTATTATTGAGTATGAATAAGGTGGTTTTATAGAGACTATCTTTGTCACAAAATAGGTTAAAATGAGGAAGATGATAGTAAAAACACAAAACAGTCATGACAAACTTATGACAAACTATTTTTTTCATCTCTGTATCCCTTTTTTTATAAGGGTTTAAAATATTGCAACTATTGAGTGGGAATAGATTGTCGCCCTACAACCCCCATTCCTACAATATTCTATAGTTACACGATAGTTACTAAGTCCTTGTAACTAAAGCATTCCTTAATTCGAGTTACACGAAATCTCCACTATTGCAATCTAATAGAAGGCAACGCCTATTTAGGTATGATTTTAAAGAAAGAATCCATATATTATGCTGGAATTTATATGGTACTGAGGGCGAAAAATAGGAATAAAATAACTCTCTATAATTTAAGCAAAGATTTGAGAATAAGCCATATAAGCAATAATTAACCACCCAGTCACAAAAATACCAAATCGTACCACTACTATATTAAATGTTAATTGCCATAGTGAATGGACAATTCTTAAAATTACATATACCCATGCCAATTGAATCATTAAAGCATCAAAATTATTTATAATGGCAATGCATATCGTAAGTGCATAAAATGCAACCGGCTGCTCAAAAAGATGATTGTAATTATCTGAAGTTCTTTCCACCCAAGCAGGCATTAATCCTCTTAAGTCTTTTGTATGGGCTGCATCCTTCTGCGGATTTTTAGTGTATTTAAATCTGCCATAAGCCATTATTAAAAAAATAGTAAAAGTCCAAAGTACTAAAACCAATACCGGTGTTAAAAGTGCTGTCTGATTCATAATTTTTTCCTCTACCTTATTAACAATAACAGAGATGTAAATATTTGAAAAGGGTATGTTTGGAGTAGGGCATTAAGGTTACAATGTTTGTAACTTACAAGTCGCTAAGTTACTGATACAACAGAGGAATTGGTTTAATGGGTAGAACAAAAAAAGAAGGTAAGAGTTACACGAAAGTTACACGCTTTTATTTTCGTGCTTGTAGCCCTTTGTCTATACGGCTCTATAAATCAGCGACTATTGAGTGGGAGTAAATTCTTTCTAAATTAATCTAGCACAATAAATTTTAATAAGAAAATTAAAAAAAGAAACCAGGCTCCAAAACTAATATCTGATTTTTTTCCTGCAGCAAATTTAAGCACAACGTAACTAATAAACCCTATAGCTATTCCATTGGCTATAGAGAAGGTTAAAGGAATCATAATAATCATAATTAAAGCTGGCAATAGTTCGGTATTATCCGACCAATCAAGTTTCTCCATGCCGCCTAGCATTAAAATTGCAACATAAATAAGAGCCCCTGCTGTTGCATAACTTGGAACCATAGATGCAAGAGGTGAGAAGAAAATTGCTATTAAGAAAAATATACCTACTGTTATTGCAGTTAATCCCGTTCTTCCGCCAGCCTCTACACCTGCTGAACTCTCAACATAACTTGTAACAGGCGAACAGCCAAAAAATGATCCAGCAACACTGGCAGTGCTATCGGCCTTTAAAGCCCTATCAAGATTTTTTATTTTTCCCGATTCATCTATCAAGTTTGCTCGAGATGCAACACCAAGTAGGGTGCCAGCAGTATCAAATAAATTAACAAAAAGAAAAGAAATAATAACGCTTATCATTGCAACGTCTAATGCTCCAACAATATCTAATTTCATCAACGTTGGCATCAAATCTGGTGGAGAAGAAACGAAGCCATTAAAATTAATTAACCCAAGCAATAACCCTGAAATAGTAACAGTGAGAACTCCAATGATTATCGCACCAGTTACTTTTCTTATAGCCAGTATTAAAATCAAAAGAAAACCAACAGCTGCAAGCAAGGTTTCAATATTTTTAAAATTACCCATACTTAAAAAAGTTGCTTCATTTTGAATGATAATCCCACCTGTTTTTAAGCCAATAAAACCCACAAATAAGCCAACACCTGCTCCCATAGCAATCCTAAGATTCATAGGAATACTATTAAGCATCCACTGTCTTAAGGGAGTAACGCTGATGATTACAAATAAAATACCAGCTAAAAAGACTGCTCCAAGAGCTACCTCCCAGGAATAACCCATTTCTCCAACAACTGTATAAGTAAAGAAAGCATTTAACCCCATCCCTGGAGCTAAACCAACAGGCCAGTTTGCATAAAGACCCATTGCAAAACATGCAATAGCAGCAGCAATGCATGTTCCAACAAAACTTGCTCCATAATCCATGCCACTTGATGCCATCATTTGTGGATTAACAAAGATAATGTAAGCCATTGTTATAAAAGTGGTGAAACCAGCTAAGAATTCTTGTTTAATGGAAGTGCGGTTTAATTTAAGCTGAAAGGTTTTTTCTAAAAATTTTTCCATAATTTTACTAGATTATAATTTACATAATCATTCTACAATGCATAATGTTAGATTACTTAACATACTTGCTCTTTACACCATTTTTTGGCATGTAAATTGCTTTTTATAATAATATAAACAACTTAATTATGTGCTGCACTAAAGTTTTTACCATAAGCACAAGGGGATATTAAACCAATGAAAATTTTAAAATTGCATTCAGTAATATATTTATCACTGTTTTTTTTGTTTAATTTTGATGCTCAAGCACAAAGTTCAGCTATTGAAGAGGTGATTGTTTCTGCAGAAAAAAGAGATGAAAGTCTTCAAGATGTTTCCTTGTCTGTAACAGCATTAACAGAGCAGGAACTTGAAATTAAAAATATTACTGATTTTGTAGGACTAAGTGCAATAGCGCCAGGTGTTACCGTTGCTAAAAATGAAGGATATAAAACAATTATCTCTATAAGAGGTGTTGGTGATGAAACCAATCAAAACGCTATTGCGGCACCCTCTGTAGCGCTTCACATGGATGGTATCTTTGTTGCTTCTAAGTTCTCACTAAGAACAGATTTTATTGACTTAGAAAGAATTGAGGTATTACGTGGTCCACAGGGCACTTTGTTTGGTCAAAATTCAACTGGCGGAACTATTAATATTATTAGTCAGAAACCATCTTTTGATGAAGCTAAAGGAAAAGCAGATATAGCTCTTGGAAATTATGGTCTAGTAAAACTTAGAGGTGCATTAAACTTGCCATTAACTGAAAAAGTTGCAACAAGAATGTCATTTGTTTCAACTGATAGGGATGGTTTTAGTAAAAATATTTTGAATAATCAAGATTTAGATGATGCTAATCATACTAGCTTCAGATCAGATTGGTTTTTTGACATATCTGAAAATACTTCCTTAAGGGTTTTTGGTCAATTTTTTGACGCAGATAATAATGGAGCTGCTATGAAGGGTTTGGATGATCCAACTCCAAATCCCAGAATGCTAGCACAGGATTCTTCATCTGATTATGAGCTTTCCTCTGAAATTATTGCAGGTATATTAAATGTAGAACTTGGCTTTGCTGATTTAAAAATACTTGCTAGCTCACAAGAAGATGATATATACGTTAGCAGAGATAATGATAGGCATAATTATGGTGATGTTCATGGTTCAGGTCCTCTTGAAGGAATACCATATATTGCTGCAGAATATAGACCAGAAACATCTATTGTTGATACAAAAACTTTTGAAGTTAATCTAATATCAAATGAAGCTCTAATTAATAAAATTGATTGGATTGTTGGAGCTTTATATTTTGATCATAAAATTGCAAATTCAATTTACGAAGTTAAAGATGTTAATAATATTAAACTTCTAGATCAGATGGATGGCACATTTACTACATACGTTCATGCTCCAATTTGTGCAACAGATCCCTTTGCAGGGCCTTGTTTTGCTGCGTATGATGCAGAACTTGGCTTTGTATCTGAAGCATACCCAACTAGAGAATCACTATCTCTTTATGGGCAAGCAACTTACAACGCTAAAGATAACTTGAGATATATTTTTGGACTGAGATACACTGAAGATTCCTTTTCAAGTGATGTTACAAACTTTTTTGGTCTTCAATCATATTTAATTGAGGATGAGATTAATGAAACAACAGGTAAAGTTGCAGTAGAGCATAATATAGATGATGAAACTATGGTCTATGCTTCTTATACCAAAGGCTTTAAACCTGGTGGGAGTAATTTAACTTTTGGTTGGCCTGAAGATAACGAACAAAATTTTGGAGCGCAACCAGCACCTCAATTGATTTATCCAATATTTAAAAGTGAAATTATAAATGCACTTGAACTTGGTCTTAAGACTGATTTAATGGAAGGAAAAATGAGAGCTAATATTTCTGCATTCATGTATGACTATGAAAACCTCCAATTTCAATCAACTGATCCAGATATTTATAGAGGTGGTGTTGCAAATATACCTGAATCGGAAATGAGTGGTATTGAACTAGAACTAATAGGTATTTTATCCAAATCATTAACAATGGACTTAAGAATTTCTACTCTTGATACAGAAATTACTTCAGATTATGAGGCTCTTGATAATATTAAGTCAGAGCTTTATTTCTTTGGTGAAGAGCCTGAAAGATATGCACTAAGAGAAAACATTAAAGGAAATAGTTTGCCTAAGAGCCCGGAGTTTACAGCTAATTTAGGTCTTCAATATACTGGTGAATTAAAATCTGGTATTCCTTTTAGATCCTCAGCTGAAGTTATTCATAGAGGAGATTTTCAACAAAGAGTATTTAATAGTCCTTTTGTAGACCAGGTAGATTCATATACTGTTATTAACCTAACAACAAGTTTAGAAATTAATAATACTACAGGCATTGATGTGATGATTTTGAATGCATCTGATAAAGATGGCATGAACTCAGCAATGACCGATGTTTTTGGTGTAGCAGGAACCGGTATTGAATTAATTGCACCTAGACAATTTATTGTAAGACTAAGAAAAAACTATTAAACATAACAAATTAATATGAGTACATGTTGTTATAAGACATGTACTCATATAGCATTCCTTTATGAAAAAAACTTTTATACAAGCTGATCAATTACTAGAGGACTCATTTAAGCTTGCATGGTCTGTTTATGAAAGTGGATTTCGTCCAAATTATATTGTTGGAGTATGGAGAGGTGGAGCTCCAATAGGTATAGCTGTTCAAGAATTTTTAGAAGTTTTGGGTGTTTCTTCAGATCATATAGCCATTAGAACCTCACATTATTCAGGAATAAATCAACATAATCAGAATGTTACAGTCTATGGTTTGAACTACGTGATAAGACAACTTGAATCTGAAGATTCTTTATTAATTGTTGATGATGTTCATGATACGGGACTGTCTATTCAGCAAATTATCAATGACCTAAAAAAAGCATGCAAAAAAAATACCCCTGAAATAAAGATCGCAACACCTTACTTCAAACCAACAAAAAATAAGACTGATAGAAAGCCAGACTTCTATCTTCATGAAACTGATGAATGGTTGGTATTTCCTCATGAACTTGACGGATTAACAGTTAAAGAAATCAAAGAAAACAAACCAGAGCTTAAAGACTTAATTGACAAGATATCAACTATAATTGAAAAATAATTATTTCAGTTTTATCTGCGGCAAGCTGATTTATTAATTTAATTCAAAGATAAGGAGAGAACATGTCAGAAAGTCATTCAAAAGAAATACGTTCTAAAGTTACTAGCGAAGGCAATATAGAACTTTCAATTACCCAAGCAGAATTACCAATACCATCTGCTGATGAAGTTTTAATAAAAGTTGAGGCGGCTCCTATAAACCCATCCGATCTTGGACTTTTATTAAGTTTTGCTGCTGACCTATCATCAATTACCACATCAGGCTCAGAAGACGAAACAGTAACAAGTATGAAAATACACCCAGCTTTAATGGGATCTATGAAGCCGAGATTAGATCAGTCAATGCAGGCGGGTAATGAAGGGGCAGGTGTAATCGTAGATGCTGGAGAAAATGTAAAAGAATTAATTGGTAAAACAGTTGGATTGGCAGGTGGTGCTATGTATTCTCAATATAGACGCATACCAGCAGCAAGTTGTTTGGTTATGGATGAAGGCACGTCACCAGCTGAGGCAGCATCTTCTTTTGTAAATCCTTTAACAGCTCTTTCTTTCATAGAAACAATGAAGATGGAAAACCATACTGCTCTTGTGCACACTGCAGCAGCATCAAATCTTGGTCAAATGCTTGTAAAAATTTGTATAGCTGATGATATACCATTGGTAAATATAGTAAGAAAATCAGAACACGTGGAGCTATTAAAAAATCTTGGTGCTGAATATGTATGCAATACAAGTGATAAAAGTTTTATGAATGATTTAGTTGCTGCATTAGTTGCCACAGGAGCAACTCTTGGTTTTGATGCGACAGGTGGCGGTAATAATGGTGAGCTTCCAGGGCAAATACTTTCTGCAATGGAGATAGCAGCTAACAAGACTGCAAAAGAATATAGCAGATATGGATCGGATACATACAAACAAGTTTATATTTACGGTGGATTAGATCAATCACCAACAGTTCTTAAAAGGGCATATGGAATGTCATGGGGTTTAGGAGGCTGGTTGTTAACCCCAATGATTGGAAGAATTGGAATGGAGAAATTTGGTCAAATGAGAATGCGCGTAGCTAAAGAGATTAAGACTACCTTTGCAAGTTCATATGCAGAAGAAATTTCTTTTGAAGAGATGCTTCAACCAGAGACTATTAAATCCTATGCAAAACAGGCAACTGGAAAAAAATATTTAGTAAATCCTCATAAATAAATAACATGTCATATATTAAAGATACAGGTAGTTGGGTTGCTTACCATATCTAATTTATATAGTTTTAGGAGCTCATATTTTAGGAGCATTAAAACATCATTTTATAGATAAAAATGAATCTGCGATAAAAAGAATGATTTTATAATGATATAAAAATAAAGTGTTAAAATTTTTTAACTTATTATCTTAATTATGAATAATAATTACTCTGACAATTTTATAAAAAAAATATTAGAAGACTCAAATTCTATAGCTATAGTTGGAGCTAGCCCAAACAAAGAAAGAGATAGTCATAAAGTCATGAAATATCTTTTAGAAAAGGGTTACGAAATTTTTCCTGTAAACCCTAATGAATCTGGAAATATGATTTTAGGACAATATTGTTTTGATGATTTAGAGTCAATAAATAAACCAGTTGATATAGTTAATGTATTTAGGGCGACTGAGGCTGTAATGGGTATAGCAGAACAATCAATATTGATAGGAGCAAAAGTTTTATGGACACAGGAGAATATTATTCATGAAGAGGCTGCAAAGCTTGCTGAAAATGCTGGATTAAAGGTTATTATGGATAGATGTCCAAAAAAAGAATTATCGAAATCATATTGGACTACTAAAACAAAATAGCTTTTAATAGATTTAATATGAATACTGATAATCCTATGGTTTTGAAAGAAGAGCTTAAATCTGGTCTTTTACGTTTAAATCTAAATAACCCTCAAAGCAAAAATGCGTTATCAGAAGATATGATATCTGCTTTAATCAATTGTATTGATTCTGCATCCAATGATCACTCAATAAAAGTAATAATAATTGCTGCAAGTGGTAATGTTTTCTGTGCTGGTCATGATTTAAAAGAAATAACAAAAGCAAGAGACAGTCAGGATGGCGGTGATCTATATTTTAAAGGGTTATTTGATTCTTGTTCATCCTTAATGCAACTAATTATTAATACTCCTAAGCCAATCATTGCTCAGGTTGATGGAGTGGCAACTGCTGCAGGTTGTCAGCTTGTTGCAAGTTGTGATTTAGCAATCGCATCTGATGTATCTAAGTTTGCAACCCCAGGTGTAAATATTGGTCTTTTTTGCTCTACGCCAATGGTTGCTCTTTCTAGAAATGTGCATAAAAAAAATGCAATGGAAATGTTATTAACTGGGGACATGATCGATTGCAAAAAAGCAAAAGAGATTGGATTGATTAATGAGTATGTCTCTCCTGATAACTTAAGTGACTCAGTTCTTCATCTTGCTGAAAAGATTGCTAGCAAATCATCTAGAACTATAGCTACAGGTAAAAAAGCCTTTTATAAGCAGGCTGAAATGTCTTTAGCTGACGCATATAAATATACCTCAGAAGTAATGAAAGAAAATTTATTAAGAAGTGATGCAAAAGAGGGTGTCAACGCATTTTTAGAAAAAAGAACTCCCAAATGGGATGATGAGTAATTCATATCTGTTAAATTAATGTTTCTAGATAATACCAAAACTCTCTTTGGAAGACTGATGATAAGTATCGATGGTATTTCTTTATCTGCCCAGGATAAGCAGTTAATTCAAAACAGGCATGTTGGTGGCCTAATTCTTTTTGCAAGGAATTTTCAATCACAAACTCAAATTTTAGAGTTATGTAATGACATAAAAAATATTAAACAAAATATTATTATTGCTGTTGATCAAGAGGGTGGAAGAGTCCAAAGATTTCAAGGTCAATATACAAAACTTCCTTCAATGCAAGCTATAGGTGATTACTGTTTAAGAAATAATAGTCATGGTTTTGCAGCTGACTTGGGATGGCTAATGTCATCAGAGTTAATGGCATCAGGAATTGATATTAGTTTTGCACCTGTATTAGATGTTGATAGAAGTACCAGCAGCATTATTGGTAATAGATCCTTCTCAAATAATCCACAAAATGTAATCGATCTTGCTTCACAATTTATTCATGGAATGAATGAAGCTGGCATGCAGGCAACTGGTAAACATTTTCCAGGACACGGAGGTGTCAAAGAAGATAGTCATATTGCTGAACCTATTGATACAAGATCATACAAGGATCTAATTGATCATGACTTGAAACCTTTTGTTGGCTTAAAAGATACATTATCTGCTGTTATGACTGCACATATAACATATCCAGATATTGATCAGGTTTGTGTCAGCTTTTCTGAAATATGGCTTAAAAATATCTTACGAAGCAAGATAGGTTTTGATGGAGTTATTTTTAGTGATGATTTAACCATGAAGGGGGCTGGAAAAATAAACATGCAAGAAAAAGCTATGAAAGCAATCAATGCCGGTTGTGATATGGTTTTGGTATGTAACGATTATGAAGGAGCCAATCAAGTAATAAATTGTTTTGAAAAAGAAAATTGTAAGGGTGTAGAGAAAATCGGAACTATGCAAAAATCTAAAATTATTGATTGGAACGAATTAGCTGATAATCCAAGAGCAATAAAAATTAAACAAGTTATTAAAACTATAGAGGCAATATAATGAGAAGAATAATCACAGGACATAATAAAGAAGGAAGATCTATTATTACCTTAGACGGTCCTCCCGCAAGATTTATTGGTGAAGATGTTGGGGGTCTTTTTGAAATATGGAATACCGATGGAAATAATATTGATACAACCGATGCAATTGACAGGGCTGATAGTGATATTATTTTGTCTCCTCCAAAAAATGGATCTAAATTTAGATATTTTCAAATCAATCCAACTCCAGAAGGAGTGCCAATGGAACTAATGCAAGAAATTGCAGGAGACGCATTTGAGAAGATTGGTGCAGCACATCATAGAGTCGATACATCAAAGCACCCAGCAATGCACAAAACAGATACCATAGACTACATTATTTTACTAAAAGGTGACGTTACATTAATTTTAGATGAAGAAGAGGTGAGGCTTAAACCTCATGATGTAGTTGTTCAAAGAGGAACAAACCATGCATGGGCAAATAACGGCGCTGAACCTGCATTGCTAATTGCAGTCTTGATTGATAGTGATTTGAAGTAGATTAAAAACTAATAGATCCGTTATTAATTTTTTCATAAGTCTCGTTAGTAAGTCTTGTATAACATTCACTTTTTGGCTCTCTAACATAAACTGCATCGTCTTTAACTTTTTCTAAATGATAAGCCTCATCCCTGAGCTCACCTTTCTTAAGTTTAAATGTTCCGGTTGTTTCCAATTCTTTAATAATTCTTACGAAAACTGGTCTAGCATAAGCAGGTAGTTTTTCATCAACAAATGCTGAAAAAGCAGACCAATCAAATGAACTTAGATCAGAATTAAAAGCTACCATACCAGCTCTACCTTCACTATGAGGAACTTGAACTCCATAGACGTTAGCCATATTTACTTGTTCAAAAGAATTAAGTATTTCACCAACTTCATTTGTAGAAACATTTTCAGATTTCCACCTAAAAGTATCACCAACCCTATCTACAAATTGATAATGAATTCTGCCTAAGGCAAAACCAACATCCATGGTTTTTAAAAGGTCTCCAGTATTAAACCATTGGTCTCCATCTTCAACGACATCTCTTAAGACCTTTTTTTCACTAGCTTGAGCATCTGTGTAGCCGTTATATATAGCATTTGGTCCAATTTTCATCAGAGCTAATCCAGGAGAATGATCCTTAATTTCTATATATTTTCCATCTGAATCAACCTTTAGTTTGTCTTCAGCAACATCGTATGCAAAAAGTTTGATATCAAGATTAGTCATGCCAATAGTCTGATCTTTATTTAAAAGATTCATAAACATTCCATTAGCTTCACTAGCGCCATAAATTTCACAAATTCTTTCAACATCAAACCTGTTTCTAAAAGTATCCCAAAGATCTGGTCTTAAGCCATTACCAACCATTTTAGAGATTGGGTTATTTTTTTCTTCATCACAGGACTCTTGAAAACTAAGATATCTACATAATTCTCCAACATACACAAATGCAGTTGTATTAAATTTTTGCACTTCACCCCAGAATGATGAAGCAGAGAATTTACGTTTAATAAATGTAGATGCACCAACTTGGATGCAGGCACAAAGACCAAGGATTAAACCTGTTGAATGGTACAAAGGAAGACAGTTGTACATACAGTCTTCGCTAGTTAGCCTATAACCAGCCATAGTAATATTTTTAGACCCTGCAATAATTTTAACATTTGGGAATAAAGCAGCTTTAGGGACGCCTGTTGTACCTGATGTAAATATATAAAAAGCAGTATCACCAGCCACAACCTTATTAGTTTGATCTAGATTAGAAGATTTTGAATGATCAAGGCCATCTTTGATATTTGAGGCCCATTCAGGACAACTGTTTGAGTTAGTGTCTTCCACCCATAACAAATCCGATGATTTTGTAATATTGATTTGATCTAAAACACCCTCAAGAGAATTTGATAACTCATCACCAAAAATACATTTTTTTGAATCAGATGTATTTATGCAATGAACAAGTGGAGCGCCTGTGAGGCTAGTATTAATAAGGACGCCAATAGCTCCTAACTTATTTATTGCTAATAATGAGATAACAAAACTAGGCCTATTTTCCATGAAAAGAACAACTCTATCCCCATGTTCTACACCCTCATTTAATAACTTATTTGCAAGAATATTTACAGCTTCGTTAGTCTGAGTATATGTCCATACCTCATCTTCAAAATACAGAAAGTCTTTTTTACCATACTCTTGGACTGTATCTTGAAAGGAGTGTGCCAGTGATGCATTAGAGTCTAATTCAGGCCATTTATACCTCACCATTGGAATAATGTATTTAAGTTCAGATATAACTCTGAAGAATTCTTTTATAGAAGCTAACATAACCATATCCCCCTGATATAGATGAAACCTATTCTACAGATGTAATTATTATCTCATCTGAATCTATAGGTAATACTAACATAGTGCCATCATGAGAAGCAGTCCAATTTTCCATGATTTCATCAACACCTCTATACATAATGTTTTCCATTAATTGGTTTCTTGGAGCTGGAAGATGATGATAAAAAACTAAGTGACCCACGTTTGCTTTTTGTGCAGCCCGGACAATATCAGGAATAGGGGTGTGATAATCTTGAATATCTATTGTTACTTTTGCAGCCATTCTAGCGCCAGTCCTTTCAGCATTTCTATTAATTAAATTAACAAGATCAAGTGACATAGATTCATGAAATAAAACATCAACATTTTGAGAATTATTTATCAGGTTTTCATCATAAATCGTGTCCCCACTTATACTAACAGACCGACCTTTGTAATCAATTCTATATCCTAGCGCTGGATCAACAGGATCATGCGAAACACCATATGCTGTAATTTTTAGATCTCCATCCTCAACCAATACAGGATTATTTAAATCAACAGTGTGAGTATCAAAACCAGCCACATCCAATGGAGCAATAGTATCTCCATGATGCTCATTTCTAAAAAAATAATCTTTTGTGTAAGCAAGCTCTATTCCATCTGTAAGCATCTGAACCCCATCAGGTCCATAAACTTTTTGCTTAGATTTCCTTCCACCATTAATCCATGTCGCTTGATGGAAATCAGCAATGTCAAAAATATGATCAGAATGAAGGTGACTATAAAATATAGCCTTAACTCTATCCCAAGGCGTATTCCAATTGTGTAGGTTTGCAATACTTCCACCACCAGTATCAAATATATAGATATCCTTTCCAGCCTGGATAAGTATGCATGTTTCAGCTCTTGCAGGATCATTAATTGGTGATCTTGAACCACAAACTACTGCAGTCAAAGCATCTTCTTCTGGCAAATATGAAGAGGGAGCAGCTATATTCTCTATTGCTGATTCTAAAAGCCTATCCTGAAAGGCAGGTTGTCTTAAAAGAATAAATACTATAACTATAGTAAAAACTAAAAAAATAACTAAGTACTTTAAAAATTTTTTCATTTGGCAAACCTCCTTATTGAGAATTTAGTATTTCCATCATTGCATATGCAGTTTCATGACCAGAATTTTGATTTTGGCCAGTCACAAATCTTTTTTCATCATCAACTACAGTCAGTGTAGCAAAGATGTCTTTAAAAGCAGTTTCACTTTGAAAAATTGCTCCAGCTTTTCTTAATTCTTCTTCAGGATGTTGTGGTGTAAACATAATTCCAAGCTCTTTTAACTGTTTATCAGTAACACCAGTCATTTTTCTGCCAGCAATAAGAAGATTTCCATTTTTATCTTTTGCTTTAATTAGACCAAGAACCCCATGACAAACACCGCCAATAATAGCTTTTGATGAATAATATGCTTCCGATATTTTTTCACCCAGCAATTCTGAAAAACCTAAATCATAAGCTCCGCCCCAGCCTCCAGAAATAAAAACAATATCGTATTCTGTAAAATCTATATCGTTAATCGGTGTTGAGTTTTGTAATTTACTCATAGCCCCAGTATCTTTTTTAAATCTTTTATCTTCAGGCGTATCAATAAAAAATGGAACAGGCTCCATAGGAATCTTTCCACCTTTAATGCTTGCAATATCTACTTCGATGTTAGATTTTTTGAAATCGTAATAGGGTATTGATAGTTCTGATAGAAAAAGACCAGTTGGTTTTCCATCAGTTTCACCTGGCTTGTTTAGAATTCCATGGTTTGTAGCAATAATTAATGCTTTTTTACCTTTAAGGTCAAAGCTATTTCCATCAAATTTAGGATGAAGTCCTGCTAAATTTAAAATCGATGGAAGAGCTAAGGCTATCAATACTATTATAGCAATAACTATTAATAAAATTTTTAATGTAAGATTCATAGGAGTTACCAATTATTTTTAACTATATTACACCCCAGTATTTATTGTGTATATTTAAATGCTAGTAACTTCATTGTGCAAAAAATAGCAATGAATTAATATAGATGATTAATTTTTATTAACAATATGAAAGGGGATAATCATGAACGACTCTAAAGAATATGATTTTGTAGTTTACGGAGCTACTGGTTTTACTGGTAAGTTGGTTGTTGAGTACTTAGTAGAAAAATATAGCAATAATTCTGAAATTATATGGGCTCTAGCTGGAAGAAGTCTTGAGAAGCTTGAGTCTGTTGCAGAGTTAAAAAATGTACCTGAGAATACTGGGTTGTTAGTTGTTGATAGCAACGATATTTCAAGCATTAAAAACATGGTTTCTAAAACAAAATGTGTATTAACTACTGTTGGTCCATATCAGCTTTATGGCAATGATATTGTTGCTGAATGCGCAAAGTCTGGAACAGACTATGTTGATTTATGTGGCGAGCCCGGATGGATGCATGAAAAAATTAATGATCTTGGTGATGTTGCAAAAGAATCCGGATCAAGAATAATTTTCTCATGTGGTTTTGATAGTATTCCTTTTGATTTGGGTGTTCTATTTCTTCAAAACGAGGTTATTGAAAGGTTTGGTAAACCTGCTCAAAATGTCAGAGGAAGAGTTAGAGGCATGAATGGTGAATTTTCTGGAGGAACTGCCGCATCACTTGGAGCAACAATGGCAGCTCTTAAGACAAAGCCTGAACTTATTGCAGTTTTGGGTAATCCTTTTGCACTAAGTAATGGCTTTACTGGACCTGAACAACCATCAGATAGCAAACCACAATATGATGAAAAATTAGATACATGGGTGGCACCATTTTTCATGGCACCTATAAATACAAAAAATGTACACAGATCTAATGCGTTAATGAACCATTTTTATGGTGAGGATTTTTGTTATAACGAGATGTGGGTTATGGGACCAGGTGAAGAGGGTGAGGCTGCTGCAAAATATATTGCAACTGCAAATCCATTTAGTGATGCACCAAAACCTGGTGATGGCCCATCAAGAGAGTCTAGAGAAAATGGAAATTATGATGTTTTATTTTGCGGAGATATTAATGATGAAAGTGTCCATGTTTCTGTAGCAGGAGATATGGATCCTGGTTATGGCTCAACCTCAAAGATGATTACTGAGAGTGCAATATGTTTAGTAAAAGAGTGTGAACAGCTTGCTGGCGGTATATACACGCCAGCACCATCAATGGGAGCTAAACTTATAAAAAGATTACAAGACAACGCTGGATTAACATTTAAATTTGAGAATTGATGATCAGAGAGAATATCAAAAAATGGCATGATCATATAAAAGGAGAGTTCCCCGGAGGCCTTGATGAGCTTCTGGCAGATGATGTTATTTTTTATTCTCCGATAGTTTTTTCACCTCAAAATGGCAAAGAGCTTACGACTTTATACCTAATGGCAGCAGGCAATACATTTGGTGGTGATAAAGCCAAGGATGGAACACTTGAGGGATCAAGCTTTAAATACACTAAAGAAATTCTTGAAGGTAATCAGGCAATGCTCGAATTTGAAACTCAAATAGATGGAAAGTATATTAATGGCGTTGATATCATTACCTTTAATGAGTCAGGAAAAATCTCTGAATTTAAGGTAATGATTAGACCATTACAGGCAGTTCAGATTATTCACGAACAAATGCAGAAAATGCTAACCCAATATAAAAATAATGAGCAAATATAAAATATTTCATAATCCTAGGTGCAGCAAATCCAGACAAACTTTACAAATTCTTAAAGAGCATGATTGTGAAGTAGAGGTTATCCTATACCTTGAAACTGCAATAGATGAATCTGTTTTAGTAGATATTTTAGGGAAAATGTCTTTATCTCCAAGAGATCTTTTAAGAAAAGGCGAGCAAGAGTTTAAAGAGAATAATTTGAAGAATTCAAATTATTCTGATCAAGAAATTATAAAATTTATGATTCAGCACCCCAAATTAATAGAAAGACCAATTGTTTTAAAAGGGGATAAAGCTATTTTGGGAAGACCGCCTGAAAACGTTTTAGAATTAATCTAAAACTCCATCTTCTCTTAGTTTTTGTCTTATTTTAGTGGCGCTTATATCAGTTATAGATTTATCAAATACCTCTTCTTCAAAGACATAGCCAACACCTCGACCGTAGGTGATGTTGGTTATATTTGGAACAAGCATGATTTCATATTCTAAACCTCTCTTGTAGCCATCTTTTATTAATCCATTTTCAATATTCTTACAAACTGATTCCCAGTTAAAAGGATTATCTTCTTGACCGTCTCCGCCAGAGGCTCCTTGAACATCTCTTACTTGAATAATTACTTGTCCAGTTTTAGCGACACATCTCTTAAAAAGTTCTTGATGGCCATCATGCCATGGCTGCCATCTTCCCAGCATTTGAACGGTTGGTTTTTTCCAATCAAACATTTTTTAAAATTTCCTTAGCAATATCATGATGATTATTGTCATTCATTTCTGTAATTAGAAAATCTACATTTAATGGCTCTTCAAACATTTTATTTGTGTCTTCAAACCGACCCTCTTTTATTGTATTCATCCATATAGTGATATCAGGATCAAAATTTTCTTGAGTTGTTCTAGTTGGACATACAAAATCACATATTACATATCTGTTATTACTTTTTTCAAAATTAGCAAAAGTTTTCATTCGCATACTTTGTCTAATTCTTCCTTCAGAAGAAAAATCCCAATCATTTGCCATTTTTCTTACTACATCAGCGTTGTACCAAGCTGCGTTAATAAGCGGTTGCAATCTTTCTGCTAGATAAGTTTTTCCACTCCCAGGAAGACCCATAATTAAAATTTTCATTATTATCTTATTTTTCTGATACTAAATATTTCATTCTTAAAGAACATTTTATCTTCTTTATTAATAGCAGTCCGAACTTTTTGATAAGAAACATTTGATTTCTCAATCTCTTGTATATCTTTATCGGGTATTTGACCTATATATAAAATATTTGCCCATTTTGCATCAACTCCATGACCAAAAAGTTCAGAAACAGTTTGATCTGGGCTTCTTTTGAAATAAAACGTATAAGGCTTGGGTTTTGAATAAGAATATTTATTGTTTTCGCCAACTGGATTACTTTTTAAGAATTCAATAATGTCTTTAGCCTTATTTGGGAACGGCTTCTTATCTTTCCATGCTATTTTCAAAATCTTTTCTACAGTATCACCTCCGCATGAATGAGTAATAAGTAATTTTCCAGATTTATTAAGAAGCCTCATTAGAGGGGCAATTACATTATTAACTTTTGTTCTTACTTCTGAAGCAGCTCTGTAGGCTTGCGATGCAATAATTAAGTCATAATTATTATTCTTGTAATCGTTATCAATGAAAGGCTCTATGTACCTTTTATGATCCTCTCTATAAATCCTTATGATGCAGGGGTTTGCATAAGATGTTCTTGATTTATTATCTATCTCAATACCCCAATATTTTTTTATAAAGCTATTTAATTTATTCATCTGAACATTAAAGTCAAAAGAATTATCTTCTTTTAATACTAATGTATAAGATTTAACACTTTTACCTTTAATCTTATTGCTGCTTTCTATATGACCAAGTTCAGCAAATTTCACATTTGTCATGGTGACCAGAAGGTTCGGATGTTCAACAAACCTATCTGGCATTTTTTCTAGAGTATTTTTGAGATCTTCATAGCTAATTTCTTTTCCTGTAATTAGCAATGAAGTGTATGGATGATATTTATGAAAAGTTTTTATTACATTAGATTTTACTGTCCCATCCCCAGTTCCGGCATCGAGTATTCTTAGGAAAGTTCTATTTTGTGCCATTGAAGCAATATGCGGCGCAAGTTGTTCAGAAATGGCTCTTTTTTCACTTGTATTTTGAATAAAAGATAAGTATTTCAACCTATCATCAAAGAATCTTTTTTTTCCCATAAATACCCCCTTAATATCATCATATATCAAATCAAAAATAGCTCAAATAATCTATTTACATACCTAATATTTTAAGTCTAAACTAATCATGTTTTGGGGAGAAAACTTATGAAAGAAACAAAGCTACCGTTACTTATTGGAATAGGTTCTAGAGTAAGAAAATCACCATACTTTGATTCAACAATTAAATATGGTGCTACTGGATTTACTATATATAACAGAATGTATTTACCTACCAGTTTTTCTGGTCCAGAAAAGGAATACCTCAGCCTGGTAAATGATGTTACTTTTGGAGATTTTGCAGCAGAAAGACAAGTTGAGATTTCTGGTCCAGATTCATATAAATTTGTTAGGTATATCAACCCAAGAAATCTAGAAAAATGTGCAATAGGTGATTGTAAGTATATTATTTTGACAGATATGAATGGTGGTATTGTCAATGACGCATGTCTCTTAAGGTTAGAGGAAAATAAATTTTGGATATCACCTGGTGATGGTGATGTCTTGTCATGGTTGCAGGGGATATCTATCAATTCTGGTATGGATGTAGAGATCCATGAGCCTGATGTATCGCCATTACAAATTAGTGGACCTAAGGCTGGAAAACTTATTCAAAAATTATTTAATGGTACTCACGATGACCTTGGTTATTACAAAGCAAGAGAGACGTCTTTGAATAATATTCCAATGGTTATAGCTAGAACAGGTTGGAGCGGAGAATTAAGCTATGAGCTTTATCTTCAAAATAGAAAGCTTGGAGATGAATTATTTGAGACAGTCTATGAGGCTGCAAAAGAATTTAATGGTAGAGTTATAGCACCAAACACAATTAGAACAATTGAGGGCGGGCTTCTTTCTTATCACAGTGATTTTGGTAGAGAACATAACCCATATACGATTGGCTTAGATAGGTTGGTTGATCTTGATCAGGACATAGATTTTATAGGTAAGGAAGCATTAAAAAAGATTAAAAAAGATGGAGTAACAGAGAAATTGGTGGGAGTTGAAATCGATGGAGACCCTATCCAAAAAGTCCCTGAAAATTTTTGGCCAGTTTTTGATGTAAATAATAATAAATTAGGAAGATTATCAAGGTGTTTCTTTTCTCCAAGATTAAAAAGAAATATAGGATTAGCAATTATTAAAGTAGATAGCGCAGTTCCTGGAACTCCTCTGATCATAGAATCACCTAAAGCGCATTTAAACGCACAAGTTCATGAATTACCCTGGTTTCCTGCTGAAAAAAGTACTAATCTAGATTAATGCATAATTTATTTCTTTATTTATTAATAATTTTTACTATGAATGTTTCTTCTACGATTATAGATGACTTGGATAAAACAAGAGCGAATTGGAGCGCTATATCAGATAATGTCATGGGTGGTATATCTGAAGTAAATTTTTACGAAATGGATGATGGCACTGATAAATTTTATCGATTGGAAGGAAATGTTAGTACAAAAAATAATGGTGGATTTATTCAATCTATTATTAACTTTCCTGTAAATGCAGAAGATTATCAAGGCATCAGATTTACAGTCAGAGGAACAAGTGATGATTATTATATGTGGATAAGAACTCCTGCAAGCAGATTTCCATGGGATAGATACATTGCTATGTTTCAACCCAAAGAAGATTGGTCAATAATAGAAATTCCTTTTTCATCTTTTGAGAAATCAAATTTTTATATGCGTAAAAGAATGAATATTTCCAAAATTAGAACGATTGCATTTGCTGCTTATGGCAAGGATTTTCAAGCACAACTAGATATAGCAAAAATAGAGTTATATTAATTAAAATGTTTACTAGTGATGATAGCTCATTCATGGGCTTGGCTATTCAAGAAGCAGAAAAAGCTGTTACCAATAATGAGGTACCAGTAGGTGCCATAATAGTCCAGCAAAATAAAATAATTGGCAAAGGAAGAAATAGGGTAATTGAGAATCAGAATGTTTCATCTCATGCTGAGATAGAAGCAATAATAGACGCATCAAAAAATGTTAAAAATTATAGATTAAACAAATCAACGATTTATATTTCCCTCGAGCCGTGCCATATGTGCGCTAAAGCGATAGTTGATGCACGAATTGATGAGATTGTTTTTGCCGCGCCCGAACCTAAAACTGGCAGCATTATTTCAATTGATAATTTACTAGATAGGATTCCCTTTAATCATAAAGTTTCGTATAGATATGGTTTAATGAAAGAGGAGAGTTCAAAACTTTTAAAAGATTTTTTTTAGAAACAGAAGATAGCTAGGATATTTTCTTTTCCATTCTTGTATGAGGAATTTGAATGTCAGATTCATATGGACCAGCCTCAAAATAACCAAGAGATTTATAAAAAGAAACAGCATTTTCTCTTGCATTCAACATGATTTGACTCGCCCCTTGTCTAAAAGCTTCTTCTTCTAGTTTTTTGATCATTTTGGAGCCAATGCCTGATCTTCTTAAATCCTCACTTACTCCCATATATCTAATTTGTGCTTCGTAAGAGGTAATTAAATGAAGCCTTCCACAAGCAATAACTTCTCCTTTAATAGTCACACCCATCAAATGAAGACTTTCATCTTCTAGATCATCCTTTAGAGGTATGTGCGACATTTTTAATGGTTTTCTTAGAACTTCCCATCTAAAATCATCATATCTTTTCCACTCTTCTTTTGTGGCTGGCGACCTTATTTCGAAGTTATCAGACATGAAATATATCTATATATTTAAATCTACCCAAACAGGACAATGATCGGATGGCTTTTCCATGGCTCTTGAATCATAATCGATTCCAACATCAGAGATTGATTCGCTTAAATCACTTGAAACCATGATGTGATCAATTCTAAGGCCTCTTTTGGGGTCATCATCAAACATCTTAGATCTGTAATCAAACCAAGAATATATTGATGATTCGTTAGGAAACTTAGTTCTCCAAGAATCAACAAAACCTAAATCTTTAATACTATTCCACATCTCTCTCTCTTGAGGTTGGAAAGAAGTTTTTCCATCACGCAACCATCTTTTAACACTTTCAGGACCTATTCCTATATCTATATCTTCAGGCGCTACGTTAAAGTCACCCATAACTACTAAATTTTTTTTTGTTTTTTTAAGAGTTTTTATATGCTTATGTAAATCGTCATAGTATTTAATCTTTTTAGGAAATTTTGTTTCATGATGTATATTTTCACCTTGAGGAAAGTAACCATTCATAATTGTTATTTCTGAGCTTTTTGAACCAAAGGTGCATTGAATAAATCTTTTTTGATCATCTTCAGTATCATCTTTAAACCCTTTAACAGTTTTAATTGGTTTTTCTTTGCTTAAAAAAGCAACACCATAATGACCTTTTTGACCCCAATACTCGGGGTGGTACCCAATCTCTTCAATTACTTCTAAAGGAAAATCAGGATCATTTACTTTTGTTTCTTGAAGCCCAATGATATCTGGGTTAAGCGTATCTCTGAGGTGAATTAATTGATGAGGGCGCGCTCTAATACTATTGATATTAAAAGATACTATTCTCATTTTAATCTCTTTCGCTTAAAAGAATTTTTTTATTCATATTAATGTAATCATTGACGATATTGGTTGATTCTATCAGAAGAAAATCTTTATTAAGATCAATTTTTTTATCGTTATCTTTATTTTCATTTTTATTATTTTCTTCAAGTATTTCATATGTTTCAAATGTAGTAAGTCCTAGAACTTTTCTTCTATCATTTTCAATCTCAAGCAGCCATGCTCTTCTTGCTTCTTTCTCTAATTTCCTTGTATCTATATTTAGACTTAATAATTTCTTATCTTTATTTAGATCGTATCTTTCTCTAACTTTAGCTAAATATTTTAGATTTGGATCTTCATTTAACCTTTGTGAGTATAAATTATTTATTTTTTCAATTTGATTATCATCGAACTTGAATTTCTTATGTCTATAAGGTCTTACAGTATCCCACTCCATTGCAGAAGGGTAAGAGCTTTCACCCACAGATTCTATATCCCATGTAGATAGTAATTCTATATCTGGTATTACGCCCTTATTTTGTGTGCTTGATCCGTCTACTCTATAGTATTTAGACTCAGTAATTTTGATTTGACCCTTAGAAATACTTTCTAAACTTTGAACAGTTCCTTTTCCAAATGTTCGTTGACCAATAACGATTCCTCGTTTGTAATCTTGTATAGCGCCAGCCACAATTTCTGATGCTGATGCTGAGTAACGATTTACCAATATAGCAATTGGTTTTTTCCATACCTGCTTAGCTCTATTATCACCATATGGTTGAATATATCCGGCTTTATGCTTAACTTGAACCGTTGGTCCTGAAGCAACAAAAAGACCCACTATTTTATTTGCTTCTATTAAAGCACCACCACCGTTATTTCTCAGATCTAAAATTACAGCATCTACATTCTCATTATTAAAGTCATTAAGAATTTTTTTAACATCCTTGCTGCTGCTTCTATAATCAGAATCTCTGTTTTGATAAGCGTTAAAGTCAATATAAAAGGATGGTAAATCAATGATACCAATTTTATTTCCATCATCAGCTTCATAAATTTTTGATTTAGCAGCTCTATCTTCTAATTTAATTTCTTCTCTTGTCAGAGTTACAAGCTTTCTAGTATTTTCAGCTGAATCAGATGAAATGAACTCAATTTCAACTTGGGTACCTGATGCACCTCTAATTAAATTTACAACTTCATCTATGCGCCAACCTACGACATCAACATATTCATTAATTTCAGAATCTATTTGCCTTATTCTTGTTATTTTATCTTCGGGTAGTATTGCCCCAGATTTTTCTGCAGGACCTCCAGCTACCAAGCTAACTATTTTGGTATAATCATCTTCTGCGCCCAAAAGGGCTCCAATACCCTCAAGTTTTAGGCTCATGTTCATATCAAAATCTTCTGCTGATCTAGGTGACAGGTAAGAAGAATGAGGATCAAATTGATTTGCTAAGGAATTGACTGCAATGGAAAAAATATCTTCCTCATTTTGTTGTTGAATTCTTCTAATTCTGTTCTTATATCTTTTTAATAGACCTTCCTTCGGGTCTTCAGACAAAGTATCGGACATCATTGCTACCAAGAAATCATTCTTTGTTTCATCTCTCCATATTTTTTTTAGATTTTCGTCCGCTTTAGGCCATTCGTTATCTTCATAATAAATATCTATGTAGTCGTCTTGCTGCAAGTTAAAAGAATCTTTTTCAATTAATGAAATTTGAAATTCTGAAAATAAAATCAACCTCTTAAAATATAAATTTATAATCGAATAAGATAAATCTATATCAAAACTAGGACCATCATATGCACTAGCTTTCTTATAAAACTCCTCAATCTCTGGCTTTAGAAAATATAATTTATTTTCATCAAGTCTTTTAATTAAGGCTTCTATATATTCTTTATTAAAATCCTCATTAACGAAGTTTTTTAAGTAGTGTTCTTTTTTAAGCTTATTAAAAATTTCTTGACTTAACTCAATTCTTTCTTCATTTAAATTGGTTGAAATGTATTCTTGAGGTTCATAATTTGCTTTACCACATGATGCAATAAAAAGGCATAGCAATAAAAATTGAGGAATGAAATATTTTTTAGTCACTGATATTTTATAAGTTTTGTATTTTTGCAGCTTCTTCTCTAACAATCTCTGGAGGGCCTAGATTCTGTCTATTAACTCCAATTCTTTTGAACCAATAATGTATACCCATTAAATCAGTAAAACCCATGCCTCCGTGAACTTCTGTAGCTTTTTTAGCAATAACTTTAGAAACATCTGATACATGTGATTTAACATGACATGACATCAACCGTGATTCATCAGGAATGTTATCAAAACAATGAGCTGCATGCCACACAAATGCATAACAAGGCTCAAGATCTGCTGCCATTTCCGCGCACATGTGCTTTACAGCCTGAAATGATCCAATTGTTCTACCAAACTGTCTTCTTTCTTTAGAATACTCTACAGCTTTAGAGATTAATGTACTGGACGCACCCAATGAATCTGCAGCCAAGATAATTCTTCCAGCATCTATTGTTTTATTAATAACAAAATTATCTTTTAAAGATTTCTCTAAAAGATCAACTGAAACATCATCAAGTATTACTTCAGAGTAACTTCTTGTTTTATCAACTGTTGTAAGCTTAACAATTTCAATATTTTTATCAGCTAGATCAACAATTCCAATACATCCAGATTCATCTGCCAGCAAAAGGTGAGTAGCACCTTCAATATCAAGAACAAACATCAACCTTCCATTTACTTTATTATTTTTAAATGTGACCCCTGACCCGTTTCTTGCGGCTATAAATTCAGTAAATCCAATAGCAAATTTTATTTTATTTTCTGCAATATCTGATAGGTATTTTCTCTTTTGTTCATTACTTGAGCCATGAGATAGTGCAATAGGTGCCATGACATAGGGACCTAAAAAAGAGAAAGGAGCAACATTTTCACCCAAGCTTTGAGAAACTGCTGCTGCAAATAGCAAATCTAGATCTAAACCCCCATATTCTTCTGGAACCAATAAACCATTAATACCAAGATTTACTAATCCACTATTAATCTCTTTTTGTAAATTTTGCCCTTCACCTTCGGTAATTTTTTTAATGACATCCAATGAGGCATGATCTTCAAGAAATCTTGAAACGTTCTCTTGAAAGAATAGCTGATCTTCTGATAATCCAAAATACAAACTAAACTCCTTGAACCTTTGGTTCACGAGGCATACCTAAACCTCTTTCAGCAATAATATTTTTTTGAATTTGACTTGTACCTCCTCCAATTATTAGACCTAGGTAGTACATATATAAAAATTGCCATGAGCCTTTATCTCTTAGGTGAGGGCTATCCTCATACAAAGTTCCAATCTCACCCATAACATCAACAGCAAAACCTTCTAATTCATGTCTGAGCTCCGTTCCGTAATACTTTTGAATCATTCCTGCCATTTTCATATCTTGTCCAGAGTTAATTTTTGCAGACAATACTCTTAATGAGTTTGACTGAAAAGCCATAACTTTTGCTTGCAAGCCCATTAATTTATCTCTGTAGACAGGAATATCAATTAATTTTTTGCCGTCAATGGTCTCTTTTTTCATTCTATCAATAAGAGAATTAACCCTATTCATGGTTCCATTAGGATCGGTTAATGAGCCTCTTTCATGAGTAAGTGTTGCGTTAGCTACTGCCCAGCCTTCACCTCTTTTTCCAACAATATTAGCTTCAGGTATCCTTACGTCTGTAAAAAAAACTTCGTTAAAGCCAGCTTTTAAGGTCATGTCCACTAAGGGCCTGATTTCTATGCCAGAAGTATCCATTGGTATTAATAGATAACTTATACCAGCATGTTTTTTTGCCTCTGGTTCTGTTCTTACAAGGCAAAACATCATTTGAGAGTATTGCGCAGTGCTAGTCCATATTTTTTGACCGTTTATAATCCAATTGCCTTCTACTAATTCCCCTTTTGTTTGCAGACTAGCCAAGTCACTTCCTGCATTAGGTTCAGAGTACCCTTGACACCATATAATTTCTCCCAGTAATGTTTTTTCAACATATTGTTTTTTTTGTTCTTCAGTCCCCAGTTCAAGAAGAGTTGGCACAAGCATATCTATGCCTTGACCACCCATTGGAGAGGGCACTCCATGATTAGAAAATTCAGAGGCAATAATTCTATTTTTAATAACGTCACTTTCACCACCATAACCACCATATTTTTTAGGTATAGAACGCGCAAAGTATCCCTCTCTAATTAAAATTGATTGCCATTTAGTTCTAGTGATTTTTTTTCCGCCAACCTTAGTTATTGGAGTCAATGGTGATTTTGCTTCATCAACAAAGTGAACACCTTCCCATTTTTTACAAAAGCTTATAACTTCTTTTTTAAAATTTTTATATTCAGGCCCGTAATTAAGATTCATGTTTTATTCTCATAGATTATTTAGTCCCATTTAGGATCTCTTTTTTCTAAAAAAGCAGAAATGCCTTCTTTAGCATTATCACTTTTAAAACATTCAGCAATTTGTTCTTGCAGGTAGGGCAAAGCTTCATCAAAACTCATATTATCTTGATCTGCATATGCTTTTAGTCCTATCTGCATAGTTCCAGGAGCAAGACTAGAAAGCTCTTTGGCTAAATTATCAACATACCCATCAAGTTGATTCCTTTCGACTGATTTATTAATTAATCCCCACGCCTCAGCCGTAGGAGCATCTATATAATTACCCCTCATAATAAAATCTAAACCAGCTCTTTTTGGCATAACTCTAAATAGTCCGGCCATAACCATAAATGGCCACAACCCTCTCTTGATCTCAGGTGCTGAAAATTTTGCATCTTTCACTGCAATTGCATGAGTAGCATTTGTAACTATTAAAAGAGCCCCTGCTAGAACAGATCCTTGAATCTTACATATTACAGGTTTATACAAATGCCTAATCGACAGGCTTAAATCATCATAGTTTGCTAATTTTGGAATATTGGATTTAGACTTTGAATTACTTAAATCTGCTCCAGCACAAAAAATATCTCCTTCAGCATCTATTATTACGACTCTAATTTTTCTCTCTTGTTTTGCATACGCTAAAGCATAATTAACCTCATTCATCATTACACTGTTTATTGCATTTTTCTTATCAGGCCTATTTAAGGTAATCGTTAAAATATAATCTTTTATAGCAACTTTAGTTGCTTCAAAAATAAGACCATCTAAAGAAAGTTTCTCATTGCTCATAGTTTTTCCCTTTTAATATTGAAGAGGGCACTTGTATCATTTTAGCCCTTAGATACTCACCAAGAGATTTGGCTTGACTATCTATTTTATTATTTGAAGAAACCCCGTCTTGAAGAATGGCATGAATATAAAAGTTCAGAGAATGAATATTAGCTAGTTCATACCTATCTATTTTGTATTTTTTTAAATCAGGTAAAAGTTCTTTAAGTTTTTGAACTGTTAAAAATTTATACAGAAATGCATAAGAAGGTAAATCCTTTGCCCAAACACCTAAATTTGCACATCCGCCTTTATCACCTGATCTAGTCCCATATATTTCTCCAAAATAAATTTGTGACATTTCTTCTTCTTTGATCTCAGGAATTTTAATTGGTTCTTTTTGATAGTAAATGTCTTCAAAATCAAGTTGACTTGTTGAAATTATTTCAATTTTTTCTTCGTTAACATTAACTGTTTCTTTTATATATTTACTGTCCACCAAAGCAGGCCAATAGACTATTACTGGGCCATTCGGCTTAGCAGAGCCTCGTGCAAAAAAACCAGGGAAGTTTGATAAAGATAGCTCAACAATTTTTGCAGTGAAAAGCCTTCCGACTAAGTCAGGATTCATTGACTTTACAGATATATTAAGGGAAGCCATTGCTTCTTCATTTGTTTTGGGATTATTTTTTTGAGTTTGGTGTAAATCAATAGATACTTCATCAAACTGATCCATGCCACCCACAGAATTAAACAAGGTATCTGTAAATGCTTTAGCCTTTTCTTCAATATCGAGCCCGGTGAGAATAATTTCCATCCCATTTCTATATCCACCAGCAAGATTAATGCAAACTTTATGAGATGGCGGGGGTGAGCTACCTCTGCATCCAGATACATAGACTCTATCTTTTGCAATCTCTTCAATTTTTAATGTATCAAAATGAGCAATTACATCAGGGTTGATGTATGAAGGAGAACTAATTTCATATAAAAGTTGAGCAGTTACTGTTCCAACAGATACCAGTCCTCCGGTATTAGGGTGCTTGGTAATTATAAAATTACCATTCTCTTCAATTTCTGCAATTGGGTAGCCTACATTGTCAAAACTTGGAACTTCTTTGAAAAAAGCATAATTTCCGCCAGTTGCCTGACATCCACATTCAATAATATGTCCTGCTGCCAATGCTCCTGCTAAAGCGTCGTAATTATTTCTACTCCAATTGAATTTCCATGCAGCAGGGCCAATCACAACCGCAGCATCAGTAACTCTTGGACACACCACAATATCAGCACCTTTATCAAGAGCTTCTTTAATACCCCATGCACCAAAATATACATTTGCAGTTAAGGGATTAAATCCAGAATCTTTCAAAGCCTTATCGTTGTCTATATTGATAAAATTCTCACCTTGTTGAGATAGTTCATCAATTCTTGGTATCAGGTCATCACCTTCTATATATGCAACCTTCAAGTCAATAGACATGTCTTTCAAAATTTTTTCAATTTCAGTTGCCATTGATTTTGGATTCAAACCACCTGCGTTAGTGACAATTTTTATATTTTTAGTTTTACAATCTTCAGCAACTTCTTTTATTTGCTTGAGAAAGGTCCCAACATATCCTTTATCCTCGCCTCTTGATATTTTTTGACTGTAAAGAATAGTCATAGTTAGTTCAGCAAGATAATCACCTGTAAGAACATCAATAGGACCGCCTTCTACCATTTCTTTTGCAGCAGAAAGCTTGTCGCCGTAGTATCCGCTACAGTTAGCTATTTTTATAACATCTTTATCCAAATTAATTCTCCAACCTAATTCCTTTTAATATAACTTTTGTTACTGAATTAGCTGACATTTCAGGGGATTCATTTATTGATGATCTATTTTTACTTTTTGCAAATTCTCTTCCAATGCCTCCAAGTAAAATTGCAAATGCCTTAGGATCTATTTTTTGTATTTCATTGGCACTCATAGCCTCAAGTAAGAGTTTTTCAGTGTACTTTGTAATGAAATCTTCATGATAATCAATCATCTCAGACGAGCCATTTATTTTCCCCAGGCCTTTGATATAGGCATCAAACTTTGGACCAACAGCCTGATTTACAATGCCTAAATATGTATCAAGTTTATCTATGGGTGATTCAATTTTAGAAACTCGTTCTAACGCACTTTTACCTAATTTTTTTAAAATATTATCCACGGTCATTGTGATTAATTGATCTTTACTAGGAGCAATTTCATATAAAGTTCTTAGAGATATTTTTAACTTTGCTGCAAGCTCTGACATAGTTAATTCTGGAATGCCTTTTTCAAGCATCTTCTCAAGAGTGCTAATTATCTCTTTATGTTTTTTAGTCAAAGGTTTTAGTGGTTCTAATCTTGAGCTATGAATACTATGTGAATACTGCATTATTTTTCATCAACTATCATTAGAGGAGCTCCATTTTCTACCTGGTCATCTTTAGTAATAAGTACTTTTGATACTACTCCGTTATGAGAAGCCTTTATTGAATGTTCCATTTTCATTGCCTCTAGTATTACTAAAACATCTCCTGTTTTTACTTTTGAACCCTTTTTAACATTTAATGCTATAACTTTTCCAGGCATAGGTGCTGTTAAACTTCCAGCTTGAATCTCAATCCCGGGCAAAACAAATCTTGGCTTAATCTTTAGCATTACGTCACCAAAAGGCATATGCACCAGAATATTGTCATTTTTTAGAGTTATTCTGGAATAATGCCTTTTTCCATTAAATTCAATATCAAGACCAAAATCATCTTCTGAATGAATTATTCCAATTTTCCCCCAATCAAATACAAATTCTTTATTTTTTTCATATCTATATGAGACGCTATGTTCATTATCATTAATAACAAAATCAATTTTTTGTTTAGGCAGCCTTCCATTGGTCCATCCTGATGGCATAAAACTAGCAATACCTGTCTTTATTCTATTTTCTCTTTGAATCCAAAGCGCCGCTATAGAAGCAACATGCTCAATTTCAGTTGGAGTAAGTTTGTGTTTTCTATTAGGTTGAACTTGGTTTATAAAATCTGTAGTGGTATTTCCATCAAAAAACTCTCTTGCCTTAAGACACTCAATTAGAAATTCTCTATTAGTAATTACGCCTCCAATATGAGCAGATTCTAAAGTGCGAATTAATTTTAAAATTGCATCATTTCTTGTATCTGCAAAAGAAATTATTTTTGCCAGCATGGGATCAAAATTAGTTCCTATCTTTGAGCCAATACTAATGCCCGAGTCCCATCTTGATTCATTTTTAGGACCTCCCTCAAAGGCAATTATTTCTCCAGTTTCTGGCAGAAAGTCATTGTCTGGATTTTCANCATAAAGTCTTGCTTCAATAGAATGACCCATAAAGGTAATATCATCTTGGGCATATCCTAATTCTTCTTCTCTCGCAATTCTTAATTGTTCTGCAACCAGATCTATCCCAGTGACTTCCTCTGTAATAGGGTGCTCAACTTGCAATCTTGTATTAACTTCTAAAAACCAGAACTCTTCTGTTTTATCATCAAATAAAAATTCGACAGTCCCAGCTGACTTGTATTTAATTTTCTTTGCGAGTTTGATTGCCGCATTACCCATTGCAGTCCTCACATTTTCAGAGACTCTAGGAGAGGGCGACTCTTCAATAATTTTTTGATGTCTTCTTTGAATAGAGCACTCTCTTTCTCCTAAATGAACAACATTTCCATGAGCATCACCGAGTATTTGAATTTCTATATGTCTAGATTTTTGAACGTATCTTTCTATAAAAACTCTGTCATCTCCAAATCCAGACTGTGCTTCTCTTTGTGCGCTTTTAATAGATTCTTTTAAATCCTTTTCTTTAGTAACTATTCTCATTCCTTTTCCGCCACCACCTGCAGCAGCTTTTATTAGAAGAGGAAACCCGATATTTTTTGCATTTTTAATATTCGACGTCATTGGAAGTGTTGGGACTCCAGCTTTTTCAGCCAGCTCCTTTGCTTTTAATTTATCTCCCATAACAGAAATTACATGCGGGGATGGACCAACCCATATCAAACCTTCTTTAATTACTTTTCTTGCAAAAGAAGCATTCTCAGACAAGAAGCCATATCCTGGATGAATTGCATGAGCACCTGATTCTTTAGCAGCTTTTATAATTTCTTTGCTATCTAGATAACCTCCATTAGTTAATCTAATTGATTGATCAGACATATGTACGAAAGGTTCATTTTTGTCAGCATCAACATATACCGCAATGCATCTAATACCCATTTCTTGAGCAGTTTGGATAATCCTACAGGCTATCTCACCTCTATTAGCAATTAATAAGGAATCATAAATCATAGTCTAAATACTCCATATTCTCTTGCACCCTCAATTGGAATGTTATTAATTATTGATAAACAAAAACCAATGATGTCCCTAGTATCTCTTGGGTCTATTATTCCATCATCAGTAACCATGCTGCTTGCAACAAGTCCTTTTGATAATTTCTCTAAATAATCAATTACCATCTTTTTTAATTCCTCATCAGCTTTTTCATCAAAATCTTTTCCATCTCGTAATGCTTTAGCTTTTCTTACAATTGACATTACTCCAGCCATTTGTTCAGGCCCCATGACAGCAATTTTTGCTGTTGGCCATAAGAACGTAAACCTATTGTTAAAAGCTTTACCAGACATGGCATAAGTTCCAGCACCATAAGATGCACCAACTATAAATGTTATGTGAGGCACGGTAGAGTTTGATACAGCATTTATTAACTGAGATCCTTTTTTAATAATTCCCTGACTTTCAAAATCTTTTCCTACTAAAAAACCAGTGACGTTATGAAGAAATATTAATGGGATATCTCTCTTATTACACAACTGAATAAAGGTAGCTGCCTTTTCTGCACTTTCAGGATAAATTGGACCATTATTCCCTAGAATGCCAATCTGATATCCATGCACTGATGTCCATCCACATACCATCGTTGGACCATATAATGGTTTAAATTCTTCAAACTTTGAGCCATCAGAAAATCTTGCAATGATTTCCCTGATATCAACAGCAGACTTTAGGTCCTGACTTATTATTCCTAGAAGTTCTTCTGAATCATATATTGGATTAGTACTAATTTTTTGTGGACTTAGCCCTTTTTTAGTCCAATTTAAATGAGAAACAATTTCTCTACATATTCTCAATGCATCCATCTCATCTTCAGCTAAATAATCTGATAATCCAGATTGCTCAGAATGCATTTTGGCACCCCCTAAAGTTTCATCATCAGATTCCTCACCGGTAGCCATTTTTACCAAAGGTGGCCCAGCTAGAAAAGCTTTTGATTGTCCTTTGATAAAAATATTGTAATCTGACATCCCCGGTTGATATGCACCTCCTGCAGTTGAGGAACCAAACACGACTGAAATCACAGGTATTCTTAATTTTGAAAGCTCTGTCATGTCATAAAAGAATCTTCCAGTTGAGGCAAAATGATTTTGATGAAGGGAGGGAGCTTCTGGAGGGTTTTCACCACCACCTGAACCAGAAACACTCAAATCTCCTCCTGCTGATTCAACAAAACTTATAAAAGGTATTTGGTTTTCACGAGATATCTCCATAGCCCGGTTCCATTTTTCACCTACATATACCGTCATTGCACCAGCCTTGACTGTTGGATCATTAGCAAATATTACGCATTCAACACCCGAAATAATTCCTATTCCAGAAACACATCCACCTCCAACATTATAATTATTTGTTCCATAGCCAGCATAAGGTTGTATTTCTAAAAATGGACTATCTGGATCTAGAACATTCATAATTCTTTCACGAACAGGCATTTTTCCTCTTTTAGACAGTCTTTCATGATGTCTTTCCCCACCTCCTAACTCAGCAAGATCTAATAACTCATCAAGAAATACTAATTTCTCAAGCATCATTTTCTTATTTTGTAGATATTGTTCAGATTTAGTATCTAAATTTGATTTGAATATAGGAGCAATATTTTCTGTCTTCATAGGTATTAATAAATTAATAATGTTTTATTATGGTAATATAATAGCATTAATATTACCAATATTAAGATGTATCATTAAGTAATACAAAAAACTTTTATGTTAAAAATATACGGAACACAAAATTCAAGAGCTATGAGGCCGATCTGGACTGCTGAAGAGATGGGTCTCGAATACGAGCTTATAATGATGCCTTTTCCACCAAGAGTTTTTCATAAAGAATATTTAGAAATAAATATGCTTGGAACAGTCCCATATTTGACTGATGAAGACATAAAAATGACAGAGTCTGTTGCAATGGCTCAGTATTTAGTTGAAAAATATGGTCCAACAGATCTAAGAGTAATGCCTGATGAAAAGGATTATCCAAATTATTTAAATTGGCTTCATCATGCAGATGCGACATTAACTTTTCCTCAGACAGTGGTTTTAAGGTATAAATATCAAGAGCCTGGAGTTGCTGATGCGGCAATTGAAGGATATAGCAGATGGTTTGTTTCTCGTCTGAAGCTACTTGAATCAGAATTGGAAAATAAAACTTATCTTTGCTCAAATAGATTTACGATTGCTGACATTTGCGTGAGTTACGCTATTAATCTAGCAAGCGTACTTGGTATTAAAGAAGCTTTGAAACCAAATATAAGTAGATGGTCATCAATGCTTTTTGAAAGAGATGCTTTTTTAAGAAGTAAAAACTATAAACACGAAGAATAACCTTAATGAAAAAATTTTTTACATTTATTCCTTTAATAGCTTTGTGTTTAAGCTTAGTCTCTAATGAAAATCGTACTTCACATTTAGAGACTATTGTTTTAGGGTCTGGATGTTTCTGGGGGGCTGAAAAGGGCTATGAAGCTCTTGAAGGCGTTGAAGATGCGGTATCAGGATATGCTGATGGGTATGGTATAAAACCAACTTATAGAGAGATAACAAAATATGCAAATAAATATAAAAGAAATAATTTTGCTGAAGTTGTTAAAGTCACTTTTAACAAGGAGATAATAAGCTTAAGGTCTCTACTTGAGCATTACTACGAATCGCATGATCCAACCCAGCTTAATAGACAAGGTAATGACATTGGTACGCAATACAGATCTACTATTTTGTATACAAAAGCATCACAAAAAAAAGTAATAGATGAGACAGCAGACGAATTTCAAAAACTATTAAACGACGAAGGGTACGGAGAAATTCAGACTTTAATTAAATCTCTTGATAAGTTTTATGATGCTGAAGAATATCATCAGGACTATATTCAAAAAAATCCTAACGGCTATTGTCCAGATCATTCTACTGGAGTTGCCTTTAACAAGATTGAAATACCAAAAATTGATAACTCATTACTTTTATCGGGTAAGTATGTTCTTGTAATTGATTCTCAAGATTATTGTCCTTATTGTGAGAAGTTCAAAAATGATGTGGCAAATAATTATCAAGGAAGCATTCCAATGGTTTACAGAACAGCAATTGAATTAGATGGCTTGAGTATTCAAGCTCCAACTTGGGCAACGCCTACTATTGTTTTCTTAGAGAATGGTGCTGAACTATTTTCATATCAAGGATATATGGAGCCTGAGTTATTTTATAAAGCCCTAGGAAAATTTAAATTAGGTAATTCAGAAGCATACGACGTAGCATTTAACCAAGGAACTGATTCAAGATTTTGTAAAGAATATCAAATCTTTAAGAATACTCCTGATGGTGTTTTTATTGATAAATTAAGTGGCGCACCTTTGTTTGATACTAGAGACAGATTTGTTTCACGAAGTGGTTGGCTTTCTTTTACAGCACCAGTACCTAATGCAACATATGAATTACCAGATAATTCATATGGAATGAAAAGAACTGAGGTTAAATCAATATCAAGTAATATTCATCTCGGACATGTGTTTGATGATGGCCCAAATGGAATGCCAAGATATTGTATTAATGCAACAGTGCTAGAGTTTGTTGCTAGAGAAGATATTAAAAATTCTTAATAATCTTATTCTATCAAGCCAGTAATTCGTTCATATGCCTCAATAAATTCTTCTTTGAATTTTTGAACAGTCTGCCCAGCAGATATAGTTTCATTTACCAACCCTATGCCTTGGCCAACCCAATATGTATCAAGTTTTTTTGCTCCTTCATGACCAAGAGTTGCTTGTTTAGAGACAATTGCTAATGCAGGCTCTCCAACAATTGTCTGCAATGGCATTGGCAGGGGCTCAGGTGCGTCTTTTGACTCCCATGCGTCTGTCCAAGCTGATTGTAGTTGCCTAGAATGTTTACCTGTTCTACTTTTTGATCTTACTGTTTGACTTGATGTTGCCTGAATCATCTTTTCTTTTATATTTTCAGAAGTTTCAGCTTCAGTAGTTGGCAGAAAAACTGATGCGCACCATACACCATCTGCGCCCATAGTCATTATCCCAGCCATTTGCTCACCAGTTGCAATGCCCCCAGCTGCTAAAATAGGAACATCACCTAAATCCTTAATAGCTCTTTTTACTTCTGGAATTAGTACCATAGTTGAAACACTTCCACAGTGGCCGCCACCTTCAGTACCGGAGACCACTAAGACATCAACACCAGCTTGGACTTGTTTAATTGCATGTTCTTTAGCTCCCAATAGTGCGGCAACTTTTACATTATTTTCTTTTCCCATTTCCAGCATCCAATGAGGAGGAACTCCTAATGCATTTGCAATAAGTTTAATTGGATGAGAAAAAGCAACTTCTAATAATTTTTTTGCTCCTTCTTCTTTAAGATTTTTTCCAAATCTAGAATCTGAATCCATTTCAATTTTCTTTGAATCTGAAGAATTTCTTAATGATTCACCATCAACATCATGCTGTTTAAGAACATCAGCCCTAAAATCTCTGTACTCTTGCGGAATCATGTTTATAAGGTCTTCTGATGAAACAGAGGATCCTTTGCCCTCAAAAGTGGTCGGTACTAAGATATCTACCCCATAGGGTTTGCCATCAATATGCTCATCTATCCATTTAAGGTCTTGTTCCAACATTTCTGGAGTATGTCCAACAGCGCCCAAGACACCCATGCCTCCAGCTTTTGAGACAGCTGCAACAACATCTCTACAATGACTAAATGCCACAAGTGGAAATTCAATATCAAACATTTCACAAATAGGTGATTTCATAATTTACTCTTCATTTTTATATATATTTTTAATTCTATTATAATTATGAGATAAATTTAAAATTTTCTTCTAATGCAAAAATATAATTTTACAGTTCCTGATATATGCGATGCTTTTTTTAATGAGATATTAATAGGTGATGTTTTTCTTAATTCTTATGGAGGTATTGATAAGTTTTGTGGTGAGATTAGAACAGCAAATTGTCCACATAGTAATAGTGTTGTAAAAGAAATGGTTGAAGAAAATGGTGAAGGTAAGGTTCTGGTCATAAACCATGCTGGTGATAAATTATGTTCAATGGTTGGTGATCAAATTGCTCAAAAAGCATTTGAAAATAACTGGAGAGGAATTTTTGTAAATGGTTATATTCGTGATGTAGAAGTCATCAAGAATATTTCAATTGGTGTTAATGCAAAAAATGCATATCCAATGAAAACAGATAAGTCTGTTGGAGTTGGAACCAAAGATAAAAATATTAATATTGGATCTGTTTTAATAAGTTCTGGGGATTGGATTTACGTTGATACTAATGGGTGGGTTGTTAGTAGAAAAAAACTAGAACTTTAATCTTTCAATCTCTTTATCTTTCTCTTCCCAAATTGTTTCAATCCAAATTTTAAAATTATTTCTATATTCTTCATCAGTAGAATAGTTTTTGTTTTTAAGATTCTCTGGAATGGTATATTTTTTAACTGAAACTTTTACGTCTCGCATATCGCCTTTTAAAAAAGCCCATGCTCCTCTTTTGTCTGATTTATATACAACCGAATAGTCAACCAAAACATCAATATTTGGCATAGCAGACAGAGCGGTTGCAATACCACCAACTCTTGGTATCAAAAGATTTTTGTATGGTGAATTCTGAGCTTTATGCTTTTTAAGGTTATTTCTTGTACCCTCCGCATAACTAAAAATAGTTGAAGGTGATCTTTGAAATCTTTTACAGGCCATTAAAGTATTTTCATAATCTTTGAACCTTAGATTAGGATTTTTTTCTAATTGTTTTTTTGAATGCCTATTTACAAAAGGCATGTTCAAGGTTTTATTTGCAAGAAATATAAAAGGTATCCAAGCCAATTCTTTTTTCATAAAAAATTTAAGAAGAGGAATTCTTTTATTAGCTGCTACCAAAAGAATAAAAATGTCAGCCCACGATTGGTGATTAGAAACAGCCATGTACCATTGATTTTTATTAAACTCATTATCATCAAATATTTGCATAGAATCTCTATGCATTATTTTCATAATAATCTTCAATCCATAGACAGTATATTCACCAATAGTATTTGAAATTTTGCTTAATTTGATTTTAAGAGATTTAAGTGGAAATATTGCTCTTGGAATATTAACTATTGTTAACGTTCCAAAGCCAATTATTAATTCGATAACGATTAATATAAAAGTAAAAAAGCCTATTATGTTGGACTTTATGTAATACATATCAAACTTTCAAATTTAGAACCCGCTTAGATTAGCATATCTTTCAGTATGATATGTTGAACTCCCAAAAATTTGCTCTGCAACTCTAGACCTTTTTATAAAAAATCCAAGATCATACTCATCAGTTACCCCAATGCCGCCATGCATTTGAATTGCTTCATTAGAAATTAAATTAAGAGTTTCACCTGCAATTGTTTTTGCAAGACTAGATAATCTCTGAAGTTCGTTTGAATTTTCGTCAGCACCATGAATAGCCGCCATAACTGCTGACTTTGTTAGCTCAATTTCACAAAACATTTCTGCAGCTCTATGTTGAAGCGCTTGGAATGTACCTATCACTACACCAAATTGTTTTCTTTGCTTAAGGTATTCTATGGTTGTCTCAAAGGCTGATTCTGCATTACCAAGCATCTCAGCAGACATCGCAATTCTTCCAATATCTAGAATTCTTTCAACTGTCTCTCCACCAGATTCCAAAGCTCCAAGTATATCTTCGTTAGAGCATTCAACATTATTAAACTCAATATTGGCATAATTTCTTGAATCAGCCATATCGAGTTTTATTTTTTTAATACCATCAACACTTGATTCAACAACAAATAAAGTTAAACCAGCTAAATCACCTGAATTACCAGATGTTCTTGCAAGTACGATAAAAATATCAGCACTAGCACCATCAATTACAAAAGTTTTTTTACCATTTAACAAGAAATTGCTAGCTTTCTGTTCTGCTTTGAATAGTGTTTTACTAGGATCGTGGTGACTAGATTCATCTACAGCAAGGGCGGTTGTAATTTCTCCACTAACTATCTTTGGAAGATATTTTTCTTTTTGTTCTTTTGTGCCAAAATTAGAAATAGCATATGCACCCAAAACACCTGTTGAAAAAAGAGGAGAAGGTGTGAGAGTCTTACCACATTCTTGCAAAATAACACTTATACCTGCAACACCAAAATCAGAACCACCAAATTCCTCAGGTATGAGAATACCTGACCAGCCTAAATTGACCATTTCTTGCCAAATATCTTTATCCCAAAGGTTTTCATCTTTATTGTCTCTAAGAGATCTAAAATGAGTAACTGGTGTTCTTTCTCGAGCAAAATCTCTTGCAGTATCCCTAAGAAACTCTTGTTCTTCTGTTAGTATTAATTTCATTTTCTTTTATCCTGATTAAATATTTCTAACTTGGAAGACCCAAGACTCTTTTTGATATAACGTTTAATTGAACTTCAGAAGTTCCACCTTCAATAGAATTTCCTTTTGTTCTTAGCCAGGCTCTTGTAAGATCTTTGTCTTTTTTATCGAATTCATCCCCATCCCATGCAACTCCATTTATACCGGTGGCAGCAATCATTAATTCATGACGTCTTTTGTTATGTTCAGACCCATATAATTTAAACATTGAAGCAGTTGCGCTAGCTTTTCCGCCTTCATCTTTGGCTCTTTTTAATGTCAATCCAAATGCATGTTCTTTAATTTTATGAGCTGTTATTTGTGATCTATAAAAGCCATTACTAATTTTTCCATCTTCTTCCCCAATATGTTTTTTAGCAATAGAAACAAGATCTCTGCCACTGCCCATACTAGAGGCAAGACCAAAGCTTGATAGAAAAGCTCTTTCATGTTGTAACAATGCTTTTGCAATTGCCCATCCAGCATTTTGTTGACCTATAAGATTTTCTTTTGGTACTTTTACGTCATCAAAAAATGTTTCGCAAAAAGGAGATTTTCCAGATATTAGAGTAATTGGTTTTGTGCTGACTCCCGCTGTTTCCATGTCAATTAGTAAAAAACTAATACCATCATGTTTTGGCTCTTTAGGACCTGTTCTTACCAAAGCAAATATCCAATCAGCCTTATCCGCATATGATGTCCATACTTTTTGGCCATTCACTATAAAATGATCTCCATTATCTTCAGCTTTTGTAGCAAGACTAGCTAAATCAGACCCAGATCCTGGTTCAGAATATCCCTGACACCATCTAATCTCACCTTTGATAATTTTTGGAAGATGCTCTTTTTTCTGTTCTTCTGTTCCGTATTCAAGGAGCACTGGAGCAAGCATCCAAATACCAAAACTTAATAGAGGCCCTTTAGCACCAATTGCAAACATTTCTTGGTTTAGTATCGACACCTCTTCAGCGGTCAATCCACCTCCACCATATTCTTTTGAAACTGTTGGCATCGTCCATCCTTTAGCCCCCATTCGATCTAGCCATAGCTTTGATTCAGGATTTTTATATTCAGCTTTCCTGCCACCCCAGACCTCATCAATAGGAATTGAAGGGTTTGCACCAGCTCTCATAGACTTAGGACAGTTATCGTTGAGCCATTCCTTAACCTCTTGTCTGAATTCTTCTAAATTTTGCATATGTTTTTATATATATTTTTGAACTGTAAAACATTCTATATCAAAGTTTATCTTGTTCAAAAGAAATAAAATGTTCAATATTTATCAATGATATCTATATTCTTTACGTAAGAGTTGATTGAAATAGTATAATTCCTCCATGTTTAAAAATATTGGAATTTATATTAAAGAAAAATCTGGCGAGGGTATTGACTCTCATGGCCTTGATGTCTTAATTAATAATTTAAAAAAGCATACTCCAAAAGTTTTTATCGAAGATACTTCTAAATATAAAAACAACTCTTTGCTAACTATAAAACATAGCGAATTTGTATCTAAGGTTGATTTAATTATTGTTTTTGGTGGCGACGGAACTCTTTTAAGATCTGCAAGAAAATATCTTGAACATAATATTCCCATTCTTGGTATAAACATGGGTACGGTTGGTTTTTTAACTGATGTAAAAACCGAAGATTTTGAGTCAATTATAAAAGATGTGATTGATGGAAATTGCAAAATAGAAGAAAGAAACCTTGTCAGCGCCTCTTTTAATAATACGACAGCATATGGTCTTAATGAAATCGTTATTCACTCTGGTGCATATACCCAGCTAATGAGGTACAGATTATCTGTAAATGATAAGGTTGTTTATGAGCAACGTTCAGATGGACTAATTATAGCTACACCTACTGGATCGACCGCTTATGCTCTTTCAGCTGGCGGACCTATCATCCATCCAGGCTTGGATGTTTGGACAATACTTCCAATGTTGCCTCAGAGTATCTCATCCCGTCCTTTTGTTATTTCTTCGGATGAGAAAGTTAAAGTAAATCTATTAAGAGGACCTTTAGACATAGCAAAGATTTGTGCTGATGGTCAGGAGGATATTCCAGTACCATATCTAGAAGATATACAGATTTCAAAAATGGAACATAAATTAAGGCTAGTTCACCCAATAAATAATGATTTTTTTGAAGCCTGCAGAGAAAAGTTAGGATGGAGTTTAGATATATCTAAGAAGAGTTCTTGAATGAATATTAAAAATCTTCACATACCTATTATCATTGTATCTGTGATTATTGCTTTAATATCAAATTACGGAAGCTTTGTGTCTGCTATTGAGCCACTTACTTTTTTAAAAATGGATTTAAATTCTATCGAAAGAGGGTACATTAATTTTTTTTCAATAGAATCTACATACAATATTAATAATGAATGGTGGAGACTTGTCACTCCAATGCTTATTCATTTTTCATTTGCTCATTTAGCTTTTAATTGTCTCTGGATTTATGTCCTAGGATCAAAAATTGAATTTTTAGATGGACACTTTACATTTTTAAATTTAGTAATTTTTTCATCTGCATGCTCAAATATGACACAATATTTTTATTCAGGACCATCTTTATTTGGAGGTTTATCTGGAGTTATATATGGAATGCTTGGTTATTGCATGATAATTGAATTAGAAACAAAATCTAATAGATATGGCTTACCTCCAGCCATATATTTATTTATGATAATCTGGTTATTGCTTGGCTTTATGGGCATACTGACCTTATTCGGCTTCGGAAATGTTGCTAATTTTGCTCACCTGGGTGGGTTAATATCGGGAATTATATTTGCCATCATTGCAAAATATATTTTTAAAAGAGGTCTGTCATGAATAAAATAAGAAAAGCTTTATTACCCGTTGCAGGACACGGAACTAGATTCCTACCAGCGTCAAAAGCTACACCTAAAGAAATGCTTCCTATAATTGATAAACCGCTCGTTCAATTTGCTGTAGAAGAAGCAATTGAAATAGGAATTGAAGAAATTATTTTTATAATAAGTCCACATAAACACTCAATTAAAAAACACTTTGACTTTTCTAAATCCATTGAGAAAAAATTAATAGAATCTAACAAAAAAGATTTTTTAGAAAAAGCAAATCCAGAAAATTTTAAAGATTTAAAATTTACTTACATAAATCAAGATGAACAAAAGGGTCTGGGGCATGCAATCCTATTAGCCAAGGATTATATTTTAGATGAACCCTTTGCTATCTTATTGCCAGATGATTTATTTTTCTCTAGTTGTCTTGCTCAGTTATCTGAAATCTATCATGAGACAAATAATTCAGTGATAGCTGTAAATAGAATTGATTCAAAAAATATTCATAAATATGGTGTTATAGATCCTGGAAGCATCAATGATCGTTTTATTGAAATTAAAAGTATAGTTGAAAAGCCAAAACCAGAAGAGGCTCCATCAGATATAGCAGTCTGTGGAAGATATATTTTAAATAGCTCTATCTTTAATTATTTAGAAGAAACCTCACCAGATAAGTCTAATGAAATACAGTTGACTGATGCAATTAAGTTAATGTTAAAAGATGAAAAAATTTCAGCATGTATATATAAAGGCGAGAAGTTTGATTGTGGAAGTAAGCAAGGTTATGTTGAGGCTACTATTTCAATCTCACTTCGTGACAATGAAATTAAAGACGATATTAAAAATTATATAAAACAATTAAAGATTTGAATCTAATTCTAAAAACTATAAAGCTTTTTCCACCTGAAGCAGCTCACTCTGTGGCTCTTTATTCGTTAAAAATTTTACATAAATTTAAACTCCTTAATTTCTTTTTTACAAAAGGTAAAACAAAAGATCTTCAGGTATTTGGTCTGAAATTTACTAGCAGGCTTGGAACAGCTGCTGGTTTAGATAAAAATGGAGATTTTATAGATTGTCTGGGTGCATTAGGTTTTGGTTTCCTTGAAGTGGGAACAGTTACACCACTGCCACAAGCTGGAAACCCTAAACCAAGAGTTTTTAGAATACCCAGAGATTATGCTGTAATAAATAGACTAGGTTTTAATAACAAAGGCATCGATCATTTGGTCTGTAATTTAAAATCCAGAAAATATAAAGGAATCATAGGTGTAAATATTGGAGCAAATAAAAATTCTATTGGTCAAGATAGGATTAATGATTATATAGTCTGCTTAAGAAAGGTTGCTGACCTTTGTGATTATTTAACAATAAATATCTCTTCTCCTAACACGCCAGGGCTTCGGGAATTGCATAATCAAGAAAATATCACAAATCTTATCAATGCTGTTGAAAGTGAGGCAAGTGCTACTAATTTCAAAGGGCCAATATTTGTAAAGATTTCTCCTGATGAATCTATTAGCTCCATAAAGAAACTTGCTGAAATAGTTTTAAATTCATCAATGTCTGGCTTAATAATATCTAACACCACAATAGATAGAAAAGATCTATCAGATAATAGATATAGTCATACTGAAGGAGGACTTTCAGGAGCGCCGCTTTTCATTCCATCAACTAATATTCTTAAATCTATTAAGGAGGCATATCCCAAACTCTCACTTATTGGAGTTGGTGGAGTCATGTCCAAGGATGATTTTGAAATTAAAATAAACGCAGGTGCTGAACTTGTCCAAATTTATACTGGTTTTATATTTAAAGGACCTAAAATTGTTCAAGACATCCTTAAATAAATAAAATATGGAATATGCAGTAATTTTTATAGTTATAGCATTCCTAATTGGTACTTTAGGTTTTGCTATACCATCTAAGTCATCAAGGAAAATCTCAGTTTTAAGAATTGAGGCATCAAAGATTGGATTTAAGATTTCATCAGCATCTATTGGTAAAAATTTGTTCAAAAACAAAGATTTTAATAGCATGATTTATCAGATCAAAAATACAGCTAAGTTAAAAGAAGCTCATTTTTTTAGAGACAAAGATGAATTAATTTTGTATTCTCCTCTCAAGTTAAAGTACTCAGATGAGTACAGTGAGATACAAAATGAGTTAAAAAACTTATCTCCATCTGTTGAAGAGATAATCTTTTCTAAATCATTTATTTCATTTATTTGGAAAGAAAGTAAAGGGCTTGATGAGCTAATAAAAATTAATAACCTGCTTAAAAATTTTTAAAAAAGTCTTGTCAAATCATCACCTTTAGTGGTATTTCTAAAAAAGGAACACAGTTTTAATTATGGCAAAATCATTAGTAATCGTTGAATCACCGGCAAAAGCTAAAACAATATCTAAGTATTTAGGTAAGGAATATATTGTAGAGTCTAGTGTTGGTCATATAAGAGATTTACCAAAAAAAGCTTCTCCAAACTCTAAAAGATCATCTATACCAAAAGATGTATCGCCAGAAGAAAAAGCAAGACTTAAAGCAATTAATGATAGAAATAGATTGATTAGAAGGATGGGTATAGATCCGGATAATGGATGGACTGCAGACTGGCAAATAATTCCTGAAAAAGAAAAGGTAATTAAATCTCTTCGAAAAGCAGCAAAAGGGGTTGATCATATTTATCTTGCAACTGACCTTGATAGAGAAGGTGAGGCAATAGCATGGCACTTAAAGGAAGCTTTGGGACCTGAAAAATATGAATATTCTCGAGTCAGATTTAATCAAATTACTAAGCCTGCAATAATTGATTCCTTTGCTGATCCAAAAGAAATTGATTTAGACTTAGTTAAGGCCTACAGAGCAAGACGATTTTTAGATAAGGTAATTGGTTTTGAATTATCTCCATTGTTATGGAAAAAAATTGCCAGAGGACTATCTGCTGGAAGAGTTCAATCAGTCGCTTTAAGAGTTTTAGATGAAAGAGAAAGGTTAATACAAGAATTTATTCCTGAAGAGTTTTGGGAAGTTTCAATGTCTCTTCAAAAGAATGACTTGATTATTCCATTTAATTTAAATAGAAAAAAATCAGATCCTTTACTTAAAGAAGAGGAAGCAAGAAAGATTGAAAGTAGTATTCGTAACTCAGATCTTTCTATAAATGAAATTGTTAAAAAACCCGTCAAAGCTAAACCTAGAGCTCCTTTTATAACATCTACTCTTCAGCAGGCTGCAAGTACTAAGCTTAGCTTTGGTGTCAAGAGAACAATGCGCGTTGCACAAAAATTATATGAAGCAGGGCATATTACTTATATGAGAACAGATGCTCCAAGCTTAAGTAAAGAATCCATTCAAGATGCTAGAAATTTTATTGCAGAAAGGGTGGGTGAGAAATATCTCACTAATGCTCCAAGAATATACTCAAGTACAGAAAATGCTCAAGAAGCCCATGAGGCTATTAGACCTACTAATGCATTTATGACAGGTGATGACTTGTTAAATCAAACCGAAGAAGAAAAAAGACTTTATCAATTAATTTGGCAGCAATATATTGCTTCTCAAATGCCTGATGCTGAATATTTATCAACTTCTGCAAAAATAAATATCGGTGAATATACCTTCTCAGCAAAAGGAAGGGAGGTCATTTTTGATGGTTTCACTAAAATTTCTCAACCCATGAGATCAGATGATGATGATATTTTGCCTCCACTTTCTGAGGGAGATAATCTTGATTTAAATGAAATAAAATTAGAACAAAAATATACAAAGCCACCTGCAAGATTTTCTGAAGCAGCCCTTGTGAAAGAGTTGGAAAAAAAAGGAATAGGAAGACCCTCTACATACGCAAATATTATTTCTACTATACAGGACAGGGGATATGTTGAAATTCAAAATAGAAGATTTTTTGTAAAAAAAATTGGTCATATTGTTACTGAAAGGTTGTTAGAAAGTTTTGATGACATCATGGATTATGAATTTACTGCAAATTTAGAAAATAATCTTGATAGTGTTGCAAGGGGTGAGTTAGATTGGAAAAATGTTCTAGATGATTTTTATAGTGTTTTTCAAAAAGATTTAATCTCAGCTTCTGATGAGAAAGGCATGAGAGGCAATCAACCAACTTCTACCAATATTTCTTGCCCATGCGGAAAAACAAATATGCTTATTAGAAATTCTTCTAATGGAGTTTTTTTAGGATGCTCTGGCTACCAAAATTTAGGAGATGATAAGTGTAAAGAAACCTTAAATTTGGTTTCTGGTGACGAGGCTATAAGTATTGATGACACAGAAGAGGCAGAAAACTTATTAATTAAAAGAAGATGTAAAAAATGTGACACCAGCATGGATAATTATCTTATTGATGAAGGGCGCAAATTACATGTTTGTGGAAAAAATCCAGATTGTGACGGTTATTTTATAGAAGAGGGTCAATTCAAGATTAAAGGCTATGATGGCCCAACATTAGATTGCCATAAGTGTGGTGCTGAAATGCAATTAAAAACTGGAAGGTTTGGCAAGTACTTTGGATGTCTCAATGATAATTGTGGAGCAACAAGAGCCTTGCAAAGAAACGGTGAACCAAAACCAATCATGATGGAACCAATATCTATGCCTGATTTAGCTTGCCTTAAATGCGAAGATCATTATCTTTTAAGAGATAGTATGAAAGGTTTATTTTTAGCAGCTAGCAAGTATCCTAAAAACAGGGAAACAAGAGCTCCTAAAGTTTCAGAGATAAATAGTCTTTCTTCAGAGATATCTGAGGCTTGCAGATTTCTACCAAATATCAACAAGCATTTATATCTTATGAGTGCTCCTGAAAAGGACAGAGACGGCAATCCATATGTCATAAGGTATAACAAAGCTGAAGATGTTCACTACTTAGCATCAGAAAAGGATGGTAAAAAAACTAAGTGGACTGCTGTGTATGAAAATGGTGAATGGGCTCAGAACCTTAAAACTTAGTGAACCCAAAAGAATTAGTAAATTTATATTTAGATATTTGTGAAGATATCTCAGAAAACTTAATCTTTGACAACTCAAATCAAGATAAAAATAATTTATATCTATTTTTGTCATCTCTTGAGCAAAGTCTAGACTTTCTAGCTTTAGACGTTAGCTCAATACTAAATTTGGATATCAAATCTTTCGCTAAATTAAATTACTTATCAAAATGGGACAGCCTTATTGAAGAGCCAGCAATAAAAAATATTATAAAGAATGAGTTTAATAATTCAGATGGAATATTTTTATTAATAAAATCAACCAAAGAAAAGCTATTTAATCCAATAGATACAACAATTATTGCCTCAAATGACACTATTAACTTGAAAAAAATTAATTTGATATTAGATAAATATAAAAGGTTTATGCTGTTGCTTCGCAAAACTCTTGAGGAATGTTAAGCTTTAGAAATACGGAGAAAAAATGTCAAATTATCTAGAATTAGCTCAATTGCCTGACGGAAGTATAGTTTTAAGAAGATCGGACGATCACGATAATCCTATTGTAAAAATAGATTTCTCTTCAGAATCTAAAGAATTTCTTCAGGGTCAGGAACTGGCAGTTGCCAAGGAAATGATTAGAGCTGGAATTGAAAGCGTTAGTGGAAGTGTTAGCGATTTTGATGAGTTCTTTGACAGCCAAAAAGAAAGACTTTCAAAGAAACCAGTAATTCTGCATTAATTTTCTCTAATTAACCCTACGCTTTTACCTTCAATAAATAATTCTGTTTCTTCAAGATTTACTTCTATATCATTAAAATCATTATTTGCAGGTTTTAAGTGAACAATATTTGGAGCACTTCTTTGGAAATACTTAACTGTTACCTCATCTTCAATTCGAGCAATAACGATATCTCCATTTCTTATTTCTTGTGTTTTCTTAACAGCAATAAGATCATCTTCCATGATTCCAGCATCTTTCATACTTAAACCACGCACCCTAAGAAAATAATCAAAATCTGAACCAAAAAACCCTTTAGGACAATTCAAAACTTTCTCAACATTTTCACTTGCTAGGGTTGGAGAGCCTGCCGCAACCAAACCTACAATAGGATATTCGTTATCTTCGCTAGTAATCTCTGGATTTATAATTGATATTCCTCTAGACGCTCCACTCTCAATAGAGATAAAACCTTTTTTTTCTAAAGCTCGAAGATGCGTTTCGGCTGAATTGGGTGATTTGAAACCTAATTCTCTACATATATTTGCTCTAGTAGGAGGAAAACCTGTTTTATTTATGTAAACTTGAATACAATCAAGTACTTTTTGTTGTTGAGGTGTTATATCTTTCATATTCTTTAAATTATACTATATATTTATACAGTATAATTGAAAAATATAAATTAAAGCAAGATAAATAATGAATGATAAATCAAAATTAATTATAGGTATTTCTTCAAGAGCTTTATTTAATCTCGATGAGAGCCATGAAATATATAAAAAAGAAGGTTTAGATTCATATCGAGATTATCAAATTGCAAATGAGGAAAAAACTCTTGAACCAGGTCAAGCTTTTAGCTTGGTCAAGAAGATTCTTAGTATTAATTCCCTTTACAAAGATAGACAAAGAATAGAAGTAATTCTTCTTTCTAGAAATACATCTGATACTGGATTGAGAATAAGAAATTCCATCGAGGCTCATGGCTTAGATATTAGTAGAGCTGCCTTTTGTGGCGGAGAAAGTCCTCATAGATACGTTAAAGATTTTGGAGTACACCTCTTTTTATCAAGCAGTTTTGAAGATGTTAAATTAGCTATTGAAAGTAATGTAGCTGCAGCAACTATTATTTCTAAAGAAGGTGAAAGTAATTCGCAGTCTAATAATGAGCAATTAAAAATAGCCTTTGATGGAGATGCTGTAATTTTCTCTGATGATTCTGAAAAAGTTTTCCATGAAGAGGGATTAGATGCATTCATTGAAAATGAAGTCATGGCTACATCGCCATTAAAAGAAGGACCTTTTAAATCTTTTCTTGTAGAACTAAACAAGATACAAAATGATTTCGATATAAATGAGTGCCCAATAAGAACCGCACTTGTTACTGCAAGATCTGCACCATCAGATAAACGAGTTATAAAGACTCTCAGAGAATGGGGCGTAAGAATAGATGAATCTTTATTCTTAGGCGGTATGTCTAAACAACATTTTCTTAAATCTTTTGAAGCTGATATCTTTTTTGATGACCAAAAAAAACATATCATGGAAGCTATTAACACTACTGCATCGGGACATGTTCCCTATGGAATAAAAAATAAATAAAAGGACTTATCATGGAAATAGTATGTTTTGACATGGAAGGAACACTCACTCCAGAAATTTGGGAGCAGATAGCATCAAATACTGGAATAGATGAATTTAATAAGACTACTCGAGATATCCCAGACTATTCTGACTTGATGGATTTTAGATTGGATGTAATGAAAAAAAATAATTTAAAGTTATCAGATATTCAAAAAGCATCAGGTGAATTAGATCTTTTGGATGGAGCTAAAGAATTTTTAAACAATATAAGACAAAATTTTCAAGTTGTTATACTTTCTGATACCTTTCATGAAATTGCAAAACCTTTAATGGATAAAATGGGACATCCTTTACTTTTATGTCATAACTTGGAAGTAGTTAATGATGAAATAATTTCATATAAATTGCGTCATAAGCATGCCAAAAAACAGGCAATTACTGCTTTTCAATCAATTGGTTACAGGTGTCTAGCGGCAGGAGATTCTTATAATGATATCCAAATGTTTGAGGTTGCCGATAAAGGATTTTTTATGAACGCACCAGAGAAAATTTCATCAAGCTATCCTGATATCCCTTCTTTTAATAATTACAATGATTTAGAACATGCAATTAAAGATAGCTCACATTTTGTTAAATGAATGACAAATTAAAATTAGATAACTACGAAAGGCCTAAACTGCAAATGCCAGATGAAGGCACTAATTTGTTATTGCATAGTTGTTGCGCCCCTTGTGCTGGAGAGATTATGGAAGCATTAGCTGCTTCTGATATTAAGACTACGGTATATTTCTATAATCCAAATATTCACCCAGACGAAGAATATGAAATACGCAAAAATGAAAACAGAAGGTTTTGTGAAAAACTTGGTTTTGAATGTATAGATGCTGACTATGATAAAGATAATTGGTTTGATAGAGTTAAAGGTCTTGAGGATGAGCCTGAAAGAGGTAAGCGTTGCACTCAATGCTTTGATATGAGATTTGAAAGATCCGCATTATATGCAAATGAAAATAATTATGGCGTATATGCAACAACCTTGGGAATATCTAGATGGAAAGATATGAATCAAATTAATACTTCTGGCCACAAAGCTGCAGAAAGATATAAGGATGTTACTTATTGGGATTTTAATTGGAGGAAGCAAGGCGGCTCATCAAGAATGATTGAAATCTCCAAGAGAGAAGAATTTTATCAACAAGAATATTGCGGATGCGTATATAGCTTAAGAGATACAAATAGGTGGAGAAGAAAAAATAACAAAGAAAGAATTATTCGGGGTGTAAAATTCTACGGATAATTTAGCATTTGGGAAACAGGCCTCGTGTGCATTATAATTCTTCAACCATGTCAGTAGGCCAAAAATTTAGAAACGCATTAAAAGATAATAAACCTCTTATTATTCCAGGTACTATTAATGCTTATTCTGCGATATTGGCAGAAAAATCCGGTCATAAAGCTATATACCTCTCAGGTGGAGGTGTCGCTGCCGCATCGTATGGACTGCCAGACCTCGGAATTACATCAATGGAAGACGTTTTAATAGATGTTAAAAGAATCACCAATGCTTCTTCTTTACCTTTACTTGTAGATATTGATACAGGCTGGGGTGGAGCTTTCAATATATCAAGAACAATTAAGAACATGATTGATGCAGGCTGTGCTGCTGTTCATATGGAAGATCAAGTTTCTCAAAAGAGATGCGGACACAGGCCAAATAAATCACTAGTCACTAAGGAAGAAATGCAGGATAGAATAAAAGCAGCTGTCGATGGAAGACAGGATGAATCTTTTTTTATAATGGCTAGAACTGATGCTATAGCTTCTGAGGGAATCAATGGAGCCGTTGATAGAATTTCAGCCTATGTTGAAGATGGTGCAGATGGTATATTCCTTGAAGCAGCAACTAGTCTGGAAGAATATTCAGCAGTTAAAGATAAAATTGAAGTGCCTATACTTGCTAATATTACAGAATTTGGAAAAACACCACTATTTTCAAAAGATGAACTTGCTAATGTTGGAGTAGATATGGTTCTTTATCCATTAACAGCATTTAGAGCAATGAGCCAAATTGCGGAAAAAGTTTACATTTCACTTGCTAAAGAGAGGACACAAGAAGGTCTCTTGGATATAATGCAGACCCGGGAAGAATTATACGAACGCTTAAATTATCATAGTTTTGAACAAAAACTCGATGAATTATATAAAGATTAAGAATTAGAATAAGAGGATAATATGGTAAAAAAATTAGAAGGTGCTGGACTTAGAGGACAGGTAGCAGGAGAGACATCTCTCTCAACTGTTGGTCAAATAGAAGGCTTGGCTTATAGAGGACATAAAATAGAAACTCTTGCCGAGAAAGCTACTTTCGAGGAAGTTGCATACCTACTTCTATACAACAAATTACCCAATACAACAGAACTTAAAGAATATAAAGAATTATTAAAAAGTCAAAGGGATCTTCCTCTATCTTTAAAAGAAGTTCTTCAAAAGATACCAGCTTCAGCTCATCCCATGGATGTTATGAGAACTGGAACATCAATGCTTGGCAATCTTGAACCTGAAGGTGACTTTACCAATCAACTAGATTCTATAAATAGAATGATAGCTACAATGCCTTCAATTGTTACTTATTGGTATAAATACTCTCATGATGGAGAGGACATTAGCTTGGTAAATGATGAAGACTCAATGGCTGGACATTTTCTTCATATTCTTCATGGAAAAACACCAAACGATCTTCATAGAAAAGTTATGGATGTGTCTTTAGTTCTATATGCTGAACATGAGTTTAATGCATCTACTTTTACAGGAAGGGTATGTGCTTCAACAATGTCAGATATACATTCATGTGTTGTTGCTGCTATTGGTTCATTAAGAGGTCCATTACATGGTGGAGCAAATGAAAAGGCTATGGAATTAATTGAAAACTGGACATCAAGAGAAGAGGCTAAAGAAAAAATCTTATCCATGCTAGCAAACAAAGAAAAAATTATGGGCTTTGGTCATGCTGTATATTCGATTCGTGATCCTAGAAATGCAGTCATCAAGGAATATGCAAAAGAATTATCAAAACTTCATGATAACGATGATTTATATCAAGTGGCTGAAGAGGTTGAAAAAGTAATGGCAGATGAAAAGAAAATGTTTGCTAATGCAGACTTTTTCCATGCACCTGCATACTTTTATATGGGCATTCCAACTAAGTTATTTACTCCTATATTTGTTATGTCTAGAGTTTCTGGATGGACTGCACACTGTATGGAGCAAAGGGCAAATAATAGAATTATCAGACCAAGCGCAGATTATATAGGCGTAGAAAGTTCTGAGTGGGTTGACATAGCAGACAGGGACTAAACCATGTCCTCAAATGTCGATTTAAATATTAGGCTTGGATATGATTCTGTAATCTCTGAAATTGCAGATTACGTTTCAAATTTCAAAATAGAATCTGATCTTGCTTTAGATACTGCAAGAAATTGTCTTATAGATAGTATCGGTTGTGGTTTATTAGCATTAAAATTTCCTGCTTGCACAAAAATGCTTGGACCAGTAGTTGAAGGAACTTCTGTTCCTTACGGCGTAAGAGTTCCTGGAACAAATTTTAAATTAGACCCTATCAAAGGCGCATTTGATATTGGTTGTATCATTAGATGGCTAGACTATAACGACACATGGCTTGCTGCTGAATGGGGTCATCCATCAGATAACTTAGGTGGAATATTGGCGGTAGCTGATTTTATTTCACAAAAAAATATATCAGAAGGAAAAGAGCCTTTAAAAATGAAGCAAGTTTTAGAGTCCATGATTATGGCTCATGAAATACAAGGAGTCCTTGCATTAAAAAACAGTTTTAATAAAGTTGGTCTTGATCATGTTGTTTTAGTTAAAGTTGCTTCAACAGCAATTGTTACAAAACTCATGGGAGGTACCTCAGATCAAATTAAAGATGCGGTTAGTCAGGCTTGGGTTGATGGCCAAAGTCTCAGAACATATAGGCATGCACCAAATGCAGGTTCAAGAAAAAGTTGGGCTGCCGGTGATGCTACCAGTAGAGCAGTAAGACTTGCTATGATAACTTTATCTGGCGAAATGGGATATCCGGGTGTTTTATCAGCACCTGTCTGGGGTTTTGAGGATGTTTTATTTAAAGGAGAGCAATTATCTCTTCCTCAAGCATTTAATTCGTATGTTATGGAGAATATCTTATTTAAAATTAGTTTCCCTGCTGAATTTCATGCTCAAACAGCAGTTGAGGCAGCAGTAATTCTTCACCCTCAAATAAAAGATAAGTTAGATGAAATAAAGTCTGTAGAAATTACTACTCATGATTCAGCTATAAGAATTATCTCTAAAGTAGGTGAGCTCAATAATCCTGCTGATAGAGATCATTGTCTTCAATACATGGTTGCTATTGGTCTTATTAAAGGCAACTTAGTTGCAGAAGATTATGAAGACGATGTGGCTTCAGATCCTAGAATTGATGCATTAAGAGAAAAAATGATCATAAACGAAGATAAAAGATATTCTGTTGAGTATCATGAGGCAGACAAAAGGTCTATAGCAAATAAAATTCAAATTCATTTTAATGACGGAACTTCTACTGATGAAATAGAAGTTGAATATCCAATTGGACATAAAAGAAGAAGAGAAGAAGGAATCCCAGTGCTAGAAAAGAAATTTTTGAATAATCTACAAATTACATATACTCAAGATAAGTGTGAAGAAATTTATTCACTTTGTACAAATCAACAAAAATTAGAAAACACATCGGTAATAGACTTTCAGGAACTATTTGCAGTAGAAAGCAATAATTTCTAATAATTTGAAAATAGCCTAAATAACCCCTAAAATAAGGCGTTTTATCAATTTTGGACTATAATCACTGCCATGTCAGGCAATACGTTTGGAAATATTTTTAAAGTTACTACCTTTGGTGAGAGTCATGGGCATGCTTTAGGCTGCATTATTGATGGCTGTCCTCCTAATTTAGAGATTGACGAATCAGACATACAAATTGAATTAAATAGAAGAAAACCTGGGCAATCTGATGTAACAACTCAGCGAAAAGAAGACGATTCAGTTCAAATTCTATCAGGTGTCTTTGAAGGAAAAACACTCGGCACGCCCATAAGTTTATTAATTTTTAATAAAGATCAGCAATCAAAAGATTATTCAAACATTAAAGATTCATTTAGACCAAATCATGCTGATATAACTTATCAGGCTAAATACGGACACAGAGACTATAGGGGTGGAGGTCGATCAAGTGCTAGAGAGACTGCTATGAGAGTTGCTGCCGGAGCAATAGCTAAAAAATATCTTTCTCAATATGGTGTAAAGACAACAGGTTATGTTTCTCAGATTGGCAATATTTCGGCTGAGTCTATTACGCCAGAATCAGCTAATAAAAATAAATATTTTTTTGGTGACATGTCTAAAATAGAAGCTCTAAATACCATGTTTGATGAATTAATTGCTGAGGGTAATTCTGTTGGAGCAAAGCTCGGAGTTTGTGTAGAAAACTGCCCTGTAGGCCTTGGTGAGCCTGTTTTTGATAAACTTAATGCAGACCTTGCTAAAGCAATCATGAGTATTAATGCAGTTAAATCTGTTTCTATTGGTAATGCAGAAAACATATTAAATCTCAAAGGTTCAGAAATACGTGATGAAATAAGATCAGATGGCTTCGCTTCAAATAATGCTGGAGGTATTCTAGGCGGAATTTCTAACGGAGATAATATAGAGCTAGACTTTTTAATTAAACCAACTTCTAGTATTAAAAAGAAAGGAAAAACTGTAGATAAAGATGGTAATGAAGTTGATATAGAAGTTATTGGTCGACATGATCCATGTGTTGGTATTCGTGCAGTGCCTATAGCAGAAGCAATGGTGAATCTAGTAATCATGGACCATCTATTAAGAAACCGTGCTCAATGCGGTGAGGTCGAACAAAAACTACCCTTTACCAAGTAACATGCCAAAGACTTTATACGACAAGCTTTGGGAAGAGCACCATATAACAACCCTAGAATCTTCTGAATCTTTACTTTATATTGATAGACAATACCTTCATGAAGTTACATCACCTCAAGCCTTTGAAGGGCTAACTAAAAAAGGTTTAACACCTTGGAGGCTAAATGCGAATATTGCTACACCCGATCATAATGTTCCTACTGAGAGAGGCAAATCATTTCAAACAGAGAATATTTTAGATGAAATATCAAAAATACAAGTTGTTGAGCTCGATAAAAATTGTAATAAGTTCGGAATCAAACAATTTGATATAACATCAGTCAATCAGGGAATAGTTCATGTTATTGGCCCAGAATTGGGTTATACCTTGCCTGGAATGACAATCGTATGCGGTGACTCTCATACTTCTACTCATGGAGCTTTTGGATGCTTAGCAATGGGTATTGGGACATCTGAAGTAGAGCATGTTCTTGCAACCCAAACGCTTAAGGTTTCAAAATTGAAAAATATGAATGTTCGATTTAATGGAAATCCACAGAGCGGTGTAACATCTAAAGATATTGTTTTATACCTCATTGGAAAAATTGGAACCGCTGGTGGAAATGGTCATGCAATAGAATTCTCTGGTTCATACATAGAAAGTATATCCATGGAAGCTAGAATGACCATATGCAATATGTCCATTGAAGCAGGTGCTAAAGTTGGTTTAATTGCTCCTGATGCAACTACGATCGAGTACGTAAAGAATCATTCTCAATTATCTGAAGAAGAATTTGATTCTGCTTGTATTCATTGGAGCAAGCTAATATCAGATACTGAGGCAGTATTCGATAAAGAAATAGAAATTGATGTTTCACTAATTAAGCCACAAGTTACATGGGGAACTTCTCCGGAAATGGTCATAGACTTTGATGAAGATATACCTGATTTAAATAATATAGAGGCAGAAAATAAAAGAAATATTGAGTTGGCAAAACAATATATGGGTATTGAAGAAAATCAGAAATTAACTGATCTTAAATTTGATAAAGTTTTTATTGGGTCTTGCACAAACTCAAGAATCGAAGATCTGAGAGAGGTCGCCAAGGCAGTAGATGGTAAGAGTGTTTCGGATACTATTGTCGAAGCAATAGTTGTACCGGGTTCTGGTTTGGTAAAGGAGCAAGCAGAGTCCGAAGGATTGGATATTATTTTTCAAAAAGCAGGTTTTATTTGGAGAGATCCAGGATGCTCAATGTGCTTGGGTATGAATCCGGATCAATTAAAGCCTTATGAAAGATGTGCCTCAACATCAAATAGAAATTTTGAAGGCAGACAGGGCAATCTTGGAAGAACACATTTAATGAGCCCCTTAATGGCTGCTTTAACAGCTGTTAATGGAAGAGTGGTAGATCCGTCATGAAGATAGAAGGTAACGAATTAATTATAAGCGGAGTAGTTGCCTCTATTGATAGAGATAATATTGATACCGATCAGATTATTCCTACAGAATATTTAAAATCTATAAAGAAATATGGGTTTGAGGATTACTTGTTTGATGGATGGAGATATCTTGATGATGGTAAGTTGGGAGTATTGAAGGGTGACAGGCAACAGAATCCTGACTTTATACTCAATAAAGTACCTTTTGATAAAGCGACAATTTTATTAACAAGAGATAATTTTGGATGCGGTTCATCCAGAGAACATGCTGTTTGGGCTTTAAGAGATTTTGGTATTAAAGCTGTTATTGCCTCTTCTTTTGGAGATATTTTTTATAACAACTGTTTTAAAAATGGTGTTTTACCAATTAGACTTAGTAAAGATCAAATAGATAACTTATTTAAGGCTTTTGATAAAGAATTTACTGAATTAACTGTAAGTTTAGATTCAAAAAAAATATCACAAAATGAAACAGAATTATATTCTTTTGAAGTTGAAGACAATCTTCTTGAAAGAATTATTTATGGCTTAGATGACGTTGATATGACACTTAAGTTTAAAGAAAAAATAATGAGCTTTGAACAAATTAGAAAAAAAGAAAAACCATGGATATTTTCAAATGAGTAAAGAAATATTAATTCTACCTGGTGATGGTATTGGGCAGGAGGTGACTAGTTCTGCAAAAGAAGTTTTAGGTTATTTAATCACCGAATATAGTCTAGATTTTAATATCACTGAAATGGATGCAGGTGGCACTGCTTATGATAAACACGGATCTCCTCTGCCGGATAATGTCTTAGCAAAAGCAAAAAAATCTGATGCTATTTTATTTGGAGCTGTCGGTGGGCCAAAATGGGATAACCTAGGGTGGGATGATAGACCAGAGCAGGCACTTTTATCTCTAAGGAAAGAATTAGAATTATTTGCAAATCTTAGACCTGCATTTTTATTTAATGAATTAGCATCAGCATCGCCAATCAAGAATCATATTATTGAGAACTTAGACATTCTTATAGTCAGAGAGCTTACTGGCGGTATATATTTTGGTGAGCCAAGAGCAATTGTTGAAGATGAGACTCCTTCTTATGCATTTAATACAATGATCTATAACGAGGATGAGATAAAGCGAATAGCAAAAGTAGCATTTGAAGCAGCTCAAAAAAGAGGTGGAAAATTGTGTTCCGTAGAAAAAGCAAATGTCTTAGAAGTTTCAAAATTTTGGAGATCAATTGTTACCGATATGGCAAAATATTTTCCTGATGTCGAATTGTCTCACCAGTTAGCTGACAATACTGCAATGCAACTTGTTCTTAATCCAAACCAGTTTGATGTAATTGTTTCTAGTAATTTGTTTGGTGATATTTTATCTGATATTGCTGCAACATTATCAGGTTCGATCGGAATGCTCCCATCTGCATCGATAAATAGCTCATCTCAAGGTATGTATGAACCATGTCATGGAAGCGCTCCTGATATTGCTGGAATGAATATTGCTAATCCAATAGCAATGATTGCATCACTTGGTATGGCTCTTAAGTATTCTTTAGAGCAAAAAGAATTAGCCGATAAGATTGATGCAGCTATTAAAGAATTTATATCACAAGGTTATAGAACAAAAGACATTAGCACTAACGATGAATATGTTAAAACTTCTGAAGTAGCTGCAATTTTAATAGGAATTTTAAAAAATGGATAAAGCGTTAAACATGGCTCTAGTAGGCGCATCTGGTGTTGTTGGACAAAAAATACTTCAGTTATTAGAAAAAAAAGAGATTAAAATTGATAATCTTTTTCCTCTTGGAAAATCTACTGTTGGCCAAGCTATCAATTTTCAAAATCATGAATATATTATTGGGGACTTAGATTCATTTGATCCAAAAACAGCAAATATTACAATTTTTTCTGCCGGAGGCTCAGTTGCAAAGAACTATGCAAAGAAATTTGTTGAAGCTGGAAGTTACGTTATTGATCTGTCATCTGAATTCAGATACGACGATGACATACCTTTGATTATCCCAGAAATTAATGGAAATATTATTGAAAGTTTAGAGGAGCCGACATTGATAGCCAATCCAAATTGTTCAACATCTCAACTGCTAATGGTTTTGAAACCCATCCATGAGAGGTATGGTATTGAGTTCTTAAATATCGCTACCTATCAAGCTGTTTCTGGAACAGGTAAAGAGGCGGTTGAAGAGCTAAGATCTCAAACATACGAGAGTGAATCTCCTGAATCAAAAGTGTACCCAAAACCTATTGCTTTCAATGTAATACCTCAATGTGATATCTTCTTAGATAATGCCTTTACCAAAGAGGAAATGAAATTAGTATGGGAAACAAAGAAAATTTTGGATCCAAATATTGATGTTCAAGCAACTTGCGCAAGAGTACCTGTATTCAACGGTCATTCTGAAGCAGTTTTTATAAAAATGTCTAACGATGCTTCAAGAGAAGACATTATTAAAACAGTCCAAGGAAATGAAGGTGTGTGCGTTATGGACAATCCTGAAACCTTAGAATATCCAACTCCCTATGAACAAGCTAATGATTCTGAGGATGTGTATGTAGGAAGAATAAGATCTCAGAATATCCAAGGAGATACATGGGTCTCACTTTGGATTGTTGCTGATAATGTTTATGGAAAGGGCGCTGCTTTAAATGCAGTACAAATCCTTCAAAAATTAATTGCTAATAATAAATTGTGTTAAGAATCTTTTTAATTTCTTTCTTCTTACTTCCGTTAAACATTATTGCTGATGCATTACTCTCATCACCACAGCTAAGTCTTAATAACAAGGGCGAAAGAGTTATTGAATTCAAAATTCAAAGTTCAAGAATCTCCGACAAAGACATTACTCTAAAAGAGTACAAATCAGACGACTTGCTATCCCAAGAAAACATTTCCTACACCCTTTTAGAAAATTTCTCTAACTACAAAACTTTTTCTATTGTTTTAAAAGATGAATATGAAGGAAATTATTTTAACTTTAAGCTTGTTATTAAAAATGAACTCGCTAAAGATATTTTTATTTTTCTACCTTCAAAAATTAATACCTCACCAAAAATAGAATCTCAAAGGACAGTCTATAAACCTGCACCTGTTGAAACTAATATCAGAACACCTGAACCAGCTCAACAAGAGATCATAGAAAATGTTCTAGAGCAACAAAAGGTAATCAAGGCAAGTGATATTAGTACTATGTGGAGCATGGCCTCAAGCATTAAGCAAGAGACAACCAATACTTCGATATATCAAATTATGTGGTCAATATATCTTGGAAATAAAGATGCTTTTATTGATGGGAATATAAACCTTGTAAGAAATGACAAAGACTTAATCATTCCATCTTTCTCAAGCATGGCTAATGTTTCAGATAGTGAGGCAAGAAGTTCAATATTAGCAATGAATGATTCATACTCTTTATCTCTTGTTCCCGCGATGAAGTCATTATTGGTTTTAACTGCACCAAAAATAAAAGAATCACCAGAACCAAAAACTAAAGAAGTTATTGAAGAAGATGTAAATGAATCAATTGATATTACCAATGAAAATTTCAATGATCCAAAAAGTTTTATAGAAAACAATACAAAAACTTTAGAGATGGCTATAGAAAGCAAGGTTGCAGAAGAGCTTATTAAAGAAACTGAAATAATTCAAAATGAAAAAGCCAAAGGGTTTGGATTAATGGATCTTCTTTTTGTAGCATTTGTATCGATTCTCTCAGGAGTTCTTATAGCCCTTATTTATATCCAACTTAAATCAAGGCAACCCAAGAAAATTGAATATGATTTTGAAGAAGCAGAAGATTCTCCATCATCTATTGAAGGCTTGCCAAAAGGCTTAAGCATTCAAAACAACCAAGATGAGCAGCAACTTGATTTAGCAATTACTTACAATGAAATGGGCGATTTTAAAAACGCGAAAACTATTTTAGAAAATCTAATTAAATCAACAGATAGCGATGCGTTAAAAAATACTGCTCAAAGTCTACTAGATAAAATTAGTGAACAGTGAAGTTAGCTTTTACAACTGAGTATGATGGCTCTATCTTTTCAGGATTTCAGAGACAAAAAAATGCAGACTCTGTTCAGCAGAATATAGAAGAAGCATTAGAGAAGATCACTCAAGAAAAAGTAGTTATTAATTATGCCGGCAGAACTGATGCAGGTGTCCATGCTTTATCTCAGGTTTTTGATTTCACGACAGAACTTGAAAGACCAAACAAAAACTGGATAGATGGAATTAATTCAAATCTTGCAGATTCTGTTGCAGTTACAAGCATCTCAAGGGTTCCAGATGATTTTCATTCTCGCTATTCTGCTATAGAAAGAAGCTATACATACGTAATCTACAACTCAAGAAGTAAACCTTTATTTTTTGGTAATATGTCACACTGGGATAGCAATAAAATAGACCAAAATCTACTTAAACTTCAAGCAAATATGTTTTTAGGAACTCATGATTTTACTTCTTTTAGAAGTTCTAGTTGTAATTCAAAGAATCCAACAAAAACCATCAACATGATTGATGTCGAAACTCATGATAAATTTATTTTTATTACCATTAAAGCAAATGCATTTTTGCACAATATGGTGAGAATTATGGTTGGAACTCTTTTAGATATTGCTAAAGGAGAAATTAATTCTTCTGTTGAGGAAATTCTTTCAAAAAAAGATAGGAGCTTTGCAGGAAAGACTCTTTCTGCCAAGGGTTTATTTTTTCTTGGACCTAAATATGATTTAAAATTCAATATCGCTAGTCCGATTGAACATTTAATGGATAGGTTTAAAAAATGAACTCACCAAAAGTAAAAATTTGTGGCATTTCTAATATTGAAATTCTTAAAGATTTAATAAATCTTAATATAGATTTTATAGGTTTTATTTTTTATGAAAAAAGCCCTAGGTTTGCAAATAACACTTTTCTTGAATCTATTAAAGATATAGATTTTAAAGACTCAAGACCGGTATGCGTCTATGTTAATCCTGATGAAGATTATGTATATCAAACCTCTTCTTACTTTAATAATCCAATTCTGCAATTTCACGGTGATGAAGAAAATAATTTTTGTGAATCTTTTGGTCTTGATTACTGGAAAGCAATAAGAGTTAAGAATAATGATGATTTAAAAAGCTGCTCTCTTTTCAGCTCAGCTCAAGCAATCCTTCTTGAAAATCATAAAGAAGGTTCTTACGGAGGCACAGGCGAATCTTTTAATTGGCAAATATTAAAAGATATTGATAATGATGATCAAAATATTGTTCTTTCTGGTGGAATTAATTCTCAAAATGTCGATAATGCATTAAAGACAAACTCTTGGTGCTTGGATTTGAACTCTGGAGTTGAATCCCAAGAGGGCATCAAAAATATCGAACTGGTAACAAATATTTTAAAAACAATAAAAGCTTATGGCATCTGATAATTTTAATTTTCCTGACAAAGAAGGATTTTTTGGTGAATACGGAGGAAAGTTTGTTCCAGAGACACTGATGTATGCTTTGGAAGAACTAGAAAATACCTACAACAAACTAAAAGATAATAAAGATTTTATAGATGAGTTTTATAAAGATTTATCTGCTTTTGTTGGAAGACCATCACCTTTGTATTTTGCTCAAAGACTAACAGATCATTATGGTTCTGGCTCAATTTGGCTTAAGAGAGAAGATCTTAATCATACAGGCGCTCACAAAATTAATAATACAGTTGGTCAAATTTTGCTTGCTAAGTATATGGGTAAGAAAAGAATTATTGCTGAGACTGGAGCTGGTCAACATGGAGTTGCAACAGCAACTGTTGCAGCAAGACTAGGTTTAGAATGCCATATTTATATGGGCGCTGAAGATGTAAGAAGGCAGTCATTGAATGTTTATAGAATTAAATTATTGGGCGCTCAGGTACATCCTGTTGATTCAGGTTCAGCAACTTTAAAAGATGCTCTTAATGAAGCTCTTAGAGATTGGGTTACTAATGTCGATGATACCTATTATATTATTGGAAGCGTTACAGGACCTCATCCGTATCCAATGATAGTTAGAGACTTTAATTCTGTTGTAGGAAAAGAGGTAATTGAGCAATCAAAAGATTTGTTTGGAAAAATGCCAGATGCTATTGTGGCCTGTGTTGGTGGCGGCTCCAATGCCATGGGTATTTTTCATCCATTTATTGATATAAAAGAAACAAGACTTATCGGTGTTGAAGCAGGAGGTAAGGGTGTCGCTACAGGCGAGCATGCTGCGCCTCTTAATGATGGCACACCAGGAGTCCTTCATGGTGCGCGAAGTTATCTTATGCAGGATGAAGCAGGACAAGTTAAAGATACAAAATCAGTTTCAGCAGGATTAGATTATCCTGGTGTTGGGCCAGAACATTCTTGGTTAAAAGATGTAGGTAGAGCTGAATATGTTGCTGTTAGTGATGAAGATGCATTAAAAGCATTTCATGAAGTTACTGAGCTTGAAGGCATTATGCCAGCTTTAGAAACAGCTCATGCTTTTGCGTATCTAGAACCTTTAATGAAAGAATTAGACTCTTCAGCAAATGTTGTTGTTAATGTATCAGGACGAGGAGATAAGGACATCAACACTGTTGCAGAAATAGATGGAATTAAGTTTTGAATAGACTGTCTTCAAAGTTAGTTGAGCTAAAGAATAGTAATCAAAAAGCTATGGTTGCTTATTTGGTAGCTGGTGATCCAAATCTAGATACAACCCTTGAACTTATGCACTTATTTGTTGAATCTGGAGTTGATGTTATCGAAATAGGTGTTCCATTTACAGACCCCATAGCAGAAGGTCCTACGATTCAAAGAGCTCATGATAGAGCTTTAAAAAATGATATATCATTAAAAATGATTCTAGATTTAGTTAAAAAATTTAGAACAGTTGATCAAGAAACGCCAATCGTGTTGATGGGCTACTTAAATACCTTTATTTCACATATTGATTTGGTGAAGTCTGCTGATAGCAACAGTGTGGATTCTATTTTAGTCGTTGATGTTCCTGGTGAACTTAATTTAGAAACCTATGGAATCTCAAATCCAAATATAAATACCATTTCTTTAATCTCACCAACTACAAAAGAAGACAGAGTAAAGTCTATAGCTAAAAATAGCACCGGATTTATCTATTACGTTAATCTTCGCGGAGTTACTGGTTCTTCAAATCTAAACATAGATGAGATCCAAAAAAATATTGCAAGGATTCAACAATACACAGATTTACCTACCATGGCAGGATTTGGTATCAAGTCGATTGATGATGCAAAGACTCTTGCAGCATGTTCAGATGGGATTGTTATAGGCTCATCGATTGTTGAAATGATAGATGAAGAGTCATCAACAAAAGAATTTGGTAGAATAAGTAAATATCTTAGGGAGATGAAAACAGCTATATCATGAACTGGCTAACAAGGCTTATACCTTCAATGATGACATCCAAGTCTAAAAGTAAGGTGCCTGATGGGCTTTGGACTTCTTGTCCTTCATGCGAATCAGTTCTTTATGCTCCCGATTTAGAGAAATCTTTATTTGTATGTTCAAAATGCGATCACCACTTAAGAATAGGCGCTAGAAAAAGATTAGAAATCTTTTTAGATAATGGTTATTTTGACGAAATTGCGAAAGATATCAAAACTAAAGACCCATTAAAATTCAAAGATACCAAACATTATACGTCTCGGGTAAAAGACGCTGTCTCATCCACAGGTGAAAATGAAGCAATTATTATTGGTAAAGGTACTTTAGACGCAATCGATGTCGTTGTTGCTGCTTTTGAATTTAGATTTATGGGTGGCTCAATGGGAGGAGTTGTTGGAGAAAAATTTGTTCAGGGTGTTAATGAAGCTATTAAATCTAGATGTCCATTTATATGTTTTTCAACAAGTGGTGGAGCAAGAATGCAGGAATCTATGATTTCTTTAATGCAAATGGCGAAGACTTCTGCAGCACTTCAGAAGCTTAAAGCAGAAAATCTTCCTTATATTTCAGTCATGGTAGATCCTATCTATGGAGGTGTTTCGGCAAGTTTAGCAATGCTTGGAGATATTAATATAGCTGAGCCTGATGCTCTTGTAGGGTTTGCAGGAAGAAGGGTTATCGAGCAAACAGTTAGAGTAGATTTGCCAGAGGATTTTCAAAAGTCAGAGTTTTTGTTAAAGAACGGCGCAATTGATATGATTGTTCATAGAAAAAATATTAGAAGCAAAGTTCACGGACTACTTAAAAAAATATATAAACCTTAATGAATATTGAGAGAGTTGTTGGTCTAGTTTTTAGCATTGGTATATTGCTAGTTTTACTCTTTGTTGTTTTAACTCCTCAGATTGATTACCAACAAGAATTTAAGGTTTCTAACCCTATAACTAATGACACATCTTTAGAAAAAGAAAATCTTATTGAGGCAGAGGTTGAGGAAAAAGAAATTTTTAAAGAAAGTCCTATTATAAATTCAGACGTGGCTAGTATTGAAAAGTCTGATTTTGATCTTTTCGTTCTAAGGGTTCATGTTTTATCTTCTGAAGATAATGCAAATAAAATGGTCACAAAGATAAATCAAGGCGGCTTTCCTGCTTTCACTGAAATTTTTGGAACCAAAAAAAATCTTCATGCTGTATACGTAGGACCGTTTTTAGAAAGAGATGACATTGAATCTAACATTGAATTAATACAGAAGGTTTCAGAATCAACAAAAGGGGAGATATCTAGTTGGAAGCTCTAGGTCTAAATATTACTGACTGGTTTATTTTAGTTGTTTTGACAGCATCTGGCTTGATATCTTTAGCCAGAGGATTTACCAAAGAATTTTTATCATTATTTTTATGGGTTGTAGCTTTTATAGCTGCTGTGAGTCTTGAATATTTAGCAACTCCTAAAATTAATGAATACATTGGCAATGAAGAGGTATCTAAAATTCTTTCATACATTGTGGTCTTTATGGTTTGCATCATTCTTGGAGGAATGGTTATAAAGTTCATAGGAACACTAATTAAATGGTCTGGTGCTTCAGGTTTTGATAGGTTTCTTGGTGTTTTATTTGGCCTTACAAGAGGCTTAATAGTTCTTTTTGTTATATTTTTATTATTACCATCAAGCATTAAATCAACCGATTTAATTAACCAATCAAGAATAACACCAATAATTGAAAAATATGCTCCACAAATTGAAGCTTATTTTAGAGATTTAATAGATAATAGAAATCTAGTCGAAGAAGCTATGGAAGTCATAGAACCAATCAAAGAGGAATTGGCTCCAGCTTCTGAAGATATTAATCCTACTCAAGAGGAATCTTAATGTGTGGAATAGTTGGAATTTCTGCTGAAACTAACGTAGCTGCAGAGATATATGACTCTCTTTTAATGCTTCAGCACAGAGGTCAGGATGCAGCGGGCATGGTGGTTTGCGATGCTCAGGACAAACTCAATAGTAGAAAATCCATGGGTTATGTCAGAGATGTTTTTCAACAGCGTCACATGAATAAGCTTATAGGTAACTATGGAATAGGCCATGTCAGATATCCTACAGCAGGTGGAACAGGTAAAGAGTTTGCCCAACCCATGTATGTTAATTCTCCCTATGGAATTAGCATGGTTCACAATGGTAATTTAACTAATTCAAAAGAGCTTGGTGTTCAACTGTTTCATGCAGAAATGAGACACCTTAATACAGACTCTGACTCAGAAGTCCTTTTAAATATTTTCGCTCACGAGCTAGGTAAGCAAAGAGAGATTTATCCATCCGCAGAACACATATTTAAAGCTGTATCAAAAACACACAGAAGATGTGATGGTGCTTATGCAGTTTTAGCTTTAATAACAGGTCATGGCATCTTGGCATTTAGAGACAATAATGCAATCAGACCATTAAGCATTGGTATTAGAAAAGGTGAGACTCGAGATGAATATATTATTGCATCTGAAGATGCTTTATTTGAATCTCAAGGATTTAAAAAATTAAGGGATGTTGAGCCTGGCGAAGCAGTTTATATTGATAAAAAGGGTAATTTTCATTCTCAACAGTGCTCTGATGAACCTAAAAAAAGACCTTGTATTTTTGAGTACGTATATTTTTCAAGACCTGATTCAAAAATTGATGAAATATCTGTTTATAAGGCTCGCATGAGAATGGGATCAAAACTTGCTGAGCTTATTAAAAAGAATAATCCTGATCATGATATTGATGTTGTAATTCCTATTCCAGATAGCTCAACTACAGCAGCCTTGCAACTAGCAGTTGATTTAAATGTCCCATACAGGGAAGGCTTTGTGAAGAACAGATATATTGGAAGAACATTTATTATGCCGTATCAAGAAGAGCGAAGAAAATCTGTAAGAAGAAAGCTTAATATTCTTGATCTGGAGTTTGAAGGTAAAAATGTACTTTTGGTTGATGATTCAATAGTTAGAGGAACAACTAGTAGAAAAATTATTGAAATGGCAAAAGAGGCCGGGGCAAAAAAGGTATATTTCGCCTCTGCAGCACCAGCAATTAAATATCAAAATTTATACGGCATAGATATGCCAGCAACAAGTGAGCTCATAGCTGCCAATAGAACAGATGAAGAAGTTGCAAGAGAAATTGGAGCTGATTGGCTTGTCTACCAAACATTAGAAGATTTGATTGAAACTTGTCAATTTGGAAATCCTGATATCAAAGAGTTTGAAACCTCTATCTTTACAGGTGTATACATAACTCCTCTTGGAGACACCTATCTTGAAGACTTAGAAATAAGTCGACAAGATGAAGTTAAAGCTCAACGAGAAAAAGCTAAAGCTTAGCTTGGATTAACAATATTTATAGCAGGTATACTTGCTGAATTTGCACTCTCTACGTAGGTATCTATTTCATTAAAGTTTAGATATCTATATATCTCATCAGAGAGTGGGTTAATGTCATCCATGTACTTATGATATTCCTCAACTGTTGGAAGCCTTCCAATAACTGAAGCTATTGCTGACAATTCAGCAGAAGCTAAAAATACATTTGCGCCATCACCAAGTCTATTTGGAAAATTTCTTGTAGAGGTAGAGACCACAGTGGAGTTAGCTAAAACTCTAGCTTGGTTACCCATACATAACGAACATCCAGGTAGCTCAGTTCTTGCACCTGAAACTCCAAAGATATTATAAATACCTTCTTCCATAAGTTGCTTTTCATCCATCTTGGTTGGCGGTACAACCCAAAGCCTAGCTTTTGTTCCGTTATATTTTTGTAATAATGTTCCAGCTGCCCTGAAATGACCAATGTTAGTCATACACGAGCCTATAAACACTTCTTGAATTTCAGTATTAGCTACTTCAGACAAAGGTTTAATGTCATCAGGATCATTAGGACATGCTAATAATGGCTCGGTTATTTCATTCAGATCTATCTCAATGATTTCTGCATATTCAGCATTTTCATCCGGTTGCAATAGTTCTGGATTTTCTATCCATTCTTCCATTGCCTGAGCTCTTCTTTCTAATGTTTTTGCATCTCCATAACCGCTAGCTATCATCCATCTGAGCATGACAATATTAGACTTTAAATATTCAATAATTGGTTCCTTATTAAGTCTAACTGTACAACCTGAGGCTGATCGCTCAGCTGAAGCATCTGATAATTCAAATGCTTGTTCAACTTTCATATCTGGCAGTCCCTCAATCTCAAGACATCTTCCAGAGAAAACATTCTTCTTACCTTTTTTAGCAACAGTCAGCAATCCTTTTTGAATAGCTGCATAAGGGATAGCATTAACAAGATCTCTTAGTGTTATGCCTGGTTGCATTTCACCTTTAAATCTTACTAAAACTGATTCAGGCATATCCAATGGCATCACTCCCAAAGTTGCAGCAAAAGCTACAAGCCCTGATCCAGCTGGAAAACTAATTCCTATTGGAAATCTTGTGTGACTGTCTCCACCAGTACCAACCCCATCTGGTAATAACATTCTGTTTAACCATGAATGAATAATTCCATCACCTGGTCTAAGCGATACGCCGCCACGATTCATAATAAAGTCTGGAAGGCTGTGTTGAGTTTCAATATCTACTGGTTTTGGATAAGCAGCAGTATGACAAAAGGACTGCATAACTAAGTCAGCTGAGAAACCTAAACAGGCGAGTTCTTTTAATTCATCTCTAGTCATAGGGCCAGTTGTATCCTGGGAGCCAACCGTAGTCATTCTTGGTTCGCAATAAGTTCCAGGTCTTATGCCTACTACTCCGCATGCTTTTCCAACCATTTTTTGAGCTAATGTATATCCCTTATCTGAAGCATCTTCTGCGTCAGGTCTAGTAAAGATATCTGTTGGCTCCAAATCCAAAGCATCTCTCGTTTTATCGGTTAGTTGTCTTCCTATGATTAATGGAATTCTTCCATTCGCTCTTACCTCATCAAGAAGAACTGGAGTCTTTAATTCAAAGGTTGAGATTACTTCATTTGAGTTAGCATCTAAAACTTTGCCATTGAATGGTTCAAGAATAATTTCTTGACCCATTTCCATTTTTGAAACATCTAGTTCAATTGGAAAAGCACCAGAGTCTTCGAGGGTATTAAAAAAGATAGGAGCAATTTTTCCACCAAAACAAAAACCGCCTTCTTTTTTATTTGGGATTGAAGGGATTTCATCGCCCATATGCCATAGAACAGAATTGGTTGCAGATTTTCTTGATGAACCTGTTCCGACCACATCTCCAACAAAGACTAAAGGATTTCCTTTTTCTTTTAATTCTTCAATAGTTTCAAGCGGTCTCTCAAGACCTTCTCTTGGCATCTTAAACATTGCCAGAGCATGAAGTGGGATATCCGGTCTAGACCAGGCATCTGTTGCTGGTGATAGATCATCGGTATTAATTTCTCCTGGAACTTTGTAAACAGTTAATTTGATTTGCTCAGGCAGTTCTGACTTTTCTGTAAACCATTTGCCATCAGCCCAATCATTAACAACTTTCTTTGCATGCTCATTGGTTTTAGCTAGTTCAAATATTTCATTGAAAGCATCAAAGATTAATAATGTCTTTCCTAAAGCTTCAGCAGCCTCATTGCCTAATTCATCTATTTTTAAGCACTCTATTAATGGTTGAATGTTATAACCACCCAGCATAGTCCCTAAAATTTTGACAGCATCAGTCTTAGTTACATAAGGGCTAGATGTTTCACCTGTTGTAATATCAGCAAGAAAAGCAGCTTTTACGTATGCGGATTGATCCACTCCAGCTGGCACTCTTTCTTTTAATAGATGAAGTAGTAATTCTGACTCCTCATGTTCAGATTTTAATAAATCTACTAATTGAGAAGTTTGATCTGCATCTAATGGAAGAGGAGGGATGTTTTGTGCTTTTCTTTCGTCTACGTGAGCTTTGTATTCGTTTAACATATGGTTTTTCCTTGTTTACGATGGCTTATTTTACTCCATATAGCTAAAAGGCTTCTACTAATTCAAAGATTTTATTTAAAAATGAGTTATTATTTCGATTAATTATGCAAAAAAACAGATCCACAACACCTTGCCTAGGCATTTGCTCTACAACATACGGAGATGATGTGTGCAAGGGCTGTAAAAGATTTGTTCATGAAATAATTAGTTGGCCAAAATACTCTCAAGACGAGAGGGCATTAGTTAATGATCGATTAGAAAAATTTAAAATACTCATTCTTCAAGAGCGATTTAAGATTCATGATGTTGACTTGCTTGCCATCAAACTTAAAGAGAATGCAATTAACTATAATAATTCAATGGATCCATTAACTTGGATTTTTGATTTATTAAGAGCAGCAGGGTCACAAAATTTGGACCTTGAACAGTTTGGTATTACCAGTCTTAAAATTTATGATCCGATGACAATAAGAGATGAAGTAAATAAAGAGTTCTTAGATTTATCAGAAGCCCATCATCAAAGATATTTCAAAAAAGTTTAACTATTTTTTTATCCGTAATCTTTTAACATTCTTTTAAGTTCTAAAGAATGTTGTTCTTCTTCTCCGATCATTCCTCGAGCATACTCTTCAAGATAGATTGATTTATCTTCAACTTCTTCGAGAAGTTTTTTATACAAACCCACAGCATGTAATTCATGAGCTAAACTTTCTTCAAGAATATCTTTTATAGAATGTTTTCCTGTCTCTTCAATTTTTGCAATCCTTTGACTAGGGTGACCGTCAAGACCCGCTATTAATTCACCTGCTCCCTGAGCATGAAGAAGTGATTCAGTTGCTTGCTCTTTTAAGAAGGCAACAATAGGAATTCTATAGGGTCCGGTTATCATCATTGCTGAGTGAGTATAGCGAACAACACCAGCTAATTCGTACTCCATAATTTCATTTAAAATTCCGCAAGCTTCTTTTGTATCAAGTGGTTTCATTGCCATATTAACGCTCCTTTAAGCAGTATAGACTGATTGAATCTGAATAACTATAAAACAATCTTATTATATTGTAAACTACTGATATAAGGTATTTTTTTAATGCAAATCATTCTGATAATCATTCGCATCTACATGAATGAATTCTCATGAACGATTAAATATTTTAAAGCGCCAAAATAATAAAAAAGCCAAAATTGAATAAGCAAAAATAGCGCATTGTTTGATAATCGGAAGGCCAACAAATTTACCCAACCATCCATATCCTTTTGTTCTTTTCCAGATATAAATAAAGGCATCAACACCAACCAATTCTTTTTCGTCATCGAAAACTACATGAAGTTTTTTTAGATATTTATCTTCCATGTGACTGCAGTCATCAAAAGTTAAGTGTGATCTTTTTTTATAATGCTTAATCTCAAAATTGCAGATAGAACATTTTTCATTGAAGAGAACTTTGCCGTTATTATCCATAAAATTATTTTATCAACATTGGTGCTGGATATCTTTGTTTTTAAATAATAAGATTTGTTTCAATGGAAACTCAACAAGTAAATATTTTTAATGAACTAATAGAGGAGTGTTGCTCAAATCCAATTACTGGATTTTTTAGAGACGGGTTCTGTCACACAGATCAAATGGATAGAGGCCTTCATATCATATGTTCTTTAATAACAGATGAGTTTCTAGATTTCTCAAAATCTAGAGGCAATGATCTTTCAACTCCAAGGCCAGAGTTTAATTTTCCAGGATTAAAAGCAGGAGACTCTTGGTGTGTTTGTGCAGAGAGATGGAAAGAAGCATACGAGCATGGCCGAGCTCCTAAAATATATTTAAAGAAAACAAATAAAAAAACTACTTCTATAATCGATATTGAAATACTAAAAGAATTTGCTATCGATATGAATTAAGTTTTACAGAGTGAAGTAAGTATCACCTATAACAAAACCACAAAAGAAAAATACTACAGCCCAAAGAGGCTCTTGCCTGCAAAATTCATAGACTCTTAAACAATAATCAATCATAAATACCTCCTAAATACCTTATTTATTGCAATATCTGTGCCAATTTTTTTGCTGTAGTAGAAGCTTTTGCACTTAGTTTGCTATTGGTAGTTCATACCAGCTAGTTGTGTATTTGGGTGAGGTCATATTCTGTTTCATAGGCGACCATCTTTTTGTATTTTGTGAGGCAAAGTAGATCTGAGTCTCATAGGTATTGAGTTGGTCTATATACTCCATAAATTTTGAATTCTCTTTAGGTTCATTTGGATCTTTAAAAAGAGAATATTGCTTTGTAGTTTCATTGCTAAATCTGCTCAAAAGAATACCCGCTTTTGCATAATCGTAACCAGATCTAAAAATAGGCAAGAGAGCTTTTTTAGCTGCTACTAAAATATCTCTAGTGTCATTGGTTGGGGTAAAAAGCTCTATAGTTTTATATCCAGTATGCTGAGGCTTATTATCACTAAAAGGACTCGTTCTAACGAAGACTGAAACTTGAGAGCACTTTTGTTTTTCATGCCTTAATTTTTCAGAAGCCCTTACTGCGAAGTTGCTAACAATTGGCCTCAAGGTTTTTAGGTCTGTAACCCTTGTGCCAAAACTCCTACTGACTACGATTTGTTTTTTTGCTGAAATGTTCTCTTCTATATTAAGACATCTTTGGCCTCTAAGTTCTCTCACTGTTCTCTCAAGGACTACACTGAATTTTCTTTTAATATAATTTGGATCTAGGTCTGCTAATTGCAGTGCATTTGTTATCTTGGCTTTATTAAGATGTTCTGTGAGTCTTCTGCCAACTCCCCAAACATCATTGACCGGAGTATTAAGAAGGGCTTCTCTGATTTCTTTTGTTGTAGATATTTGATAAACCTTGGTTGGTACGTTCAGTCTTTTAGCTTCATTTAAAGCTATCTTAGTCAGCGTTTTTGTTGGAGCTATCCCTATCCTGACTGGAACCCCTGTCCATTGTTTAACTAGGCTTCTTATATGGCATCCAAAGTCATATAAGTTGTAATGCTCTTCTAAAGAATCTAATCCCAGGAACGCTTCATCGATGCTATAAATCTCAACCTCTGGAACAAAGCCTTCTAGAATATTCATCACTCTGGCTGACATATCACCATAAAATGTAAAGTTTGATGAGAAGACTTGTCCGCCCTGGGAAAGAAAAGAATTTTTTACTTTAAACCATGGAACTCCCATACCAACACCCATCTTCTTTGCTTCGCTGCTTCTGGCAATCACACAACCATCATTATTAGAAAGAACAACTATAGGCGTATGTTTTAAATCAGGACGAAAGATCCTTTCGCATGAAGCATAAAAGCTTTCGCAATCTACCAAAGCAAGTGCCATTAGAACTTATTAATAGCTGCTGTAACAGTTCCTACTATTTCTAATTCTTGACCATGATTAATAAAGATAGGAGAGTAATCGGGGTTATCTGGCATCAAGCACATTTTAGGCTTGAGCTTTAATCGTTTGCATACAAACTCTCCATCAATAGATGCCACAACAATACTGTTATGCGCTGGTTTAACACTGCGATCAACAACCAATACTGCCTGATCGGTTATTCCAGAGCCAAGCATAGATTGGCCTTGGGCTCTAACTAAAAAAGTAGCTGCTCCATTTTTTATAAGATGTTTATTTAAATCTATTGGACTTTCAATATAGTCGCTTGCAGGGCTGGGAAACCCTGCATGCACAGACTCAAGAAAATAAGGGACAAATATTGCCGGCAGATTTTCTTCAGAAATTTTTCCGATATAGTTAACTTTCATAAGGATTTTTAAATACTGTATAAATATACAGTATAAATTGAAAGAGGACAATATTTTCTTTATCAGCTAATGTGCAAAATTATCTACACTCTATATATATGATTTATGTAAAATAGAAGTATGTTTAATTTTTCTAAAATCTTACCTAAGACAGCTACTAACGAGCTTGATAGCCCAAAGATTGCTGTATGGGCATTCATATTATTCACAGCATTAATGACTTGGCGATCTATAGTTCACATGTTATTTGAATCTTGGGGCCTACATGGAATTGCAAACTTTGTAGTTTTAACTGGCGATCCAGACCCTATGCCGGTTATTTATAGATTTTTTTCTTTATGGGGTGCATCACAGCTTCTTTTTTGCCTTGTCTGTTGGGTGGTTGTCTTTAAATATAAATCTCTTATCCCTTTAATGAATGTATTTTGGCTTATTGATTGGGGTATAAGATTATTTGTTTATCCTCTCATTAGAGTTGACGTTGGGATGATAGGAACTTATACAACAGATAACACACCTGGAATAGATGGGGCGCCAGTAGCCTTTGGAATAACAGCAATAGTATTTTTACTATCCGTAGCAAATAAGAGAAATAAATAATTATGAAGGTTTGGATTTCTTTACTAGTTATTTATTCATCCTTTTTTATTTGGTACACAGACCTAGGCGGCAAACTAACTGATGATGAGATTGAATATTATGCAAATAAATTTGAAAGCAATGCATTAAAAGACGGTCGTGTTTTAGAGCCTCAAATAAAAGAGTTACTTCAAAAATTTGTGGAAGAAGATTCAGGCAAGCAATTCATAATGGTTAATGTGATTGATATGTCTGAAAATCCAACTTTTCCAGACGGGACGGTGTCAGAAGAATCGCCAGATGTGCTTATGAATGAGTATATGGAACATATGTATGGTGAACTTTTAAAAAGAGCATCGCATCCAGTTTATATGGGCAGTGCGGTTAATAATTCTATGGATTTAGTCGGTATAGAAAATGCAGAGGTTTGGGAGAGAGCAGCATTATTTAGGTATAAAAGCAGGCGAGCTTTTTTAGAGATAGTGACTCATCCAAAGATGAACAGCAAACATAAATACAAGATTGCAGCATTAGAAAAAACAATAGCCTTTCCTGTAGAGAACCAGCTTTACTTAGGAGACCCAAGACTATTGCTTGGCCTCATTTTTTTAATTATTGGTTTATTGATAAGACCTATAACTAGGCGATAGAAAATTTTTCTAAGTTAAATTCTTGCTCATCGATAGTGAGAAGCCAACCATAATCTCCCCAATCTCCAAGTACAATTCTTTTTGAAGATCCAACATTATGAATATTTGGCCTATGTGTATGACCGTGAATAAAAAGGTGAGGTTGATGTTCGTTAATAAAGTCTTCAACTGACTGATTATTAACATCGGTTATAGCATCTGATTTTTTTGAGGTGGCTTCTTTGCTATCTTCCCTCAAGCCTGCGGCAACTTGTTTGCGTTCGTCTAAAGTTTTCTTTAAAAAGTTATTTTGCCAATCTTGATTCCGTACTTGGTTTCTAAAATTAATATACTCCTTATCGTCTGTACACAAGAAGTCACCATGACTAAGAATGACTTTTTGGTTGTTAATTTCAAGAGTGTAGGGATCTGGCAATATAGTAATGCCAGTCTCTTTGGCAAAGGATTCGCCGACTAAAAAATCCCTATTGCCATGCATAAAGAAAGTTTTAGGTCCGTTAGTTGTAAATGATTTTAGGGCTTCTTTGATTTTAAGATGAAGAGGTAGATCATCGTCATCTCCTACCCAGGTTTCAAAGAGATCTCCAAGAATAAAGAGATGAGTGCAAGCCTCTTTTGATTCATCTAAGAATTTAAAAAAGGCTTGAGTAAGTTCTGGGTGTTTATCGCTTAAGTGTAAATCTGAGATAAAGCGAGGCTTCATTCAGCAACAGTTACCGATTCAATTGTAATCACTTCAAGAGGTACGTCTTGATGTCCGCCTGAGGAACCAGTTGCAACATCAGCAATAGCATCTACAACATCCATACCTTCTGTAACTTTACCAAACACCGCATAACCCCAGCCTTGAGGATTTTCACCTGTATGGTTTAAAAAACTATTATCTTTATGGTTGATAAAGAATTGACCTGTTGCAGAATGTGGTTCCATGGTTCTTGCCATAGCAATTGTTCCACGATCATTAGCTAAGCCATTATTAGCTTCATTTTGAATAGGGGCTGTACCACTAGACTTGTTGCTCATATCAGCATTTAAACCGCCGCCTTGAACCATAAAGCCATTAATAACTCTATGAAATATAGTACCTGCGTAATAACCAGAATTAGCTATCGATACAAAGTTTTCAACAGTAATAGGTGCTTTTTCACCATCTAATTCTAATTGAATATCTCCAAGGGAAGTTTTTATAGTAACTTGTGTCATGCTCGTCTCCTCAATAATTGGCATTTCAGCTTCATCATTTTTTTTAGAACAAGAATTAAGAACAAATACTATTGCTAGAGAATATATAGCTATTTTTAATATATTGTAATTTTTCACAGATTTAGCTTTAAATTAAAAAAGTTGATTTTATCATTAAAAATCGAAGTTGAGCATGTAGTCCTTAAATTGGCTTTTAATAATGGATTCATTTAATCCATATTCATCAAGAGAATATGTGTGTTGAGATTTTTTAACCTCTTTATCCTTTAAAAGGTAGTTTTGAATTTTATTTTCAGTCTCTATGTTCATATCAAAATTTAATTGCATGTAGGTATTTTTAATCAGTTCTAGTGGGTTTTTTACAAATTCCGAATATTGAATATCAACTATTTGATTGTTAGCAAGAGATTTTCTATCCAACATACCTTTCGTTAAATTATGATTCCAGAAATCAATTACAGTTTCGCCAATATTATGAGTATCAACCTTTTTTGAGAAAGCCAGTCTTACATTTTTAGTTAGGCTGCAAAAAGAACCAACTGATTCAACAGGATCTCTGTGAATGTGAATAAATTTTGCATTTGGATACTCTTTTAGAATTTGAGGTATATGGCTTATGTGACTTGGATCTTTTAATAACCAACGAGTAGGTTTGCCATTAAGTTCCAAAGCCTGATAAAACCTTTTGTGCCATCTAAAGACAGAATCAAAAGAAGTATTTTTTAGATATTCAATATATTCTGGTACATCTGCCATACACATATATACAAAGCTTCTTATATTCATAGTTGCAATTTGTTGGCACTCTTCGGGTGTTGTTGCTCTTATAGTATGAATTGCTCTTAATTTTGGAATTATAGTCTTTGCTAACTTCAGTTCAGTATTCGTTTTAAATTCTCTTCTTTGTCTGGCAGCTTTAGTTTTGGTAAGTGGCATAAGATGCATAATTTCCCAATACATTGGCGATCTATGAGCGACATCTAAGGATAAGAGATTAAAAAGTAATGATGTTCCAGACCTTGGCAAGCCTATTACAAAAACAGGATCAGCGGGCTCATCAAAATTATTATTCAAATGAAGCTCATTGAGCATCTTTCTCATTTTCAATCTATTTTTTAATTGATGGTTGAAAGCTATTTTTCCAAATCGATTAAATTTATTGTGTTTATTAAGAGAATTAATGAGAATTTCTAATGGCTCAATATAATCCTCATCACCCAATTTGCCATGAAGACCCCTAAGCATCGAATTAACATCGAATTGTTTTCTCACAATATTGATTACTCCTATTAACTATAAGATACTCTCTATTAAATTATTCCTCAATTAAGATTATGAATATACTTTTTTTATGCGTCGCAAATTCAGCAAGAAGCCAGATGGCAGAAGGTCTTGCTAAATCCATGTTTGGTAAAGAACACAATATACAAAGCGCAGGTTCAATACCCTCAGGAGAAGTTCATCCTAGCGCAGTAATTGCTATGGATGATATCGGTATAGACATTCGTGATCAATATTCAAAGTCCACAGATGATTTAGATAAAGACTTTATAGATAATTTAGATTATGCAATTACTTTATGCGCAGAAGAGGTCTGTCCAGTATTGCCAAGCAAAGCACTAAGCCTTCACTGGATGAATGAAGATCCTGCAAATGATAGTTATTTAGAAAAACAGCTAAAAACTTCTTTTTCTAATACAAGAGATAATCTTTATAAGTTGATCAAGAAATTTATGATCATGAATGTACAATAAGAGCTTAAGTGGCTCCCGAAGTTGGGATCGAACCAACGACCAATTGATTAACAGTCAACTGCTCTACCGCTGAGCTATTCGGGAACGCGGATGTGCATTATAAGTAATTTTTAATAGATAAGTAAATGACAAAAGCATTAAAGGTAGTATCTAATTTTGAGCCAGCAGGATCTCAGCCTGATGCTATTAAAAGTTTAGTTGGTGGTCTTGAAGATGGACTGCTGCATCAGACCCTATTAGGGGTGACCGGGTCTGGCAAAACCTACACTATGGCTAAGGTTATTGAGGAGACTCAAAGGCCTGCAATCATCATGGCTCATAACAAAACACTGGCAGCTCAACTCTATGGTGAGTTTAAAGATTTCTTTCCAGAGAATTCTGTAGAGTATTTTGTTTCTTACTATGATTATTATCAGCCTGAAGCTTACGTACCAACCTCCGATACTTATATTGCTAAAGATGCTTCTATCAATGAACACATAGAGCAAATGAGATTGTCTGCAACAAAAGCATTGCTAGAGAGAAAAGACACCATTGTTATAGCAACAGTCTCCTCAATATACGGCCTTGGTGCGCCAGAGTCTTATTTGAAAATGGTGGTCCATTTAGACAGAGGTGACATTATTGATCAAAGAAACTTGCTGCGAAGATTTTCTTCTTTGCAATACACACGTAACGATTTAGATTTTAGAAGAGCAACTTTTAGGGTGAGGGGAGATACTATTGATGTTTACCCAGCAGATTCCGATAGTGAAGCATTGAGAATTGAGTTATTTGGTGATGAGATAGAAAAATTGTCTTGGTTTGATCCACTTACTGGAGCAGTTATCAATGAAGTGCCGCGAGCAACAATATTTCCAAAAACACATTACGTAACCCCTAAAGAAACAGTTCTAAATTGCATTGATAGTATTAAGGATGAATTAAAAGAAAGATTGGAGTATTTAAGATCAATTAATAAGTTGGTTGAAGCACAAAGGCTTGAAGAAAGAACTAATTACGATATTGAAATGATGAGGGAGCTTGGATATTGCCAAGGTGTTGAAAATTACTCTAGATATCTATCTGGTAGAAATCCAGGCGAGTCTCCTCCTTGTTTGTTCGATTACATACCCAAAAATGCCATTGTTTTTATAGACGAATCACATGTTTCTGTGCCACAAATAGGCGCTATGTACAAAGGAGACCGCTCAAGGAAGGAAACCCTTGTAGAATATGGCTTTAGACTGCCATCAGCAATGGATAACAGGCCCCTAAAATTCGATGAATGGGAGCTTTTAGCACCTCAAAGAGTCTATGTATCAGCTACACCAAGCCGATATGAGGAAGAACACCAAGATAATTTGGTTGAATTACTAGTCAGACCAACGGGTTTAACCGATCCAGATGTAGAAATTCGTCCTGCATCAACTCAAATTGACGATGTAATTGGTGAATGTAATGACAGAGTTGCTCTTAAAGAAAGAGTTCTAATTACAACTCTGACAAAAAGAATGGCCGAAGACTTAACAGACTATCTTGATGAAAATGGAATCGCAGCAAGATATATGCATTCAGATACTGACACTGTTGAGCGAGTTGAAATCATTCGAGATCTTCGACTTGGAAAGTTTGATGTCTTGGTTGGAATTAATTTACTTCGAGAAGGATTGGATATTCCTGAGGTTAGTTTGGTTGCAATTTTAGATGCAGACAAAGAAGGATTTTTAAGATCTGAAACAACCATGATTCAAACTATTGGAAGGGCAGCAAGAAATCTTCGAGGCAGAGCAATTTTATATGCAGACAAAATGACAGGATCTATGGAGAGAGCAATTGCTGAAACCGATCGAAGAAGATCGATTCAAGAAAAATATAATCACGAAAATAATATCACTCCCAAATCTATAAATACTAAAGTGAAAGATATTATGGAAGGTGCAAGAATTGTCAAAGGAAAGGCAAAAGTTAAGAAGGAAGATATTGAAAAATCTCTACCTTTTAAAATAAAAGAAGACTCAGTTGAAGGCTTAAGTGAGTCCATTGAAAAGATTGAAAATGAGATGTATAAATTTGCAAAAGATATGGAATTTGAGAAAGCTGCACAATGCAGGGATAAGATGAAATTCCTTAAAAGAAAGTTAATTGATCTTTAGGATGAGTGCAGGAGTGAGCTGCTAAAAGCTTATAGTAACTTCTTATTCTATAGACATAATCTATTGCCTGTTGTCCTCTAGAATATCCATTAAAATCTACTAGATTTACATCTTCGCCAGTAATATTTTTAAGTTTATTTTCTATATCAGGCCAGGTTATTTCTGCAGGAATTTTATCTATTTCTTTAGCAATATTAATAATATTTGTTGGACCTAAATTATATTTAGCTAATGATATAGATAATTGATCTGCAGTAGTTTTTCCATAAACATTTCTGTCTTGAAGCATAGCTAAATATTTAGCACCACCTGTAATATTTTGTTCAGGATTTAATCGTCTTTCAACACCAACTATGGCAGCTGTTTCAAGGGTAACCATCATCATTCCTCTTACGCCCATATTAGATTTTGCTCTTGGATCCCACTGTGATTCTTGAAAAGAAATAGCGGCTAAAAGATCGGAATCAATAGCAGTTTGTTCAGCGGCTTGTTCAAACATTTCTTTATATTTTGGAAATCGATTTTCTAAAAGATCTTTAAATTTTGTTTGCTCAAAATTATTTAGAGGAGTTTTTTCATAGACTTTTTCAAGATGAGTTTCACACTGAAAACCGTCATCATTTTGAACTAAAAAAACATCGCATGAAGTCAGAACAACTAGAACTGTTAGACTGAAAAAAAGTTTAAAGATATTCCCCATTTTTAATTATTTCTTTTAAAAGACTTTATAATTGTTGTATACAATATTTCAGACTGAGAAAAGTGTCAAAGACTAATACCTTTATATTGCAAGGCAAAAAAAGTTTTTCAGACTCCAAGTTAGAGCAACTCAACCTCGACTTCAACAAATCAAATAATCAAAACGCTGAAATTACTTCAAATGAAATATATATTTTAGCTTCAGAAAATCATGAACTAAATCTTAGTGATCTAAAAAATATTTTAAATGCCAACGATTTATTGGAAACATTTTCTTTTTTAGTTGGTCCTAGATCTGGAACTATTTCTCCCTGGTCATCAAAAACCGAAGACATTATTAAAAATGTTGGTGTAAAAGATGTCAGCAGAATTGAAAAATTCTATGGATTTCATATTTCTCATTTTTCACAAGATGCTGATTTAGATTTATCAATGTTTATTGATCGTATGACACAATCTATTTATTTTGATTACGAAGAATGCAAAGATTTTTTAAATATAGACTCACAAAGGGCAGTCAGTGTTATTGATATTATTGGTGGAGGCATAAAAACCCTTCAAGAAGCCAATAAAAGCTTTGGATTTGCAATGAGTAACGATGAAATCGAATATTTATATGATTTTTACTCAAAAGCAGCTAGAAACCCTACAGATGCTGAGCTTATGATGTTCGCTCAAGCCAATTCTGAGCACTGCAGGCACAAGATATTCAATGCTAAATGGACTATTGACGGAGCTGCAAAAAATAACAGCCTTTTTGATCTTATAAAAGAGACAAGCAAACAGTCACCAAATGGGATTATTTCAGCTTATAAAGATAACGCTGCTATTACAGAAGGTGAAGAAGTAGAAAGACTACATTTGAATGACAAAAATCATTATAGTTTTGTGCAAGACAAACTGAATTCAACTATTAAGGTTGAAACACACAATCATCCAACAGCTATTTCTCCATATCCTGGAGCAGCTACAGGATCTGGTGGAGAGATCAGAGATGAGGGTGCCACTGGCAGAGGAGCAAAACCAAAAATAGGATTAGTGGGTTTTAATGTTTCTAATCTGAGAATTCCAAATCTGAAAAGAAGTTGGGAAGGTGATGAGCATAAACCAGAAAGAATAGCTTCACCTTTAGATATTATTATTGAGGCACCAATTGGAGCTGCAGCATTTAATAATGAGTTTGGAAGACCTTCTACCCTTGGGTACTTTAGATCTTATGAGACACAATTCAATGATAACAATACTGCTTTTGGTTATCACAAACCAATTATGTTGGCAGGTGGTATTGGTGAAATAAGAGACAGAAATAATTTTAAATTACAAATTACCGAAGGCTATCATGTTGTGGTTCTTGGTGGTCCTGCAATGTTAATCGGTCTTGGAGGGGGAGCAGCTTCCTCAGTTTCTTCTGGAGACAGTGATGAGGACTTAGATTTTGCTTCAGTACAAAGAGACAATGCAGAAATGGAGAGAAGGTGTCAGGAAGTAATTAATGTATGCTCTTCTCAAGATAATAGTTTTATTGAATTTATTCATGATGTTGGTGCTGGCGGTTTATCTAATGCCATCCCAGAATTAGCAAAGGATTCTGATCTGGGTGTTTATATTGAGCTTGATAAGATTCCAAACTCGGATCAATCCATGTCACCCATGGAGATTTGGTCTAATGAATCTCAGGAAAGATATGTACTGGCTGTTCATCCAAAGAATAAAGAAGCTTTTGAAAATATCTGTAAAAGAGAAAGGTGTGTATATGCATTTGTGGGCATAACCACAGCTGAGAAGTCAGTTAAACTTTTTGATTCAAAAACAGACTCCTATCCAGTGAACGTTCCCTTGTCTATGTTATTTGGAGATTTACCTATTACTGGTATGACAGTTTCAAAACATGAGTCAGTCAGTAAAGACGAAGATAATTCATCAAAATTTGAATTTAATGAAAGTCTAAAAAAAATACTTGGTCATCCAACAGTATCAAGCAAATCTTTTTTAATAACTATTGGGGATAGAACAGTGGGAGGCATGGTTGCAAGAGACCAATTCATTGGACCATACCAAGTTCCTGTATCAGATTATTCAATGAGTTTACGATCTTTTACTGCTAACACTGGAGAAGTTTTAACTATTGGAGAGAAGCCTACACTTGCAGTTAATAATCCTGCTGCTTCTATGAGAATGTCTATAGCTGAAGCTTTAACAAATATGTCAGGAGTATTAATAAAGGGCCTAGATCAAGTTCAAGTGTCAGCAAACTGGATGGCTGCAACAGGAGAAGAGGTTGAAGATTTAGCATTAAGAGATGGTGTTGAAGCCCTATCTAAATCTTGTGTGGATTTAGATATCTCAGTGCCCGTTGGTAAAGACTCCTTATCCATGAGAACAAAATGGGAAGACGGATCAGTTGAGAGAGTTGTTAAAAGCCCTTTATCTGGAGTTATTACTGCAATGGCACCAGTTACAGATGTTAGAAATTCAGTTACTCCTGAGCTGAATATAGATACTCCTTCAAAATTAATTCATGTGAAATTAAATGATAAAAACAGAATATCTGGATCTATTTTTTCTGAAGTGACTCAATCCAATTTCATCAATACACCAGATATTGATGATATGAATTTATTAAAAGAGATGTTTAATTCTATTCAGGAATTATTAGCTACAAAGAGAATATTGGCTCTTCATGATGTTTCTGATGGCGGCTTAATAACTTCTCTTTTGGAAATGGCTTTTACTAAGAAAATAGGTCTTGATATATTTGATTCAAAACTAAATGAAGAAAATTTAAATGAATATTTCTTTGCTGAAGAGACAGGATTAGTACTACAAGTAGCTGAATCAGATATTGAAAACATACAAGAAAAACTCCTATCTACAGGATTGTCTGTAAATGTCATCGGCTCAATTTCAGATAGCAAAAATATTACTATTAGAAGTGAATCAGAAAATTTCTTTTCAGAATCTGTTCTTACTTTAGAAAGATATTGGAGAGAGGCCAGCCATGCAATTCAATCAATAAGAGATAACGAAACAATTGCTGATTCAGAATTAAATCTATTGGATGATGCTGAGCATTCAGGGCTTTTTTCTAATGAATCCTTTGATGAATCAATTTTAGAAAGTTTTAATATTTTAGATTCTAAACCAAAGGTCGCAATTCTTAGAGAGCAGGGCGTAAACGGTCAGATGGAGATGGCTGCTGCATTTACTCTGGCTGGATTTGAGGCAGTAGATGTTCATATGCAAGACTTGCTCGATAACAATGTTAGCTTAAAAGAATTTAATGGTCTGGCTGCATGTGGTGGGTTTTCATATGGTGATGTTCTTGGTGCAGGCGGTGGTTGGTCAAAAACAATATTGCATAATAATTTAGTTAAAGATCAATTTGAATCATTTTTTAATAGCACTTCAACTTTTACCCTTGGAGTATGTAACGGATGTCAGATGATATCTAAATTAAAAGATATTATTCCGGGTGCTGAATCTTGGCCTTCATTTGAAAAGAATTTATCTGATCAGTTTGAGGCTAGACTAGCACAAGTCAAAATTCAAAAGAGTGATTCAATACTTCTAAGAGGAATGGAGGGATGGAGTATGCCCATAGCATCTGCTCATGGTGAAGGTCATGCTAAATTTAGCAAAGACAATCTAGACCATTTAATTTCTAATAATCAAATAGCATTAAACTTCGTTGATTCGAATGAAAATAATACTGAAACATATCCTCTAAATCCAAATGGGTCTGCTGAAGGAGTGACTGGAATAACTGCAGCTGATGGAAGAGTGACAATAATGATGCCTCATCCTGAAAGAGTTTTTAGAAAATTACAAATGAGCTGGAGACCTGAACATTGGAAAGAGTTTTCACCCTGGATGCAGATATTTATAAATGCTAGAAAATCTCTAAATTAATCTTATTTCCAAAGAGTTATATCTTCTTCTCTAAAAATGAACTCATTATTTTTACTGTCTTCAATATAGTATTTTAAGGTTCTCTCGACAGTAGGAAACGCTAACTCATTCCAAAGAATTTCATCTTTATCAAAGAGTTTTACCTCCATGGACTCTGAAGTGGGACCAAAATTCTCATCTAGTAAATCAGCTAAATAAAATAAATGCACTTGATTGATATGAGGAAGACTGAACATTGTATAAGGCATGATAACTTTTGCTTCAGACCCTGTTTCTTCCATAGTTTCTCTTAAAGCACCAGCTTGAAGAGTTTCAGCATTTTCCATAAAGCCTGCAGGCAATGTCCACAAACCCTTTCTGGGATGAATATTCCTCTTTGCCATAAGAATCTTCTCATCCCTTATACACAATGCCCCTACAATCATATTAGGGTTTGTATAGAATATATTTTCACATTCAGAACAGCAGTATCTCTTTATATGATCATCCTCAGGGATGACAAATTCGATTTTTGAGCTTCCGCAGTTTGAACAGTATTTCAATTTTTTTATTCCCAATTAAAGTATAAGTTTGTTTAAGAAGTTAAACTACACTTGATGATAGACAGCATAAAGCAAAAGCTAGAAAAACTAAATCCTATTAAGCCAACTTCCCTTAAAAAGGCAGGTGTTTTTATAGGTATTCTCTATCACGATGAGTTTATTGAAAACCCAGAAGTTATATTTACGCAGCGATCAGCCAAAGTCTCAACACATTCAGGCGAAGTTAGTTTTCCTGGAGGGAAATGGGAAGAAGGCGATAAGGATTTATATGAAACCTCATTAAGAGAATCTAATGAAGAAATTAATCTGAACATAAATGATGTTACCTATCTTGGTTCTCTTAACTATTTAATTTCAAAACATAAAATAGAAGTAAATCCATACATAGGCCTAGTTACAAAAAAGCAAAATTTTATAGATAATGATGAGATAGCTCATACATTTACGGTCCCGTTAGATTTTTTAATAAACAACGCTCGTGAACATAATATAGAAAGAAAGAATACAAATGTAATAGTCCCTAGTTGGGTTTATAATGATCAAACAATATGGGGTCTTACAGCGCTGATAACAGCAGATTTTATAAATACTTGTTTTGATAAGGTTATAAAAGCTGATTTAGATATTATTAGAGAACAATATGATTATTGATTTAGGCGATAAAAAATTAAAAACAGAAGGCGATGATTTTTATATAGCTCCTAACGCAGTTGTTATTGGTGATGTGCAGTTATCAAAAGATGCAAGTGTTTGGTTTAATGCGACTCTTAGAGGAGATAATGAACCTATAGTGGTTGGAGAAGGTTCAAATATTCAAGACGGATCAGTTATTCATACCGATCCTGGTTATAAATGTTTAATAGGCAAGAATGTAACAGTTGGCCACATGGTTATGCTTCATGGTTGCGAAATAGGTGATGGAAGCCTCATAGGTATAGGTTCTGTAGTTTTAAATGGAGCTAAAATAGGTAAAAATTGCATTATTGGTGCAAAAGCATTAATTACAGAAGGAATGGAAATCCCTGATGGATCTATGGTTGTTGGAGTGCCGGGTAAAATAAAGAAAACTTTAAGTGATGATGAGCAAAAAATGGTTTCGATCGGAGCTCATCACTATATAGAGAATTATAAAAAATATAAAAAATTAGCAACTTACTAAGAATGAATACTAGCGATATAAGACAAGCTTTTCTCGAATACTTTAACTCTAAAGAGCATTATGTCGTGGATTCAAGTCCACTTATCCCTGTAAATGACGAGACCTTATTATTTACTAATGCTGGAATGGTTCAATTTAAAGATGTTTTTTTAGGAACTGAATCAAGAAAGTATGTTCGTGCTACAACCTCTCAAAGATGCATAAGAGCTGGCGGGAAACATAATGATCTTGAGAATGTTGGATACACCTTAAGACATCATACTTTTTTTGAAATGCTAGGAAACTTTAGTTTTGGAGATTATTTCAAAGAAGATGCTATTAAATATGCATGGGAATTTTTAACTGAAGTATTAGACTTAGAAAAAGACAGATTATGGATTTCTGTTTATAAAGATGACGACGAAGCTGAAAAAATTTGGAAAGAAGTAATTGGTGTTAAGCCTGAAAGAATTGTAAGGCTAGGTGATGAAGATAACTTTTGGTCAATGGGTGATACAGGGCCGTGCGGGCCTTGTTCTGAAATATATTATGACCACGGAGATCATATTGAGGGAACACCTCCTGGGTCTGATGGTGATGAGGGTGATCGTTATGTAGAGATATGGAATCTAGTTTTCATGCAATATAACAGAGACGATTCAGGCAAAATGACTCCTCTACCAAAACCATCAGTTGATACAGGTATGGGATTAGAGAGAATCGCTGCGGTGATGCAAGGAGTAAATTCTAATTACGAGACAGATTTATTTAGAGATTTAATTAAAGCATCTCAGAGAGTTTTAGGTAACGATGAAAGTGAGTCTCATAAAGTTATTTCAGATCATATTAGATCGACCAGCTTTTTAATAGCTGATGGAATTGTTCCGGAGAATGAGGGTAGGGGCTATGTCTTAAGAAGGATACTAAGAAGAGCAATAAGACATGGATACAAGATGGGCGCCACACAACCATTTTTATATAACTTAGTTGCAGATTTAGATAAGCTAATGAATAAAGCATATCCTTTGCTTGAAGAAAAAAAAGAGCATATTACACAGACCATAAAGGATGAAGAAATTAAGTTTTTTGAAACTTTAGGTAAAGGTATCAATATTTTAGAAGATGCAATTAATGGTCTTGATGATGATGTGATACCTGGAACTGTGGTATTTAAACTTCATGATACTTTTGGCTTTCCGTATGATCTCACAGCAGATATCGCTAGAGAAAAAGGACTAAAAATTGATGAAGAGGGATTCACGACAAGCATGAATCAACAAAAAAAATCTTCTAAAGCAGGAAGTAGTTTTGTTTCTTCATTGCCTGCTGCATCAGGTATTGATGAGACTGAATTCCTTGGTTATGAGTCATTAGAAGCAGAATCTAAAATTTTAGTTTTATGGAAGAATCAAGAAAGGATTAAGGAAGCAAAAGAAGCTGAAGAGATATTTATTGCCTGTGATAAAACACCTTTTTATGGTGAGTCAGGTGGTCAGGTTGGAGATACAGGTAGGTTTATATCTGGGCAGACAACTGGTACTATTTTAGATTGTAAAAAACAAGGAAAAGTTTTTATACACAAAGCAGTTATAGATAAAGGTTCGTTAAAAAATGGTGATGTAATTAATATGAGTGTTGAAAAAGAAAAAAGATCAGCTATAGCTATCCATCATTCATCTACGCATCTATTGCATGCTGCACTCAAACAGGTTCTTGGAAACCATGTTCAACAAAAAGGGTCATTGGTAGATGAGTCAAAGTTAAGATTTGATTTTTCTCATCCTAAACCTCTTACAAAGGATGAAATATCTTCTATCGAAGAAATAGTTAACAAAGAATCTTTAAATAATCTTGAAGTTAAAACTGAAGTCATGAACCTAGATGATGCTATTAGTTCTGGAGCTCAAGCATTGTTTGGTGAGAAATATGAAGATGAGGTAAGAGTTTTAAGTATGGGTGAAAAATCTTTTTCAGTTGAGCTTTGTGGCGGCACTCATATTAAAAGAACAGGAGATGTAGGTGTTTTTGTTATAACTAGTCAATCTAGTGTTGCATCAGGCGTAAGAAGAATTGAGGCTTTGGGTGGAAAAAAAGCTTTGGAATTTATTAATGATGTTAGAAATGTTAACGAATCTCTTCAGCAAAAGTTAAATGTCCCATCAGAGGCAATGCTAGAAAAAGTAGAAGCATTAATTGAAGAAAATAAAAAGTTAAAAAAAACTGGAGCTACGTCACCCAAGTCTGCTGAAATAATCTTTACAGAATCTCATGAGATCGATGATTGGGTTTTACATGTTGAGCAGGTTGCTATCGAAGACAATAAGCTTTTAAGAAACATGGTTGATAGTAAAAAAGCTGCAATTTCAAAAGGATGTGTTGTTTTATTGAATGTGATTGGTAATAAAGTTGCAGTTGTAGCAGGAGTTACTGAGAATTTAGTTAATAAGATTTCAGCAAAAGATGTGGTTTCTTTGCTATGTGAGCAGCTTGATGGCAAAGGTGGTGGAAGGCCAGATTTTGCTCAAGGAGCCGGTGAGACCAAAAATCTCAATGAATTCGTGACATCTATTTTAAATTCAGTAAAATCCGTCGCAAACTAAAAAAATATGCCTAATATTATAGTTCAAAAGTTTGGAGGTACATCTGTTGGTTCAGAAGAAAGAATCGCATCTGTAGCTAAGATAGTCCAAAAAGCATCTCTTGATAACTCTATTGTTGTTGTTGTATCAGCAATGAGCGGTGAAACTAATAGATTAATAAGTTTAGCAAAAAGTTTTGGAGATAATCCTAGTAGAAGAGAGTTTGATGCGCTTATATCAACTGGTGAAAAAGTAAGTGCAGCTCTTTTAGCCATGGCTTTGCAACAAATAGGTGTTCCAGCAAAATCTTTTTCTGCATCGCAAATATCAATGAAGACAACTAGCACCTATTCAAAAGCAAGAATTTTAGATGTAGATGGGAAAAAAATTCAAGAAACACTTGATGCAGGAATTATTCCTATTATTACTGGATTCCAAGGAATTACAGAATCCGGTGATGTAACCACATTAGGAAGAGGTGGCTCAGACACAACAGCTGTAGCAATAGCTGCACAAATGAAGGCTAAAAGATGTGATATCTATACAGATGTAGATGGGATTTATACCACTGATCCTAGGATTGTTCCCGAAGCAAAAAAATTAGATACAATCACCATGGAAGAGATGCTTGAAATGGCAGGCCAGGGAGCAAAGGTAATACAAATTAGAGCAGTAGAATTTGCAAATAAATACAAAATACCAGTAAGAGTTTTATCCAGTTTTGAATCTGGAAATGGTACCCTAATATCACTTGAGGAAAATAATATGGAAAATGGATTAGTTTCTGGAATAGCTTTTCAGAAAGATCAGGTTAAATTTACTCTACATGGAGTTAGCGATACTCCAGGAATGGCTTATGGAATATTAGGACCTTTGAGCGATGCTAATATTTCAGTTGACGTTATTGTTCAAAACATAAGTGTCAATGGAAAAACTGACTTCACATTTACAGTATCCAAAGAAGATGAAATGGCTGCCACGGATGTTATACATACCTTAAATGACACATTAAAATTTGATGATTTATTAATAGATTCAAGTATTGCTAAGGTTTCTTTGGTTGGCGTTGGTATGAGATCTCATGCCGGCATAGCTAGCTCGGCTTTTAAATCTTTATCCGAGGCTGGAATCAATATTCAGATGATAAGTACTTCAGAGATTAAAATTACAATTGTAATAAAAGAAGATGAAACTGATCAGGCAGTTAATACTCTTCATAATGCATTTGAATTGGAGAAATAGTATGTACGATTTAATTTTAAAGAATTGTAAGATTGTAAACGAAAATATAATTATCGAATCTGACATTGCTATTAAGAACAATAGAATTGAATTAATTCAAGTCTCTATAGATTCTGAAACAAGAAAAACTGTTGATGTTGAAGGTAAATATGTCTTACCAGGATTAATTGATGATCAGGTTCATTTTAGAGAACCAGGATTAACGCATAAAGGTGATATTGCAACCGAATCAAGAGCTGGACTTGCTGGGGGCGTCACTAGTTATTTTGAAATGCCTAATGTAAACCCTACCACCACCACTAATGAAAATTTAAGTAAAAAGTTTGATATTGCTAGCACAAAATCTCGTTCAAATTATTCTTTTCATTTAGGTGCGAGTAATACCAATATTGAAGAAATAAAAAGAGTTGATATTAATCAAGCAGCTGCACTAAAAGTTTTCATGGGAGCCTCTACTGGAGAGATGTTAGTAGATAGCCTAGACGCACTCGATGATATTTTTAATTACTCACCATTGATTGTGGTAACTCATTGCGAAGATCAAAAAACAGTCAAGAAGAATGAACAGTTATTTTTTGAAAAATATGGGGATGATTTATCTGCACAACAACATCATTTAATTAGAGATGTAGAAAGCTGTTATTTATCAAGTTCCTTGGCTGTTGATCTGGCTAAAAAATATGATTCAGATCTTCATGTATTCCATTTGACCACTGAAAAAGAAATGGAATTATTTTCAAAAGGAGATGTTAGTGGAAAAAAAATAACAGCAGAAGTATGTGTTCATCATATGCACTTCAGTGAAGCTGATTATGCTGAACTTGGTAATCAAATCAAATGTAATCCGTCGATTAAGGAGGAGTCTGACAGACTAGCTCTTATTAAAGCTCTTCATGAAAATAAAATTGATATCATTGCTACCGATCATGCTCCGCATACTTGGGATGAAAAAATGAGGAAGTATCAAGATGCACCAGCAGGTCTGCCACTTGTTCAGCATGGATTACAAATTTTAATGGATTTTTATCATCAAAATATTTTAAGTCTTGAAACTATTGTGGAGAAAACCACTCACAATGTTGCTAAAAGATTCCAAGTTAAAGATAGAGGATTTATTAGGGAAGGTTACTACGCAGACCTAGTAGTTATTGATCTTGATAAGAAATATCAAGTAACTAAAGAAAATATTTTATACAAGTGTGCATGGTCACCTTTTTTAGGTAAAACATTTAAATCATCAATTCATATGACAATTTGTAATGGGCATATAGCATTTGAAGATGGTCAAGTTAGGGATGATATCCCTTTAGGGATGCAAATAGAATTCGATAGATAATTAAGTATTTTTTTACGTTCAAAGAGTTATAATTTCACATCAATTTCGGAGAGTTGGCTGAGTGGTCGAAAGCGCCTCCCTGCTAAGGAGGTAACTGGGTAACTGGTTCGAGGGTTCGAATCCCTCACTCTCCGCCAGTTTTTTATGGTTTAATATTGTAATGATTATGAATGAGAATATTATTAAAAACTTTCTTACAGATTATTCTATAGAAGTGACTCCAAATGCTGCAACTAAAATTGATAATTTTGCAGAAGTTCTTCCAAAAAATACTCGAATTTATATAGCTCATATCGAAGGCACCCCCTTTGAGGATATGATTACGACAGCAAAAAAAATAAATAATGAAGGTTTTATACCAATGCCTCATTTTCCAGCAAGAATTGTTAAAAATAAATCAACTTTAGAGGATTGGGTCAGTCAATATTCACATGAAGCAAATGTTTCTGAGGGCTTGATTATTGCAGGTGGAGCAAATAAACCATACGGTGATTTTGATTCATCTATTCAATTAATTGAGACTGGTATTTTTGATAATGCAGGTTTTAAGAGATTACATGTAGCTGGCCATCCTGAAGGTAATAAGGACATTGATATAGATAAATCAAATAAAATTGTTGATAAGGCCTTATCATGGAAAAATGAATTTGCAAAAAGAACAGATGCAAAAATGGCAATCACAACACAATTTTGCTTTGACTCTAAACCAGTTATAGATTGGATAAATAGGCTAGAAAATATGGGAATAGATTTGCCTGTTCATATTGGAATAGCTGGCCCAGCTAAACTTCAAACACTGCTTAGATATTCTCTAGAATGTGGAGTGGGTGCTTCAATTAAAATACTACAAAAAAGAGCTCTAGATATTACTAAGTTATTAATGCCATATGAACCAAATTCTATTGTCACGCAATTGGCTGAATATAAATCACAAAACCCTAATTTTAATATTGAACAAGTTCATTTTTTTCCTCTTGGAGGAACAAAAACGACTGCGAGATGGGTAGAAAATATTCATAATTAATACATAATATTTTTTTATCTTGTTATTTAGTTAATTTAATAGGGAAAAACCATGAAACATTTACATGCAACTTGTTTAGCAATCTTTTCTATAATTTTTATTGTAGGTTGTTCAGATACAAGTTCTTCAACAAGTCCTGATAATTCCGGACCAATTTACCAAGGACCTTTTTATAATGAATTTTTAGCATGCAATGCTGGACCAGACTACTCAGATGTTAATGCGAGAGAGATGTTAAGTGCATATAAAGAACTTAAACATGACGAAAATTTATTATGGTCAGGTGTATATGCTCCAAAAGGTGATAACAATACATATGACAATGGATGGTGGGAACTAATGTGGACATCCAAGGAAGCAGCTGATGCAGCATGGGCAACAGATGATAAAGATTTTCAAGCATGGGCAAATAAATATTCAAATGTAATCTCTTGTGATGGAGAGGGAAGATTTCCCTGGTCTTTTTATCTTCCAAGACCTGCAAATTCATTTGGAGAGGTTGAAGGTGAAGATGGTTATTTTGCATCAGAATTCATGGAATGTAATTTTAATGAAGGCAAAGGCCCTTCAGATCTTCGAGCAACAGTTGTTGAGTTCAATACTTTCTTAGATGGTATTGATGGAGGTCCGTATTTTTATGGAGTTTATTATCCTGAATTTGAAGATTCACCTTCTGATATTTTATGGGGCAACTGGCATTCTGATTTTGAAACAAAGGAAGCAGGTAACGCTATATATGCTGAATTTGGAACAGAAATGCAAGTAAAATTTAATGAGGTCGTAGCTTGTAAATCACCAGATACTTATGACAGCTGGATGTTAGTAAATAACTCTGGGGAATAAAGTACATAGTTAACTGTGGGAGTTAATCTCCCACAGCAATTAGAATAATTCATTAAGCATGCATCTGGCTGATCCACCCCCATATTTTTCAATAGTAGTTAAATCTGTATGAATAATACTTTTATAGTATTTTGATAATTGATTTTTTTGGGCATCACTAAGGGCATTGAATGCCCGTGATGACATAATTAAAAAAAATTCATTACTATCATTATGTGCCTCTAAACTATTGCCGCAAAAATCCTTAATTTGACTCTCATTAATTTCAAATATATCGTGATATCTTGAAACCTTGTCTCGTACCATATCTCTATACTTTGGAAGAATAACCTCGAAGCAGATACCAATAACTTTCTGACCTACATACATAAGAACATCTGTATGGTAAATAGATGAGCCTTTATGGCTATTTGTATCGAAGAGAACTAATTCATAATCATTTTCTTTACACCATTTAATAGTAAGATCTTTGTTTGTTCGAGGAGATACAGCTGCATAAACAACTCTATTAACTCTATCAAATACCATACTGCTTGTTGCTTCTAAAAATTCTCCCTTTTCTTCATATTCTGAAAGATCACTTGTAAGAGTATATTCTTGTGATAGATAGTTGATCATTTCAGTTGTTTTTTCTAGTCTCCTATTCTCAGCGTTCATGCTGAATAATTGAAAAGTTTTATCATCAAAGGTAATAAACCAATTAGGAAATATATGATCAGGACACTCATGAATACCTTTCATAGATTTGACTAAAATATTATTTTTTTCAATTTCTTTTTTGAGATTATGGAATTCTCTAAGAGCATTTTCCTTAATTATAGCTATGTCCTCATTAGAGTCATTTTTTAATTGATAGTGATTTGAATCAATCGTTTGTTCGTTTGAATAAAAAACTTCAGGCTCTATCATGAAGATATGATTTGTTGATTGCTTTTTCATTTACTACCCCTGTTTATAGAATCTTATTGCGAGTAGAATAATACCATGATAAATAATCTGCAAAAAAACTTAATAGAAAAAGATTCTATTTACGGTGCGCAAAACTATTCACCTCTTCCAATTGTTCTCAATAAGGGAAAGGGAGTCTATTTATGGGATGTAGATGGTAATAAGTATCTTGACATGATGTCTGCATATTCGGCTGTAAGTCACGGACATTCTCACCCTGAACTAGTTAAGGTCTTAATAGAGCAAGCAAAAAAACTAGCAATAACATCAAGAGCTTTCTATACAGAACCCTTTTCACATTATATTGAAAAATTATCAAAAATTAGCGGTTTCTCTTCAGTGCTTGCTATGAATACTGGAGCTGAAGCTGTTGAGACTGCAATAAAAGCAGCTCGAAGATGGGGATATTTTTCTAAAGGAATCAAAGAAAATAAAGCAGAAATAATTGTTGCTAACGGAAATTTTCATGGAAGAACAACAACTATTGTTGGTTTTTCTTCTGATCCAGAATACAGAAAAGGATTTGGACCATTTTCTGGAGGATTTCTTGAGGCTGATTATTGCAATACTAACTGTGAATGCTCAAAAGTTTGTGAAAAATCAATTGGGTCTATAAAAAATTTAATTAGTAAAAATACATGTGCTGTAATTGTTGAACCTATTCAGGGAGAGGGTGGAATTATTACTCCTCAAAAAGGATGGTTAGAGCAACTTAGAAAATTATGCACTGATAATAATATACTTCTTATACTTGATGAGATTCAATCTGGATTGGCTAGGACAGGAGAGCTTTTTGCTTTTCAGCATGAGAATATAATGCCTGATGGCCTAATTTTAGGCAAAGCTTTAGGCGGTGGATTGCTCCCAGTTTCTGCATTTCTGAGTAATAAAGAAATAATGGATCATTTTAATCCTGGATCACATGGATCTACATTTGGAGGAAATCCACTTGCTGCTAGTGTTGCATCAAAGGCTCTTGATTTAATTTATGAAGATAACTTAATATCAAATAGCAAAGAAATGGGAGAATATTTATCCAATCAACTTATAAACCTCAATTTAAAAATTATTAAAGAAGTGAGAGGGAAAGGTCTCTGGATAGGGGTTGAATTAGATAAAAAAGTCTCAGCTAAGAAAGTTTGTTTGGCGCTGATGCGTGAAGGAATACTGGCTAAAGAAACACATTCAACTGTAATTAGATTTGCACCTCCCCTTATCATCAAGAAAGAAGAGATTGATTGGGCTATTGTAAAAATAAAAAAAGTTTTAAATGATTTCATATAAAATATTATGAAGTATCCTTTTATAAAAAAAGATCAAGATTTAAATAAATATCTTTTTGATTTAAAAGAGACTTGCATTTTTGAGCATGAAGAAAATTGGTATAAAGAAAAGTCCCACACCAAACTATATCCAAATATCGAAGAAGCCAAGGGCAGGGTAAGTAAACCCTACTACTGGATTTTAAATGCAATTGATAACTATGAAGATGATAGTAATGAAAATAAAGGTGCAGCTCTTTTAGAGTTAGGTCAACTTGTTTTTAAAACAAATTACTATTCGTACAAATTAACATCAAATAGTGATAATGTAGAGGCTAAAAAAGTCTTGATAAATTCATTAATAAATCTTGGTATTTCTGTTGATGTTGTCTCTCAACATATGATATCAATGGATACTCCAAAATATGCAAGACTAGACCTTAATATAAAAAAATCTAAAGAGCTCATTTTATCTTGGATTGAATAGTTAAATGCCCACAAAGTTTCAAGAGTTAGTTTGGAGAGCAATTGATGCTATCCCCTTTGGAGAAACTAGATCATACAAAGATATTGCCATTAGCATAGGTAAGCCAAATGCCTCTAGAGCAGTTGCAAATGCCTGTGGCAAAAATCCAATCCCAATAAGTAGGCCTTGTCATAGAGTTATATGTTCCAATGGTAGCATTGGAGGCTACAGTGCCCCAGGGGGAGTTGAGAAGAAAAAACGTTTACTAAAAGAAGAAATTAAAAACTAAATTTCTAAAGCTTTATTAATTTTCCAATTCAAATATTTAAGATGGCCTTTTGTTTCTAGGTTACCGTATGGTCTTTTAGTAAATTTTTCAATGTCCAAAATAGAACTATATATAGCAGCTTTAGAAATATCATCATAAGAATCGTTATTTAAAGCTCCAATCAAGCCATCTAAATATGATGATTGGAGATTCCTTTTAAATGAATTTGGAATCTCTTGTGTAACAAATATACCGTTTCGTAGATCTTCAAGAACCTCAACCGGTGAATATTTATTACCATATTTAGAGCTATCAGAAAGCCTAAGCATTACAGAAGGGCTTAGAATATGTCTTAAAATATTTTCCTGCATTCCAAGAACAGTATCATGAAGTTTAGGATCGTCATTTGCATCTTCATTTGGGTTGTATGCTGGTCTTTTTTCAGGCTGTAATAGCTTTAATAATTCTGGATCAAAAATAAATGCATCATTAGATAATAGCTCTGATGTAATAAGTTCCATTGCTCGTTTTTGATCCTCATAAGCAACAGCTTCATATGGAGTTAGCTCACCTTGCTGGCCATTAACAATTCTGTTGGAGTAAACACCTCCAATTAGTCTTGATACCCCTTCAAAAAACCTTCCTCTTTCTCTTAAAAAGCTACCAAAGGTTGCTCTTAGCTCAGTATATGTGGAGCCATCATCACCAAAAATTTCTGGCAGCTCAAGAATCTTTGAATCCAATATAGCTAATCTTTGTTTACTGTATTCTATAGGATCACTGGACATATCATATCTTTTGGCTCTTGGATCAATGCCATATCCTGGTGAGCCCATAGCATCACCATCGGTACCATATTTATATTCTGTCTGTGATGATTTCGATAATAGAGATTCTCTTGCGCTTTCTGTTAAGTTTGGCGTATAACCAAACTGAATAGCCCAGATATCATAAAATCCTGCACCATGAGGAAAGAAATTACCTTGCTTGACACCTTTTGGAGCAATGTTAATAGGATCATAGTCCATTACAGAAGAAATATGTGCCTTACCTGTAATTGATTTATCATGAATATCATTAGCATCATAAAGCCAACTTGCTTTAAAGTTATGCCTTAGTCCAAGAGTATGACCAACTTCGTGCATGGTCAAAGATGCAATCCATTGTCTAAGTGGATCATTTTCTTCATCGTAACCCCAAATTTTTCTAAGTCTGTAACCATACTTTATTGCATTAAATTCTTGAACAATATCAGCAGCAATTAATTCTCCTGTTTTTGGGTTTGCAATACTTGGACCATAGCCTGAAAATTGTGGATCTGGAGATGATGACCACCTCACAACGTTATATTGAATATCACCAGCATCCCAATCTGCATCATCAGGTTGAATTTTTGCAATAACTGCATTCTTAAAACCTGCTTTTTCAAATGCATCATTCCAAGCCTCTATACCCTCAATAACAAATGGTCTGATTTCTTCAGGAGTTGAGTTTTCAACCCAATAGATAATTGGATTTATAGGTTCAGAAATTTCAGCATTTGGGTTCTTTTTTATTAATCTCCATTTATTTATTAAATCAACAGCAGGAAAATAGTTATAAGACGAAAGATCAGTAACTTTCTCAGAAAAATAACCTACTCGCTGATCAGCAATTCTTGGTTCAAAATTATCATCAGGCATTTCAACAAATAAATGCCTAACTTTTCCAAATGTATATCTTTTATCAGCAACCGCATCAACGGGACTATTTTTTGGTTTTGGATTAAAAAAACCATACACAACGTCTATGGTAGTATTTTTAGTGTAATTCTTAATTTTATCTACGAAAGTTTTTGATTTATCTATTTTCCCAACATTTAAATCAACATATTCCATATATTCAGGAGGTATGTTTGGAGATATAGCTGTCAGCATTTCAGAAAGAAATAATGAGTTAACCTTGATTAGATAATTGCTTGTCTCTTTTTCATGTACCTCAACCTTAAATCTACCTATAAATGCTTCTTGAATATTTCTAAGTTTAGATTGTGATATTTTGCTAGCCTGATCATAAATGAACCTTGTATTTTTTTTATATAAACCGATGTCTTTTTTAAATTTTCTGAACTCTAGAATTGAACCATCAGATAATGCTCCCCCAAAATTTCCAGAAGCCTGAGGAGCATCTAGAATATAAGTAAAATAAATAAATTCTTTATTTAAATCTGCAATATTAAGCTGCAAAAAATGATCATCCTTTTCTTTATCGACCCAAATATGCATAAACCCATCTATTTCTTCTAACTCATTTTCTTCAATAAATGATTCTATAGTTTTCGGCTCATCTTCTTCAGAATTTTCTTCATTATCATCACTTCCAACTGATTGTGATTCTTTCATAACATTATTTTTATCTTCTAACTTCTCTAAAGCAAAAATATTAGTTGTTGTAAAAATTAAGATTAAGATTAAAAATTGAATAGATTTCATATTATTAGGCACCTTTTAGAATTTATTTAATGTCTCCTAGAGGAGTTTATTCTATACTAATTATATATATATTTGTTAATTTGAAAAAATATGAAAAATGATTATGCATTAATTACAGGCGCTTCTTCAGGAATTGGACTTGAGTCTGCAAGATATATAGCAGGTAAAGGCATAAATTTAATATTAACTGCTCGAAGAGAAGACATATTAGCTAATATTTCAAGTGAAATTTCAGAAAAATATAATGTTCACGTCGATTATTTTCCTTGCGATCTCGGTGAAGTCGATGCTCCTATAAAAATATATAATTATTGTGAATTAAAAAACTATGAAGTGAATCTATTGGTCAATAATGCTGGTTATGGGATACCAACCTCTTTTCATAAAACATCTATTGAAGAAGAGGAAAAATTTATCAGAGTCCTAGGTACATCGGTTATTGTATTAACAAAATCTTTTCTTCCAAAAATGATTGAGAGGGGTTATGGAAGAATTATGATAGTTTCCTCTGTTGCAGCATTTTCTCCACCGTCCTCCATTCAACCCTTATATGGACCAATTAAAACTTTTATGAATAGGTTTAGTGATTCTATAAATATAAATTACAACCATAAAGGAATCACTTCAACAGCAGTCTGTCCTGGATTTACTATTACAGGATTTCATACAGCCAGTGGAGTCCAGGATGAAATGGATAGAGTTCCAAGTTTTATGAAGCTTTCTGCTAAAAGAGTAGCTTCTGAGGGAGTTGAAGCCACTTTGTTAGGAAAACCATTATCTATTCCATCAAAAACTTATAAAATTCTTGTATTTATTTTAAATCATATCCCTGTATCTATTTTATCCTTCCTTGGCAAGATTCTTACTCCTGGAAGATATGATAAAAAATAAATTAATTTATATTGAGCGCCATATCCGATACGAATGGATTAGTTTTTCTTTCTTGGCCAAAAGTTGAATTAGGCCCATGACCTGGTATGAATTTAATTTCTTTGCCCAATGGCCATAGCTTGTTTTTTATAGTTTCCAGCAACTCTTGATGATTCCCTCCAGGCAAATCAGTTCTACCTATTGAACCATTAAATAAAACATCTCCAACTAATGCTAGTTTACTATTTTTATTAAAAAATATTATATGTCCTGGAGTATGACCAGGACAAAAATAAACTTCTAATTTTTGATTTCCCAGATCTATAACATCACCTTCATTTAACCATTTATCAGGAGTGCAATTTTTCGAAAGCATGCCGAACATTTCACCTTGTTTGTGAAGTTCGTCTAATAAAAACTTATCATTAATATGTGGTCCATGAATTTCTACATTTAGTATCTCAGCAATTTCTGCTGCACCACCTGCATGATCAATATGACCATGAGTCAGTAAAATTTTTTCAGGAAGCAAATTATTCTGTTGGGCAGTTTCTAAAAGAATTTCGATATCACCACCAGGGTCAACAATGGCACATTTTTTTGTTTCATCACAAAATATAATAGATGCATTTTGTTGAAATGGAGTTACAGGCTGGATTAAAGCTTTTAGCATATTTGTTTCAACTGGAATAAACTATGACTCATTTGGCTGGTTTAATTTTTAGAATTTATTTTTTTAATTTTTATTCTTGCTATTGAGTTATCTTCAATTTTTAATATCTCAAATCTGTATTTTTTGATTTCTATGCAAAGGTTTGCTTGAGGTATTTGATCTAAATGTTCTGTTATTAATCCATTTATTGTTTTGCTATTTTCTTCAGATATTGACCAGTCTAAATAATTATTTAAATCTCGAATTTTTGAATTGCCATCAGTTAAAACAGATCCGTCTTTTAATTTTGTAAACTCTTTTTCTAACTCAATTTTATCGCTACCAAACTTTCCTGCAATTTCTTTAAAAATATCTTCAATTGTTATTAAACCTTGAATTTCTCCATATTCATCTACAACAAGTGCCATATTTTTATCATTATCTTGAAACTCTTTTAACTGTTTCATTAAAGCAGTTGATTGAGATACAAAGTAAGTTTTCGATAATTCACTACGTACGTCTTTCATAGATTCAATCTTATCTAAAAAGTCATGAGAATCCTTTAAATGAAGAGTGCCAAGTTCACTATCAATAGAGCTCTTAAAAACTGGAAGTCTCGTATATTCTGAAGACTCTATAACATCTTTGTTTTTCTTGTAGCCTAAATCAATATCAATACCTATTACTTCAGAAGTGGGCGTCATGATATCTTCAACTACAAGTTCTTCCATACCCAAAATAGAAGAAAGCATTCCTCTATATTGTTTTGGTATCAGATCACCAGATTCATCTAATAAAGTTTTAAGCTCTTGAGTGTTAAGATTGTCGTTATCTTTAGCATCTTTAACATCTATGTTAAAAATTTTTAGAACTTTTGAGCTTATATAGTTTGTTACAGCTATAAGAGGCCTAAGAACATACAGGAGTATTTTTAGTAAAAGAGATGATCTTATAGCAAAACTTTCAGGTTTCACGGCAGCCATTGTTTTGGGTGTTATCTCAGAAAATATAAGTATAAATGAAGTTAATAGAACTGCACCAAGCAGGACATTACCTCCAAAATAGTTCAGCATAATTATAGTAACAATTGATGAGGCCAAGATATTTGCAAAATTATTTCCAACCAGAATAGTTGCCAACAACAAATCAGGCTTTTTGAGAAGTATTAGCGCTCTTTTAGCTCCCCTGTCCGGTTTTTTTGAGAGGTTTTTTAATTTAATTTTATTTGCAGCCATCATACCAGTCTCAGAGCCTGAGAAAAAAGCACTTAAAATTAGCAAGCTAATTAAAGATAGAAATAAAAATAACAAAGAGGATTCTGATTCCATTAACTAATTATAAATCAAATATGAGTTAGCAAGATAGGCAACTAAAACAGTCCACATAGAAACAAATAAACCCCTAGTGGCATATTTTATTGGGTAGTTAAAAAATTTAATTCCTATTATAGTTAGTAAATAAATAATCCAAGCAATCACAGTAAATACTGATTTTATAATTAAATTATTGGTAAATATTGATTGAATAGCAAAACCAGATAGTAAAGCTAGGGATAAGAAAAATAATCCTACTCCTAATATTTTAAATACAAGCTTATAACTTCTTTCTATTGGAAAAGATTCTGCATTTTGAAAAAGACCTAATTTAATTTTTCTAACATTTCTTTCTAATAAAACTATCTCATAGTAGGAGATAAATAAAATTATTAAGCTTAAACCTGTAACTAAAAAATGAATTGTTGGAAGCAATGTTATAGATTGATACAAAAAAAGATACATCAATATATATGATGAAGAGGCAACTAAACTTGAGATATATAAAGATGAAGATCTTTTTAGAGATATTCGCGTAATAAAATACAGCACTACAGATATAGTTACTTGTGTAATGAAATTCATATTAGTTGTGGATAATTAAAAACTTTATATATTAATACTATCAATATTATCAAGGTTAACCTAAAATACACATCTTTTTTAACATTTAGAATATATAAATAAATATGGTAATTATAAGATTGGCAAGAAGTGGGGCAAAGAAAAACCCTTATTACTTTATAACTGTTGCAGATGAAAGGCGTCCAAGAGATGGTAAATTCATTGAAAGATTGGGATTTTTTAATCCTTCTGCTAGCGGGCAAGAAGAAAGATTAAGGCTTGACCTAGACAAGCTCAATGAATGGGTTTCTAAAGGTGCCCAAGTTAGCGATAGAGTTCAAACTCTTGTTAAAGAAGCAAATTTATCTCCAGAAGAACTTCAAGCTAAATTAGATGCTAAAAAAGCAAAAGCAGATGCTAAAAAAGCTGCTATTGAAGCAAGATTAGCCAAAGAAGCTGAAGAAAAAGCCGCTGAAGAAAAAGCCGCTGAAGAAGTAGTTGCTGAAGAGGAAGCACCTGCTGAAGAGGAAGCACCTGCTGAAGAGGAAGCACCTGCTGAAGAGGAAGCTCCTGCTGAAGAGGAAGCTCCTGCTGAA
>ARRL01000002.1 GCA_000385055.1 gamma proteobacterium SCGC AAA168-P09
TTTTCAAAAGAGTATATTTAATAAACCAACTTGATTCCGACTAAAGAACAACTGCAGACGGGACTTAGAGAGAAGCAAGAAGGTAGAGCCCATAGGGAGAAAGCGTTTATAAGAGTCGACGATAAAAAAGAGCTTATAAACCCACCAAGAATTCAAGAGAAAGAATTCAAGGAGCCGGAGAAAATCTCACTCAGGACCCCTAAGGATCTCGAACTAAAGAAACAGAGCTAGTCTCTGTTTTTTTTCGTCTGGAATTAGGCTTTAGACTATCACTATTTTATTAATTATCTATAATAACAACTTCTAAATTGGGGCTATAGCTCAGCTGGGAGAGCGCTTGCGTGGCACGCAAGAGGTCGGCGGTTCGATCCCGCCTAGCTCCACCAATCTATTTTTTTGTATATGATTATTACTCATAAGCCTATATGGTAAGCTATATTTAGCGGTTCCAATTCTTCCATTTATCGTTTTTAAGTTATCCTCAAAAATAAAATCAAATATCATTCTTTTTTTGTTTAAATTAGCGTTCTGCCATGCAATATGAGGCTTTCTGAGGATTTCAAGTCCTTGGAGCTTATATGACCTCAAATAATCCTCAGGGACTTCGTATTCTCTAAGAGCAGCTATTTGATCATCAATTTTATTGATTTCTTTTTCAAGTACATTAATAACGCTTGGGTTTGAAACGCTAACAACTTTATCTAACTGTTTTTTTCTTAATGATATTAATTTCTGTATCTTGATATCATTATGGTGTTTTATTCCCTTTAGGTGAGTACTATTTTTATTAAATGTATCCTCCATAATTTTTTCAGCAAGAACTAGCACCTCTTTTTTGATGGCTGCTTCTTTTAAAAGACTTATGAAATCATTATGAATAATGTCCCTTGGCATGCTCTTTGGAGACGCATCACAATTTTTAGTGTTGTCGCATCTATAGTAGGGGTATTTTTTTGATCTGCCCTTAGAATGATTAAACCTAAGAATTTGTGAACATGAGCCGCATTCTATATTTCCTTTTAGAGGAAATTCTTCATCATTTACTTTTGTATATACTTTTCTTGGTTTCTTTTTAATTCTGGTTTGAACGTCCTCAAATAACTGCTTATCAATAAAACCCTCATTTAATGAATTAACCTCTTGTATGCCCCATGGAATATATTCAACAACACCTATATAAAGTTTGTTTGTCAAAATTTTCTTAATAAATGTACTGCCAAGTTGATAAGGCTTATTAGTTTTCAAGTTTACTAATAAGCGAGCTTCTTTAGCTTGTTTAACTGCCTGATAGCTATGATATTTTCCATTAGCATAATCTTCATATATCTTTTTGATAAGAGGAGAGTTAACTTCATCAGGTATCAAGAGTTTATTTTTAAGTAACATTCCTGCAGGTGGTCTAAAAACCCAGAAGCCAGATCTTATTCTTTCTCTCATCATAGAATTTACTCTTTGATTGTTTGTACGTCTCTCAAACTCAGCCATCCCTATTTTTATATGTTCTGAAAAAATATTAGCAGGATCCTTATTTGCAAAATCATGGTCTGGAGATCTTAGAATGCCTCCCTTAGCAGCCAAGACTTCTTTAAAAGAATAGTAGTCACTTGTATCTCTTGAATATCTATTGATTGTATATGCAATAACGTAAATCTCATTTTGTCTTGAATTCAAGAATTCAAAAAGCTCTTCAATACCCGGTCTTTGAATTGATTTACCTGAATAACCTGGATCAATAATCGTTTTAATTACTTTAATGTTATTTTTTTCAGCATATCTTAAACAGGCACTATATTGTCCATCTAATCCATGACCATCAGTTGCCTGTTTATTGGTTGATACCCTTGTATATATTATCCCTTCATTATTTGTAGTATTCATCAAGCAATCTCTCGCAAAATTCTTTTAATTGGTTAATGATTAAAATTTTTTCAGAATATGATAAATCAAGATTTTCTAAATATTTCAAATAAGCTTCCATAGACATAAGTCTCCTGTAAAAGCAGATTGAAATCTTTCAATGGAATTAATGCGTCTGCATTAACTGCGGTTTAAATTTTAATATTACTATTTTTTTATCATTTATCTATAGTTTTTTATCAAAAATAATTATTAATTTATAAAATTATTCCAAAAAGGATTGATAATATTTAAACATGGTATTAATTTAATACATATATGAAAAGACTTGGGGTTGTTTTCTTAACTTTTATTTTCGTTGTCTCCTGTGGAGGCGGCGGTGGTGGCGGCGGCGGCGGAGGTTCAACACCACCTCCAAACCCAGCTCCAAATGTTAATTTATCTGCATCACCATCTGAGCAGCTGGTTAATTCTAATGTAACCCTAACTTGGTCATCATCTAATGCAACTTCATGTAGTGCTTCTGGTGATTGGTCAGGCACTAAGAGCACATCTGGCTCTGAAGATGTCACAATAAGTAAAGCTGGGTCTAATACCTATTCACTAGCTTGTAGTGGGGCAGGTGGCAATAGATCCGATGCTGTTATTGTTGTTGGTTATAGAAATGCTGATGGAATTGTTGTTGATGGTTATATTTCAGGCGCAGATGTTTTTATTGATGAGAATGATAACTTTGTAAATGATGGTTCAGAATATTCAACGACTTCAGACAACGAAGGTAAATTTACTATTAGATACGCTAACGGTAATTTGGTTTCTATTGGTGGGACCGATTTAGATTCCCAAACCCTGTTAGATAATTTACTTATTACCCACAAGCTCACAGGTCATAGTGAATTTAAAGCAGTTACTCCTGTGACTTCCATTGAGGCCTTCATGGAAGTTGGGGCAAATATTAATAATGCTTTAGGCATAGATTCAGCTATTGATATTAGTGTTACCGATCCAGTTGCTAATAAGGGTGATGGCGGTATTTATGACTTTTTATACGAAAAGGGTAATCAGTTAACGGTTTTGGCCTATGCACTGCAAAACATAACTAATGATCTAAATACCACAAGTGAAACAACAGAAGATTATTTCAAAGCTATAGCTGAGGAGATTGAAAATGAGTTTAACGAAACCTCAGTGAAAGTAGACATAGAAACTGAAACCTTTGTTAATAAAGCTTTTGAAAATGTTATTTCTGCCAAATCAGTAACTATTGATGAAACAGCTAAAGCCAATACCATAAAAGCTCTTTCTGGAGTACTACCGATCATTGAAGTAAAAGCAACGGATGACTTAACGACTTCGGTTATTAGATTCGCTGTCTCTACTTTACAAGAAGATATTAAAGCAGTTGCCAATGGCACTGCTTCAGCTGAAAAAGTTACTAGCTATACCTCTGATGTAATTGACTATATAGCTCAAGATCAAAATATTAGCTCTAATGATATAACACCAGATATCAGCGCTATAGACGATAGCATAACCACTGCAGAAGATACTCCAGTTAATATTCAAATCTTAGCTAATGATTCTTACATAACTACAGCACCTATAAGTATAAGCGCTACCAATGGAGATAATGGTACGGTAGAAGTGGCTGAATCCTCTCCAGAACAAATTACTTATTCACCAGATACAGATTATTTTGGATCAGACACATTTAGTTACACCATTAGTCAGGGTGGAAAAGTATCTACAGCTGATGTTAGTGTAAATATCTCTTCAGTTAATGATGTACCATCACTTGATATTGCATCCACCTTACAAGTTTTTGAGAATGAGACGCTTGTAACAACTATATCTATTTCAGATGCAGATGAAGATGAGCTAACTCTAACTTTAGGCGGTACTGATGCAGAGAGTTTTAACCTCTCGGATGAATATGTACTTTCTTTTAAGGAAGCACCAGATTACGAAGTTAAAAGCACATACTCTATTGAACTATCGCTCACCGATAATATTGAGACAGTCAATAAAACTATAACAATTAATGTATTAGATGTTGATGAGTTATCTACTGCTAATGATTGTAATTATATAGTTAATGATGCTTCCACTGGTGAGTTTAGATACTGCTGGGAGGAGTCACAATCAACCTCTGGTTCTGAATATTCAGCTAATATTGTAGAGCCTCTAACAATAACTTTTGCTGATGAATCTATAGAGATACCAGCTATTTCTTATGCAGAAAAGCTTTATGTTGAATATGGAATTGTACTTGAATCTAGTGGTGGAGATTGGACTAATGATCAGGCTTATGCGATTTATCAAACTCTTAAAAAAATCCCTCAAAATATTAGAAATGAAGCTAATGATAATAGGGTATTTAGCAAATGGATCTTAACTGATCTGCAAATACAAGATGACATAAGTTTTGATAAAGAGGCAACTAATATTGAGGTTACTATTGAATCAAGTGTATTTGAAAATGCTAATCCGAGGATAGCAACTGTTGATGGTAAGAAAGGCATATATTTTTCAAATAAATTACACAATGCTCTAGTTAGATACGTGACTGACAACGGTAATGATTCCTCTGCCGTAAATACAATTTTAGTTGAGCGATATGGAGTGACGACTTCTATTGATGATTATGTTGCATTAACAGGTGAACAGGCATCAAGATTTCAAGCTTTCCAAGCAGAAGAATTAGTAGCAATAATCTCAATGTTTGAGGAAATGCCATCTGGATATCATAAGATTGAGGGCCTTGATTATCTTGTCAGAAGAATTAATGGAGCAGATAACCCTCATTACCCTGAAGCTCCAGCTATAGCTTGGGATGGTTCGGGATATATTGAGTTTATGGAAAAAGCATTTAATACAGTAAGTATTGATTATCTTCATAGATTAATACTCCATGAAAAAGCTCATTTCTTATGGGCTAAAATATTTGATGATGAGTTAAAAAATAACTGGATTGAATTAGGTGGATGGTACGAATGTACTGAAAAAGAATCTGGTTGGTGTACCACTAAACAAACAGAATTTGTAAGTGCCTATGCTCATTTAAAAAACCCTAATGAAGATATGGCAGAATCTTTGTCATATTTTATAGTTAATCCAGATGCATTGAAGTCAAGATCTTTAGCTAAATATGAATTTGTTAGAGATAGAATCATGCAGGGTAATATCTATATCTCACAAATTCAAGAAAACTTAACATTTAAAGTCTATAACCTTTACCCAGATTACGTCTTTCCAGGAAAGGTAAAAAAATTATTTGTTTCTGTTGATGGCGCGCCAAATGAAGATAAAACTGTTACTGTTGAAATTCAATTGCATGCTCTTGATAACATATTAGAGGGCGCAGCTTGGGCGCGTATGCGAATATTTAGCACTGCTGATACCTATTTTGATTTATATCTATATCCACAAAATGGTCAAAATCTTGATACTACATTAAGAGGTGCTTTTACGTTATCTAAGTATGCAAAATCTGGATTTTGGAAAACTAGCCAATTGGTTCTATCTGATGAGGTAGGTAATTTACGTATGGAGGGCGCAAATGACTTTGGTTGGAGAATGTACGTCAATAATCCTAATGAAGACCTAGATAAACCTTTATACATAGCAAACTCTATGACTTTAACAAAGTCATTGACCACCATAGAAAATCAAGAGGTTGATGTAATTACTGCTATATGGGATATTGATGAAGCTTTTCCTAGAGAAAATCAAGGTTGTTATGGTGCGTTGAATGATGAAAATCCTTCAACTTATTCATTGCAAAAATATTCACCCGGAACTTATTCTGGAAATTATGAAGCAGGTAAATGTCTCCTTGAATATATAATGCCTTCATATATGCCCTCAGGCACCTACAGATTAAATTACATTAAGATGATTGATGAGGCTGGCAACGAGTCCAGGAACTATTTTGCTACACCATCCGGAGTTGATACTGGTGATAATTTTGCTGGAGATCAGTTAGATGAATTAGCTAAGGAAGTTGTCTTAGAAACATCAAATCCTGATATAACAGCACCTGAGCTAGATTTAAATAACATAAGCATTAACGCTACACCAACTAATCCAGATAATCCTAATGGAGAAACCATTGTTAAATTTACTTTTAGAGTAAAGGATGATATTTCAGGTTATAAACTTGGATATTATACTTTTAGAGATCCTCAAGGTTTAACATCTGGATATTATCATTATCCTGAAAGAAGATCAGAGATTTTCCCAACAGCCGAAGATCTAGACTGGTATGAATATACTTCAACTGTGATCCTTCCTGCTGGCTCAGCTCCAGGAACATGGGGTGTTGTAGAACTAACTTTGAGGGATAGAGCCCTTAATTTCAAAACTTATAATTTCACCGAAATTATTTCATTTGAAACTGAGTAATTTATGAAATTATTTAAACTCAAACCCTGGCGTATCTCTCTTAAAAGCTGCAATTTGATCTAACATATCCATAGCAGCTCTAAAGGCTTCGTTATCATCCTCATCAGTTTCAACCACTTCAGGTAAATTTTTATAACAAGCAATAATGGTCTGAGTGAGGTTGTATAAACCTCTTGGATTAATAGTGTCATTATTTAAGCAATTAATTGCCTTATCTAATATCAATAAAAGACCTTGAGTGGCCTTGTTATGAATCATCTCAATGTCATTGACTATGTCATGCTTTCTAGCTTTTTTAATTTCTTCACTTAATTCAGTCCTATAAGCTACACGTTGATCTTTCCATTGTTCTTTAGAAGAGTGCCTATACACTGTAGATGCCGCTAATTCATAGTCTTTAATAAGGTTATCTAGTGATCTAAAGCTTCTTCTACCATCTTTATGAATACTGCCATAGATGTATTCATACTTAAGGTTGTCTAGGTTAGAACTATTCTTTGAAGACATAATCTAATTGCTTGAAGTAGGGGATAAGTTGGTTCCAGTTTTGAACCAATAGCTCCACCATTTATTAGTATTTACTGAGATTGAATATCGACTTAATTAGCCATTGCCGCTTCGTTATAGGCAGATATTAGTATTTGCCAATCGGCCAGTTGCCAATAAATATTACGTAATCGTTTTTCTTTTTCAAACGATCGCTTTAAACGCACTATGTTTGAGTTTTTCCAATTATTGCCTTGTCTAATTCCGCATTTATCAAAATCAATTAACCAAACCTTATTTTCTATATCGAGCATAATGTTGTAGATATTTAAATCGTGGTGATAAATTTGATGATAATGAAATTTGGCAATGGTTTGCCCAATTTTTTTCCATACATCAGCAGTTAAGCTGTTTGCTAGTAAAATATGATGTAAGTCTTTAGCGCTGGAAATTTTTTTTGAAATGATATCGGCTTGGTAATATAAGCCTGTTCTCTTCAGCATCGCTGCGATCGGAGTTGGACAATTTAAATCCATATTTTTCATGTGCTGTAGTAGCTTAAATTCTTGCCATACTCGTGATTTTTCAATACCTGTATACATATATTGATCACTTAGTACTTTTCCAATCAAGCCACCGCGACGATAGTGCCTTAACACATATTCATTTTTGTTATGTTGAAAAAAGTAGGTGGTGCCACGGCCGGTTGCCTGTCCTGTTATGGCATTTTGTGTTTTCCAATATTGACCCGTAAACATTTTTGGGACAGGTGCAGGGAAATGGCCTGCATCAAACAACATGATGTGTGACTTAACTGCTTTTTGTTGTATGTATGCCATGTAAAAATTTTGATCCAAATAATACTAAGAATAATTATTAAAAAACAAAATTCGATTTGAAGCAATTGAACTTAAATAAAATATTTTTATTTTTAATCTTTTCAGCATGCTTCCTGGTCTAGTTTCATATCATTTTAATATTCAAGTAAGGTAAGACTTTTAGTAAAATAAATATCCCTTGATCTATCTTCAAGGGCATCTATTTCTGACTTAAACGGATATTAGTACGCACTTTAGACAATTGAGAATTTTCAGCATAACGTCCTTTTGTAACATGACGAATATGAAAAACACCATCAATATGCTTAGGCTCACCATCAGTGCCAAGTAGCCAGCGAAAGGCGGTGTCTTCATAGGTTTTACGCCAACGGTCAGATTCAGTTTGAAATATTGACAGTTTTTCACAATAACCGATAGCACGAGCAACGTCACCATGAACAATTTGAAATGCGCCGCGTGCTTTATCACGGGATTTATCACGTTCGTATAAACTGAAATTTTCTGTTTCTATATCGATAACTTGTGGTTGGGCATCATTTGACAATAATGGGTCATCATCTTTTAACATCTCAGTGATTTTTTCTTCTTTAGGAAAAAACAATGAACCTTTCTCGCCTTGTAAACTATCGGCGAGTGAGTCTAAGCAGTTCTCATAAAAGATAATGTCGCAATCTGTAAACCATATCCAGTCAGATTCTGTTGACCGCGCAGCCATATTTCGGCCTATGCCACGTCTAAAGAGTTTTCCTTTGGAAAGTGGGTGGAAATTCCAAGTAATATTTGGCATGGTTATTTGACTAAAGAAGTCCAATGTAGCCTTTGTTTTAGTATCTTCTTCAGCATAAAAAACGGTCACAGTTAAATTTAGTTTTGTTGGTGGATAGTTTACAAACGAACTTAATTGATAGGTTAACATGTTGGCATAACCCCAGCAGTGACTAACAATTTCTAAATCAAACTTTCCCTTTACTGCCTTGCGATCTACTTCAGCAGGTATTTTATCGCGAAACAATGACTGTGGTAAAATACGACCAAGCACTAAACGATAAGCTTGTATAGCAAAGCTATTAAAGCTATTTGGTGAAAATGTTTTTGTTTCTATCATGATAAATAAGTAAGCCAAAAAAAGGAATCTGTTCTAATAAAATGATACCATATTGCTTAATATTACTGCCAATCGAACTGAGCGTAGCGAGAACAATCGTGCCATGTTATCGGGATATTCAGCATGAGGGGTAGCAATAACTCCACAAATAAATGAATCTTGTTGCGAAGGTGCTCAAAGCTGAGTTAGATCCCAAGCCTAGTAGATTGTTTAAGGCAGTACAAATGCGTTATGGAAAAAGATAATGTTTGCTAGAGCAATAGTAATTAGTATATGTGTACATAAATTAAAGTATAGTAAATCTTGATGGCTAACAAGGTACTCATATTTACCAAGCGCGTTTTGCCTTTGTCCAATACCTTTGTGGCGGCCCAAGGAAATAACCTTCCTAATTTTCAACCTATTTACATTGGTTTACGGAGTAACAAAAGCGGTATCGATTTAATTGATGGTCAATCTACCTGCGTGCAAGAACAATACGAAGCACTCCCGGTTATATCAAGATTAATGCTTGATGGTATGCAGCATTTAATGCCTACCTGGAAAACCGTACTTACCAATTTATCAGCAAACCTTATCCATGCTCATTTTGGGAAAGGGGGGTATTATTGTAGTCCAATCGCAGAGAAATTGAACTTACCTCTTATTACTACTTTCCATGGTTCTGATATCACTCAAAGAGATAAATTCTCATATAATAAAAAGCACCGCAAGATAGTATTCCAACAGTCATCAAAAGTAATTGCCGTGTCTAAGTTCATTGAAAACAAGCTATTAAAAGCAGGATGCCCACCAGAAAAAATCATCCAGCATTATATTGGCATTGATACCCAGTATTTTTCATCAGTGGGTCAAAAAAGTGAACAGCCAACTATTTTATTTGTTGGCAGATTGATAGAGCAAAAGGGTTGCCAGTATTTGATACAAGCAATGAAAATAGTTCAAGCACAATTACCTGAGGCTGAACTAATCATCGCGGGTGATGGCAAGTATCAAGAAAAACTAGTGACATTAAGTGCAGACTATAGAAACATCACTTTCATAGGCGCGCAAAACAGAACTCAAGTAAAAGCGTTGATGTCTTCAGCTTGGCTAACCTGCTTACCTAGTGTAAAAATTGACAGAGGCAATGAAGAAGGAATGTCAACTGTTTGCATGGAATCACAGGCTATGGGAACTCCAGTGGTAGGGTTTGATACAGGTGGTGTAAGTGAAGCTGTAGAACATGGCGTTACAGGGCTATTGTCCCCCGAAAAAAATATCGAGCAATTAGCAAAAAACCTATTAACGTTATTGAAGTCAAATCCTCTAAGAACTTCGTTTTCTAGCGCGGGTGTTGAACGCACAAACAGATTGTTTAATATTAAACAGCAGTGCCAAATCTTAGAGAGTATCTACCAAGAACTTTGTTAAACCGGTCTAGGGTTAAATAATTGACTGCGCCAAAGAAGAGAACACTGTTCTTATAAAAATCTTCGTTATCTCTTAGCGACAGATCACAAAATTTAATGTCCATTTTTGATAAAGTTAGTGAAACGAAATTATGGAGAGATTATGAAATTTTTATTAAGTGTTATAGCAGTATGTTTAGTAATGATTATGAAAGAATGTAGAGTAGATGGTTCATATCTTCTATGCCCAGTAGACGAATCAAAAAGTTTGTATAAAAAATAAGACAAGGAGTAGCAGAGGGAGTAGCAGAAGGCTATTAGCAAAAAGCTTTAATACAAACTATGGATTCTAGATACGAAAAGAAGTTTATCTAGAGAAGAGATATCCATAGAAAAGAAGATTTAAGCCACGTATTTGCCACGTAATTGAGATACGAAAGCGAACCAAACTGCTAATGCCTTAAAGGATGTGGTTTTGGCTTAGGTAGGGATATCATGACTGTTTGAGTGGCACGCAAGAGATCGGCGGTTCGATCCCGCCTAGCTCCACCATTATTGTATTTTTGATAACCCGAGTCTTTTTTCAAGATAGTCAATTATCATAGATGCTACATTTATATTATTAATCGTTTCAATGCCTTGAAGACCAGGAGAGCTATTAACCTCTAAAACTTTAGGTCCTTCACTTGAGCGTAAAATATCAACTCCAGCGATATTTAATCCCATAGCTTTTGTAGCCTGCTTTGCAATTTTTCTTTCATCCTGAGTTATTTTAACCTTACTTGCCTTCCCACCCACATGAAGATTTGAACGGAAATCATCATCAGATGCTGAGCGCATCATGCTTGCAATAACCTTCCCACCTATAACAAACAATCTTAAGTCTGACCCATTTGAATCCTTTATAAAGTTTTGAACTATGAAGGGTGCATTAAGTTTTTGAAAAGCGCTTATTACACTCGAGGCTGCCTTTTTTGTTTCAGCTAAAATTACACCTTTACCTTGAGAGCTTTCGAGCAATTTAACAACCAAAGGTGCGCCAGCAGTTAAATCAATAATATTTTCAGTATCACGAGGTGAGTTTGCAAAGGCCGTATCAGGCATAGGAATTCTATTTATTGCTAAAGCTTGATGTGCAGCTAATTTATCTCTTGAAGTACCTATTGATGACGAAGAATTCAAGCAAAATGTGCCCATGGCTTCAAATTGTCTTACTACAGCCATTCCATACTTAGTTATTGATGGGCCTATTCTTGGAATGATCACATCGTAGTGGGGTAATACCTTACCGTCATAATGAACTTCTGGCTTATCAGATTCGATATTTAAATAACATCTTTTTGTATTTAGAATTTCACAAAAATGACCATTCTGTTCAGATGCTTCGATAATTTTTAAATTTGAGTAGTTGTTTGGTTCTAAACTTAATATACCAATTCTTAAAGATCGTCTATGACCGTTCTTCTTAATTTTTTTATATGAGTCATAGCTTAGGACTTTTTGTAAAAAACTTTTATCAGCTGAAATTTGAAAACCATCAAGGGCACTTCTACCAATGATCATTTTATATTTCATATTTTCACGATTCGTCAAAGTTATGGGTATTTTCTTTATAACTCCACCTACTACAATATCTGTTTCAATAACATACCTAAGTTCTGTAATCCCGTTTGAAGATGTTACATTTCTTTGATCAATAATTTTGGCAGAGCAAAATATTGAAAATCTTTCATCTGTCTCTATAGGGTTAATGCCAAATCTGACCATCTGGTTGTCCTTATTACCAAATGTTTGGATATTGAAAGCATGAAGTGCTGAAGTGTCAGCACCTGTATCAGTTTTTGCTATAAGAGCGGGAAGATTGAGCTCAGGTAAGCTAACCCATTCTTCCCAACCTACATAATTATTTATTTGCATTCGCTATATTTATAGCATTTTTAAATAATTACAAGATTAATTTGTAAAAAAATCTTTACATAATTAAATGTAAAAATAAGCAGTTCTCAATCAACTCTTTATAGTTAACTTGTTTTAAGTATTCCTGAAGTTGACACTGAATCTTCTTTTAAACCTCTTACACTTTTAAATAATGTGCATTGTCTTTTTTTTGAGTTATAGGTAAAGGCAACGACTTTACTTCTTGTATCAGCATAGGCATTACATTTTTCTACAGAGGCATACTTTGATGTGTTTCTAGTTGAGGATATTGATCCATTAACAGAATACCCTTCTTTTATTTCAATATCGGCTACTAAAAAACCTGGTATTGCTAGCAGAGTTGTTAAAAATATTTTTTTCATATTGGTCCTTATTAAGTGTTTAATATTTTTATTGGTGCAATTCTTATGCCACTTTTTTTTAAGAACATAGATTGTTCATTTAAGAAAAATAGCTTTAAAGAAATAATCATTTTATATTCTTAGAAATCTATATAATATGAAGTTATGAAAATTACAATTTATAAATTAAAGACTTTTTTAATAATCTTCGCAACTTCAATAAATTTATTAAGTAATGAATATATCTTAGTACCAAAAAATATTTTAGATGTTCAAACTGGAAAACTAATTGAGGCTAATATCCACATTAAAGAGGGAGTAATAGTATCTGTATCAAATAAAAAACCTACTCTAGGAAAAAATAAAATAATACAACTAGAGGGAATGACTCTTTTGCCAGGTTTAATGGATGCCCATGTTCATTTAATTGGAAATAATGAGCTTAATGGTTATAGCTCAATGGCTGAATCAACTCAGCTGGCAACTTTATATGGTGCTAAAAACGCTAAAAACACTCTTTTAGCAGGATTTACAACAGTAAGAAATGTTGGTGCTGGTCAGTTTGCTGATGTTGCTTTAAGAGATGCTATTGAAAAGGGTGTTGTAGATGGTCCAAGAATGTTAGTTTCCGGACCAACTCTTAGTATTTCAGGTGGTCATGGTGATAACAACCTATTGCCATTTCATAACCACGGTAAATCAGAAAAGCATAGCATTGTTGATAGTCCTTGGGAGGCCAGAAAAGCTGTAAGAGTTAATAGAAAATATGGTGCAAATCTTATTAAATTTACAGCTACTGGCGGAGTAATGTCTAAAAATACAGACCCAAATGCGAAGCAATTTACTTTAGATGAAATGATAGCCATTGTTGATGAAGCTCATAGTCATGGTATGAAGGTTGCAGCTCATGCGCACGGTCTTAAGGGAATTAAAACAGCCATAAAGGCTGGTGTAGATTCGATTGAGCACGCAAGCTTTATCGATGAAGATACCATTAAATTAGCTATAGAAAATAATGTTTATTTATCTATGGATATATATGTATCTGATTACATCCTAGGAGAAGGTGCGAAGAAGGGAATCTTGGAAGAATCTTTAGCTAAAGAAAGAAAGGTTGGACGCATTCAAAGAGAAAACTTCAAATTAGCAAATTCAATGGGCGCTCTAATGGTATTGGGAACTGACGCTGGTATTTATAATCATGGAGATAATGCAAAGCAATTTAAATATATGGTTGATTGGGGAATGTCTCCTCTTCAAGCAATACAGGCTTCAACAATCAACACCGCTAAACTTTTTGGTTTGGACAAAGTTGGCCAAATAAAAGAAGGTTATAACGCAGATATTGTTGGAGTTTATTCAAATCCACTTATGGATATTACTGCTCTTGAGGATATTTCTTTTGTGATGAAAGAGGGTAAGGTTTATAAAGATTTCAATTAATGAAAATAGGTGTACCCAAAGAGATAAAAAATAATGAATATAGGGTAGGGTTAACCCCTCGCTCTGTCCAAATTCTCTCAAACTCCAACCATCAAGTATATATACAAAAAGATTCAGGTGCAGAAATTGGTTTTTTAGATGAGCATTATGAGAATGCTGGGGCTAAAATTTTAACAAGTCCAGAAAAAGTTTACGAATTGTCGGAACTCATCATAAAAGTAAAAGAGCCAATCCCTGAAGAATACAAATATTTAAATGAAAATCATACTGTTTTTGCTTATTTGCATTTAGCAGGTAATAAAAAAAATGCTATTGATTTAACTTCCACAGGTATCTCAGGTATTGCGCTTGAAACAGTTACAGCTGAAGATGGGTCCATGCCATTATTGTCACCAATGAGTTCTATTGCTGGCCAGTTAAGTATTATTGTTGGATCCTATCATCTGCTAAAACCATATAACGGTATGGGAACTCTTATCGGAGAAATAGAAAATATTGATCCGAGAATAGTCACTGTTATTGGTGCTGGGGTTGCTGGAACAGAGGCTATTAAAAAAGCCATCAATAATAAAGCTTATTTAAAAGTAATAGATCTATCAAAAGAAAAGCTTAAGGATCTTCAAAAAACATTTGGAAACAATAATATTGAATATATTGAATCTACTGAACTATCAATTGAAGAAGCATTAAAGGTCTCTGACTTGGTTATCGGATCAGTCTACGTTCTAGGCAAACAGGCTCCAAAGGTTGTTACAAACAATATGCTTAGAAAAATGAAACAAGGGGCAGTTATTGTTGATATTTCAATCGATCAGGGAGGGTGTTTTGAATCCAGCATTCCAACAACTCATGACAATCCAACATATGTAAAAGATGGAGTAATTCACTATTGTGTTACAAATATGCCTGGGGCAGTGCCTTTGACTGCCACCGAAGCTTTAAATAAAGCAACCTTGCCATATATTCTTGAGTTGGCTAACAAGGGTGTTGATCTGGCTTTAAAGGAAAATATCCATCTGGCAAATGGATTAAATATAAAAAATGGTAAAGTTGTTCATAGCTCTGTCAGAGAGGCATTGAGTTTATAGGGAAATGGCGACACCTATTTATTATATCGATGCTTTTTCAGATAAACTTTTTTCAGGCAATCCTGCTGCTGTAATTTTTTCACAAATAAACGATTCTGTTTTAATGCAAAACATTGCTTCAGAGAATAATTTATCAGAAACAGCTTTCATAAGAAAAGAAAATGGTAAGTTACATATTCGCTGGTTTGCTCCTAGCTGTGAAATTGATCTTTGCGGTCATGCAACATTAGCAACTGCATTCGCATATTTTAAATACCATTCTGATGAGTCTTCAAATATATTTGAAGTTAACTCACTAAAACATGGAGTTTTGAGAGTGCATAAAGATAATGATTATTATTTTTTAGACTTCCCTAAAGATCTTTTAATTAGAAAAAAAACATCAACAATAATTGAATCTGCAATTGGATATAAGTTCGATCATATTTACCGCGGTAGAGATGACTATTTAATTAAATTAGATTCAGAAAGACAAATTCTTAACTTGAGACCTGACTTCTTAAAACTTAAAGAAATTGATGCAAGGGGACTTATTGTTACTGGTCCAGGTGATGATTGTGATTTTGTTTCACGATGTTTTTATCCATCTACCGGTGTTGATGAAGACCCTGTAACTGGATCAGCCCACACATCATTAGTCCCATTTTGGGCAGAGTTAACTGGAAAAAAGAAATTCAAGGCAAAACAACTTTCATCAAGAGGAGGCAAATTGTTCTGTGAATTAGAAGGCAGCAGAGTGCTAATCGGGGGCAAGGCTATAGAGTACATGAAAGGAAGTATTAATATTTAAATTTTAATAATTTGTTTTCCAAAATTTTTACCGCTTAATACGTCTCTCAGTGCTTGTGGAGCATTTTTAAAACCATCGGTAATTGTTTCTCTGTAAAAAATTTTATTCTCATTAACTAATTCAAGCAATTCTTTAGTAGCAACTTCCCACTGATCAGCCCACTCAGTTACAACAAAAAATCTATGGAAAGGTTTTGGATTAAGATTTCCAAAAACATGAAAAGGGGTTTCTGTATTTAATATATCTTTTTCATTATATTTTGATATATATCCACATATAGGAACTCTTGATCCTTGATTTAACAACGGAGCAATTTCTCTAGTTACGATACCGCCCACATTCTCAAAATAAATATCTATACCATTAGAACATGCATGTTTTAAATCATCTGAAAATGTTTCTGATTTATAGTCAATACAGTCATCAAAATGTAATTCATTTTTAACAAAATCACATTTTTTTGAACCTCCAGCAATTCCAATTACAAGACAGCCAGCTATTTTACCTAATTGTCCTACAATACTTCCAACCGCACCTGATGCTGCAGATACCACTAATGTGTCTCCTTTTTTTGGTTTACCTACATTTTTAAGACCAAAATATGCAGTTCTTCCAGGCATACCCAAAGCTCCTAAAAACGATGATAGATTTATATTATTACTTGGAATTCGAATTAGAGTTGGATTAGTATCCTTTGTTTTAATATAAGTTTGCCAACCGCAATGAGCACAAACTTTATCACCAACGTTGTATAAATTTGATTTACTTTCAATTACAGTACCTGCAGTTTCACCAACCATTATTTCACCAATTTTTACTGGTGAGGCATATGAAACTCCATCATTCATTCTGCCTCGCATGTAGGGGTCTATAGATAAATATTCTGTTTTTATTATAATTTCATTAGCTGAAATGCCCTTAATATCTTCATAATCAATTCCCCAGCAATCATCTGTAGGCATACCGACAGGTCGCTTTTTTAATAAATATTTTTTATTTTTATAGTTCATGCGGCTCCTTTAATTTTTTTTTAATCATTGTAATTAAATATTATTAATTTATATATATAATTTTTATTGTTAGCAAACTCTTGTAAAAAGTATGATTCTTTAATAACATCAACAATACGCACAAGTTTTTTAGGCTTTTTGCAATATATATATAATCATATTTGGGGATATTTATGAAAAACCGTAATTTATTATTAGCTTTATTTTTAGCAGTACCATTTTTTGTTATTTCAGACAATGACATTGAAATTACTGAGGATAATGTTAGCACTCAGGAAAGTGAAGAGGTTGTAATCAATGAAGAAGTTATAGATGAGGGGTCAAGCTCTTCTCTAAATGTTAATGAAGAAGATTATGAGGAAGTTGTAGTAACTGGCTCAAGAATTAAAAAGAGTACTTTTACATCAATTGCTCCACTCCAAATATTAAGCACAGAAATTTCAAGAGAGGTAGGTTTGATTGATGCTGCTTCTATATTACAAGAAAGTCCAACAGCTAGTGGTCAGCAAGTAGACTTATCTTTCTCAGGATTCAGCTTGGATAATGGACCTGGATCATCAACTATTTCTTTAAGAGGTTTGGGAGCTGGAAGAACTTTGGTATTGATTAATGGCAGAAGAGTTGGTCCAGCTGGTGTTGAAGGAGCTCCTTCTTCTCCCGACCTTAACTTGTTACCAAGTGCACTAGTTCAAAGGTATGAACTATTACTAGACGGAGCATCATCAGTTTATGGTTCTGATGCTATTGCTGGCGTGTCTAATGCAATTTTAAGATCTGATTTTGATGGTTTTGAGTTTGAAATATATGCAAATGACTCACCACATCAATCCGGTATTGGTGAAGATGTAACGCTAAGCTTAGCTTATGGAAAAAGTTTTGATAGAGGTTTCTTTGGTATGGCATTAGAGGGAGTTGCCAATAAGGAAGTTCAATTTGCAGACAGACCCTGGACAGATGATTGTACTGTAGATTATGAAATAACTGAAGATGGTGATATAAGAACAAAAAATGTTTACTACAATGTTCAATATGGTGACTATGTATTAGATTGTCAGTTTGAATTTACGGTAGGTAAAGTTGCTACATATCTTCCATTTGGTCCGTGGACAATGGCATATAGAGACGGTTTTGGAAGTGGATATGAAAGTGTTAATCCGAATGCTACTGGATGGTTTCCAGAGTCAATGGGAAATGCTGTTGAAGTAGATATTAACCCAAGAGATGGGGTTACTGATTATACAAGAAAGTATTTTAATACCAATGGTAATGATCTTCACTCTACAATGTATCCAGAATTTGATAGACAATCTTTCATGGCTTATGGTGAATACACTTTAGACAACAATTCGAACACAACCTTATTTTTTGAAATACAAAAAGGTAAAAGAGAGACATATAGTAATTATGGAAATTCGCAATTAAATCCATGGGTGGATGCAGATTATGAATATAATGTTTGTAATCCAAATTCAGAAATGGGATTTGATTGTAATGCTATGGGTGGATATATTTATGCAAATCCAGATTTTATTGCAGATTCTAATGCTCGTTATGAGGCACTATATGGTCCTGCTCCTAATTACGGATTCCGTGACTGGTGGGGTGTAGACGTTGATCCTGATACCGGTGCGATTGATACATCTGTTTCATACTTTTGTTATTACGCTCCCGTATATTATGGTACTACATGTGAGGGTGATGCAGGACCTATTCCTGTAATGCCTTTTGTTTCAATTATTGGTGACAGAACTAAAGTTTCAACTGAGGTTGAACAAGAACGTTTTGTTATTGGGGCTCGAGGAGATTTAGATATTAATTTTAGATCATTTTCTGATTGGACATATGAGGCAGCTTTCACTTCCACTGAGTCTGTTGGTAAGTCTTACAGAGATGGTATAAGAGGCGATAGATTATCTTTTGCTCTAGGATATGATCCATCAGCACCTTACGGAGATGATCCAAGTTATGGTGATTGGGAATTTGGCGGAACCCTGCTGCCTAATGGTTCTTGTGATGCTACCGGTTCTGTTGGTGAAATAACTGCTGATGTTGCAGACGGTTGTGTAGCTGTTAATTTATTTGCACCTTCTATATTTGAGGGTATAAGTGGAGATTTTGCAACACAGGCTGAGAGAGACTATTTAATGGATTCATCTATATTTGATACAACAATTACGCAAGATGTTTTTGGTGCCTATGCTACAGGTATTATTGGCTCACTTCCAGCTGGTGAAGTTGCCGCAGTTATCGGGATTGAGCAACAGATATTAGAGATTGATTCGCAGCCTGACTTTATTGCAGACAATGGTTTGTTTTTTGGATTTACATCTAACGGTGGGGCCAAAGGAGAGCAAACAAATGATGAGGCTTATTTTGAGTTAGCTATGCCTTTATTAGCTGGTGTTAGATTTGCTGAAGAATTAAATGTTGAATTTTCTGGTAGACATACATCTACAACAAATAAAAATTACTTTACTCAAGATGAATCTACAGACTCGGGTAAAACATTTAGTGTTAAAATGTCATATAGACCAATCCCTGATTTATTACTTAGAGCTACAAATGGTACAGCTTTTAGAGCGCCAAACCTTCGTGAGTCTGCTCTTAGAGAAGAGCAAGATAATACAAGTATTTACGATTATTGTATGGCACCCCGAGCAGCTGTAGTACTATCTGCAGAATCTGGTTATGAATATGATAGATCTAAGGATTTCAGAGATCAACAAACACTTGCAAACTGTATTGCTGCTGGCTTAGATCCAATTCAGTTTGGCCATGATTTATTAGATGATGATTTAGGTACTAACTCATACAAGAATAATCCATACAGTTCTGACTTTACTACTGGTGGGGCGAAAGGCTTAAACAGTGAAACATCAAAAAGTGCTACTTTTGGTCTTGTTTATGACATCCCTTATTCATCACTGTTTAAAGATTCAGACGGATCAACCTCTACAACTATTGGACTAACTAGATATGATATCGAAGTTAATAATTCTATTGTTGAATTAAGTCCTGGATATGTTAACTATCAATGTTATGTGAACGTACCAAATCAACAAAGTACATTCTGTAATCAGATTGAAAGAGATCCTAATACAAACGAAATAGTTAATATTGAAACAGGTTTCTTAAATAGAGATGCAGAAATTGCACGAGGTGTTGATCTTAATATTCTTCATACTTCCTCCATTGAATTAATGGGAAATACCTATGATTTTGGTATTGATATAAATGCAAACACTGTAAGAGAAAGATCTCTTCTTTATGTAGATGACGAGGGTAATGCAGATTTTGAAGATTATGCTGGAGAGCCTGGTTTCCCTAAATATAATATTTTTTCAAGACTTTTTGTTGAGTTTGGTGACTACAGATTCTCATGGCAAACTAATTATCTTTCTAGAGTTGATCAAGATGAAGATGCATTAGATGACTGGGGTAGCGCTAACGGCGGTGAAAGCACAAGAAATGAGGATGGAGATGAGGTTTTTTCAGACACCTGTTATGGTGCTACAAAAGATATTTCCTCCACTAATTTAAATCAGGTAGAGGTTGGTGATGTCTTATGTAGAGATATAGGCTTTATTAAAGCATATGTTACTCACAATACCTCCCTATACTATTATAAAGATAATCTAACTTTAGGTTTAGGTGTAAGAAATGTTTTTGATAAAGAGCCTCCAATGGTTGATCCAAGTGAGATTTCATCAAAAAGTAATACTCCTCTTGGATATGGTTATAATTTGAATGGAAGAAATTTCTTCTTTAACGTAAGATATTCATTCTAAAGAATCTTAATTTTAAAAAGCACGACCTGGTCGTGCTTTTTTCTTTTACTTAAATTATGAAATATAAATATTCAATATTATTTTTATTTTCCTTAAATATCATTTCTGCTGAGCCTTATCCAAATGAATATTGGGCTGTTGGAAGTGGCATTAATGATGTCCAGGTTTCACTTGATGGCAAATATTTATCTTTTGAAAAGATACCTTCTAGAACCTCTCCCAAAGAGATTCACATTTTAGAAACTGACAATCTATCTAAAACACCTATTGTTATAGGTGGTGAAAAAATGGATGTTGAAAATTATTATTGGGTAAGTGATCAACACATGGTGGTGCTTTTTAGTCAACAAGTTCGACAGGGTATAGAGGGTTTTAATGCTGGAGTTTTTAATTATAAAACGGCTCTATTAAATGTGAAAACACAAAAATTTAAAGAACTAGATAATGATAGATCTGTTGGCTCAGGTAAGGTTTTTTCAACAAGACTAATTAATATTCTTCCAACAAAAAAAGATCAAGTTATTATTTCATATGCTGAAGCACAAAGAGGGCAATCATTTAAGAATCCTGCATATTATTTATATAACTTTAAAACTGACAAAAAAAAGCTAATACTACGTTCTAGTGGGACTTATAGAAATATAAGGTTTGATGATGATGCTAATCCAATAAGTGCCACAGGTTTTGATATTCAATCAGGTGAATATATTTGGTATTACAGACCTACTGGCTCATCTACTTGGGTTGAATATCATAGAATGCATGAGGATAGTTTTGAAGATTTTAGAGTATTAAGAACTAATAAATTTAAAGATGATATATATGTTATTGCTAACAATGGTGAAGATAAAAGTTCTTTATGGAAATATAATATCAAAAATAAGAAGTTTGTTTCTAAAATTTTTGGACTAAACGACAGTGATATATATGGACCTTTATATCATTTTAATCAAGGGTCTCATCCTAATACACTAATAGGCATTACTAGTTATACTGATAAGCTTAAAAGAATATACTTAAGCGGTAATTTATCTTTAGAGGTTGAGGCATTGTATTATCAGCTTGAGGGTATTATTCCAAATTCTTATCAAGTTAGGATTGTCTCTTCAAGTTATGATAGTAAAACTCTTGTGGTTCAGAACCAGGCTCCAAATGACCCTGGAACATATTATCTTTTTCACAATAATTCGTTTATAAAAGTTGGAGAGGAAAAACCCTTCTTAGAATCAAATAATCTAGCATCTCTAGAATATATCAAATATCCTTCATCTGATGGTCTCTCAATACCGGCTTATCTTCATGTACCTAAAGGCAAGGGCCCATTCCCTTTAATCGTCATGCCTCATGGCGGCCCTTTTGTCCAAGAAAATATTACATATGATACATGGCCTCAATTTTTTGCTAATAATGGTTATATGGTACTGCAGCCACAATATAGAGGCTCTTATGGGTATGGTATTAATTTCCATAAAAAATCCTTTATTGATGGTGGTCAGGGTGGATTATTAATGCAAGATGATGCTGATTGGGGCGCCAAATATCTTATTGAGAAAAAAAGAGTAGATAAAGATAATGTTTATATGTTTGGCTGGTCAAATGGTGGTTACTATGCTGCAATTGCTGCAACAAATAAACATGATATTTATAATTGTGTAATAGCTGGAGCTCCTGTAACAGATCTTAATCAACAAAAAGGGTATTTTTTAGACAGATTAAGAGGTGCTCAAGAAATTCGTCAAAAAAGCTATTTTAATGGAAGTATTTCTCCAATTGAAGTTGTTCAAGATGTCTCAATTCCAATTCTAATAGTCCACGGTAGCAATGATCAAAGAGTGCCTATTAAACATGCTTACAAATATTCTGAAGAGCTTAAAAAATATAACAAAGAGCATAAATTAGTTGTCTTAGAGGAGGCGGATCATTTTTCTAACACCCTGACATACGAACATTATAAAACTCTTTATGATGAAAGTATTAAATTTTTAGATTCCTGTAAAAAGTAACCTAAATCAAATTTGTTAGTTTTCTGAAATGTTTCCTACAAACAGATTTATACATATCATCTCCCCCTAGTCTTATAATATCTCCCTTCGTTTCAACGATTCCATTTTTATCAAGTCTTACAACCATGGTAGCTTTTTTTGTACACATTGTGCATATAGTTTTTAATTCATGTAAGTTGTCAGCTATTGATAATAGCATTTTACTACCTTCAAATAACTTGCCCCTAAAATCTGTTCTCAAACCATAACACATAACAGGTATGTTCAAATTATCTGCTATTTTCGACAATTGATTAACTTGATTTTTTGTTAAAAATTGTGCTTCGTCAATTAATACACATTTTAAATTTGTGCTTATATTTAATTTTGTATAGTCATAAAAATTAAATAGTTTATTAGCAAGAATTGCTTCTTTTTTTATACCAATACGAGATTTAATAATGCTTTTATTTTTTATGTTATTTACGCTAGGCAAGAACAGTAGTGTCTTAAGATTATTTTCCTCAAAATTATGATTAGTTTGAAGCAATGCTGTAGATTTACCAGCATTCATTGTTGAGTAGAAAAAATGAAACTTAGCCATATAGATTATAATAACAAAGTATGATTGTATTTAAAGAAAAAGGAATAACGCATTTAGATCTCCATGGTGAAAAACATGAATTTGTATCTGAATTAGTAATTGATTTTGTATATAGATATCAAGATTATTTTCCATTAATAATTATTTGTGGTAATTCAAATAGAATGATTGAAGTTGTAGAAGAGTCACTGCTCAAGTTTTCAATTATGTTCTCTATGCCTAGATTTGGTATCATAAGAATAGAAAAAATATAAAAATCTATGAAAATAAAAGATATATTACTTTTTGAAAACCAATTATCTGAAGAAGAATTAGCAGTAATGAATTCTGCTAGGGATTACTGTCAAAAAGAATTAATGCCGAGAATTATCGAAGCAAATAGAAATGAAGTATTTGATAAAGGTATATACAAAGAAATGGGGGAAATGGGTTTCTTGGGAGCTCCTATCAATGGTTACGGATGCGCTGGAGCAAATTATGTATCATACGGCCTAATAGCCAGAGAGATAGAAAGAGTAGATTCAAGTTATAGGTCTGCATACAGCGTACAAACATCTTTGGCAATGCATGCTATTTATAAATTTGGATCAGAAGAACAAAAGGATTACTACTTGCCTCAAATGGCAAAAGGAGAATTGATAGGATGTTTTGGTCTTACTGAGCCAGATGCTGGCTCAGATCCATCATCAATGAAAACATACTCAGTTGAAAAAGATGGTGGCTACGTTCTAAATGGTTCAAAAACATGGATAACAAACTCACCTATTGCAGATGTGCTCATTGTTTGGGCCAAAGATAAACAGGGAGTCTTGAGGGGCTTCATAGTTGATAGAGATGCTAAGGGTCTATCGACACCTATTATTGAAGGAAAATTTTCCCTAAGGGCGTCAGTAACTGGTCAAATTTTTCTAGAAGATGTTTTTGTACCTAAAGATAAAGTACTTCCAGAAGTTCAGAGTTTTCGCGGTCCATTCTCATGCCTTAATATGGCAAGATACGGAATTGCTTGGGGTGCATTAGGTGCTGCTGAATTTTGTTGGAATGCAGCGCTTGAATATTCTTTAGATAGGAATCAATTTGGAGAACCGCTTGCATCTAAACAGTTAATACAAAAGAAATTAGCTGACATGCAAACTGAAATATCTTTAGGACTCCAATCAGTCTTAAGACTGGGAAGACTTATAGATTCTAATGAGATGAAGCCAGCAATGATATCAATGTTGAAAAGAAATAATTGTAAAAAAGCGTTAGACATAGCAAGAGTTGCTAGAGATATCCATGGAGGTAATGGAATTAGTGATGAGTATCATGTTATTCGTCACTGTATGAATCTTGAAGCGGTTAAAACATATGAAGGAACTGATGATATACATGCATTAATAATTGGAAATGAGCAGACTGATATCGCTGCTTTTTGATATTCGAAACAATAAGTCTGTCTTGGGTATATAATCTCTCAATATATGATTATTAAAACAAATAATATAAAAAGAGTTTTTGAGGTTGGCTCAGAAACGGTTCATGCATTAAAAGGAATTAATTTAAATGTTGAATCAGGTGAGTTTATTTCTATTATGGGGCCATCAGGTTCAGGCAAGACAACCTTAATGAATATTATTGGATGCTTAGACACACCTTCTAGTGGTGAATATTTTTTGAATAATCAATTAGTTAACGACCTTAATGCCGATCAACTAGCAATCATTAGAAATAAAGAAATTGGATTTGTTTTTCAATCGTTTCACTTGTTGGCAAAAAACTCTGCCCTCAATAACGTATTACTACCTATGAGATATGCAGGAGCAGATATGAATGAAGCAGAAAAAAGAGCCAAATATGTTCTCGAACAAGTAGGACTTTCAGATAGAATTAATCATGGGCCATCAGAACTATCGGGGGGGGCAACAACAAAGAGTTGCTATAGCAAGAGCTCTTGTAAATAAACCAAGTATACTATTTGCAGATGAGCCTACTGGTAATCTTGATTCCAAAACAGGTGAAGATGTTATGAATTTATTTAAGGGACTAAATCAAGAAGGACAGACTATAATATTAATTACCCATGAAGAACATGTTGCCATGCAATCTAAGCGCATAGTGAATATTAAGGATGGGCTTATCGAATCAGATGTGAGAATGTAAATATGAAAAATATTATGAATAAAAAATTCCTTACGGTATCTTCTTTAATGCTGATTTTAGCTTCTTGCGGTACAGATAATCAATCAAGCCAAGAAACAACTTTTTATAAAAAAGAATCTGTTAATCAAAAAAAACTTGAGTTATCGATAGAGGCCTCTGGCATCATTGAAGCGATATCCTCTGTTGAAATTAAATCTAAAGCATCAGGTGAAGTTTTATTTCTTGGAGCTGAAGTGGGTGATCAAGTGGAGAGGGGTTCTATTTTAGGCCAAATTGATCAAAGAACACCTAAAAATATCTTAGATCAAGCAAAATCAGATCTTGAAGCTGCAAAAGTTAGACTTGAAAATGCACAGTCACAATTTGAAAGAGGCAAAGAGTTACATTCTAAGGCTAGTATTTCTGATAAAGATTTTGAAGATATACAAGAAAATTTTGCACAAGCAAAATCAACACTAGTAAGAACTGAAGTTACTTTTGAAAATGCAAAAATTTCGCTTGACGATACTATTGTAAGATCCCCGGTTAAAGGAACAATTATCTCTAGGACTGTTGAGGTTGGGCAAGTAATATCCTCACCCACTTCTGCGGTTGGTGGTGGAACAATCCTAATGACTATGGCTGATTTATCTAAAGTTAGAGTAAGAGCACTTGTTGATGAAATTGATGTTGGAAAAGTTTCTATAGGGCAAATAGTTTCTATAAAAGTTGCGGCATATCGAGATAGAGAATTTTTTGGTACTGTTACTAAGGTCGAGCCCAAGGCTATGATAGAACAAAATGTTACAACCTTTCCTGTATTAATTGACATTGATAATAACGAAAATTTATTACTACTTGGTATGAACACTGATGTTGTGATAGAAGTGCTTAATAGAGATGTCTCAGTTAGCGCACCAACAATGTCATTAAGAACAAGAAAAGATATACATTCAGCTGCTAATATTTTAAATCTTTCAAAAGATTCGGTAGATAAATTTTTAGTAGATTATAGAGAGGGAGAAAATTTTAATAAATTCATTGTTATCAAAGAAACAAAGAATGGACCAGAGCTTTTGTGGGTTAAAATTGGTGCATCTGACTTATTAAATGTTGAAATTTTAAGTGGCTTAAAGCAAGACGATGTAGTGTTTATTCTGCCAAGTAAGAGTTTGTTTGATTATCAGAAAAGGTTTAAAGAAAGGGTGCAGGCTTCATTTAGCTTTGGATAATGTTAATTAACGAATCACTCAAATCAGCAACTATTTCTATACGCACTAATATAGTTAGATCATTTTTGACAACTCTTGCAATAATTATAGGTACAGCTGCAGTAATTGCAGTTATAGGTATTGGTTCAAGTGCTAATAAGGCTCTTGATGCTCAAATAGATGACTTTGGTCCTAGAACATTAGTTGTGAGTCCAGGACAAAACAGAAGAGGCACTGTGACAAAAGGATTAATCCCATTAGACATTAAAGACTCACAAGCTTTAGAAAAAAATAATGATCATCAGTGGATGGTATCTCCCTATATAACTAGAAATAGACAAATAAAATTTAATAATGCAAACATTAATGAAAGAATAAGAGCAAACCTTCCAATACATTTTAAAGTTCGAGGTTATGAAATTGAGTATGGCCGTATTTTTACTGAAGACGAAAATTTAGGAAGAAAAAAAGTTGTTGTTTTAGGTTCAGATGTTCCAAAAGAGTTAAAAACTACAGCTACAAAGATTCTCAATAAAGAAGTTTTGATAGCAGGTAATTCTTATAAGGTCATTGGAGTTCTGACTGAAGAGGGTAGCACAGGATGGCAAAATCCTGATGATGAGCTGTATGTCCCATTGTTAACTGGATCGCAAAGATTATTTGGAACAAAGAATTTAGATTCCCTAAATATTGCTATTGAAAAAGATGCAAATGTTGATGAAGTAATGATGACAATTGAGCGCATTCTGAGATCACAACATGATATTGGACCTGGAGAGGATAATGATTTTAGAATTAATGACTACAGTCAGTATTCAGATTTAAGAAAACAAGCCACAGGTATCTTTACAGCACTTATTGCAGGAATAGCTGGTATTAGTCTCGTGGTTGGAGGCATTGGTGTAATGAATATTATGTTAGTTTCTGTCACTGAAAGAACTCGAGAAATTGGTTTAAGAAAAGCATTAGGAGCTACCTACAAAGCTATTATGCTTCAATTTATAATTGAGGCAGTTTTACTTTGTGTAATTGGTGGAACAGTGGGTGTAATTTTAGGAACAAGCATTTTGTATTTATTTGCTTCATTTAATGAATGGCCTTTTGCTATGCCTATAAGCGCTATAGTTGGCTCTATAACTTTCTCTGCAATGGTAGGACTATTTTTTGGTATATGGCCAGCAAGAAAGGCAGCAAACCTTGATCCTGCAACTTCATTAAGGTACGAATAAAAGTTGAGTACTTAAATTATTTTCTTATCTAATCCTAATTTTTTAATTAACTTATATGCTACTTTTTTAACCTCAGCAAATACTTCATAGTGAGGATTTTGAGATTGAAGATTTATTTTCATTAAACCATCTACCATTTTATTAAAACTAATATAACCAACATTTTCATTTTCAAGTAAATCATTAATTTGATTTACTACTTTATTTTTTCGCCAATATTTCATATTAAATAAATATGTTTTACCTTTTGTAGATAAGCATTCATACACCATGTTAACGCTATCTTGTGTAACTATCTTTACAGATGCTTTTTCTATTAGCTCATCATAATTTCCTTGATCAATGATTAGATTGTATTTTGATGAAAGCTTATTAAGCTTTTCAGTCATAGTTTTAGGAGTTCTTCTCGTTGTAAATATATTCCATTTTTTTTTAGGGTATAAATTAACTACGTACTCAATTTGTTTAAGTAATTTTTTTTCATTAAAAATATAGTGTTTATTTTTTCCACCAACCCCTATAAATCCAATATTTTGATCAGGATCTGTATCCGATACTCTTGATAAAGATCCATTAAAAAAGATAATATTCTCTCTGGATTTAAATTTATAATTATCATGTTTTGGAGCGCAAATAACATCAAAATAATCTTTATGAAGGCTAGGAGATAAGATACTTATAATTTTTAAGTTTTTGTTTTCTTTAAATTCAAAATATTCTTTAATTCTTAGTAATTGTAATTGTGGCTTTGAACCTGCCCCAATTAAAATATCTATATTATTGTTAGAAACAAGATTAATTTCATTTGTATTAAGTTTTACCCTTTTATTTGCATCAACTACTGATGCCATGTATTTATATTTATTTCCAAATAATTCTAAAGATTGCCAAAATCTCCTAAACTTACCTACATCATGGTAATTTGCCTCAAATATTTTTAAATTAACTGACTTTGATAATTCATTTAAAAGATTTTGAACTTGCTTTTCATGGCCAACAATGCCATCTTTTATCCATAAAATATTCATGTTGATTAGTATAAATCTATTTTTATAAAGATTCTTGAGTACAATTTAAGTTATGTCAGAAAATGAGATAAGAAATATAGCTATATCTTTAATTACCCAATATGGAGATGAAGCGCAAACTATTGCTATGTTGAGGGCTGCTGAGTATGCTGCATCCCTTAACACAATTGAGTGGCTTAAATGGGAAGAAATTTCATTATTAATAGGAAACATTGATCAACTTCCACTTGATGGTTGAGCAGGCTGTAATATATCTAAAAAATATAAAATAAGTTAATCTTATTCTATGTTTGACAAGGAAAAGTTAATTGATAATTTATATTCATCAATTGGAGCATTTATATGCATAAGCTTACTTTCTCTATTACACTTTTCAGATTATGGTGAAATATGGCTAATACCTCCTTTTGGGGCAACCATGGTGTTAGTTATGGCAGTTCACAAAAGCCCTCTTGCTGAGCCTAAAAATATATTTTTTGGACATACCTTATCTGCCTTGAGCGGGGTAGTTATTTATATGCTAATGGGTTCTTCATTTATATCACTTGGAGTTGCTGTAGGTTTATCTGTTTTTGTTATGACTTTATTTAATTCCATTCATCCTCCAGCAGGAGCCAATCCTATTATTGCAATACTTGGAGGCAAGAGTTTATCCTTTGTATTGATGCCGGTGGCACTAGGCGCTTTATTTATAATTATTTTTGCTATTTTTTATAATAAATTACTTAAAAGAGAATATCCTTAATTAAAAATAAATCTTATAGGTTATATTCATCTATAATTGTTCTTATATGAGCAATGGCCCAATTGAAACTCAAATAGTTAATATTCTTAAAACGTCAATGAACTTATCTTCTCTTAAAATTATTAATGAAAGTTTTCTACATAATGTTCCAGAAGGATCAGAAAGCCATTTCAAAATAGTTATAGTGAGCTCAGACTTTATCAATCTAACCATGATTCAAAGACATAAATTAGTGTATAAGAAACTGGATAATTTAATGACCAAAATTCATGCACTTTCTATTCATGCATTTGATGAAAGTGAGTTTAAGTTAAATCCAATTATTCTTGAATCACCAGAGTGTGCAAATAGATAGTATGAAAGATCTCATATATAAGTATTCAAATTTTGTAATAACAAAACCTCTTATCATCTTAGCTTTGGTGTTTTTAACTATTTTTCTTGCATTTCAGGGTATATCTAATTTTAAATTAGATGCATCATCAGATGCCTTGGTTTTAGAGGGTGATTTAGCATTAAAAAAATATAGAGAAAATGAAGAAGAGTTTGGTGACTCAAGTTTTCTTATTGTTACCTATGAACCTAATAGTGAATTATTCACCAAAGAAGCATTATCAACTCTTGAGGAAATTGAACAAAAATTATCAAATATAGATGGAGTGGACTCTGTTCTATCACTGCTAGATGCCCCTATATTTTTTCAACCAAAAGTCAGTCTCACAGAAGTATCAGACAACCTTAAGGATCTAACTACAGAAGGGATTGATTTAGAGCTTGCCAAAGATGAGATCATCAACAATCCAATATATAAAGATTTAATTATTAGTGCTGACGGTAGTATCACAGCAATGCAAGTGGTACTAAGAGCCAATGATGAATATGATCTTCTTATAAATAAACGGTATGAGATACTTGATACTTTAAACATTAAAGAGCCCACAACTAAAGAAGTTAGATTATCTTTAGTCCAAGAACTCCAATCAATCAATCAAAGAATTAGTAGCTTAAATGACAATGAATCTAAATTTAATTCTAATCTGGTTAAAGAAATAAGAAATATATTAGGTTTCTATAAAAATGAAGCAACCTTATATCTTGGTGGTCCCGCAATGATTACTTCAGATATGATGGACTATATAAAATCAGACCTTGTTGTATTTGGCTCTGCCGTTGCTTTAGTTTTTGCAGTTATGTTGTATTTATTTTTTGGAAATATTTGGTTTGTTATTCTTCCTATTCTAAATGCATTCTTTACAACTTTTGTTACTGCAGGCTTTTTAGGTTTTATGGATTGGAAAATTAGTGTCGTATCATCAAACTTTATAGCTTTACTCCTAATTTTAACGATATCTTTGACAGTGCATGTTTTAGTAAAAATAAATGAGTTAAAAAAAGATTCTAAGGATTATAAAAACTCACTTATAGATTCAGTTAATCAAATGTTTTTACCATGTTTTTTTGCTGCCATAACAACAGGAGTGGCTTTCTTATCTTTGTTGCTTGGCGATCTAAAGCCAGTAATTGAATTTGGTAAAATGATGGCATTCGGAATTTCAATTGCATTCATTTTTACATTTTCCTTCTTGCCTAGTGCTATTTCTCTTATAAAAGAGTCTCAAAGCAGGGATTATCTATCACTGCATAAAATAACTAATAAAATTCTATCAATAGCTAAAAATAATTCACTTTCTATCTATTTAGTTTTTACATCTACTTTTTGTATTTTAATTTTTGGCACAACAAAATTAATTGTTGAAAATAGATTCATTGATTACTTTGACGAGGAGACCGAGATACATCAGGGTATGTTGGAAATTGATAAAAATCTTGGTGGAACTGCAACTTTAGATATCATCATAAAAGAGCCTTTTGAAGAAATATCTGAAGATTTAATTGAAGATGATTTCTTTGATGATGGTTTGTTTGATGACGATGATAGTAATGCTTCTGGTTATTGGTGGAATGTTTATTCATTGGCAGAACTAGAAGATATCCATGACTATCTTGAATCATTGCCTGAAATTGGAAAAGTCTTAAGCGTATCTAGTGGTATTAAGCTTGCAAGAATGATAAATGATGGTAAAGATCTTAATGATCTTGAATTAGCTTTACTCAGATCTGTATTGCCTGAAGATATTAGAGAAACTTTATTGTATTCATACATTAATAGTGATGACTCAATTGTAAGAATTTCTACAAGAGTTAACGAATCAGCTGAAAACTTAAATCGCAAAGATTTATTAGAGAAAATTAACTACGATCTACAAACAAGATTTAATCTTCCAGAAGAAAGATTTGAAATGACCGGATTAGCAGTTCTTTATAACAATATGTTGCAGTCTTTATTTCAATCACAAATTGGGTCATTAACACTAGTATTTAGTGTTATTGCATTGATGCTTTTGTTGATTTTTAAATCTTTTAAAATTATGGTCATAGGACTAATTCCTAATATATTTGTTGCGTCATCAGTTGTAGGAATATTGGGCTTGCTTAGAATACCTTTAGACATTATGACAATAACTGTTGCTGCTATTAGTGTGGGTATGGCTGTAGACAATACGATTCATTACATATATAGATACAAGAAGGAGATGAAAGCTACTCAGTCAGTAGAGCAGGCGCTATTGAATGCACATACGACCACTGGAAGAGCAATTTTTTATACTGCAGCCACTATAGCCACAGGCTTCTCAATTTTGTCTTTATCAAATTTTTTTCCAACTCAACTATTTGGAATATTTACAGCTTTAGCAATGTTAGTAGCTTTTATATCATCCTTATCACTTTTACCAAATTTATTAGTTAAATTTAAAGTTTTCCAATAATATAGATACATGGGCCCGCTACACGGTATCAAAATATTAGAATTTTCAGGAATTGGTCCTGGCCCATACTGTGGGATGCTATTAGCTGATCTTGGAGCTGATGTTATTAGATTGAGCAGAATTAATCAAAAAGGCTCATACAATAAATATGATATTCATAATCGATCAAAAAGAAGTATTGTTGCAGATTTAAAAAACCCCAAAACACTTGAAGAGATAAAAAAATTAATTCAACAAATGGACGTTATATTTGAAGGTTACAGGCCTGGTGTAATGGAGAAGTTAGGATTAGGTCCTAAAGAATGTCTTAAATTAAATGAATCTTTAGTTTATGGAAGGATGACTGGTTGGGGGCAAGATGGCCCTATGTCCAGAATGGCAGGACATGATATTAATTATATTAGCCTTTCGGGTGCACTAAATGCCATTGGCAGCGAAAGTTCAAAACCATCCATACCCCTAAATCTTATTGGTGACTATGGTGGCGGAGGTATGATGTTGGCAATGGGTATATTAGCAGCAGTTATTAGCTCATCTAGGACTGGAAAAGGTCAAGTAATTGACTCAGCTATGATTGATGGGAGTCTTTCTCTCATGAGTTTTTTTTACTCGCTTCAGGAAATGGGAATATGGAAGGATAAAAGACAATCTAATTTTTTAGATGGAGCAGCACATTTTTATGATACCTACGAATGCTCTGATAGCAAATTTATTGCTATAGGTTCTATAGAACCGCAATTCTATAAAATTTTATTAGGAAAATTAGAATTGACAGACCCTAGATTTAATAAACAGATGGATCAATCTATTTGGCAAGAATTAAAGAACATCATTGCAATTAAAATTAAATCACAATCTAGGGATCATTGGATTAAAGTTTTTTCAGATACTGATGGTTGTGTTACGCCGGTATTAAGTATGAACGAGGCCAAAGTGCATGAGCATAATATTTCAAGAAATGCATTTATAGATATAGATGGATTTAATCAACCAGCACCAGCACCAAGATTCTCAAATGATGAATTATCAATTACACATAATGCAAAAGAGATTGGCTCTGATACAAATGACATTTGTAATGAGTTTGATTTAGATAAAGAGACTTTTAGCTAAAAAAGTTCAAACTATTTTTATAAGTTATATCAATCAACTTATCTTTATCAATATCTATTAATAAGGCAATTTCTCTAGCAATATGAGGAAGATAAGAGGGCTCATTTCTATTATTTTTTGGTTTATCTTTGAGATTCCTGGGTATTAAATATGGACAGTCAGTTTCAATCATAAGTTTTTCAATAGGAATATTGATCAAGGATTTTCTTAATTCGACATTTCTTCTCTCATCACATACCCAGCCAGTGAGACCAATATGAAATCCCATCTCCAAATAATCATCTAATTCTTTTTGTGTTCCAGTAAAACAATGCACAACAGCCTTTGAAATATTATTTTTATATTTTGAAATGGTTTTCATAAAATCATCATGAGCATCCCTTTGATGCAGAAATAAGGGTAGGTTCGTTTCTACGGCTATTTGAATTTGTTGTTCAAATGCAAATAATTGTTCCTCGTAAGTTGATATATTTCTGAAAAAATCTAATCCAGTTTCTCCAACGCTATGAGGTTTGTATTCTTCAATAAGATGTTTCATCTGAAGAGATGATGAGGAATTAAATTCATTTGCGTTATGAGGATGAACACCAATAGTAAAAAAACATGAATCTTTATTATCTTTATATATGTTGTTAACTTTTTTTGTATCTTCTAAAGAAGCAGATACTATTAAAAATTTTGTTACCTTATTATCTTTGGCTCTTTTAATAACTTCATTTAAATCGCTGTCAAAACGATCACTTGAAAAGTTACAAGCAATATCAAATAAATTATTCATATATTCTGGATAATTTTTATAAAAAGGAATTATGAACTAAAATTGTTAAATCATGAATCAATTTGATCAATTCCAAAATGCTTTGTCATTAGAAACTATCACAGAAAATACCTATAGTATTAATCCCGATTCTAGATATTTTGTTGGTAAGACACCTCATGGTGGATATTTAAATGCGCTTATGCACAAGGCCCTAATATCATCAGTACCGCACTCAGTAGCAATAAGTTCATCGATACAGTATTTAGATAGGATTGAAGCAAAAGATATTACTTTAGAGGTTGAAATATTTAAAGTTTCCAGAGGAACTTCATCAGGCATTGTTAAGCTTATACAAGATAACAAGACATGTACCGTATTCAATGCTATATGTTCAGATTTAGAGCATATGAAAGGATATGACGGCTTAGAAACAAACCCTCCTAAGATAATGAAGGAGATTCCAAGAGAGAGATACAGGGATTTAAATTATGACAAAATATCTCCAGGTTTGACTCCTTCATTTATACATCAATTAAGCTGCACAGTTCATCCTAGTCATGCTTGGTGGGATAGAGATATAGATATAGAAGATGCAGAAGCAAGATGTACGTCATATATGCAAATGGACGGAGGTATTCCAGATCAGTTTGTTTTATCATTCTATGTTGATGTAGCTCCACCAGTTGTATCTAATAAATACGGAGCATTGGGCTGGATACCAACTTACAGTTTAACTACTCACATAAGACAAATGCCTACAACCGAAATCTTGTTTGCTGATTTTATTGCTAAAGATATTAACAAAGGATATTTTGAACAAGACTGCAATATTTGGGATTTAAACAAAAATTTAGTTGCTTCAAGTCGACAACTCACTAGAATACTAAAGTCAGAAGAAAAACTATCTAAATAAAAGGAAGAACTATGCAATTCAAAGGAACTAAAAATTATATTGCTACTGAAGATTTGAGCATGGCAGTTAATGCCTCAATGGCTCTTGAAAGACCTTTATTAATAAAAGGTGAGCCTGGTACAGGTAAGACTCTGCTTGCAATAGAAGTTGCAAAAGCTTTGGATATGGAGCTTATTGAGTGGCACATTAAATCTACTACAAAAGCATCACAGGGTTTATATGAGTATGATGCGGTAACTCGTCTGAGAGATTCTCAACTTGGAGATGAGAGAGTTAAAGATATCAGCAATTACATTAAAAAAGGAAAGCTTTGGGAAGCTTTTACTTCTGAGAAGCAAGTTGTTCTTTTAATAGATGAAATTGATAAAGCAGATATTGAATTTCCAAATGATCTACTTCAAGAAATCGATAGGATGGAATTTTTTTGTTATGAAACTGGTGAAACCATTAAAGCTAAGCATAGACCTTTAATAGTTATGACTTCTAATAATGAGAAAGAATTACCAGATGCTTTTTTAAGAAGATGTTTTTTCCATTACATCCAGTTTCCAGATAGAGAAACTATGAATAAAATAGTTTCAGTTCATTATCCAAAGATTAAGAAAAAGCTAGTTAATGAAGCGCTTGAGATATTCTTTGATTTAAGAAAGATTCCAGGATTAAAGAAAAAACCTTCTACATCTGAGCTAATAGATTGGCTAAAACTCTTGCTATCAGATGACATGCCCGATGAAATACTAAAAAATGCAGATTCATCAAAAGCCATACCTCCACTATATGGAGCCTTATTAAAAAATGAACAAGATGTTCAACTTCTTGAGCGTCTTGCATTCATGTCTAGAAGAGAAGCAGCAAATAAATAGATGCTGATTAATCTTTTTCAAACCGTTAGATCAGCTGGTGTGCCTTGTACACTAAGAGAATTGCTTGATCTGTTAGGCGCTCTTGAAAAAAATATGGTTTATGCAAATATTGATGATTTTTATTATCTTTCCAGAGCAATACTAGTTAAAGATGAAAAACATTATGACAAATTCGATAAAGCATTTGATATATATTTTAAGGGTATAGAAAAGCTTGAAGATATTTTCCAGGCCCTTATTCCTGAGGATTGGCTTAGAAAAGCTTTTGAAAAAGAATTAGATCCCGAAGAATTGAAAAAAATTCAATCTCTTGGAGGACTCGAAAAATTACTTGATGAATTTAAAAAAAGACTAGAAGAACAAAAAGAAAGACATGAGGGTGGTAATAAATGGGTTGGAACTAACGGTACATCTCCTTTTGGTCATGGTGGTCAAAATCCGGAAGGTATTAGGGTTGGAGGAGAAGGCGGACAGAAAAGTGCAGTAAAAGTATGGGAACAAAGACAATTTAGCAACCTAGATGATTCAATAATTATTGGTACTAGAGATATTAAGATGGCTCTTAGAAGACTGCGTAAATTTGCTCGTCAAGGAAATGATTTAGAGTTAGATATGGATGGAACTATTAAATCCACTGCCAAAAATGCAGGCTATCTTGATATACACATGGTTCCTGAAAGATCTAATACTGTAAAAGTTATTGTTCTTTTTGATGTTGGTGGATCAATGGATCCTTATATTAAATTATGTGAAGAACTCTTTTCTGCAATTAAGACAGAGTTTAAACATCTTGAGTACTATTATTTTCATAATTGTATGTATGAATCTGTTTGGAAAGATAATCTAAGAAGATCCCAAGAAAGATTCTTAGTTCAAGACATGATTAACAAATATTCATCTGACTATAAAGTTATTGTAGTTGGTGATGCGACTATGGCGCCTTATGAAATAACTAATCCCGGTGGAAGCATAGAGCATTGGAATGAAGAGCCTGGTCACGTTTGGATTAAAAGATTGTCAGATCACTTTGATAATATTGCTTGGCTTAATCCAGTTCCAGATGATCATTGGGATTACACCTCATCAGTATGTATTCTTAGAGACTTATTTGATAATAGAATGTATCCTTTAACATTAAAGGGATTGGAGAATGCAATGACGGAGTTATCAAAATGAATACAACTACTAATAAAGGTATATCTTGGGGACCATTTACATTAAGGATACCTTTCATACATATCAAATTTAGAGCAGGAGAGTTTTTTCAAGGAATGGTAATATCCGGGGCAACTGCTTTTGCAGCTGTGCCAGTTGCTATGGGATTAGGTTTGTCTTTTGAAGAGGGCGTTGCTTTAAGTTTTGTTGCTGGAACATTAATAGCATCTGGACCAATATTTTTTGGAGAACCAATGGCTCCTGGCTGGATTACGCCTGCATTACCAATTGTCATTGCAGCATTTGCTACTAAAGGACAATTCAATGGCGTATATGATCCAGCTACATTTCAATTTATGGCAGCAATGTGTATTGAGTTTACTTTATTGGTATTTATTTTAGGTAGCACTGGATGGGGTAAAAAACTAATACAAATTATTCCTAATGGCTTAAAAGCTGGAATTATATTAGGAGCGGCTTTAGCAGCATTTTATCAAGTGTTTATTACAGATATGGATAAACTTATGCTTCAACCTATCTCTATGGCAGTTGCTATTATTTTATGTGTAATTACTACATTTTCTGATCCTTTTAAAAAATTGGCTGAAAGAAATATTTTTATTAAGAAGGTGGGCTCACTTGGACTATTACCGGGATTTATTATTGCAGGCCTTGTAGCATATTTTCTAAAAGAAGTTACTTTTGATATTCAATGGGGCTTTCAGGTTCCTGATGTAGTTACTTTGTTTAATAAGACTTCACCTTTAGTAATTGGCTTCCCATCATTTGCCATGTATCTTGAGGCATTACCGCTAGTAATAATAGGCTATACACTTCTGTTTGGTGATCTAATTACAGCTACCGAGGTTTTAAATGATGGTCAAAAGTCTAGACCAGATGAACCTCTTGATATTAACTTAGACAGATCCCATCTCTCAATTGCTGTAAGGAACTTTTTAGGCTTGCTTGTAAATCCTTTTTTCCCAACCCAAGGAGCATTATGGACTGGTGTTCATGTTGTTGTTGTAGAGAGGTGGAAAAAAGGACCTAAAGAAATGCCATCAATTTTTGATGGATTAGGCTCGTATTATCTTATGGGATTACCTATTCTTTATTTCACGCTTCCATTTATAACTTTAATGAAACCATTGATGCAAATGGCTTTGACGTTAACATTAATACTCACTGGTTTTGCATGTGCATATGTTGCTATGGCAATACCTAAGAAAAATACAGAGATGGCATCTGCTTTATTAATAGCGGTTTTCATAACTTTCTTTAGCGCCTGGGTTGGGCTTTTGGTAGGAATCTTACTAAGCATACTTGTAATTGGTTTAGATAAAAATTAGATTTAATTTATGACATACGCCCTAGAGATTTTAGATCTTAAAAAAACATATCCTGGTGGAACAGAAGCCTTAAAAGGAATTTCTTTAACAGTGAAAGAAGGAGATTTTTATGCCTTATTAGGACCTAATGGAGCGGGTAAATCATCTACCATAGGAATAATTGGCTCTCTTGTTACTAAAACATCAGGAATGGTAAAAATCTTTGGCATAGATGCTGATAAAGATATAGCTGAAGCTAAGACAATGTTAGGTGTTGTTTCTCAAGAAATTAACTTTTCACAATTTGAAAAAGTTATGGACATTGTTGTAACTCAAGCAGGATTTTACGGTATACCCAAGTCAGAAGCTATGCCAAAAGTTGAAAATATTTTAAAAAGACTAAGCTTATGGGATAAAAGAAACGTTCAAGCTAGAACATTGTCAGGTGGTTATAAAAGAAGGTTAATGATTGCTAAAGCTTTAGTCCACAATCCTAAACTATTAATACTTGATGAGCCGACAGCAGGGGTAGATATCGAACTCAGAAGGGAGATGTGGATATTTTTAAAAGAAATTAATAAAAATGGAACAACTATTATTCTAACCACTCATTATCTTGAAGAAGCTGAGCAACTATGTCGTAATATTGGAATCATAGATCACGGAACTATGGTTGCAGATACTAGTATGAAAGATCTCTTAGGAACACTTAATGTTCAAGGTTATGTTTTCGACCTTATTGAGCCCTTAGAAGAAGCTCCATTAATTGAAGGTTTTCCTCTTAAATTAGAAGATTCTCTTACCTTGGTTGCTGCAGTTAACAAAGATAGATCGATCAATGCATTATTTTCAGAATTTTCAAAATTAAACATTAAAATTAAATCTATGAGAAATGAATCGAATAGACTTGAGGAATTATTTATAGAGATGGTAAATTCTAATGAAAAGTAATTATAAAGTTTCAGTTTCTCTATGGACATTGACTGTAAAAGAAATAAGAAGATTTCTAAGGATTTGGGTCCAGACCCTAGTTCCACCAGCAGTTACTATGTCTCTGTATTTTGTAATTTTTGGTTCTCTAATTGGGCCTAGAATTGGATCAATGGATGGGTTTGACTATATTCAATATATGATTCCTGGTCTTATTATGCTTTCTGTAATTACAAATTCATACAATAATGTTGTTTCTTCTTTTTACTCGGTAAAATTTCAAAAATCTATTGAGGAGCTTTTAATTTCTCCAATGCCAAATTGGGCAATTTTACTAGGTTTTGTTTTAGGCGGAGTTGCTAGGGGTGTTTTAATTGGCTTTATTGTATTTGGTGTGAGTCTAATCTTTTATCCTGATTTCACTGTTGCCAACCCATTACTCACAATAACTGTTCTTTTGCTTACAGCAATACTATTTTCATTGATGGGGTTCATAAATGCTGTATTTGCTGATAGTTTTGATGATATATCCATAATACCAACTTTTATTCTTACTCCTCTAATATATTTAGGCGGTGTCTTTTATTCTATAAATATCTTACCTGACATATGGAGATCAATTTCTATGGCAAATCCAATGCTTTATGTTGTAAATACTTTTAGAGAGGGAATGCTGGGTGCTAGTGACGTATCAATATCTTTTTCTCTTGGTATGATTTGTGCATTTATAGCTATTCTTACAGGAGCATGTTTATATTTCCTTAAAAAGGGAACAGGTATAAGACAATGAAGACTAAATTTTTGGGCAAAAATAAAAATTTAAATAATTTACCAGGCTCATTCAAGATACTAGACCCTATTCCAAGAAATACTCAATCTAAGAATGTCTTTGGTCTTGATTATTGGAATGCATTTGAATTTAGTTTTTTAAATGCTAGCAAAGACCCTTTATTAAAAGTTATTGAAATAGTTATTCCAGCATCGTCTCAATATACTGTTGAATCAAAATCGCTTAAATTGTATTTAAATTCTTTTTATAAAAAGAAATTTTTAAATAATGCTGATGTTTTAAAAAAAATTACAAATGACCTAAATAAATTAACCAAGTCATCAGTTAAAGTTAAGTTTATTAACAAGTTTTATAAAGAACTAGAATCTCTTAACTTAAATAAGACCTCGCTTAAATTTACTAAACCAAATTTGCCCATTTGTTTTTCAGGATTTCGTTCAATATGTCCGGTAACATCGCAACCAGATTTCGCAAAAATATTTATTAATACAGATGCAAAAATTGAAGTTAATTGGTTAAAATCTTATCTAATTTCTTTCAAAGAAAAAGGCGAATTTCATGAGCAATGTATTGAAGATATGCTTTTAGAATTTAATAAAAAATACCCAGGTTTTAATTTTGAAGTTTGTGGTAGGTTTATGAGAAGAGGTGGGATAGATATAAACCCAATTCGCTCTAATAAAAACACTCTTCTATTTAAAAACTTTAGAGTATTTAATCAGTAACTCTTGATTATTAAATCATGTAAAATGCTTCATTCGGAGAGATGGCAGAGTGGTCGAATGCGCTACCTTGGAAAGGTAGTAACTGGGTAACTGGTTCCGGGGTTCGAATCCCCGTCTCTCCGCCAATATATATTCTGCACATAGTTGATTGCGTTATGAATTAGTTATAATATTAATGTATGACAGAAAAATATATTGAAGAAATAGCAAACCTTCTTAATATGCTTCATAGTCTTGATAGAGATTTAAATTTAGTTTCATTCAACGAAACAGAAAAAAAAATATACTACACAATTGCCTTTGAAGTTCATAATAATGGTAAATGTAATATATCAGGTGTAATTTCATCATCTGGTTTTTCACGCTCAACTGTATATAAAGCCATAAAAGCATTTGAGGATAAAAAAATGTTGAGACTTACTCAATCTGATTCAGATAAAAGAGAGGTTTTTTTGGATTTAATAACAGTCTAGAGATTTAAACAATCCCAATCCAATCCAATTAAATGAAATATTTCATTCAAGTCACTCTAACAACGTATATCTCATCAATGCTTGTATATTCTTTATGGGGATGGGTTACATTTCAAACTTTAGATCAAGGTTGGATAGGCAGTCTTATATATCTGCCTCATGGGTGCAGAGTTATTTTTTATTGTTTTTTTGGAGTTAGATCGCTCCCAGCACTTTATTTAGCCGAGATAACTGGCCCTGCATTGGTTTGGGGTGATCAATACTTAGATTGGTGGTTCATCGCTAGTATTTCTTCTTTACTATCTGTTGTTATTGCTGTCGAAATTATTAAATGGTCAAAAGTCTCTTCATGGAAACACACTATATTATTAAAAATTAATTTTTCTAATTATAAATTTCTTATATTTGTAATAATTATCTCTGCTTTATTTAACGCTATTTTTACAAACTTAATCTTATCTATTATTAATAGGGTAGATCTTACTGTTCATGTAGTAGCAAGATTCTTTATTGGTGATGTGATTGGCTCAGCCTGCTTTATCGCTTTTTTAATGATAATGTTCAATATGCTCAGATCAAATAGACTGTATCAGGTTAATGATAACTAAGTCTTGAATACTGTATATTTATACAGTATAATTATTTCATTATGAATAATAATGTAGTAAAAATTAAAAATTTTGATCCAGTCATTGAAAAATATGTAGCATCCCATGACAAAAAATCAATCAAGAAGACATTAGCTTTTGAGTATTTTAATGATGATGCAGAGGCTCTGACCAGATATATAGATATACATGTAAATAATAAAACTTTTTGTCTTGATTTTGTCGAACCTAAAGGCCAAATGGAATTTAGTTTTTAGAACTGAAGCAATCTAAAAAATTACTTTATTTAACAAACATTCTGTATATAATTTAAGAGGGTGTCTTGTTAATTAGTTTTTTAAGGGGACTGGTTAGCATTTTATTATTACCCTGAACATGGAGGTGGTCCTATTAGTATTTATTTAATAACAGGAAACGGAGGATCTACCTTTTGACACGAGGTAATCTGTAAGTTTTCGACTAGTTCTAAATTGCAGTCGCAATTAAACTAGATTTTTTTATAACCCCCAAGTTTACTTGGGGGTTTTTTTGTCTTTTTAATATGGAAATAAGGTACTGGATTCTATTAATTTTTTTAGGTGCTCTTTGGGGAAGCGCTTTTATGTTTATAAAAGTTGCTACTCCAGAGTTTGGTCCTATAGCCCTCGTTAATACCAGACTATTAATTGCATCCTTAATATTTTTACCAATACTCCTTCAAAAAAAATACATTCATCTTTTAAAACCCATATGGAAACAGGTTTTAGTTTTATCAATAATGAATAATGCTATTCCTTTTACACTATTTTCATATGCAAGTTTTGGTGCTGATTCAAACATCCTAGCGATACTCAATGCGACAACAGCATTTAATACTATGATTATTGCCTATCTGTGGATTGGGGAAAGTGTGTCATTAAAACAATTATTTGGCTTGATTTTAGGATTCATAGGTATTTTTATTTTAGTTAATCCTCAAAACTCAGATACAACTTTAATTGCAAGTCTTTCAGCCTTACTAGCAGCATTTTTTTATTCTTACTCAACCGTATACATACAAAGACAATCAGTAAATGCTAATAAAATGGTTTTAATTGGATGGTCTATAGTCTTTAGTGCAGTCTTCATGATTCCAGTATCAATTTTCAATCTTCCAGAGACTTTGCCGTCAGCATCGGCCATTGGTTCTGCATTTTGGTTGGGTGCTGTATCTACCGGCTTAGGCTTTCTTGGTTACGTAAGGTTAATTGATAAAATAGGAGCAGTTAAAACTTCAACCGTTGCTTATTTTTTACCTGTATTCGGTATTATATGGGGATCTATATTTTTAGATGAAAAAATCACTTCCACAATTACTCTAGGATGCTTAATTGTGCTTATAGGTATTTATTTATCTAATTCAAATAAAAAAGGCTATATTAATTCAGTTAATACAAAGGCATGAATATGAATGATATAGACTTAACAAAGCTTCTTCAAAAAGCTAATGATTGTGTACCAAGGTTAAAATATGAGGAATCTATAGCAGTGATCTCATCTCAAAAAAATTTAATTATTGACGTAAGAGAGGAGATAGAGGTATCTGCTTCAGGACTAATACAGGGCGCAATAAATATACCTAAAAGTATTTTCGATAAAAGCTTTTCAAATGAACTTGTCGATCAATATATCGATGACATAGATAATACAAATATTTTGTTGTATTGCGCTGTTGGAGTTAGATCAGCTCTTGTTGGTTTGACTTTACTTAATAACGGCTATTCTTCTGTTTTTAATATAGGCGGATTTACAGACTGGATTGAAAATAAAGGTCCTCTCAATAGATAAGAATTAATTATATATAATTAATCATATCTGTTTTTTATAGTAAGTGGTGCGCCCGGGAAGATTCGAACTCCCGACCCCTTGGTTCGAAGCCAAGTACTCTATCCAACTGAGCTACAGGCGCAAAAATAATATTATATTCTTTTATTAGTTTATAAATAAGCCATTTGTTTATTTGAGCATAATCAATCTGCATTTATATTAATTGACTATAGTCAATTGAGTTGATTTAATTGATACAAATATACGTTTGGGGAGATTTGGAATGAAATCAATTTTTATAAAGCTCTTAATAGCATTACCTGTAATCTATATAGCTTTATTTGCCGGCTTGTGGTCATCAGTAACCGATTCTAGGCCAGTGCTTAGTATCTTAGATATGATGAGGTCAGATAGTGCTACTGAAATTATAGATTTTTCATCTGATGAAGAAAAATCATCCAAACCAAAACCAAAACCAAATAAAGATAGAAATCCTTATTATGGAGACTTACATGTTCATACCAAGCATTCTTTTGATGCTTACATATTTGGTGTTACAGCTACTCCAAATGACGCTTATAGGTATGCTAAAGGAGATGGCATTATGCATCCCATGGGATATGAGATGAAATTACAAGAACCATTAGACTTTTATTCAGTTACTGATCATGGTTTTTTCATGGGTATGCTGAATGCTTGGTCAGATACGACTACTGATATATCTCAAAAAGATTTTGCCAAACCTTTTCATGATTTAAACAGGATAGAGAATTTGACAACTGAATCTGCTGGACCAAGATCTGCATTATTTAGCGAAATTCTTGGCGGAACTGTTACCCAAACTTATTCAGATTTAAGTCCTAATGTATTAAAAGCTTGGCTTACAAAAAATACTCAAGCCGCTTTGAAATCTTTTGACTATAAAATTCATAAGTCCGCTTGGGAAGATGTTGCTAGAGCAGCTAATGAGCATAATGATCCTGGTCATTTCACAACTTTTATTGGGTATGAATTTACAACCTCAACCAATATTGAGGGTGGTAATTTACATAGAAATGTTATTTTTAATTCATCAAAGGCTCCTATTAGGCCATGGACAAGAATAGATTCAATAAATCCAGAAGATTTATGGACATGGCAAGATAAATTACGTGATAAGGGTGTTGATACAGTTTCAATACCTCATAACCCCAATGGATCAAATGGTCAGATGTTTGAAATGGAAACATTTTACTCTGACCCAATTAATAGAGAATATGCTGAAAAAAGAATGCGAAATGAGCCTTTGGTTGAGGTTACTCAAGTGAAAGGTACTTCAGAGACACATCCTTTGCTTTCACCAGATGATGAATGGGCTGACTTTGAGATAATGGATGTAAGAGTAGGGAGTAGGCCACCAACTTTTAGTAGACCATATGGTAGTTATGTTAGAGAAGCTTATTTAAATGGATTGACACTAGAATTTACTAAGCAAGGCAACCCATATAAATTTGGTCTTATTGGTTCCTCTGATACTCATACTGGTGCTGGAGCCTTCGATGAATCAAATTATTGGTCTAAGGTTGGTATTTTGGATGGTGATCCTGAAAATAGAGGATCTTCTCCACTCACCCAAGAGAATATTCAAAGAATGGATGACTACATGAGAGCATTTAATCAACCAAGAAGTACTGTTTCATTAGAACAAGGTGAATATGCAAACACTGGTTTTACTCAATGGGGCGCATCAGGTTTGGCTGCTGTTTGGGCAGAAGAAAATACTAGAGATTCAATATTTAAAGCTTTCAAAAGAAAAGAAACTTTTGCAACAACAGGAACTCGTATTGCTGTCCGTTTCTTTGGAGGCTATAACTTATCTAGCATAGATTTAAATTCTGAGATGCTCGTTAGTCAAGCCTATCAAAATGGAGTCACTATGGGTTCGGATCTCGTTGGTGATGGTGATAAAGCCCCTGAGTTTATTGTTTGGGCACAAAGAGACAAAAATGGTGCACCACTTCAAAGAGTCCAGATTATAAAGGGTTGGTCTGATGCTTCAGGAAGAGGGCATGAAAAAGTTTTTGATGTTGTTTGTTCTGATGGTCTTCAAGTTGATCCAGTAACAAATAGATGCCCAGATAATGGAGCTAAAGTAAATATCAATGATTGTTCTATAACTAAAAACGTGGGTTCAGCAGAATTAAAAGCTAGCTGGGTAGACCCAGAATTTGATAACGAAACTAAATCTTTCTATTATGCAAGAGTGTTAGAAAATCCTACCTGTAGGTGGAGTACATGGGATGCAATAAGTAGAGGCTTTAAGCCACGTGAAGATCTGCACGATACTATTCAAGAAAGAGCATGGTCATCACCTATATGGTATATTCCACCAGCAAGTGATGTTGATGTTGTTCCTCTTGGAGGAACAGTAAGAATGATTAATTTAAGTACTTAAATTTAATAATTTTAGATAATAGATTGAAATACAAAGTATTAATATTTTTTGTTATAGGTATTTGTTTGTATGTGATTGATACGGCAATGAATGCTGATAAAGATAAAAGTATATTCATATCAGATCAAGAGATCCTTAGTTTAATTAGCGCATGGAAATCACAAGTTGGTAGAGATCCGTCAAATGATGAGCTAGCAAGAATAATAAATAATTTAGTTGATGAAGAAATTCTCTATAGAGAAGCTCTTCTTTTGGGACTAGATCAAGAAGATACAATTATAAAAAGGCGCCTTGCTCAAAAAATTTCATTTTTAAAAGAAGAATCAATCCTTGAGATTCCCTCTGCAAAAGAACTAAACAAGTATTATGAAAATAACAAAGATAAGTACTTTATTGAATCCTCATTCACATTCACACATTATTATTTTTCAGAAAATAACAACTCCCTTGAGAGATCTCAACAAGCATTAAAAGCTCTGCAAGAAAATAGTACTTTCAAATCTGATCCATTCTATTTAGGTAAAGCATTTGCAAATGAGCCCTATAGAAATATCGAAAGTAACTTTGGAATAGAGTTTGCAACAAATTTTATAAACCTTGCACCTCAAAAATGGTCGAAACCTATCAGATCAACATATGGACACCATATTGTTTATATAAACTCCATCAATCCAGGATATATTCCTGAAATAGAAGAGGTATTAAGACAGGTAGAGGTTGATTTCTTACAGATGAAAAGAGAGCAGGCGGTAAAAGGGTTTTTAAACAATATCAGATCAGAATACACAATTTTCATAAATCCAGATCTTAAATTTTAATGAAAAAATTATTATCTTTTTTTCTATTAATTAGTTCTCTCAATCTTTTATCACATGAATTTAATCCGGCTCATTTAATTATTGATCAGTCTGATACTAATCAAAATTCTTATGATGCTATTTGGATGTATCCGTTTAAAAATATTGGAAAAAGAGCTGATGTAATATTTCCAGATACATGTACGCCAATAGGCTCAGATCCATTTGTTCAAGGTAAGTATATTATTGAAAAAATTACTCTTGAATGTACTGAGAATATTAAAGGCAGATTTATAGAAATTGTTAATCTAAGTGTTTTAACTGATGCACTAGTAACTATAAATTTTAATGATGATACCTATGAAGGGTTGATTAATGTTCAAAAAAATAAAATAGAAATCCCATTAGTTGAGCAATATTATCCAACAGCATATTTATACCTTGGAGTTGGTCATTTATTTGATGGACTTGATCATATTTTATTTATATTCGGTTTATTATTTTGTATTAGCGGTCTAGTAAATATTATAAAAACTATAACTGCATTTACTGTCGCTCACAGCATTACTTTAGGTCTTTCTGTCTATGACATCATTTATCTACCTCAAGGCACAGTAGAGGCTCTTATTGCACTTACAATAGTCTATTTAGCCTTAGAAATTAATGATAGTGATAAACAGCTAAAAACACCCTGGTTAATGGCTTTTAGCTTTGGCTTACTTCATGGCCTGGGTTTTGCAGGAGCATTGAGCGATATAGGGATTGCCAGCGATCAAATGCTATTATCATTACTGTTTTTTAATGTTGGTATTGAATTAGCCCAAATAGCACTAATCCCAATTCCTCTGATATTAATTTATGCAGCTTCAAAGATTAATTTTCAGAATTATCTGCAAATAACAGCAAGTTTATGCATCGGCGGTATGGGTTTTTATTGGTTTATAGATCGTGTAATTGGTATCATTCTTTAATAATTTCCTAATACCTAAGAAAATGCTTAATTTTTTAAATACAAATATTTTGCTCTGTGTTACAGGTGGTATAGCTGCATATAAGTCTGCAGAAATTATTCGCTTATTTAAAAAAGATGGTGCAGAGGTAAGGGTTATCATGACAGAATCTGCAAAAGAGTTTATAACGCCATTGACCCTTCAAGCTGTTTCTGGAAATGAAATACATGATTCATTGTTAGATGTAAAAGCTGAATCTGCAATGGGCCACATAGAATTAGCTAAATGGGCAGATATTATTTTAATTGCACCTTGTACAGCAGAATCTTTGGCAAAGATAACTCATGGTAGAGCGGACGATTTAATGGGTTCTGTAATTCTAGCTTCAAAGGCACCTACTTTTATAGCACCTGCAATGAATACAACAATGTGGCTTGATAAAAGTACCCAAGAAAATTTTCAAACACTTGTATCTAGAGGTATTAACTTCATTGGTCCAGACGAGGGTGAGCAGGCTTGTGGCGATGTTGGGCCCGGAAGGCTTGTTGAGCCTGAAAAAATAATTGAGTTAATTAAATCTGATCTACATAAAGGGCCTTTATCTGGAAAAACTATAACTATTACTGCTGGTCCAACAAGAGAACAAATAGATCCTGTAAGGTATATATCAAATAATAGCTCAGGAAAAATGGGTTATGCTCTTGCAGACGCGGCAAGGCTTCAAGGCGCAAATGTAAATCTAGTTAGCGGTCCCGTATCTTTAACAGCTAATAAAGGAATAAATTTATTTAAAATTAATTCGGCTGATGAAATGCTTAATAAGGTTTTTGAATGTATGGAGTCATCTGATATTTTCATATCCTGTGCAGCTGTTGCTGATTTCAAACCTACCAATTATTCAAATACCAAAATTAAAAAAGAGGATTCAGAAAATCTTGAAATTAATTTACAAAAAAATCACGATATTTTATCTGAAGTGTCTAAGCGACATAGTTCGGCTTATATTGTTGGGTTTGCTGCGGAGACTTCAAATGTAAATGATAATGCAAACAAAAAATTGAATTCAAAAAACCTTAATATGATAATTTCAAACGATGTATCAGATAAATCAATTGGGTTTGATTCGGATGATAATGAGGTCCATGTCATTACAAAAAATGAAACTATTTTTCTTAAAAAAAATAAAAAAATTAAAATTGCTCGCGAAATATTAAATATAATTGCTTTAAATACTAAATCTTAACTATGTCAGCTCAATCAGATAAAAAGCAAATTACATTATCTTCATTAAAAAAGATGAAAGAGCAGGGTAAAAAATTTACTTGCTTAACATCTTATGAATCTACACTAACTTCAAAAATATGCGATGCAGGAGTAGATGTTGTGCTCGTTGGTGATAGTCTTGGTATGGTTATTCAAGGCCATGACAGTACGCTACCGGTAACAATGGATCAGTTGGTTTATCACTTAGAATGCGTGGTTAAAGGCAACAAAGGAGCTCATATAATGGCTGATATGCCTTTTATGAGCTATGCAACTGATGATATGGGTCTTGAGAATGCAAAAAGACTCATGCAAGCAGGTGCAAATTCAATAAAAATTGAGGGCGGTGAATGGATTTCTAAAATGGCATCTATGTTAGCTGATAGGGGAATACCTGTATGTGCACATATGGGTCTAACTCCTCAGGCTATAAATAGAATAGGCGGTAACTTTGTTCAAGGTAGAAATCCAGAAAAACATGAATTGATTATAAGTGAAGCTAAGTCACTCGAAGAAGCTGGTGCCTCATTATTACTTCTTGAGTGTGTGCCTGATGCGCTGACAAAATTAATTATGAATGAAATATCAATTCCTGTAATTGGTATTGGTGCTGGATCATCTACTGATGGGCAAGTAATGGTTGTTCATGATTTGCTTGGTATTTCATGTTTAGATAAGTTGCCAAAATTTGTAAAAAACTTTATGGAAGATTCAAGCTCAATTCAAGAAGCTTTAGCTAATTATGTAAAAGATGTTAAATCTGGAAATTTCCCTGCTAAAGAACATACTTTTTATTAAAATAATTTGAAAATTATAACCGCATATCAAGAATTTAAAGATTTTAGAAATAGCATAGAATCAGTTTCTTTTGTTCCCACAATGGGAAATTTACATAATGGCCATATGGCACTAATAGACAAAGCAAAGTCCTATGATTCTCATGTAGTTGCCTCAATATTTATAAACCCACTTCAATTTAATGACGCTAGCGATTTTAATAATTACCCTAAATCTATTGATGATGATATTGCTATTTTATCTGAACATGGTTGTGATTCTTTATTCATTCCTGATTCTTCAATACTTGAGGATATTGAAGAGATAAAAGCACCAGATAAAGCTTTATATCTTTGTGGAATGAATAGACCGGGCCATTTCGATGGTGTTTTGACCATAGTTAATAAATTATTCAAAATAATCAAACCATCTAGATCCTTTTTTGGAAAGAAAGATTTCCAGCAATTAACCTTAATAAGCAATTTTGTTAAAGAAAATAATTTACCTATAGAAATCATAAGTGTTGATACTGTGAGAGAGCAAAATGGATTAGCAATGTCATCTAGAAATAATAGATTATCTGAATCTGATAGAGAAAAAGCTTCGAAACTTTATAAAACTCTTAATGTGATTAAAGAAAATTCATATAACTTATCTTATGAATTAATTAATAAACATAAAGATGAGTTAATTCAACAAGGCTTTGTTGTTGATTATTTATCAGCTTGCAGTCCTGATAGTTTAAAAAATCTTGAAGATTTTAACTCAAGACCAATATTAGTTGCTATTGCAGCATCTATTAGTGGAATTAGGCTCATTGATAATATATTAATCGACTAGCTATATCCTTTAAATATTCTTAATAATTACTTATACTTCGCATCGTTATGTTAAAAACATTACTTAAATCAAAGCTTCACAGAATCAACGTTACTCAAGTTGAGCTTGACTATGAGGGCTCATGCGCTGTTGATCAAGACTTCTTAAATGCTGCAGGAATGCAGGAATATGAAAGAGTAGACGTTTATAACGTTACTAATGGTGAAAGATTTTCAACGTATCTAATATTGGCAGAACCTGGATCAAAAACACTATCAGTTAATGGTGCAGCAGCTCATAAAGTATCTTTAAATGATATTGTCATTATTTGCACCTATGGAGAGTTCGATAAAATTGAAGCAGCCAATCATCAGCCAACATTAGTATATTTTGATAAGAATAATAATATTACTGATATTAAAAACTCTATTCCGGAACAAAAGCTACATTCTGTATAGTTAAATAAACATTGACCACTGTCCTTGTTGTCTGTACCCTTTGGCCAAACTATAACAAAGAATTAAATGAAATTTGATGATTTAAAATTATCAGACCCAATATTAAGGTCATTAAAAGATCAAGACTATAAAGAACCAACCCCTATCCAGGCAGAGGTTATTCCTGCAATTTTAAATAAAAGTGACATAATGGCTGCTGCTCAAACTGGAACAGGTAAAACTGCAGCTTTCGTCCTTCCAACTCTCAGCATTTTATCTAACCCAAAAAATAATTATAAAGGTCACCAGTTAAGAGCTTTAATACTTACACCTACAAGGGAGCTTGCTGCTCAGGTAAGAGAAAGCGTTAATACATATAGCAAATATTTAAGTATCAGATCGACAGCTGTATATGGCGGCGCAAGAATTCATAATCAAAAATTAAAACTAAAAAAAGGTGTAGATGTATTAGTTGCCACCCCAGGAAGACTTTTAGATTTATATAACCAAAAATCAGTAAATTTTAAAAATATTGAAATATTAGTTCTTGATGAGGCTGATCAAATGCTCGATATGGGTTTTATCCATGATATAAAGAAAATAGCTAGCTTACTGCCAGAGAGAAGACAAAATTTAATGTTTACGGCTACTTTTTCAAACTCTTTTAGATCTCTAGCAAAAGAAATGGCTGATAAAGCTATTGAAGTATCCGTTACATCTGACAATGAAACTGGAGAAAATATTGAACACTATGTTCATCCTGTTGATAAATCTAGAAAAGCAGAACTGTTAATTGAACTAATTGAGACTCAAAACTGGGATCAGGCACTTGTTTTTACAAGAACAAAGCATGGTGCTGATAGATTGCAAAAACAACTTGATAGGGTTGAAATTAAATCTCAGGCAATTCATGGAAATAAGACTCAAAATAATAGAATGAAAGCTTTAGATGCATTTAAGAATAATAGAATTAAAATTCTAGTTGCAACTGATGTAGCTGCAAGAGGTATAGATATTAAAAAAATGTCTCAAGTGATAAATTTTGATGTCCCAACTGTTGCAAAAGATTATATTCATAGAATTGGAAGAACGGGAAGGGCTGGCGACAAAGGAAAGGCAATTACATTAGTTAGCGCTGATGAATTTAGATTATTAAGAGATATTGAAAAACTTCTTAATCAAAAACTTGAAAGAATTGAAATAGAAGGTTTTGAGCCAGAGCATGTTATTCCACTAAAGGAAAAACCCCCTAAAAAGAAGTTTAATAATAAAGCTGGTTTTAGAAAAAGGAAAAGAAGTAGAAAGGGGTAAGCGAGAAGGAGTATGGGCAAAGCAAATCAATCTTATGATGTAATCATCTTGGGTGGAGGAGCTGGTGGATTATTTGCTGCAATCGTAGCAGCTAAAAAAGATAAAAAAGTCCTAGTTCTAGAGAAATCTAATAAAGTTGGTAAGAAAATATTAATGTCTGGAGGCGGTAGATGTAATTTTACTAATCAATTTACATCTCCTGAAAATTTCTTATCCAAAAATAGTCATTTTTGTAAGTCTGCTTTATCTCAATACACAGCTGATGATTTTATAGATATGGTTAAAAGTCATAACATTGATTATGAGACAAGAAAGCATGGACAGCTTTTTTGTATTAACTCTTCAAAAGATATTTTGGAGATGTTACTTAAAGAATGTGAAAAAAATAAAGTTAATATCATAACCAATGCTGTTACTTCAATAATTGAATATCACGAAGACAAAAAATTCTATAAATTGAATACCAAAATTGAAAACAAAAAAGACAGCTACTCAATAGAATTTAGCTCATCTTCATTGATTGTTGCAACTGGAGCTCTTTCAGTGCCCAGCCTTGGCGGAAGTGGTTTTGGTTACGATATTGCAAAGCAATTCAATTTAGAGGTTACAGAGCTTCAAGCAGGACTTGTTCCTTTTATGTTTAGTGATTCCACTAAAGATTTTTGCGCATCATTATCGGGTGTCTCGCATAAGGTGAATGCATCTTGTAACAATAAAACTTTTAGCGAAGATATCTTATTTACTCATAGGGGTTTAAGCGGACCTGTGATATTACAAATTTCTAATTATTGGAAACTCGGTGATTCATTAAAAATAAATCTTTTGCCTGAAAAAATAGCATCTGATTATATTAAGGAAATAAAAACTAATAATCCTAAACAATTATTAAAATCTATTTTAACTCCCTTAATGCCTAAGGCATTGGTTGCAGAATTAGAAATACTATTATGGAATGACTTTAAATCTAAACCAATTGGTGAATGGCCGAATATCCAAATAGAAAAAATTGGTAATCTTCTTAATAATTGGACTCTTAAACCAGCTGCCACAGAGGGATATAGAACAGCTGAAGTAACTCTGGGTGGCGTCAATACAGACTATATAAGTTCTAAAACCATGGAAGTTAAAAACCAAAGAGGCTTATATTTTATTGGCGAAGTCCTTGATGTAACAGGTCATCTAGGTGGTTTTAATTTTCAATGGGCGTGGGCCTCTGCTTATGCTGCTGGAAATGACATCTAGCGCTTAGTAAATCTTCTGATACACTAGCTTTTTTACGACTTCACAATGCTTTCATTTAATAATTTAGAACTAGTTCTTGGCGGTAAAACATTATTTGATGATGTTTCATTAACCATTCATCATCATCAAAAAGTTGGTCTTATTGGCGCAAATGGAACTGGTAAAACTAGCCTTTTTAAAGTTATAAAAAAAGAGATTGAAGTTGACCAAAGCTCTGTTAGTTACCCAAATGATTTAAGAATATCTTATCTCGCTCAAGAGGTGCCAGCATCAGATGAAATCGCACTTCAATATGTATTATCTGGTGATTACAGGCTGCTTGAGATTCAGCATGAAATTGAATTAGCTGAAAAAGAAGAAAAATTTGAAATTCTTGCAGAGCTTTATGAGACATATAGTGCCCTGGATGGATATTCTGCAAAATCAAAAGCAGAACAATTAATTGTAGGTTTAGGGTTTAAGTCTGAAGATTTTAATAAACCTTTAAAGGACTTCTCTGGAGGTTGGAGAGTTAGACTTAATTTAGCCAAGACATTGATGCAGCCATCTGATCTTATGCTGCTTGATGAGCCAACAAACCATTTAGATTTAGATGCAATCCTTTGGCTGTCTAATTGGATTAAATCATTTCCAGGCGCATTAATATTAATTTCACACGATAGAGATTTTTTAGATGATTGCGTGTCATTTATAGCTCATTTATACCATCAATCAATAGAGTTATATTCTGGTAACTTTACTCAATTTGAAATTCTTAGAGCTACAAAATTGGCAGAGATACAAAGTAATTATGTAAAACAACAAAAAGAAGTTGCTCACATGCAAAGCTTTATTAATAGGTTTAAAGCCAAAGCTACAAAAGCAAGACAAGCTCAAAGTAGAGTTAAGGCACTAGAAAAGATGGAGTTAATTGCTCCTGCGCATATTGATTCACCATTTAATTTTACTATTTCTGAAACAGAAAAAATTTCAAATCCTCTGATTTCATTGTCTGATAGTAGTCTTGGATATAATACACCTATCCTTTCAATGGTTAATTTATCAATTGCTCCTGGAGATAGAATTGGTTTATTAGGTCCAAATGGCGCTGGTAAATCTACTTTAATAAAAAGCATTGTTGGAAGTATTTCTTTAATAGATGGCCAAAGAGAGGCAGGAACTAATTTTAAGGTTGGTTATTTCTCTCAACATCAGGTGGATGATTTAGATTTATCTATATCAGCATTTACTCATATTCAAAGACTTGATGAAACAAAAACAGAGAAACAAATAAGAACTTACCTTGGAGGATTTAATTTTAAAGGTGATAAAGTTAAAGATTCTATTCATCTTTTTTCAGGTGGAGAGAAAGCAAGACTAGCTTTTGCTATTATTTCTTATCAAAAACCTAATATTCTTTTAATGGACGAGCCAACAAACCATTTAGATATGGAGATGAGACATGCCCTAACGATAGCATTACAAACTTTTAGGGGTGCTATCTTGCTTATCTCTCATGATAGACATTTATTAAATAGCTCAGTTGATCATTTTTATTTAGTTGATAATGGCAGAGTAGATATATTTAATGGCGATTTAAATGATTACAAAAATTATATTTTAGATATCAAATCAAGTGATATAAAAGAAACGAAGAAAAAAGTTAAAAGTTCAAAAGATAACAAGGATGATAACAGTAAATTAATTAAATCCTTAAATATAGAGATATCTAAATTAGAAAAAAGATTATTAAGACTCAATGCTAAATTAGATAAGGCAAACTTAAAGCTTGCTGATCCTGACTTATACAAAGATGATTCATCAGATAATTTACAGGACTTAATCAGAAATCAACTAGAGTTATCTAACGAGGTTGAGCTTGCTGATCAAGAATGGATGGATAAAGTAACTGATTTGGAATCTTTATCTTAAAGAGAATGGCGCGCCCGGAGAGATTCGAACTCCCGACCCCTTGGTTCGTAGCCAAGTACTCTATCCAGCTGAGCTACGGGCGCAATCAATTATAAAACCCTTTAAAACAATACTTTAAAGCTATTTATTGGTGCAAGTTATATTTTTTTATTTCAGCATATTTCACTTAATTACTTGAAATATCGTCCATAATTCGTACTATAATAAATATATAAACAACTTAAAACATATCTATTATGATTAAAAATAGCTTCGATTTTACCCCAGCTATTATTAATTCACTTAAGTTACAGGGTGATAAAAATGATACTTATTATGATTCTCATAAAAAAGCCATTATCCCAAACTGTAGACTTCAACTTGTCGTAGGTTCAAAAAGTAAGACATATTATCTAGTCTTTAGAAAAAATGTAAATGGTAAAGAAAACAAACGAATGGTTAAACTTGGTTCACATCCTGCTCTAACCGTTTCGTTAGCAAGAGAAAAATTTATACAAGAAGCAATCAGTATCGTTACAGATCAAGATAAGTTCTTATCAGAAAAAAAGAATATAGGAATCACAATAAATGACATGGTTGATTTCTATGACGATGAAAAGGGTATCAAAAAAGATGAAAATTTTTTATTTAACGAAGTAAGAAATAATCTTGGTAATGTTTTAGCTAAAAGTCTCACTCGATATGCAGTTCAAGATTTTTATAAACCTCAAATACAAAATAGAAATCTTTATTCAGCTAATTCTAGAAGAGAGATTGTTCAAAGGATTTGGAACTACAACATTAGATGGAACAAAAAATGTGAATTTCTTGAAGATAAGAAGAACCCTGCAAGTTGGAAAATAGAAGGATTTAAAAAAGAAGCAAGCACTAGATTGATAGAGAAGTTTCAAATAAAGCCATTAATGGAAGCTATTTATAAAGAAGAGAACAAAGAAAAAAGTGATTTATTAAAACTCTTTTTTATTTTAGGACAACATCCTTATACAGAGATATGCAAAATGAGATGGGATCAGATAAAAGATGATCCTGAATACCCAAACACTAAATGGTGGGTAATGGAAGAAGGGTTTCATAAGGTCAAAGATTTAAAGCATACTGTTTATCTTCATCCAGTGGTCATGAATATTATTAATAGGCAAAAAGGTAAAGATGATACTCATGTATTTACTAGTAAATACAACTTAGATAACCAAGGAAATAGAAAGCCATATACAAAGACTGGTTTCAGTAAACAGATGAAAAGAATTAAAGACTACTTAGGCACTCAAGATATTGATATACGGTGCTTTAGAGCCTCCATAACAACTCATTTAAGAGAAATGAGCAAAGGGTATGAACCTTCGTATCTGTTAGGACAGGCTCTTCCTGGAATATCTAACAGGGTTTATACAAGAAGCGAATTTAAAGCACAAAAAATTGAAATGACTAATGCTTGGATCAAGTTTATCGAAGATTGTTGTAGACCAGAATCATGGAAGCAATAACATTAACAGAAGAGGTTATACCTAACCTCAAAGATAAATCAGAGTTTGATACAACCCCTGATTGGCTAAACTATATAATAGATACTATTGAATCTTCTATTGAAGAAGCATCCGGTGAACATAATTTTAAAGAGGGTATTACTTTAGTTACTGATAGCATGTGCAGTCCTGCTTATAAAATTAGAGAGATCTTTAAAAATAATAAACCTCTTAGTCTTGAAGATATTAAAGAGATAGAAAAACAAGTATCTAACATTAAAATTATTAAGAATAGTTTCTATCAACGCGAGACAACACCTGAAAAACTAAATTTATATACTTGTTGGTCTTTATATCAGCATGGTGCATCTTGGAATAAGATTTACGAATTATCAGATGCTAATTATGCTTGGAACAGCGACAACAAAGATAACGTCATTAGAAAGTTAAAAAGATGGTCTAAAAACCTTGGATGGGAACGTAATTCTAAATAGCTAATTACTTTAATAGAGTTCAACTAACTCTAAAGAAGGAGGGCGCTCGACAATAACCCACATGGATTGTGAGATAGGACCCAAAATATTGTTTAATCTACCTTTAAATCTAAAATACCTTTCAGATTATTACATCCACCAAGATTACCTTTAAAATCTATACGAGTTATCAAATCATCTTCAGCAAATATTGAGGCAATACACCAATAATTATATGTCTGTTCACCATCCTCTTCGCCCCAAGTTTGTGACAAAGTTTTAGCATATTCATATTTTAAAACTGACCTACCATCATCAAGCTTTATAGTATCTTTAGGTACACCATACTTATATATAAAATCATTTATAGATTCACCTACCCAGTAATCATTATATTCCTCTGTTGTAGTTGCACATGAAACAATAAATAGGAAACTTAATAGGTATATCTTTTTCATACACATATATTACAACACAGGTTATTCAACAAACAACTTAGGCACTTCATCAAGATACATAACAGCTATCAATGTGAAGCCTTTGAAGTGACCATAGGTGTTATTTGTTTCCCATGTATCAACCTTAACTTTCACATTAGAACCGTTAGGTATTTCACCAAATATCTTTAAGGGCTTTTCCTTCTTGTTAACTATGATTGGTTCATAGCCTTCCTTATCCTTTGTCATGATTCTTAAAGTGAATCCTTGTTCTAGTTCTTTAGTTGGATAACCTTGCTTCTTAAACTTGTTGTATGTGCTTTTGTTTACTAATAGATTCAATCCATAGTATCCATAGAATTTGTTTGGTGAGAATAGGCTACACCAGTATGCTTTGCCTTCTAATATCATATTAACTACTGTATCAAATCCTAAACTATCTTTTGGCACTATTGACCAATGACGGTTGCGATTTCTTTTTCTTTGTAGATTATGTCAAAATAAATCAACCTTATTTTTAAGATGGAGGAGTTATGAAATATTTAGGAATATTGGCAACTGTTATTATTATTAGTTCATGTGCAACATCACAAGAAATTGTTTTACCAAGTGGGGCAAAAGGTTTCACAATAAATTGTGGAAGTTATGAAGGAGATTCATGGTCTGCTTGTTATCAAAAAGCAGGAGAAATGTGTCCTACTGGATATGACATATTAGAAAAGACTGAAGAACAAGATAAAAATATTGTAGCTAATAATTATACTTTCCAAACATTGGAAGATGACAAAAGAGTATTAGTTATTGAATGTAAAAAAGATTCTTAGGTTCTACCTAAACAATAACTGTCGGTCTATTTAAGGTGCATACATCGTTTAGTGTCAGCACTTAAAAAACCATGTCCATGTCCATAAAAGCAACTGGGTAGAGTTGCGGAGTTAGATGTTCTACCCAGTCTAATTCTTCTGTATATCCTCTAGAATCTTTTTAATACATTCTTAAAATAATTCAATATATTTGTAACAAACCTACTTTTATCTCGTTGTACTGATATACAGGAGATAAAAATATGAAACATATACTTTTTGGATTACTTGCATTTTCCATCTATTCAAGCGCAATTGAATATAGTTCTACTCACGAAAATACGTACTGGTACTATGATGATGAGTCATCAGCTGAAGGATGGCATATAGGCACAGTTAGAACGAATCTTGTTTATGGAGATAAGCTTAGATTTGCCATATCTGAGAAGAGTTGCGATCAAATACCAGCTATGTACTACACGCTCACTTCTATGGAAATTGCTGATATTAAAAAAAATGATCCTAATTTTAATATAAAGTCTCTTGAGGGATCAAAGATCACTTTCAGAGCACATATTGATGAATTTGATCCCTTTATGATTAATGCAACAATAAATATTGCTGATGAGATTGATTCAGTTTCATCAATGTTTTTTATAGAGTTTGATAATGGAATGCCAAGAAACTTTGTATCTGCTAAGAAAAATAACCCTGATGAATTTATAGAAGTGATGATGTTAGAGATTCCTGAGAATGATCCTAACTACAAGTACTTTGATTTGCCACAAATGAAATTTCGCATGGGAGGTCTCGTTCATCTTTGGATGCATGCACATGAGCTTTGTTTAGATGCGAGTGAATATGAGTAAATTTAAAAATATTATAAGAAAGCTATTTAATTTTGAAGTTTACGAAGAGGGCTACACCTACATTATTTTAAAAGATACCGAATATACTAAATATCCAAATAAATATTCAGAAGGTGTCTTTGCATGGTATCAATCTGAAAATGATTCATTAAATATGTCAGAAAATTTTCAAATTCTAAATGGCGGTGATCCAATAGTCCTTAAAAAATATCTTCTAAAGCAAAAAAGAATTGATGAGGCAATTTAGTATGAATAAATTAATATTATTTACAGTATTTTTTACTCTCATAGGTCAAGCCTCTGAAAAATCTATCAATGAATCATGGTGTTCAGATCAAGGCGGGTTAACAGAACATAGAACCTCTTATGGTACCTATGTTGACTGTCTTACTGAAGATCTAGCAATAGAGGTTGAATATGACTATAACTGGAAAGAATCTATAGGACAGGCCTTACATTATGCAGAGGCTACTGGTAGATCAGCTGGTATTTTATTGATTATTAGAAGTAAAAGTAACGTTAATTATTTAGAGCAACTCAATTCTGTGATAAATAAATATGACTTACCTATAAAAGTTTTTGTTATTCATGAATAATGCATTAACTGATCAAATAGAATTTCTAAATACAAGCTTTCAGCATCATGAGAAAAAAAACATTGTACATATGATTGGTCGTTACAATGAAGGTGGTTATCAAATATGCCAATGTGCAGTTCAAACATTTATTGAAAATTGTCGTGAACCAACAAAAATAAGATGTGCTTTGATTTCAACTATTTTTATTGGTCATCATGCAAGAAAACACAACCTTTATATTTATGATAATTATCTAATGCCTGTGATAATCGATCACTTCGATAAGTCTGATGATCATCCACAAGTCTTAGATTATAGAGATGAAGAATATATTGATATTTTACTTTTAAAGTCAATGAACTATCTCGCCTTAGAATGCTACTTTAAAGAAATAAAGGTTACTACAAATTTATATTGTGAGCTTCATAACTCTGCTCAACAATTTAACAACCCTAAGGTCAGATCTGTCATTTTAAAAAATATTACTTTTTTATGTAACAAATACATAAATGAATCGTAGTACTTATGAAGGGCAATTAAGCTCTTCAAAATAAAAAGGAAAATATTATGAAAAAACTACTTTTAACAGCAATGATAAGCTTTGGAGCTATTGAAGCCTCTGCGTATTCTTATTTAACATCGACAACTTATGGTAATAACACCTATACATATGGGTCTATTGGAGGAAGTTCTGTAAATCTTTCAACAAGCTCTTATGGTAACAATTCATCAATATTTGGAAGCATTGGTGGAAGTTCTGTAAATCTTTCAACAAGTACTTATGGTAATACCTCATCAACATTTGGAAGCATTGGTAGAAGTTCTACTAATTTAACTTCAAATACTTATGGAAATTCAACAAGCACATATGGAAACATTGGAAGCTCAAGGATTTCAGGTAATAGTTTCTCCTATGGCAATAGCACAACATCAAGTTGGATTATTGACTAAGTATAGTGGGTAACACCCTCGAAAGGGGGTGTTATTTTTTGCAGGATAAGATAATTATGTCAAAATATAAAATATGTCCAATTTTGAAAGCATGCTTTTTTCAAATTCACTCAAAATGAAAATGATTAACCTTGCCATGTCAAAAACTTTTAATAAGTTTGATGCCGAAGATTTGATTCAACAAAGCTATTTAAAAGCTCTTGAGAGACAAGATCAGTTTAAGGGAGATAATATTGACCCCTGGGTAATAACTATTCTAAAAAATCTCTTTATAGATTCGACAAGAAAAAAAAGAGAGGTTTTATTAGGGGATGATACTCCAGAGCTTTCTGCAAATGATGAGTCCAGCTCTGTGTTGCTTGAACGCGATAAAGATAAGTGCTTAAAAGGCTTATCAGACAAAGAAAGAGAAATAATAGCTTTAAAACAAACAAATGGTTATGACGAAATTGCAAAGGATTTACATATAAAAACTGGCACATTAAGACAAATCTTCTCTAGAGCTAAAGAAAAATTTATGCGTTGCATGGGGTTTTTAGATGACTGAGAATGACAAAATTTTAATACATGCATATCTAGATGGCGAAACATCTGAAGATGAATCTAAATATATAGAATCCCTTCTTAAATTAAATAATGAAGCTAATGAGTTCGCTAATAATATTAAAAGAGCTAATACTGAAATTAATAGCTATTTTAATTCATCTGAATCAAAAGATTTAGAAATTGATATAGATGCATTTATAAAGAAGCAAAAACAGAAATCTGCCAAACCTTTGTTTAGCTTCAACGATTTTTTTAGCAATCCAAGATATTATGGGTTTGCAGCATCTGCCTTTCTTTTGGTAATAATATTAGTACCAACCTTTAATGAGAATAGATCCGATAACTCTACTTATTCAATATCTTCAGAAAGTGCTTCATTTTTAGAAGAAATATTAAAACCTACATCTAATGCAAGCCTACTTGATAGTCTTCCTATTTATTCCATATCCTCAGAAAGAGATACTACAAATCTAATTGATTTTAATGAAATCTTTAATACTGCCGTTTTGGACTATGGCGATAAATCAATTTGGGCTTTTAAAATTCAAGCAGATAATTCAACTCTTATAGTTCAAATTGATGAATTAATAAATGACTGTTATACAGGAAAAGTTTCAAGGATAGAAACATCAGACATTAAGGAATTTCGAGTTTGCAAAGAGTAAATAATTTTTTATACACACTTATATTTATCTTATCTATAAACCTTGATGCAGAGATAAATGACGAGTTTATTGACTTATATGTAAATGAACTTCCATGTACAGAAGCTTTTTTAGATTATATTGATAATGATAGCTCTTTAAGGGAAGACTTCTTTTTAACAACAAATGAAGAATATAAAATATTAAAAGATATTTTTAAAAATTATTGCAATGGAAGATCAGCAGAAATTATTACCCCAATATCCAATAGAATTTTTTTAGGTGAAAATATAATTAATAAGAGTCTTTTGTATGCAATTCATTCATCTAAATTTGCATATCATCTTGAGGGAATAGAGTCATTAGAAATAGCTGATATTGTTATAGATGAGCTTTCATTTATAAATAGTGTGGATATCAAGGATTTTGGCTCATCACAAAATATTGCAAATATAATATTAAATGTGGCCTTAGGAATAGATATGTTTGAGCTTTCAGAATTTAACGAAGATTTTGAAAAAAGCTCAATCAATTATGGCTCCTATACAAATCAATTATATTCCTCAATTGAAAAATTTATTTTCAATATAATTGATGATACTTTTTCACAAGAGTCTTTAAATCTAATAGCAAATACATTATTTGAAATAAGAATCGCCAAATCAAATAATTTAAATTATTACGGCTCGCCACTTGAAAGATTTAGCGCTAGAGATGAAATTATTAAAATATATTTATCAAACTATATTGATGGAAATTTCAAATATTTTGAACTTCATAATTTAATTAAATCTAAAGGTGGGGTTATAAAAGAAGATTTTCTTTTAATTGAACCATCTATGGAACAAATAAGATCACTAAGTCATATCGGAACATCTTATTCAAACTATCAATCTAATCAGAAAGGGTATAGAAATGAATCAGATGCAATATTTGATAAAGTTGTATCAGAGCTGCTGGTAAATAAATTTGACCAGAATCCTGAAGAAGTAATACAGAACCTATCAGCAATAATCTTTGAAAATCGTGGAAATGCTAATTGTGAACTAAGTAATCAGACATTTACAAAAAAAGTAGATTCTCTTGAGAATGACTTAATTGAGCTTAAATTTTTAAGCTATAAATTAGTTTGTTTAAATAGCCAGAGGATCTTATATAACTTAATCGATAAATTAAAGCTCTATTACATAAGAGTTGGTATCGAAAATCTTAATGAAGAAGATAGATTAGATGCTTTATTTGGAGCTTCTATAATCAGTTTGTTTTTAGACCTTCATATGACTCAACAAGAAAATACAAAAATTGATTTAACGGGGACAAACTTAGATTTATTTGTAGATAAAATTCTTTCTCTAAAAGAGACTCAACTCAGTGTAGATAAAATTAAAATAATATCTTCATATGAGGAGGCTATGCCTATAGTGACCCTTACTCAATCTTATGACCTTTTAAGTGCATTTGTTTTAGATGGTCAAAATAGTTATCAGACTAGAATAGAAAGATTAAATAATGAACTTTTAGACCAAATCACGTTTGATATAGAACTAATTAAAAAAAACTTGTTATCAGATAACACTACAAAATCAGATAAGATTTTCTTTTCTGATTTTATGCAAATGATTAGTTTGACTCTATTAAATTCTGTAAGTAATTTTGTTCCAGAATATCTTTCAATATTAATAGATGATTTTAAATTAGGTATTAATGAACTAAGAAGAAAACAAATAGATCAATTACTAGAAATAATGACATTCTATTTAGATAATATTGATAATATTCATAGAAGCACAGCACCTGAATTTATTTTTAAAATACAGCCCCTTGATAAATGGTTAGTTTTTAAGGACCTTCTTTCATTTGAGATGACATTAAACTACGTTTATCTCGCTTCTGAGATAATTTCATATGATGAGTACTTTGCATTATCAGATAAAAGAATTAATCAAATAATTTCATTAAGGCCAGATAAAATTTCTTTAGAAAAATTTAAATCAATTTTTATTGAAGAAAATAAAGATTTAGCATTCATTGATGCAGTGAAAAAATACGACCAAATCCAAAAAAAATATAGAGAACTTCTTGAATCAAAAATAATACTTAGCAAAAATGTATATGATCTAACTTTTGGGGATACGGCATCTTTAGAAAATAAATATATATATGACTTATTGGATATTCAAGATGAATTATTTGATGAAGAAAATATTGGACTGCTTTTTAAGCATGATGTAACAACAACAAATGATCTATATAGTTATTTAAATGATGATGAGGCAATTCTTAGTTTTCTATCAGGTAAGTTTTTCTCAGTTGGCGCTATTCAAAAAAATGGTTCCTCCTTGGTAGCTCCTTTGTTTCTATCTCGAACTGGTTTCACAAAAGATTCCATTGCAATAAAACAATCTTTTACTGATCCAAATCAATCCATACCGTTTAATAAATTAGCTGACCTAAGGGCATCATTTCTAAGAGACTTAAATTTAGACAACATTAACAAGCTTTTTATAGTAACAGATGAGATATTTTCTGGTTTTCCTTTTCATGCTTTGTACAGTGATAAAAATAAAAAGTGGCTTATTGACGAGTATGTAATTAGTTATTTATCAGGAGAAAAATTAATTCAATATATAGATAAAAGAAAAATTTATAAAAAAAATTCATTTATTGGTTTTGGTAATCCTTCACTAAATAAAAATAACTTAGAAAATCAAATCGATAAATTTTTTAACGAAAGAGGTGATTTTTCTATTGATAACATTGCTCAACTTTATGAACTTCCAGATACAGAAAGCGAGCTAAGAAATATATCAAAATTTTTTAGAAAATCTGAACTTTTATTACAAAACAATGCGACAGAACAAAATGTTTTAAATGATCTTAAGAATAAATATGAATTTATTGCTTTTGCAACTCACTCAGTCAAAGGTATGAATAAATTTTATGATGATAGAGGCCTTGTACTTACACCCATAAATTCAAATAGTCATGATGATGATGGTTTTTTAAGTTCTCAAGAAATTAAATCATTGGATTTACAAAATAATCCTACAATACTTCTAACTGCTTGCAATACGATTGATTCGCAATATTACCTTTCATTGCCATATTCTGGTCTAGCATCAAGTTTCATGGAGGCTGGAGCTGATGGAGTTTTATTATCATTATGGAATGTTAATTCCAAAAGTTCTTCTGAATTAAATCAAGGCATATTTACAAAGAATAATTCCTATTTTACCGACGCCTTAAGAAACTCTATTATTGATATAAAAAGCAAAGAAGAATTTTCCCACCCATACTATTGGGCACCATACATTTATCTAGGAAGATAATTTGTAACAAACCTCTTAATTATTCGTAGTACTCCTATAACAGGAGAATATTATGAACATATTAGATAAAAACAAAACGTCATCATGGATGATGAGGTTTGCTTGGACATTAGAGGTAATCTTATGCATCTCAGGCATGCTTATAGCATTTACTTTGTCGTACATAGGTGTAACTGGTGAAAGCCAGATACTTACATTAGATACAAAATTAATACTTTTAGTAGGAACACTTCCATTAATAGGTGTCGCATTAACTGAGCTACTTAAAATACCGTTAGTAACTGGTTTTATGTACGCAAAGTCTTGGATGATAAAGGGAATTGCAGGGGTAGCTTTGACAGCAATCTGTATCCTAACTTTTGAAACTATGCTGACAGGTCAAGAGCAGTTATTTTCACTTCGTGCTGAACAAATCAAAGTACAAAAGCAGGATGAAAATAGAATGATTGAACAGATTCAGTTATTCGATAATCAGATAGCATCAATAAGTGGATTGACTCCAGCAGAAATTAAAAAAGAAGCTAATGCAGGGATCCAGGCACAACTTACTGCGATCAATGAGCAAATAGATGATCTTAGAACAAGAGAGGAGTCACTTATTACATCTAACAACTCCGCTGAAGTAAGTGAGCTTCTAAGACAGGTAAAACAACTAGAAGATACTAAAAAAACGTTAATAGAGAATCACAGAACTAATCTAAAAGAAATTAATAATGAAAAGTTATCACTTAACAGTGATGAGCAAAACGAGCTTCAAAATGCAGGTTTTTTTTAGAAAGGGTGGAGTTGGGAATAAATTTATTCAAAGAAGAGAAGATCTTGAAATAAGAAGATCTAATCTTACTGAAACATTTAACTCTGAGATTGATTCTGCTGATAGATCTATAGGCAAGCTTAATAGAAAAATAGCAAAACTAAGTGAGCCATCTGAATCTTTAAAAAGCAGTCTTGAATTACTAGCCTCCCAAATTATTGATCTCCAAAATGAAAAAAATGAGATTATTAAGTCTAATAATAAACAAGTTGAACTAAGTGTTTTAGAGGCTAAGAATAGTAAAGCAATAATAAGTAGCTTGATGATAGAAAAAGTTAAGTTAACAGAAGAGCTTAATCATACTAGAGATACTCTAGCTATATCAGCCGGTGAGTCATTTATTCATAGGTTGGCAGCAAAGTTCTATGGAGTGGACAACCTAGCTGACTTAACTGAGGAACAGGTTGGTAATTTTGCACTATTATTTATGTGCTCTGTTGCAGGAGTAGTATCTCTTGCTGGTCCTTTTATAACTTTTGTAGCAGTAAGTATTCAGCTTCAAGATGAAGAAAAGAAACCAAATAATGTACTTAGATCAATGAGATACGCATTTATAGCATTAATTAAAAGACTTAGAAATCCAAAAATAGTTATTGAGATTAAAGAAATAGAAGTAGAAAAAGAAGTTATAAAAGAGATAGAGATCGAAAAGATTAAATATGAAGAAGTTATCAAGCCAGAACCAGTAGAAATACCAATATTTGTTCAGGTACCAGTACCTACAGATCCTAAAGATTTACCTAAGATGGAAGAGCTTACAAAAGATAATCTCAAACCTATCTCAGCAATAGGAGGGCTTAACTAATGAATGTAAGAGTAGATAACACTTATATGTATAAGTATCTTGAAGAACAACATCAAAGAGATGCAGCAAAGACAGCTTCAGATCAAGCTGACAGCAGAAGAAAAGAAATACCATATGTTTTAGCTAAGTATGGAGGAATAGCAGCGATTATTCTCTCAATAGGACTCGCTATATATTTTGCAAATAGTTATAAGCAAATCAGTGCAAATACTAATATTACACAAGCTCAAGAGCAGGCCTCAAAAAATCAGTATCTTGGTGGAACAGATGAGCTTATAGATATAGATGCTTTGCTAAGTGATATGAAAACTGAGCATAAGTTTCCAGAACCTAATTTAGAGCCAGTAGTTGAGCAGGTCAGTGTAAGAAACTATGTCATTTTCGATAAAATCGAATTCGAACATGAAGGCATAAACAAAATCACCATTGGACGTCAGTATGATGAACCTGAAAGTGAGGTTAGTGCTTCCTGGTGTTATGTGGACAAATTAAATTCAGATGGCTTTAAAAACACTCTATATCTAGTAAATATACATGAAGAAAGGATTGAGCTTGATATAACAGATGAGATTGCAGGATCTTTTGGAGTCGATAAGTCAGTATTAGAGGAGGCACAACAATTATGTACAATTTAATGAAAGTATTTATATTACCTTTGGTATTTTTTAATCTTCTATCTGCTAATAATATCTATGAAGATAATGCATTGGGTGTAGTTCTTTTGATGGGAGATGCAGGTTATGGGTCAGGAGTGATTATCTCCACAAAAGGATATGTCCTGACCAATAATCATGTGATTGAGAATAATGAGAACTTAGAAGCTATTTTGAGTTATCAATATAATTTAGATGGATACGAAGAGTACGTGCATTCAATTGAGATTATTAAACAGGACAAAGTAAAAGATTTGGCTTTAATCAAGATTAATAATCCAAGAACTGCTTTAAGACCAATAAAAATAAGCAGAAAGGTTCCTGCGATTGGTTCGCAGGTACATGCAATAGGGCATCCTGATCTTGAAGTATGGACATATACAACTGGATATATCAGCCAAATAAGAGAGGAGTATGAGTGGTCTTATAAAGATGAATTTGAACATATGGCAAACGTATATCAAACTCAAACACCAATAGCTGAGGGAAACTCTGGCGGACCATTATTAAACAATCATGGAAACCTAATTGGTATTAATACTTTTGGAGATAGTGAGAATGATTTTCAAAACTTTTCTGTAACAGTAGATGAGATTATTAGATTTTTAATAAACTAACTCAAAACTAAAAAAACGTATTTTATTTATACGAACTCTTATGGCAGAATTAACTTTTAACTTATTTTGATCAGTGAATAAAAAAATACTCATAGGGTTTGTTCTTCTAATAACATCATGCGCCTCTATAGATTCAGTTCAGAATCAATTTTATGTAGGGATGAGTAAGAATGCTGCATGTGATCTCACGCTTAACAAAGTTTTGCTAACTCAAAACCCGTGCTATGCCCATATTAACTATCTATATAAAATTCCTAATAGTTATTATCAATATAACAAAGAAATGAAAACTGAGGTTCTTGGCGCTGATGGCAAGTATCTCGTATTCAAAAATGTTAAATATAAGGTTAATTATCCAGAATATCCTCCAAAAAATGGTGGAACATTAATTCTCAAGACTACAAATTTTAATACTGCGATGTCTATAGCAAGAACTGGAGGAAGTACATCTAACCAAACAGTAACAGAAAGAAGATTAGCTGAAGAGAAAAGAAATAAGCTCGAAGCAGAAAAAAAACAGAGAGAAAATGAGGCGTTAGAAAAAAAATATAAAAGAGATGATGATGGTTTTCAAACTCAAGATCAATTAGACAAAGATGAAAAACAATTAATTGAAGAAAGAGAAAAACTTAGAAAAGAACAATTAGAGATTATTGAAGCAAAAAGAAAGAAGAAAGAAATAGAAACAGCCAAACAAGAGAAAAACAGAGTTGCTGAACAAAATAGAAAAGATAAGGAAGAAGAACAGCTTAGGAAAGATCAGAAAGAGATAATATTAACCGTTCAAGCATTTTTATATGCTCTAGGCTATTCACCTGGTGATGAAGGTGAGTATGATTTTAGAACTCAAACAGCTATTAAAGCATATCAAAGTGATACAAACATGAAGCCTATTGATGGTGAAATATCAGAGGCATTACTTATTAAGCTGCAAAGCTCATTCAGTAAAAAACAAAACACTTTAGATTTTAAAAATTATTCTGTTGTTGGAACAGGTTCAGGCTATTTCGTTGATAAAAATGGTCATGTCGTAACAAATGAGCATGTTGTTAATGGATGTTCGGTAATCACTACTGGAAAAAATAATACAGCTGAGCTATTAAGAGCAGATGCGACGAATGATATAGCGATTATCAAAACATCTGATACTGAAAAATATAAAGCTATGAGCTTCGCGGGTAAAGATCCTGCATTAGGGCAAAGAATTTTTGTTTCTGGGTTTCCGTTAAATCAAATCCTTGAGAATCTTAATTTTACATCTGGTACCGTTTCATCAGAAGTCGGATTAATGCAAAACATTAATCAATTTCAATTTACTGCACCAATTCAACCAGGAAACTCAGGCGGACCTATACTTAACGAATATGGTGGAGTCTTGGGTATGTCTGTAGCAACAGTAAGTAACAAAAAATTTGAAGAAATGTTAGATACGCTTGTTCAAAATATAAATTTTGGTATCAGGCAATCTAGCGTTCAATCTTTACTTAACCAAGAGGGGATTAAGTACGAAACAGGAAATCCAAACTGGTTTAGAAGTGAAGAGTCTGTAGCAGAGGAGGCTAAAGCTGGGACAGTGCTGATTAAATGCTGGAAATTAAATTAATATGAAAAAACCAGTTTCTTATACGATAAAATTTTATAAAAAGCCCATAACCTAAGCTACGGGCTTAATCATTAAGTCGGACAAACCAATGAATCTTACTTAACCCTATGGTGCATAGAGTATTTGTCAAGATTCAATAATCCACCCATCACAATAGCAACAACACTTTACCCCCTTATATAGGGGGGTAAGTATGTGTTGTATATGTAATGTTTTGGGCAACATTTTGAAAACCTTAATTACTGTCATGTTGTTCTGAATCTAAAAAACCTTGTTTTATTAGGCTATTCCACTTCCTTCCAAAGACAACATTAAAAGATTTCTTATTGTTATAGTGTTGTCCATGTGTCTTAAAGATGTTGTCTCTTATGTTGTCCTTGTTTAATCCTTCTTTATAGTAATCTATGATATTTGATTCAAATTGTGTAAGTGTTGAGCCAACATCAACATATAAAGTTTCTTCATTATCAATTAAAGTGCTTCTCATCTTAAATGGTATTGATGTTCCTTCAGCATTGCATTTAATCTTTTCTCTATACAATTCCATTTGACCATTCTTCTTTTTACGAACCTTAAGAACTGTTGGAAAATCATTTTTTTGGAGTGATGAGCCCATTATTCCCTTATCACCGTTTTTACCTGCATGTGCTATGACAAGAATTGATAATGGCTCACAACAATGCTCTCCTGCATTTTTTATTATTTTTTTAAGAGCCTTTATGCTTTTTCTAATAGCTGCGTCATCATTTATGCTTGATTCTCCTATTGCTTGTGAAAGAGTATCAATAATTAATAACCCCCCAGAATAATAAAGTCTATCCCAGGTTCTTAAAACTTCTCTTTCTTTCCATACTTCACGAGTTCCATATGAGACTTGTTCAACTTCTAAGTATTCCTCAATTCTTGTTCCATACCCATTTGCAGTTAAATCTAAATCACTATCAAAGTTAATATGAAGGTTTTCTAAAATATCTTCTTTTTGATTTAAATAGTTGGCTTTTGTAAGTCCGCGTATCCTCAGTATTAAGTCGTTGTAATTGGTGTCTGGACTGAATATATAGACCCTCCCACTCTCTGTAGCTCCGAGTTCCTCTGAACCAGTTATTACTTCTAATGCTATTTTCAAAGCAAGAAAAGTTTTGAACATATTTGTCTGTGCATAAAGAATTGCTATTTCCCCCATGGGTATTAAGTTTTTTATTAACCATTTTTTTTCTACTCCATTATTAATTTTTATTATTTCATTTAGATTTTTCATTTTGTTTGTCCTTTTAGATTAATTAGTTATTTTTTTTCTAGTGGTGTGATATGAATTTCCACCTCACACTCAAGTGCCTCAGATTTAAATTTTGTATATTCTTTTGATAGTTCATTGATCCATTCAAGAACATCAAATGGGATATCAGCAACAGTTAATAAGGTTGCTTTGTTTTCCCAATAATATGATTCAAGTTGTATATAGTTCATTAATTCCTTTTTCATATGTTTACCTTTTGGTTGATCCAGTTTTCTATGTCTTCAGCCTTCCATCTAAGAGGAGAAGAGTGAGCATTACCTAGCTTTATAGGTTTAGGAAAATTTCCTTCTTTGACTCTTCTCCATATTGTTGTCCTTGCACCAAGACCTAAGTCAGTGATGTCTTCTACAGTTAAAAGTTTCATTATTTTTATCCTTTGTTATGTAATTGATATTTATAAAAGTTGAAACGAGTATAGATATGATGAAATCATTTGGGGGGTGGCTACCTAAGGCATTTAATACATACCCTAGAGTGGTATGAATTCGAGATGTATTTGTACTATAAGAAGTACTATAGAAATATAGAATCTATTATATAAAAGGTTTTAATAGGGGTATAAGCTACGTTCGTAGCCAAGTACTCTATCCAGCTGAGCTACGGGCGCTTAGTTTGAAAACGCATTATAGCCATATTTCAAAATTAACGATAATAGGAGTTATTTATCTCGAAATTTAATTGAAGTTAATGATACTGAGAAAATTTTTAATGACCCAGAACATGAATTGACTAAAAATTATATTTCTGGAAGAACGGGTTAAATAATTAGTATTCTTAAATTTTACGGGCTTCCTCAGGAAGCATTACAGGTATTCCATCTTTTACAGGATAGGCTAGTCCAGCTTCTTTAGAAATTAGTTCATTAGCCTCTTTGTCATACTTAAGAGGTTTTTTTGAAACGGGACATACAAGTATATCCAGTAATTTTTGATCTAATATGGTCATAATCCTGCAGTATACAATAGGATTTATTTAGAATATATATATGTGCTATTGTATTCGCTTAAAAAATATGCGGATTAAATAATTATGAACCATTTATCTATAAGAGCTTTAGAGGAGTTTCCCTTAATTAATCCAGGTGATAACTTAAGTTCTATTATTTTAGATTCTATCGAGGATAATGATATTACTATTGATGATGGAGATGTGATACTTCTTGCACAAAAAATTATCTCAAAATCAGAAAATAGATTTAAAAATTTATCAGAAATTAATCCTTCAGAAAAAGCTATAAAATTAGGAAATAGCCTGGGTAGAGATCCAGCATTTATACAGCTCATTTTAGATGAATCTAATGAGATATTAAGTACTGAAAAAAATGTAATCATTGTTGAGCATAAACTTGGATACATAAACATTAACGCTGGCATAGATAGATCTAACATTTCAAAAAATAAAGATCTTGTACTTTTACTGCCAGAGGATCCAAAAAAAAGTGCAAATGATATTCAAACCCAAATAAATTCAAAGATAGGTAAAGATATTAGTGTAATAATCACCGATTCGATGACTAGGCCATATAGGTCTGGAGTAACGAATTTTGCAATTGCCAGTTCTAACATTCAGAGTCTTATAGATTTAAAGGGTGAGGAAGATATTTTTGGAAATACATTGCATGCTACAGAGATTGCTATTGCTGATGAATTAGCTGCCGCTGCTGGGTTATTGATGGGCCAAGGCAATGATATGAAGCCTGTGGTGATTATCAAAGGGTTTGATAGATCAAATTATTCCGTTAATAACGCCTATGACTTAATGGTTAACAAAGATGATGACTTGTATCGTTTCTAGCTCATCTAATAATCTATAATTAGAATATGAAATTCAGCTTAAATTTAAATAAGATTGCTTTATTAAGAAATGCTAGGGGAGAAAATAATCCTTCTTTAGAGGATTATGCTAATCAAGCAATTGATCTTGGTGTTGATGGTCTTACTTTACACCCAAGGCCGGATCACAGGCATGCAACAAGCGATGATGTGATTTCATTGAACAAAATATGTAAAGAAAGAAACGTGGAGTTCAATATTGAAGGCAATCCATTTTCTGAGCCTGCAGATCCTTTTCAGGGTTATGTAAACTTGGTAAATGCATGTCAGCCAAACCAAGCAACCCTTGTTCCAGACCTTCTTAATCAGATCACTTCAGACCATGGATGGGAGAGTGGCGACCATGATGATCATCTAATTAACGCAATAAAGAATTTGAATAGTCTTTGTAAAAGTACATCTATCAGTTTGTTTGTAGATAATTTAAAAAATAATAATACAAATTTAGATTCTATAGATTACGCACTTAAAGTTGGAGCCAATACTATTGAAATTCACACCGGTGAATTTGCAAAGTTAATTGATTTAAATGATCTTACTATAAACACCAAATTAGAAGAATTAATTTATGCTGCAAAAGATAAAGATTTAATGGTTAATGCAGGACATGATTTGAATTTAATTAACCTACCTCATTTAGTAAGTATTGGTGGTATAAATGAAGTATCTATTGGTCATGCAATTGTAGTTGATGCCTTGAATTATGGCTTTGAAGACACTATAAAGAGGTATATAGGAGTTATTAAGGGATAAATATGACAATCGAAGAAAAATTAAAGCAACAAATCAAAGAGAATGATATTTTAATTTATATGAAGGGCACACCTTATGAGCCTCAATGTGGTTTTTCTGCAAAAACAGTTCAAGCATTGATCGAATGTGATGCAAAATTTTCATATGTTGATGTCATAGAAAATAATGATGTTAGAACAACTTTACCATCTGTATCAGATTGGCCAACTTTCCCTCAAGTCTTCATCAAGGGTGAGTTAATTGGTGGTGCAGATATTGTTACCCAAATGCATGAGTCAGGAGACTTACAGAAAGCAATTGATGACGCTAGCTAATTTTTATTAAAGTCATTTATTATTTTACAAAAGACTTTAGCAGTAACATCAGAGTCATATGCAGCTGAGTGAGCTTCCTTTGAATCATAATCAATCTTTAAAGATTCACATATTCTAGCTAGTACTGTTTGGTTTGTAGCTAAAGCACCTAAGGTTACTGTATCTAATACAGAAAATGGATGAAAAGGGGATCTTTTAATATTATTTCTTTCAACTGCCGCATTTAAAAATGAATTATCAAAATGAGCATTATGACCAACTAATATGGCTCTGGAGCATTCGTATTTATTTTTAGTTTTATTAATAATTTTAAACAGTTCTTTTAAGGCATATTCTTCTTCAACCGCATTCCTTAAAGGGTGACCAAGTTTAATTTTTGTAAATTCTAATGACTCATCCTCAACTACAGTTCCTTCAAAAGGGTTGAGATGATATCTAAATGTCTCTCCAACCAACAGCTCATCATTTTCTTCTTCTATTAATGTTATAGCTATTTCTAAAATTGCATTTGTTTTAGAATCAAAACCTCCTGTTTCAAGATCTACAACAACCGGTAAATATTTTCTAAATCTATCTTTTAACATTAGTCAGATTTATTTTTAACAAAATCTTCTAGCAAACTTTCATCAAACTTATGTAAGTTTTGTAAATCATTTTTTGTAATATTAACTTGCATATCATTAAGATTTTCTGATTTATTGACACCCCTGTTCTCAATTTGATTATTTATAAATTTGCTAATATTTAAATTTTCATTCGAAAAATTTTTTAGCTTTGATCTTTTTTTAGTATTTGTAGTTTCTTTTAAATTATAAAAAAATTGAGACAAATCTCTCGGTTGTTTTATTTGATTTTCAGATACTGAAACAATTTCTATGCAGTCTACAGGACATGGCTCAATACACAACTCACACCCTGTACATATATCATCAATAATTGAATGCATCATATTGGCTGATCCAACTATTGCATCAACCGGGCATGCATCTATGCATTTTTTACATCCAATGCATTCATTCTCAACGATAGTCACTTTTTGACTATCGATAGTAGGACCATAATCTAAATTCACTTTAGAGATTTTTTTATCAAGTAACTGATTTAATTTATTAAGAGTTTCTTGCCCACCAGGAACACATCTATCATGAGGATCACCGTCAACTATGGCCTGGGCATATTGCATGCATCCAGGCGTATCGCATCTACCGCATTGAATCTGAGGTAATTCTTTATGAATGAGATTAATTAATTCCAATTTTATTTTTCTTTTACGCCTAGTTTCTCTTGAAGTTTTGAATTTGAAGTTGTGTAACCAAAGGGAACTCTTTCACCTGGATAGATTCTTTTGTAGGCTTCTTGAACTGCAAGAGTGGTCTCATGGAAACCAGATAAAATAAGATCTAATTTACCTGGATAGTCATTGATATCACCAACAGCAAAAATTCCTTCCACAGATGTTTGATAATTTTCGGTATTAACTGATATTTTTTTACCACTTAAATCAAGATTCCATTCAAGAATAGGACCTAGTTTTTTATTAAGACCAAATAAGAAGAGCAATTCATCAGCATTATGATGCTCAATTTCATTGGTATCAAAATTTTTCAGAGTGACACCCTCAACTTTATCTGATCCCTCAATGCTATCAATAAGATAAGGAGTCAAAAGTTTAACTTTTCTAGAAGCTACAAGTTCTCTCATCTTTTCTTCAGAGTGAAGGGCACCTCTAAATGCATCTCTTCTATGTACAAGCGAGAGGCTTTTAGCTTTTTCTGCAAGATCTATCGTCCAATCTAAAGCAGAATCACCACCCCCAAATATAAAGATATCTTTATTTTCATATAAAGATTTTGATCGAACTGCATAAGCAACACCTTTGTTTAAAAATGTATCTGGCTCACTAATGTTGGCAGGTCTTCTCGGTTCAAAAGACCCAGCACCTGCTGCTATAAAGATATTTTTAGTAATAAATTTAGTAGATTCGTTTGTTTCTATTTCCCAAAACCTACTATCCTCATGATCTATTTCATTTATTAGCTCAACTCTTTCATTTAAAACTAGATCATAATTAAATGGCTCAATCTGTTTAAGCAGAGCATCAACATGCTCTTGAGCTGTTTGAAATGGAACTCCTGGAATATCATAAATTGGTTTTTCTGGATAAAGTTCAGCACATTGCCCACCAGGCTTATCTAAGTTATCTATAAGAACACAATTTAATCCTAGCAAGCCTGCCTCAAATACAGTAAATAGGCCTACAGGTCCTGCTCCTATAACTACAATGTCTACTTCTTTTGCCATTATTTTACTCTCAAGCCTGGAGTAGCACCGGAATCTGGTGAGATGAGATATATTCCTTCGTCATCACTAGATGCTAAAACCATACCCTCTGAAAGACCAAATTTCATCTGTCTTGGTGCCAAATTACTTACTAAAATTACCATTTTACCTACAATGCTTTCGGGGTCGTAAGCTTTTTTAATACCTGCAAAGACATTTCTTTCGCCAAGATCGCCAACATCTAGAGTTAGTTGTAAAAGTTTATCAGCACCATCAACGTGAGAAGCGTTTTTAATTTTTGCAACTCTTAAATCAATATCAGCAAACTGATCAATATTTATATAATTTTCTTCTTCACTCATTGGTTTTTCCTCTGGGATTACAATAGGTTCAAGTCTTTTCAATAAAGGTTTGTACTTATTAATATTATTTTTTAAATATAATTCAATATCTTTAAATGATTGTTTTTCTTGATTTAAAAACTTAAAAGCTTCACTGGTTATATTTGGAATAATAGGGCTCAGGTAAATTGATAAAATATTAAAAACATTCAAGGCAGTTGTCGCGATTTGAGCAGCTTCGTCGATATCTTTTTTCCATGGCGTATTGTCATTTATATATTTATTTGTTAAATCAGCAATATCCATTATTAATCTAACAGCCTTAGAGTAGTTTCTAGATTCAAAACATGCTTCTATAGCTTCTTTTTGATTAATTGCTTTTTCTATAAGCTCATTATCAAAAGTACCTGAAAGGGCGTTTGAATTCTTTTCTATAAATGAAGAACATCTGCTAGCTATATTTAAGTATTTACCAACTAAATCTGAATTTATTCTTTGAACATAATCTTCAAAATTTAAATCTATATCTTCAACCTTGTCATTTAGTTTGGCTGCAAAGTAGTACCTTAATGTTTCAGGATCACAAAGCTCAGCAAATTCTTTTGCCAGTATTCCTGTGCCCTTAGATTTAGACATTTTTTCACCATTAATGGTTAAAAAACCATGAACATATATTCCGTTTGGTAGTTTTAAATCGGACCCACTTAATAAAGCAGGCCAAAATAAACCATGGAAATAAGAAATATCTTTTCCAATAAAGTGATAAATTTCATAATCTGAATCAGCAGACCATAAAGAGTTCATATCTTTATTATTTTTTGTAGCCCAATTATCTATAGATGCTATATAACCTATTGGAGCATCAAGCCATACATAAAAGTATTTATCCTCTTCTTCTGGAATTTTAAAGCCAAAATATGGAGCATCTCTTGATATATCCCATTGATGCAGGTCATCGTTGAGCCATTCACTGAGCTTATTGGTAATAGGTTTTTGAAGATCAGCTGAAGCCAAGAAATTCTTTAAAACATCTAATTTTTTTGGCAGATCAAAAAATACGTGCTCACTTTCTTTGTTTATAGGTTTTGTACCTGATATCGCAGATACAGGATCTTTAAGTTCACCAACATCATATGTGGCCCCACATTTAGTGCATCCATCGCCATATTGATCTGAAGCCCCGCATTTAGGACAGGTACCTTTTACAAACCTATCTGAAAGAAACATAGATTCAGCTTCATCAAATAATTGATTGATAGTTTTTCTTGTAATTAAGTTATTTTTTTTAGCTTTTAAGTAAATTTTTTCAGAATATTTTTTATTCTCATCTGAATGTGTTGTGTGATAATTTGTAAAATTAATATCATAAAGCTTATAGGTCTCTTCATGATCCTTTTGAACATCTTTAATTAAATCCTCTGGAGATATGCATAATTCTTTAGCTTTTAGCATAACTGGGGTTCCGTGCGTATCATCAGCACAGAAAAACAAACACTCATTACCAGATTTGTTTTGAAACCTTGACCATATATCAGTTTGAACTGCTTCCAAAATATGACCAAGATGAAGTGAAGCATTTGCATATGGCAAAGCTTGGGTCACTATAATTTTTCTTGTTTTATTTGTAGTTGAGCTCATATATAACCTGTATTATATGTGAAAAAACAAACCATATGGCTATAAAGAAAATAATCGCTGTTGCTTCTGCAAAGGGAGGAGTTGGTAAGAGCTCCCTAACAGCTGCGATTGCAATTGAAAAAGCAAAAGGTTTTCAAGTGGGGGTTCTTGATGCAGATATCTATGGCCCAAATCAACATCTACTCTTCGGTATAGAAAATATCAAACCAGAAATTATTCAGATAGATGGCAAAAAATATTTTAAGCCAATAATTTCTCATAACGTAAAACTTAATTCAATGGGTTTTATTCTTGATTCAGATAAAGCTGCTTTATGGAGAGGCCCAATGCTAAGTGGTGCTATTAAACAATTAATTCACTCAACGGATTGGGGTGACTTAGATTATTTATTTATAGATATGCCTCCAGGAACAGGCGATGCTTATTTGACTATTAGCTCTGAAATCAAACCTGATAATTCCTTATTGATCACAACTCCAAATAAATTAGCAGTCCATGACTTAATCAAGTCTGTAGAGGTATTTAATAAATTAGATATAAATATATTAGGTTATGTAGAGAATAATATTTCAAATAAAAAAATATCATATGACTTTAAGCTCATCGATGATCTAAATATTAAAAAATTGGCATCAATAGATTTTAATGAATCAATTTATGAATTTAATCCAAAAAAGATACACGATTCTATTAAGGATTTAGCTTCCAATCTTTAATCACTAGTATAATTATTCTATGTATCGTATTTTAATAGTCTCCTTTCTAAGCGTTTCCTTAATTTATGCTGAGGATATTAATGATCCCTTTGAAGACATTAATCGTATTACTTTTAAATTTAATGAATCTATAGATAATAATTTTTTAAAGCCTGTGGCTGTGACATATTCAAAAGCTCCCAAACCTTTTAAAAAGGGTATTTCTAATTTTTTTGACAACTTAGAAGAGATTGAAACTTCTGTTAACCAAATTCTTCAAGGTAAACCAAAGTTAGCTATTAATGATTTTTCAAGATTTATAATTAATAGCACCATTGGACTTGGTGGCTTTTTAGATGTTGCAACAAAAATAGGATTAACTCGACACGAGGAAGAGTTCGATCAAACGCTTGCTCTATGGGGTGTTCCGTCAGGTCCTTATATAATGTTACCTGGATTGGGTCCATCAACCTTGCGAGATACATTGGCTCGACCTTTTTCATCTTTCTTATCGGTTACATTTCATATGACAGAGTCGGATGTAAATTTAGCACTTAAAGGAATGGACGCGCTAGAGACTAGAGAAAGACTATTAGAAATAGAGTCTTTGATATATGGTGATAGATATAACTTTGTTAGAGATTCATATGTTCAGTATATGAATTATGAAATTAATGATGGTGTTAATGTTGAGGATGAGTTTATAGACGATATGGATGATTTATTAATAGAACAATAAATCTTCTAATTCTTGTCTGTGAGGCCCAATTGATTCTTTTTTAATTACTTCTAAGATTTTTATTCTAAAAGTTTTAGCATACTTATCACCTCTTGATAGCCCAAAAAGATGTTTCATCATTCTTGAGAGGTCATAGCCTTGATTAAGCTTTTCTTCTACATAATCTAAATATTGATTTAGTATTATTTTTTTAGATTTTTTGCACTCAGGTTCTCCATATATTTGACTATCTATGTCTTGAATTAAAAATGGATTTTCATATGCAGCTCTTCCAATCATAACTCCATCAACATGCTTTAAATGCTCATGGCAATCAGTGATAGTTTTTATACCACCATTAATAACTATATCTAGTTCAGGAAAGTCTTTTTTTAATTGATAAACATAATCATATTTCAATGGCGGTATATGTCTGTTTTGCCTTGGGCTCAAACCTTTTAAGATCCCATTTCTAGCATGAATAATGAAATGATTAATTCCAGAGTTTTTAACTATCTCGACAAAATTATATAAAAATTCATATTCTTCATGATCATCAATTCCAAGTCTGCATTTGATAGAAACTGGAATAGAAACATTCTCTTGCATTGCACTTAGACATTCGGCAACATGATTTGGTTCAAGCATTAAACATGCACCAAATCTTCCTTTTTGTACACGATCAGACGGGCATCCGACATTAAGATTTATTTCATCATATCCATAATCTTCTGCAATTTTTGAAGATTCAACTAGATCATTAATGTCTGAACCGCCAAGCTGAACAGCTACGGGATGCTCTTCTTGATTAAATTCCAATTGATGAAAGCATTTGCCATATAAAATAGCTCCTGTTGTGACCATCTCAGTATAGAGAAACACTTTTTTTGAAATTAGTCTCAACAAATATCTGTCATGCATGTCGGTATACTGCATCATTGGAGCAATTGATGCCTTATGAGAATCCGAATAAGACATTATTACAACAAATAGATAATAGAAAGAAACCCTACTATTGAAAGCACAATAGTGTAGGGTAGTGCCATCAGTACCATTCTCATATATGAAAGATTTATTAGAGGTGCTAATGATGATGTCAATAAGAATAAAAATGCAGCCTGTCCATTGGGTGTGGCTATACTTGGTATATTAGTCCCTGTATTTATAGCAACAGCCAGAAGATCAAATTGCTCTCTAGTAATAACGCCACTATCAAGAGCAGTTTTAACTTCGTTTATGTATATTGTTGCTACAAAGACATTATCACTAATTGCAGAAAGAAAACCGTTTGCTACAAAAAATAGTGGTGGTTGGACTTCTAAAGATTGTGATAGTACATAGGTAATAACTGGTAAAAAAAGTTGTTGGTCGTTAATCACGCTTACTATTGCAAAAAATACAGCTAAAAGTGCTGTAAAGGGAAGAGCTTCATGAAATGCTTCACCAAGATTATGTTCTTCGGTTATTCCCTTAAAAGCAGTAAGCAGAATTATCACAGCTAAACCAATTAGCCCAACTGCAGCTACATGAAATGCTAGTGCAAGAACAAGGAATAAAGCTACACACATTTCGATAAATAATTCTGTTTTTTGCTCTAAAGTAGTATTTTCAGTTTCGTATTTATCAAAATCATTAAAAACATTTCTCACAGTTGCAGGTAATTGACTGCCAAAACCAGCAATTGAAAATTTTTCTATAAAATAGCATGTACATAAGCCAGCAACAAAAACAGGCATAGTCACGGGAGCCATCCTGATAAAAAATTCTATAAACTCCCATCCTGCAACCTTGGCTATTAATAAGTTTTGAGGTTCACCTACAATAGTACAAACTCCACCAAGAGCAGTACCAACTGCACCATGCATTACTAAATCTCTCAAGAATGCTTTAAATTTTTCTAAATCTTCTATGCTGACACTGCTTAAAGAAGAATTATCATTATAGTTATGAGATAAATCACTAAAATTTTTACCAGATGAAACAGTATGATAAATCCTATAAAAACCAATGGTTACACCTATTAAAACCGCAGTCACTGTCAATGCATCAAGAAAAGCAGATAGAATGGCTGCTGAAAAACAAAACATTAATGAAAGGTTTATCTTTGAATTAACTTTGAGTAGCAATTTTGTAAATATTGCTAACATTAAGTTTTTCATGAAATAGATACCAGCTACCATAAAAATTAACAGAAGAATTACTTCAAGATTATGCTCAATTTCATAATAAATTCCTTTAGTGGTTGTAAGACCAAGAACTATAGCCTGGATAGCAAGAAGGCCTCCTGGTTGAAGTGGGTAGCATTTAAGTGCTAAAGCTAAAGTAAATATGAATTCAAGTAATAGCATCCAACCAACAATAAAATTACCATTCAAGCCAAATGTATTAAAAAGTATTAAAGCTATTGGATTAATTAATAAGAAAGTTACAATAGTTTTCTTATACCAAATTGGTGAATTACCTAAAAACATTTTTTGTATTTCGCTGATCATATATAAATTTAATTAATAAGTTGTATGCATTTTAAAAGATTTTTTAACATTAAACTCGATATTCCTAATCTATTCATTATTTTTAATAATAATAAAGTAATTTATGACTTGAATGATAAGACTTATCTTTTAAATTCCTCTTTTTTAAATTTTATTAATTATAACTTCAAAAAAATTGGTATCGCTGAAGATAATGGTATTAATATTTATGCTGTTGATGTTACTGATGAGTTATTTAATTTATCAGATCAAGGTTATCCATCTCTTGTTGAATATGATCTAAGACATTTAATGTCAACCTTAAATGAAGCTGAAATGAATTTGGTTGGAAGGGCTAATCAATTATTGCATTGGCTAAAAAGTAATACCCATTGTGGTTATTGTGGCTCATTAAAGATTTTTCATGAAAAAGAAGAAGCTATGTTTTGTAAGTGTAATAACATCATGACTTATCCTACCATTTCACCATGCGTACTTGCTTTAATAAAAAAAGATAATAAGATCCTGCTTGCAAGAAATGCACTTTTTCCTGAGGGCTTGTATAGTTCTTTAGCAGGGTTTATAGAGGTCTCTGAAACTGCAGAAGAAACGGTTAAAAGAGAAGTATATGAAGAAGTTGGTTTAAAAGTTAAAAATATTAAATATTTTGGAAGTCAGTCGTGGCCATTTCCAAGCCAGCTTATGCTTGCATACACTTGTGAATATGAATCAGGTGAAATTCAAGTTGACGGCCATGAAATCGTTGATGCTAAATGGTTCGATATAGATAATCTTCCAAATACACCACCTAGCTCAACACTGTCAGGGCTACTAATTAACTCTTATATCTCGGATCATTAGCCGCTCTAGTTGGTATTTCTTTTTTTACTTTAGGCTCTTTTACAATTTCTTTAATAGCAGGTTCTTTCTTAACAGGAGTATCTTTTGATTCTGATTTTACAGGAGCTTTTTTTGGTTCAATTTTTTTAATAGCTTCTTTTTTAGGTTCCTGATTTTTTATTTCAGGTTTAGGTGAAGAATTTATTTTTGCATTATCTTTAAGATCATTTTGTTTTGAATCAGATGCTTTCTTATTTTTCTGAACAGGTTTTTTATTCTGAACAGGTTTTTTGTTCTGATTTATATTTTTTTGAGGCTTACCTCTATTCTGGTTTTGTTGCGTATTATTTTTAGGTTTTCTATTCCTATTGTGATTACTTTTTTTAGGTTTAGGTTCCGGCTTTTCCTCTTTATCTATACCAGCAATACTTTTAATCCAACCAACAAGGCCTTCCTTTTTCTTTTTAGGCATTTTTGGTGGCTTGATTCTATCAACCAAAGGCTTCACTGCTTTTGATTGATTTTTATCATCTCTCCAGCTTGTATCAGGTTCTGGACTGTTAGGTGTAAGATTATATGAATCAACATTTTTTATATCTGAAGATTTAATTCTAACAACTTTATAATATGGCCTAGACTTATAGGGATCTGCTATAACGAGGATTCTAATGTTATTAGTTTTTTCAATATTTATAATGTCATTTCTTTTTTCATTTAATAAGTAGCTGGCGACATCCGAGGGAACATAAACTTGGATCTCTCCGGTATTATCCTTTGCTGAATCTTCACCAATAATTCTTAAAATTGATTGACCAAGAGACCTTGGACCTCTAACAAGAACATGCTCAATATCATATGATTCATTTAAAGATGGTCTTAATCTTTGCCTAGAAACTTCTAATAGACCAAATTTAGAAATGCCAGAAACCTGTACTCTTGCTCTGTCAGAATATACAGCTTTTCTAAAAGCTGCTTCTACTTTTTCTTGATGGCCTGTATCAAGCATATCAATGAAATCAATAACTACTAACCCACCAACATCTCTTAATCTTAACTGTCTTGCAACTTCTTTTGCAGCCTCTAAATTTGTTTTATAGGCCGTATCTTCAATATCCTTGCCTTTTGTAGATCTTGCAGAATTTACATCTACAGCCGTCATAGCCTCAGTAGGATCAATAACTATAGATCCACCTGAAGATAAAGATATCTCTCTCTGAAATGCTAATTCAATCTGGGATTCTATTTGATATCTATTAAATAATGGAATTTCTTCTTGATACAGCATAACTTTATCAGAATGATCAGGTAGCACAGCATCTATAAACTCTTTTGCTTCGTTATAGGTATCTTTGTCATCAATAAGAATTTCTTCTATATCATCTTTAAAATAATCTTTTACAACTCTGACAATCAACTTGTCATCCCTATAGATTAGGGCAGGGCTTTTTGCGTTAGGTATATGATTATTAATTTCATCCCAAAGAGCTAATAAATAGGCTAAATCAAGACTAAGCTCCTCACTTGTCCTTCCTAGACCATTAGTTCTTACTATGGCACTCATATTTTCAGGAATATTTAAAGAATCTAGTGCTGCTTTAATTTGATCTCTTTCTTCCCCACTAATTCGTCTAGATATTCCACCAGACCTTGATGAGTTTGGGATTAGAACAATAAATCTACCCGCTAATCCTATTTGAGTTGTTAGAGCTGCTCCTTTAGTTCCTCTTTCTTCTTTAGTTACTTGAACAATTATCTCCTGGCCTTCTTCTAAGATGCACTCACTTTTACCATTTTTATTTTTTTTATAAAACTCACTAGAGAGATCTTTTAAAGGAAGAAATCCGTGTCTTTCAGATCCAAAATTTACAAAAGCAGCATCAAGGCTTGATTCTATTCTTGAAACAGTAGCTTTAAAGATACTACCTTTTAATAGGACTTTATCAGGTGATTCTGTATCAAAATCATATAATTTTGCTCCATCAACTAAAGCAACGCGTAATTCATCTCCATAAGATGAGTTGATTAAAATTCTTTTCATATTATTCTCCCTAATTATAGGAAGATAATGCAGCAGTGTGCTTTGATAAGCTTCTATCAGTAAGTCTTACTTTGTCTTGCTTGCCTGATTAACCCTATTTAGGGTTGTATTTAAACTGTTGTATATATCTTTCTTTTTACTAAAATTGACTACTTTATCTAGTCATTTAAACATATATCCTATAGATTTGTCCTATGCCTGTCAAAATATTAGAAGTTAATGACGATAATGATGGAAGAAGATTAGATAATTACTTGATATCTATCTATAAAAATATTCCAAAATCAAAAATTTATAACATCATAAGAAAGGGTGAGGTTAGAATTAATTCTGGCAGAGTTAAACCCAATACTAAAATTAAAACCAATGATTTAATAAGAATCCCTCCTTATCTTAATAACAATGAGAAAAAAAATTACAAGCAATCAATAGATCAAAATTTAAAAAAAGTAATTCTAGATAGTGTTTTATATAACGATAATAATTTTATTATCATTAACAAGCCACACGGTATTGCTGTGCATGGCGGTACAAAAAATACCATTGGGGTTATTGATGTAGTAAGGCTAATTTATGGCGATTCAATTGATTTATGCCATCGTATAGATAAAGAAACATCTGGATGTCTTGTACTATCAAAAAATAAAAAATCAAATAAGTGGTTCAATAAATTGCTTTTGGAAAAAAAGATAAAAAAGAAATATATAGCAATTCTTAAGGGTCATCTAAAAACAAAAAAAGAAATTAATACTTTAATAAATAAATCTGAAACATCTTCTACAAAATCATTTATATCTGAGGGTGGAAAAGAATCTATCTCTATATTCAAGCCGAAACAAAAATTAAATTCATCATGTTTGGTTGAAATTGAGATTTTTACAGGAAGAACTCATCAAATTAGAGTTCAGAGCAATCACATAGGTCACCCGGTACTTAATGACAATATGTATGGTGATAGAAATTTTAATAAAGAGGTTTCACCCAAAGGCAGCAAAAGAATGGCTCTTCATTCTTCACAAATTGAATTCTTTGATATTGGTAATAATCTCATATCAATAAATGCAGAATTAGATAAATCATTTAAAAATCTTCTAGATACATTAAAGTAAGTTTTTCTACCATTCATAGTATAATTTTGATAGGATACGTTTTTTTTAAGGGTAAGTATGGCAGTTCAAAAAAGTAAAGTTACAAGATCTAGAAGAGGTCAAAGAAGATCTCATGATTCATTAAAAGTTTCGACATTATCCATCGATCCTGTTTCAGGTGAAAAACATGCTCGTCATCAGATGACAAAAGATGGTTTTTATAAAGGTAGACTTGTAAAAGATTTAAGAAAAGTTGAAAAAGAAGAGGCTGAAGATATAACAGCTTAACTTATGCCTAGGCACATAAGTTTACTTTTTCCAGGTCAAGGATCTCAATCTTTGAATATGTTGAGTACCTTTTCATCTTCTGAAATTAATTCCGTTTCTAACATTGTTAATAATGCTTTAGATATAGATATTATTGATTGTATTAAGAATGGCCCAGATGAAATACTGAATCAGACATCAATCACTCAACCGGCCATATTAATAACGTCTTATCTTTATTATCAAAGATTTATCAATGATACTGGAATAGTTCCAGATATATTTGCTGGACATTCATTGGGTGAATATTCAGCTCTACTAGCTTCAAAATCTATAGATTTGTTATCAGCTATATCTTTAGTTCATAAAAGAGGCAAATATATGGAGAATGCAGAATCTGGATCTATGTATGCAATATTAAATTTTGACCTTTCTTTGATTAAAACTATCTGTGAAGAGGTTGAGAGCCTAACAGGACAGATAGTTAGCGCAGCAAATATCAACTCTACCAATCAAATTGTTATAGCGGGAAATGATAATTCAACAAAGATTGTGGCGGATAGATGCAAAGATGCTGGTGCTAAAAGATGTATCCAGCTTAAGGTAAGTGTTGCCTCTCATTGTGCTTTGATGAATGATGCTGCTGACCTGCTTGAACAAGAGCTTAATAGTATTTCAATCAATGAACCAAAAACAACTGTACTTCATAATTATGATGCTTTACCGAGCAAGAATTCCTCAGATATTAAATTAAAATTAAAAAAACAACTTTTCAATCCTGTTCAATGGGCTAATACTATGAATAAAATTAAAAAGTATGATGGGCTTGTTATTGAGTGCGGTCCTGGAAAGGTGTTAAGTGGTATTGCAAAGACTAATGGTTTAAATAATATATTATCAATGACATCATCAACATTTAATGATGAGCTAAATGAATTATTATGAATAAAGAAGTAATATTTATATCCGGTGCCTCTCGTGGAATTGGTACTGCTATTGCTAAAAATTTTGCTGATCTTGGTCATACGGTAATCGGTACATCTAGGTCTAGTTTCACATTTGACACAAAAGATAAAAATTTAATACCTATTTCATTAGACATTACGAATAGAGAGTCTATTGTTCAATGTATGAATTTCTTAAAAGAAAATAACTTTACACCTTCAGTCTTAATTAACAATGCTGGTATAACATCAGATCAATTATTTTTAAGAATGAAGGATGACGAATGGGATAATGTGATTGCTACTAATCTAACTGGTACCTTCAATCTAACAAGAGCTCTCATTAAAGGAATGATAAAAAATCGATATGGAAGAATTATAAATATTTCATCCGTTTCTGGTTTGATGGGAAATCCTGGCCAAGTTAATTATTCTTCTGCTAAAGCTGGATTGAGTGGTTTCACTAAATCCTTAGCAAAAGAAGTGGGCTCAAGGGGAATAACTGTAAACTCTATTGCTCCAGGTTTTATTGAGACTGATATGACATCCTATCTCGATGCTGATGCAAAGGAGAAGCTAATAAATGATATTCCTTTAAATAGACTAGGTGCTGTTGATGATATATCTGAATTAGCAGTTTTTTTAGCAGGTAAAGATGCTTCTTATATTACAGGTCAAACCATCTCTGTAGATGGCGGCCTGTTTATGTATTGATATCTTGCTCCTAAAAAATTGTACATCTTCTTATAATTCGATGTAAAATGCTGCTTTTTACTTTGGAGTAATTATGAGTATTGAAGATAGAGTTAAAAAAATAGTCAGCGATCAACTTGGAAAATCTATTGATGAGATTCAAAGTGATTCATCTTTTGTAGATGACTTAGGTGCTGATTCTTTAGATACAGTTGAATTGGTAATGGCTTTAGAAGAAGAGTTTGATATAGAAATTGCAGATGAAGATGCTGAAAATATTTCAACTGTAAATGAAGCTGTTGATTACATCAATTCAAATTCTTAAAAACTATTCCAAAAATAATTTTTTAAGTTTTTAAATAACAATTCTAAATTAGAATAATTTTAACGAGATTTCATAGTAATATGGGATCTCGTTTTTTTATGAGATTAAAATAGATTAATGTTATCGATAAGAAATATATTCTTACTAATAATTGCTATAGCATCTATTATTGGTCCTTATGTGGCTTTACTTAATTCAACCTCATCACTTTCTTTGATAACTATTGAAAGAGGCGATTCTATGTATGGAGTTATTTCAAAATTAGTACCAAATACTTATCTAAATAGGCTTTTTTTTAAAATACATATCAAACAGAATCAGATCGAATCTTTTAAAGCAGGTGAATATGACATCTCACAAATGACTATTGCAAAAAGTATTGATGCCTTTAATAAAGGAGATAGTTTAACAAGGTCTTTACAAATTAATGAAGGAATAACAATTTTTGACCTAGATATAATTATTAATAATAGTTTGCTTATAAATGATTGTTTAAATTTAGAATGTTTGAAAACAGATTATCCATTCAAAGAAGGAGTTCTTTATCCCGATACTTATTTTTATAAGAAGGGTATGAAAGCATCAGAAATATTAAAAGCTAGTCATAAGATTCTTGACAATAAGTTAACATATTTATGGGACAAAAAGCCTCAATCAAATATGTTAAAAAATAAATTCGAAGCTTTAATACTAGCATCTATTATTGAAAAAGAGGCCGGAAACCATCTTGAAAAAAAAGATATAGCTGGTGTATTTTTAAAAAGAATTAGTCTTGGTATGAAACTTCAAGCTGATCCAACTATTATTTATGGTTTATTACCTAATTTTGATGGCGATATTAAAAAAACTGATATTCTTGATAAAAATAATAGATACAATACATATATGATTAAAGGTTTGCCTCCTACTCCAATTTCTATTGTTTCAATCACATCTCTTGAAGCAGCTGTTTTGGGTACACCTGGAGATTATCTATTTTTTGTTGCAGACACACCAACCTCACATCATTTCTCTAGGACATATGAAGAGCATAAAAGAATGATTAAAAAGATAGGTTTAGATAAATGAAAATAATTAGTTTTGAGGGTATTGAAGGGGTAGGCAAGTCAACCCAAATAAAGCTATTAAATGACTATTTAATGAATAAAGGTTTCAAGACAGAGATATTAAGGGAGCCAGGATCTACAAGTACCGGTGAAAAAATTCGTGACATTCTTTTAAATTCACATGATGATCTATCATCTAAAACTGAACTTCTTTTAATGTTTTCTGCTCGAGCGCAACTTATTAAAGAAAAAATTGAAAGCTCTACTAATGATTTTATTCTCTTTGATAGGTTTTATGATGCTTCATCTGCCTATCAAGGCTATGGAAGAGACCTTTCACTAAAAATCATTAATAGTTTAATAGAATTCATAGAATGCCCAGTTCCTAATATTACATTTTTATTAGATATTGATGTTAGCGAAGGTTTTGCAAGAAAGGTTGATGACAAAAAAGATAGAATAGAATCATCTGGTAATACTTTTTTTGAAAATGTTAGAAAGGGTTATTTAGAGCTAAGTAAGAATAATGAAAGAATTAAGCTTCTAGATGCAAAAAAACAAATAGGTGATCTGCATCAAGAAATTGTAATCTTAGTTGAAAAGTACTTATGAAATTCGAAAAATGTGATTGGCTAGTTGATTCTTTTAACTCTTTAAATTTCAAAAACCTTGCTCATGGAATAATTATTAATGGACCAAAAGGCGTCGGAAAAAAACTACTTGCAAAAAAAATATCTGAAAAAATAATTTCAAACTTTCAAGAAAATTTAAGAGATGATTTTCAAAATCTTATCGATAAAAATAATCATCCTGATCTTTATCTTTTAGATAAAGATAAGTATCTGCTCAAAGATATAAGGAGACAAAAAAAAGATGCTACAAATTGGGATGAAGAAAAAGGTTTTAATGATGTCGTCTCTTTTTTAACTCTCACACCGTCAATCTCTAAAAACAAAGTAGTATGTATGGTTAATGCAGATTCTATGAATAATATTGCTCAAAATGCTTTACTTAAATCATTAGAGGAGCCAGCTCCTTTTTCTTACATCATTATGACAACAAGTCGTTCAAAGGCCTTAAGTCAAACTATTTATAGCAGATGTCAGGTTGTAAATATCCCATTTATTGGAACAAATAAGATTGATGCCTGGTTAATGGAAAACGGTGTAACAGATTACACTTCAAACGATTTCCCAAGTTTCGCAACACCTTTTTCAATATTGGATGATATTCAAAGCAATAATCAGAATTGCTATAAAGAATTTGTTTCAATTTTAGTAGATTTTATTTCATTAAAAATAGATCAAAATCAAGCAATTAAATTACTAAATGATCTTGATATCAGCCTTATCTTAAAAATGAATTATTTTGTTGAATTTTATAAAATAATACTCAAAGCCAGGATAATGAACGAAGATTTAAGTGGTGTCTATAAAGTTTTTAATTCAAGGAGTTTTAATAAATTAAAAATTTCTAATTTAATAAATGATATTAATAATCTAAGGCATGACTTATACGATGTAACATCTATCAATGAAACACATGTTTTAAATTATTTCTTTAGTGAATTAAAACTATCTATTAAACAATAGTTGTACCACCATCAATGACTATTGTTTGGCCGTTAATATAGCTTCCAGCAGAGGATGCAAGCATAATAGCTGCTCCTGCAATTTCATCAGGCTCACCAATTCTTTTCATTGGATTTGTTTGGAGAACCGCTTTTAATATATCAGGATTTTCCCATAAGCCTTTTGCAAAATCAGTTCTTACTAAACCGGGTGCTATAGAATTCGCTCTGATGTTTTTATTACCAAATTCTGCAGCGATATTTTTAACAATCATCACATCAGCAGCCTTGCTTATATTATAGGCACCTAGAAGAGAACTTCCTTTGATAGCTGCAATACTAGATATGATTATTATCGAGCCATCCTCCTTTTCAATCATATATGGCAGACATAAATTGCATAATAGTTGATTTGATCTAATGTTGTTATGCATTACTTTATCAAATTGTTCGATATCCATATCAAGCATTGAGCCCATAAAGGTATTAGTAGCAGCATTACAAATTAAGGTATCTATTCCACCCAAGATATTTAAGGTTTCTGTAACTAAGTTTTTAAGTTGATCATCATCTGCAATATTGCACGCAATAGGAAATGCAACTTCTTTACCTATATCATCATTAATTTCTTTTGCAGTTTCTTTGCAAGCATCTATTTTTCTTGATGATATAATCACCTGAGCACCCATTAGCGCAGATTGATGAGCTATGGACTTGCCTATGCCTTTAGAACTACCGGTAATTAGGATTGATTTATTTTTAAGACTAAATAATGACATTTTGATTATAATGATTTAACAATACAAGGAATATTATCATGATGATTGAAATATACGGAAAAACATTTTGTCCATATTGCGATAAAGCAAAAGCTCTGTGCGAAAGACAGGGGTATAAATATTCTTATAAAGAGCTGGATAATGATTTCTCTAGAGATGAGTTTTTTAATATTTTTCCAACAGCTAGAACCTTTCCACAAATTAAAATTGATGGAACTGATATTGGTGGATATACAGAGTTAGAAGCCTGGTCAGAAAATAAGGAATAACAATGACACAATTTAATGATTTTTTATTACTTCTTGATAGTAACTTAAGTGGATCTTGGTGGTTTCCAATCTTACTGGTTGGAACCGGAATATTTTTTACTATTTATCTTGGTTTTCCCCAATTTAGATTTTTTGGTAAAGCATGGAAATTAGTATCAGGTAAAAATAATAAATCAGATGAAGAGGGCGAAACTACTGGATTTGAAGCCCTAACAACTGCAATGTCTGGTGCGGTCGGTACTGGTAATATTGGTGGAGTAGCACTTGCAATATGGACTGGAGGCCCTGCGGCAATATTCTGGATGTGGATAACAGCAATATTTGGAATGACAACAAAATTTGTTGAAGTTACTATGGGCCATAAATATAGAACTAAGCTTGAAGATGGCTCTATATCAGGTGGGCCCATGTATTACATAGAACATGCTTTAAATATGAAATGGGCTGGAATCCTTTTTGCATTTTTAATGATGATTACTGCAATTGGCTCAGGAAATATGCCACAAATCAATAACATAGCGCTTGTAATGAATACAGAGTTCTCTGTTCCAAAAATATTTACAGGACTATTTCTAGGTGCTTTGCTTTGGATAATTATAATTGGAGGTATAAAAAGAATAGCCTCTGTTGCTAGTAAGATCATTCCTATAATGGGTTTAATTTATTTAGGCGGAGCATTAATTATTCTCTTAGAAAATTATCAAAATATTATTCCCTCATTTAACGCTATTTTTGCTCAAGTATTTACTGGGTCTGCTGCAGTAGGTGGTTTTTTAGGAGCTAGTTTTGCGATGAGTTTAAAATATGGTGTTGCAAGAGGTCTTTACTCAAATGAAGCTGGACAAGGTTCTTCCCCAATAGCTCATGCATCATCAAAGAATACTTCAATTGATCAGGGCGTAGTATCAATATTAGAACCATTTATTGATACTATTGTTGTTTGTAGCGTAACTGCACTTGTTATTTTATCAAGCGGTGTTTGGACTGAAAAATTTGATACCACTTTTTCAAAAACAGACATGGTTATTCTTGATGGTATATATAGCGATAAAGAAAATATTGATGGCAATTATCTTTACCCAGATCATATGAATGAGTTAACAAAATATGTTCAATATATAGATTCAGACGTTGACGAATATTCAGGAGTTTTAGAAATTCGAGATGGAACATTAATTACTTCTGACATCACAGTGCTTCATTCAAGATCAATTGCTGAGAATGTAATTGTTACTGATAAAGAAGATAAAAGTTTATACACAGGATTTTTAAATGTTGAAAACGGTAAGGTTCAAGATGCTGTTACTTTTCAGGGTAAATCACTGGTAAGTTCTTCTGAGCTTACAGCTAAAGCTTTTTCACAAGGCATCTTCGGACAATTTGGTGGTAAATTAGTTGCAATAGCATTACTTTTATTTGCTTTTTCTACAGCAATAACCTGGTGTTATTACGGTGATAGGTCTACTGCATATATCTTTGGAGAAAGGGGTGTTTTTTGGTATAGAAATTTTTATGTTTTATGCTTTATTCTAGCTGCAGTAATTGATACCACAATCGTTTGGAATATAGCTTATGTTGTTGTTGCGCTTGTTTCTATTCCAAACTTGATAGCTCTTTTTGTTTTAAGAAATGAAATGAAAGATCTTACTAAAGAATTTATAAGTAAATACTAATAAATTTGATGACATTATCAATAATAGGAAATGTATAAAAATATTATTTTTACAATTTCGCTATTCATTATTGTCTCTTGTGGCGGAGGTGGTGGTAGTTCACCATCAGAGATACCATCTATTTTTAATCCTGTAATTAAAAGCTTTTCTTCATCATCGACCTCTATTTCATTGGGGAGTCCAATAGATTTAGTCTGGACAACAACCAATGCCATTGAATGCTCAGGAAGTGGAGATTGGGAGGGAATTAAATCAATACCCTCAGGTTCTGAAACACTAACCCTGTTAGAGTCTAAAACTTATATATTTATATTAACCTGTTCTGGCGAAAATAGTGCTTTGACAGTACAAGATTCTATTACTATAGATGTATCAAATAATGGAGCATACTCATCGCAATGCAAGACCCCCAATAATGATTCAGACGAGTATTGGTTAGAAGATTTTAATAACCTCATTCTAGACTCTGACATATTTAGCTATCAAGTTGGAAATGGATTTTTTGCAGGAAATCAATGGATTGGTGGGTGGGGTAATAACGAACCACAATATTATACTGGTTCAGGAAGTGGTGATAATGGTAATTATGCAAAACATTATAATTCAACAAATAACACTACTGAAAATCTATTTATAGAGAATGGTTATCTAAAAATTCAACCAATATATGACAACAATGATCCCTTTATTGACCCATATAATGGGACAACTCAATTTCAACATACTTCAGCAAGATTAATAACATCTGGTAAAAAAAATTTTCAACACCCGTCAAAACTAACAGTATGTTTTAAAGTTCCAGATGGCACAGGCTTTTGGCCAGCTATATGGATGCTCCCTCAAGGCTTTATTGAGAATAATAAAGTTTGGCCAGATGATGGTGAAATAGATCTTATGGAAGCAAGGGGCAGATTATCACAGGTAATAGGCTCCGCTATTCACTTTAAAGCAAACTGGGGCTCACATTCATTTCTCTCAACAGAGGCACATGTAGATATGGGAAATAATTTTCAGGATGTATTTCATTCAGTCACTTTTGAATGGAGAGAAAATTCTATAAAAATGTTTCTTGATGATTCAAATGAGCCTTTTTATGAAGAGAGTTCTGAGTCAAGCCCACTGGTAGGAACTTATTATCCCTTCAATGAACCCTTTTATTTACTATTAAATGTCGCCTCTGGTGGTAATTTTGATAGTGCGCATGAAACAAATACAGAAATGTTTTGCCATAATAAAGATTGTTCAAACCTATCTATACCTGATAAAGGCAGATTTTTAATTGATTACATAGAGTATAAATCTATCGACTAGTATTTCGTTTCTTTAACTCTAGCATTACGTCGTTAACAGACAAGCCTTGAGATTTTAATAGTACTAATAAATGGAAAAATAGATCAGCTGACTCTTCAACCAATCTACCATCATCAGTTACAGCTGCAATCGCAGTCTCTCCTGCTTCTTCAGCTACTTTTTTTGATATTTCCTTAACTCCTTTATTTAAAAGAGATTTGATATATGAATCTGAATTATTATCTTCCATTCTTCTGTCAACAATCTTTTCTAAGACATCTATCATATGAAGTGGGTTCCTAGTTTCATTTTCAAAACATGAATAATTTTCTTTATGACATGTTGGTCCTAGAGGAGTTGCTTTAATTAATAAAGTGTCATTATCACAATCTAATTCAATTGATTTAACTACTAGTTTATTGCCAGAAGTTTCTCCTTTTGTCCAAAGTTTTTGTTTAGATCTGCTAAAAAAAGTAACTTCATTTGTTTTGATTGTTATTTCAAGAGATTTACTGTTCATATAACCAATCATCAAAACATTCATTGAGGAATCATCTTGAATCACTGCTGGTGTAAGACCTTTGCTATCCCACTTAACATTATTTATTTCCATACTTATTTCCTGATATTAATTAACTCTTTTTTTAGATATTTTTTTAAGTCGTTGATATTTATTAGATTTTTATGAAACACACTTGCAGCTAATGCTCCACTAGAATCAGTTTTTCTGAAAACATCACTGAAGTGAATCTCATTGCCAGCTCCTCCAGATGCTATTAATGGAACGTCACAATTAACTAACATTATATTTAGCTGATCAATATCATATCCATTTCTAACTCCGTCCTGATTCATACAATTCAATACAATTTCACCTGCCCCTAGTTCTTGAACAGTATCTATCCAATTTTTTGTTTCTAACTTTGTATTTGTTATGGTTTTTTCATCACCAGTGTGAGAAAAAACAATATATTTATCACCAACAGTCTTTGAATCTATTCCAACTACTACACATTGACTACCAAATTCATCAGCAAGTTCTTTAATAAGCTCAGGTCTTTTAATAGCTGGGCTGTTAATTGATATTTTATCTGCTCCTGAATTTAAAATTTCCCTTGCATCATTTACAGTTTTTATACCGCCAGCAACACAGAAAGGTATATTTATAACTTCAGCAATTAAATTTACCCACTGTTTTGAAACAATTCCGTTATAGGTACTAGCACCAATATCATAAAAAACTAATTCGTCTGCTCCTTCATTGCTATATTTTTGAGCTAAATCTAGAATCGATCCAACAATTTCATGATCTTTAAATTGTACTCCCTTTACAACTAAACCATTCTTAACGTCAAGACATGGAATAATTCTTTTAGTTAACATTTTGAAGTTCTTTTAGTGAGATTTTATTTTCATAAATGGCTTTGCCTACAACACATTCATGACTATCAATTAGATTAAGTTTATTTATATCCTCAATAGAACCAATTCCTCCCGAGGCTATTAAATTAAGATTTTTATTTTTTAAGATTTGTTTATAAATATTAATATTTGGTCCTTCAAGAGTTCCATCTAAGGAAATGTCAGTTGCTAAAATATTTTTAATCCAATTGTTTTCCTCTACGTAATCAAACAAATTGATATTTGTATTTTCTGTCCATCCATGAATTGAAAGTAGGGGAGAGTTATTAATAATTTTAAAATCTAATCCATAAATTATTTTTTCTATTGCAAAATTATCTCTAAGCTCTTTTTGAAAAATTTTATCTGTAATAGCTGCTGTGCCAACAATTACTCTATCAACGTTATAAGAAAATAGTCTTTCAATTTTTTTGCTATCTCTTATTCCACCACCTACCTGAAGTTTAATATTTTTAATTTGTGAAATTTCTTCAATTAATAATAGATTTTCATCACCACCTGACTTAGCGGCGTTTAGATCAATAATATGAATATAGTCAAAGCCAGCTTTTTTAAATTCATTGATTTGATCAAGAGGATTATTATTATAATTTGATATCTTTGAGTAATCGCCCTTAAGCAATCTGACACATTTACCATCTAATAGATCTATAGCAGGCATTATTTTCATACTAAATTAATAAAATTTTTGATAAATTTTTCACCAATATCTGATGATTTTTCTGGATGAAACTGACACCCTAAAAAATTATCTTTTTTAACAATAGAATTAATTTTTTTTCCGTAATAACTATGACCAACAGCATAGTCATCATTATCTGTGTAATAACTATTTGCAAAATAATAATAGCCACCAATATTATCTACATTTGTTATCACCTTGTTCCACCCCATTTGAGGAACTTTAATATCTTTATTTGGTTTTAATTTTTTAACAACTCCTTCAATTATACCAAGACAATTGGTGTCGTCTTCTTCTGAATAATCAAACAATATTTGCATTCCAATACATATACCAAGTGTTGGTTTAGTCGTTTCTTGTATTAAATTGATTAGATCATTTTCTTTTAATTTATTCATAACAACCCCTGCTGTACCGACTCCAGGTAAGATCAAAGCGTCCATTTTCTCAAGCTCAAATAAAGAGTTGCTTATATATGACTTAATATTTATTCTTTTAAATGAATAATATATTGAATTTAGATTCGCTCCACCACAGTCAATAATGCCAATCTTCATAAGACACCTTTTGTTGAAGCAATATTCTTGTTGTTTTCTTTAAGTGCATCGCTTAGCGCACGTGTAAAGCTTTTAAACGTAGCTTCTACAATGTGATGACTGTTTGACCCTTTTGTATCTATATGACAAGTAAAACTTAAAGTATTTACAAATGATATGAAGAAGTGTTCAAACATCTCTGTTGGGAAATCGCCTACATATTCTCTTAGCTTAGATGTTTTCATTTTTAATAGATTTCTAGATGCCATATCTATACTTACATTAGAAATAGTCTCATCCATAACTAATGATTGGTTTGATGAATATCTTTCAATATTTTGTCTATCACCCAATGCTTGTTTAAAAGCATCGCCAAGAGCAATAGCAACATCTTCAATTGTATGATGTTCATCAATTTCAAGATCTCCTATAGAGTTAATTGTGATATCAAATCGCCCATGTTTAGCAAATTGCTCTAACATGTGATCAAAATATTTAAGACCGGTATTAATATTATAATTACCAGTACCATCAATATTCAGATTAATGAAAATACTTGTTTCGTTTGTGGCTCTTTTAATAAAAGATGTTCTTGGTTTTACGATATTATCCTGTTCAGCATATTTCTCTCTAATACTTACTGCTTTAGCATGCGCATCTAAACATTCAGCCTTAGCAAGAATTTTTATTATTGGAGCTAAATTTACAAAACCTTCTGGAGATGCAGTTTGAAATGTAATAATTTTTCCGAAATCTTTCACCGATAGACCAGAATAAGTTTTTGCTGATCTTGCTGTTGGAAGAGTGTGGTTTGAACCAGATGCATAATCACCAAATGATTCTGGAGAATATTTACCACAAAAAACTGAACCAGCATTATTAATATATGGAACAATTTTTGAAAAATCTTCATCTAAAAGAATTAAATGTTCAGGAGCATTAATATTTATAAAATCAATAATTTGTTGGTCGTTAGCTGCGTTAACTAAATAAATATTTTTTTGACTTGATTTTAAAATATTTTGTCGATTCAATGAATTTTTTTGCAAATCAATTTCTTTAGAAATATTTTTAATTAAAGATTTATTTTTTGAAACAAGAACAGCTTTTGCATCCTTACTATGCTCAAGTTGTGATAATAAATCTGAAGCTATTATATCTGTCTTGTTTTCATCATCTGAAACAACATAAACTTCGCTTGGACCTGCCGGCATATCAATTGAAACCTCATTACTTACTAACATTTTTGCCAGTGTTACATACTGATTGCCTGGACCAAATATTTTTAAACATTTAGGAATTGATTTTGTTCCATAAGTCATAGCAAATATAGCTTGCGAGCCACCAACTTTAAAAATATTCTTTACATTTAGTAAATTTGCTACCCATAATATTGTTGGATCAATCTTTCCATTCTTATCAGGAGGAGTGCAAACAATAATATCTTTACAACCAGCAATAATTGCTGGAATTGCTTGCATCAAAAAAGAGCTAAAAAGTGGAGCTGTTCCACCAGGTATATAAAGACCTACAACATCAATGGGTCTAAACTCAGACCATAATTTAATTCCTTTTGTTGTTTCAATGCTTTTAATTGAAAGACCTTCAAGTTGTTTTTCATGATATTTTTTAATATTTGAGTAAGCAACTAATATCGCATTTTTAATATCATCATCAAGCAATTTATCAGCTTTCTTAAACTCAGAATTAGTAACTTTGAAATTTTTAAGCGGTCCTTCATTTAATAACATAGATATTTCTCTAATACCGTCATCACCGTTATCAAGAATTAATGATTTAAACTTTTTTACAGTATTGATATCTTTTATAGGCATTTTAGATTCTTGAAAATCTAATGTAGGAATATTTTTTGTTAGTTTTATATATTTCATTTTAGTTTAATATTTTTTCTACAGGCATTACCAAAATAGAAGATGCTCCTTTTGCTTTAAGTTTTTCCATAGTTTCCCAAAAAATAGGTTCTTGACATAAAGCGTGAATTGCTACTTTTTTACTATCTTCCAAAGGAATTATTGTTGGTGATTCAGATCCAGGAAGTAGTTTGCATATTTCTTTAACTTTTGATGCATCAACATTCAACATCACATATTTACTTTCAATTGCATTAACCACACCTTGCATTCTGCTTATCACTTTATCTGCTATTTTTTCTTTGTTTATACTTAAATTTTTGTTTTTTATTAAAACTGCCTGAGATTGAAGAATAACTTCGATTTCTTTTAAATTATTCGCTTCTAAAGTTGCTCCTGATGAAACTAAATCACAGATTATGTCTGACATACCTATATAGGGTGTCAGTTCTACAGAGCCATGTATATTTGTAACAGAGGCATTTATATTATTATCTTTAAGATATTTTTTAACAGTATTTGGATATGATGTAGCGATTTTCATATTGTTAAAGTTCTTAATTTTATTATTTTTTGGCCCTGCAAATGACAATCTACATTTAGAAAACCCTAAATCTATAATTTTTTTGATATAAGTTTTTTTGAAGAGAGATTTTTCAATTAATACATTCTCTCCTACTATAGCCAAATCAGCATCTCCATTTGATACCAGTGAAGGAATGTCATCGCTTCTAACAAATAGAATATCTATTGGCAAATTATTAGATTTAGCTAAAAGATTATCTCCTTTAGTTGAAAAATTTATACCTGATTTTTTTATTAAGTCTGTGCTTTGATCGAACAATCTACCTTTCTTTTGTATAGCTATAGTTAAACGATTTTTCATTTTTCAATCCTTTTAAGAATTTTTTTATATCCTTGATATGGTTCGCTTGATAGAAAACGAGCAACCCTGGTTACGGTAGTTGTGCTTGTTTTTAATTTTGCTGCTATTTCTCTATAAGATAATTTATCTTCAAATAGAAGTTGAGCAACCGCCCATCTTTCTTCAAGTGCTCTTAATTCAGAGGGCGTACACAGATCTTTCAGAAATTCTTCAACCTCTTTTTTATTTTTCAATAATAAAATTGCTTCATTTAGATTTTTCATGCGTGCTAGTGTATTACTATGCTAATACAAAGTAAAGTAAAAAAAGGCACTTAAAAAGTGCCTTTTATGTTTAATGTTATAGATTATTTAGAACTATTAACCCATAGAGGTAAAATAGCTATTAAAAGACCGCCTACAGAGACTGCCCAAAAACCGAACATTGCAATGGGATTACCTTGATTAATACTTTGTATAAATGCTTGCGAGCCTGGTCCTATATCAATATTACCATTGGCAGCATCTAAAGCGCTTAAAGCTTCTGCATGCCCAGCAAATGTATTACCTACAACATTGCCTAAATTCAACCACATTGCAAAAACACCTAATGCAAATACCGAGACAATTACTTTTGCTAATGTATTTACATTTTTGTCAACCGAAACACTAGAAAATCTTGCAGCAACCCATATTGCAATGATTCCAGATAAAAAAGCTGTAGTATTAGCACCTCTGGTTGATTGAAATAATTCCCATAATGCTATTTCCGTAGTAACACTTGTTATAATATCCATAATTCCTCTCCTGTTAAAAAATAATTAAAAAACTATTAATACATAGATTTAGTGATTTTAAGAAAAAATTAATATATAAAATTTAAATATATTTACTGTTTTGATAGTAATGAAACTATCTCTAAGTGTTCTGTATTTGGAAATTGATCAAATATTTCTATATTTTTTAAAGAAAATTCTTTTAGTTTATTTATATCTCTTACGTATGTCTCATAATCACAAGAAACATAAATAATGTTTTTAAATTTTTTAATAATATCTATTACTTCATCATTTAGCCCAGATCTTGGAGGATCAACTAGAACATGTGAAAAATTATATGTATTAATATTCATTTTATTCATTCGCCTAAAGATTCTTCCATTAAGTGCTTCAGAAACTTCTTCTGATGAGAGTCTTGAGTATAAAATATTTTGAATATTTAATTCACTTATAGATCTAGCAAGACATTTAATTGATTGTCTATTGCTCTCTGTAGCAAAAACATTATTAAAGTATTTTGATAATGGCAAAGTAAAGGTTCCTGAGCCACAATATAATTCTAATAAATCATCGGTTTTGTCAAGGAAGCTAATTGTTTTACTAATCATTTTTGGCAAAAGAAAATGATTTGGTTGATAGAAAGAATTATCTGTTTGGTAAAGGATTATTCCAAATTCATCAATATAGTCAGCAAGCATATTATCGCCTGAAGAGTATATTTCATTTTTAGACCTAAGGTTTACATCAATTTTATATAATATTGAAATTTTATCTGCTTCAAGTTTAATTTTTTCGCATAATTTTTTATGATAAATCAATGTAACTAAAATATGATTTTGTCTATTTGATCTAAAATTTATTTGGAATAAACGCTTTTTTAATAACTCATTTGCATTTATTATTTTTAATAAATTTGGCATCAGTTTTTGTATACAAGGTCTTGCAATCTTGATTTTATCTAAATATACGATTTCTTTATTTTTATCATACATTGTAAAAAAATTATTTTTATAACCTAACTCTACTCTTGATCTATAATTGTATGGAGGACTTAGATTAATTTTAATATTATCTTTGTAATGATTGCTGATTAACGAAGTTGCTTTAATAAATTTATTCATCTAGTTGATAAAAAATCTTGTTATAACAAACACAAACCCTATAAATGTTATATTAAGAGTCAAAAATAAAGTAATTATTTTTAATATTGAAATTTTTTTTAGATCATTTTCTAGTTCTTCTTTATTACGAATGCCTAGAAATGAGTTTGTTAATCTTTTTAACCACATAAATTATGAGCAAAATTGTTAATATCACAGAATCAGCTGAAAAGTATTTAGCAAATCTTATCGAAGATAAGAATGAACCAAACCTTGCAGTTAGAATTTTTATCTCTGATCCAGGAACTCCTAAAGCTGAAACCTGCCTTGCATATTGTAAACCAGAAGAAGCAATGAAAGATGATGAGATTTTAAAGCTCAACTCACTTATAGTGCATATTGAAAAAAGAAGCATTCCATTTTTAGTAGATGCGGAAGTTAATTATGATAATGATACTTTTGGTGGACAACTAACGATAAAAGCACCAAATGCAAGGTTACCCAATATATCTCCTAATAGCCCTCCAGAAGATAGAATAAATTACGTTATATATAACGAGATAAATCCAATGCTCGAATCTCACGGCGGCGAGGTTAGCCTGCTTGAGTTTACTGATAAAGGCGAAGCCATTCTTCAATTTGGTGGTGGTTGTCAAGGATGTGGAATGGTGGATGTAACACTTAAGGATGGTATTGAAAAAACTCTTTTAGAACAAATACCTGAATTAAAATCTGTTAAGGATAGCACCGATCATTCTATAGATGACAACGCCTATTATAAAGGTTAAATTTCTTTTACTGATATAACTACCCCAAAGTAAGGGTGGTCAAAATAGTGAATTTCATTATTAAAAATTCTTTTATTTTGATCAATAAATAATTTAATTTCTCCATTTATTGATTTTTGATTATTTTGAATCGGCATCTCTGAATTAATATCAATAAATTCATTAGCCTTATTTAGATTAATTTTTATATTATTATTCGTATTATTATTATTTGGGAATTCTAATAATCTATTTTCATATTCTTTAATATGAAATTTCGTTATGTCGTTTGAAGATAAATTTATTGATCCTAAATAGGCTTTTAGATCGGTATGTAAAAAACGACTTCTATAAAGCTTTAAGAGAAATCCATATTGTTTTTCAATAACTTCATGATGTAAATAAACTGCACTTTCTTTATCTTCAATATTTTGAACCCATGAAAAACTATCTAGCACTTCATAGTTATTATTTTTTAATAATTTTTTGTTTAATTTATTTAAAGTCTCAAGGTTATTATTTTTTCTATACCAAGATTTTGGATTAGATATATTAGAAGAAACATCCTCTTTATTGATCATTATGTTTTTTATATTTAAGGGCTTTAAGCTGGTAAAAAGCTTATTAAAGAAATTTTCTTCAACTTTCACATCAAATGATTTTTTATTAATTTGAAGTTTTGGTTCATAGAAACTTAAAACATCGTCAGATGGAGTAATAAGATTATCATCAAATATTTCATCAGTTTCAACATTTAAATGTTTAAAAATTATTAATTCTATTTGGTATTCCTTAAGCTCTAAAGCTTCCTCCGTCATAACCAATGAAGACTGAATAATGATTATTAGAATTATTTTATAAAATCTCATTTATTAGATTTGTTATTTTATTTCTTCTACTTAAGGCATTAGACTCATTCAAATTAATGATAAGTTTATTTTCCTTATTAATGTTATAAATATTGGGCTCCTTTGTAACTAGTGTCAATATCTTATCGAAAACACCTTTATTTAAATTACTTGATAAAAGAAGTGAGGTTTTTATTTTGCTTGAATTAATTTTTAAAATTCCAGAATTTTTTATATTAATTGCTAGTTTTGTATCACTTATTAGATTAATTATTTCTTCAGTGAGTGCGCCACATCTATCTATCAAATCATTTTTTATCTTATTTATTTCATCAATACTAGATGCACTATTTAACGATTTATATATTTTTAACCTTTCTAAAGGTGATGGAAGATAGTCATCGTTGATATATGAGGAGTCGTAAAAATTAATCTCTGTTTGTATTAATTCTTTTTCGTCATTATTTTTAAATTTATTTAATGCATTTTTTAGCATTGATAGGTACAAATTTATTCCAATGGTATTTATATGCCCACTTTGTTTATCACCAAGTATCTCGCCACCACCTCTAATTTCTAAATCCTCCTGGGCAATAAAGAATCCAGATCCAAGATCTGACAGTCTAATTATTGAATCTAGTCGATTTTTAGCAATTCTAGATAAATCAGGTATAGGTATTAAAAAATAGCAATAACCTTGTTTTATAGACCTTCCAACACGTCCTCTAAGTTGATGAAGCTGAGATAAACCAAAGTTTTGTGCATCTATTATTAATATTGTATTAGCGTTTGGTATATCCAATCCCATTTCAACTATGGTTGTACAAATAAGGACATCCAATCTACCAAGATCAAAATCTCCCATTACTTTTGAAATCTCGTTTTTATTAAGTTTTCCATGAGCTATATCGATGGTTATTTCTGGCAAAATAGAGATTAGATTTTTTTTCAGTGATTCCATTTTTGAAATATCATTCTGAACAATAAAGCACTGACCACCCCTTGATACCTCTCTTGAAATAGCTTCTTTAAAAAGCTGAAAGTTTTCTACTTTTAAAAATGATTTAATACTTATTCTATTTGTTGGAGGGGTATGAAGAAAAGAGAATTCTTTTAATCCAGAATATATAAAATTCATAGTTCTTGGAATTGGAGTTGCTGAAAGATAAAGAATATGAATATTTTCTTGCTTGCTTTTGATTAGATCTTTTTGCTTAATTCCAAATTTATGTTCTTCATCAACAACCAAAAGCCCTGTATTTGAGAAATTAATTCCTGATGTAAATAGGGCATGTGTACCAATTAATATATCAACGTTACCCTTATTAAAATCACTAACAATTCCTTCTTTATTTTTTTTATTTACATGTCTATTTATAATTTGGGTATTAACCGCAAGAGATTTAAATCTCGCTAAAAATGATTCATAGTGTTGGTCGCTTAATACTGTGCTAGGACAAAGAATGATGACTTGTTTCCCTGAAGATATAGAAATAAATGCTGATCTCATTGCAACTTCTGTTTTTCCAAAACCAACATCACCACATAAAACTCTATTCATTGGTTTTACTAAGCCCATATCTTTTCTAATTGATTTGATAGCCTCTAATTGATCTGGCGTTTCTGTAAAAGGAAATAAATTATTAAATTTATTAAATTCAAAATCATCAACTCTAAGAACTTTTGCAGTTGATGCTTGTCTTCTTGATTCAATATCAAGTATCTCAGCAGCATGGTCATATGCCCTTTGTTCTGCTTTTGCTTTGTTTTTTGACCATTTATTAGAAGAAAGAGAATCCAAAATAACTTCAGCAAAAAAATCATTTTTATGATATTTGGATATTAATTTTACGCTTCTTAAGGGAACGTAAAGCGCCTCATTAGAAGAATATATAATCTTCATATATTCATTTGAAGTACCATTTGTTGTTACAACTTCTAATCCTGAATATAGCCCAATTCCATAATTTTCGTGAACAACATAATCTCCTTCTTTGAATAAGATATCTTTGTTGGTAGCTAATGATTTGGTTTGATCGTTAGACGATAAAGACATGTTGACAGTTTCAGAATATTCTTTATGACAAACTACATAGCTATTTAATTCTATTGGCCTAACTATTTCTGAAAGCATCAAATTTAATGAATCAATAGCATTATCTATATTTGAAATTTCATTTATGTTTGTAGAGAATTTTTTAATAAGCTTTTCGTATTCACTTTGAATAGAAGTTATTAAAATTATTTTTTTATTATTTATCTCTTTGTTATCAATGAGTCTTAATAATGATTCAAAATCTTTAAAAAATGGAATTTTATAATTATCTTTAGCATTTAGAATTTTATCTTTTGAGCAAAATGACATAACTAAATCTTTATGTACAAAGCAATCTTTTGGTTTTAATAAAGGCCTTGCAGAATCAATATTTTCATCGTTATACCTTTGATATATATAAGTATCATATAAAGATATCTCAGTATCTAAATTTTTCAATAAAATGAACTCATATTCTAAAAATAAATCAAAAAATGTAGATGTTTTATTAAAAAATAATGGTAGATATATGTCTGAACCTTCGACCTTTTCGTTTTTACTTAATTTTTGAAATATTTCACAATGTCTTTCATCATTATTTTGAAAATAATTTCTCCAATTATCTCGAAAAAGCTTAAGATTTTTTACATCTAAACCATAAAGAGAACTCTTGGTCAGTTTAAAATTTTCAATTTTTTCTATAGATAGCTGTGTTTCTATATCAAAATATCTTATCGACTCTATTTCATCATCAAAGATTTCAACTCTTAATGGGTTCCTATAAATCGGCGTAAATATATCAATAATGCCACCTCGAATGGCATATTGATTTAGTGATTCAATTTTGTTTGTTTTTTCATAATTTAATGAAATTAGAATATTTTCTAAATTTTTAAGTGATATTCCGTCATGAATTTTAAAAACTTCTTTAGATTTGAACAAATCTATTGTTGGATAGAGCTCAAATAAACTTTTGATAGTTGTTATGACTACCTCTTTTTGACTATTCAAAGAGTTTAATATTTTAAATCGTTCTTTTTGAATATTTTCTGGAATTGAGAAATGATCATATGGAAGAATTTCGTTATCTGGAAAATATTTAATTTTATTTTTATCTATGTAAAGTGATAACTCATTTTCCAATAACTTTGCCTCTCTATTGTCATGAACGACAATAACCATTGATTGATCAGTAATATGATATTTATCACACAATAAATGTGCATATCTATGGTCAATAATTTTAGTCATTTGTTAGTAAATTTTTTACAAATTCTAGTATAATGTGTCGCGTATTCTATCAATCAAATAAAAATAAAGGTAATTATGGACATAAATTTTTCAAAAGAGGATCTTCAATTTAGAGATGAGCTTAGAGAGTGGCTTGCTAATGACTATCCAAAACATGTAAAAGATAAAATGAATAAAGGCGAGCATTTAACTAGGCAGGATATGGTTGATTATCACAAAGCTTTATCTGCAAAAGGATGGATGGGTTACAACTGGCCTGTAGAATATGGTGGTACAGGCTGGAGTGCCACCCAGTTATATTTATTTAATAAAGAATTTGGTTTAGCAGGTTGTCCACCACTTTTAGCTTTTGGTGTAAGCATGGTAGCTCCAGTAATATACACCTTTGGTAATGATGAGCAAAAGAAGAGATTTTTACCTGATATATTGGATTTTAATACATGGTGGTGTCAGGGATATTCTGAACCAGGCTCAGGTTCTGATTTAGCTTCCCTAAAAACAAAAGCTGTTAAAGATGGAGATCATTATATTGTTAATGGCTCTAAAACATGGACAACGTTAGCTCAAAATGCTGATTGGATTTTTCTGCTTGTTAGAACTGAATCTACTGGAAAAAAACAAGAAGGTATATCATTTCTTTTAGTAGACATGAAAACCCCTGGCATAGAAGTAAAGCCAATTATCACCATAGATGGAGATCATGAAGTCAATTCTGTATTTTTTACAGATGTGAAAGTTCCAGCCGAAAACTTAGTTGGTGAAGAAGGCAAAGGGTGGACATATGCCAAATTTTTACTAGCACATGAGAGATTTGGTATAGCTGCTGTGGGAGCTTCAATGAGAGCACTTAATAAGTTGAAAGAAGTTGTTTCAGCATTAAATAATTCAGATTTAGATAAAAAAGTAGCTGAAATGGAGATTGCTATTTCTGCTTTAGAAATGACAGAATTAAGACTTTTATCAGAACTTGAAAACGGTGGACATCCTGGAGCTGAATCTTCCATACTAAAAATTAAAGGTACAGAAATACAACAAGGACTTACTGAAATTTTTGTAGAAGCGGCTGGTGAGTACGCGCTTATGTATCCAGGAGCAGGAGGTTATGGCTCAAATGACAAGCCATCTGGTCCAGAGCATGCTGCTGTATCTCTAGAAAGGTTTTTAAATTTTAGAAAAACATCTATATACGGTGGAAGCAATGAAATTCAAAAAAATATAATTTCTAAATTTGTACTAGGAGTATAAAAAATGAACTTAAGTTATACAGAAGAACAGGTAATGCTCAGAGAACAGATTCAGAAATTTTGTGAAACAGAATATGATTTTTATAAAAGAGAAGATGTAGTTAAATCAGATAAAGATTTTGATGAAAATGCATGGTCTTTATTTGCAGAACAAGGTTGGCTATCAATGCCTTTTTCAGAAGAGTCTGGCGGTTTTGGCTTTGGCCCAATTGAACTTTCTGTTTTATTTGAAGAGTTTGGTAAATCTCTTGTTATAGAACCATATTTAGCTAATGTTGTATTAGCCGGAACTGTTCTTGATAAATCAAATTTTAGTAAAAAAGTAGAATTAATTGAAGCCATATGCTCAGGTTCAATGCATGTATCTCTTGCATTTGCAGAACCTGCAAATTCATATGACTATTTTAAATCTAATACAAATATTTCAGATGATAACAAGTTGAATGGTACTAAATCATTAGTATTAAATGGCAAAAACGCTTCTAAGTTAATTGTATCTTGTATTAAAAATGATTCCTTATCATTGGTTTTGGTCGATCAAGATGCTAATGGTGTTTCTTTTAACTCTTTTAGAACAGTTGATGAGCAAACTTGTGCAGAGTTCATCTTTGAAAATGTTTCTGTTGAGGATTCCGATATTATTGCTTCAGGGGATGAGGCTAAGAAATTGCTAGAGGAAGCTATTAACCTTGCAACATTATGCGTTAGTGCAGAAGCGGTTGGATGCATGACATCTTGCTACCTCAAGACAGTTCAATATACTAAAGAACGTGAACAGTTTGACCAGCCAATATCAAATTTCCAAGTCTTACAACATAGAATGGTAGATATGTTTATTGATAGTGAATTAGCTAAATCACTTTTATACAAAGCTATGCTTGAAGTTGACTCAAACTCGGATGAAAAATTTAAACATGTTTCAGCTCTAAAGGCGCACGTTGGTAAATTTGGAAAGCTTTCTGCTCAAAATGCTGTTCAACTTCATGGTGGAATGGGGGTTAGCGAGGAGATGATGATTGGTCATTATCTTAAGAAAATGGTTGCTATTGATGCTATGTTTGGAAATGCTGACCATCATTTAAAAGCATTTTCTAAATAAACGACTTTTATTTAAACCTATATCGTTTAAAATAATTTTTGTACTGTAAATTATTTACATAAATTATGAGCGTTAATAAAGATTCTTCTTTTCAATCTACCAAAAGACAAGATCGTCTTCTTCCTGAAGATTCTTTCGGTGATTGGAAGTGGAGAGAGGGCCTTGCTGAACTTATGGTTCCAGTTGTTGGAAACTTATATCGTGATGGAATAAATATTCTCATTTATGGTAAATCGCTTGTAAACCAGTCACCTGTTGAGATTATGAGAGCTCATAGATTTGCGAGACAATCCGACCAGAATGAACTAAGTGAACTTGAGACATTTCCTATTCTTCAATATTTAGATACTTTAAAAATCGCAGATTGTGAAATTGATATTGGAGAGCTCGCAGTAAGATTTCCTAATTTTTCAGAACTAAAAAACAATATATCTGGTCTTAAAGAATATTTAGATACTGAATTATCGAGTGTTATAAACAAAGATTCAAAACGTCCAAATAAACCTAAAGATATTGTGCTTTATGGATTTGGAAGAATTGGAAGATTAGTTACTAGAATGATGATACAAAATACAGGACCAGGTAATTATTATAGATTACGAGCTATAGTAATAAGAAAGGCTAGTGATGATGATATCTACAAAAGAGCTAGTTTATTATCTAGAGATTCAGTTCATGGATCTTTTGATGGCACTGTAAGAGTTGATGAAGATAAATCAACTCTGGTTATTAATGGCAACCCGGTAAAAATTATTTATGCTCAAAGTCCTAATGATGTTAATTATCATGATTATGATATTACAAATCCTATAGTTATAGATAATACAGGCGTTTGGAGAGATGTTGATGGTTTATCTCAACATATTAAATCTAAAGCATCAAAAGTTATCCTTACAGCTCCAGGTAAGGGAGATATAAAAAATGTTGTCTATGGGGTTAATGATAATATCCTTGAAGATTCTGATGAAATAATTTCAGCTGCATCATGTACTACAAATGCAATCGTTCCTGTTCTAAAGGTTGTTAATGATCAATACGGAATTGATAGCGGCCATATAGAAACAGTTCATTCATATACAAATGATCAAAACTTAATTGATAATTTTCATAAAGGGGATAGAAGAGGTAGGGGAGCTCCATTAAATATGGTTATAACATCTACAGGGGCTGTTAAAGCTGTGGGCAAAGCCATTCCAGAATTAGCTAATAAATTAACAGGTAATGCTATAAGAGTTCCTACCCCAAATGTAAGTCTTGCAATTTTATCACTAGTAATAAATGAAAGCATTGATAAAGAAAGTCTTAATAATTACCTTAAATCAATGGCTTTTCACTCTAAATATAGAGAAACAATTGGTTTTGTTAATTCTCCAGAGATAGTTTCAACTGATTTTTATTCTAGCCCCTTTGCTTCAATAATTGACTCACAAGCTACAATCACAAGTGGAAAAAGAGTCACCTTGTATTGTTGGTACGACAACGAGTATGGCTATTCAAAACAGGTTATTAATTTAGCAAAAAAAGTTGCTGGCATTTCACTGAAAAGATTACCTAAACCAATTTCATAAAACTATAGAATCAATAGCTCTTTAGTTTTATAATCATCACGTTTTTGATGTATATAATTTTACTTGGGTACAGCACACGTGATAAAAACTTCTAAAGGTCTAAATTTACCAATTTCTGGTATTCCTGAAGCTGTAGTTACTGACACTCCAAATGTAAGCTCTGTTTCATTGCTTGGAAATGATTTTATAGGCATGAAACCAACCATGATGGTTAAAACTGGTGATTCTGTTAAAAGAGGAACGAAGCTTTTTGAGGATAAAAAAAATTCAGGTATCTATTTTACATCTCCTGCTGGAGGCATCGTTAAAGATATAAGCAGAGGAGACAAAAGAAAATTTCTTTCAATTGAGATCGAGATTGCTGAAAACGAAGAAGCAGAATTATTTGAATATCAAACTAATTCCGATGGTTATAAAAAACTGCTTATAGATTCAGGTTTATGGAATGCCTTTAGAACAAGACCTTTCAATAGAACACCTAAAGTTAATTCATTACCTGATGCAGTATTTGTAAATGCATGTGATACCAACCCACTATCTATCGACCCATCATTTATTATTGATCAAGATAAAGATTATTTTAAAGAAGGTTTAGAGGGTTTAAAAAATTTATTTTCTTGTCCAATTCATTGCACATACCAAAATTCAAACTTCGATACAAATATTGATGGAATTAATTATTGTCAAGTGTCTGGACCACATCCAGCTGGTTTATCTAGTACTCATATAAGTAATATATATCCAGTTAATTTAAAAAGAGTTGTATGGACTATTGGTTATCAAGACATTATTTCCTTCGGTTATTTATTAAAAAATAAAACTCTAAGAACTCATAAATTGATTGCACTAGGTGGACCATCTGTTTTTAATCCTTCTATAATTAATGCAAGAATTTCAGGAAATATTGATCAATTAACTGCAGGTAAAATTGATGATAATACAAGAGTAGTATCTGGATCATTAATATATGGTCATGCATCTGAGGGAGTGATGAATTATCTTGGTTTTTATGATTCTATTTTATCTGTAATACCAGATGCAGCTAATGATATATTTTTAAATTGGCTTATGCCTGGATCAAAAATGCATTCAAAATTAAATGTATTTTCTTCTTCGTTCTTAAAACCTAAGAATTTTACATTTAACACATCTGTTAACGGTGGTGATAGAGCTATAGTACCAGTAGGATCTTATGATGAGATAATGCCTATTGATATATTAGTCCCTCAATTACTTAAATCTCTAGTTGTAGGAGATATTGAACAAGCTGTTGATCTTGGAATGCTTGAACTAGCTCCAGAAGATTTAGCGCTATGCTCTTATATTTGTCCAAGCAAGTATGATTATTGTTCAATACTTGCAAACAACCTTAATGCTTTATATCTAGAACAATGAACATCCTAAGAAATTACATAAATTCAGTGAAACCAAATTTTATTGGTGAGGGTAGATACGCTAAATGGTTCCCTATGTTTGATGCTGTTGAAAACTTTATTTTCTCAACACAAACAAAAACGACCAATCCTGTTCATATAAGAGATGCTGTAGATATTCAAAAAATAATGGTAATTGTTTGGTTGGCAACATTTCCAGCAATGTTTTTTGGTATGTACAATCTTGGATCCAACTCATTAGAATATTTAGAATCTATTAATCAGTTAAATACAGGAGATTGGCATCATTATTTAGTCAATCTGGTTGGGTATGACTCATCGAGCTTCATTGCTAAATTATGGTTCGGTGCTTGTTATTTTATGCCAATTTATATAACTGTTTTTGTGGTAGGTATTGGTTGGGAAACTATTTTTGCTGTCGTAAGAAAACATGAAATAAATGAAGGTGCTTTTGTTTCAACAGTTTTATTTTCACTTAGCTGTCCTCCTGATCTACCTCTTTGGCAGGCTGCACTAGGTATAACTTTTGGTTTAGTTATTGGTAAAGAGATATTTGGTGGTACAGGTAAAAATTTCTTAAATCCTGCTTTGACTGGAAGAGCATTTTTGTATTTTGCATATCCTTCACAAATTTCAGGAGATAAGGTTTGGATAGCAGGTTTAGCTGATAATAATATAGTTCCAGAAGGCTATAGTGGAGCAACTGCACTTGGTGTGGCTGCTGAAAGTGGCATGGCAGGTATCTACGATAATTTCACATGGATGAATGCATTTTTAGGTAATATACCAGGATCTATTGGAGAAACCTCTATAATTGCAATAGGTATTGGTTTAATAATCCTTCTAGCAACTAAAGTTGCCTCTTGGAGAATTGTTCTCTGGACATTTATAGGAATGATAGCAATGTCTAGTCTATTAAATATAGTAGGGTCAGATACTAATCCTATGTTTGAAGTTCCATGGTATTGGCATGCAGTTATTGGAAGTTTTGCATTTGGACTAGTTTTCATGGCTACAGAGCCAGTGTCCGGTTCAGGTACTAATACAGGTAGGTGTATTTATGGTTTTATTATTGGTATAACAGTTATCTTGATAAGAGTAATAAACCCTGCTTTCCCTGAAGGAATGATGCTTGCAATTTTATTTGCTAATTTACTTGCTCCGGTAATAGATCATATGGTTATGATGTCTAATATAAACAGAAGAAAGGCTATAACACAATGAATGATTCAATAGTTAAAACATTAGGTGTTGCTTTTGCAATATGTTTAATATGCTCATTGGTTGTATCATCAACCGCAGTCAGTCTTCGTGATATGCAAAATGAGAATAAGGCTAATGATAAACGAACAAAAATTCTTCAAGCTGCAGGTATTTTTAATCCAGAACTTGATATAAAAGAGCAATTTAACAAACTCGAGGAAAAATATTTAGATTTTAATTCTGGTAAGTTATTAAGAGGTTCAGATCTTGAAGTTTTCTTAGAAGAACACAAGGGAGACTATGATCAGATTGCCGCAACCAGAAAACCTGAATATTCAACTTCTTTAAATTCATCAGAAGATATTGCTATTATCAAAAATAGAGAAAATGTTGGTAAGTTTTTTATCCTCAGAAATAAAGATAATTCTATTGATAAAATCATTCTGCCTGTGCGCGGCTATGGATTATGGGGAACTCTTTTTGGTTATATATCTATTGAAGAAGACTTTAACACTGTAGCCGGTCTTGAGTTTTACGATCACAAAGAAACACCAGGCCTTGGGGCTGAAGTTGATAATCCAAAATGGAAGGCTTTATGGCCAGGAAAACAACTTTATAAAAATAATATTGTTTCTTTGGAAGTCATAAAAGGAAAAGTTCCTGTTGATGATAAAAACTTAGATTATAAGGTTGACGGACTATCTGGAGCCACTTTGACTAGCAGGGGTGTGACCAACATGTTGAAATATTGGTTTAGTGATTCAGGTTATGCAAATTTATTTAGTGAGTTGGAATATGAATCTTAATAAGTATAAAGATGTATTAGTAAAACCTCTTATAGATGAAAATCCTATTACTCTTCAGATACTAGGAATCTGTTCTGCATTAGCTGTTACGAATAATCTTTCAGTCACAATGGTTATGTGTGTCGCATTAACAAGCGTCGTAGCATTCTCAAATTTATTTATATCAATAATTAGAAATCACATACCAAGCAGCATCAGAATTATTGTTCAGATGACCATTATAGCCTCGTTGGTTATAGTCGTTGATGAGCTCTTGAAAGCATATGACTATGAAACTAGTAAAAAGTTATCTGTATTTGTTGGTTTAATTATTACTAACTGTATTGTTATGGGGCGTGCAGAAGCCTTTGCAATGAAAGAAAAGCCCTTATTAAGCTTTTTTGATGGTTTAGGTAATGGTCTTGGCTATAGTGTTATTTTAATTGGAGTTGCTGCAATAAGAGAGCTTTTTGGAGCTGGTACATTGTTTGGTTATGAAATTCTTCCACTTGTATCTAATGGTGGTTGGTATATGGCTAATAACTTATTACTTTTACCTCCTAGCTCATTTATTATTATCGGTTTATTTATTTGGGCAATTAGATCTTACAAACCTGCACAAATAGAAGAAGACGATTTTGCTTTATCAAAACATTCTACAAGCCCAGATTTAACAAAGAGAGAATTAAATGTTTGAATATTATTTAAATATTTTTATTACTACTGTATTCATAGAGAATATTGCTTTATCAGTATTCTTGGGAATGTGCACATTTATAGCTATATCAAAGAAAATTGATGCTGCATTAGGTTTAGGCATTGCGGTTATTGTGGTCTGTCTTATAACCGTTCCTCTTAATAATCTTATATATAATTTCATTCTTAGAGATGGAGCTCTAGCTTGGGCTGGACTTCCCAATACTAATTTGGAGTTTGTTGAGTTAATAAGCTATATAGGAGTAATTGCTGCTGTAGTGCAAATTCTTGAAATGTTTTTAGATAAATATGTTCCTGCTTTATATAATGCATTGGGTGTCTTTTTGCCTTTAATTACTGTTAATTGTGCAATTTTAGGCGCATCACTCTTTATGATAGAAAAAGATTTATTATTTGGAGAAAGTGTTGTTTATGGTCTTGGAGCTGGTTTTGGCTGGGCTATGGCAATAGTTATTCTTGCTGGTATTAGAGAAAAGTTAAAGTATTCTGATATTCCTGAGGGACTAAAAGGTTTAGGAGCAACATTTATCATTGTAGGTCTTATGAGTTTTGGGTTTATGTCATTTGGAGGTATATCTCTTTAAAATAAGGAGTTAATTATGCAGATTGATTTATTACTTGGAGTTATTTCTTTTTCAGGAATAGTTCTCGCTTTGGTTGCGGTCATTATTGCTGCTAGATCTAAACTTGTATCAACGGGAAATGTTTCTATTGAAATTAATGGAGATTCTTCAAATCCAATTGTAGTTCCTGCCGGATCAAAACTTCTCCAAACACTAGCAGAAAATAAAATCTTTTTATCTTCAGCTTGCGGCGGTGGTGGAACATGCAGTCAATGCAAGTGTGTTGTTCTTGATGGTGGTGGATCAATTCTTCCTACTGAAGAATCTCATTTTAATTCTAGAGAAAAAAATGAAGGTTGGAGACTTTCGTGCCAAGTTCCTGTTAAAAGTGATATGAAGATAGAAGTGCCAGAAGAAATATTTGGTGTTAAAGAGTGGGAGTGTGAGGTTTTATCTAATGATAATGTCGCAACTTTTATCAAAGAGCTGGTTTTAAAATTACCAGAGGGTGAAAATGTTGATTTTAGAGCTGGTGGTTATGTTCAACTTGAAGCACCTGCTTATGAAATTGACTATAAATCTTTTAATATACAAGAGGAGTATCATGGTGATTGGGATAAATTTAAAATTTGGGATAACAAATCCATTAATCCCGAACCAGTTATAAGAGCTTACTCGATGGCTAACTATCCTGAAGAGAAGGGCGTTATAAAGTTTAATATTCGAATTGCATCTCCACCTCCTGGTAGTGATTTTCCACCAGGTATAATGTCAACTTGGACATTTAATTTAAAACCTGGTGATAAAGTTAAAGTATTTGGTCCTTTTGGTGAATTCTTTGCAAAAGAAACTAAAAATGAAATGGTATTTGTTGGTGGTGGTGCTGGTATGGCGCCTATGAGATCTCACATATTTGATCAATTGCTACGAATCCATACTGATAGAAAAATATCATTTTGGTATGGAGCCAGAAGCTTAAAAGAAATGTTTTATGTTGAAGAATTCAATGACTTAGCAGAAAAATATGATAATTTTGAATGGCACGTTGCTTTATCAGATCCTCAACCTGAAGATGACTGGGATGGTGATACTGGTTTTATTCATAATATCTTATATGAAAATTATTTAAAAAATCATGAAGCTCCAGAAGATTGTGAATATTATATGTGTGGACCCCCTATGATGAATAAAGCAGTGATAGATCTTCTTACAAATATTGGCGTAGAACCAGAAAACATTGCTCTCGATGATTTTGGCGGCTAGTTAAATTTGTTATCAAGAAAAGTTATATCAAAAATAATTGCCCTTATTGTTGGCTTATTTTGTATTTATATAGCTTATAGTTCTAATGCAAATAAAACCTATAAAATCAATGGATCAGCGTATGGAACAAGTTGGTCTGTCGTCTCAACATCATTTATAGCCGATCATCATGAGAAGAATATTATTAAGATAATTGATCATGTTGATGAGATCGCATCTAATTATAAAATAGATTCTGAAATAGCAATCGTTAATCAACTACCCGTAGATGAAGAATTAACCATAAGTAGTGATTTATTTAATATTCTTAATATAGCCAGTGAAATTAATAAGCTTTCAAATGGCTCATACAATATTATGCTTGGAAAAATTTCTAGTAAATTAGGTTTTGCTCCAAACTTTGATAAGGATTTAAATCAGAACGATGATGGAGGCTACACATTAACTAAAAATAAATCACTAATTAAAGAATCTTCAAATTGGTTTGATTTATCATCAATTGCAAAAGGCTATGCTGTACAACTAATTCATGAATACTTAATAAACAATAATTTATCTAATCACTTAATTGATATAGGTGGCGAATTAATTACTCACGGTTTAAATCATGAAGATCCATGGATAATAGGTATCCAAGATCCTTATTCATTTGAAGAAAAAGCAATTTATGTTGTAAAAAATAATAATAATTTCTTGGCTATAGCAACCTCTGGTGAGTATAGAAATTATAAGATTTCTGATACCAATAAAGTTACACATACTATAGACCCTAAAACATTAAAGTCCATTGATTCAAAAATTCTATCAGTTACAGTGGCTCACGAATACTCCGCTACATATGCAGATGCTTTGGCAACTGCTTTTAATGTTATTGGATATCCAGATGCTATTAAATACGCTAATAACAATAATATTGCATTGATGTTAGTTGTTGATATTGACAGTGGTGCAGAATTAATTTTTTCTAATAAATGGTATGATTTAAACTTATGAATACATTTATTGCTGCATTTATAGTTATAGGTACTGCTTTTGCAGGGTTGGCGATTGGGTTGATACTTAGAAATAAACCAATTAAAGGTTCATGCGGCGGTCTTATGACCTCAAAGGATGGAGTTTGTACAATTTGTGGCAAGACAGAAATTAATTCTTGTTCTAAAACTGATTCATAGTATTGTCTTCACCAGCTGCTTTCAATGCAGCCTCACCAGCAAAATATTCTTTATGATCATCTCCCATATCAGATCCTGACATGTTTTGATGTTTAACACATGCAATTCCTTCTCTAATCTCTTTTCTTTGAACATTAGCTACATAGCCCAACATTCCCTGGTCACCAAAATATTCTTTTGCTAAATTATCGGTTGATAAAGCAGCAGTATGATAAGTTGGTAGTGTTATTAAATGATGAAAAATTCCTGCTTCTCTTGCAGCATCAGCTTGGAAGGTTCGTATTTTATTATCTGCCTCTATTGCTAATTCAGTCTCATCATAAGAAACATTCATAAGATCATTTCTGTCATATGCTGTAATATCTTTACCTTCTTTTTCCATTGAATCAAAAACTTGTTGTCTAAAGTTTAGAGTCCAGTTGAAAGAAGGACTATTGTTGTATACAAGTTTTGCATTTGGAACAACTTTTTTAATTTCATCCATCATTGCTCCAATTTGGCCAATATGAGGTTTTTCTGTCTCTATCCAGATTAAGTCTGCACCATTTTGTAAACTAGTTATAGAATCTAAGATACAGCGAGCTTCACCAGTACCTTCTTTAAATTGATACAGATTACTTGGAAGTCTTTTGGGCCTAACAAGCTTTCCATCTTGATTAATCATTACATCACCATGCTTCATGCTTGATCCATCAACCTCTTCAACATCTAAAAATGAGTTGTACTGGTCTCCTAAATCTCCTTTCTCGTTGGTTATAGCAATTTGTTTAGTTAGACCTGCGCCTAGTGAGTCTGTTCTTGCAACTATGATTCCGTCATCTACACCGAGCTCTAAAAATGCGTATCTAACTGCATTAATTTTAGCAAGGAAGTCTGCATGAGGAACAGTAACCTTTCCATCTTGGTGACCACATTGTTTTTCATCAGAAACCTGATTTTCAATTTGAATAGCGCATGCTCCTGCCTCAATCATCTGTTTTGCCATTAAGTAGGTAGCTTCTTCATTACCAAAACCTGCATCTATATCTGCAATTATTGGAACAACATGTGTTTGAAAATTATCTATATTATTTTGTATTTCTTGTTTATCAGATTCATTTGCCTTATCTAATTTTCTATATAGATCACCTAATTCTCTTGCATCTGCCTGTCTTAAGAATGTATATAGCTCAGCAATTAAACTAGCAACAGATGTTTTTTCATGCATGGATTGATCCGGAAGAGGGCCAAATTCTGATCTAAGTGCAGCAATCATCCATCCTGATAGGTATAAATATTTTTTTTCAGTTGTTTGAAAATGTTTCTTGATAGATATTAATTTTTGTTGGCCAATAAAACCATGCCAACAGCCAAGTGACTGTGTATATTTAGATGAATCTTTATCGTATTCATTCATATCTTTTCTCATAATTGCAGCTGTATATTTTGCTATGTCTAATCCAGTTTTAAAACGATTCTGCATTCTCATTCTTGCAACATATTCTGGACTTATTGAGCTCCAGTTTAAAGTAGACATCTCTGGAATATTTGATGCATTATTTTTATTATCTATATGTTTTGTCATTAGAACACCCTATAAGAAAAGATTATGTAGTGTAGTAAATATTATTAGGTATTTTATGTCAACATAAACATATAAACATTGATTTAAAAGGGTTTATAGATATTATTATTTGTAGTTTGACTACAGTTTAATGGTAGCAATTAGCTTTTTGATAAGTTTCTGGAAATTCCAATATACAACTTTGGCTCTAATGATAATAACTTTTCTTTTGATTTGATTGTTATGTCGAGAGATTCAACAAAACTCATATAGCTATCCTTGTTTAATTTTGCCCCTCTAGAAAGATTTTTAAGTTGTTCATAAGCATCAGGAATACCCTCGTATCTCATTATTGTCTGAACTGCCTCAGTTAAAACTTCCCAATTATCATCGAGCTCATAAGAAATTTTAGATTTATTAGGTATAATTTTTTCAAGTCCTTTATTTGTTGAAACTAATGCAAGAGCAGAATATCCAAAGCCTAATCCTATATTTCTCAGAACAGTTGAATCAGAAAGATCTCTTTGATGTCTTGATTTAGTTAGCTTATTGGCAAAAAATTCCATCAATGCATTAGATAATCCAAAGTTTCCTTCTGCATTTTCAAAATCTATTGGATTAACTTTATGCGGCATAGTAGAAGATCCAACTTCGTTCTTTAAAAGTTTTAATGAAAAGATATCATTTGATATGTATATCCAGACATCCTGACATAGATCAATAAAAATATTATTTAACCTCATAATTGTATGACTAACATCGGCAATCCAATCATGTGGTTCAATTTGGGTTGTGTATTCATTATGTGTAACTCCAAATTTATTTATAAATTTTTTATTAAATTTAACCCAATTAATTTTTTCATCTACAATTTTAAACGTATGATAATTCCCGGTCGCTCCACTAAACTTTGCAAGAGGCTTAATTGACTTTAAATGATTTAATTCTCTGTTAACTCTTTCATGAAAAACTTTAAACTCTTTACCTAATGTCGAAGGGGAGGCTGCTTGACCATGAGTTCTAGCTAAAAATGGTTGACTAGCCCATCTAATTGAATTTCTTTTTAAAGATCTATTTACTTTATTAAGATCATTAATAAATATTGATATACCTTTTTTTATCATATATGCATAGCTTAAAGAATTTATATCTTCACTTGTTAAGCCAAAATGAATGAGATGAGTATAGGTTGCAAGAACTTTATCTTTTAAAAAGTGATCTCTTATATAGTACTCTACGGCCTTAACATCATGATTGGTTGTTGATTCAATCTTTTTTATACTTAATACTGATTTGTTATCAAAATTATTTTTAAATGCATTTATCTTTTTAATAGATTCTTTTGATATTGGCTTAAATGTTTTTGGTAATTGAGTACATAAATATAGAATCCATTCAATTTCTATATCAAATCTTATTTTTATAAGAGCAGACTCGCTGAAGTTCTGTCTTAAAGCAGATATTTTTGAGGCGTATCTACTATCAAGTGGTGAAATGTTATCGTGATGAAATTTCATAAAATTTTGTATTATCTTTTAAATTCTTAAGAATTATATATCAAAAAGTATTGGTAATAATTCCCCCACCCAAACATATATTATTATTATAAAAAACTGCAGATTGACCAGGTGCAATAGCTCTAATTGGATCAGAAAATAATATTTTATAAATATCGTTATCATAAATAATTTTACAATTGACGGGAGTATGCTGATGCCTTACCTGTATACTGCAATCTAAAGGTAGTTTGTAGTTTATATTATTTATCCAGTTTATATTTTCTACATACAAACCTTCATTCATCAGTAGTTTATTACTCCCACCCTGACATACATGAACAACATTTTTAATAATATCTTTCTTGTATACATACCAGGGTAGTTCATCCCTTCCTTTAACACCACCAATCATTAGGCCTTGTCGTTGTCCTTGTGTATATAGGACAGCCCCTTGATGTTCACCAATAACATTGCCTTCTTCATCTTTAATAGGACCTTTTATAAGTTTAATAAATCTATTTAAAAAGTCTTTTAAATTTCTTTCACCTATAAAGCAAATTCCAACAGAGTCTTTTTTATTTGCTGTTATTAATCCATTATTTTTTGCAATAGCTCGAACTTCAGATTTTGTTAAGTTTTCAAGAGGAAATAAACATTTACTAAACTCCTTTTCATTAACTTCGTGTAAGAAATAAGTTTGATCTTTATCTATATCTTTGGCTCTTGCTAGATATTTGATTCCATTGATAGTTTTTAATTTTGCATAATGCCCAGTTGCTATATAATCAGCTCCTATCTTAAAAGCATAATCAAGAAATGATTTAAATTTAATTTCCCTATTGCATAAAATATCTGGGTTTGGAGTTCTTCCTTTTTCATGCTCGCTAAGAAAGTTTGTAAATACTCTATCCCAATACTCATCTGAAAAATTTGCTCGATGTAACGGGATATTTAGCTTGTCACATACATCAGACGCATCTTTGAAATCTATCTCAGAAGTGCAAATCTCACCAGGTTCTGATTGCCAATTTTGCATAAATAATGCTTTAACATCATATCCAGCTTCTTTTAATAAAAAGGCAGATACTGATGAGTCCACACCTCCAGAAAGACCTACAACAACTGTTTTTTTACTCATTTTCTTTGTTTTTATGCATATTATATTGTATCAATTAATAGTATAATTGTTGCCGTTCAAATCTCTTAAATCTAAATGTAAGGACCGTTAATTTAAATGAAATTTAATAAAATAAAGGAACCAAAATCTGGACAAAAAATATCATATATCGATGGTGTATTAAATGTGCCTGACAACCCAATTATACCTTACATAGAAGGTGATGGTATTGGTGTTGATATAACACCTCCTATGATAAATGTTGTTGATAATGCAGTAAAAATTGCTTATGAGGGCAAAAGAAAAATAGAGTGGATGGAAGTTTTTTGTGGTGAAAAATCTACAAAAATTTATGAAAAAGACACTTGGCTACCAGACGAAACAATAGAGGCTCTTAAAGAATATGTTGTTAGCATTAAAGGACCTTTAACAACTCCTGTTGGTGGTGGAATAAGATCATTAAATGTTTCACTTCGTCAAATTTTAGATTTGTATGTATGCCTTAGGCCAATTAGGTATTTTGATGGTGTTCCGTCACCTGTTAAAAGACCACAAGATACTGATATGGTTATTTTTAGAGAAAACTCTGAAGATATATATTGCGGTATAGAATTTAAAGCAGAATCTGATGAATCTAAGAAAATTGTAAAAACTCTTGAAGAAGAATTTGGAATAGTTCAAATAAGATTCCCTGATACTGTCGGTATCGGTGTTAAACCAATTTCAAAAGAGGGCACTTCTAGACTTGTAAAAAAAGCTATTGATTATGCGATAGATAATGACAGAAGTTCAGTCACTTTGGTGCACAAAGGTAATATTATGAAATATACAGAAGGTGCATTTAGGGATTGGGGCTACGAACTTGCAAAGAGTTCATACAATGCATCAGATTTAGATGGTGGACCCTGGCAAGTAATTAAAAACCCAAAAAATGGTAAAAATATTATTATTAATGACGTTATTTGTGATGCTTTTCTTCAACAAATTCTTCTTAGACCAAAAGATTATGATGTAATAGCTACTATGAATTTAAATGGAGATTATATCTCTGATGCATTAGCAGCCTGTGTTGGTGGTATAGGTATAGCTCCTGGTGCAAACATATCAGATCAATATGCAGTTTTTGAAGCCACACACGGTACTGCGCCAAAGTATGCCGGTCAAGATAAAGTAAATCCTGGTAGTTTAATTTTATCAGCTGAAATGATGCTAAGACATATGGGGTGGACTGAAGCTGCAGATTTAATCATATCTTCAATGGAAAAAACCATACTTGCAAAGAAAGTTACCTATGACTTTGAAAGAATGATGGATGGTGCTGATTTAGTATCATGTTCAGGCTTTGGTGAAGAAATGATAAAAAGGATGTAATGACAAGACTGTCAAAAGATACCATAGATTCATCAAATGATTTAGGTTCAGCAGTATTAGAGAAAGACCCAGAACTTAAAGAGCCACCATTATACCAAGTTGTACTCATTAATGATGACTATACACCAATGGAGTTTGTCGTATATGTTCTTCAAACAGTCTTTAGTCATACTCATGAAAAATCAACACAAATAATGATGGCAGTTCATACTCAAGGCAAAGGAGTTTGTGGTATATTTTCTAAAGAGATTGCTGAGATGATGTCATATGAAGTTAATAATATGGCTAAACATCACAACCATCCATTATTGAGTGAAATTGAACCATTAAGTGATTAAATATGTTTAGTAAAGATTTAGAAGTTTCGATAGCAAATTTATTTGATAAAGCCAACGAAATAAACATACAGTACCTCACTGTAGAACATCTATTTTTAATGATTTTAAATGACTTTGATGTTAAAGACTTTATTGAATCTAACGATGTAAAGGTCGAATCATTAAAAGATGAATTAAATGATCATTTAAAAAAATCCAGCATCATGAGGGCCGACACTCAGAAACCAGTTCAACCAACACTTGGTTTTCAAAGGGTTTTACAAAGATCGGTTTTTCATATTCAATCATCCGGAAAGGGAGTTGTTAAACCGATAAATATTCTTGTTGCCATATTTTCAGAAAAAGAATCGAGATCTGTATACCTTTTAAATAAAAACAATATAAACCGTCTAGATGTTGTTACCTATATATCGCATGGCTCACCCCAAAAATCTGAACAAAATAACCCTGAATCTATTAATGAAGATGAGGCAGAGGGTCCTACCAAAAAATCTGAAGAAAATGCTTACCTTATTAATTTAAACAATCTGGTTAACGAAAATAAGATTGATAACTTAATCGGAAGAACAAAAGAAGTAGAAAGACTTATTCAAATTCTTTCACGAAGAACTAAAAATAATCCCTTACTTGTTGGAGAATCTGGAGTTGGTAAAACTGCTATTGCTGAAGGCTTAGCATATTTAATTTGCAATAATAAAGTGCCAAAAATTTTAGACGATTCAATTATATACTCCTTAGATATTGCTGCTCTAATAGCTGGCACTAAATATAGAGGTGATTTTGAAAAACGACTGAAAGAGGTTTTAAAATTTCTTGAAAACAAAGATAAAGCAATTTTATTTATAGATGAAATTCATACCATAATTGGTGCTGGTTCTGCATCAGGCGGCTCTTTAGATGTATCTAATCTACTAAAACCTGCGCTAGGCAAAGGTTCACTTAGATGTATTGGTTCAACAACTTTTCAAGAATACAGAGGCATCTTTGATCAAAATCAGGCACTCTCAAGAAGATTTCAAAAGATAGATATAGTAGAACCTTCATATGATGAATGCCTTGAAATACTAGATGGCATAAAAGGTATTTATGAAGAATATCATAATGTTACTTATTCAATTGATGCAATTAAGTCATCCGTTGATCTCTCATCAAAATATATAAATGATAGATTTTTACCAGATAAAGCTATCGATGTAATAGATGAGACTGGAGCAATGTTGAACATAACTAGAAAAAATAAAAAAAATATAACAGTAAATCAAAGAGATATTGAAAAAACAATTTCAAAAATTACAAAAATTCCAGAGCAAAGTATTACAGTTTCTGACAAAAAAGACTTAAAGAATTTAGAAGAAAATTTAAAAAGAGTTATTTTTGGCCAAGATCTTGCTGTTGAGACATTATCTAGCGCTATTAAGCTATCTAGAGTTGGCTTAAGAGATGATAATAAAACAATAGGATCTTTTCTTTTTACCGGTCCCACTGGTGTTGGTAAAACAGAAATATCAAAACAGCTTTCAGAAATAATGGGAATTGATCTTGTCCGTTTTGATATGAGTGAGTATATGGAACGACATACTGTATCAAGACTTATAGGAGCTCCTCCGGGATATGTGGGTTTTGATCAGGGAGGCCTTTTAACAGAAGCTATTGTTAAATCACCTCATTGTGTGTTGCTGCTTGATGAGATTGAAAAAGCACACCCTGATATATTCAATATACTTCTTCAAGTTATGGATGCTGGCGTTCTTACTGACAATAATGGTAGAAAGGCTGATTTTAGAAATGTAATACTCATTATGACAACCAATATTGGTGCTGAGCTTCTAGCAAAGAGAAATATAGGTTTTAGCGAATCATCTAATGAGACAGATGCAATGAACTCACTAAATAAACTCTTTACACCAGAATTTAGAAATAGATTAGATGAGACTATTCAATTTAATTATCTTGAAAAATCAATTATCTTATCTATTGTTGATAAATTCTTAACAAAACTTCAAGCTCAGTTAGATAAAAGAAATGTAGAAATAGTTGTCTCCAAAGCAGTTATAAGTTGGATAGCTGATAATGGCTATGACAAAGAGATGGGTGCTAGACCTATGGAGAGATTTATTTCTAAAAATATTAAAAAACCATTAGTTGATAAATTATTGTTCGGCAATCTTAAGGCTGGTGGACAAATTAAACTAGATATAGAATCTGACAATCTTAAGTTCACTGAAATAAAAGAGAAGGTTAAAGTCTAGACGTTTTCCATGACCTAATGATAAAAAATAATTTAGCTAATATTATTTTTGTTATATCTTCATTTCTTGTTATTTTCTTTATTCACCCAATTCTTTCTATAATTTTAGGAATATTATTTGCAACGTTCTTTAAAGATAAAGCAAAGGTAATTTCAAAAAAAATTGGATCATACCCATTACAAATAGGAATAGTTTTTCTTGGTTTAACAATTGGTCTAGATACTCTAACCCCAGTAATTAAAGATTATTTAATTTGGGTGTCCATCTTTGTCATATTTTCATTTTTGATTTGCTTTTCAATTGGCAGATTAGTTGGCTTAGATTCTAAATTAAATCTATTGCTATCAAGTGGTTCAGCTATTTGTGGAGCAACTGCTATGGCATTAGTCTCACCTTTAATCAAGGCCAAACCCCAAACTTTGCTCATATCTTTAGCTATAATTTTTACTCTAAACACTATCGCAATTATTTTATTTCCAATTATTGGCTCATATTTAGGCATGAGCTCTTATGAATTTGGAGCTTTTTCAGCACTTGCGATTCACGATACTGCTTCAGTTATAGGATCAGCACTTCAGTTTGATAGAAATTCTGTAGAAGTTGCTACTGCTCTTAAAGTTATGAGAACTTTATGGCTCATTCCTTTAATTATTATTTTAAATTACCAATTTAATACAAATAAGATTAAGAATGCATTTCCTCTATTTATAGTATTTTTTATTTTTGCTATCTATATATCAAATGCGATAAATTTTTCTTACGAAACTATTTTGTATTTAAATATTTTAAGTAAAACTTTTATTGCATATGGAATTTTTACAATAGGGCTTCAATCATCAAATTTAGACTTAAGTCTTATCAAAGCAAAACCGCTAATAACCGCAATAAGTGTTTGGTTTATAGTTATACCAGTTGCTTACTTTGTAGCAATTAGCTAATTGAAGATAAAACTAATTTTTATATGATGGTGTTGAGTTTAAAATTGTTAGCTCTTCATCATTCATGTCAGGCAGTATATCTTCAAATAATAAACTTGAGAGATATCTTTCAGCTGTATCAGCTAACATGCATAGTATTGTTGAGCCTTTGGGAGCTTTATTTGCAACTTCCATTGCTACAGCAAAAGTTGAGCCACCTGAAATTCCAGTTAATATACCTTCTTCAGCTGCAAGTTTTTGAGACCATTTAATGCCATTAGATCCAGCAACTGGAATTATTTCATCAATAAATTCTTTATCTATAGCTTCTTGTAATACCAAGGGTATAAAATCAGTAGTCCATCCTTGGATTGGATGTGGGTTCCAATCAGGATGAGATAGGGCAGGAGCACCATCATCTGTTCTTTCTTGAGATTTTCCTTTTGCAACTAGTGGTGCAACATCAGGCTCAGCCATTATTAATTTTGTTTCTGGCATAAATTCTCTTAAAACCCTAGATACACCTGCAAATGTTCCACCAGTGCCATATCCTGATACCCAATAGTCTAATCCTAATTCATTGAAATCAGATACTATTTCTTGACCTGTTGTAGATTCATGGATATTTGCATTTGCTTCATTTTCAAACTGTCTTGCATAAAACCAACCGTTTTGATCTGCTAGTTCTTTTGCTTTTTTGTAAGCCCCTGAACCAGCTTCTGATGCTGGAGTTATAATAACTTTAGCTCCTAAAAATCTCATCATCTTCCTTCTTTCTATTGACGCGCTTTCTGGCATTGTAATTACACATGGATAATTTTTTGCAGCACAAACAAAGGCAAGTCCAATACCAGTATTACCACTTGTTGCTTCTACAACCGTTTGACCTGGTTTTAAAACACCTTGTTTTTCAGCTTCATCTATAATGCTAAATGCCAAACGATCTTTTACAGAAGAAGCTGGGTTAAAGTACTCAGCTTTAACATACAAATTAATTCCATCTGGAGCTAAATTATTTATTTTTACAACAGGTGTTTTACCTATGGTGCTTAAAATACTTGGATATATCATATTGAATAAGTTAAAAAAAAATCGATTTTATCACAATAACTGTGTTTATAAATAATCTTCTAAAGTAGTAATTTATTTATAAAAAATTTACATTATTTTTAATTAATATCTAATTATTCACTCGCTAAATATATTAGTATTAAACTTTAATCTAATTGGGAGAACTTTTTATGAAAAAAATAATAATGCATTTAAGTGCAATATTCTTAGTAACTTTAAATTTATCTGCATCAGTGCCTGAGGGAGCTTTTACATCCTTACATGTAAAAGTAAAGGATGTTGATGCCTATATAAACTATATGAAAGAAAATACTGACGCTTTTAAAATGATAGATTCTGATGTTGCTGGTGTTTGTGTTGTAAAAACTGGTAATGAATATCCAGGAGAAATGTTTGTATGGAATGCTTTTCCAAGCGTAGAGAAGGCTTTTATAACTTCTGAGTTATACGATCCAATGAATCCGCCAAAAGAATTTAATAAATTAAGAAAGGTTCTTTATTCTGTTACATGGAAACCTATAAAAGAATTTGAATTAAATCCTGGATATGAAAGGCTTTGGAGAATTAAGACAAGCGATGTTAGAGCTCTAGCTAATGACATGACAAAACTTGAAAAAGAACTTCAAAAAGCTGGGCATAACATGAGAATTGGTGTTTTCGAGCCAATGGGTGGAGGTACTGAAAATGTACATCTAAGAGTAGTAACTAATACAGCTGCTGAAAATGGGAGGGTTGTTGATGAATATTATGCAGGAGCATCATATGGAAAGATATGGGATCAAGCATTTGCAAAATATGTTACTGAAGTTGTTAGAGAGACAACAGAGTTTTGTCAAATTGTATACACTAAATAATTTCTAATAAAAAAGGGGCTTAAAAGCCCCTTTATTTATTATGTCTATTTTATTTTTTCTTCCAAACGATTGCTAGCTGAAATACTAAAATAAATAGTGTAAAAGCCGTTTGAATAGATCCACCAGCAGCGGCAGGTGAGTCAACAATAGCCTTTAATCTTAGTCCAGAATCAGCACCCATTTCAACAAGCTGAGACGTGTAACTTGTTAATATACTTCCACCAATTTGATTTGTTGTATAAAAAAAGAATGCTACGAATAAACAAAAAATACTCGTAAATACTTTTGCTGACATATCAGCATCAGAGTTATAAACATTATTAGCCATTCTAAAACCAAGCCATGTCATCAAAGTCATTGCTACAAAAAACATTCCATTTTGAACAAATCCTAAATACATTAGATTAAGCACTTCATATTCAGTCATTTTTTTCTCCCTATTAAAATTAACTAAGATTAATAATATTATATTTATGTTTAATTTTGTTACAAATATTTATATACATTATAGATATAATATCTTTATTTAAAATCTACTTGGTCTAAACTCTTTGAGTAAATTATTATAAATATTCTCAGTAATTTCATGTGCAACTATTTTTCCTACTATTGGCCCAAGACTTATACCACTATGCATTGATGCTACATATGTATCTTTTTTTGAATCAATAAATCCTACTATGGGTAAACCATCTAATGGAAGAGGCCTCCATCCGATCTCAACCGACTCAACTTCAACATCATCTATATTTTTTATAAAGGATTTTGCTTTATATAAAATTTTATTAATATGTTGCTTAGCTATTATTGATGATGGAAATTTTGATGGATAACCCTCTAATCTAATTTTATGATTTTCAGGGGCGCCATCCTGTTCTCCAATAACAAGCCTACCATCATTTTGTTGATGAATATGAATACCAGGCCCAACAATAATTTTATTAATTACTTTCATATATGGTTTTGTTTTTATTATTATTCCTGGAGTAGGTTCTTTTAAAACTTTTTTATTAATTAATAAATTTGTATTTATACCAGTTGCAAAAATTATTAGGTCTGTTTCAATTTCACCAAGAGAAGTGCTTATAGACGATAATTTACCGTTTCTATAAATAGAATTTTTATAAATACAATTATTTCTGATTTTACCTCCATTAAAAATCGTTCTAGCTACCAAATTTTCAATTGTTTTAAGTGCATCTATCGCTCCATCTTCAACAGAATAAACAATATTATTATTGTTATTAAAATTTATATTAGGTTCGTATGAAGATGCTTTTAAGCTATCAATAATTTTGTATTTTGAATAAGTAGGGTAATTTGATAATTTATTTACATTATTTAATAATTTTTTATGTTTATTAGGCTCAACAAACCATTCCAGCGAACCATTCCACTTGCTGGGAAAATCAATGTATCTATATAAATCATCAAATGCAGCTATTCCTAATTGTGATAAGTAATTATATGAATATGGTCTTTTAGGATATGTTGCATTAACCCAATTAAATGATTTGCCGCTCGTCCCGCTTCCTGGTAATGATTTATCTATAATTGTTACATTCTGACCTAATCTTGATAGTTCATGGGCTATACATGTCCCTACAATACCAGCTCCAACAACAGTTATTTTCTTTAAATTTTTTTTATTCGCAGATGCTAATGGTGAATATAAAGCAATTGTAGATAATAATTTAAGGAAATCCCTTCGTAACATTAATCAACTAAATTTATAATAAAGTTAAATTCTTCGGCTATTTCATTAAATTGATTAATTTTTCCACTCAAACCACCATGACCTCCAATAAGATTCATTTTCATTAAAATTGGATTATCTGATTGGCTATATTCTCTAAGTTTTGGCGTATATTTAGCAGGTTCAAAATATTGTACCTGAGAGTCATATAAGCTTGATGTAATAAATACAGAAGGGTAGTTGGCTTTAAAAATATTGTCATAAGGTGAATATTGCTTTATGTAATTGTATTCATCGATATTAGCTGGATTTCCCCACTCGTCATATTCAAATGTGGTTAATGGTATGCTTGGATCAGACATTGTGGTAAGTACATCTACAAAGGGAACTCCAGATAATATACCTTTATAGAGATTTGGTTCTAAATTAATAATAGCTCCCATCAATAAGCCGCCAGCACTTCCACCTCTTGCAAATACATTTTCTGGATTTCCTATAGCTTTATCTAAGACAGCGTGAACACCATCATTAAAATCATTGAATGTATTCATTTTATTAAACATTCGTCCATCATCATACCAATGCTTACCCATTTCACCGCCACCTCTAATATTAAGAATTACATATATAAACCCTCTATCTAATAATGGTATAAGAGACTGTCTAAACGATGCATCAGTATTAATTCCATATGATCCATATCCATAAAATAGAATAGGTGCAGAGGCAAGATTGGTATCGTTTTTATAAAAAATTATAGCTGGAACATCTACTCCATCCCTAGCTTCATAAAAAAATCTTTCATCGCTATATTGTTTATCATCAAAATTTAATATTTCTTTTTGCCAAACTGTTGAGTAGGACATGGATGAAAAATTAAAGAATTTGATGGAATCAGGTGTTGTTAAACTAGAGTAGTTAAAATAAAAACCATCATCTGAAGAGTTCACATTATTGGTGTTTATATCAACTGTATATGCATTATCCTCATGATTAACTCTATAAGTTCCTTTAGATGATAGATTATAGATACTAATTTCAGGTAAACCATTCTCTCTGATCTCAAGAATTAAGTTATTTTTTTTATAAAAAATATCGCTTATAAAAATATTAATATCGTGATCAATAACCACATCCATAGCGATAATAGATAAATCACCAAGCGTATTAGTTTTTAAAACTTTAAAATTGGGTGCATTATGGTTAGATAGAATGTAAAAACTCTTATCATTTATATGCTCCAAGTAATATAAATGATTTTCAAGCCTTTCTAAAAAAAGTTCAGGTTTAATTAAAGGGTTATCTAAATCAATTAAACGAATTTCATTTTGATTAGTTGCTGCAATATTTATATAAGCATATTTTTTTGATTTAGATAAACTAATATTAATATCATATTCGGTATCATCTTCTTTATATAACAAAACATCATCAGAGGAGGGCGAACCAATTTTATGGGCATATACTGAATTATTAATGAGGGTAATAGGATCTTTTTTGGAGTAAATAACATACTTATTATCAATGGACCAAATAATGTCTCTAGAAGTTTTCTTAAGTTCACTATCAATAATTTTTAGTGTAATAGCATCGATAATCTTAATATCATATTCACGTCTACCATTATTATCCTCTAAATATGCAATAAGTGAATTATCTCCTGATGGTCTAATTGTATTAACAGAATAGTATTCCTGCGTTTTTAACTTAATATTTGGGTTTAAATAAAGTGTTTCTTTGCTGTTAGAAGACTCTTTTTTATAAAATTTAGGTAATTGATCTCCTTTATTTAGTTTTTCATAATATAGATAACCATTGTTATATAAAGGAAAAGACACTTCTTCTTCAGGAAGTTGTTCTATAAGTTCATTAACAATTTCAGTTTTATAGTTATGTTTAGAACTAAACCATTTATCCGCATATTTATTTTCAGATAGTAGGTAGGTCAAAATCTCTTCGTTTGATCTTGTATCATCTCTTAACCAATAGTAATTATCAATTCTAATATCATTATGATTTATTATTTCATAAGGAATTTTTTTTGGAGTAGGTATGTCCATATCATCAGTACCACAGGATGTTATTAATAGGAGTGTGAATAAAAACTTAAATATATTCATAACAGTTAATATAAGTTACTTTATATAAATAGTGTAATTAATTTACCTTAAAAAGAAGGGTTTTTTCTGTATATGAATACATAGCTTCGCATAATATATATTATGTTAAATTATAGGGATTAGAATATAGCTATAAAGATACTAAAAAGTCTTTAATGTGCCTTGTAATATCCTCTGGAGAGTCTTCTTGGATGAAATGGTTACCTTCTACGGTTACTTCTTTAATATTAGTCCAACTCCTAACTTCATCTCTTTGCGTTCCAACTAACAAGAACCCTGGCTCAGCATTAATAAATAACTTGGGAATACTTGATGTGCTATGAAAATTTGCATTCATTGTAATCTCGTTATGGGTATCTAACGGATCTTCGTTAAAAGGTATATTTCTTGGAAAAGTTAAGGTTGGTCGTCTATCTTCTCCTGAGTTAATAAACGGTCTTAAATATTCGTTTCTTGTTTCATCTGACATAGGCTTAATAGGATCATTTAATAAGATTCTTTCTACAAAGAAATTTTTGTCTAAAATTAGTTCTTCTCCAGCATCTGATCTAAATAACTTAAATATTTTTTTACCAGCTTCAGGCCATTGATCCCAAGTTAATGGAACCGTAACTCCTTCCATAAAAGTTATTGAAGAAATACTATCTGAGTTTAATCTTGCATACTTTAATCCAAGGCCACAGCCCCAATCATGGATCACTAAGTGGATTCGCGGACCAAGATCAAGTTTATTTAATAACTCATCCAAATAATCATACTGACCATTAAAGCTATAACCTGGGTTATCTATACCATCAAGCTTCTCAGAGTCTCCCATGCCAATAAGATCTGGAACAATTACCCTATAAGATTGATTGAAATTTGGGGCTATATTTCTCCATAAATATGACGAAGTAGGATTTCCGTGGATAAATACAATTGCATCACCCTCACCCTCATCTATGTAGGCTAAATTCTTACCTTTAACTTTGAGAAAATTTTTCAAATTACTTTCTTGGAGGCATTCCTTTTACGCGTTGCAGCGTAAAATCGGTTGCAGCTCTTCTATGCTTGCTTAACTCTTGGTAACCCTCATCAGCCCACCAATTATCAGCATCTTCTTCAGATGGGAACGAAAAGATAATAGCTCTTCCTGGAATTGGTTCTATGCCCTCTAAAACTACTCGATTATCATCATAGGTAATAAATGATCCGTTATGCTTTTTCAAATAAGAAAAGAAACCTTTTTCATATATTCGGTATTCATCTGGATCATTGATAGTTAAATTAACCACTATGTATACGGTTATGTCAGCTGACATTATTTTCTCCTTTTAATTTTAAGTTATTGTTCTCTAGATTAATAAAATTGTAAACAGCTGCAGCGCATGATTCAGGATTTTCGATAACGTTAAAATGTGCAGATTCTGGTATTAGGCAAAATCTACTAAATTTTGATCCAACTTTTGTTTGTATCATTTTGTAAGTATTTTTATCAGTAATGAATTGGCTTTGGCAAACAATTCCTGAGGATTGATGAATAGCACCTGGATAAATATCCTCTATCTCATTTTTATATAAATTATATTTACCAAAATATGGTTGATCTGAAATGAGCACTCCATTTGGAGCTTCCTTAAATTCATCTTCACCTTGAAATTGCATGATAGGTATATTTATATCTTTGAATTTATTTCTATTCTCAACCTCAAAGATCAAGCTACCTTGCATCAAAGATTGTTTAAACTTATTGAAGTAGCTTTTATAAGCAACTTGAGATGTAAGTTTTAAATGGGTATATCTATCAAATAAATGAGTCCCCTTCTTAGCTTTTTTAGCCTTATTTAAAAAACCTTGTGAAAGAAGTTGTATGGGTTTATTTAAAAAGATAACTGCAAATAGAAGAAGTCTTATTTGATGATATGAAGACATGAGACTGTGAGGAGGACCTACAAGTACTTTTGGTGCTAGTTTTTTCCATTGTGGCTCATAATGATTCCAAACTTGCGAACCTCTTGAGTAAGATAAAGCTTTATCTGGGCTGATTATACAAAGATTTTCAAGTATCACCGCCCCCCTGTCATGCCCTATTAAATGAGCTGAATCTATACCCATTTCATCCATCAATAATTTTATAGTTTTAGATTGATTAACATGGCTATATTTCGGATCTATTTTTAATTTATATTAATAATTATATAGCTATATGAACGCCCTATTAGTAAAAATATAGTTTAAAATGTGTACATGTCAAAAGAAGATGCATTAGAGTTTGAGGGTGAAGTTATTGAAACTTTACCTAATACCAAATTTAAAGTAAAACTAGAAAACGATCACGTTATTACTGCACACATTTCAGGAAAAATGCGCAAGCATTACATTCGTATATTAACTGGTGATAAAGTTAAAGTAGAAATGACTCCTTACGATTTAACTGTAGGAAGAATCACTTTCAGAGGCAGATAAACCTCTTCAACTAGAGATTTTTTCGTCTCTAAAATGTAAAAAGAAAAAGTAAGTAGCAAGAGCTGATAGTAAATGCCATATCGAATGTGCTTGAATTATTGAATCTGGTTTACATAAGTTGTGATCTGGAACTCCAGTAAGCCAAATTGCAAAAGCAGAAAAATATGCAATCATTCCAAGAAAATACCATTTGTAAGTTCTTCTATTAACAGGTTTTTTTGAAGCTAACAAGCCAGGTAACCAAAATAAGATAACCCACCAATATTCAGAAAAATTATTAAAAACTTCATTTGGTAAAGTTCCAAATAACAATAAAACAATAAACCCAACAAAGCCTGATAAAAATCTAAATGATGGAGACCAAAATCTATAAAGTGTTTCTGAAATAGCCCACAAGCCTATAGACACTCCAAAAAGATTAAAATTAATTCCTAAGCCCCAGTCTGTAAACCATCTCCAAATCGAATATATTATTACTATAGATATATAGATTGATAATAATTGTTTAGATGTCCAGCTAGACATACTGTAAATGTTATAGAGCCATGGAAGTATTATGAACATAATCATACTTAAATTATCAGCCCAACCACCCCATTCAGTATTTGTACCATGCATAAGCATGGAGCCTGGACCAAGATAAACTACAACAGATGCATACAGCACAGAAATCGGTGTAATTCCTATAAACGGATTGATAGAGTCCTGTTTGTCATTACAGATCACCCAAAACATATAGAGCCCAGCTACCATAAATCCTAGATTGCTAAGAGTATTAAGTGGTTCTCTAAAAAGACCTCCGGATACCCTCTCACACCACCTAGAAGCTTCTCCAATGAGATTAGCAGCCTCGGTAGACTGAATAAGACCAAAAGCACTTAATAAGAAAAAAATTAATAAAAAAGATACAGATACTAATAAGGCTAGATAAAAAACATAAAACTTATTAGTTGAGATCAATTACTTTACCTTCTTTCATTATAAATACTACATTCTCCATGGTATTTATATCATCTATTGGATTGCCATCAATAGCAATAATATCAGCCATTTTACCAACCTCAATAGAGCCTAAAATAGAATCAATTTTTAGGAGTCTTGCTGTGTTTATGGTAGCTGATTGAATTGTTTCTATTGGAGACATACCAAACTTAACCATATATACGAACTCTTTCCAGTTAGTACCATGAGGCTGAACACCAGCATCGGTACCAAATGCAATTTTTACACCTTTTTTGAATGCCTTGTTGAAAGTCTTTCCAATTTGAGGGCCAACATTAGCTGCTTTTGGTCTGACAATTTCTGGAAAATAATTGTCAATTTTAGCTTTTTCTGCAACAAACTCACCTGCAGATATAGTTGGTACATAGTAAGTGCCATTACTAATCATTAAATCCATAACTTCTTCAGTCATAAATGTTCCATGCTCAACTGAATCAACACCAGCAATAACCGCTCTTTTCATCCCTTCTGATCCATGAGCATGCACAGCAACCCACATGCCATAGTCTTTTGCTGCATTTACAACAGCAATGACTTCCTCTTCTGTGAATTGAGGGTTATCTCCAGACTTAGCAACACTTAAAACTCCTCCTGTAACAGTAAGTTTTATTCCATCAGCTCCATCTTTATAACGTTGCCTTACAGCAGTATATGCGTCATAAGGACCATTTATCACTCCATCTTCGGCTAAAGGGTAATCATAAGAGTCAGAATTTTTTCCATTTGTGGGATCAGCATGACCTCCTGTAGTAGCAATACTTTTTCCCGATGTATAAATTCGGGGACCTTGAATCTGAGAACTATTAATTAAATCTCTTAGAGAAATTGCTATTAAACCAGTATCGCCAACTTGTCGAACAGTAGTAAAACCAGCCTTTAGAGTTTTAAGAGCATGTTTACTTGCTAAAATTGCACTTGTCTCGCGCTCAACTTTAACAGGTCGTTCAGATTTAGACTGATACTCTTGACCAAAATGTACATGCATATCCATTAACCCAGGCATTAATGTTTTACCTCTTAGATCAAGCAGAACATCATCTTTTTCAATATCTATAAAACCTTTATCTATTGATGTAATTATTTTGTTATTAACTGTAATAGAATAGTTTTTTTTGATGGTTCCAGAATTCACATCTATAAAGCCACTTGTATAGATAACTGTTTCCGAAAATAAAGATAATGATATTGAAAAGAGGATTGTATATATAAATTTCATATATTTTATTCTACATGTCTATATAAAAAAAAATAGGGCTATAAAGCCCTATTAATTAAAATATAAAAATATTTAACTCGATTGCTTGATTTATAAAGTCTAAAGTTTAGCTTCTAACTCAGGTAAAGCATCAAATAAGTCGCTGACGAGACCATAATCAGCCACCTGAAAAATAGGTGCATCTTCATCTTTATTTATAGCTACAATAACTTTTGAGTCTTTCATACCAGCTAAATGTTGGATAGCGCCTGAAATACCTACTGCTATGTAAAGATCAGGAGCAACAATCTTACCAGTTTGACCTACTTGGTAGTCATTGGGAACAAAGCCTGCATCTACAGCAGCTCTTGAAGCGCCTACTGCTGCACCTAGCTTATCAGCGATTGAATCAAGTAGATGGAAATTATCTCCTGATTGCATCCCTCTTCCACCGGAAATAACAATATTAGCAGCAGTTAATTCAGGTCTATCACTTTTAGCTATCTCTTCAGAAACGAATTCACTAATATTGGATGCATCAACAGCATCGATTGATTCAACAGGTATATCATTATTATCAAGAGATACTGGATCAAAAGCAGTAGCTCTAACTGTAATTAATTTAACAGAATCGTTAGACTTTACTGTGGCTATACAACTTCCAGCATAAATAGGTCTTTTAAATGTGTCTTCTGATTCAATTGAAATAATATCTGAAATCTGTTGAATATCTAGTTTGGCAGAAATTCTTGGCATTAAATTCTTACCAAATGTTGTTGCCGGCGCTAATATATAAGAATACGAATCCGCAATACTTAGAACTAGTTTCGCAAAATCTTCAGCTAGAAAGTTTTTATATAATTCATGATCACAAGAAATTATTTTAGAAACTCCTGAGATTGTTTTAGCTTCATCTATAACTTTCGATATATCTAAGCCAGCAACCAATAATGTAACCTCACCATTTATGTTAGAAGCTGCTGCTATTGTGTTGAGGGTAGCTCCTTTTATTGAGGAATTATCATGTTCTGCAATTACCAATATACTCATGTGATCACCTTTGCTTCATTTTTAAGTTTTTCAACTAGCTCATCAACAGACTCAACAATAATACCGGCATCTCTAGATGGCGGCAGTTCAACTGAAAGCAACTCCGTTCTTGGGTTAACATCTACACCTAGATCAGAAATATTAGTTACAGTTAACTCTTTTTTCTTTGCTTTCATTATATTTGGTAATGAGGCATATCTTGGCTCATTAAGCCTAAGATCAGTTGTTACAACAGCAGGTTTATTTAATTGCAATGTTTGAAGACCGCCATCAATTTCTCTTGTTACAGTAACATTTGATTCATCTAGTTTAATTTCTGAAGCGTTCGTTGCTTGTGGATAATCAAGAAGAGCTGCAAGCATTTGACCTGTTTGATTATTATCACCATCTATGGCTTGCTTGCCTAATATTACTAGATCGGGATGCTCTTGTTCAACAACCTTTGCCAAGACTTTTGCAATAGCTAAAGGTTCAAGCAATGAATCACTTTCAATCAAAATAGCTCTATCAGCCCCTAATGCCAGGGCTGTTCTTAATTGCTCTTGTGATTCAGTTTTGCCAACTGTAATAGCAATAACTTCTTCTGCATTACTAGCCTCTTTAATACGAACAGCTTCTTCCAAAGCAATCTCACAAAATGGATTAACAGACATTTTTGCATTATTTAAATCAACATTTGAGTTATCAGGCATTGGTCTGACTTTAACGTTGTAATCAACAACTCTTTTGATTGGAACTAATATTTTCATAATTTATATATATATTTGTAGTAAATTTTGTGTCTTAGATTATAAATGATAGTTATAATCTGTAATACTGCACAATTGTAATTCCTTTTGTGCATTTTACAACAATATTTGAGGTTAAGTATGGAAAGAGAAACTATGGAATATGATGTAGTTGTTGTTGGTGGTGGCCCTTCAGGGCTATCTACAGCAATTAAATTTGCTCAGATGAATAAGGAAAATGGTACCGATTATTCTATATGCTTACTTGAGAAAGGTTCTGAAATAGGAGCCCATATCTTATCGGGTAATGTATTTCAAACAACTGCACTTGATGAATTAATTCCAAATTGGAAGGATTTAAATGCTCCATTAAATGTTCCAGTTAAAAAAGATAAACTTTTATTTCTTTTAGAAAAAATAAGCTTTCCAGTTCCTGCCTTTATTATGCCAACCATGAACAATCATGGAAATTATGTAATAAGTCTTGGTAATTTATGTAGATGGTTGGCTGAGCAAGCTGAAAATCTTGGTGTGGAGATTTTTCCAGGCTTTCCTGCAAGTAAGTTAATTTATGAAGGGGATAATGTTGTAGGTGTTCAGACCGGAGATATGGGTATTGATGCAAATGGAGAGCTTAAGCCAGGTAATGAACCAGGAATTGAAATTAAAGCAAAATATACAATTTTAGGCGAAGGATGCAGAGGCCATTTAGGTAAAGAGGTTATTGAAAAATTTAATCTATCTAAAGATAAAGATCCTCAACATTATGGAATAGGTTTTAAAGAAGTTTGGAAACTTCAAGAGGATAAACATGAAGAAGGTCTTGTTATTCATACTAATGGATGGCCAACCTCAACAGATACTCCTGCTGGATCATATTTCTATCATGGAGAAAATAAAGAAGCTTACATAGGCTTTGTAGTTCCTTTAGACTATAAAAATCCTCATCTAAGCCCTTTTGATGAATTTCAAAAATGGAAAACTCATCCATCAATAAAAAAATATCTTCAAGGAGCTGAAAGAACATCCTATGGAGCTCGCGCATTAATTAAAGGTGGACTTCAATCTTTGCCAAAAATGGAATTCCCAGGTGGCCTATTGATTGGTGATAATGCAGGAACACTTAATTTTTCAAAAATAAAAGGATCTCATACAGCAATGAAATCGGGTCTTATTGCAGGAGAACATGCTTATCAGAATCTCAATAATGAGATATCAACTGGAGTTTCTTATGATGATAAAATAAAAGATTCATGGTTGTATAAAGAATTATATAAGTCCAGAAATTTTGGCCCTATTTTTCATAAATTCGGAGCTTTAATTGGAGCTGCTTTTAATGTTATTGATCAATTTATATTTAGAGGAAATATGCCAATTACATTAAATCACCCTACTCCAGATTATGCATGTCTTAAAAAAGCTGATGAGATGCCTAACATAGATTATCCAAAACCAGATGGAGTCTACTCATTTGATAAACTGTCTTCTGTATATTTATCAAATACCAATCATGAAGAAGATCAACCGTGTCATCTTCAACTCAAAGACCCATCAATACCAATTAATGTTAATTTACCTTTATATGATGAACCTGCTCAACGATATTGTCCTGCAGGTGTTTATGAGGTTGTTGAAAAGGATAATGAAAAAAAATTTGTAATTAATGCACAAAATTGTGTGCATTGTAAAACTTGTGATATTAAGGATCCATCTCAAAATATCAATTGGGTAAGCCCTGAAGGGCCAGGCGGACCCAATTATCCAAATATGTAATGTTTGAGAATCCTAAAAAAATAAATTTTTCAATTTTATCTATAATTTTACTCTCATCATGTCAGAGCAATTATGAAGTTATTAAAGAGATTCCAGATTTCGCCATCGATGAAAATATAGAGTTTGAGAAGTATCTTTCAAATCAGTGGGAGCAAAACTTAGAAGATAGTCCTATTTTTGCGTCACTTCTAGGAAATAAAAAATTTAATCAAGATATTACATCAAACAGTATTAAATCATTTGAAACTAAGAAACTTAAATTCAAGGAGAATTTAAAAAATCTAAATTCATTTGATTTTAAGCAACTAGATAGTGATAACAAATTAAATTATCAGCTAAAAGAAATAAGTCTCAAAAACTCCATAGAAGCATCAAACTATCCTTCTTATTATATGAGTCTTAATCAAAGAGGCGGAGTTCAAAGTTATTATGAAACTGGTGATAGGCTTGTTTATGAATCAAAGCAAGATTATGAGGATTGGTTAATAAGATTATCTAAATACGTTGATAACATAACTAATACGAAAAATAATCTTGAAGAGGGCTTGGAAAAAGGATATACACAGCCACAACTAGTTACTAAACAAGTTATCTCTCAAATTGACAATATGCTAAATTCAGATATTGAAAATAATCCTTATCTTAAAATTTTTTTAAAAGCCGATAATTCCTTTTTTAAAAAAGGTGAAAAAGAGGATTTAATAAATCGTGCTAAAGAATTAATTAAAATTAATATTATTCCCGCTTACATTGACTTAAATAATTTTTTAAAAACTTATTATCTACCTAATTCAAGACAATCCATAGGGCTTAGTGCTGTTCCTGACGGAGCTTTATGGTATGAATATGCAGCAAGATATCACACAACAACAAATCTAACACCTGATGAGATACATAATATTGGTTTAAAAGAAGTTAAGAGAATCCGAGGTGAAATGGAACAAATTATTAAAGATTTGGAATGGGCTGGGGACTTTAAATCATTTCTTAATTATTTAAGGACAAGTCCAAGGTTTTATTTCGACAATCCTGACGATTTATTAAATGCATATCTAATAATGGCTAAATCAATAGATCCTTTATTGCCAAAAATTTTTAAGGTGTTTCCAAGAGCGCCATATGGTGTAATTCCAATACCAGCGGAATCAGCTCCCTTCACAACAACTGCATACTACAACTCTCCAGCTAAAGGCAGGCCTGGATATTTTTATGCAAATTTATATAAACCTGAATCAAGACCTAAGTATGAAATACCTGTTTTAACAGTCCATGAGGCTGTACCAGGCCATCATTTTCAAATATCAATTGCTCAAGAACTAGAAAATGTACCTACATTTAGAAAATATCAAAGCTTTACAGCTTTTGTTGAGGGCTGGGGGTTGTATAGTGAAGAACTTGGTGAATTTATGAATTTATATGACGATCCATATGATGAATTTGGACAATTAACTTATGACATGTGGAGAGCTATCAGGCTAGTTGTTGATACCGGGATTCATTATAAAAATTGGTCTAGACAGGATGCTATAGATCTTTTTTTAGAAAATACTGCTAAATCTAAACTTGATATAGAAAATGAAGTAGATAGATACATTGCTTGGCCTGGCCAAGCTTTGGCATATAAAATTGGCCAGCTAAAAATTCTTGAATTACGTAATAAGGCTGAAAAAAAATTGGGTGATAAATACGATATTAAAGATTTTCATCATGAAGTTTTGAAAAGAGGCTCTCTTCCCTTAGATATTCTAGAATTTTATATTAATGAGTGGATTGACGAATCTTTAAGTTCTTAGATTTTTTACATCTCTCACTGCAATATTTAACATTACCCCAGTCCCTCTCCCATTTTTTTCTCCATTTAAATTCTTTCTGGCAAGCTGAGCAAATTTTAGATGGTAATGTAATTTTTTTATGCAATTGTTCCTAGAGGGTAATGATTGGTTCCACTTCTAATATGAAGAACATTATCAATAATTATATTTTCCTTAAGTGCGATATCAACTAATTTATAGTAGGTTGCTCTATTAAAAAATCCTTCTATGGCGTTTCTAACGTGTACTAGTGGAATGATATTATTTTCATAATTTATTAGTCTTGTCGAATTCTTATTATCTAATGCAAATGAGTAATCAAGATTGGTATGAAGAGTAATAATATCATCACCAAGATCAAAGTCAGTAATAACATATGGTGCCAGATCGACGGATACAGGTACTTTTTCATGAGGAGTAATTAAGAAATATAATCCATCATCATTTCTTAGGACTGAACTAAAAAGCTTAACTAATTTTATATTTTTTATAGGAGAGTTGTTGTAATACCAATCACCCTCTCTATCAATTGATATTTCTTGACCTTCGCACAACTGAGGATTCCAAAGATGGACAGGTGGAAAACCTGAATCATTAATTTTTATGTTATTAACTATTTTAGAAATACTCATAGATTGATTTTATAAAAATAAAAAGTCCAATAGAGCATAATATTAATGCCATTAGTTTATTTATTAGATTATTTCTTTCAATATTAAATGTATTAGAGCTTGATAACAAATAACTCAAAAACATAAACCACAAAGCGGAGGTTATTGAAAAATATATAGGATAAATATAAAAAAATAATCCATCCATTGAATCAGTCAGTATAGAAAAAAGAGAAACAAAAAAAATAAAAGCTTTAATATTAAATATATTTGTTATTAATCCAGACGTGAAACTTCCGTAAAATGATGAAGAAGCAGCTTGATCATTTTCTTTGACGTTATTAGAAGGAAAAGCCATCCTAATACCTAGGTAGAAAATATAAATACTGCCTATTAAGCTTACTATTAGTTTATATAAATCATTTGTAATAATAAAAAGTGAAATTCCATTGATTGCCAAAAGGCAGTGTGCATAAATTCCAAAACCTATTCCAAATGCTGCATTTATACCCGCCCTTCTTCCATGAAGATTAACCTGCCTGATAATAATAGCTGTATCTGGGCCGGGACTAGTAAGAGCAATAAAATGCGCAATAGATGACCAGATAAACATGATTAATTAATAATATTTGGTTCTATTTCAAGGGATATGTTGAAGGTTTTGTAAACTATCTCATTTATATGAGATGCGAAATTTAAGACCTCTTGTTGAGTTGCCTTTCCGTTAGTTATCAAAACTAATGAATGATTTTTATAAATTGAAACATTTTTAGGTAACGATAATTGATGTTGTATTAGCTCAATTAACCTTGCAGCACCAACTTTAACTAAAGTATCAGAGTAGTCCCAAATTATTAATTTATCTTCACTAAAATACTCAAAATTAATTTGGTTTTTATGAATAATAGGATTTTTAAAAAAACTTCCAGCATTAAAAACATGATCTGGATTAGGTAAAGCTTTTGCTCTGACTTTAGATATTATCCTTGAAATATCTTGTTTATTTAAATTATCTGTATTGAAAGAATTGTCATGCATGTATTTTTGTATGGATGCATAGTCAGGATTGATATTTTCTTTAAGATTAGATTTAAAGTTGAGGTTATAAATAAGATAATGTGAGTTTTTTAGAATAGAGTCTCTGTATGAAAATTTGCAATCTTTGTTATTAAGATTGATTTCCTTAAATCTTTTCAAACAAAAACAATCTATGCTCTCTATCAAACTTGAAACATCAGCACCATAAGCACCAATATTTTGAACAGGACTTGCACCAACGCTCCCTGGGATATCAATTAGGTTTTCAAAACCATTGATATCATTTTTGATACAGAATTTAACTAGCTCTGTCCAATTGTATGCTGAGCCTACATTTAAGATGTTTTTATTAAGATTGATATGGTTAAAATCTGCTTTTAAAACTAGACCATCATAAAAGGATGGAGGAACTATATTGGTGCCCTCTCCGTGAATAAAATATTTTTTATTAGATTTAATTAAATCGTGAATTTTATTTAGGTCTTCGATATTTTGTAATTTTACTAAAAGCTTACACCTTGATTGAATACCAAGAGAGTTATCAATCAGTGCATTTTCTTCAATTTTCATTAGTCAGCAAATAATTAATAGCTTGATCAACATCTTCTTGGGTATCGATGCCAGAGGGAATTTCATTTTTATAATGGGTCATATAAATTGAATAATTATTGTCCATAAATCTTAGCTGTTCTAGTTTATGAAATAATTCGTTTTTTGTTGGTTTTAGATTTACCAATTTTCTTAAAGTTTTCATTCTATATCCATAAATTCCTATGTGTCTCATAGATAATTCATTGCTATTTAATGTTCTTTGAAAAGATTTTGCATAATTGTTTGAGTCACAATGAACTTTAACGCAATTAGAGTTTTTTAAGTCATCTGAGTTATTTATTGGATGACAGGCACTTATAACATCACATGAGTTATTGTTAAAATCTTCTACAAGCTGAATCACTAAATCCTTGGGCATGAAAGGCTCATCACCTTGTAAATTTATTATAAGAGTATCATCGTTTATTTTAAGATTTTCAGCAGCTTCAAATACCCTATCAGTTCCTGATATATGTGCATCACTGGTCATAACAATATTTGTTGAAAAGGATTGGACATGTTCTAAAACTTCCTGAGAATCAGTTGCGATGTAAGTATTCTCTGTGATTGTTATTGAATTTTTAAAAACTCTTTCAATTAGGGACATGCCCTTAATATCTATTAGTGGTTTATTCTTTAATCTTGTCGAACCAATTCTTGCTGGAATAAGAATTGCAAAATTACTATTCATTTAATTTAAAGATTTTAATTTTGTATCCAGCTCTTCAATAAACCTATCAGATACATCAGCTTCAATAGTTAAATACCAAATTTTATTATTGTCAAATTGTCTACATTTAGATGCATCCTTCTCAGTCATTATTATAGGTAAATGATCTAGATAAAATATATCTGATTCATCAAAATTATGGTGATCTGGAAAAGGATGTCTAATAATCTCAAATCCAAGTCTGGCTAGAAGATCAAAAAATCTACCAGGATTACCAAGACCAGCTACTGCATGAACCTGTTTGTGCATAGGCCATTTTTTTATAGGGTATGATTTACCAGATTTTAAATGAACAAACTTAGCAGGGCTAACATTCATTAAATATTCATTTTCTTGAGTTGGACCTGAATTATTAACAATAAAATCAACACTATTTAGTCTTGTTTTCGTTTCCCTTAATGGGCCTGCTGGAAATGTTAAGTTATTTCCAAAGCGTCTCTTACCATCTATAACAACAATTTCAATGTCTCTATTCATATTATAATGTTGTAAACCATCATCTGATATGATCACATCACAATCGTGATTTTCTTCTAATGTTTTCACTGCTCTTACTCTATTTTTGTCTATGTAAAATGGTAGGTTCAATTTAGATAATATTTGAGCCTCATCACCAGTTTGCCTAACAGGCGTGTCAGATGTTACATGAAGAGTTTCTCTAAACTTACCACCATAGCCTCTGCTAACTAACCCAGGCTTATAGCCCTTCTTAGCGAGCTCAGAAGCAATATATGCAACTAATGGTGTCTTACCTGTGCCACCAATCGTTAAGTTACCAACAACGATTAGGGGTATTGAGGTTTTATGACTGGATTTTTTTGATTTAAGAAACTTTCTTCTTTTTCTGTTCGTTATGTAAGAAAATATTAAAGAGAAAGGCAAAAGTAAATATAACCATAAACTTTTTTTATACCAACTATCTACAACAAGACTTGAATTATATTCATCTTCAAACTCTGGTATATAAAGTTCTGTTGATTTAGAAATTTTTAATTTTTCTTTAGGTGAATCCTCAAATTTATTTTTATAGAGGGATTGATAAATGCCATCGTTATTTAATAATTCAGCATGAGTACCCGTCTCAGAAATAACACCGCTATCAAGAACAACTATCCTTGATGCATTCTCAATAGTTGATAGTCTATGAGCTATAACAATAGTTGTTCTATTTGTGATTAATTTCTCAAGAGCCTCTTGAACAATAAGTTCCGATTCAGTATCTAAAGAAGATGTGGCTTCATCTAGTATGATGATTGGTGAGTCTTTATAAAATGCTCTCGCAATAGCCAGCCTTTGCCTTTGACCTCCTGATAGAAGAACCCCATCATCACCAATTTCAGACTCAAAGCCCTCAGGAAGACTTTCAATAAATTCCGTGCAGCCTGCTTGATTTGCTGATTGTTTAAGCTTTTCAACATCTATTTCATCATCACCATAAGCAATATTTTTTGCAATTGTATCGTTAAATAGTGAAGGAGATTGGTTAACTATAGAAATAGAGGATCTAAGATGTTTCAAAGAATAGTCATTAACAGAAATACCATCTATCAAAATATCACCAGATGTGTGGTTGTAGAAGCGTGGTATTAAATTAGCAATAGTTGATTTACCAGAACCTGACTTACCAACTATTGCGATAGTTTCATTTTTAGCTATTGAAAAGGAAATATTATTAATAATTAAACCGCCAGTATTATAAGAAAATGAAACATCCTTAAAATCAATATCACCAGAAATTGGTGCATCTAAGTCTCCAGAATTATTTTCATTCTGTTGATCTAGCTGATCAAATATTTCATTAGCCGCAGCCAAACCTTTTTGAACAATGATATTTATATTAGATAGCTGCCTAATTGGTTTTGCCATCAAACCTGCTGCAGTAAAAAATGCAACAAAAGTTTGAGCATCAAGTGTTATACCAAGCTGAGAACCTAATGCAAAATATGCCACTAGTGATAATGAAATTGAAACAAGAATTTGTATTATTGGGGTTGCAAGATTTCCTGTAGCTTCTAGTTTTAAATTCTGATTTTTATTAGACGTATTGGCTTTAAAAAATCTGTTATTTTCATAATCTTCTGCATTAAAACTTTTTATTTCTACGTGACCGTCAACAGCCTCAGATGCAATATGAGTAACATCACCCATGGCTGTTTGGATTTTAGTAGCTAATTTTTTAAGTCTCTTGCCAGCCACATACACTATTAATGCTATTAGCGGTGCCGTTCCTACTAAAAGCAGAGTTAATTTAAAATTTAATATAGATAGGTATATAAATAAACCGACTAATAAAAAACCCTCTCTAACAAATGTTTTTACGGCATTAGAAGCTGCTCCAGAAACCTGAGTTGTGGTAAATGTTATTCTATTTATTAGTTGACCTGATTGATTAGCGTCAAAATAGGATTTAGGAAGATCGTGAAGTTTTTGAAATAATTCAGCTCTTAAATCATGAACTATTCCAAAACCAACTCGCGACATAAAATAGTTCCCAATAAAAAAACCAAAACCCCTACCTATAGCAATGAATATTAAAGACATAGCTAGAAGCGTATTCAGGCTTTCATCATTTGAATCTATGTAACTTATTATTCTTCTTATCCATTCAACTGCTGCAATATCAGCAGCTGCAAATGCAATAAAACCAAAAACGCTGATTAAAAATGACCACCTATATCTATAGGTGTAGCCTAATATTCTTCTTAAACTACCTGATTTCATTTTTCTATAGTTCTTATCTGAACCTCATTAAACCCATTTTTATTAAGAATATCCATTATACCTACAATCCAGATATGAAGAGAGGCAGCTTCAGCACTTAAAATAATTGAATTATCAGAATTATTTAACTCAAAAATTGCTTGTTCTATCTCCTTAACATCATTTATGTTGTAGATAACATCATTTATGTAAACACTTCCATCAGCTATTACAGATATTTCATACATAGATTCGACAATGTTATATTCAAAAGATTCAGTTTTGGGAAGATCCAAGGAAAGAAATTGAGAATCTCCCACCTTCGAAGTAACCACAAAAAATATAACTAATAAGAAAACGATATCTATCAAAGGAGTTATTTCTATTGAAAAAGAAGATTTTTGATTGTTTATAAACTTCATTTATTTATTACATCAATAAATCTAGATACTTCAATCTGAAGTGTAATTAATAAAAAGGAAACTTTTTGCTCAAAGTATTTATGCAAAACTAAACCAGGTACCGCTATAAATAACCCAAAAGCTGTTGTAATTAAAGCTTGAGAAATACCTGCAGCGAGAGCATCAGGATTAGCTCCTGTAACTTCACTAAGCCCTGTAAATGCTGTAATCATCCCTATTACTGTTCCAAGCAATCCAAGAAGTGGACTTATTGTTGCAATTGTTCCTAGCATATTTAGATTACGTTCAAGAGAAAACTTAACTTCTATAGCTTTTTCCTCAATCTTAGATTCTAAATTTTCTCTAGGTAGGTCTTTATATTGAATACATGAAATTAATAAAAAACCAAGTGAGGATAATTCAGATATCTCATCTGCTTGTTTGTTATTTATTAATCCTTTGTTATAAAGATTTACAATTTGATTAGTTAAACCTTTAGGGGATACAAGCCTATTTTGAAGAAACCACACTCTCTCTATAGAAATAGTAATAATTAGAATACTGCAAGCTAATAATGGCCACATAAATGGTCCACCAGCTATTATAAATTCAGTCATTTAGGCCTCTATTAATTTAAAGTCTTTTAAATAATAAATCTTATCAAAACTTTTTATAAAGGTATTATCATGAGTAGCTGTCACTAAAGCAATATTATTTCTTTTAGAAACATTCAATAATAAATTTTGAATAATTAAAGCATTAACATCATCTAAGTTGCCTGTTGGCTCATCCAGAAAAATAAAATCAGGACTGTTAATCAAAGCTCTTGCTATAGCGACTCTTTGCTTTTCACCGCCAGACAGCTTCCAAGGTAAATGATTTATTCTAGATGAAAGACCTACTTCTTCGATAATATCGTATGCATTCATGTGGTTATCATTATTTGCTAGTTGAGCAGGAATCATAATATTTTCAAGGACTGTAAGATCTTCTAATAAGTGATGAAATTGATAAACAAAACCAAAATTATTAAGGCGGATATTGCTTAGGGTTGCATTTGTATTATTTTCAATAGGATTATCATCGTAAATAATCTTGCCAGAAGAAGCTGAATCTAATGAAGCCATGATATGAAGAAGAGTAGATTTTCCAGCACCTGACTGTCCTGAAATTGCGACAAGTTCTCCTTTTTGTACAGATAGATTGATGTTATCTAAAACTTTAATGCTATTATTTTCAATAAAAAAAGTTTTTGAAACATTTATGCAGCTTATCTTATTCATGTCTAAGAATTTCTATTGGATTTAGCTTTGTTACTCGCAGTGCAGGAAATAAAGATGCTAATAAACTAAAAATAAGTGATATCAAGCATATAAAACCAATCTGCTCGTAATCAATATAATACGGAAAATAATTTATGAAGTACGCTTCTAATAAGTTTCTTCCCATCACCCCTTCCAAGAAAGTAATAAAATTATTTATGTTGAAAGTAACTATTAAACCCAGCAATAAACCCATCAACAATCCAATAAAACTAACCATTAAGCCTTGAAAGAAAAAAATCATTACAAGCTGTTGGTTGTTAGCGCCAATAGTTTTTAATATACCGACTTCTCTTTCTTTGGATTTAACAGTCATAACTATTGTTGATAAAACAAGTATCGAAGCTACTGCTACTATTAAAAATAACATTAAGCTGATTAATAATTTCTCAAATTGAATCGCCTCAAACAAAGTTCCATGTGTCTCTTTCCATGATGACGACATCAAACTAGTATTGTCTGGTATTGCCAAATAAGCTATTTGATCCGCAAGAAATAGATTAGATGTTTTTAGTCTAATTGATAGAGTCTCATCAGTTAGTGATTTAAATTTTTGAGCAAGTTCATGAGATATCAATACCAGAGACTGATCGATTTCAGCTCTAAGTTCAAAAATACCTACAACCTGTAAATTTATAGATCTTGGGTATGAGCCAATGATTGAACTTTTAATGTCTGAGGTTGTAATCGTAATTGAATCACCTACAAATATTCCAAGATAAGATGCAAGCCATGATCCTATTACAATTGAATTATCTTTGCTTAAATCTTCTAAAGAACCATAAAGCATATAATCAGGAAGTATTGAAACTCTATCCTCATGATCTACATCAATACCATTAACAGAAACTCCCTTGCTTATGGAGTTAGAGGTAATTAATGCTTGAAAAGAAATATAAGGGACAGCTTCCTCAACTCCATCAGCTAATTTTAATTGATCAATAAGACTCTCATAATCGTTAATTGGTTCATCTGAATAAATCACCGCATGAGGAACAACACCAAGAATCCTATCTTGAAGTTCTTTTTCAAAACCGTTCATAACTGACATCACTATGATTAGGCTAGAAACGCCTATAGTAAGACCAGTAATAGCTAAAAATGATGTAAAGGAAAATACTCCACCTTTATTAGATTTAAAATACTTAAACGCTAATCTAAGAGGAAGTTTGAACACAAAATTACTTTAATAGACTTTTTAAAAGACTCTCAATACTTTTTGTATATGGAGGTCTGATACCATCAAATAATTTATCAAATTTAAAGCCAACATCTTTATAGAATGCTCTAGGGTTTGAGAAATTTTTAAAACCATCATAGGATTGATACCTGCCCATTCCTGAGGGTCCAACTCCACCAAAAGGGAGATCTTTTTGTTGAATGTGGCCAACTACATTATTGATAGTAACGCCACCTGATGAAGTTTTATTCATAATTTGAGATTCTTCAGATTTATCAGTACCAAAATAATACAGGCCTAAAGGTCTATCCTTTGAGTTAATTGTAGATAAGGCATCATCCAAGTCATCGAATTCTATTACAGGGAGAACAGGACCAAATATTTCCTCATTCATTATTTTCATATCATCTGAAGTATCTGTAACTATAGTTGGAGGTATTTTATAAAATTGTTGTTGAGAGAAATCTTCATTTGACGGGTTGATTTCATTAATATGAGCACCCTTCTCTTTTGCATCTTGGATTAAGGAATTAATTCTATTAAAGTGACGTTCATTAATGATTGAAGAATAATCATCGTTATCCTTGATTGACGGATAAAAATCTTTAACAGCATTCTCAACTTCTAAGATAAATTCTTCCTTTTTGTCTTTATGAACAATAACATAATCAGGTGCTAGGCAAATTTGACCTGCATTTAAAGTTTTACCAAACATAATTCTTTTAGCAGAAACTTTCATATCTGCTGATTTACCAATAACTACAGGTGATTTTCCACCCAACTCCAGAGTAACAGGAACTAAATTTTGTGATGCTGACTGCATAACATGCTTACCAATATTGCCTGATCCTGTATATAAAAGATGATCAAAATGTAGTTTTGTAAAAGCCTCACCAACTTCAGGTCCGCCTAAAAAAGTAGCAAATTCATTTTCATCATAGGTTTTATCACACAACTCTTTTATTAATGATGCTGTTAGAGGTGTGAGCTCACTTGGTTTATGCATAACCTGATTGCCGGCTGCAAATATAGCTGCAAGTGGCTTAAAAGTAAGATTAACAGGAAAGTTCCACGGTGAAATCATGCCAACAGTCCCTAATGGTTCATGCCTTACATAAGATTTAGCACCAAGAAGACCAAAGGGAAAATTAGACAATCTTTTTTTGGGCTTCGTCCATTGTTTAATATTTTTAATGGCATTGTTGATATCAGGAATAACGCTATAGGCATCTGTCATTATTGATGTATTTTTTGATCTATTTCCATAATCCTCATTTAATGCATCAACTAAATCATATCTATTATCCATTATTAATAATTTCAATCGATTTAACCTATCAACCCTTAACTTAATTGATGGTGAACCTTCCTTTATAAAATGTTTCTTTTGAGAATCAAGAACTCTTTGCATCTCTGTTATTGTATTTTCCATATTAACCTCTACTAGTTTCTATCTGCTTTATCTTTGTTATTAGAAGACCTTATCATAGCTCTCATCTGTTCCCAATCTTCTTCACTTAAATTATCAAGTTTAGAAAAGGTTCCACCCCCAGTTAAATATTGTGCGCCGTCAATAGCTATGGTCTGACCTGTGAGGTAATCACAACCATCAGCCATCAAAAAAGTTGCTAGATTTTGCAATTCAGACATTTCACCAACTCTACCCAAAGGTATATCAGCCATATATCCAGAATCATTATCACCACCTGGATTAAGCCTCTCCCATGCTCCTTTTGTTGGAAATGGTCCAGGAGCTATAGCATTAACCTTAATTCCATATTTGCCCCACTCAGCAGCTAAGGATTTAGTCATTGTATTTAATCCTGACTTAGACATTGCCGATGGAACCACATAAGGTGAGCCGGTCCATACCCATGTAGCTAAGATAGATATTATTGAGCCTTTATGACCTCTTTCAATCCATCTTTTTCCTACAGAATGAGTCATATAAAAAGTTCCATGAAAAACAATATTCGCAATTGCATCAAAACCTTTTGCTGATAAATCTTTTGTAGGAGAAATAAAATTACCGGCTGCGTTATTTACTAAACCATCAAGAGGAGTCTTTTGAAAAATTCTATCAATATAATCATCAACATCTTGTGCAGCTCTGATATCTAATGTTTCATATGACACTGATGTACCATATTTATCTATAATCTCATTAGCAGTTTCTTTAAGAACATTCTCACGTCTTCCGCATATAAATATATTTGCTCCATGTTTTGCATAGTGAGAGGCCATCTCTTTACCAAGTCCTGTTCCTCCACCTGTGACTAATATATTTTTATCTTTTAATAAATCATCTTTAAACATCTTCTTTATCCAATTTTGTAATATTGATAATAGAATCAACCCATTCATCCGAATAATTAAGAGAAGGAACGTAATCAAGAGTTTCTCCACCGGCTTCAACGAATAGCTCTTGGTACTCATCTCCAATTTCTATAATTGTTTCAAGGCAGTCAGCTGTAAATGCAGGTGAAAAAACTAAAACTTTTTTATGATTTTGAGTTGGTAATTTTTCTAAAACATCATCAGTAAAAGGATCCAACCATTTGTTTGTTAATCTAGATTGAAAAGATACTATATATTGAGAACTATCTAAATTTAATCTATCTGCTATAAGCTTAGTGGTCTCATATACAGTAGCTTTATAGCAAAATTTATTAGCCTCTGTTATTCCTAGCTCACAATCATTATCGCTACATAGTGAATCTGGATAAACATTATCAACATGGCTATTAGGTACGCCATGGTAGCTAAAAATAACTTTATCGTAAGAATGAACATCAAATTTAGCAGCCTTTGTTATCCAAGCATCAATAAAAGACTTATTGTCATAAAATTGATTGATAAAAGTAATTTTTGGTACTACCCACTTATCAGCCAAACACCTTGATACTTCTTTATAAACAGACCCGGTTGTTGCAGCTGCGTAATGAGGAAATAATGGTAAGACAATTAATTCATCGGGATTTTGATCAAGCATACTATCAATAACTGATGAAATAGCCGGCGATTGATAACGCATTGCAAATTGCACATCAACATGAGGTAATTTTACAGACAGAAGCTTAGTAAGTTCTTTCGTATTATGTAATAAAGGGGATCCGTAGTCTTTATGCCAAACTTTTTTATAGATTTTTGATGAACTAAAAGACCTAAACGGGCAGATAATAAAATTAACAAGAAAAAATCTTAATACAGGGTTTATATTTAAAACTTTCTCATCTGACAGGAATTCTCTTAGATATTTAAATACATCAAAATATGATGGACTGTCAGGAGTACCAAGATTAATTATTAATAAACTTTTTTTCATATTGTAGATTCTTTCCTAAAAATAGGATGACTTATTATAAATATAAAACAGATTAGGCACAGCATAGATGAGAAATAATATAAATATGATGGATTGATTGCATAGATAGGCATAGCTATTAATGGAGTTAATATATGTCCTATCGGGTATACAGACCCCAAATATCCTGCTGCAGAGCCTTGGTGTTCAGGGGTTTGCGATAATGATAACGAAGATGAAATAGCTGGTCTTAACATACCACCACCGAAACCATTTATTATTATTGATAGGTAATATATTGAAATTTTTGGAAATAAAGCCATGGTTAGGTATGAAAATAATAGTAAAAAAATACCGAATATCAATAGTTTATTATTAGATAGAGGAAATGAATCTGTAAAGAGATATTGACTGACTATAGTAGAAATAGATAAAAGAGCAAAAGTCATGCTTATAATAATTGGTAAATCATCAACATCCGGAAATACATCAAATAGATAAAACCCTATTGTTTGAATCAATGAAGCAAGGCATAAACTAGAAATTGATGCTAACAACAAAAATGGCCAAACAGTATTTGATTTCCAAGAAATTTTTTTTGTACTTTCACCTACATCCCTATCTTTAGATGTATTTTCAACATTTCTATAAATACCAACAGAAGATATTAGAGCTAGGATACTAAATACATAAAATGGGGTCTCTTTAGTAATTAGTATTAAAAATCCTCCAATCAGTGGTCCCGCAACTGTTCCAACAAGAAAACTCGACTCTAATCTAGCAAATTTTACAGTTCTTCTGTCTCTTGTTGATGTATCTGCTACATAAGCAAATGCTGCAGGTCTGGTTGCTGAACCTATCAAACCATTTAGCATTCTTCCAAATACCAATAACGGAAATAAAAAAACAATATCAAGTAGGTTTTTTTCAACTAAAAATAATGGGGTAATCATTGTTATAAGTGATGCTGAGTAGCCTACAAGACCAAGGACTGCGATATTACGCCTACCGTATTTATCACTCGCTCTTCCCCATGCAGCACTTGTTAAAGCCCATGCTATTGCTGAGAAAGCAAATACAAGTGAGGTTTGAACTTCTGTTAAGCCTAAATCTCTTGCTAGTGGAGGAACAATAACAAAAACAAATGATTGGCCTAGACCAACAGTAAATAAGCCGAATTTAAGCCATGATGAACCAGATGACTTCATTAAGAAATTTTATTAATGCCTATTGAACTTCTAATTGAATCAATCATTTCCTTGGCTATAGGCCTTACTTTTTTTGCTCCATCGCTAAGAAGATCATTAATTAAATCTTTATCATTAAGTAACTCTTCGTATCTTTTTCTTACAGGTTCTATATCCTTATTTACAATTTCAAACAGTTTATTTTTAGCATCTCCCCAGCCAATGCCATTTATATAATCATCCTTAAGTTCTTCAATCATTTGCTTTGAAGCAAAATATTTATATAGAGCAAAAACTGTGCAATTTGAATGATCTTTTGGATCTCCTGGTTCTAGAGAGTTTGTAATAATCTTAGCAATAGATGTCTTTAGTTGTTTTTCACTAGACAATAAAGGAATAATATTTCCATAAGATTTAGACATTTTTTGACCATCTATTCCTGGAACAGTCTCTTTTGAGGACTGAATAATAGCTTCAGGAAGGATAAAAGTTTTTTTATACAAATGATTAAATCTTCCAGCAATATCCCTTGTCATTTCAATATGTTGAATTTGATCTGCTCCAACCGGAACATGGGTTGCATTAAACATTAATATGTCAGCAGCCATTAATACAGGATATGAAAATAGTCCCATTGTGATGCCTTTATCTTCATCATCTGTATTTAAACTTGTTGCTGACTTATATGCATGAGAGCGATTCATTAATCCTTTTGCAGTAACACAATTCAATATCCAACTAAGTTCTAGTATTTCAGGTATATCTGATTGTCTATAGAAAAATGATTTATTTGGATTAAGACCTGATGCAAGCCAAGCCAGAGCTACATTTTTAACTGACTCTGAAACTTCTATGTTTTTAGAATTTTTTATAATTGCGTGATAATCAGCTAAAAAATAAAAAGATTCATCGTAATTTTTTGCTAATTCAAGGGCTGGTTTAATGGCACCTAAATAATTTCCTATATGAGGAGTACCAGTTGTCGTAATACCTGTTAGAATTCGCTTTTTCATTTGTTATAATTATAAACATCAAAAGAGATTATTGTGGAAACTAGTCAAGATTTATTCAAACAATTGGATGAGGCCGAAGCTCTATTTAGTAAAGGTTCAATTAAAAGTGCCCAAAAAAAGGTTAGAGATGTTATGTCTAAAACAAAAGGTTTTGGCAAAATACCCAATAAATTAAGACATAAATTAAATTTTGCCATTGGTCAGTCTAGATATTTTGATGAAATGTCTTCTTTTGCAACAAACCCTAAAAGAGAAGAACTTATTACTGAAATCAATAAAGTAATTAAAGACCCCTTAGAAAGCCCAAAGAAACAAGCACATCTAATTCATGACATACAAACAAAATGGCAATTATTAGATCTATCAAGTAGACCTGCATCTAGAGATCAATGGAATACATTTAATGAATTAACTAACAAGGCATGGGAGCCATGTGGCGAGTACTTCGATGAACTTAAAGAGATAAAAATTAATAATGCTAAGCAGAGAGAGTCAATAATTTTAGAAATTAATGAATATGTTTTAACCAATTCATCAAAATGGCCTCAAGCAAAATTTCTAATTCAATATTTAAGAAGTACATTTGATAGATGGCAGGAATTTGCACCGGTATTAGATAAAGATCTAAACAAGCTACGAATGGCATACGCAGAGGCTAAGAAACCCATAAATGATGCTATTAAAAAACAAGAACAAGTTGTCATTAACATTAAAGAAGGACTGATAGCAAAAGTTAATGCGATATCTAATGAAGATAATGATATATGTATTAAACAATTTAATGATTTAAAAAATGAATGGAAAAATGCAGGCTCAGCTGGCAGAAAAACTGATAATAAATTATGGGAAAAATTTAATAAATCTGCCGATAGATTCTTTACTGCAAAAAAAGAGCTTATTGATTCTGAAATATCGTCGGCTAACGAATTAATGACAAAACTTAAAGATAATCAAATAACAATCAATGAAGCAAATAATGAGCTACAAAACTTAAAAAATATTAATAAAACTAAGGAATTCAATTCACTTAAAAAAGAAATCTTCTCAAAAAAAGAAGAACAAAATCTTGAACAAAAAAAAATAAAGATAGATTCATACTTAAATCTATTAGATTTATATACCAAAGGTGAAATAGAGAATTCAAATACTCCTTCGGCTATAAAGAATAAGATAAATATCGAAGGACTCTCCAAGTCTAATCTAGATAATCTTCAATATGCATGTATTAAATTAGAGCTAATGGCTGGTCTTGATTCTTTAAAGAAAGATTCAGAGATAAGACAAACTATTCAACTTGAAATGCTAACGAATAAATTTAAAAAAACCTTGAATAATTTAGATTCATTAGATGATTTAATTATTCATTTTTTTAACAACATATCAAAAAAACCAGATACTGCTGAAAAAAATCTTTGGAAACGTATATCTGTTTCAATTAAAAAACTGCTGTCTTAATTAGAGCTTTTCTGTTTAATTTTTATCAAAATTTCTGAATGCTTATTTCTATCTAGGCCATAGAAGTAGAATATAAAAATTGGAATTATGAGTAAGGTTGGTCCAACTACGCCTTGAACAAAAAATAGAGAGTAAGTCTGTTCGAAGGTTGGATTATCTGTAGAATAGTTAAGATAGGATAAAACCAATCCACCTGTAATACTTCCAATCGCAGTGTTAACTTTTTGAACAAAAGAAACTGCAGAATACAAAACCCCTTCTTGCCTTTTACCACTTTGTAACTCAACTTCATCAGCTATATCGCCAATCATAGAATCTCTGGTCATATTACCCATAATTGATAATGTAGATATAAAAAATAGTGGCAAGCATAAGAATAATACTAATCCAGTTGATCCTTTATCTGGTGTTAAACCTAAATTAAAGCTAATAAAAGCAAAAGGACAAGCAACTGCAACACCAAAAACACAAAAAATAACCAATTTTCTCTTATCTAGTAATGCAACTAACCTTGGAGTTAAAGCAAAAGCAATAAAAGCAGTAACTAAATATACAAATAAAAATATAGAAATTTGAGATCCTTTGAGACCCCAAAAATCTGTATTTATAAATAGAGATAAGTTATTTAACAGACCCCATGAAATAGAGAGAGTTAGATTACCAAAAAAGAATAATAAAAATGATTTATTGGTAATTGCAACAAGGAGTTCATTGATTATATCCGATAAGGCTATGGAACCCTTCCAGTCAGATAAATTCTTAATCTCATGTCTTGTGGTAAGAGAGGAAAAAAGAACTGCACTGGCCATAAGAAAACCTCCTGTCAAAGCTAATGAAAAATAAGCTTCAGGATTTAATTGACCTAATGGATAGTCTGGTGTTGATCTAAAAAATATAAAATAAGCCAGAAATGCATTTGAAATACCCGCAACCCATGAAAACAGTTCACGCCATGAAAATAACTTAGTTCTTTCATCATAATCTTTTGAAATTTCAGCACCGAACGACCTATGAGGAACATCAAATAAAGTCATACCAACCCTAGTTAAAGTTGCACATAAAAACATCCACCAGAAGAGTTGATTTTGAGTTAATTCCCAATCAGATTGCGGAGTAAATAAAAGAACATAAAAAATAGATATTGGAATAAAAGAAAAGAACATAAATGGGTGTCTTCTTCCGTATTTAGTATTTGTTCTATCAGAAATAACGCCCATTATCGGATCTGTAAAAGAATCGATCAGAAGAGCTAATGCTATTGCTGAAGATGCAAGCAAAGGATCTAAACCAATAACTCTGGAATAAAAAAATAATAAAAAAAATGTAAAAGTATCAGTCTTAATACCGTTGGCTATTCCACCAACAGAATAATTAAATTTAAATTTTGTGCTTAACATTAGTTATTATTTAGATGAGTTAGCAAATCTTGTTTAAATAAATCAAAAACAGGAGGCTCTATAAGATGTCTCATTTTAGGTAATATAAGAAGATTGCTATTCTTAATATACTTTTTAGTTTTATAAGCATTTTTAACTTTTATTAAAGGATCTTCTTTTCCATGAATGATAAGCGTCTTAGCTTTTATAGACTTAACTTTCTTAATTCTATTTTCTGATCCTAGTATTGCCATAATTTGACGACTAAAGCCTGTATCATCAGGGCCTGCTCTTTCAATAGATTCTATTGATTTGTTATAAAACTCCTCGGTATCAAGGTCATAACCCTCTAGACCTATTAATTTAAATATTTTTTTACTTCTTTCAATTCTTTCTTCGTTAGTTGAATAAGGGTTTGCAGATCTTTTCATTAAAAGCCTTCTTACATCTCTTGTAGGACCGTTTAATGGGCTGGGAGCAGAAATTGATGATGCTATGAGTGTGAATGTATTAATTCTTTCTGAATGATTTGCTGCTATTATCTGAGCAATCATACCTCCCATTGATATTCCCAGTAAATGAGCTTTATCAATGTTTAATTTATCTAATATCATGATAGCGTCTGTTGCCATATCATCTAATGTATAGGGTGGATTAATTGGTAATCTTAGATAGTATTTTAAGTAAGTTGAGTTGATTGTTTTAGATCTATTTCCTTCAGTAAAGCGATCGTCTGTAAATCTTGATGAAAGTCCAGTATCTCTATTATCAAAAACTATCGGCCTGAAATTATTTTCAATTAAAAAGTCTATTAAGTGTTCTGGCCAGTTAATTAGCTGGCCACCGAGACCTTGAACTAAGAGAATAGGTTTGTTATTTTCTGAACCATAGACTCTGTAAGCAATATCTACACCATTATTTGATATAAAACCTTCTTCGAAAGAATGTAGAGATGGTGATGTAAGCATAAAAAGAAATAGGAATTTATAGATATGCATCTATTCTATCCTTTATATTCTTCCTCAAACAACCCCAAAATAACATGACATCATAACTATGTAAGTCACCGGTAAAATCTTGCATTTTTTTTAACTTATCTACTAAAGGTCCTCGAGCTTCAAGCAAACCATTTATCTTATTAATAGATACTGAAAACTCCTGTTCACTGCTAAATCTTAAGCTTTTCTTAGCACCTGAATGTTTTATGGTAAGCCTGTTAGCAAAATCATAATTAGGAGATTTTGTTATAACAGAACCATGATATTCAGGAGGATCATACCAGTTTGAATCATTCGTCCATGAATAAGGATTTGTAGAAAAAATCTTTTGATCCATATATTCAACTGACCATCCATCAGGTTTCCAAAATATTGTCCTTTCTCTTTGTCTTTTGAAGCCTTCTGTAACTGTTGACCATGAAATAATGCAGTTAGTATCAGTTGCAGATGTCGATTTAGGTATTAAGGGAAAGAGGTCATCATAATGTTTATCAGGAATAATATAGCCGATAACATATGCACAAATCATTCTCTTTTGCAGCTTAGTATTTTGAATATATTTAGAAATGAGCCTATGGGCATGAAGCGCACCTTGACTATGACTCATTATGATAAAGGGTTTATTGTTATTAAAATTCTCAATAAAATAATTAAAAGAATTTAAAACATCCTCGAAAGCTAAGTCATGAGCTTTCATACCGTCTGAGTCTTTAGAGAAATAAGAATAATAAGTGGCTTGCCTGTATTCAGGTGCATAAATATTACAGCTCTCATTAAATGCAGAAACTTGATTACCAAGCATCATTTCGGTTCTTTCATAAGTTGCTCGATCTTTTTCCATGAATGAATTCCAAGATTTTTCAAAATATCCTGTTGGATGAATATAAAAAACATCTACATCATTGTTAGTTTTATTAACTATATGATTTGAATCAGGAACATAGAATTGTTGCGCATCTTTATTTGGATAAGCTGCCCAATTATTTAAATCTGAATAATCTGGAGCTAGGGGATGCTTGGAGTTATCAAACGAGTTTATCGGTTTTATATATTCAAATAATTTATATAACCTTTCATCATCCATATTAAAAAGTATATCTTAAAAGGGACTATCAACTATTTTATTTGTAGCGGTCGAACCAGCAATCAAAACATCATTTTGGTAAAGAAATGCCTCGGTAAAACATATAGATCTACCCTCTTTAACAATCTTAGAAATAACTTTGACTGGTCCAGGTGCACATGGTTTATAGAACTTTACATCTATATCTAAGGTTAATGGAATTTGTTTGCCTTCAGCTTTGTATATTAAAAATTGAGCCATACAGCAATCTAGCATCCCTGTTACAAATCCACCCTGCACTACCATGCCATTTGAATGCGTAAGTTCTTCTGATGGATTAAATTCGCAAGTAAATGTCTCATTATCACTTGGATATGCACTACTTAAACCAAATACCTTGAGGAAAGGAGGAATTTCTTTAAAATGTTTAGAAATATCTTCAGTTGAATTAGACATAATAATTACCAATTGGCGGAGGGAGTGGGATTCGAACCCACGGTGCCGATGAAGGCACGACGGTTTTCAAGACCGTTACAATAAACCAGACTCTGCCATCCCTCCTGATTGCGAACGCTTATTTTATAGGCTTTGTGGCTAAATGCAATATCTCATTACGCTCTATTGAGCCTTCTGACGTCATTTAAAATTTTACAAAAGTATGTTGCTAATAGTTTGCTTCACGCCATTAATGCCAATGTAAGTTGTGAATAGAGAAAAAATAAAAATTATAATCAGAACACTATTAGTTAGCCATGTGTTTTCATAACCATTCATCAAACTTTTCTTATTAGTAAGATAAAAAATACTTGCCACCGTTATAGGTAAAATAAGTGAATTAAGTGCCTGAGAAACTATCATTACTAACACAGGTCTAGCATCAAAAATAGGCACTACCAGACCTAAAAGAGAGATTCCTAATACCATTAATCGAAATTTTAGCAAACTCATATCCCTATCGGTATTTGTGTAATCACAAATAAGCCAAGGCAACATTAAAACGTTTGGCAGTTGAGAAGATACGCCTGCTGCAATAAGACCAATTGCAAAAATAGAGACAGCCAATGAACCGGCTAATGGTTCAAGAAGTGTAATCATTTGAGAGGCTTTGGATAAGACCAAACCTTCGGTATGGAGTGAAGCTGCTGATGCTGCCATAATTGATGCACTAATAACGAACATTAGGCATACAGAAACAATTGCATCATTTCTTTGTTTTTTGTAATCAATTAAAGTCCAGCCAGCTTCCTTAACCAGCGTTGTGCGAATAATAAATAATCCTGAGAACACAGTTGTACCAACCATTGATGCGATAACAAGAAAAGCGCTTTTATTTGAGTCTTCTAAAACGCCAGGGATGCTTGGCATCAAGCCTCGAAAGATATCAATAGGAGGAGGCATCATTATAAAAAAGTTTGCTATAAAACAGATCGCCATTACTGCAACGATTGCTGCTGCACTTCGTTCAAAAAACTGAGTGTTACCGTTCCAAAAAATATAATAAACCAAGGATATAAATACAATTGAAAAATAGATAGGCGGAATACCTTCATCAAAAATAGATTTTGACCATTCAGATGATATTTCAGCAACTATACCCATAACGCCCATAACGCTTCCGCAGACGCCAGCGGTTAAGGTTATTATAAAAAATAGTCCTAGTGTTGGATGTATGTGCGTTCTGAATGCGTGAAGAGCTGTTTCTCCTGTGATTAATGTATAGCGGCCATATAGATTGATCATAAAAAAAGTGCAAAGACAGGATATAATAATGGTCCAAAGAAGGGACATTCCATAATCTGCCCCTGCCTTCGCCATAGAAGTTACACTTCCCGTCCCTATATTAAAGCCAAGTAAAAAAATACCAGGAAGAAATAAAGACAATCCAGCTAAAAATCTTTGTTTAAAAGTTTTCATATTAGTTAATTTGGCTGTATTAGTTTTAGTCATAAGGATTTACCAATCTTATCTGAAGATAAAGCTCTTATTACTCCCCGAATTTCTGCTAAAGCTTTCATTCTTCCTATCTTGGAGTAGCCAGGATTAACAACCTTATGAATATCATCCATCATCAAGTGCCCATGATCGGGACGAAAATATATCTCATTATTAACTAACCCATTGGATTTTCTTCTTTTCTCTTCATTAAGCAACTCACTTATTATCTCAACCATATCAACATCACCATCTAGATGAGAGGATTCATAAAAAGATCTATGTTCGTTTAGATCAATGCATACATTTCTCAAGTGAGAAAAATGTATACGAGATGCAAATGTTCTAGCTAGTTCAGGAATATCATTATCTGGTCGGCTACTATAAGTTCCAACACACAATGTCATCCCATTAGATTCGCTCGGCAAGCTACTAAAAAGCATATTAAGGTCATACTTTGTACAAATAATTCTAGGTAAACCCAGTAAATTTCTAGGTGGATCATCAGGATGGATTGCAAGTTTTACATCTAACATTTCACATCTTGGAAGTACTTTACTAAGAAAACTAATTAAATTAGAGCGAAGATTTTCAGCAGAAATGTTCTTGTATTTACCAAGCATAGTCTTAAAATCTTTAATATTATAAGATTCTGTCATTCGCCCGGGCAGGCCAGCAATAATATTATTAGTAAGTTCTTTTCTTTCGAGCTCTGACATTAAGTTAAAAATATCTCTTGCTATTGATACATCCTTGTCAGAGTAATCATCTTTTGCATTGTCTCGTTTAAGAATGAATAAATCAAAGGCAGCAAATTTATTATGATCAAAACTAAGAGAATATGCCCCGTTTGGAAGCTTGTATTTAAGGTCTGTACGAGTCCAGTCAATAACAGGCATAAAGTTATAACATACTGTTTTTATCCCACACTTTGCCAAATTTTCTATTGATGAAATCCAGTTTTCTATGTAGATATCATTACCAGGAAGTCCCAATTTAATATCCTCATGCACCGGAATACTTTCAACTACCGTCCATGAAAGATTGCTCTCTCCTGACTCTGTGAATTGAATAAATTTTTGATGATCTTTGATTGCCTCTTCTGACCAAGTTTCCCCGATAGGTATGTGGTGAAGTGCACTGACAATATCGGTTGCACCAGTCTGCTTAATATCATCGATCGTAACTTGATCGTTGGGACCAAACCACCTCCAAGACTCTCTCATCTAAGATTCATTAGAATTAGCACTAAGAGAACTTAAGTTGCTCTTTGGTAATATTGCTCCTTTTGTTTGCACAACTCTTGCTGCCAAAAAGTGCCCCGCCTTACAAGCCTCATCTTGATTTAATCCACTAAATCTTGAGGCTAGATAAGCTGCATTGAATGAATCTCCTGCAGCAGTTGTATCAACAACGTCTACAAGATTAGATTTAATATAGACAAACTCATGATTTGTAAAAAACATACACCCTTCTACGCCAAGCTTTATAACAACTTCTTCAACTCCAAGTTTGGTAAGTGAAATCACCGTTTCTTTTTCTGACTCGAAGCTAAATAACTCTTTCTCATCTTCAAACGTCGGAAGTGCTATGTTTGTTAATCGGTACATATCCGTATAGGCTTCTTTTGCTGTTTTTACATCTGGCCATAAAGCTGGGCGGTAATTGCTGTCAAAAATAACCTTTCCGCCTTTAGTTTTATAATTGGTCAATAAACGAAATAAAATAATGCGGGTTTCTTTATTCATTATGGCCAAGGTAATTCCAGACAAGTAAATATAATTAAAATTAATCAATGCGAGAAATGTCTCTTCAATTAGAGCTTTGTTGTTAAAGAATTCTCTTGCAGCAGAGCTACTTCTCCAATACATAAAAGAACGTTCACCTTTATCGTCAATATCAATCATGTAGAGCCCAGGTAGTAAACCAGGAGTTCTTTTAACCAACGAGCAGTCAATACCCTCTCTTTCCCAATTCTTAATAAGCCAGTTGCTATTTGAATCAAGGCCTAATGCTGAAACATAACTAACATCAATGTCGTGCCTAGATAAATATATAGCTGTATTCAATGTATCTCCTCCAAAAGATAATTTTCTTAGGTTGTTATCATTGCCTATAGAACTTTCTTCATTTGAAAGTTCCAGCATACATTCACCTAAAATAGCTACAGAGATAGACATGCTATATTTTTAAATCTTCTGCTAGTAGAGACTAAGAGAAGACCAAACCCCCATTGGTGTCTAGATTAACACCTGTTAAAAAAGATGATTCATCAGACAATAAAAAGCTAACTGTTGTTGCCATTTCATCTGGCCTGCCTTCTCGTTTTAAAGGAGTGGCATTAGCCACATTAGATCTGACTTCGTCTTTTGTGAAAGTGTCATGGAATGCTGTGGTAATCATCCCTGGGCATAGTGAATTAACACGGATGCCTTGCTGTCCAAGTTCTTTGGCCATTGATCTAGTAAATGTCATTACCGCGCCCTTCGAAGCTGCATAAGCGGATGCCCCGGGACCTCCGCCATCTCGTCCTGCTTGAGAAGCAAAATTAACAATGGAAGAACCTTCTTTCATATAAGGTAACACCTGTTTGGTGGCTAGAAATGTTGAATTAAAGTTTAATTGGACTACTTGATTTAGAAAACTCTCATCCATTTCATCTATTTTTTTTCTCTGAACCAGGCCTCCGGAAATATTAACCAAGCCATGAATTTCATTTCCATAATGAGATATAGTTTTTTTAACAAGAGCTGCTACATCTTCCTGTTTTGTCATATCACCTTTTAAAATGAAAGCATCTATATTATTATTTTTAAGTTCTTGACTTAGAGATTGTGCTTGATCTTCACTCCCGAAATAATTTATGGCAAGTTTTGCACCATGATTAGCCAGATCTAATGAAACGGCTCTTCCTATATCCCTTGCTCCACCTGTAATTATTACTACTTTATCTTTCAATTTCATTATTCTAATCTCCTTAAGATTGTTTAAATTCTAAATTATGTTTATCTTTTTTTTAATGGCTTGATTCTTGGAATTAGTATCAAGACACTTAACATGGCAATAACTGCTAAAGCGGCACCAATCACAAATGCTGGAGCATAGTTCCCACCAGATGTTAGCCAAGGGACCAGTGATGTTAAAGCAACGGCACCAAGCTTGGCAGCTGTTCCAGAGTACCCTGCAAGAGTAGCAATAGTTTTACCTCCAAACATATCACTAGGTAAAGTTTGAACATTACCTATAGAAGTTTGAAATCCAAATAAAATTACAGCCATTATTATTACTGCAGTCGAGGGGCTGCCGGGATTAGACATGGCTAGCAATGAAGGAAGCATTATCAAGCAACCAAGGCCAATAACTACTTTACGTGTTCTGTTAACCGACCAGCCTGCTTTTATTCTATTTTGAGCTAACAAGCCTCCAAACCAGGCTCCAAACATAGCACCAACGTAAGGGACCCATCCGTAAAGACCAATAGTCTTAACATCCATTCCATACACTTCGAATAAATAGATGGGTATCCAAAAAACAAATAACCACCAAATAGGATCAATTGCAGCAGAAGCTATTATTACTCCCCAGCTTTCTTTTCGAGATAGTAATTCCCTTGTGTTGGGATTATAGTCATCCAGTATTGATTCATCTTCGACATCAACTCTTATTTGGCCGTCTAGAATATATTTTTTTTCCTCTTCAGTAATCCATGGGTGTGTTGAAGGAGGAGATTTAACTAAGAATAACCAAGGAATCAACCATAAAAAGCCGAAGACTCCAACAATTATAAATATTAACTTCCAGCTAAAATATATAGTTAAAAATGCAATTAAAGGTATTGAAATAATACCTCCAATTGCAGCACCTGAATTAAAAACACCTTGAGCAAATGCCCTTTCTTTTGTAGGAAACCACTCAGCATTTCCTTTTGTAGCTCCAGGCCAGTTCCCAGCTTCAGCTAAACCTAAAATAGATCTAAATATTGCAAAACTGAGTAAACCTCTCCCAAAAGCATGCAGCACTGTTGCTAATGACCATAAACTAATAGATAAGGCGAACCCAATTCTTGTTCCGACCCAATCAAATATCTTTCCAAAAATTGCTTGGCCGAAAGCATATGAGAATACAAATACTACAGATATGACAGCAAATATTTGTTTATGTTCGTCATTTGTTTTTCCAGGAAATAACTCACTTGCGATATCAGGCCATAGGACTCCTAGTGCTTGCCTATCTATATAATTAATAACTGTTGCTAGTGCTATTAAACTGACAACCCACCATCTTAAATTATTTATTTTCATTATTCTCTCCTTGAATGAAGTCCTCACGATGTGGAGTAAATACATCAATAAGTACGCCTTTTTTTCTACAAATAGCACCATGCAATTTATGGGGTTCTACAAAAAATGAATCTCCAGCGGTAAGAATTTGCGTCTCTCCTTCTATAACTACTTCAAATTCCCCGCTCTCTACATAACTAATCTGAGTATGGTGATGCTTATGCTCAAAACCTATCGCACCCTCATCAAACCAAACCTTTACTGCCATTAGGTCTGAGCCATAGGCAAGTATTTGACGGCTTATACCGATATCAATATTCTCTACTAGTTTGGGGTTATGTTTATTAAATACCGTGTTCTTTTTAATCATTAATATTTTCTCTAAAAAATTAATTTGACTTAACAAGTGTGAAGTGACCCTGCCACTCCAAATTTATATTATCTTTATTTAAATTGTGATTTGATTGCCAATCACCTTCACCAGAAATTGCTAATGTATATGTATCTCCATTAATAAAATGCAACTTAACTAAATTTTTATTTAGAAAATTACTATGTTCTATTTTTAGAATTGAGCTTTTTGCATTTTTTGTAAACTCAAGTCTCGGGTTGTATTCACCATGAGCTTCTAGTACAGATACAAAGGTATGATTTTTTGATGATGGAACTCTATGGATTATTAGATTTTCATTTCTAAGATTGAATGATTCATCATTAGCACCTATCTGTGAAAATATAAATTTTTCATTCTTATCACCCAAAGTGCTATAGGTATAAAACCTATTAGTATTTAGCCAGGTCATTTGCGATAAGCCATTTTCAAGGTTTACAGTACCTTTATTCCATAGATACTCATATCCATTTGACTTCCCAAGCGCTTCCTGCACTGGGTTGTATTGAATTTTACCCGAATGAGATATTAAATGACCTTTATAATGTAAAGGTAGATCATATTGATTTTTATGTTTTGATTTAATGTCAAAAATATCAACAATCAAAGGGTGTTCTAAAAAATCAAGATTAATCATAGCCATTGTTCTAGTAAGAACTGAATCTTTGAAAGCTCCTATGAGCTTAGATGAAGTTATATTTATTAAATCACTCTCTTTAAAAAATAATATCTCTGGAGCAAATTTTTGAGACTCATACCAATCGCCATTAAACTGACTAGATTCATTTATAACAACTGTATTATGAGCAATTGTCTGCTTGGCCCATAAGTTGTTTTCTGGTAAATAATGACCCCCGTACTTAGCTTCAATATTTAAAAAACGAGCTGCTCCATAGTCGCTAATAATTTCATTGTTATTGTCATAAAAAAGCCAATGCATTTTATCGAAGTGCCCATGGCCAAGGCCATGTGATGTATTTTTCATAACAAGAGCCTGATGTCCAGATTTAAAACCATTTCGGAAAACACTTAGAGCACCCATGTCACCCTGTATACCGTCCCTTAGTTGCAAACTTTTATATTCAAAAGGTTTTTCAAGTTTTGCATCTAAGGCCTTTGCTACATTAAAACCATAACCAGTAAGCAAGAGATGATTTTGAAGCTTAGCAACGGACAAAAGACTTGAATCATTATTAATGTCATATGCTATTGCAACAGAATGAACTAATTCTATGGTATCTATTCCTTTATCCTTTATAGCATCGTTGATTGGAAAAAAGAGTTTGTTATAACTTAGCTGAATTGTGGTGTAGATAGCCTTGATTAAGGCATTGTCCTTGTATTCAAATATTTTTAAATTAGGATTATTGCTGTCTATTGATTTGGCAAAAATAACAAATGGCAATAGAGCAAATCTTTGATAATAGGGTCCTTCTGCGTAGTATCCATCAGGAGAAAATAATTCATCTATCTGTTTATAGAATCCTGAATCACCTGATTTATCAAGACCATATAATGCTTTTGTAACGAGATCATTGTCATTCAAGGTATATCCAGTCATGCCAACAGCTGAAACAGCCCAAGTCCCATGATTGTGAATTTTATTAAAGGTTTCCGGTTGTCCAGATGATAAAAAATCTGCCATAGGGATAAGGAGATTTTGCTCAATAATATTCTTATCCGAACTAGAGAGAGAGCTAACTATCATATCGTAGCCCTGAATAGCATAAAACAACCACATTGATTCATTTAAGCTTTGCCAAAACAAAACACCCGGCGATTGCTCTTTTCTTTTAGGATGTATACCGAGTGTAGGATAAATATCGGCATAAATTAAAAAAATAGATTTTGCATAATCTAGATATTTTATGTTTTCAGTTATTTGATATAGCAACCCGAGATCATAGAGAAGCTTATAATTACGTTTATGCTGCTCGTGTGTAAAGCCTCCTCCAGCATCTTTTGGGATTGGAATAACTGGAAGGCTAGCAATATGCTTATCAGTCTCTCTAACTAAAGATGCTAATGCTTTTTGAGCTAAAGGAATCTGAGTTATGTTCTGAGATATATTTAATATATCTGCTTGGGTAATAGCTAGATTTGGATTCTGTTGTTCAGCATTTGCATACAAGCTGATTAATAAACAGCAAATCAAATTTATTATTTGCTTTCTATGATTAGATTGCATATTTTTATTATTATTATTTAGAATGTTGATATTCATTATCTTGCAAAAATGCAGTATTTATTTCTGAACTATTTAATTCTTTTATATTAATCTTTTCTGTATCGATAAATTGGTTGCCAATAACTCTAGTGATTGGCTCGCCAACAGTATGAGCAATTTTTATACCCGGGCTTTGTAAGAGATTATTTTTTTTAATATTAGTAACTTGAACTCCGTGTAAACGTATAGAGCTTTTTGATTTATTCCTAGAGCCATGACCAACATTCGTTAATGTTGAGTTGGTTAAATCAAAATGAGGTCCGAAAGTACTCTCATCTGTACCGCCTCTATAAAGATTTACAAGAGAACCTCCGATGTCTTTAAAACTTGAATCAGAAATAGATACATATTCAGCGTTATAAATTCCATAATCCTCATACTCTTTGTTTAACAAGAGAACAGATCCTGAAATATTCCTAAATTCTGAATTTTTTATGCTAATAGAATTAGCAAATGAACCTTTTGACGGATTTATAAAATCAAATGAATGATTAATATTTAAATCATATATAGAGCAGTTTTCAACTATAACTTGATAATTGTCTAATATTGATTTGTGGGTTCTAATTACGCTATTTCCAGCACTATCTGGAGACTCTGAACCAGAAATCTGAAGTCCAGATAGTTTTAGATTTCCTCCATCTATTATTTCAAAAAGATTTCCTCTCTCAAAGAATATTTTTGTATCTTTTACCTTTGACTTAATTGTTATGGACGTATTAATTTGTAATATTTTGTTTACCGTATATTCACCTGGAGCTAAAAGTAAGATATCACCAGATTTGCTAAGCTTTAGAGCATTAAATATATTGTTATCGCCTGGCTCAACCTCTATTATATTTCCGGAATCAAAAGTATCCTCAATTGATGATTTTGGATACCACTGAACACCAACTTTATCTTTAGTAATAGGCTTAAGTGACCTAGAGACGCCTTCTTTAATTAGAGTATCTTTTGGATAAAGCAAATTATTGGGTAGACGAACATAATCAAAACCAGTTAAGTTAAAGCCTTTGTTGAACTGAAAGTTATTTATTTCATTTATTAAGTTATTTGTAAATTTAATGCCACTAATGTCATCAAACACTGTAAAAGGGTCTTTATTATTTTGTTGATATATAAGATTATTTTTAAACTCTGAGTTTTTGGGGACTGCTGTTCTTTCCAGATCACTGCCAGATGCAAAATGTATATGGTCTGAATTTATTATTGAATTATTTTGAATAATAGAATCTTCGACTTGATGATACCTATTGATACTTGAGTTAGGAACGCCATTCATTACTACCAAAGCCCCACCAAACCGATACCCCTTTAGACCTTCCATGTAATTATTCTTAATTAATTGACGTTTATTTATTACTCTAATTCCGCCGGTATGATCTTGGTTGTTGCCAAGAAAAATATTTTCTTCTACAACAGTGTCGTTGCCGTGTCGCATGGTCAAAGTGCCGCGTGATTCGAAGAATATATTCCCAATAAACTTATTACTACCGGATTTATTTGAAACAATCTCAAGCTCTCCATCACAGCGATCAAAAAAATTATTTTTTACAAGAGTATGTGATTTAGATAATGAGAAATGACTTGTTCCTATTCTTAGTGTCTCACCCCCATTTGATCCTAGAATTTGGCGAGGTCCAAAATAGTTATTCTCAATTATATGATAATTCTCTTGGCTCTCTGGAGTGTCTAGTTTAACTGCTAGAGTTACTCCCTTATTCTTCTTGCCTTCCAAGTGATTAGAATCAAATCGATTGTGTTTACCATAAATTGTTACCCAAGAATCATTCTCTGTTCTCTCCGGATTATTAAAGTTATCAATAACGACTTGTGTAACTCGTGAATGGCTTGCTAGCAGTAATTTATTTTTACGGAATTCTATGACGGAACTGGTTGGCGTAAACCCATTTTTAAAGACTAAACCTGAGACAACAAGATGTTTGCCAGCTATTCTTAAATTTGACTCTCCTGTAATCAGGACTTTACCATTTGTTTGAGATCTTAATGTAATTGGTTTGTCTTTGAGTCCATATCCCACAAAAAGAATTTCAAAGTTTGCCCAAACACCGTCTTTTAAAACTATAGTGTCCCCTGGTTTGATGTTTTTAACTTTATCCTCATATTCTAATTGTGTTGACACTAAAAAGTCTTCAGCATTTAAATAGGCCAAAGAGAATAAAGCTACATAAATAACAATGAAGTTAGAGGTTATTGTCTTATTAAAGAAATTCAAAATACATTTAACTCCGAAAGAATTTTTGGACATCGAAGTCCGATAACATATTTTTTTGTCATACCAAATAATAATAAAAAACTTGTAAATATTATATATTTTGTAATACCAATTAACAAACTATATCTTATTTATAATTCACTTTATCTGCAATATAGCATTTAGCATTATAAAAATATTTTATAGCTTTTAAATTTTTTTAATAAAATTATCGAAATTTGTATTACAATCAACCTTCACATATTATTAAAAAATATGAAAAATAAAGAAAGACTATATATAAAAATTTCAAAAAGCATCTCATTGCTTATTAGTAATGGTGAATTTCCTGTTGGGAGTCGGCTGCCGACAGAGAGAGAGCTTTCAGAAATATTTAAAGTTAGCAGACCAACTATTCGTGAAGCAATAATTGCTCTTGAAGTAAAAGAAATAGTCTCTATTAAAGCTGGGTCAGGAGTTTATGTAGTTGGGAATAGTCTTAAGATTGACGATTTTTCTGGCCCTATTAGCGCTTTTGAGCTATTAGAAGCTAGGGTTATTTTAGAAAGCGAATCTGCATCACTGGCAGCAAGAATGATAACTTCTGATGAGATTGATTTATTGAAAATTTCTCTAGAAACGATGAAAACTGAAGATGCAAAATGCTCCAAGGCAGATAGAGAATTTCATACATTAATAGCACTTGGCACCCATAACAAAGTCCTACTTAAACAAATTACCCACCTTTGGGATTTACAAGATAATCTTAACCATATTAATCAGAAACGTGAGTCAGTTTGTATTGATGAAGATAGGCACTCAAAGATAGCAGATCATGAGGCTATATTTGAAGCTATTAAAAACAAAGACCCAAAAAGTGCTAAAAAAGCAATGCAATTGCACTTTACTGATCTTTTAAATGCGATGCATGAAATTACTGAAAAGAAAGTTGTTGATGAGGCAAGAAATAAAGCCTTGGATATGAGAAAACGATTTATTATTTCTAATTCTTAATAAAAAAAAGCTTCATAGGGGATATGAAGCTTTTTTAGGTTTTCAATAATTTGACATCAAGCCAAACTAATAAAAAGAAAACAAAACCCCGATTAAATCGGGGTTATTAAATTAGAACCTATAGCTAGCTCCAATTGTAATTCTTCTGTCAGGGATACCAGCAAAACACAAAGGTCCAGTTTGACTAACACAGTGTTGGCTTATGCCCTCTTCTGTTAAGTTAACTGCTTCCAAGCCTATGTTCAGCTTGTCATTAACATCATAGTTAACACTTGCATTTAGCTGCGCTCTATCTAGGGTCCAAACCGGAAAACTAAATGTACTACTTCCGCTTGAATTAGCACCACCAGCAAAGTCATTAGTTCTAAAAGCTTCACGCCATGTATAACGCATTCTTGCTGATAGTTTGTTCTTTTCATAGAAAACAGTAAGGTTGTAAGCATCCTCAGAGAAATCTAAAAGACCTCTATCAATACATACATCACCTAATACAGTTAAACCTCTACCAGAGGTACAATCTACTGTAGATCCACCACTGAAATCTTGAGTTGTATAGTTAGCAAGTACACCAAAACCAGATGCCCATCCCAATGTTTCTTCAAAACTTGAGAGGTCGTATTGAAAAGCAAACTCTAACCCTGACTGAGTAGTAGTTTCTGCGTCATTTCCAGGTCTAGTAAAGTCAACACACATTCCTGTTGTATTAGGATCACCTAGAACATTTGGTTGAACAATTGGGTTATATATTCCTCCACCAGGACACGTTGGATCAGTCTCTCTAGCAAATCCATCAGTAGTAGAAGGATCTACAACCAATAGAGCGCCTTCAAAGTCCTGACCAAATATATTAGTCCTGTCTTTAGTAAAATAGCCAACACTAGCTACAGCTGCTGGTGCAAAATACCATTCAAAACCAATTTCTATAGAATCTACTTCCTCAGGCTCTAGTCCAGGATTTCCTAGACTAACAGATGCATTCTCACTAGTATTGAAAGTAAAACCAGTATTTAGGTTATTAAAACCGGGTCTTCTAATATCTGATGTATAGCCAAAACGAACAAGCATCTCATCATTTAACTCAGCAACAATATTAATTCTAGGTAAGATATAGTCATATGAACCCTTAGTTGATACTAAACTTCTATCACCGCTTGAATTTGCAGGACCATAAGCAACAGAGTCAACCTCAGTATCAACATATCTAAAACCAAAATTACCTCTGTATATGCCATGTTCAAAGTTTGCTTGAGCATAAAGAGCAGTCGACTCTTCACTTACATCATAGTATGAATTGGTATCAGATTTAATAGTTGCAATAGATGGGCTAGATGGATCATGAGCTATAACAGCATCTTGTAATATTTTTAAAACACCAAATGGATCAGAAAATGATAAGTCAGGATTTATTAGCAAGAAGTTTCTAATACATAGACTTCTTCCATCGCCTGAACAAAAGTTTGAAGGACCTGGAACTAATAGTTGAGAAAATAAAGAGCCATTAGGGCTATCAACCATTTTACTAAATCCACCTATTTTTCCACTAACTTTATCAAATACACTGGACTGTTCACTTGAACGAATACCAAAGTCAACAGTTGTAATTGAATTCCAGTCTAGGTCATATGTGAAATCAAGTCTCATGCTTGATTGCTCATTAGTATTTGTATTTCTTCCAATGTCAACTTGATCCAATACAACATTATTAGGATCTAATAAATCCGAAGGTGAAGGTGCATAAGCAGAATTATAATTAACTCCGAATGCTAAAGCGCCATCAGAAAAGTCATATATAAACGGAACACAATTATCATTACTGCTTCCGTCAAGGGGACAATTTGGGTTAATAAAATTAACAGTTGTATTTAAAGTAGGATTCAGAGTATCTGAACTAGATTGTGAAATTTCAAATGTAGTAAATAATCTATCTCCCTCCAGTTCGCCTCTAAATGAAAATACATCAGTATCAGTGACACGTGAGTTAGTTTCACTTGAAAAACGAAGATTTGGATCATCGTCGTCATTCGCTAAATCTGGAACCAGCTCTCCCTTATAAGCTGCTGGATATCTGCCTGGACCGACACCAAAATCTACATACTCGAAGGCGCTAGGGATACTTATATTCTTTAATGAGCTAACACCAGAGCCTTGAAGTCTATATTGGTCTCTGCTTCTTTCCTGCTCAGTCATTACCGCATCAAAAGAAAGTGTTAAGTTCTCATTAAACGAAGGAGCCCATTCAAATGTTGTAGATATGTTATTAGTTTCATAATCATCATTCTCCTGCTCTTGTAATAAGAATTGAATACCTAGGTATTCTGAAGGATCCGATCCTGAAGGAGATGCTATGTTATCTCTGTCAGCACGAGGGCGAAATGAAACTGCTTCTTGTTCAGTAATACTGCCTGTAAATACAAAACCAAAATCGCCAGCATCACTGGACCATGTATCTCCAAATGCACCTGAAATTCTAGGAAGAGCATCTTCAACACTCAAGCTACTTTCTTCTAATTGGTATCTTAATGATCCCAACCTTTCAGATAAATCTAATGGACGTATTGTCTTAAGATTCACAATACCACCAATAGCACCTTCAGTTGTTTTAGCTTCTGGTGATTTAATTACTTCAAGGGAAGAAATAATAGCAGCATTTACATCTTCAAAACTTATGCCACCTCTTCCGGAACCAGAACCAACTGTTGAAACTCCATTAATCTCTACTCTATTAGAGTTAGTTCCTCTAATTTGAACGCCGGTACCAACACCAGCAGTTCTTGTAATCTGAACACCGGTAATATTTTCAAGAACCTCAGCAAGATTTTGATCAGGTAGCTTACCAATGTCTTCGGCTACAATTACTTCAATTAAGTTATCAGAGCTTCTTTTTTGTGCAACTGCACTTGCAAGAGCCGATCTAATTCCTGTTACAACAACTTCTTCTACTGCGTCGTCCTTTGAGTCTTCAACAGCTTGTGCTAAGACAGTTAAAGGCACTGTTAATAACAGACTAAATGCGATGGTTAATAACTGTTTAAAATTAAACTTATATATGTTCATCATGTTTTGGTTCCCCCCAAAAAAAATTTAAATCAATCTTTATAATACAAACTTATGTGACAAAAGCAATCATTTTGGCTTAACAATATATATTAATTGGTCATACCAATATAATTAAAAATAAGTTATTTAAAAAAAAGTTATCAATATCTAAGTTAAATCAAATTTAATATACTTATAGACAAAGAAATCAACTCTCATAATTAAAAATGGATATTGGTATAGATTTTGGAATCACCAACACTGATTTAGTCATTGTGGATAATGGTACTTCAACATTTCATACATTTGCATCTAAAGAGAAATAAAAAGTAGTAAATGGATAGATTTGACGTTTCAAGACCGTTACAATAAACCAGACTCTGCCATCCCTCCGATTAGTGAACCGCTATTTTAAAGGGTTTGTGGGAAATTACAATTACTTTAATAACCCCCCAAAATCCTCTATCTGTAAAAAATCCGTACCGGGTTATTTACTCTGACTAAAAATTTTTCTTGCCAACATAAAATCTTCTTTGGTATCAATTTCAGTCCATCTCAGTCCTGAGATATCTAATGCATAAAAAGGGACATCTTTTTCAATAAGTCTTTCATAAGCTGCTTCATAATATTCCTGATGATATTGCTCATCTTTCATCATTAGTTCTAAATCATTAAATAAAGTATGAGCTGTTTCACCGCTGATCTTTTCAATGCCTATTGATTCACCAATCGCATCTAAAGGATTGACTGTTTTGCTAGCTTTAACCACTCTATTATCATCCTTAATAATGACTTTTATTTCTTCTGCGTCAAGATTAATATTTTTGTCAATACATAAACAATTGTCATATTCAGAAGCAATAAGGGTTTTTAATATATTTATATCAAAAACTACATCAGCATCAAATTTAATAAAGGTTGAATTCTTAACAAAGTCTTTGGTTAACATTAAAGAATAACCTGTATTAGTTACTTCATATTTTTCATTCGTTATAAATTGGACAATCAAATCAGGAAATTGTATTTTTACATAATCTTTAATCTGATCTTGTAAGTAACCCAAGACAAAGATAACTTCATTAATTCCACATGTTTTAATATGTGACAACATCATTTCAAGAATAGTTTTACCATTTATTTTCAATAGACTTTTAGGACAGTTATCAGTCAATGGTCTGATTCTTGAACCTACACCAGCGGCTAAAATAATTGCTTTAATTTTTAGATCCTCATGAAAATAAATACACTTGTTACTAATTATTTTGGTGATCGCATCTACAACAAAAACTTCATTTGTTTATAATACTTATCACATCATTTTTTATTTGAGCACTTCTTTGCCAACTTCGCATAAGTCCAATATAAAGCTGAGTTAATGCAAATACCCAAAGCATTGGCATGATCTCATCAAGAACTAGTGCGAGTGATAACATGAAAATAAACACCCCTTCATTAAATGCAAGTATTTTTCTTTGTTCAGCTAGGAACCATTTAAGGTTTGCTGAAAAACCAAATTTAAGGCCTGCAGAATCTTCTTTTTTTGTCGTTGATTCTATTTTTGTAAGCGCTTCTAAGTATTGACTGTCCTGTGACATTTTGATGTAAATCATTACATACTTTATATAGCCACGAAGCGAGTAGAAGGCAACACCAATAAATGCCAAAAATATGGGTAAAACATTATCGGACTGTTTGTAAGCTGCATAAGCCACTGCACCAAACCAAATTATTACCTGTATTTGGTCGGTAATCCTATCGTAATAGGCGCCTAATTGTGAAGTTATTTTTCGATATCGTGCCATCTGACCATCCATGCAATCAAAAACATGACTCAAATGGATAAGCACTGCGGCACAGACGAAATTTGAATTACTACCAACAACAATAAGAAGAGATGCTAAAATTGCAGTAATAAAAGAAATAAGTGTGATTAAGTTCGGCGTTAACCATTTAATATCGACTACGAAATAATTTAAAACAATAGCTAGAGGTGATGTTACAAAAGAAGACCACCATTCATCGTCTTTTGTTTTCGTTGCCCATAAGCGTGTCAGTTTTGCATTCACAATGTTGCTTTGGATGTCGGAACATTGGTGCTGATTTTTTTATTTACTTGAGGAAATTTTTGTATACGGCTTTTGACTTTAACAACACTTGACACCTTTACAAGTTCAATTATAGGCAGTATTTCTTTAGTGGGTTTAAAACTATCTAATACCATCTTCAGTGAATCCAAAAAATATTCAATATCATTAAAAGATAAGTCACCTATACTTCCGACCTGAAAAGCGCGATTCTTAAAGCAACCCTTACCCTCATAGATAATAATAGATTTTTCTCGCAATCTCTGACGCAAAATACTGACATCAACATTCGATGGTGTATAAACAGCGGTTAATATCGAACACATATCTTTTTGATTAATGACAAACTTAAGCCCTAGGTTAAGCATGCCCTGTCTTAGCCTATTGGCTTTATCTCTTAAATTAACATATCGATTTTGAATACCTTCGTTGAGTATATTAGATAGCGCCTGATCAAGAGCATAGAATAAGTGAACAGCCGGTGTATTAGGTGTCTGAGAAAAAGTTTTTATAAAGTCATAAAATTTATACAAACTTAGATACATAGATTTAATAGGTAGATTCTTTAAATTCTCAAATTCTTCAGTTTTACCAACTACAAATGATAATCCAGGGTAAGAGCCAATTGCCTTTGAACTCGAACTTGAACAAAATGCAATGTTACATTTTTTAAGATTAATTTCTTCTGCGCCCGCACTGCTTACACAGTCAACAATAAATATTGCATCATGTGATTTTGCCAGATTCCCGATTTTTTCTAGGGGATTTAACATGCCAGAACTAGTTTCATGGTGAACCATGGCAATAACATCAATCTTCTGAATCTCCAAAAAGGCTTTGATTTTATTAAGGTTTAACTCTTCTCCCCAACCAAAGTCTAATAAAAAGGTATTTTCATTATAAATCTTAGATATGCCATTTAATCTTTCGCCAAATTCACCATTAGACAAAATAAGAATATTCTTCTCACCAACGACCGAAGAAAGCATTGATTCATTTGCAGCAGTTCCAGAGCCAGTAATAACTACAGCTCGATATTTTGCTCTATTCTTTATCTCGAAAAGTGTGAGCAATTTTTTTTCAATACTTTGTAACAAATAATCAAAATCAATTTCACGATGACAAATATCTTGTTTGCAAATTGCCTCTCTTACATTCTGAGATACATTAACTGGACCAGGTGTAAATAATAAATGTTGTTTCAATTTTTAAATTCCTTAAAATAATTTGCCTCCCTTTCTTACTAAAGAGTCAGCCACTTTTTAAATAAATAGTTATTAGAAAAGTCTCCACTATTCTTCTAGGATATTGGATAGAAACTTAATGATTTGCATTTGTAAGAACACATCAAAAGCCTAAAGTTGGCTAGCGATAAATTAGTATTTTTACTGATAGATACAACTTTAGAGTTGTTTAATTGGTTTTGTAATTAATAAAAGACCAACGACTTAATATAGCATATTTATGCTATGAATCCTTATTAATTGATCAATCAATGACTTACATCTTAATATCTACTCCTACAATTGTTATTAATTTGCATAAATAAACATTCTTTGGATTAACTATAAATTGATGGATGGTATACAGTGTTATCAAACAAGGAGTTTATTATGGCTAAAGGATTGGATAAAAAGAAGAATGAAAAAAAGAAAGGTAAGACACTAAAAGAAAAAAGAGCTGAAAAAAAAGATAAAAAAAATAAATAAGATTAATTTAATTAATCACTTTATGATCTTGTTCACAGATCAACTCACTAGCTTTCCATTCCCAGATATTTGGAAATAAGCCATTAACAATTAATATAAATGCAACTTTCCAAGCATGAAAAAGATGTATGAAATAGCTTATGCCAATTTTTTTTAAATGATTCATATTCACACCCAAAATAAATCATATAGATTTATTCTTACACAATATAAATGAATAATAAATTAGCTATAAGCTAATTTAATAACAGACATAAAGATAGCTACAGCTATGCATATATAGATAACCCAACTAATCCAATTATTCATTACTTTTTAATACAAGAGTTAAACCAAGAGCAGCTGGCCAGGCAGCTAATATTATTTCACTAATGTAGATATCATTATATCCAGTCCCATAAACATAAATTGCGATAAGATTAAAAATAGCTGCACCTAAATAAATTATTGCAACAGAGAAAAACCACGCAGAGTTTAAGGTTATAGCACCTAGAAGTGAGAATATACATGTAGCAAAAAAGAATGATGTAAAGTCTCTTATCAGAGCATTTTGTCCCTCATTAGATAACTCTAGTAAGACAAATCCAAATCCAGAAGCAGCATTTGATGGACTAAAAATCCAATCTAATACTGTACCAAGAAGAACATAAGAATAAAGAATACCTAAATATCTAATAATAAACGTATAGTTTTTTTCCTTTGAAATAAGCCAATAATAAAAATAGCCACCAAAAAAACCAGCAAGCCAATGCAAGCTTTTACCTATAAATGTTCTGTGCCCACCTAATAATTCTGTTTTAAATAACAACTCAACCATAAGAAATACAGCCAAAGCTATAGCAACTGATCCAGCTATTGCATAAAGATATTTACCGCCTAAGTTTGTAAATCTAGATATTAATCCAGCAACACTAAAGGCTATTGCAAAGCCTAAAATAACAACACCGTATAAGGCTATGCCTAATCTTTGAAAATCAAAAAGGAGCACCTCCAAGGATGAGCTTATGCTAACTGGCATATCTACCGAAGATAACCATATGAGATTAGAGACAGAAGAGATTGGTGTAATCAACATAACAGTAAATAGAGCTGCTGATAAAACTGCAAATGGATATTTAGCTATGTTCATAATTATTTAGGCAATACCTTAAATAATTTTCCATTAGGCCCATCAGTTAACAAATAAATGATGCCACTTGGAGAATCCTGAATATTTCTAAGTCTTAAGTTTAGATCACTAAACAATGATTCTTGAGTGTTTGTATTATTATTAAAAATAATTTTTTTTACATCCTTTGAAACCAATGCTGTAACTAAGAAACTTTTTGTTAATTCAGGATAATAGTCTTTTTCATAAAAAATCATATCTGATGGAGCTATAGAAGGAGTCCAATGTAACAATGGTTGTTCCATGCCCTCTTTCTCTGTAAATGGGCTAATAACAGCTCCAGAGTAGTCGATGCCATAAGTAATAGCTGGCCATCCATAATTCAATGAGGGCTCAATTAAATTCATTTCATCACCACCTCTTGGCCCGTGTTCATGTTCGTAAATATCGCCTGAGGATGTAATAACAAGCCCTTGCATATTTCTGTGTCCATAAGAATAAATGTCTTCTAATACACCCTCTTTACCCACAAAAGGATTATCTTCTGGGATAGAGCCATCTACATTAATTCTTACAATCTTACCAAAATGATTATCTAACTTTTGGGCCTTTTCCCTATGATCAAAACCATCGCCGCTTGATAATAAAAGTGTTCCGTCTTTCATAAAGGCCATTTTTGCACCTAAATGAACAGCCGTTCTTCTTGGTGCTATTGCCTCAAAAATAATTTTTTTATTCACTAGAGAGTTGTCTTTTAATTGAGCAGACATTACAAAAAGTGTAGATTTCTTATTAGTATTTTTTGCAGAATAGCTTAAATAAATTTTATTATTAGAATTAAAATTAGGATCTAAAATAACTTCAGACAGACCTCCTTGACTAACATATTGAACATCTGGAACATTTAATATTTCAATAATAGACTTATCAGATAATGAAGCTGTCTTGAGCTTGCCTGACATTTCGGTATATAAAATCTTATCTTCACTTAGAAAAACAAAACTCCAAGCATCATCTAAATCATCTAAGACTGTTTCATATTGATAGCTTGAATATGAAAAAATAGAAAAAAATAAAATGAAAATAGATTTGTAAAGTTTCATAGTCCCCTTTTTAAAGTTAAATCATCTTTAAGATAGCATAAATATTTTTAATTAATCTTAATATCCTATAAATAATCTAATGAAAATAACTGGTAATAATAGTGATAAAAATAATAACAAAAGAAATTTCCATTTAGTCATAATAAATTTAATAAAGTAATTAACTAAATAATAACAATAAGCAGATAAAAATTATATTTATATTTCTATGAGGCTTTTGAATTGTTAAGATGGTGACTATGAGTGATATATCCTTTGTCTTTTTCGCTGTTGTATGGGGTGCAGCATTTGGGTTATATATAAACCATACAAATTTGCATGAAAAAAGATTTAAAATTTGCATGATAGCTGTACTTATTATTAGTCTTTTCGGTACTCTACTTACATATTAAGTCATTAGCATTTAGAATATCATTTTATATGGACTACTCGACATACTTAATTGGCAATCTTATATTTATAGCTTTGTTGTACTGGGTTGTAAAAAATAAAAATAATTAAAATGTTCTCAATTTTTATCTATTCAATAATATTCTTGTTTATAGCTGCAATGATGTGGTCTTTTGAAGGGAGCAAATTTACAGATCACGGCAATAACATGAGCATGCTTTTATTTTTTAAATTTAGTAAATGGTTTTTTGTAATACTTTCTTTTGTAATACCAATAGCTAGTTAAATAAGTTTTAAGATTTTGTAAGACTCTTATTAGGATCATAAAAAGGTTTTTTAACTATTTTACAATCAAGTAGCTTGGTGCCATTATTTACTTGAAGCTCTTCACCAATATCTGAATATTTGATATCAACCAATGCAAGACCAATATTTTGTTTTAATCTTGGTGAAAAAACTGCTGATGTTACCTTTCCAATAACAGCGTTATTTTTTATCACATCCCAAAACCTTGTATTAGGACCAGCCATTGGATTATCTTCTATAATGATTCCAACTTGCTTCCTAGATAAACCTCGATTAGATATATTAATTAAGGCATCTTTACCAATGAAGTCAAAGTCTTGATCTAGATTAATAAATTTATCCATACCAAGCTCTAAAGGGTTTGTATTGATAGTCATATCAGCATGATATGAAAGCATGCCTCCCTCAATCCTTCTAATTGTAGATGTGTGACCTGGTTTTAAGCCCATAGGATGGCCAATATCCATGATAGTGTTGTATAAATCATTACCATGATCAGAATCTGTTAAAAAGATTTCATATCCAAGTTCACTTGACCAGCCCGTTCTTGAAATAATTAACTCAACCCCGTTATGAATAAATTTTTTAAACCAATAGTATTTTAGATCTAATATTTCATCGCCAAATATTTTGACCATAATATCTCTAGATTTAGGTCCCTGAAGTTGAAGTGGGGAAACATCAGGTTCTGATATTTCTACATCGTAATCTGAATTAGCTGCTAAACCATGAGCCCAAAATAAAATATCACTATCTGCCAAAGAGAACCAATAAACATCTTCCTCAACTCGCAACAATATTGGATCATTGAGAACACCGCCATGTTGATTGGTTAATATAACGTATTTACACTGTCCAACTTGCATTGAAGATAGATTTCTTGGCGTCATCATTTGAACAAATTTTGATGCGTCTGGACCTTTGATTTGTACTTGTCTTTCAACTGCAACATCGCAAAGAATAGCTTCATTAATTAAATTCCAGAAATTTTGTTCAGGATCTCCAAAATCTCTAGGTATATACATATGATTGTAAACAGAGAAATCTTTAGCACCCCATTTAACAGTTGCATCAAAAAATGGACTTTTTCTTATTTGAGTACCAAAACCAAAATCATTTTTATTATTCATTAACTACCCTCAATTAACACTCAATAGCATAAAGGTAATACTCTTTTAATTAATATTCAATCATTATTTATGATGTTAATATTGGTTCATGAAATTTTATATATATGCTTTATCTCTCCTTTTTAGTTTAAATACTTTTGCTGAATTTGATAAAAAATGTTCTATTCTTATTACTAAAAGATTGCAGACAAGTGAAGATGCATATAAAGATGCTATCAATAAAATAGATCAATGTGATAAATATGATATTTTATCTGTAACAAGTTTTCTGGAAGAGCCAATAAGCAAAATATATATAACTGATTTAATACAAACTTATTGTATGTTTGACCATCAAATCATTACCTTGCTTGATAAAAATACAAGTAATCTTAGTTGTGTTCATAGAGGCAAAAGCCGAATCGAAAGACAGTTTTAAATAATTTTTAATAAAAATTAACAACCCCTTCACACAAAAGACTTAATAGAGGAGTGTAATTGAAAATGAAAGTGCTCCTCAATACATATTGAATAACTTTCATATGTTGACGGAACCTCCCCTGTTCCGTCAACAACTTTTATATATATAAATTACAACCCATGCAAACTAAAACAACTATGGATGGTAACCATATAAGAGGTCTAATCATTTTAAATCTATATAAATTTAGAATTGCACCAAGTAAATAAGCCACTCTCAAACCGAACCATACTTGAGCTAAAAATAAATTATCTATATCTAAAATAACTGACAAAATTGCAAAAACGAAAAAAAGAGGCAATGATTGTCTTAAATTATCACTTGCTAAAGACATTCTTTCTGATAGTGCTGTGGTATTTGAAATGTTACCTTCTGTATAAGTAAAATCTACAAAAGGTACTTTATGTAATGAGAAAGTCATTTTTAAAAAAAGATGAAGTACATAAAACATACCAACACAAATAATTAGATTAGACATAAGAACTCCTTTATAAATAATATCAATTAATTGTATATTAAAATTAATACTTTAAATATTTTTTAAGTTCTTCTAGGTATGGCTCATAATTTTTCCAATAGTCTAATCCAGATGTATATATAGGTTGTCGAACCTGTTGAGCACTTGGTGTTTTAACTGCTCTTTTGTTTTTGTAAAATTCAATACATGTTTCTTCAAAAGGCAGCTCACAATAATCAAGAATTTGGCAAACAGTTTGTTCAAAATTATTGATTAAGTCCTCATAAGTTATTGATAATATTTGATTAGGAAGAACTTTATTCCAATGATCCATTAACTCTACATAGTTATTGTAATAAAGTGCTAATCTTTTCTGGCTATAAGTAAACTCTTGCCCTTCTGCAAAAAGCTGTTTATAGCAAGAAAAGCATGCTGACATAGAATTTCTTCTTATATCAATAATTTTAGCATTTGGAAGAATGAGCTTTATCAAACCAATATGCCTGAAGTTATTAGGCATTTTATCTATAAAATATGTTCCTCCATCTCTAAATATCTCTGCGTCATTAATATAATTTTCTCCAATTATTTTTAGTTGTGGTGCCGATAAAGAAAGAAGAATATCAGGATATCTAGATGAATCAGCATGAGCGCGTCTAAGATTTAACTTATGCGATGTTGCTAGAATGTTCGGAAGTTCATGCGTAGCATCAACCAAGCTATGTGATGATAAAATTTGTTCTACAAGAGTTGAACCAACTCTTGGAAGGCCTAAAATAAAAATAGGTTCATTTGATTGATGACCCCAATTATTTTTCATTTCAAACAAATCAGAAGTACATACATTGATCTGATTTTTACATTCATTAATAAATTCATCGGTTTTAAATTTTGTATATGGTAATTTATGATCATTTCCTTTTTTATAGTGATGAAAAGAAGACTTATAATCATTTAAATCTTCAAATGCTTTTCCAAGAGCAAAATGCATATAAATTTTTTCATCATCAGGGATAAAGTTATTTGATACCATTGCTACTAAAGATTCAATTTCATTATTCGAAAAGGTATAAGTCTTTAAATTAGCTAAACTCCAATATGCATCACCGAAATGCTTATTAGAATTATAAGCATTTTTATACAATTCAATCGACTTGTTTATATTACCTTGGTTTTTATAAAGATGGCCCATTGAGACCATAGCCATATGATTATTTGGACTTATTTTTAAGATTTTTTTATACAACAGTTGTGCTTCTTCTTGATTATTTGTCTGTTGAAGAGTAACAGCAAGTGTTATAAGAGAAGAAAGATTATTTGGATCTTTTTTATAAAGATCTCTAGCATTTTCTAGTGCTAATCCATATTTTTGTCTTTTAATAAGCGTATCAATATATTCAACCTTTATATCTAAATTATCAGGATCAAACTCAAGACAGCTTTCAAGTAAAAATTCACTATCATCATAAACATGAAGTTTTTTGCAAATAATTGCAAGCATCTTCATAGCCTCAAGATGATGAGGTGAGTTGGTAAGAAAATACCTACATAAATGATCAGCTTTTTTTAATTTACCCTCATGAATAAAACTTAGAACAGATTTAAGTTCTGGTGGTAAATTTTTTAAATATATAACATTTTTATCAGCTATTTCTACCAGATGTTTATCTGTATTATCAAGGCCTAGAATTCCCAACCATGATGCTTGAAGAGTTGGATTATATCTTACGGCCCGAGAATAGCTTTTAAGAGCCATTTCTTTGTTATTTAATTTAATGTAGTTATGGCCAAATTCTTGATAAGCTCGGCCATATGTTGGAGAAATTTTATTAACTTCTGATAGTGTTATTATAGCCTTAGAATATTTTTTTAAGTATCTAAGATTTACTGATATCAAGAACCAATAATCTAATTCGCTTAGTTTTTTTTTATTGAGTTCTATAAATTTTATAGACTCATCAAATTTTTTTAATGATATAAGATTTTGTATTTCTTTATATACTTTTATATCAGATTTCATTTATCTATTAAAAAAAAGGCCAGTTAAAAAACTGGCCTTTAAACTATATCCTTAACTTAGAATTTACGAGCAATTCTAACACCCATATTTCTTGGGCGATTTGTTGTAATTCTAGGTATATCATCTTGATCATTATAGTAAAGATTAGCCCTTTCATCAGTAGCATTTCTTATAAAGAACTCTACATCTGTTTCATTGACAGTAAAGCCAAACGCCATATCTAGAACATGATATTCAGGTTGACCTAATACCTTGGCAGATTCAAATGAATTATAGGTATCAGTAGCACTTTTATAGGCTACTTGAGTATAAGAATCCATTCCTTTAAAAGTACCATCTCTTCTAATTCTAATGTTGTACTGTCTTTCAGGTGATAAAGGTAAAGCACTACCTATATCTACAATAGGAACAGTCTTTGAAACATCATTAGTTATTTCTGTATCGTTCAATGATATAGCAGCTGCAATTGTCAATCTATCAGTTGGATACCAAAGTAAATCAGCTTCAAATCCACTAATGTCAGCATCAGCTGCATTTTCTACAAAAGTTAATATAGAAATATTAGCTGGATCAAACTGTGATACTTGGATATCTGTCCATTCAACATTGTAATAAGTTGCATTTAACCTTACTGTTCCATCTGCTAAGATAGTTTTAATACCGATTTCAGTATTTAATACTTCATCGGATTCAAAAGTAGTCGTTGGATTTGCTCTGAAGTTATCTCCAGACCCTTCTCCACAATAACCCTCTGCATCTGAATCAAGTTTTGCACATGAGTTAGTTAGACCACCGCCTCTGTTATAGCCACCAGGTCTATAACCTTCTGATTGAGTAAAGTATATTAAGGTATCTTCATCAACTTTATAACTAGCAGTAAATTTAGTAATAGTATCACTCATATTTAATGGTTGATCTGTATGACCGCCAGAAGAATTATAATCTCTTCCACTATCACCAACAGCAATTCCACCGAACTTTGACTGACCAACATAATCAATATCTAAATCATAATTACGAGCACCAACTAAGAAATCAAGTTTTTCTGTTACTGGGAAGGTTATTTCTGCAAAGAAAGCTGTTTGCTCGTCAGTTCTTTTAAGATCATTAAAGAACCTATATTGAGGATCTCTAGCTCTTCCATTGTTACTATATATACCCGGAACTACTGTATTAGAGACTGTATTACCATCAGCATCATAGGCAACACTAGGATGTGCTTCTAAAAAACCATTATATCCATAGTCGTTTTCAGTCTTTAAAACGCTTTCTTCAATAAAGACACCAGCTGTGTATGAAAAAGGTAGTTCACTTAGTTCATTAGATGAAACTCTAAACTCATGAGTTGTTCTTTCGTTATCATCTAAAAGATATAGATCAACAACACCGCTACCACAAATTGTAGCATTTGCTGAACTTGTATAATTACATGTGTAATATGGCATATAAGCACCAGCATTGACATAACCAGAATAGTCTACGGTTTGCTCAGCCTCTCTTTGTAGAACTGAACCAGTATAAACAACATCTAATTTACCAATTCTACCCTCAAGTGTAAGCGATGTTTGTGAGAAAGTATCCTCAAGTGAGTCAGGAGAAAATCTTTGAACTTGAAGATCTCCAACTTCTGGATCATAGTCCCATACACCATCTGCTTCAATAGTTTGATTCATATGTGTAATTAGCATATCCCAATCATCGTTTATATTGTGAGCTGAAGAAATTCTAAAACCTTCATAAGTAGCTTCATTGAAGTCTTCTTTTACTAAGTTAGTATTATCTGAATCTGTATATTGTGTTCCAGTTGCAGGATCAACTTTAGGATACCCATCAAAGCTTCCTTTACCTTTTGAATTCCAAGTACCGGAAACATTATCGATATATCCACCACTATTTGAATTATATAATACACCTCTGATTGCCCACGTATCACTTACTGGTACGTTAAGAAAAGCGTCAAATGATGAGCTCATAGAACCTTTTTGCGTGTTAAAGAGTGATGCATTAAAACCACCTTCTTGAACTTCAAAATTTGGCTTATTTGTTATTAGTCTAACCGTACCGGCCTGAGAACTTGCACCAAAAAGAGTCCCTTGTGGTCCAGGCAAGACTTCTATACGTTCCATATCAGCAACATATACATCTAAATTACGGCCTGGAACTTGAACTGGTTGTTCATCTAAGTATAAAGCAACGTTTGGAGACGATCCTTGCGCAGCAGATAAAAAGACATTGACTGGATCAACAGCCAAACCCCTAATAAAAATAGTAGATTGACCTGGGCCTCTACCACCGGATGTAACGTTGGGTAGATATTCGATATATTCATCAAAATTAGAAACATTCATTTCTCTTAAAGTTTCTTCAGTTAGCGCAGTAACAGTTAAGGGTACATCTGAAGCACTTTCATCTTTCTTAGTTGCAGAAACAACTACTTCTTCTATCTGTCTATCTTGAGATTCAGCATTTTGTGGAACAATTGCTGCAACGGTACCTAATATGCCAAGAGATAAGTGATTCGTAAGTTTATTAAGTTGGTCCTTCGTTTTACTTAAATTAATCATATAAATTCCTATTTATAAATAAAATAAATTGCGAATAAACAAAGTTCTGGTTTCCCCAGTTTTCCCCCCAGAGAAGTTTAGCTTTGTTTATAGACCAGCAATTTCATTAAATCGGTCTACGAACATGATAACAGCTTATTTATAGTATGCAAATATTGATTTAAATAAATTTAGGTACTGTTTATATATTTTACATATATAGAAAATTCTGCTCATTTATGTTTCACTAATCAAGAAAATAAATTTAACACTTAAAATGAAAAAACTAAATAAATCCAGATTTATTATTTCAGCCCTGCTTTTAATGTCTATAACCTTCATAGTTTTTAAAAACCTTGAGGCGTCATCAATATTTTTTAGCTCAACACAGTTAGCAATATCAGAATATTTAGGGTGGTTTATTATTCTTACAGCTAATGGTTTTTTATTATTTTCTATCTCTTTAGTATTTTCTAGATTTAAAGATATCAGGTTGGGCGGTGTTGATGCACAACCTGCATACACATATATCAACTGGATTGCTATGCTGTTTAGTGCTGGTTTAGGAATTGGTCTTCTCTTTTATGGAGTAGCTGAACCAATTGGTAATTTAAATGATTATCCTGAGATGTTAGAAAATGATATTTCGTATAATGCAGGTAAAGCATTGAGCTTAACTAATTTACATTGGGGTCTTCATGGCTGGGCGGTGTATGCATCCTTGGGACTTTGTTTTGCATACGCATCCTATAACAAAAATAAAGCTTTTAGAGTAAGCTCTCTTTTAGGACGATCTGTAGAAAGCAATAAACCCTTAGCTGCAATGATTGATATTATTGCTATTTTGACAACTGTTATTGGCATTGCTACATCTTTAGGTCTTGGAGCTTCACAGATAAATAGTGGTTTAGATTTTGTTTTTAATATCAAACTTAATCAATTTATAATAATCACTATTATTACTTTGTTAGGATTAATCAGCGTATGTCTTGGTCTTGATGCGGGTATTAAAAGACTCTCACAAATCAATATGATTATAGCTGTTCTTCTTGTTTTGACGGTTTTGTTATTGGGGCCGACTGTTTTTATCTTAAACGCTATGGTTCAGAATTCTGGTGCATATCTTAACCAAATTATTCAATTATCAACATGGACTGAAGCCTATAACGATTCTGTATATCAAAATGGCTATACCCTTTTCTATTTTACATGGTGGTTTGCATGGGCACCATTTGTATCACTATTTATTGCAAGAATATCCTATGGAAGAACTATAAAAGAATTTGTTATTGGTGTTTTATTAGTTCCATCACTGATTGTTTTTATATGGATGGGTATATTTGGTAATTCAGCTATCTATCAAGTTCTTAATAATATTGGAGATATTTCAGGTGCTGTTAGCGAAAATGCAAGCACAGCTCTTTTTGTTTTATATGATTCTATGTCTTTCTCAACAGCTTTATCTGTTTCATCATTAATACTAATAGTAACCTTCTTTGTTACCTCTTCTGACTCAGGAGCATTAGTTGCATCAATGCTGTCATCAAAAAAAGGTGCGGAAATTGATGGTGATTCACCCCTTCTTTCAAGAATTACATGGGCAATACTTTTAGGAATTGTAGCTGCAGTACTTTTAGCTGCTGGTGGACTAGGAGCTTTACAAACAGCCGTAGTAATATTTGGTGTACCATTTTCAATTATTACAATATTTGCATGCAGAGAACTCTACAAATCATTAGAGAGAGAATTAGATAACTAGTTTAGATCATCATCTAGCTGATTAAGCTCTTCCTCAGACATTTCATCTTCAAAGATGAGTGAATCTTTCTCATTATTACTTTTAAATCTTTTACTGATAAGTAATGCTGCAACTATTAAGATTAGAACTAATCCAATTTGATATAACATAATATGTTCCTTTATTTAGTTTTCTAATTTATTCTATCCTCTTTATATTAAGATAACTATTTATGGATGCTTTAGATAATATTTTGACCAGAGTTTCTGCTCGATTATTAAAATCCCCTCATCCATCTCAAGCTGAAATGAAACATGTTTACAATGCAGCTTTGCGTGCTCCTGATCATGCTTGGTTAAGACCAAGCAGCTTTATTGAGGTAGCTGGAAATGGTTTAGATAAACTATCAGAGATATTTTCAGAATTTGGAGAAACTCTTCCTGATATAACCGATGAAATAAAAGAGAAATATAAAATGGCTCCATATAGAGCTCCAATGATTATTATTTTAGTTAATACCTCCAAAGAACATCCAAAAGTACCAATAATAGAACAAAAACTATCAACTGCAGCTAGTGCTCAAAATATACTTTTATCTCTACATGCACTCGGATATTCAGGAATATGGAGAACAGGCAAATTTGCCTTTAATCCATTTATATCCTCAAAACTAGGCTTGAATGATAACCAAGAAATATTAGGATATCTTTATGTGGGGACGCCTGATGGAAAAAATAAAAAAATACCTAGTTTAGAAATAGATAATTTTGTTAAAAAGCTTTAATTATCTATATTTATATAGAAAAGCTGAAGTAAAGGCTAATATAGCAAAAATTATTTCTGCTATAAGTGATGAATAAGTAATTGGGGCATCATGTAATTGAGATGCAACAATACTAATTATCGCAATAATTGAGAAAATAATTCCTGAAGAAAATATCCATTGAAACTGTTTAGTTGCAATTGATAAAAAACAAAAAATTGCTGTACTAGCAAATATAGAAGTAAAGTCTCTTATCTGTGTATTTCGTCCAGAACCCTCCAATAAAATCATTCCTAAAGAATTTGCTGATTCTTCAGGTAAAAGAATCCATCGAATGGCAATAATAGTAAGAACAAGTCCAAGAATTCCAGATAGTATATTTGCTAATTTCATAAATCTACTCTTATTGTTTCATTAATATCATCGTGTTGAATTGTATCATTGCTTAGTGAAACGTTGTGGCATGACGTACTGTTTTTAAAGCTCACATTATATTTAGGCACATCATCTACTAAATGCAATGCTGCATAACCTTCAATTGCATAACAATTTAAAATCTCTTTTGATTCTAAAATCTTTTTAACATAAGGTATTCTTTCTGGCTCTTCGTCATAGTGTGGGCAACAAATACCATTAACGAAACCCAAACAATCAATTGTTGCTTGATAATCTTTCCAAGAATCAGTAATACCCTTTTCAAACCAACATATAGCTCCAGCACTAACACCACTCATGATAATATTTTTTTTATAAGCCTCTTTTAAAATCTCATCTAAACCCCATTCACGCCAAACAGCTAACATGCTTTTTGTATTACCTCCACCAACATAAATAATATCTTGTTCTAATATGTGAGGTTTTAAATCTATAGTTCGTTTAAAAAAATCAATATGTGATGTTATGCATTCCAAAGAATCAAAAGCTTTGTAAAAATTATCTATATAAGATTGATCATCACCCGTTGCTGTGGGAATAAAACATATTTTAGGATTAGGTTTTAAAGATTGAGATTTAATGTATTTCTCAATTTTTAGATCTTTAATGATACGTCCAAATCCACCACCACCAATTGCTATGATTTGTCTCATAAAGTTTCTACTATTTTTTTGATCTCTTTAATATGACTTATTGATGTTCTACAACATCCACCAATTACATAGGCACCCTTCTCAATCCAGTCTAGTACAAACTTTTTATATTCTTTGTGATTTATTGGCTGATGATTATGATAATGCCATTCTTCAGCATCACTAATAAATCCTTCTAGCTTGTTTTTTTTATAAATAGAGGAGTTAGCATAAATACCAAAATTCTTTTGTTTAATTAGTTTGTTAATAGCTAGTGTTGCTGTGTCAGCATGGACACAGTTAACTAACTGACATTCTATATCTAAAGATAAAGCTTTAGTTATTGCATCTTCTAACAACTCGGTGCTTGGAAGTCTATTTAACTTGTTACCTCTAGTAGTCCAACTAAGCCAAACCCTATCACAATAGTCCTTAGCGGTAGATGCTGAAGCAATTCCCTCATATATAGAGGCCATAGTTTCGCAGATAATAATATCAACATCTTGTTTATAAATTTCACCTAAGGAGCTATAGAATTTTTTTAAAGTTTTTTCTTTTGCACTTAAGTCTGGTCTAAAAGTGACATGAATTGGTGGAAAGCAGCCAGCTATTTTTGTATCAGTGTTAGTTTTAATAATCGCCTCTTTGCATAACTCTAAGGATAGTTTTGCTAAGTCTTTATAATCAGGAGCTGAGGGTTCACGTTTAAGCAGTTCTGGAGTTGCTTGATAGTTTGAGGTAGTAATAATGTCAGCGCCTGCTTCGATATTATCAATATGTATCTGCTTAATAACTTCTGGATTATGAATTAAGGAATATGCTGACCAAATTGAGGTCTTATAGCTAGGCAGATATTCTCCACGATTTTCTAGCTCTGTTCCTAGGGCTGAATCTAATATTAGAGGCTTCATAAATTTTGTAACTAAATTATCTATTATACTTATTGTTAAAGTCGATCAATCTTTTTTTCCACTTGTGAGTCAAAATCTTAAATTCAGTAGGTCTCACAATAAATTCTTGAAATACTAGATCTCTATCAACCATTAAAATTACAATTTGCTGAATGTCTGTTCCAAACATAACATTATGTGCATTTGCATAAGCGCAACCTTGAAGAAAATAATCTTCAATCCATTCTCTTTTTTTGATTTTTTTAGCTGTCTTAAAATCAATTAAAGTTGGTATAGAATTATATTCACCTATACAGTCTGCAGTGCCTGCATATAGATTGTCTAAAACAAGCCCTACTTCCAGACCCCAAATCTCAGTAATTTTTTTTAGCCCATCATTAACAAATTTATGTGTAATTTTTTTTGCAATTAATTCATTTTCAGTATTTTCAAATATATCCCATAATTCATCTTTCAAATATTTTTCAATCGCATCGTGAACTGAAGAGCCAATTTCAGTACTTTGTTTAACTATTCTATCTGCCTCTGCCTCACCTACTCTATTTCTCCATTGATCAATTCCATCTTTAGACTTTGATGTTGCTGATAAGACAGTTGTAACACTTGGTACAGGGGTATTCTTAGAATCTAGATAATGACGTCCAATTTCTAAATCAACTCTTTCAAGAGATGGATAAGTATATTTATTAAAATTTTTTGTAGTCATTAAGAATCTTTATGTGTATGAATATTTTGATTTGAAGATATATAGTTTATTATAAATTATTATTAACCTTCCTTTTTATTTAATCTAATTACCTTCATGCATATTCAACTCAATAACTATAAAGCAAATATTTATGAAATCTCAAATATAAAAAATTCTCGCGAAACTATTTGTTTTATTCCAGGAGCTGGAATGGATCATAGAACAGCACAGATGATTGGATTTAATGAGTTAAAAGAAAAATTTAATATACTCGCAATAGATCTTCCGGGTCATGGTTATACAACAGGACCGCAATTGAATAGCATTGAAGATTATTCTGATTTTTGCTGCAAGGTTATTAAATCTCTTAATATAGAAGCACCAATCTTTATTGGTCACAGTATGGGAGGTTTGGTTGCTTTAGACTTATCAATAAAAATTAAAAATTCAAAAACAATATTAGTAAATACAGCATATCCATTAATGGTGGGTGAAATATTGTTAAACGATGCGAAAGGAAACTTAGACCAAGCTGCTGAGTTTTTAACCAAGTATGGAGTTTATAAACTTCCTGAAACCGAAATTAAATCATCAGGTTTTGGTGTGATGGGCTCAGGCTTTTATGGAAGATCAAAGGGAACAATACAATCTCCATATGGAACAAAAAATATTGAAGCAGATCCAGATAGAGAAATAAAACTTTACCCTTTGAAGAGATTATTTAATCAATCACAAAAAGAGATACTATCTATAGACTTGAAAGCATGTTCAAAATATAAATTAACTAAAGATGCTATTAAAAATTTAACACAAATTAAATTTATATATGGCGCTAAAGATAAACTAGCAAGATTTAATAATGAATGTGAGTTATTACTTAATTTCGATATTAATAAAGATGTGTCTGTTATGGATGAAACAGGTCATTTTCCATACTTTGAAAATAATAATGAGTTAAATCATTTGCTCTTAAAACTAGTGAATGATTTTAATTAATTGTTTTTAAAGAAATTAATTATTTTTAAAAAACTTTCTTCTTTATTTATTTCAGTTAAGACCTCATGCCTAGAATCTTTAATTAAAGCCATGGAAACATTAGTAAATATTGAATTTAAAAAAAGATATAAATCTCTTACAAGCTTACCATTTCCCCCAACAGGATCTTTATCGCCAGATATTATAAATATTGGAACATTAAAAGAGATATTTTTGTAATATTTAAGAGAGAAAACTTTTTTAAAACCAGTTATTAAATCTTTCCAAAGACCTATTGTTACAATAAAGCCGCAGTTTATATCATCAGTATAATCTTTAACACTTTCGGTATCTGAACTTATCCAATCATTGGGTGATTTGAAGGGTTTAAATAAGTTGTTATATCTTCTCATTGTTAATTTATCCATTAGTAAACTGTAGTGATGTTTACCTTTAAAAAAATAGATAAAATTAATTAAAATTGATTGGACTAAGATTGAAAAATTGTTTAATTTAGCTGATCCACACATCACAAGACCATCAATTTTAATATTCTCTTGCACAGCAGATAAAGCTATCCATGATCCCATACTGTGTCCTAAAAGATAATGATTGAGATTTGGGTGATCAGTTTGAGCTTTCTGTATAACAGCAATCAAGTCGTCGGTTACGTGTTGCCAACCATTATTTTCTGCAAAAAAACCTTTTGGGTTATCTGTATTTATCCAAGAACCATGTCCGCGATGATTAGCGGCATATACATGATATCCCTCTTGATTAAATTTGCTAATTAACCATTTATATCTTCCAACATGTTCAGCCATGCCGTGACTAATATGAACTACACCATATATATTCTTGTTAGTAGAAAGAGATATATTTAGGTGTCTATTGATATTAGCTAGATTTGTATTCATAAATTATAATAACCTATATAGGGAAAAATGAAATATTATGCATAACATTCATATTGCTGGTACAGGTATCTGGTTTCCAGATGAGAAAATATCTAACGAAGAATTAGTAAATAGTTATAACTCATACGTAGATCTATTTAATGATAAAAATCATTCCAAAATACAAGAAGGTTTGTTAGATTCAATGGAGTACTCTTCTGTTGAATTCGTAGAAAAAGCATCTGGTATTAAATCAAGGCATGTAATAGATAAAGAAGGCATTCTTGATATTAATAGAATGATGCCTCGTGTTGATAATGAACATGAAGATCGCTTATCTATACATGCAAAAGCTGGTCTAGAGGCTGCAGCAAAAGCAATGAAACAAGCATCTGTCATATCATCTGATATAGATGCTGTTATTGTTGGTACATCACATGCTGCTAGAAATTATCCAGCGGTTGCAATTGAAATTCAAAATGAACTAGGTATAAAAGGATATGCCTACGATATGCTCGTTGGTTGCTCATCAACTACTTTTGCAATTAATAATGCTTTCAGTGATATTGCATCAGGGTTAGCAAATACAATACTTGTTATAAATCCAGAAATTTCAACGCCATTTGTGAATTTTACAGAAAGAGATAAGCATTTTATTTTTGGTGATGGTTGTGCTGCTTCTGTTATTCAGAAGAATAGTTCTTCTGAAAAAAGTTTTAAGATATTGGATAGAAAACTTCATACTCAATTTTCTAATAATATTCGAAGTAATTATAGTTATTTAAATAGAGCTGCTATTGATAGCAAACCTAACGATGATCTTTTATTTAATCAAAACGGGAGATCTGTATTTAAAGAGGTCTGCCCTCTTGTAGCTCAATTAATCTCCAGTCAGCTCAAATCAAATGATATTGATCCACAAGATATTGCAAAATTTTGGTTGCACCAAGCCAATGGAAAAATGATTAGATTAATAGCATCAAAGATATTAGACACAGATGATTTTGATCCAGAAATAATACCAATGCCAATTAAAAAGTTTGGAAATCTAGCTTCAGTGGGATCTTTGTTTGCCTTCAATCTTAATAATGATCTTAGTGCTGGACAAAAAGGAGTAATTTGTTCTTTTGGAGCTGGTTATTCAGTATGCTCAATAATTGTTGAAAAAACTTAAATTATCTGACATATCAAAAAATAAAACTATTATAATAAAGCCATGGGTGAATACGATGCAGTTTGGGTCTTCTTTTTTAGTGCAATTTTTGTAGGTTTTTATATTTTTATAGAAGCTAGACCAAAAGGCTCTACATTCCTCAAAGATGTCTCTGGAACTATTTCAAGATTTTTTAGAAAAAGATAGTTTGTTTTTAAATAATAGATATTCCATTTTTTTATTTACTTTTTTAGCATTAATTTTAGGTGGACTCTCCTCATCTGATACTCCTAACGATCTTTGGTACCAAGAGCTAAATAAATCATTTCTTAATCCGCCTGGTTATATTTTTGGATTAGTTTGGCCAATACTTTATTTCTTGATGTCTATATCAGCATATAGAACCTTTCCAAATACAAGAAATTTATTTTTATTACAGCTATTCTTTAACGCAATTTGGTCATGGATATTTTTTGCATTTCATTTACCACTATTAGCACTAGTTATTATCTGGTTGCTAATAGGATTAAATATTAAATTAAATATTGATTTATATAAATTAGATAAATTATCTGCGATTCTTTTTATTCCATATATTGTATGGTTATTTTTTGCATCTTATTTAAATCTTTTTATTGTTGTAAACAATTAAATAAAGATACCAACAACTAATCCAGTCATGCATGATGCCAGGGTTGCTGCAACTAATGCCTTAAATGAAACTTTGATTAAATCATCTTTTCGCTCAGGAGCCATAGCGCCAATTCCTGAGATTAAGATTCCTACGGATGAAAAATTAGCAAATCCGCATAAACTATAAAAAGTAATAAGCTTAGATCTATCAGATAATACTCCATCTTCAAGATTAGCAAGAGCTGGATATGCAACAAACTCATTTAAAGTTGTTTTGATACCTAAAAGTTCACCAGCGATTAATGCTTCACTCCATGGAATACCCATGAGCCATGTAATGGGTGCAAAAATATAGCCTAATAATAATTCAATTGAAAGATTAAGACCAAAATAACCCCCAATAAATCCTAAAAAAGAATTTACAATATAGACCAAAGCTATTACTGCAATAAGAATTGTTCCAACACTGACTGCAATGTTTGAGCCTTGAGCAGTGCCTGTTGTAATGGCATCCATAGTACTTTTATATACTCTATCAGTATTGGTATTATCAGAGTTTGTATTGGTATCAGACGGTATCATTATATTTGCATACATAATCGCCGCTGGAATTGATAGTATTGAAGCAGTTAAAAAGTGTTGTATTAAGTTTTGATTTGGGAATTGTGATTCAAGGATTGTTATTAACGCAACCATAACTGATCCTGCAACAGTTGCCATTCCAGCAGTCATTAAAATAAGTAATTCTTTGTTGGAAAGCTTGCTTATAAAAGGTTTTATTAATAACGGTGCTTCAACCTGACCAATGAATACATTTGCTGCTGATCCCAAGCCAACAGGACCCCCAATATTAAAGAGCTTTTGACAGCCTTTAGATATTATATTAACAATAAAAGGGAGAACACCCCAATACCATAAAATAGCTGCTATGCATGACATTACGATAATGTATGGCAAAACTCCAAAAGCAAATGTCTCCAATAAAGACCTGTAAACAGATGAGTCATCAGTAGGAGGATATCCAAAAACAAAACTTGCACCCTCGACGGTAGCATTCTGAAGAATTGTTACACCATTACCAAGAACTTCAAAAAAACTTATCACAAACGGCAGTTTGAGTAATATTGCAGCAAGAATTATTTGAGAAAGAATTCCATAAAAAATATATTTATATTTAATGTCTTTGTAATTCTCAGAAAAAGGTACTGCCAAGATAATTAAACCTATAAAACCAATAATAGTGTGTAGAATGTTGAAGTAACTCATATGACTAGTATAACTTAATAGCTTTTAGTCTTTCATCTAAAAAATCGTGTGCTATTACACCCTTGTCATTGGAATCATAAATAGATTTTAAAACAGTGTCAGGTGATGGATGAAGAAAAAAAGGAATGCTATACCTGGATGAGGGAATATCATCTAAATATTTTACAACTCTATGAGGTGTGCTTTTAAGCTTTCCATCAGTTACAAGTTGAAGCATATCACCTATATTACAGACTATATCATTTTTTTGAGCTGTGATTTGAATCCATGAATTATCTTTATTTTTTACCTCTAATCCTTTTTCATTTGCTCCGATTAATAAGGTTATAAGGTTTATATCAGAGTGCTCTCTGGCTCTAAAAATATTATCATTATCTGAGGGTGGGTAATGAATCATTCTTAATAAAGAATTTCCCCTATTTACCCATGAATTAAAATAAGATTTATTAAGATTTATGCTTATCGCTATAAATGATAATAGGTCTGAACCAAGATTATTTAAGTCATTAAATAGTTGATCAAATACTGAATTAAAGTCATCCACCTCTTTAATTTGTATATTGTCATACACCCTGTGATCAAAAAAATTATCTAGTACGGGTCCATGATGCCAAAACTCTTTGAGATCAGGAACATCTTCACCTAATGCTGTTTCCTTTCCAAATGGAGTATATCCTCTTGCGCCACCTATCTCAGGAAATGCATATTTATTTTTAATATCTAAGTCAAGCTTAAAAAACTCTTGAGATTTGCTATAGCATTGTGCAATATGATCTTTTTGAATCTGATGGTCATAAATCGAAAAAAAACCATGAAATCGAAGCGCTTCGGATAGGTTTTTAAAAGCATCTAAATTATTATCTTTAAGCTTTTTAAAAGATATTCTAGGAATTTCATTCATAAGTTTAGTTTATCAAAAAAAAAGGCAGTTAAAACTGCCTTTTAAAAATATTATTAATACTTAGTACGAATACTTAAACCCAAGCTTAATGTTCCATATAGAAGCAGAACCTATAACCTGGTTCACATTTGGAGCATTGTAATTTGAATAAGAGACATTACCTTCATCATCAAAGGATGCGGTTGCAACACCATTAGCTGAAGAAGTTCTATAATAAACTCCGTTTTGACCGCTTATTAAATTACCAAGATTTTTTACTACCATATATAAATCTAGATTATCCATAGGAGTATGAGTAAGTTTCATATCTACCCTTGATGACCAATCAGTGGTAAATGCATTTCTTTCATAAACCCCTGGATCCATATTTCTTAAACCAGCGGCTGTTTCATCATATGAAGCATTTTCGCCTATATATAAGGGAATTGATGGAAAGTCTTCAGTTCTCCAACCAGGTTGAAGCCCTAATTCAGTCCAACTACCATAAGCAGATAATGAATAAGGATTACCACTAGCTAGTTGATAGAATAATGAAACATTAGTCTTATCAGTTACCATCCAATTAAGAGTGCTTACAAACCTATGCTCTATCTCCCAATCTGATCTTGCCGGTGATGGATTGTTTGGATTTAAGGTAACTAAATTCTCATTTGCGTTAGAATATGCGACACTTGATGCCATAGGATGAACATCCTGAGCATTAGTATTGGTATAACCAAAAGTTACATCAACATCATTATCAAAAGACCTAGCTGCATTTATAGAAAATACAGTAGTTTTTGGGGTAGCTCCAGAGTTTGCTAATGAGTAATCACCAGTATAACTTCCATTTGAATTAGCTATCGCATGTCCTGTATTGGTAGTTCCTCCAATAACATTTGCTAAGTTATATACGTAGAATGGATTTTTATTCCTAGTATACATCCAATCTACCGTAACATCATATTCACCCATTTGCTTTTTCATACCTAATGAAAGCTTTTTGAATGTTGGCATATCAAAATCTGGGTCAAGACTATTTGTATCACCACCACCTGATCCACTTGTAACTTTCTCAATAGCACCACAAGGAACAGCATAACCTGGTCCTGCAGTAGATGAAGAACCCGTTAAAGGATCACACATGTCATCAGTAAATGCGTTGTAATTACCATCGCCATCAATGATGCTTACACCATTATTTGAATAATTGTTAGAGAACCATACAGCAGGATTACCACCTGAAAATATTCCAAATCCACCATAATACTCTGTTACATCATCAGCTCTATAACTGAATGATATTCTTGGCATAAGGACTTCTGCACCATCAAAAGTGAGAGCATTTGAGTAACCATATGTAGATGCAAAATCTGCATTTGGAGTAGGTCCATCACCTACACCATATTTTTCATATCTAATACCGTATGTAACATCTAAATCAGAAGATATAGACACTTCACTTTGAATAAATAGAGTGCTGACATCATATGACCATTCTTTAGATGCATCTCTTGGATTTAGGGATGAGGTATTTTGGAAATCAAATTTAACATTACCAGCGTCAAAATTTGCTAGTGATGTGAAATCCCACTCTCCACCTATTGATTCTTGCATAAACATATTAAAAATTGTAGTCTCTGAAAAATCATAGCCAAAAGTGATAAACTGATTGTTCATCTGATAATCACCAATAAATGCCATAGTAGTAGTATCATAATTCATTAAATTATTTTGTCTTGAATCATCTGTTCCACCTAAATAAACCTTTCCTCCAGGAACATCAATTTGAAAATCACCAAATGGACCACCAAGACCTACCTGCATATTTTGTAATTCTGTATATCCATATTTGAATTGAGTATTTACATCACCAATAGATGAAAAAACTTTTAACATATAAGCCTCTAAATCGTTTCCTCTTTTATAGAAATGATTACTAAATTCAAATTCTCTTGGTGAAGCATCAGAGGGTTGATTGGTGAAGCCTTCACTTGAATTATATGTAAATACTGCTCTGGTATTATCATTGATATAGTAATCAACTTTAATTAGCAATTTTTCACTTTCTGAATCCAGAGCTGAAGGTAAACCACCTGGATCAAAATTGTATTTATTTTTTGAAATACTTACAATTTCATCATATTGAGCTTTGCTGAACCAAGCAAGTTCGCTTGGCATTCCAGAGCCTGCATAACCGAATTCACCAAGATCTTGGTCATCATATTGTTCATATGAAGCAAAGAAATACATATCACCTGTTAGTAAAGAATCCTTAAGGATAGGTCCACCTATAGTAAAGCCATATTTAACTTCATCGTAAGCAGGAATAATAATTGAATCACCATCAGCCTCATCACCAGTTAAATCATCATTAGTCATTTCATAGAAAAAACTTCCTGTTAATTCACTAGTTCCAGATTTAGTTACAGCATTAACAACACAAGCTGAAAAACCTCCATATTGAACATCATATGGAGCAAACTCTACTGCCACCTGATCAATAGCGTCATATGAAAAAGGCATTCTTTCTGCTGGATACCCATTTGAATTTAGACCAAAACTATCATTTAAGGCTATACCGTCAACCATTAATCCATTTAATCTGCTGTTATTACCTGCGCATTGCATGGCTTTATTATCAGCTTCATTTATATAGATAGAAGGATGTTGAGCTAAAACTTCTTTAATATCTCTATCATATGCTGCAGCATTTGCTAAATCTGCGCTAGAGAAAACATAACTAGGACCTGATGTAGTATCAACAACATTCAATCTAGAAGCTGTAACAACAACGTCTTCAACGGAGGAAGAGCTAGATAAGGTTAATTTAACATTAGCTGTCTTACCCAAAGAAAGAAAAACGTCTGAAACTTGCGACCTTCCAGATGCAATTGTGTAAGGTCCACCAGCTTTTAAGTTTACAGCATAAAAATTACCATTTTCATCAGTAATAACTGTTTTTGTGGTTTTAGTAGCCTCATATGTTACTGTAACCTCAGCACCTGATAAAGCTTTTCCATTCTCATCAACAAGGTTTCCTTTAATATCAGAAGTTGTTGAGTTAGAAAAAGCAGATGATGAAAAAACAAGAAACAAAGATAAAGTTAATTTTTTCAAATTGTTCATAATAGATATACCCTCTTTATGTATTAGAATATAAATATTATACAGATAAAAATATGATTTCGTCTAAAGAAATAAATACTTTTTTAAATATTTATTTTATCGGAACCAAAAAATGGATGAATTGCATCTGGAAGCGATATAAAATCACTGCCATCAAATCTATTTTCTAATAAGGCTATTAGAGTTCTTCCTACTGCTAAACCAGAACCATTAATGGTATGTACAAAATGTTTACCATCTATGGATTTAAATTTTATATTTGATCTTCTAGCCTGAAAATCACCAAAATTTGAGCATGATGATATTTCTCTATATTTATTTTGGCTAGGCATCCAAACCTCAATATCATATGTTTTGCATGATGAAAAACCAATATCACCCGCACACAACTGTACTACTTGGTATGGAAGTTCAAGAAGTTGAAGAATTTCTTCTGCATTCTCAAGCAAACTCTCAAGCTCTATCATAGAGGTACTGGGGTTTGAAATTTTGAATAACTCTATTTTTTCAAACTGATGTTGCCTTATTAAGCCTTTAGTATCCCTTCCATAGCTGCCTGCCTCAGATCGAAAACATGGCGTGTGAGCTGTCAATTTTAATGGTAGTTCATCATCATTTACTAAAACATCTCTATAAATATTTGTTAATGGAACTTCTGCAGTTGGTATTAAATAAAGGGTTTCTGATATTTTAAATAAATCTTCTTCAAATTTAGGTAAATTACCAGTTCCTATCAAAGAATCTCTATTAGCCATATAAGGTAAGTAATACTCTTCATAGCCATTTTTATGAGCCGTGTCTAACATCAAAGAAATTAAAGCTCTTTGAAGCTTAGCCAAACTTCCTCTAAGCACAGCAAATCTTGATCCAGCAAGCTTTGCTGCAAGATCAGTATCAATTTTTGTTGTTATATCTATATGATCTACTGTGTTTTTAGAAGTGATTTTTCCAACAGTCTTTATAACGATATTATTATTTTCATTTTTTCCATCAGGAGTAGATTCATGAGGAATATTAGGAATATCTAATAAGATATTATTTATAGATTCTAATATTAAATTAAGTGATTCATTTTTAATTTTTAAATTATCATTTATAGCATCTAGTTTTTTCTTCAAATGGTCTGTATTTTCTCCAGATGATTTTAATTTTCCAAAGTCATTTGAAAAAGTTTTTCTATCTGCCTGAAGAGATTCAACCTCAACTTGTAAAGATTTTCTTTCCAAATCAAGAGCTATAAATTTTTCTTTATCTAGTGAATATCCTCTTCGAGCTAATAAATGCTCGACTTGATCAATATCCTCTCTTAAAAATTTTATATCTATCATTTATTTAGAAAAATTAGCACCAAAATGGGTTGCGACTATTGTTAAAATTATAGTCGCAATTATATATGAACTTGCCATTAATATATTAGTGTTTAGCATATTTATAGTTTGATGAGTAAAAGCTGACATGGTAGTAAAAGAGCCTATGAAACCAACTATAAACAGATAATATTGACCATCCCTAACCATTAAATTAGTTCCAAGATAGTATCCAATTAAAAAACAACCTATAACATTAATAGAAAGAATACCTATGGGATATTCTGTAGGAATAAATTTTATAAAAAGCTCATTAATTAAATATCTTGATATAGCCCCTAAAGAACCACCTAGGCCTATTAATAAAAGATTCATAAATTTGTTGTTGTGAAAGTAACTTTATTTTTGTAATTCATATTATCTTTATAACTAACATAAAAACTTTTATCAGATATTAATTCAATATATAAAAGCTCATCATTGATGGCAATAATAAAAGATTTATCTGTTAATTCTTGAGCTTGTTCTAACACTGCACCTGACTTCAAAAGATTTATTAATGGTGCTTCATTTTTTGTAATTGTTATTATTTGTGTCTGATCAAATTCTAAATCATAAACTGTAAGTTCTTTATTACTAATTAGATATTTTTCTTTAAAAGGCTCTTTAATATTAATTTCAATAACACCGCCCTTTCTTTGTATATAGCCTTCTGAATAAGATTTATCATTAATATTATTTTCTATTTCTTGTTTGAAAGATAAATTACCTTGCAACATAGTATTAAATGATTTTAGTACCTCTTCAGAGCAAATATTGAAAGTTACTAATAGTAAAATAAAATAGAATGGTTTCAAATTAATCTCTTTTTGGTACGAGAACTTCTCTTGATCCATTGCTACTCATTTCGGATACAAGACCAGATTCTTCCATACTCTCGATAAGGCGAGCTGCTCTGTTATAACCAATTCGTAATTTCCGCTGAACTGCTGAAATAGATGCTCTTCTAGATTCAAGAACAAAACTTACAGCTTCGTCATACAAATCATCTGCATCTTCTGACGATGCCGTATCGGAACCTGACCAACCAGGTATTGGTCCTGTCTCTTGAGCAGACGAAACAATTTCATCAATATAATCAGGTTCTGCCCTAGTCTTCCAATCATTAACAACTCTGTGAACTTCATCATCACCCACAAAGGCACCATGAACCCTTATAGGAACTCCCACACCAGGAGGAAGGTATAACATGTCTCCATATCCAAGCAATTGTTCTGCACCACCTTGATCTAAGATAGTTCTTGAATCAATTTTTGTTGAAACTTGGAACCCAATTCTTGTTGGTATATTTGCCTTAATTAAGCCTGTTATTACATCTACAGATGGTCTTTGAGTTGCCAGTATCAAATGAATGCCTGCAGCTCTAGCTTTTTGTGCGATTCTGGCAATCAAATGTTCAACTTTTTTACCCACTAACATCATCATGTCAGCAAATTCATCAACAACTACAACAATTGAAGGAAGTTCTTCCAAATACTCCTCATCCTCAGGATGTAATGGATTTATTATTTGTTTGCCATTAGCAGCAGCATCTTGAATTTTTTTATTAAATCCAGCTAAATTTCTTACGCCCATTAAAGACATTAATTTATATCTTCTATCCATTTCAACAACACACCATCTCAGTCCATTGGAAGCATCAGTCATGTCTGTTATAACTGGTGTTAATAGATGAGGAATACCATCATAAACAGATAGCTCAAGCATTTTTGGGTCAATTAAAATCAATCTAACATCTTTGGGATCAGATTTGAAAAGCAAGCTCAATAGCATGGCATTTACACCAACAGACTTTCCTGAGCCAGTTGTACCGGCAACTAACAAATGCGGCATTTTAGCTAAATCTACTACAACTGGATTGCCTGAAATATCATGACCTAAAGCCAATGTTAGATTTGATGGTGATTTTTTAAATGCTTGAGATGATAATATTTCAGTAAGCCTTACCATCTTCCTGTTTGTATTCGGTATTTCTATACCGACATAGGATTTTCCCTCTATTACCTCAACCACTCTGACGCTACTAACAGAAAGAGATCTAGCTATATCTTGAGCAATATTTGTTATCTTACTAGCCTTAGTTCCTGGTGCTGGTTGTATTTCAAACCTTGTAACAACTGGTCCTGGCAAAACAGATTCAACTGAAGCTTCAATACCAAATTCTTCAAGCTTAGTTTCTAACAAAGATGCTATTTGACTAAGCTCTTCCTGAGTTAAGGATGAACCATCATCAAGGGCTCTGTCCAGCAAAGCTGTGCTTGGCATTACTGTTTTCTCTTGAGATGTTTCTATGGGTTCTTTCGCCTCAACTTCTGTTATTTTAGGTTCATTGGTATTTGGTAAATCTGGTTGTTCAGGTATTTTATTTGAAACCTTTAAAGATTGCTCATTGTCAGGCTTTGGTTCTTTTGAAATAATTTTTGCCTTTAATGCTTCAGCTTCTTTTTTTTCTTCAGTTTTTAAAGATCTAGCTTTTTTAAGCTTCACATAAACATTATTAAGATAAGTAAATAAACTATTAAATAATTTTATTAGGGAATATTGAATTTTTTTAAAAAGATTTATTAACACACGACCGAATTCTTCAATTGTTTTAAGCCAGGAAAAGTTAAAAGATAAGGACGAAGCAGGAATAACAAATATAACTAAAAAAACTAAAGCACCAATGAAACCTATTGCATTAGAGAAGTTAATAAAAAAAATCTCTCCTAAATAGCCGCCACTCCTATCATCAAAATAATACTCAAGAATGGAACAAAAACTTATTAGCAATATAAATGAACTAACAAGTCTAATAATAATTTTTATTGAGGAGTTGTAAGCATCTTTAAAGAAAATAGTTTGTAGAGCCCAAACTATTCCTATTAGCAAAATTAGAAAAGATCCTTGGCCAAATATTGTAAATAAAAAATCAGAAATATTTGCTCCCAGTGGTCCTCCTAAATTATTTATTGCTAAGGAAGATGTTTTATTAAAAAAAGCTGGATCACTGGAGTCGTATGAAACTAATGCGATAAAAATATATAGAGAAAAAGCAATTAAGAAAAAACTTAAAAAATTTAAAAGTGTATTTTTTACGTAATTGGAGATCATTATATTTGTTTGATGTTAGTTTTTGTCCATAAATTATATGTTTAATTAATCAAAAATGTTTATATTCACTTATAATCACAATCATGTCAGATAATCATAACAAATTAATTATATTAGGTTCAGGTCCTGCTGGATATTCTGCAAGTATTTATGCAGCTAGGGCAAGCCTTAATCCAATAATAATTGCTGGCTCTCAAGAAGGCGGTCAACTTACAACAACTACTGATGTTGAAAACTGGCCTGGAGACAGTGATGGACTTCAAGGACCTGAGTTAATGGATAGAATGAAAAAACATTCTCAACAATTCGGTGTTGAGGTGGTTAATGATCATATTAATAAAGTCGATCTTTCTTCAAAGCCTTTTACCTTAATCGGAACAAATACTTATACTTGTGATTCATTAATAATTTCTACAGGTGCAAGTGCAATGTATTTAGGCTTGCCTTCTGAAAGTGAATTTTTAGGCAGAGGTGTTTCTGCATGTGCTACCTGCGATGGATTTTTTTATAAAGATCAGGAAGTTGTAGTTATTGGTGGTGGTAATACTGCAGTTGAAGAAGCTTTATATCTATCAAGAATATGTTCTAAAGTTTATTTAGTTCATAGAAGAGATGAGTTAAGAGCTGAAAAAATACTTCAAGAAAGAGTTTTTAAAGAAGAAAAAAATGGAAAAATAGAAGTCCTATGGAATACACAACTAAAAGAAGTTTTAGGCGATGCAATGGGGGTTAATGGAGTTCTTTTAGAAACTGAAGGTTCTGAAAAAAAACTGAATGTTATGGGAGTTTTCATTGCAATAGGTCATAAACCAAATACGGACATTTTTAGTGGTCAACTGGACATGGATAATGGCTATATACAAATTAAATCTGGAACTTCTGGTTTAGCAACCTCTACCTCTATAGAAGGAGTTTTTGCTGCTGGAGATGTTTCTGATCAAGTCTATAGACAAGCTGTTACCTCCGCAGGGTTTGGATGTATGGCAGCCCTTGATGCTGAAAAGTATTTATCGGAATAATTATCAATGAAATATAAGGCATATCTTGTAGAAGAAAATGATGGTGTTTATAAGGGCTCTGTAAAAGAAATAAATATGCCCGCTATTGAACCTGGCAATGTAATTATCAAGGTTCATTATTCATCATTAAATTATAAAGATGCCTTGGCTGCCTCGGGTGTTAAAGGTGTCGCATCGTTTTACCCTTTTGTTCCTGGAATAGATGTAGCAGGAGAAGTTATTGAATCATCTTCAGATATTTTTAAAGTCGGTGATAAAGTGATAGCTACTGGTTATAAGATTGGAATGAAAGTTTTTGGAGGATTTGGTGAGCTTGTTCAACTACCAGGCGAATGGGTTGTGCCTTTACCAGAAAATTTAACATTAAAGGATGCTATGTCGCTTGGTACAGCTGGGTTAACAGCTGGTGCATGTGTAAAAAAAATTATTAATGCAAGAATACCAAAAAATATGCCTGTTATTGTTTCAGGGTCAACTGGTGGTGTTGGTTCAGTTGCAGTTAATTTACTATCAAAACTGAATTATGACGTTCATGCAATTACTGGCAAACCAGAAGAAAAAGACATATTACTAAAAATGGGTGCTAAAGAAGTCATTAAGAGAGATGAATATATGCTAGATCCTGTGAAACCTCTTGATAAAGGAATATATGCTGGTGGTGTTGATACTGTCGGTGGGGATATATTAGCTAAAATGATTTCAATGATATCAAATCATGGGGCTATATCTTGTTGTGGAAATGTTGGTGGTATGAAATTCACGTCATCTGTATTTCCTTTTATACTAAGAGGTGTGTCACTCATTGGAATTGACTCTGCCGAATCAGAATTAGAATTTAAAAAAGATATATGGAATTTATTTGCAAGTGATTGGTCACTTGATTTAGATGAATACACTAGAATTTTGTCACTAAATGAAATCGAAAATGAGATATCTCGAATTCTAAAAGGCAAACAAGTTGGAAGAGTTGTTATAAAACATGAGGTTTAATTATGAATAAAGATGAATTTGAAAAATATTATGAATCAACAGAGGCAAATGAAGATAGTAAATCAGATGCTAATGTGATTTTGGTTTTGGTGATTGTAACTGTTATTGCAATGACCTACTGGGTAGCAGGACAGTAATAATTATTTAGGTCCCATTCTCATTGCAGAGTCTAGTCTAATTGTTTCGCCATTTAAATAAGTGTTATTAATAATATGTTCAGCTAATTGAGCATATTCATTTGGATTGCCAAATCTATGAGGAAACTGTGTTTCTTTTAATAAAGCCTCTTTATTCTCATCTCTAGCAAGACTCATTAATGGTGTATCAAAAATTCCAGGCGCTATAGTGCAGACTCTTATACTATGTCTAGCAAGATCTCTTGCAGCTGTTAATGTCATCCCAATAACCCCTGCCTTAGAAGCGGCATAAGCAGATTGTCCAACTTGGCCTTCATATCCAGCTATTGATGCAGTATTGATGATAACGCCCTTTTCACCATTCCCATCTGGCTCATTCTTATCAATTAATTCAGAGCCAAGTCGCATCACGTTAAATGTACCAACTAAATTTAGATCAATAATAAATTTAAAAATATCTAAAGGATGAGGGCCATTTTTTCCTAAAATTCTTCCACCATAACCAGTACCTGCACAGTTAACCACAAAATTAAGTTTTCCAAAATTTTCTTTGGTTCCATCTACAGCAGCTTTGACCGAGTCTTCCTTCATAACATCCGTATTAAAATAAGAGACATTTTCAGAACCCAATATATCTATTACTTCAGAAGCCTTTTCATCATTAATATCTAAAATAACTGCTTTTGCGCCTTTGGAAACAAAGTATTCAACTGTTCCTCTTCCAAGGCCTGATGCACCACCAGTAACTAAAGCAACATTATTTTCTAAATTCATCTTAACTCCATAAGTTGATAATAAGATTATAACTACATCATACAAATTTGAAACAAATATAATTTTGGCATAGTAATTGCATTAACAAAGTTGAATATAAATTATTTTTCATAAAAAAAGGAGAAAAAAATGAAAAAATTATTATTAATGGTAGGAGTATTAGTATCCTTACCATCATTTGCATCTGTAAGTGCTAATGTAAGTATTGCCTCTGACTATATTTGGAGAGGAATGACTCAGACTGATGGAATTGCTGTTTCAGGCGGTTTTGATTATGCAGCAGATAGTGGTTTTTATGCTGGTATCTGGGGTTCAAATGTTAATTTCAATGACAGTACTGGTAGTGGAAATGGTGCTGAATTTGATTATTATTTTGGCTATGGCTTTGAAATAGGTGAAGTAGGTGTTGATCTCGGTTATGTAGCATTTGATTATCCTGGAAATGAAGAAGGACTAGATTTTGAAGAAATTGTATTAGGTTTAAGCATGGGCGATCTTGGTTTAACTTTTGCAATGGGTCAAGACGGAGCTCCTGACTATACAGAAATCTCATATGCATTTGGTCCAGTAGGCGTTTCATACGGTGAATATGATGATTACGGTGATAACTTTGCTATTTCATATGGTTTCACATGTGGTTCATATGACTGTGGATTAGCATATACAGATTTTTCTGACAAAGGATACAGCGGTGTTGATGAAGACGCTCTTGTATTTTCAGTCTCAGCAAGTCTTTAATTTCTAATCCCCTATTATGAAATTAATTACTTCAATCATTAAGCCTTTCAAACTTCAAGAAGTGAGAGAGGCTTTAGTGGCAGCTGGAATCGAAGGTCTTACTATTACCGAAGTAAAAGGTTATGGAAGACAGAAAGGACATACAGAAATGTACAGAGGATCTGAATATTCTGTAGATACGTTACCAAAAATAAAAATAGAAATTTTAGTTGATGATGCTCAGGCTGATTTAGTTAAAGAGACGATAGTTACAACAGCTCAGACTGGAAAAATTGGTGATGGAAAATTATTTATAACATCTGTCGACGAAGTCGTCAGAATCAGAACTGGTGAAACTGGTTCTGAGGCAATATAAGGAGTAAAAAAAATGGAAATTGCATTTGCATTAGATACGTTTTACGCAGTAATGTCTGGAGCTCTAGTTATGTTTATGGCAGCTGGTTTTACCATGCTTGAAGCAGGATTAGTTCAGAAAAAAGATGTATCGGAAATTGTTACTAAAAATATAGGCCTATACTCAATAGCTTGTATTATGTATTTAGTATGTGGCTTTATGGTTATGTATCCTGGCTCAGCTATTATTGAAGGTTATTTACCTGCGTTTAGTTTAGCTTCTTTAGGTCTATCTACCGCATTACCAAATGAAGAAATAGGAATGCCATATGGAATGGATTACTCACAACAAGCTGACTTCTTTTTCCAAGTAGTTTTTGTTGCTACAGCAATGTCGATTGTCTCTGGAGCAGTTGCAGGCAGAATGAAGTTAATACCTTTCTTCTTGTTTGCTATTGTTCTTACAGGAGTTATCTACCCTATTCAAGGATATTGGAACTGGGGCGGTGGCTTCTTAAGCTCAATGGGTTATTCCGATTATGCTGGTTCTGGTACTGTTCACCTCTGTGGTGCAGCAGCTGCCTTAGCGGTTGTTTTAGTATTAGGTCCAAGAAATGGCAAATATGCTGAAGATGGAACCTCCTTGCCAATACCGGGATCAAATATACCAATGGCAGCATTGGGTGTATGGATTCTTTGGTTAGGCTGGTTTGGTTTTAATGGTGGTTCTGAATTAATTGTTAGCACTGAAGCAAGTGCAATCGCAGTCAGTCAAGTATTTTTAAATACTAATATGGCAGCTTCAGGTGGCGTAGTAGCAGCAATTCTAATGAGCCTAATTTTAACCGGAAAAATGGACGTCACTATGGCAATGAATGGTGCTATTGCTGGTCTAGTTGCTATTACCGCTGGTCCTAGCGCACCTTCTGCTGGAGCAGCAGTATTAATTGGTGCAGCTGGTGGTGCTTTAGTCTACTTCTCAATTTTATTCTTTGATAAGAAACTTAAAATTGATGATCCAGTTGGTGCTATATCAGCTCATGGTATCGTTGGAATATTAGGTGTAATGGTAGTTCCATTAACATCTGATGCTTCAATAGTTCATCAATTGATTGGTGTTGTTGCAATAGCAGGTTTCACTTTTGCTGCAAGTTTGATAACAATTTCTGTTATTAACAACTTTATGCCAATTAGAGCAACTGACGAAGAACAGTATGCTGGTTTAGATAGTTCTGAGATAGGAGTCGAAGCTTATCCAGAATTTTAAATTTATAGGTTAGGTACCTTATCTCCCCCCTATATAACGAGCCTGACCTGTAATACGTTAAAGAGCCACTAACCCCTTAGTGGCTCTTTTTTTTGCACTAAAAATAATCATTTATTACTTTTTTATAAATATATGCTCAATATATTTGTTTTAATAAACAATAAATTTGGCATATAAATTGCATGCTATAAATATATATATTTTTAAGGGAGATATAATGTTTAAATCGATTATGATTTTATGTGGCCTTATGGCTACTTCTGTTCAAGCAGACGAACTAAATTCTGGTGATACTGCATGGATACTTACTGCAACTGCTTTGGTATTATTTATGACCTTGCCTGGTTTAGCTCTTTTCTATGGGGGTCTAGTTAGATCAAAGAATGTTCTATCAGTTTTAATGCAATGTTTTGCTATCGCATGTCTAATTTCAGTTTGTTGGGTTGTTTATGGTTATAGTTTAGCCTTTAAGGGTGACGGACTATTTATTGGTGATTTAAGTGCAATGTTTTTAAATGGTGTTGGAAGAGACTCCCTATCAGGCACTTTACCAGAAACCGTATTTATAACTTTTCAAATGACTTTTGCAATAATAACACCCGCCCTTGTTGTCGGTGCTTTTGCTGAACGAATGAAATTTGGAGCAATGTGTGCTTTTTCAGTTGCATGGTTCACATTTGTATATCTTCCAGCCTGTCATATGGTTTGGGGCGGAGGATACTTAGGATCACTTGGTGTGATCGATTTTGCCGGTGGATTAGTTGTTCATGCCACTTGCGGTGTAGGCGCTCTTGTTGCCGCAGTATATTTAGGCCAAAGAAATGGTTTTATGAAATCACCTATGCCTCCACATAATAGAACAATGGTCATGATTGGTGCATCCATGCTTTGGGTTGGATGGTTTGGTTTTAATGCTGGAAGTGCTGTTGCTGCAGATGGATCTGCTGGTATGGCTATGCTTGTTACACACATTAGTGCATCTGTTGGTGCTTTGACTTGGATGGCAATCGAATGGATAAAATCAGGTAAAGCAACAATGATTGGTATAGCAACTGGTATGGTTGCTGGATTAGCAACAATTACACCTGCCTCAGGAACAGTTGGACCAGCAGGAGCGTTACTAATTGGATTGATGGCAGGGATAATTTGTTTTTATGCAACTCAGGCTGTTAAATCATATTTCAAAATTGATGACTCTCTTGACGTATTTCCAGTCCATGGTGTTGGTGGAATTCTAGGAATCATAATGTTAGCAATTGTAGGAAATCCGGAAGGTTTCTTAGGATCTGGTGCTTCAGGTATTTCAGAAGATGGGGTAATTGCACAATTATTAATTCAACTTCAGGGTGTATTTATAATATGCGCATATACAGCTGTTGTAACTTACGTCATTCTAAAAGTCGTTAATGTATTTACAGAAATTCGTGTTACTGGTGAACAAGAAGATATAGGACTTGATATGAGTGAACATAATGAACAAGGCTATAGTTTATAAAATAGAATTACTGTATTGATTTAAATAAAATGAATGCATATCATCTTGCATGGTGTGCATTCTTTCTTTGAGATATTGCATAGCATTATCAACTTCTTCGTTAGAAAAATTATGATTGGGAATATCTTTTCCCTGAATCATGCATGCAGCTATATTTGTAGAGTGTATTCTATATGATGACTTAATCTCATTTGTTATTTGTGAAGCGATGTCATCATAATTGTCTGATACAAATACCATCTTTTTACCAATCGAGAGATGTACATTCCCCTTCTGGCCTTTAATGCCATCAGCAATACTTATAAGATCTTCTCTAGGTTCTTTTTCATAAGAAGTGTTTATTGATGTCAAATATAGTTCTCTTGTTTTTAATAAATCATTGGGGTCTTTTTCATATGAAATAGAAACTGGGACAACGTTAAGATCATTGAAACATTTATCTATGCTTAATAATTTTCTCTTTGATAAATGTATCATTTTGAGAACAGTGGGGTCTGTATAGTCGATTCCATCTTTCGATCTTCCCTGCTTCTGGGCTATCCATACTGATTCTGTTTTATTTAAAATAGAATTACAAATAAATTCAGAGGCAAGATTTAAACTTTTATAAATATCTTTTTTTGATTTATCGCTTCTATCTATAATAAAGCTTTTGTTAAGACGCATTAAATCTGAGGCCCATTTCTCATTCATTAAATTATTTCCAACTGCATTATTAGTTGTTTGGAAACCGTTTTGATGGAGTTTAAGATTTAATAATGCTGAATCTAAGGTTATGTCTCTATGATTGGATATAAAAAGATACCCTTTATTTTTGTCTAAGTTTTCAAGCCCAGAAACTGATAAGTTATCAATACTTTGAGAAACAACTTTAGAGACTATTGATTCAAAAAGATTCTGATATTCATGAATTGAGGTAATGTTTTTTGTTTTATGCTTTAGATATAAGGAAATAATTTTTTCTTTAAAAGGGAGTAAAGACATTAAGCTATTATCAGCAGAATCTATTAAAGCTCTGATAACATTAATATTTGAACAAAGACTTGATAGAACTTCCTCTACCTCGCTATCTTCGTAAGGTCTTATAGAGTCAAACTTATTCACGGATAGATAATTATTAAATTATTAGTTTCTTATATTTTACATTATTAGTGTATACAATAACCAAACATGAAACCTTATCTGAACTACCAAGGTATAGCTGTGCTAGCTCATAGAGGTGGCTCAATTGAATCACTTGAAAATACCATTGAATCATTTCATTACTCAAAATCTATTGGTTGTGAGTTTATTGAAACAGATGTTCAAGTATCATCAGATGGAATACCTTATATTTTTCATGATGAGACACTTTCGAGACTCTTAAATAGAAATGATGTATTCAGTTCTCTTCATTCAAGCGAAATAGATAATCTTAAAATCTTTAAAGAGCATTCCATACCAAAGCTTGAAACTGTTCTAACAATGTTCCCTGACATGAAGTTTCAAATTGATGTAAAGACAGATGAAGTAGCAATGCCAGCATTAGCGGTTATTCAAGAAAATAATGCTATGGATAGAGTCTGCATAGCAAGCTTTAATAGCAAGCGGTTAAGTTTAGTAAATAATAATTATCCAGATATTTGTATATCAATGGGGCCATATGAGGTTGCTAAAATGCTTTTATCTAGTTTTGGTTTATATAGAAAAACAATCTTAGGTAACTGTCTTCAAATTCCTATTTATGAATATGGTATTAAACTGGTAACAAAAAGATTTGTAAAATTTATTCATAGCAAAGGTTTGAAAGTTTGTGTTTGGACAATTAACGATGAGAAAACTTTTAAATATTTAATAGATCTAGGGGTTGATGGAATTATTACTGACAAACCAAAGCTTTTATTTGAAGTTCTAAATTCAGACTCTAATCAATAAATTTAATAAGCACTCTTTTGGCTATTATATAAATAGGAATAATAATTGAGGTCGTTATAAGTATTTCAATTAAGGTCGAATAATCCATTAAGCTTCTTATAAAAGGAGCTAAGATAAAGCCAGATATTGCACCTAAAATACTATAAAAAATTATTGATTCTTTACTAAACAATTTCATTTTTTACTCTAGTAAGCAATAGTCCACCAATTATAAATAAAACTGCGATAGGAAGTAGAGCTATTCTTACATTTCCATATAAAGTTAAAAAAGTTCCAACCATCAGTGGTCCTAGTATAGCCCCTGCTCTGCCCATAACATTATATAGCCCAAAAAACTCACCTGCTTTCTCTTTGGGTATAAGCTTTCCAAACATTCCTCTAGAGCTTCCTTGAATACCACCTTGAACAAAACCAACCCAAGCAGCTAATAAATAAAACTCAAGTGCACTTGATAGAGTTGTACTGTAGATGATGATGCAAATATATGAAGTAATAGTGATGTAAAGAACTAGCTTGTCTCCATACTTATTAGCTACATATCCCCATAAAAGTGTTGCAGGAAATGCTACAAACTGAACCAATATTAAAGCTTGAATAATAGAGCTTGTCTCTAAACCTAAGTTAAGTGCAAAAGTAGTTGCTAGATATATGACGGTGTGAGCGCCATCAATGAACAAAAAAAATGCTATTAAGAACAAGAAAGCATTTTTATATTGATAAACTGATTTAAGTGTTTTGAAAATATTTTTAAATGAAGAGCTAAAGACACTCATAGAATGTTTTTCGGTTTTATTTTCTTTAAAGTTCAAAAACAATGGTATTAAAAATAAAAGCCACCAAATCGAAACCATTAAAAAAGAAACTCTGATAGCCTCAGCCTGCGAAGCTAAACCAAAAGAACTGGGATATATGCTCATTAAAGCATTCAATAAAAATAATGCTCCTCCTCCAAAATAACCCCATGCATAACCTTGATTTGAAATAATAGAAAAATTATTAGGTGTGGTTATCTTCGTCAAAATTTTGTCATATGGAATTTGCGCAACACAAAAACAATAATTGGCAATTCCAAAAAAAATCAGTGCATAAAGCCAAGAACCAACATCAATAAAAAAAAGAGAGCCAACAAAAAGAGCCCCAACTATAGTAAACATATTGAGTGCACTTTTGGTTGATCTATTAATATCAGTGTATGCACCAATAACTGGACCTGAAAGCAATATTAAGGAATTACATATAACTAATGTCCAATTTAAATATATAGATGCTTCAACTTTGGGCATCGTCGACGCCCAAAATTCAAGATAGAAAATTGGAAAAAATGCTGCAACCACAGTTGTAGCAAAGGCTGAATTACCAGCATCATATGCAATCCAGGACTTAACCGTTTTTGTAAAAGTTTTATGCGAAGAGGTATCCAAGTTAGCTCACTTTAAATTTATAGTTTTATTTTATATGGAATAATATTAAATAACCTTGTAAATGAGCATATTTTTGATATATTTTTTAAAGGGAGGAGAAAATCATGAGTGATAGTCAGACTATTAAGCTTGGTGGATACTTTGTAATGGGTATTGGTTCTATAGTATTTTTATTAGGACTTGGTGCTTATATCTTTTATTAGCCTGGGGGCCAATTAAGAGATCTGCCGGATAAAAGGTGCAAATGCAGGTGAAATACACTTTGACCTGCTTTAGCTCCATTATTAATAACAATCCTAAAAGTATCATCTAGATTTAATAAATCTGCTACCTTTCCAGCCACTAACATCATATGACCTAATGTCTCTTTATCTTCCTCCAAGCCATCAGAAAGTTTTGGAATAACTTTTTTTGGAATAATTAATAGATGGGTAGGAGCCTGTGGTTGTATATCTTTTATAACAATCGAAAGCTCATCCTCATAGATAATATCTGCGGGAATCTCTCTATTAATAATTTTTTCAAATAAAGTTGAAGACATTAATAAGAATTAAAATGCTCTAAAAAATCTGTAGCCAATATAAAAAATGGCAGCAGTCATGAGGATTGCTAGAAGAATAATAAATAAATCTCTTAATGTTTGTAAAAACCTGCCTTGCTGTTTAGCTTTTACTAGCTGAATTAATAAATAAACTAAAGCTATAGTGCTTACAACTAATATAAAAATACTTAACATAATATTATCCCAGTACTGAACCTACTCCTGTTACTAAAAAACCTAATGCTAAGCCCCAACAAATACAAGCAATAACATCAGCCACATAAAATCTTACAATCTTTAGATCAGAAATACCAAGCAAAAATGGAACTATAGGTCTTATAGCGGGAATAAATCTTCCTAAAATTACAGTATAGGACCCTGTTTTATCTAAAAATTTTTGAGCTCTAGCTATCGTTTTTTTTCTTTTAGCTACAACCTTTGTAGACATAATCTGAGGACCTATGGTTTTCCCAAACATAAATCCAAACATATCACCCGCGTGCGCTCCAATAATTGCAACAGGAACAATAGCAGTTATTGGCATTAAATCTGTATTGTAAATAAGGATACAGACTGAAAAAAGAATTGCGCTTGATACTATTACGCCAGATAGAATAAACGACTCAAGAAAAGCAAAGAATAAAATAAATATCCATGCATATTCAGCATTAGCATTTAAATAGATTTCTATTTTTTCAAACATACGTTATTCAATTATTATCAATGTATGTATTTTACTTTATTTAAGCAGATACCTTATAGTTTACATACATATTTTTGGGAAACATAAATGATAAATGAATTCATAATCAATGTAGCTGATGAACAAATTTCTGATTTGCATAACAGAATAAAACATACGAGATGGCCGGATGAAATAAATGATCAATACTGGTCTCATGGAACAAAAATGTCATTTCTTAAAGACCTTTCAAAATACTGGGTAGATGAATTTAATTGGAAAGATCAAGAAAAAAAGATTAACGATATAGGCAGTTTTAAATTTAAAACAAACTCAGGTTTGAGTATTCATTTCTTACATGCTAAATCTGATCATAAAGATGCAGTGCCTCTTGTCATGACGCATGGCTGGCCTGGAAGTATCCAAGAATTCATTAAAATTATTCCAATAATACAAAAGGAATCTAAAATTCCAGTAGATATAATTTGTCCCTCACTGCCCGGGTTTGGCTTTTCTGATAAACCAAAATCAACTGGTATGAATTCTAAAGAAATTGCAAAATTACAACATGAGTTAGTGATGGCGCTAGGATATAAAAAGTATGTAGTTCAAGGAGGAGATTGGGGAGCTACAGTGAGTAAATGGATGGCTGAGCTATTTCCTGAACACTGTATTGGTATACATTTAAACTTAGTAATTGCGTTTCCTCCGAATACCGAAAATCCTATGGAAGGAGTAACAGATAAAGAATTGAAGTTGCTTGAAAATTTTAATAAGTACAAAACACAAGGTTATGGTTACTATGAAATACATAAAACAAAGCCGCAAACAATAGGCTATGGTTTAAATGACTCTCCAGTTGGTCTAGCAGCTTGGATTTCTGAAAAATTCTATGGGTGGTTTGAAGGAAATGATAACAATCTTGTTGTAACTAATGATGAGGTCTTAAGTATTATTTCTTTATACTGGTTCACTGAATCAATAACATCGTCTGCTAGGCTTTATAAAGAGAATGGGGATTTTGGGTTTTCTTTTAATTCAATACAGCAACCCATGGCTGGGGCAATATTTAAAAAAGATATAATGCTACCTCCGAAAGTATGGGCGGAAAATATTTATAACATAGTACAGTGGAATGATTATGATGGTGGCCATTTCGCTGCACTGGAGAAACCAATGCAGCTTGCAAGGGATATTAATTTATTTATTCAAAAATTAAATTTAGATTAGAACTTATACTCAAAGCCTAAAGTAATCCAATCCTTATCAGGTGAATTATCTTTTGATAATTGTGAATAGGCTGTAAAAACTTTTAATTCTTTTCTTATTTGATGATTGTACCCAAAACTTGTTTGTTTACCGCCCAATACCTTCATATCTGATTTAGCTTCTTGAAATAATAAAGAACCCTTTTTGGAAATTTTATGCTTAATACTATAAACATAACCAGATTCGTTATTTCCAATAGTAGTTTTTTCTGAGTCTTGGTAAATAACACCTAATGTAGTTTTGTTAAATACATAAGATGAGGTTACTCTGTGACTATCATAACCTTTGAGTCCTGTATCAATGCTATAAGAAGCTTTAAATGAATCAGAGTTGTAATTTAATGAATATGACTGGTAAGATTTATCAGAAGTTTTTATGTTATTTATCACAATCTTAATCCCATTAAATAATTCTGGCGATTCATAACCTACTAAATCTTGCATTCTATTCTCACCACGTAAAATATTCTTTATATCAGACTGAGTATCATTAAAAAGATCAACTTTTAATTGAGCTTTTTTGAAAGCGGTATCGTGTGTTCCAGCAAAAAACTTACCAAAATTTCCTGATATGCCAATAAAGGTATTTCTCTGTTTAAAAACTTTATCCCCATCTGCTCTACCGTCAGTAGGATCTATTTCATTTTCAATTTGTATTAAAAAATTAAGATTATCTGATAGTTTTAATTTAGATTTAAAACCAACTCTTGAAGCATTATTTAAGGTATCTGTTTCTGTATCTAGACCATCGTCAATTTGAGCTATGCTCATATTAATTTTTCCATAGAAATCACTAGATGCATTTAAGGTAAAGTTAAATGTCATAAATGTTATTAAAAAAAGCTTTGTTGCTAGAGTAGTTAATTTATTTTTCATAATTTAATATTAATAGTTAATTTAATGTTGCTATTAAATCATATATTTTTTTCATGTATTCACTCAAAATTAAGTGTTTTCATAAAAATTACTACCAAGACACATTTGTGTAACTTCAAAACAATTTTGTAACAAAAAACTATTAATATTTACTTTTTATAAACATTTGTCGATAATCTATGAATGCCTGAAGCCAAACAAGAGCGAAGTAAAAAAAGAATTCAAATAATTCTAGAAACTGCAGAAATTATACTCTTAGATGAGGGTTTGGAGTTTTTAACAATTGCAAATATATCAAAATATTCTGGTCTTAAAAGAACGTCTACTTATAAATTTTTTCCAACTCCTGATAGTGTAAAAGAAGCATTAATTTTAAAATATGTACAAGACTGTTCAAAATATTTTAAAGAAAGATCATCTAATATAAGTACTGAAAATTTATCAGTTGTGATCTTAAGGTGTGTCGAAATACTTTATGACTATTTTCAAGAGTCTCGTTCATCGCAGATAATAATATTAAATAATACAATAGCTCCTCCAATAAATTCATCTGCCATGAGATTACTAGCTGAAAATATAGAAACATTTACTGAATCAAATATTAAGCTCCCAGAAATGCATAATAAAGATGGAGTATATAGAGTCCTTACTCAAATAATTATTTCTATATTTTCATTAAATGTTAAAGAAGGCGGCTTGCTCAACGAGACTGGTAAAATTGAGGCCCATAGAGCTGGATATTCATACATGCTCAACTGGGTTAATCAAAGCTCCTAAATTAAGAACTATTTAATTATCTCTTTGTATTAACTTCATCATAAACATAGCTGATAAAGCTCCAAATAACTGAAAAATTATAAACGGTAGAATAAACTCGTAATTTATTTCTGTAAATGTATCAGTAAAGGCTCTAGATAAGGTTACAGCTGGGTTTGCAAAAGATGTAGAAGATGTAAACCAATAACCAGCTGAAATATACAGGCCTACCGCGGGAGCAATTGCAAATGTATTAAAATTTTTTACACCAATTATTGTCATAATTAATCCAAAGGTAGCTATAAACTCACTGAAATAAATGTTTAAGCCCCCTCTTTGATTCTCAGCAAATTGAATAGGATCAAGTCCATACATAATATTAGCTAGCAGTACACACCAAAAACCACCAACAAATTGAACGGATATAAAATAAATATATTCATTAAGTTTTAGCTCATTGTTTAAGTACATAATCAAGCTTACTGCTGGATTGAAATGTGCACCTGAGATTGTGATAAAAATCCATATGAGCGCAGTCAGGCCAGCACCTGTTGCAATTGTGTTTGCAAGAAGAATTATAATTTGGTCAGAAGATAAATTCTGTGCCATTATTCCAGACCCAACTACTATCATCACAAGAAAACAAGTGCCAACAAATTCAGCTATTAATTTTTTTGTTAGCACTTTGATTTTCAGATTCTTATAGATTTACTAGCTAAACTCCAGTTGCAAGTCTTATCAAAATATAAAATAGAACTGTTAGAGAAGCCCCGGCAGGAATTGTTACAACCCAGGATAAAATAATTCTTCCAATAGAGCTTAAATCTAAATGTGAAACACCTTTTGCTAATCCAACACCTATAACTGCACCTACTAAAGTATGTGTAGTTGAGATTGGAAATCCTATATATGTAGCAGCTACAACTGTAGATGCAGCAGCCATTTCTGCAGAAAAACCAAGACTTGGAGTTAAGTGTGTTATTTTGCTTCCAACAGTTTTAATAACACGTCCACCAAGCATGGACAAACCAAAAACAATTCCAATACCACCAATCAATAAAACCCATGGACTTACAGCAGCTTTAGCACCTATTGCTCCTTCAGATGCAACACTGATTATTGCAGACATAGGGCCGATTGCATTGGCAACATCATTTGAACCATGAGCAAAAGCCATTGCAGAAGCAGTAACTATCATTAAAATAGCAAAAGCGGATTCAACACCGTATTCTCTAATTTTTTCTTTATTAATATTTAATAAAATAGCTGAAATGATTGAGACAAAAACACCAAAACCTATTGTTACCAAAACTACTTCGTTGTCCGTTAATGGAAGACCAACATGCTTGAGCCCTTTTCTTGCAGTAACTAAGCCAATAATAACTGCTACAAAAAAACTATAAACTGGGATTAAAGTAACTGCAGCCTGAGATGGATCTCTTCTATCAAGAATAAATTTCTTTGCACTAAGAAATAAAAGAAATGCAAATGTTCCAGATATAGCTGGTGATACAACCCAGCTAGCAGCAATAGTTCCAACTTTGCCCCAAGATACAGCTTCAAAACCCATTGAAATTATTACAAAGCCAACTATGGAGCCGACGATAGAATGAGTTGTAGATACTGGCCACCCTCTTGAACTTGCAATAAGAAGCCATGTTCCAGCCGCACAAAGAGCAGACATCATGCCAATAATAAATATATTTTCTTTTCCAACATACAAATTTGGATCAACAATACCTTTTCTTATGGTTGAAGTAACTTCACCACCAGCAAGATAAGCACCAAGAAATTCAAATATTGCAGCTATAAAGATGGCCTGTTTAAATGTAATTGCTTTACTGCCTACTGATGTTCCCATTGCATTAGCAACATCATTAGCACCAATACCGAATGCCATGAAAAACCCTGCAAAAGCAGCTATAATTAATATCAGTGTGGGGTCTAAAAATAACGATTCCATAATTAAATTCCTTAATAAACAATAGTTTGTAAGAATATTTAACTAATGTCTTGTGACGTTTGTGTTAAATAATTTGTACTTTTAAGTGAATTTAATATATTTAATTTATAAAAAAATATATATAAATGAAGCTTATATCACTTGATCAATCAGAATATAAAAGACTTGATGCCAAAGCATATGCTATTGAAAAAAGAAGACTACAGATAGAATTACTCAAACTTCAAGAAGATGTAATAAAAAATAATAGGAAATTATGTATAGTTTTTGAAGGCCGAGACACTGCTGGTAAAAGTTCAGCTATTAAATTTTTCTCTGAGTATTTAAGACCAAATAATTTTAACTATATCCAGCTAGGCATTCCTTCAAAGTGGGAATCGTCACACTGGTTTCAACGATGGAAAAAAGTAATTCCTAAAGAAGGAGAAATTTCATTTCTTGATCGATCATGGTACACAAGAGCTATAACTGAACCAATAATGGGATATTGCACAGAAAATCAATACAGACTTTTTATGAAGAAAGTAAATGGTTGGGAAAAAAAACTAATCGATGAAGGCGTTGAGTTAATTAAATTCTATTTTTCTCTTTCTAAAGACCAGCAAGCAAGAAGGATGAATGCAAGAAAAAACTCTCAATTAAAATATTGGAAGTTATCAAAAAATGATGAGAAAATTGTTACTAAATGGGATGCATTTACTTTATATAAGCAGCAAATGTTTAACAAAACAGCTACCGAAGAATCTCCCTGGATATCAATTAATTCAAACAATAAGATGATTGGAAGACTTACTTCTTTAAGATATCTTTTAATTAAGACAAGTTATGAAAACAAGAAAATATTAAAACCAGCTAGATATTCTAAAGGATTAACTAGTTACAGTGCTTCAATTGAAGGTGTTAAGTTTGATAATCTTACTTATGAGCAGTTTATGATAATTACAAAATATAGTGATGATACATAATGAAAATTGCTTCAATTGACATTGGTACAAATGCGGTTAAATCAAAGATATTTAAAACTACGCCAACTTCTATAGAATTTATTGAAGGAATTAGATCACCTATAAGATTAGGAACTGATGTATTTACTAATGGATTATTAGCAAAAGATAAATTAGATCTTCTTGTAAAAACCTTAAGAAAATATCAAAAAAACTTTATTAAAAATAAAATATCTATGTATGAGATAGTCGCAACTAGTGCATTTAGAGACACTCAAAACTCAGAAGAAGCTAGAAGATATGTTGAGAATAAAATAGAACATCCTATAAGAATTATTTCTGGCCTTGAAGAGGCAAAATTAATCAGATTTCATCCAAAGGCACAGTCTAGAACTAGTAAAGTGTATGTTGATGTTGGTGGAGGCAGCACTGAAATTTATATATATCAGAATAATAAACATATTATCCAATCCTTTCAGTTAGGCGCAGTTAGGGGCATGTTATGCAAAGATGATCCTGCAGAATGGTTAAGATTAAAAAAATGGCTAAGTAAACAATCTGAGATTACAACACTAGTTGGATTAGGTGGGAATATTCGTTCATTTTTAAACATCAATAGTGTTAAAAAAATGAAATCAAAAAATTTTATTAAAGAGGTTATAAACCTTAATAAGTTAGATGTTGATTCAAAAATCTCTTCTTATAAGCTTCAAAAAGATAGAGCTGATGTAATAGATTTTGCACTACAAATATACTTAGAAATAATTAAAATTCTAAAAGTTCAAGAGATTAAATCTACAAAGTGGGGTGTCTCAGACTCTATTGCAGTAAAAACGTTTCATGAGTTGTATTCAAAGAAAATTTCAATATCTAGAAATTAAATTCAAGAATTACGCCAATACTATCATTAAAGTTTTTATAATTTATTTTATTTATCTGTAATTCTGTTTTATTTATAATATTCTCAGATAAAGTGATTGCACTAATCGCATCCTTTGCTTTAAATACCACTGAAACTGATTTATCTGTTTTATCAATGCTAAGATCAGAGATTAAGCTAGCTAAATCATTAGAGGTGATGATTAGATTAATATTAGATTCGTTAAGAACAGTTCTATCTAGATATAATTTTAATGTTGATACCCTCTTGTATACATATTCATAATCACTTTTTGCTTTACTTAGATTTTTTTTAGACATTAGGTATTCGTCATATACAGAATTAATATAAACAAAAACTACAAATAAAAAAATTAACACTAAGGCTCCAAGTAATAATTTTTTTTCTCTTACTTGAAGATCGTTGAAGAAGCTATTCATTTCTATACCCAACCTTGAGGATGCCATTTATAAAGCCATCAATGGAATTAAGGTCATCATTTATTATGTTGATATTAAATCTTTCTGCATTATTTTTTAAAATATTAAATTGGAAATCTGGCATAGAATTTATTTTTATTGATATAACAGAAGTATTAACATCAATAGAAATGTCTGAAATATAATTAGCTCCATATTTTAAAAATATATCTAAATTAGGTAATTCCACAGAATAAAAATTTGATTCAGGTAATTGTTCTAATATTTGATCTATTTGCGATTTAGGAGCAATCACTCTATTTACGTCTTTATCTATAGCTTTAAAAATACTAAAAGTTGAAGATGAATAAATCTTTGCATTAGTATTATTTTTATAAATTAAATACTTTGGCCCTGCCATAACAATAAATAAAGCTAGAAGACTTATTGCGATTTGTATTTTTGATAAATTCATTTTTTTACTAAATAAACTTAAAGAAATTTGTAATTTAAAAAAATTTGGCAGGTTATTAATATCTGAAAGATCAATACTACTTATATCAAATGATTTATTTTTTACTTTTTCACCAAACCTATTTAAAAGATCTTTATTTGTACTAAAAATTAATGGATTAAAATTTGGATTTTTATTTAATACAATTTCTATGTATTGGGTAAGGGAATTATGATCCAATGCAAAGCCGGTTTTATTTGAATAAGAAATCATAAATCTGCCTTCAAACTCTGTTATTACATCATTTCCTTCAACTGCATTTATTAAATATTCAGGTAAAACATAAATATTTGTATTTAATTCACTCAAGGATGTATTTAGGTTTTTTAAGAAAAATTTATCTACAACATATGCGGCATTATTATGAAGAAAGTAATCATTATTAGAAACTGGGTCAGCAAAAGTCGAGTCAACCTCAGAGATAAAATTAGCAATATTTATTTGTTTTGATAGCGATTTATTTTCTTCAAACTCATAAGAGGTTACTGTTGATGACGGAATTAAGACTAGAAGTCTGTCAGACTCATTGAGTATATTTAATTCAGCTAGAGAGGAGATATTAAACATAGAGCTTTTAGAATTCGTTTGCTCATACACATTAATAGAATCTGTATTGATGTTTAATATATGTGCTATGTATAGACTCATTTAAATACCATTATAAATTCTTGAAGTAATATAGCTATTATTATTAGCGCCATAGTAAATTTTACTTTTAGATTCTGAATAATAGTTCTCATATGAAAGACTTGTTATTAATTCAAAGGTATTTGAAGAGAACTTGATGTAATCTTGAGACTTTTCTAAATTATATGATGGAAATAAATCTGATAGTTCGTTTAGGTTCTTGATGCCATTCTCGGGAATGTTATCAATAACATATTCAGCATCACTGTAAGAAAGGTTTTCAAATAAAGAGCTTAGGAGTAATGACTTATTCCCCGTAATCGTATTTATATTAATTGATAAATCATTGTGAGGAAGTGCACAGAAGTATTTCATAAAGACCTCCCAACCTATAGCTCTTATTGCTGGCAAGCTTTTAATTTCTTGAATACTGTAAAAAGTTCTTCCTGATGTGTATTCTTTTGGATTATTAAGTGGTCCTGAATAATAGTAATCTTCAAGGCCAAAAGCTCTTGGGTTATCATCCTCATCAATCCAATCTATAATTTGATCAATAGCTTCATCTATTAAATTATTTTCAACCTCACTAAACATTAACAATCTCTTAAAAATAACAATATTATCCTTATTAGGTTTGTAAGTGTTCTTAGTTTTTTTAAGTAAAGCATTGATATTAAAGCAATTTGAAGCATCTATAATTTTTCCACTAACCAAACCCTTTTGAGTCTCAAATATAAAATCATTGCTAAAAAGAGCGTTATTATTAGCATGGACTTTCGAATTAAACCTTAATTCATTGTCAATTTTTTTTAATGCTAACGATTCTATGCTTGAAAAAATATTTAAGGATACCGTTTGGAATTCTAAATACTGAGCTCTTTTAAAAGAAACAAAGTAGTTATTACCAATTACTACAGCAATAGAGGATAGCAATAAAACAGTTAGGAGGACTGAAATTAATACAACTCCTTTAGTTTTGTAATGCATAATCAATATTTGGATTGATAATCCAGTTATAGTCTTTATTGTCTAAACTGAACTCAATCTTTATAAGAGTTGGTATTTTTTTTGAAGTAATTGGACTAACCGGCCAAGATTGATGCCATTTATTTTCATTCAAGAAAGATAACTGGAGCTTGTCAATATCATTTATGATGATTGACTTTACATACTCATCTTGGTTGTATGGGTTTGAAGAGTAATATTGTTTTCTAACAAAATTCTTGTCCTCAACCACATATTGAACTCTTTTAAGAGGAGATACTGCATTTGAAAAAGACTTTACCTTGGTTGTAAACATTAAATTATCTGAGTTTAATTCACTAATAAATGTTCCATACATCTTATTGCCATAGAAATCTTTTATAGAAACATTAGCAATTTGCCTGATATCTCTTCTTAAAATACTAGATGCTAAGTTAAGTTCTTTTATTGAATTTAGGCGTTGAGTAGACTCTTTCTCAGATTCTAATGAAGATTGTAAAATATTTGAGGTGATTATAGCTATCATTGACAAGATAATTAGGGTCACTAATACCTCTATTATAGTGAATCCTTTATTATTCATTTACTATAAATCCTTCTGTTCTATATATGTATCTCTCAGAATCTTTTAATTTGATTAGTATTTCGTATTTTATGAAATCTTTTGTATCGACTTCTTTAAAATTTTCTTGCCACTCCCAAGTTTTTCCACCCATTTCCATATAACCATCCCTATATGAATTAATACTTGGTTTTTCAATAGAATGTATTAATGCAATCCTATTATTTGCAACCTGTTTAGATAGATAATGATCTTGTAAATTAAAAATAGAAACGTTGGTTGATAAAATTAGATTATATAAAACTATTATTGACGTGCTTAATATAAATAAAGCAACAACAACTTCAATTAGACTGAAGCCTCTGCTAATCCGAAGTGATTTCAGAAATAATCTTTCCATTTGTATTTATAGTAATTTGTTGAATGTAGTCATTAAGAAAAATACTAATTATTCCACCTGAGTTTTCTCCGGACGGATAAAATATTATTAAAGGTAAATCCTCTTTGTAATTTTCAAAATCAATTATAGACCCATCAGACGATTGATAAGTTTTTCTAAATTGTGATAAATTATTCCAATTATTAGAATATGGGTTATCTAAGTTTTCTATGAATGTATTTTTATAATCTAAAATATAAGAAAACTCATTTTCATTATTTGCATGCCAGCCGATTATATTGCCAGTAACAATGCTTTCCTCTGTAAGAAAATTAAAAGCATTTTGAAAAGAGGACTGGTTCTTTGCAATTGATGAAGCGGAACTAAAATTTAAAAATATTAATGATGAAGCTATTCCGATTATAATAAGGACTATTAATATTTCAATAAGTGTAAAACCTTTAGATAATTTATTGCATCCAGTTGCCGATGTCAGTGTCATCTCCAGTACCACCCTCCATTCCATCTGATCCTAGTGTATATAAATCAAACTTTTTTGATTTTCTTGGTGGGAATTCATAAAGGTATTCCCTACCCCATGGATCTAAAGGCAAAGAAGATATGTAACCATCCTCAGGAAATAAATAAGGATTCCTTAATGAGGCATTTGGAATAATTAAAGCCTCGAGTCCTTGAGATGTTGTTGGATATTGCAGTTCATTGAATTTATACATTTCTAAAGCTTTTTCAGTCTGAGCTATATCAGCTTTTATTTTTTCTAGATTTGCTCTTTGAAATACTGGAGCAACATTTACAACAACTATAGTTCCAAGTATTCCAAGTATTACCAGAACAGCCATTAATTCTATTAACGTGAAACCTTTTTCATTCTTTTTCATTTATTTTATCCCAAGGAAAGTGTGTTCATTTGCATTATTGGTATAAGTATAGCTAGAACTATTAACATTATAAATCCGCCCATAAAAATAATAACAAGAGGTTCTAGTAATGATAAGAAAATAGATCTTTTGGTTTCAATTTCGTTCTTTAAAAAACTTGAGGATTTATGAAACATTTTAATTATATTTCCAGATTTATAACCACTTGATATAAGTTGAATAAATATTTCTGGAAAAATATTTGTTTGATTTAATGAATATATAAAGTCTTTACCCTCAATAACATCATTTTTAGCTTCAATTATTAGACTATTTAAATATTTATTATTAAAAACTTTAGCAGACTCATCCAAGGCAGTATCTAAATTAGTTCCTGATTCCATGATCAAAGCCATGGTGCTTGAAAACCTTTCAATTTCTGAAGTTAGAATAAAATTACCTATAAGCGGGATCTTAAGAAACTGTTTATGGGCCGATATATGATTATTTTTCTGAGAGATGAACTTCTTGTATAAAAGAGTTAAGCCTATAGACATGGCCAAAATAACAAAGAGAATAATAAATATATTATTAGACAAACCAAGCAATAATTTTGTAATTAATGGTAGTTCAGCTCCCGCTTTAATGAACTGATTGATTACTTGAGGTAAAACAAAAACTAAAAGAGATATTATCACTATGATCGAAAAACCAATTAATATAAATGGGTAGGTTAATGCTGAAATAACTTTTTGACGTATTGAAGCACTTTCTTCAAGATAGTCTGCTAATTTATTAAATATAGTATCCAGATTTCCTGACGAGTCACCTGCCGTAACAAGTGATGAATATGTATTATTAAATACTCCAGGGTACTTCATCATCGACTGACCAAGCCTTTTACCCTGGATTACATCCTCTCTTAGGCTATATAAGATAGTTATAAGATCTTTATTATTTATCTGATCTGCAGTAATTTTTAAAGCATCTATGATGGACATATTTGCCTCTAGAAGCGTTGCTATTTGCCTTGTCATAATTACTATATCTTTGTTTTTAAATTTAGATTTTATACCCCTAACACCCTCTGACTGAGTAACTGTTATAGGGGTGAAATTAAGGTCTTTTATAAATTTTCTTGCTTCTCTTTCGGACTGAGCACTAAGTACTCCTTTTTTCTTTTTTCCTAGCTTATCAAGAGCTGTATAGTTAAATGTTGACATCTTCTTTCAGATTTCCAACTCTTATAAGTTCTTCGCAAGAGGTAGTACCATTTTTTAGTAATTCTAGAGATGCATCATCAATAGATTTATTCTCTTTAAATACATGGTTTGCTATTGCATTTTCTGATGCATTATTGTGTATTAATTCTTTTAATTCTTTGTCTATCTGTATGCATTCTGCAATAGCAATTCTTCCTTGATAGCCTGTGTGAGAGCATGAACTACAACCAATTGAGCTCCACACCTTTTGAGATGAATCTAAATTAAATAGTTTTTGTGCTTGAGTTGAAGCTACTTCTTCTTTTTTGCAATCCAAACACAATCTTCTTACAAGTCTCTGAGAGATTATTGTTCTTAAGCTAGAAGCTAGCAAAAAAGACTCGATACCCATATCTCTCAATCTTGTAATAGCTGCAATAGCACTATTTGTATGAACTGTTGAAAGAACTAAATGCCCTGTTAAACTTGCTTGAATACCAATCTGAGCTGTCTCAACATCTCTCATTTCACCAACCATTACGACATCTGGATCTTGTCTGAGAATTGCTCTAAGACCTCTGGCAAATGTATACCCTGTCTTAGGATTTACTTGGGTCTGGCCTATCCCTCTCAACGTATATTCAATTGGGTCTTCTACTGTAAGTATATTTTGTGAAGAATCACTTAAGTACCTTAGACCTGCATATAAAGTAGTAGTTTTTCCTGAACCTGTAGGCCCTGTGAATAAAATTATACCCTCAGGGTTCTTAAGAGAAGATTTGTAGTTTGAAAGTATTTTAGATGGCAGACCTAAATCTTCTATATTTATTTGAGCCGATTGCTTATCAAGAAGTCTTAAAACAACTCGCTCACCATATGACGAAGGTAAAGTCGACACTCTCACATCAATACTTTTATCTCCTAGGGAAAGAGATACCCTGCCATCTTGAGGCAGTCTTCTTTCTGAGATATCTAAGCCTGAAATAATTTTTATTCTTGATATTAAAACAGATGAAATCTTGCTATCTTGAGAAAGAACTTCCCTAAGAATTCCATCTACCCTAAACCTAACAACAATTCTATCTTCATAGGGCTCAAAATGTATATCAGATGCCCTAGCTTTAATTGCCTGACTAATTACTCCATTTATTAACTTAATTATAGGAGTATCATTTGAACCGCTAAGTAAATCTTCAGTGGCAGAAATAGATCCAGCAAAAGTTTGAAGATCAAACTCATCGGATAACTCCTCAGAAATATCATTAGATGCATTATTAATAGAAAAAGTATTAGTTAATAATTCATTAAAATTTTCTGCATTACATAAAGTTAAAATAAAGTCATTTTTTAGGAACTTGTATATTTCATGATATAAATCAGGTGATATTTTATTGGGTGAAATAACCTCATAACCGTCTTTAGTAATATTTGCTATAACTTGATTTTCTTTTACAAAGTCATACGGAAAAATATTAAAGGTATTGTGTCTTACTTCTGTATCAGACATTTTTTGTTAATCTTGAGTTTCAGTTAAGTCGATTAACTTAGTTGATTCGCCTGAAAGCATTTGTCTTGCTTTAATATAGTTATATTTTTCATTTGAAGTTGCATTTGCTGAATTTGAATCAGTGATTATTGTGGGTCTTAAAAAAACCATTAGATTTTTCTTAACAGTTGTAGATGACGAAGATTGAAATAATTTTCCAAGCAAAGGAAGTGAACCAAGAAAAGGAACTTTAGAAATACTATCTTGTGTGTCCTCATCAACAAGTCCACCTAATACAATAATTTGATTATTATCAATAAGTGCTGTTGTTTCGATGGCTCTTTTGTTAGTAATAATATCTATGCCGCTCATAGGAACTCCTGCAACACCTGAAACCTCAATTTTAATCTGAAGAACTACTGAACTGCCTTCATTTATCTGGGGTGTTACTTCAAGCTTAATACCAACTTCTTGTCTTGATGTTGTTCTAAATGGGTTTGCATTATTTGTTCCTAAACTTTCACCCGTTGTGATGGGAATCTCTTGACCAATGATTGAAGTTGCAAGCTCATTATCCATCGCCATAATTGAAGGAGTTGAGAGAATATTTGAATTAGAGTCTTGGGATATTGCATTGATAATACCAACAAAGTTATCTTTGCCAGGAGTTAGATCACCAAAACCAGCAATTAATCCTTGGGTATTTAGTAATGAAGCTGATGCAGTAGTCGATAAAGTTACGTCTGTACTGTCAGCTGTAGATCCAACTATTGAGAGTAAATCTGGACCTGAGCCTCCAAACCTTGTTATACCAATTGGTAAGCTGTCTTTATCAGTTCCATTGAAAATGGTCTCAATTCCAAGATTTTTTGCTGCTGTTTCTGAAAGCTCTACAATAATTGCCTCAACTAAGACTTGAGCTCTTCTTATATCAAGTTGTGAAATAATATTCCTTATTGTGCCGAGATTTGCTTCAGCGGATGAAACAATTAAGGAATTAGTTTTTTCATGATGAGTGATTACAGTTTTAATGCCATCAGCATCAGGAATAAAACCACCAGAAATAGAGTTTAATATTGCAGCTATATCTGCAGATTTTGCATATTTTAAATATATAACATCAATGGAATCGTCTGATTTAACATCTCCGTCTAGTGATTTAAGTGTATCTTTAATGTTAGCAGTAACAAATTCATTAGCTGAAACTATTACGGAATTAGATGGACTAAATGGAATAGCAATAAATTTGTTAATTGTTGGGTTGTTTTGAGCCTTTAGCTTATCTAATATTCTTACTGCTTCGATTGATGATAGATTATCAAGCTTTAATATCGAGATTTTAGCAGTATTATTTTTATCAAGATCTTTTATTAAATTGCTAATTCTTTCTACATTACTTACTCTGTCAACTAGTAAAATGGAGTTTACTGATGGAATACTAGATAGATGAGATTGTCTTCCGGTAATTGGCTTAATCATTGGCAGAATCTCTTCAGTTGATCTATTAAATAATGGTAAAACAACTGTCTGATAATCACCAGAGGATGCTGATGAAGCATTCTTATCTCTTGTAGCCTCGTTTTCTGGAACAACTCTAACAAAACTGTCTTCTACAATAGCACTAAAACCATTTACTTGAATTGTTCTTAAATATACATCCCATACCTGAGTTCTATTTAAATTTGCATTAGAATAAATTGTTATTCTTCCTTTAACTCTTGGGTCAAGGATAATTGTTTTTTTTGAAAATTGAGCTATATCTTGAGTTACTTTTTTAATATCAACATCTTCATAATTTAAGATAAAAGAATCTTGTGAGTAAAGTGAATGAATGCTTCCGAAGGAAAACATTAATACTAGTAAAATTTTATTAAAAGTTTGCATATTACCTATTTATCTTTTTGTCTCTCAATTCTATACATTTTTTGTCCTTTAAGAAATAAGGCATCATTTTGATTTACTTCAACAAGCTCAAATGAGCCTTCAAGAAAATCTCCAAGCGTAACAAGAAATTCTTTATTGCCTTTTTTTACGATTACAGAAGAGTCTTGATTGCCAAACCTTATACCTATCAATATATAATTAAATTCTGCTTGATTGTTTTCCTCAATTAAATAATCTTTTTCTTTTATTAAAATTGATTCATTTTTTAATTCATTAAAATTTAAATTCTCAATTTTATCTATTACCGGTTTATTTAAAAAAGATTGAAATAAAGAAAAAATGAGCAAGCCAGCTGGCAATATAAGTATAGATAAAAATATTTTTTTTAAGAGTTTAAAGTTAGGCATCACAGTTAATATTGTAGCCTAATTCAATATGTTTCTTTTAATATACTCTTAATTTAAGTAAGTAATGGACGTAATGAAATGAATAAGAATTTTATTTATAAACAGTGTGAATGTTTATATTAAGAGTTATTTAATTCCAGATAATTTAATAACTTTATTAAGTCTTCCGGATTTCATAAAGGAGTGAAATTTATTCCAAAAAGTAGTAATCATGACTTGTCTCCAAATGTTATTTATGTGTCATATATGTGACATTTATGTGACAGTATAATATAGTAATATATATATGTAAATTAAATATTACTTATCAATTGGTAATGTAAACCAAAAAATTGATCCTCCATCAGGTCTATTGTTTACCCCAACTTCACCATTAAGGTTATTAATTAAGTTTTTTACTATAGCCAAACCTAAGCCGCTTCCTTGGTTTTCTGAGGCTCGTGCAGAGGCTGTTCTATAGAATCTATCAAAAATATATACTTGATCAGTTTTTGATATTCCTATACCGGTATCTGAAACCATTACTTTAATAAATTCTTTATTTTCAGAGGTTGTTATTTCAATAAATGAATCATTAGGCGAATATTTAAAAGCATTATCTACTAAATTATTCATAACTCTTTCCAAGGCCTGAGAATCTGCTTTTATTGGATGTTTGTGATTTGGTTTATATGAGAGAGTTATACTCTTTTTCTTAGCAAGACTTGTCATTGAAGATATAAGTGAATCAATAAATTTATTAAGATCTATTGAAGAAATATTAAACTTAAGATCACCATAATCAATCCTGGACAAGTCAATAAGGTCAGATACCATAGATGACAGCCTCTCTGCATTATGAAGAATTGCCTTGGAAAAGACTTTAGCATCTTTTTTGTTATCTAATGCACCATCGAGAAGGGTTTCTGAATTTGCTCTTATAACACTTACCGGGGTTCGTAATTCATGTGATAAATTAGATATAAAATCTCTTCTCATTGAATTCAGTTGTCTTAATTGCGTTATGTCATGTAGAACAAGAATAAATTGACCTGTTGTTTTTGATTGATTCATTGATCCCAAAACCCAATTTGTTGTTCTTCGATCAATATTAATTTCAAATTCAATATCAGCTCTTTTCTTATTTTTTACCCTTTTAAATAAATAATTCAATGCAGGTATGTCAAAATTTTTAATATTATCATCCAACAAATTATTTTTGTTTAAAATAATTGAAGCTTGTTCGTTTGTAAAAACCACATCGCCTTTTCTATTGGTAACTATTATTCCCTCTCCTAAATCATCCAAGACAAGCCCAAATTGATCTCTTTGTTTTGCAATAATTTTAATTTGGTCTTTTAAATTCTCTGATAGTTGTGAAATTGATCTAGCAACACTTCCAAATTCATCTACTCTTTGAGTTGGCAGTAATTTAATGTCATCTTTTATCGACTTACCCTTGGAAATACTTGAGGCAACATTTGCTAAATCTTGTATATTTGAATAAAGATAATTGGCAGCAACACCACTAGCAATGATGGAGACTATAAAAACTGCTAAAAAAAGTAGAATAAGTGATAGTCCTAAAGTTTCTGTAATATTTTCTAAATAATTTAAAGGTACCGCTATTCTAATAATATTAGGGTTAGGAACTTGATTATCCTGAATGGCGAAGTATATTAAATCTTTACCAAGTGTGCTGCTGTATCTAGATGACCACCCCGTTTTAAATTTAAGAGCCTCTATAACCTCTTCCCTATTACCATGATTATCAATAAGCTTTAATTGATCAAAACTTAATTCAGAATCTCCTATTACGACACCATTGTTTCTTATAAATGTTACTCTTGAGTTTGAAGCAATACCTAATTTATCAGCCACAATATCAGCTTCTTTTTCTGAATTAAACTTATTTAAAGTATCAATTGATGAAACCAATAGATTGGCTTGCTTTTCTAATTCATTAACTATTTGAAATTTTAATGTGCTTACTAGGTCTCTTTCAGCAACAATATATGTGATTGAGATGCTTAATGAAAGCAAGCCAAAAATAATTAAGAAAATTCGGGATCTTATACCCATATATCTATTAGGGTGTTCTTGAGAACTTATAACCAACACCTCTAATGGTTTGAACATACTTACCCATGGTGCCTAATTTTTCTCTTAGTCTTTTAATATGGGTATCCACAGTCCTAGTGGTTACTTCAGCACTATAACCCCAAACATCAGAAAGCAATTGCTCTCTTGATTGTACTCGGCCTCTTCTATCAACTAATTGACGCAGCAACCTAAATTCAAGAGCTGTGAGGATAATTTGTTCGCTATTTACGAAAACCTCATGTGAATCTATATCCATGGTAAGTTCACCAAATTGTCTTTGAACCTCAAGAGTTTCTTTTTTACTTTCACCCCTTTTTAAAATAGCTTTAATTCTTAAGATAAGCTCTCTGATACTGAAGGGTTTCGTTACATAATCATCAGCGCCGAGTTCAAAGCCAACAACCTTATCAACCTCATCATCTTTTGCGGTAAGGATAATAATTGGGGTTGAAGATTTATCTTTGTCAGATTTAATTTCTCTGCATAAGTCCAGACCTGAACCATCAGGAAGCATTAAATCCAGTAAAATTAAAGAAAAATCTGATGAGTTAATTTGCTCTTTTCCTTCGGATAAAGAGGATACAGATACAACTTTATAACCCTCTCTAGAGATATTATATTCTAGGGTCTTTCTTATATCTGGCTCATCTTCAATAATTAATATTTTTTGTGACATAAGTAAATATGATTAAACTATACCTTGATATTTATACTCTTTTTTTTTAAAAGATACAGTATTTTTATTATAAATTTAAAATTCTTGTTCAAACTGTTTTCTCAGGGCTGGTTTGTCAAATTTTCCTGATCCAACTTTAGGCAGATTACTATCTAAAAATTTTATATTTAAAGGTATTTTAAAGGAAGCTAATCTTGTCGCTAAAAATGACTGTAATTCATCTGAGGTCAGACTCGAGTCTTCTCTCAAAAAAATTGCTGCACATAATACCTCGCCAAGTCTTTCATCTGATATACCAAATGCAACTGCTTCTAAGACATCTTTATGCTCATACATTGCTGCTTCAACTTCTGGGCAAGCAATATTCTCCCCTCCTCTAATGACAATATCTTTAACTCTATCAAGAATATATAAAAAAGGATATTCGAATTTTCCTAAGTCTCCAGACTTAAACCAGCCATCGTCGCTCATGCATTCTTTTGTAGCTTCAGGATTTTTCCAGTAACAAATCATATTTCCTAAGGATTTGATTGCAATTTCACCAATCTCTCCTTCCCTAAGCTCATTCCAGTTTTCATCTATGATTCTAATTTCAGTTAAAGGAGGGACAACTCTTCCTGTTGATTGAGGGTGATCAATATATTCATCTCCACTTCCAAGAGCTCCTAACGCATTTGTTTCTGATAGACCATAACCAATACCTGGTCTTGCTTCGAATTCAGAATCAAGCTGTTTAACATGTTCTGCCGGCCTTGGTGCTCCTCCTGCTCCAAGTGTCTTTAGAGATGAAAGGTCATAATTTAACCTATCAGGGTGATTTAATAATTCCCATGTTTGTGTTGGTACACCTGTGATATCAGATATTTTTTCTTGTTCTATTAATTTCAATGCTATGCCTGCATCCCATTTTTTCATCATAACAATTTTGCGCCCAACCAATATAGACATAAACATACCAGCATGACTTCCTGTAACGTGGAAAAGTGGCACACAAAGTAAAATTGCTGAAGCCTCATCGAGTAAAGGCGGAGTATTTGGATTTTTTTGATTATCAACTTCTTTCATAATAGAAGAAAAACATGCCCAGCTAAATAGAGTTGCAATTACAGCTTTTTGAGAAGATAAAACACCTTTAGGTTTTCCTGTGGAACCAGATGTATAGTAAATAGTTGCTGGGTCATTTCTACCAATTTCAACTTCAGGAAAGGAAATAGATTGTTCATTAATGAAATCTGAAAAAGACTTAAATAATGGGTCAGGAGTATAAGTTGTTATAATTTTTTTAACATCCTTAAGACATTCCAAGCCTTGCATTCTTTTTTGGTCTGCAAATAAAAGTTTTGCATCTGAATGTTCTAAACCATATATAACTTCAGAAGGCACCCACCATGAATTAAGAGGAACACAAACGGCACCAATACCGACTATCCCTAAATAAGCAAAAATAAATTCAGGATTATTCTGCATACAAATTGCAACTTTATCGCCCTTACTAATACCTTCGTTAATTAGAGCATTTGCTGTCTGAGCACTCTTTTCAAATACTTCTTTATAAGTATATCTTTCATCATCAAATACGATGCACTCTTTATCAGCATGCAAAAGAGCAAAATCTAAATAACCTCTAATGCTATCCGGAAAATTGACATATTCATTAAATGTAATCCCTAATTCATTGATAACCTCTTTGGTTTCAAACATCTGACCAGGCGCTGTAACTTGAGATAATATTTCTTGATATAAGTCTTTCATTGATGATGTATATATAATTTATATTTAAAAAAGTTATTATATCTAAACATAAACTTTAGTATATTTTTAATAGGGATTTTTTATAATGCGCTCAAACCTTTGTATTCAATATTTTAGCTATTTTCAACAATGGGCATTATCTACTTTTGTGTTTATTATATGCTCGTTAAATGTATCAGCTCAATCCTATGAGCCTATTGGAACTATAAATCCTAATAACTATGAACCTGCTCAAAAAAATATAGCTCAAGGCAAAAATGGAATGGTTACAACACAGCATTTTTTAGCCACAGCGGTAGGTGAAAAAATACTTAATAGTGGTGGTAACGCATATGATGCAGCTATTGCAGTTGGTTTTACATTGGCAGTAGTGCTTCCAAGAGCTGGAAATATTGGTGGAGGTGGATTCATGGTAATACATGACTCTACTTTAAATAAACAATTCTCAATTGATTATAGAGAAAAGGCACCAATCAAGTCAGATAAAGATATGTACTTAAATTCAGATGGTACATTTAACGATCAAAAATTATCAATATTTGGATATCTTGCAAGCGGAGTACCTGGAACAGTAGCCGGTCTATGGGAGGTTCATTCAAAGTTTGGATCAATGGAATGGAGTAAGCTTCTTGAGGATGCTATATATCATGCTGAAAATGGCTTTTATATAACTCCGTACCTATCAGATATGTTGGTCAAATATGAATCAAAATTATCTTTTTATCCAGAAACAAGAAAAATATTTCAGAAAAATAATCAAGATTTTGAAAATAAAAAATTAGTACAAAAGGATTTAGCTAAAACATTAAAATTAATAGCTCAATATGGTAGAGATGGTTTTTATCTAGGCTCTGTTGCAGAAAAAATACACACTCAAATGCAACTAAATGGCGGTTTAATAACAAAAGATGATTTAGAAAATTATCAACCGGTTTGGAGAACGCCATTAAAATCAACCTATAGAGATACTGAGATTATAACTATGGGACCGCCTTCTTCAGGTGGAGTACATGTTATTCAAATGCTAAATATTCTTGAGAACCATAATGTTTCAAAGATCGAACATAACTCATCTGAATATATTAATCTTTTAACTGAAATCATGAAATACGCATATGCCGATAGATCTAAGTATCTTGGTGATCCTGATTTTTATAAGGTGCCAGTATCTCAAATTATTAGCAAAAATTATGCAAAAACTATAAATGAAAAGATTAACGTTGGTAAAGTTACACCCTCTTCTGTAATTTATCCAGGCACATTTAGTGACAATGAAAGTTACGAAACAACTCATTTTTCTATTGTTGATAAAGATGGTAATGCCGTCTCTTCAACCTATACCCTTAATTCAACATTTGGTTCTGGGGTTGTTATAAAAGATACAGGCATTCTTATGAACAATGAGATGGATGATTTTGCTGCTGCGCCTGGAATACCAAACCAATTTGGTCTTCTTGGAGCTGAAGCTAATCAGATAGTTCCAGGCAAAAGACCTTTAAGCTCTATGACACCTACGATAGTTATGAAAGATGGGGATTTTTTCTTCACAACCGGGAGCCCTGGTGGCTCAAGAATAATTACTGCAGTTTTACAGTCAATTATAAATATCGTCGACTACGGTATGAATCTTGAAGAAGCCAATGCAGCAAAACGAATACATCATCAGTGGCAACCTGATTTGCTTCAAATTGAATCATCAATAGATCCAGAAATAAAAAATCAGCTTCTAGAACTAAAATATAATATTAAAATTATAAATCCAGCAACATGCCTTCAAACTATAATGTATAAAGATAATATGTATTATGGATATGGAGATTTTAGAAGGCCAGACGCTTTTGCATCAGGAGAGATATATGATTGATAAATTAATGGTGATTTCAGCCTATGCTGTCCCAGCTATCATCTTGCTAGTCATATGCTTTAGGATCACTAGAAAGTAACCATTTACTAATGGATGCTTTCTTAATAACGTTTTTAAGTATCATTTTTTTATCAATTGGTAGCTTAACCTCTGTTGTAATTCATAGATTAATAGTTATGGAATTTCAAAAGACTGATATTAATCTGTTTCTTCCTCCATCTCACTGTATTAATTGTGGGGCAAAAATTTCGCTAATCAATCTAATACCAATATTGGGATATTTGTTGCAAAGGGGAAGATGTATAAAATGCAATGCTTCAATTTCAATAACATATCTTATGCATGAAATTATTCATTTAGCAGTAGGATTAAGTATTTATCTTTTTGAAGGCTTTTCATACCAAGCTTTGATTACATACTTGTTGTTTTCAATACTTTATATACTTTTAATTTGTGATTTAAAAAAATTTTATTTACCCCTCTACCTCAATCTTTCAATTACGCTAATTGCCATTATTTCAGGATTCTTTGGAATAGCTTTAATCGAAGGTTATGGTTTTTTAAATACATCTAATATTTCATTATCTTTAATTGGTTTTATTTTTGGATATTTTTTTTTATGGTCTATAAATTTAATTTATAAGTTATTAAAAAAAGAGGATGGGATTGGGGGTGGTGATTTTATTCTTCTTGGTGGGATTGGATCAATTGTTGGTCCATTATCTATAGCTTCAATAGTCCTATTAGGTTCATTATCAACATTAATAATTATGATTTTCAATCATAAAAAATATACAAAAGAATTACCACTAGGTGCTGGGTTAATCTTTGGTTTATTTATTTATATTATTTTTGAATACTTTGAACTATTTCCATTTATAAATGTCATATAAGTAAGACCTTTGAATATCCTCTTTAATTCAAATCCCCTAGGTCGCTAAAAGCAGGTTTAATAACCTGCTTTTTTTATGTTTGGAGCGGGTAGAGAGGATCGAACTCTCATCAAAAGGTTGGAAACCTCTTATAATAGCCATTATACGATACCCGCGATTTGCAAATTATAATAAAAAAATTTATCAATTACTTCTTATTTTTGAAATTAGTAACATTTAAAATAATTGATAAGATTTGTAGACATTAGATTCTATGCACGAAGCATTTTCGATGAATTCATCTTTTATTTCTAGAGCCTCCTCTCCTTCTATCCAATTATCAATTAGTATTTTTTCATAATTCTCATCATGAAATGTATTTATCCAAATAAACCCATTATTAGATTTATTTTGCGCATAACGTAAGGAATATGGGATATCTAGTTTCTTAATATAATTTATAAATCTAGCAATAGTAATTTGAAAACTCCCATAGTTAAAGTCTTGGTTATATTCACAAGTCAAGATCTCAATCAAGGTATAATCTGGGTTAAATCTTTTATTATATTCAAGAATATTGAATCCATTGTTCTGGTTAATGATAAATTCACATGCAGCAATATTATTGAATTTATCGATTTGAATTTGGTCTACAAAAGTCTTTAGACTTTCATAATTATTATTTGATTCAATAGCAATAATAAATTCACTTACATTTGTATTCTTTTCTGGGAAGAGAATGGATAGTTCAACTGCGTTAGATATAATTAATTTGTATTTATTAATATTTTTTGAAAAGAAAAATTCTAAATCTAGTAGTGATGAGCTCTCATTGAGTTCACACTCAATAAGATCATAAGTAAATGTAAAATTAGGCTGTATTAAAGAGCTTAACTTGATTTCATCATTACTATCTTTGCTTCCGCATGATGCTATAGTGATAGTAATTAAAATTAAAGTTAAAAATCTGTACATTTTATAATTGTTATAATATTTAAATGAAAAATTATTCAATAACCTATATTTGTTTTGTTGCATTAACGATATCAAATTTTATCACAGCTGGAACTTATAAAATTGCTTTTGGCTCATGCCTTGACCAGGATTATCCTCAACCTATCTGGCAATCTATTAAAAATGAAAATATTAATTCATTTATTTTTCTTGGTGATAATGTTTACGGAGATGTTCCCTCTGGGGAGTTAAATAAAATGAAAAAGTCATATGCTCATCAAAAAAAATTAATACCTGATTGGTTGTTTAAAAAAGATGTGAATGTAATTTGGGATGATCATGATTATGGAATAAACAATGGTGGAGCATCATATCCTTTAAAAAAACAAGCTCAACTAATGTATTTAGATTTTTGGAATATTTCATCGGATGATGAGAGAAGAAAAAGAGAAGGAATATACACAAATAAATTTATTAATATTGACGGATTTATAGTAAATCTAATATTACTTGATACTAGATATTTTAGATCAAAGTTAAATAAAACAATTGGTATTAATTCTGCATATAAAAAGAATTTAGATTTAAATTCAACCATATTGGGTAATAAACAATGGGCGTGGTTAGAGGAAACTATTAACAAAAAAGCAGACTTAGTAATTATTTCAACATCAATACAGTTACTGGCGACTTCTCATAGATTTGAAAAATGGTCTAATTTTCCTCATGAACACATAAGAATGAAAAAATTATTGAAACAATCAAAAATTCCAGTATTAATTATTTCGGGTGATAGACACCAGGGTGCTATTTATGAAGAAGATAATTTATTTGAAATTACATCTTCATCACTTAACAAGATGTTATCGCCATCAAAATTTATTGGAAGACCAAAAGAGGTTGATGATGCAATGATTGGTGACATGTATTCAGGTGAAAACTATGGCCTAATCACCATTGATACTGAAAAAAAAGAATATCTAATTGAATTAAAGGACTTAAATGGTCAAAAAGTTAGAGAGCTATTAGTACCTCAAAACATAAATTGAGACATAATTTTTTTGAATTATAAATTTAATACCGCATTTATATTAATTTTGTTAAATTAAAAGGATATGAAATCATTATTGTTGGTTTTTCCAGATCAGTTATCAAAGAATAATAAAGTCTTTGAGCACTTAGATGAGCAGAATCTGCTACTTATGTATGAACCTCATGATAGTTTTTATGAGATTGCTAATCATAAGCATAAATTGGTATTTCAAATAAGTTCTTTTAGGCATTTCATTGAACAAATTCAATATAAAAATATTAAACATGAAAAAATATCTAGCAATCCTTCTAGCCTAATAGATTATCTCTCTAGCTTATATTCCAAAGACCCCTTTTCTTCTCTTTGTGTTTCAAAACCGTCAGAATATAAAACTTTAAAAGACTTAATGTATTTTTGTCAGTCTTCGAGAGTTACCCTGGAAGTTTTTGAAGATAAAAAGTTTATTACTACTGATGAGGATTATAAATATTGGGCAAAAGATAAAAAATCAACAATTCAAGAATTTTATTACAGATGGTTAAGAAAGAAATTTAATATTCTTATGGATGAAAATTCTAAGCCCATAGGTGGTAAATGGAATTTTGATAAAGAAAATAGACAGAGCATTTCTAAACTTAAATTAGATATTCCTAATAGAAATAATATTATTACAGATCAAATTACACTGGAGGTAATGATAGAGGTTGAAGAGATTTTTAATCTATCTCATGGTGATCTTGAAAATTTCAACTGGGCTGTTACTCATAAAGGTGCCTGGGATCAATTTAATATTTTTATTGATAAATACTTGCCTTATTTTGGATCTTTTCAGGACGCAATTAATAAAGATAGTGCTTTTATGTTTCACTCCTTGCTGTCTCCATATTTCAATTCAGGCTTGCTTGATCCGCTTGAATGTATAAGTGAAGTTGAGAAGAAATATCTAGAATCAAAAGATGGTATACCTCTTAACTCTGTTGAAGGTTTTATAAGACAAGTTCTTGGTTGGAGAGAATTCATTATGGGCGTGTATTGGGATAACATGCCTCAATATAAACAACAAAATTTTTGGAATCATAAAAAAGAATTATCAGAATCTTGGTATACAGGTGAAACTGGTATACCCCCCTTAGACAGTGCTATAAAAGAATCTATTAATCTTGGTTACACCCATCACATTAATCGATTAATGATTATCTCAAATTTAATGAACCTATCTGGTATTGATCCCAATGCTATTCATAAATGGTTTATGGAGATGTATATAGATTCAGCAGATTGGGTAATGGTTCCTAATGTCTATGGGATGGGAACTTTTGCTGATGGCGGTATCTTTTCTACAAAACCATATATTTGCGGTTCAAGCTATATGCTCAGAATGTCTAACTATAAAAAGGGAGAATGGTGTGATGTTGTTGATGGTCTTTACTGGAGGTTTATAGAAAATAATCTTAATTTTTTTAAAACCAATCCAAGACTATCATTAATGGTAAATGCTTTAACAAAGCTTGACCCTGAAAGAAAAAAACTAATTTTTAGCAAAGCAGAAGAGTTTATTGTAAGTAACACAAATTAATTAATAGAATTAATATCTTGAAGTAATATTTTTGCTGCTACTGGAGTCATTTTTGTATAGTCATGACTGACTCCATCTATAACTTTAAAGCTCCATCTAAAGGGGATATTATTGGTATCTGCAATGTTTACCAATGATTTAAAATAAGTGTTTGCCCTATCTACTCTTGTGACCCCTTGTCTCATTGCACCTTTCGATGAATTTACATTATTTAATTTAGTATCATTGTTACCAATTAATAAAGAAGCCTTATTAGACATAAACCATTTAATATGATCGTTTGAAATATCTATAGGTGTATTCTTAATACCATATGGAAAATTCTCTCCATTTAAAAATGTATACCAGCCTGCGTTTGCAATAACAGCATTTGAAATTCTTCTATCATCACTCAACAACATATATCTGTGAGTAAATTGAGCTCCAGCAGAGTGGCCAAACATCTTATATTTATTAGTAACTAATGAGTATTTACTTTTAAAAAAATTAAAAAATAAAGATATAGATTTATTGATGTATTCATCTGAATTTTTATTTATTTCTCCTGAAGATGTTGCGGATTCTAAGAGAAAAAAATACCTAAAGTTTTTTTTATCAAACTTAGGCGCAACCACAATTATATTTTTATTTTCTATAAATGGTATCCATGCTGAAATATAATCTTCTGCATTTCTGTTATTTCCATGAATAACAAATAATATTTGGGTGTTTATGTCTATTTTTTTTGGTGTTAAGTAAAAAATTTTAACATCAGGCTTATCCCAATAGGCAAATGTAGTTTGTTTAATCTCTGAAGAATTTAAATAAGATGTTAATGTAAATAAAAGAAATATAAATACTGTAGAGAAGGTTTTCATAGATTCATTTTAGCAATGAAATTATTTAATAGGTTAAAATGCACAGAAATTAAATACATAATTATCAATGCTAGAAAGAACTAATCTAATTAAGAAGATACATGAATCTAAATATAAATTAGTGTATGTGTCTAGTGGAGGTGGCACTAACGCGGTTTCATCATTTTTAAAAGTTCCTGGTGCAAGTAATACTGTTTTAGAGTCATACATACCCTACTCTAAAAAATCTATGGATATTTTCCTTAATAAAAAACCAGATCATTATTGCTCCTTAAGCACATGCCTCAGCATGTCTGCGAATGCTTATAAGAAATGTATGCAAATAGAGCAAGATATTAATACCAAATATTTAATTGGAGTTGCAGTTACTGCAAGTTTAGCCACTACATACAATAAAATTGGTGAACATAAATTTTATATAGCTATTCAAACTGAATCATATACAAAAAGCATTTCATGCATATTAGCAAAAGGTAAAAGAACTAGAGAAGAAGAGGAAGAGCTCATTACAGAATATGTCTTAAGCTTAATTGCAGAAAGTTGTGGTATAAAAAAAGCTCTACCAATTCATGATGAGAGTATAGAATTACAAGAAACAAAAGCTAGAAGATCGTGGAAAAAACTGCTAAATAATAAGATTAATTTTGTTTCTAGCGATAAATCTACTCCTGAATTAATTTTTCCAGGTTCATTTAATCCTCTCCATGATGGTCATCTAAAAATGAGAGAACTTGCAGAAAAGAAAACAGGCATGAGAGCAACTTTTGAAATATGTGCAAAAAATGCTGACAAACCACCTTTAACGTTTCATGAAATTAAAAGAACACTAGATCAATTTAATGAAAATGATAGTTGGGTAATGACTTCAGCAGGAAGGTTTAGTGAGAAAGCTGAAATGTTTCCCAATAGTGTATTTATAATTGGTGCCGATACATTAGTGAGAGTCTTTGATGAGAAATTTTATTTAAATAAAAGGGATATGATTAATCATATTGAAAGATTTAATGATCATAATGTTCATTTTCTAGTTTTTGGAAGAAAAGTTGATAATAAATTTATTTCATTAAGAGATATTGCGATACCAGAAAACATCAGAAAAAGATGCACTGGATTTGATGAAGCAAGCTTCAGGGATGATATTTCTTCAACAGCACTAAGGCTAGAAAACTAAAGAATAACTTTTAATTATGAGGCGGGAGTTTTGCCTCAACAAACCATTCGTGAACTCTTTTAGCTGGATTGAATTTCTTCATTCTCATCTTCTTATTTTCAAGAGTAAACTTCCTAGTTTTAATAGCTGTATAGTGATACGTATGACTATCACGTGTTTCACCCTCAGGTATTAAATATACTTTTGTTTGTTTTTTATCTGCCATTATGGTGAGGAATTATACACAAAAAAAATAAAATAAACATAAAGAGAAATAAGATTTATTTATTAAAATTTTATCTTCTCATCCTTATTCCAAATACCCCAATAAGCACCAACATCACCCTCTGCTTCTACTTTCCACGACTCATCAAATGATGAGAAATAAAACATATCAATATTTTCTTCTTTAGACCAAAGCTGGGCATCTATGAAATACTTAAGATAATTTCTATATGAAGGATGTGCGCCCCATAAATCACTTCCTTTGCTTGGCCATCCAGTCTCTGTGATAATAACTTTTTTTCCATTAGAGGCTTTAATAGCCTCATTGTACATATCTTTCATGTACAGCAAAGAATACTCAGAAGCACAGCCTTCCCAAAATGGATAACAGTTTGCGAGAATAATATCACAAGCGTTGGTTATGCTGGGTCTATCTCTAAACTCATAGTAAGCATCAACATAACCCACCGGAATACTAGGAGTATTTGCTTTAACATGATCTATATAAGAAATTAATTGATACTCCTCTAATTCTTTTCGATAAATAACTTCATTGCCTACTGCTGCTATATTTACCAAACCCTCACTTGATAATTTTAATAAGCCATCAATTTCTTTTTCGTTATTACTGAGGTCGTCTGACAACCATGCACCTACTAATGTTTTAAAACCCATGTCTACGGCTATTTCAACAATTCTTGCATGCTCACTTATTGATGAAAAGGTTCTTATCCAATCTGTGTAAGGCTTCAATATATTTAAACGTCTGATAATCTGCTCATCATTAACAAAGTCACCAGGTTGTTGTTCGTCTTCATATAAACTAAAACACAAGCCATGAATTTTACTTTCTAGGATTTCATTACATAGTTCTTGCAACTCTCCGTCTTTTAAATCATCTAAATTAATACCTAGCAAGGATTTAATTTTTTCATCTCTTAAAGACATAATTAATTCATTTCTCCATTAATCTTATTTAATTGATTTTTTATATCACCAGCTCTTTTTTCATCAATTTCATAATCACTCATTACATAGATAGCGAAAAGTGTTCCCAGAACTGGTATTGTTGAGTAAGCAATTCTTAAACCGGTTAAAGCTCCATCTGGTTGCGAAGATGCATCGGGAGAAAAACCCACGTACCACATAATCAAACCAGATATAAGACCAGCTAATGCAGTTCCAAGCTTTACCATCCACCAGTATATAGCAGCAAAAGAGCCTTCTTTTCTTGGAAGACCATTTTGCAACTCTTCATAATCACAAGCATCAGATGTCATGCTCATCATCAAGGTGAATAAACCTCCAATTCCAAATGAAAAGAATGGTAGTGCATATAAAAACATGTAAGGTTTTCCTGGAATAAACAAGAACCAAAATAAAATGTAGCCAATAACTGAGATACTTTGAGAGATAATAAAAGTTTCTTTTTTACCATAAATTTGTGCCATTTTTGACACCAAAGGAATTACAATAAAAGTTGTTACAAGTGCGCCGACACTTCCGTGAAGCGTAGGCCATGGAATTGCAGCTGAGGCATCACCAGAAAATAAGTAATGAACAATTATAAAAAATGAAAATGCAGCAATTGTTTGAAACGAGTTAAAAACTAAAAAAGTTGCTATGCAAAGCTTTCTAAATGGCACGTTTTGAAATGCATCTCCAAAGATAGTAAAAATGTTTGTAAAACTTTTACCAATGTTTTCTTTTGTTACAGGAACCAAATGATCATCATTTAGTGTCGATTTACTTTTAATAAAAATAGCAGGAACAATAGCCAACAAAGTACACATTATTCCAAATACAACAGAAAGTATTCTTGTTCCAGATGCCGGATCTGCAAAAATATTTGGATCATAAATAATAATCCAGATCCATGGAGCAAGGACCCAAGCAAACTGACCTATGAATTGTGATACTGCCATAATTCTTGTTCTTTCATGGAAGTTTTCACTCATTTCATAACCCATTGCAACAAATGGAATTCCAAAAATTGTTATACCAAGATAAAAAAGAAGATTAAATATTAAAAAATACCAAAAATTAAAAACCTGACCATTTTCTGGATATAGTTGCCAGGACAATATAAATGCAATTCCAGTCAGAATACCTCCAAAAAAAACATACTGTCTTCTTTTTCCCCATTTTGATTTTGTATTATCTGAAATAAAACCCATCAATGGGTCAGTAATGGCATCGATGAATCTTGGCACAAAAGCAATAATTCCATATAGTAATGGGTTAAAGCCAAGATCTTGAATTAAAACGACTATAAAAATAGATAATAAGGCAGGGAACAATTGATTTGCTAGCATCCCAAGACCAAAAGCAATTTTTTGCCCCATCGGAACGCTATTATTAATTTCTTCTACATTATTCATATGAACACCCCCAGTACCATATATTTATTCGATGTCAAAATTTACGTATGCATCTTTTACAACATCAAAGGTTATTTTTTTATTCCTATTAATATCTACTATTCCCCAATATTCTTCGTTTGCTGTGCCGTCATAAGGCGTACCGTCACTATTTGGTGCAGATCCACCAATATCTTGCTTCTTAGGATTGCCTGCTTTCCATAAACCATCAGTAAATTGAAAGATGAATGATCCAATATTCTTGTCACTGTTCGATAAAACCTGATCTAAAATAATTTTATTTGCATTAGCTTGAGCAAATTGGTTCTCACCTTCTGTGTACTTTTCTGTTGATTTGGTCATATAACTGTCAGCACCAAGTTCTGCAAAATACATAGGTTTATTACTAATTGCTTTCCACTCTTCAAAAATTGATTCTGGTTGATCCCATCTATATACATTCATTCCCCATACTTGAATACTGGGTGCAATACTAAGCACATCAATACTTGGTAAATCTCCATGAGCTGAAGATACCAATCTGTAAGGATCTTCAATTTGAATCATCTGAGAAACTACTTCCATTGCCTTATACCAATTATTAATATCACCACTAAACCATTGAGGGTTATAGTTATATTCATTACCTAGCTCCCACATAAGGATAGCTTCATGATTTTTATATTTCCTGACATAGTCTATAAATGTCCCTGAAACAATATCAAATCGTCCTTTTTGATTGTAACCAAAACTTATAACTACCTTTATCCCTTCCTTAGAAAGCTTATCTAATACTGCTATGTCATCAATAGGCTCATAAACTCTAATTGTGTTAATGCCAGCTTCCTTCATCAGGATTAAGTCTTCACTTAAAGTCTCAAAGCTTCTTTTTGTTTTTCCAATCTTTACAGGGTGATAGCAAATTCCTTTCATATAATATGGATTACCGTCAACAGTCATTGTGTTGTCTTGAATTTTTACTTCAAGGCTAATTGAATAAATAGAAAAAAATATCAACCCTAATGCATAAATATTTTTCATAATTATTCCTCTTTGTTATTAATTGGTGGAATATTAGAGGCTCTCAACAAAGCTTCGAGGTCTCCATTATATGTTTTTACTATTGAGTTGCCTCCTCTTGATAAATCATTAAAAACGCCACTATCCACTTTTTCCCACAATGGATATTTTGCTTTTCCATCTACTGTAAAAAGCCCAAAATGATTTTCTGAGCCATTTTCATTATTTGAATCCTTCCAAGGTTCATCAAAAGCAGAGAAGTAAAAACAAGAAATTGACTTAACAAAACATGCATCTGTAATCATTTGATAATATAAGCCTAACTTATATTCATCGGCCGCCTCACTCCCACTATAACCATATAAATCAGAAGCAACACTTGACCATCCTGTTTCTCCAATATGCACTTCTTTTGATGGGTCAATATTACGAACGTAGTTCTGAACACTTTCAAATTGGTCTAACTCATAATCTACTGCCCTTTGCATTGCATCCATGATGATATTTTGTTTGTTTGGGTTTTCTGGTGTGGTTATCAAATTCCAGAAACTGGAGTTGTAGTGGGTGTCATGAAATGCATAGGTGTGCATAGAAACAAAATCAACAGATCTAATCAACTCATTAAGATCCTCATTATGATACTCTGGTGAGCCCCCCTCCCCATGATGCAAAATTATCAGAACTTGTGATCCATAAATCATTATTAAGAACGCCATTAAGTTTTAAGTCTTGTAGGTGTTTTACCCATTTTAAAACAAACTTTGGAGGCACGTGATAGCTCCACGCCCAATGAACCATAGCTTCATTACCAACAGCAATTATTTTTACAATATCAGGATATTCTTGGGCTAATCTAACTGCTTCAGTTATCTCAAATTTATTACCTTCATAATCTTCTTCATGATTAATTGGTTTTTCTGTAAAGGCGTCTTTGCATTGAATCCATGCACCAAGCATCACATACATTTCAAAGCTTGGATCAGTTTGTTTGATTTCTTTTATAGCCTTAAGAGTATTTTCTGCAAATGGGTGATGAAGATCGTATGTTCTAAAAACTCTAAATCCTTGAGCATGCATTATATAAAGATCTTCTTTAATTTCGTTGATTGAAGGCTGTTCCTGTCTAGATTTTCCTCTATATCCACCATATGAGATTGCAGGATATTCAGGGCTACCTATAAATTCTTTCGCACTCTTGTNCATGCTTAAGTCTCCAGATTCGCTACAAGAAACCAATAAAAATGAAGTAATAATAAAAAATCTTATTTTTTTCATTTCATAACGTTTACATATATAGCATTGATTAAATTTGTTCTATTAAAAATACTTTGTGAGCTTTCAATATCTAACTCATGACTGTTAATTAGTTTTTCAGTATTATCTTTGTAAGAAATTTTAATGCCCTCTCTGTCAGATAGACTATAAATTATTGGAACTTGACAGATTGTGTATGCTAAAGAATTTATAGGTAATTCAAGATAATCAATATCATGTTCTAAATTTACAAATTTAAAAGATTTTTCTTCAGACATGAATTCATTCTTTCGCAATAGGGTTGGTTCGAAGGTAATTTTGCCTTCATTAACAAAAAACCCTAATTCATAAAATCTACTTACAATATCTTCCTTTACCTGACCTGTCATACCGGGTTGTTGAACACCCCTTCCCCTAGGTGTATGTGAGTATGGGTCTGTAGGAAAAGCCCCATATAATTCAGGCGATTTATTGACCCCAATTCCCTCATTAATTTCAAAATAATGATCAAAAAATCTTCCAATAATTTTTGAATCACTTTTGTTGGAGATAGATTTTTGAGTAACCTCTGCTGAAGCTAATAGCAGTTTTGAAACCATATGCCAGTAAATTGATCCCAATCCTTCATATCCATAGAAAGTTCCAGACCTTCCTGTAAAGGATTTATGATCAAAAACATGTTCAAATATGTCTAAAATAATATCTTTTTCCTCTTTTAAAAAAGATTGATACTTTTCCGGTAGCTTCTCAAGTTCATCTTGTAATGATCCAGCATTATGAAATAACCCATTGAAATGATATTTTGCATTAATATCTTTTTCTATAATTTGATTATTACCATCTTTAACTAGCTCATGAAGCAAGGACGATCTATTAAATTCCTTTTCAGGAATAATATTCTTATCTAAAAAGCCTAATAATTCTTTGTTTGGATAAAGAATATAACTATATTGATCATCCCAAAATAAATCACTATCTTTTAAGCTATCTAAAACAGATAAACTTTCTTCTTCAGAAAGATAGCCTGAGCTTAAAACACCCACTTGACCTTCAAGCATCTCAGAAAGTCTATCAATAGTAATTTCTTGATCGCCAAGATTTACAAGATTATAAGCATGATAAAGACCATCTTCTCTTTTATTGGTTTCAATTGTTTTCTCTAAGGCATTGATTGCTATTTCAAAAAAGTGAATTATTCGAGACTTATCTAATGACTCTTTGGTACCAGAAAAATAAGAAGTATAAATTCTATCTCTGTACTCAGCTGCAACCTCTCCAATGTCATCGACAAATCTTTTACGGTCTTTTTGATTTAAATTTAAATCTAATGTACTAAATGATGTATTTAATTTTTCAAAAAAATGAAATAGTTCAGTTGATATTTCAAATGAAGAAGATGAATTCTTTTCAAGTACATTTTTAAAAAAGTTTAGAAAACGTCTTAAATAATAAAGGGTTACCATTGAAACACCATTCCCAACAAGAGCATTGTTGGCATCATTCCATTCTGGTCTTTGTGTGTTCATCCAAATACCTGCACCAGGTATAAAATTTGATAACTTTGCTAGGACTGTAGTCAATATTTTTTCAAGAAAATTAACTTCATGAATTAATCCTTGATAATTCTTTAAAATAGCCCCATCTGCACCCTCATTAATCCTATCTCGTTCAATTTTCTCTGCTAATTTAAAATTAAAATCTATAGTATTTTTTGGGTCTGCATAAATGGACTTATAGTCCTTGATTTCATAAGGGACATTTGCATATACAAAATCATTTTTACTAAGAAATAAATCAAGCCTTTGAGGAAAATAGTTTTCAGAAAATTCTAAGAATTTTAATAAATAAATAATTTGATGGTCACCCCAATAACCAATGTAAGACCAAGGATTGTCAGGTTCAATAGTCTCCCAATCAAATCCATCTTTTGTGAGCCTATAAGGGTTATATCCATCAAAAGTAGAAGCATTTAGGAATCTATATATCATCCCATCAATAAATTGAGGATATGAGTATGCTAATGCTTCCCAATTTTGAAATATGTCTCTCCAATTACCCTGATAATCAAGAACCTTTTCACCCGTTGAATCATCACGTGTATTGATAGAAAATTTATTCCAGGGTCTGCTTGGATCTCCATGCCTTCTGCTGAATTTAATTGGTAGATATTCTGTAGCGAGTCTTTTAAAGACATTAGACTTTAAGGAACTAATTGAATCTCGTAAAAAATTTAAATCAAAATTATCTGGCCATTCAGAAAAAGTTGATGCCATATCCTTGAAGAGTTTTTTATTAGCATTACCTATATATTTAATAAAATCATCTTTTTCAATAATATAATCTCTATCAAATATCCCTCCCCTCATAATATTAAAAAGTGTATTTGCAAAATGTCTTATATTTCTTCTTCTGTCAGTTGAGAGCTGAATACCATCTGAAGAACCTACGAGTTTATAAAGATCATTTGATGAATTGAGTATTTCTTTCTTTATTTCTTTAATTAGATTGTTATTAGATATAATTTTATTCTTTAAGGTAGCGATATCTGAAGAAGATTTATTGATATCTGCTGCAAATAACCATTCTTTTTTTTCATTTTGTTCTAAAGAAAAGTCTGAATTTATAAAATAAGCACCTCTTTCAGCCTTAATATCAAGCTCTTCTAGTAATTGATGACCTTTTCTAAATTTATCTAGCTGATTTGATGACAGTAAAACCTTATTGCTTTCTAAACCAAGATGAAATACTACATTTGATTTTAATGCTTCACTTGGTTCTGCCCGGTCAACTATGGTTGCGCTTAGAGCATAAATTCCTATTTTTGAATCAAAATCCAGTTCATTTCTTTTGTATGCATCTGCCAAATTACTTGTGTTGCTTTGTATGCCCTCATCAAGGCCCCAAGGTAATATATTTTGAAACCCATCTAAAATGGATAATGATAGATTTTGTTCGCTTAAATTCTTTATTGAAGATGATTTTATAAAACCGTATTTATCGCAAGTAGTCCATTGATATGAAAATTTTATACCTAGATCATGATTTATTTCTTCAAAAATTATCTTATTACCCCTAAGGTTTTTATAAAGATTTCTTTCATTTCTGTAAACAAGATCACAAGATTTTGTAAAAGGTTCCCATAAATAGGTTTTATCATTTTTGTTGACATGAAATATAGATTTATTTCCAGTAACTTCGAATGACTCTGATATTTTGTCGTCTGTATAGTATGGGAATAAAGCGTTATTGCTATTTTTTCTTCCTGCGCTCAGTGCGCCAGTAGATGAAATAAATAACCAATGATCATAAGCGCTAACAATGCTCATAAAAAAGGGTCTCATTTTATTTACATTTGAGATCTTATAAAAGTTCTCATGCTCAATAACTACCTCTTTTCCTGATATTTCAAGATCTGATGAATTAATAAGATTATCACCAAGATATAATTCTTTTTTGTTGCTCATAATATAATTAAGCCTTATTTATATTTTTTTTATAGAAGTTCAAATTTCCATGGAGACAAGCATGCTCTTTTTCAACAATACCAATTTTGACCATTTCTAATATTTGTAAATGGACTAATTTCTTATCACCATAAAAATTTTCAATAAATTTATCTTTGTCCATTATTTGAAAAATAGATCTAATCAATCCTCCAGCAATATATATTCCTTTACCCGAGATAAAAGTAAGGGCCATATCTGAGATAGTTTCAGCTAAAGATTTAATAAAGCCATCGATTACAAAATTAATCATCTCATCATCACCGCCATATCTTTGAACAATATCTTCTGAGGTTAATCTAGTGCCTGTCTTATATTCATAAATATCTGAAATTGCCTTTCCCGACAGAACATCTTCCAAGGTTCTAAAGTGATCATTATTATCAATTGCATAATTTTTTAACAAAGCTTTAGTTAGACCTGTTGTATTACCAATCTCTGTAGGAATTACATTATCATTACCAATTAAAAGAGCAGCCCCAAGACCTGTTCCGGGGCCAATAAAAAAACTATTATCATTGAACTCAGTGCCTTCTTTGATAATAGCTATGTCAGACTCATCATAAGCAGCCAAGCTATGCCCAATGGATTCCCAATCATTTAACAAATGACAAGTTTTAAATTGAAATGAATTTTTTATATCTTCCTCATTAATTGAGAAGTCTCTATTAGTCATTGTGATTGAGCCTTTTATTTTTGGCCCAGCAACAGAAATCACTAACGAATCTACATTTTGACCTTTAGTTAAATTAGTTAGTATTTCATTAAAGCCTTTAATGCATGATAGCTGAATCTTATTAGTATCTTTTATTGTAGAAAAATCTCCGTCAGAGTATGCGTATCTTAAATTGGTGCCACCAATATCAACTAATAAAACTTTATTCATAATGCTCAGAATACAATTTACAGGCTTTTGATGCCTGGTTATTTTTATATTTAATTGAGTGTATATCGATAACCCAATCACCTCTAGTTGCTAGTTTTGCTCTTGAAGTTATTGTCGATAGTTCAAAATCTTTATTATCTAAACAACTCAGTGGCATCGTTATTTTTTTCCAATTATTAGGCTCATCGTTTAATAATTTAGATAAATCAAATGATTTATAGCATTTTTTTGATTCTGTTAAATTGATTTGATTTTGATTCTTATAACACTGTAAGCTCAGTTCTATCTTTTGGTTTGATGAAGAGCTCACTTTCATAATTAACTCAAGAGAGCCATTTATCATATAAGATAAATCTTCACTTGAGCCACTTGATATCTCCCAGAATTTGTAGATACCATTTGTACCAAAATTTATTCTTTTAGCATCATCTTGTTTTTTAAAATCAAATTTAGAGATTCTTATCCCTGCTTTTTCGTTTTTATAAATATCTGCACTAATACCTTCGTATATTTGTTCTTGTTTCTCAGAATCAAAATATGAAATAATTTCTTTATATGAAGGATAAGCGGAGCCCACGAATAAAGTAATTTCATCTTTTTCAGGAACATCTTCATTGACAATTATTTTATCTGTGTAGAAGTTATCAGAATAGCTTAAGCCATAACCATAAGAGAAAAGTGGATCATAGTTTTGATCACTGAAATTTAATTTAGTTTGATATGAATATTGTGGCCATGAATATGATAATTTTCCTTTAAAGTCATGATTTACTTCATTATTTTTATTAGTGAAGATAACATCAGTTACACCCTCTATAGCGGATCCTGGTAACCATAGCTGAACAAAAGAATCGGATAAGTTAATTTCTTTATTGATAATTAAAGGTCTTCCAGAAATAAATAGAGATACAGATGGAATTTTTTGGTTTTTTATGTCTTCCATATAGCCGATGAAGTTTTTATCCTGATTTTCATAAAAGATATGCTTTCTATCACCATCACCTTCTGCATATGGATCTTCACCATATACAAAAATAACTAAATCAGGTTTTTTTTCATAATTAGAATTTAAAGAAAATTCAACGCTCCCTCCATTACTTTCAGCTTTTAATTTGATAGCCTCATAAATACTTCTTGAATTAGGGAACTCACTGTTTGCATTTTCTCTGCCTTGCCATGTGATTGTCCATCCACCCATATGTTTAGTAATTTTTTTTGCTGAGTTACCAACAACTAAAATATGTTTTTGTTTTTTTATTGGTAATGTATTGTTATTATTTTTAAGGAGAACTATTGATTCTCTAACAGCTTGTCTTGCTATTTCTCGATGACTATCAATACCTATGTAATTTTGATCATAATTATGAGGTTCTCTTCCATCAAACATCCCTAAGAGGTATTTAACTGACAAGATATTCTTTACAGCCTCATCCAGTCTTTGAGAAGAAATAGTCCCATTTCTTGCTTGTTCTAAAGTATTTTTGTAAAGCGGCTTCCATTCATCCGGTGCCATAAAAATATCAACGCCAGCATTAAAAGATTTTGGACAGTTTTCTTTAGAGCATTCAGAGACTTGACCATGACCGTTCCAATCACCAACGACCAAGCCATTAAAACCCATCTGCTTTCTTAAAATATCTTGCAAAAGATAATTACTCCCATGAGCTTTTTCTCCATTCCATGAATTAAAGCTCGCCATAACTGTCTGTATGCATGAATTAATTGCAGCAAAATACGGTTTGCCATGAATATCTCTTAATTCTTGCTCACTAAGAATTGTGTTACCTTGATCAACGCCATTTTTAGTCCCACCATCACCTAAAAAATGTTTAGCTGTTGCCAGAACATGGTTATTATCTAAAAATTGGTCTCCTTCTCCTTGGAGTCCAAGAATCATTGCTTCTCCAAGCTTGGATACTAAATCTGGGTCTTCAGAGTAGCCTTCATAAGTTCTTCCCCAAAGATCATTTTGAGGAACTGCAATTGTGGGTGCAAACGTCCAAGGTATTCCAGTTGATAGAATTTCTTTTGCCACAACCTCGCCAATTTTCTTAATTAGATCAGGATTCATTGTTGAACCAAGGCCAATATTATGTGGAAAAATTGTTGCACCAATGACGTTATTGTGACCATGTACAGCGTCGGTACCCCATAAAATAGGAACTATAATTCCATCAACGACAGGAGACGCTTCATAAAACTCCTTACTTAGTTTTTTCCAATCATCTACTGAACTGTTCTTGTTTTTATTAGGAAATTTTCCACCACCGTTTAAAAAAGTTCCTAATTGATAATCTTTAGCCTCTTTAGGTGTAACCTCATCAATATCAGGCATAATAATTTGCCCAACTTTCTGTTCTAAGGTCATATTTTTTATAATATTATCAATAAATTCATTATCAATTGAAACTGAGCAGGTATTTTCATTGGTCCAATCTACACTATTATCGTTAATAATATTTTCAACATCTTGGTTATTACAAGATGTTATTAATAATATAGAAGTAAATATGTAAAATATTTTATTCATATATTTTTATGCAAATGTTATGTATATAAATGTAAGGACGCCCATTACAATTAATGAATTAATATTAAAGGCTCTTGATGTAGAAAAGTCTATTCCGTTCAGGTCAATAGCTTTTGACTGTACTTGATATCCTTGAATTAAAGCAGTCATATAACAAGCGAACCCAGACATAAAAAATACAATCCCCATTCTGTGTATGTAAGGTAAATCAGGTAAAGTAAAACTTAATAAGATTGATAAAAATAATGATGAAATAGCAGCAACAAGAGTAGATAAGGTTGTTGCCTTGTTCCAGAATAATGCAACTAAAAATATAACTAGAATTCCTGGTGTAAAAAGACCTGTAAAATTTTGTATGTACTGAAAAATAGAATCAAAACTTCCCAATAATGGTTTTGCAACTATTACAGCTATTAATAAAGATAGCACAACTGCATTCCTGCCAGTGCTTATAAGTTTTGATTCAGATATATGATTATTTGAAAACTTGCGGTATATATCCATTGTAAAGATAGTGCTAATACTATTAGTCATTGATGCAAGAGATGAGACAATGGCAGCAATTAGGGCTGCAAATGTAAGACCTAATAATCCATTAGGTAGAAGTGACATCATTGTTGGGTAAGCTTGATCAGATTTTTCTAATACAGGAAATAATATTGCAGCGCATATACCAGGTAGAACAATAACAATCGGCATTAATAATTTCAAATAAGCAGCAAACATTACACCTTTCTGCGCTTCTTTAATTGATTTTGCTCCTAAAGCTCTTTGCGTGATGTACTGATTAAACCCCCAGTATGCAAAATGACCAATCCAAACACCTGCGCCAATTAATATCCATATACCAGGTAAATTTGAATATGATGGATTGTCTGGTGACAAGATCATATCGAATTTCTCTGGTAGTGTGTTATAGACTGTTACCATGCCATCTATAACTCCATTGTTATCAGATATTTTATTTAAAGCTATATAAGAAACGGCTAATCCACCAAAAATCAACAATACAACCTGAAGAATATCAGTCATTGCAACAGCCTTAAGCCCGCCAGACAATGAATAGGCTAGTGATAACAATGCCAATAGAATTAAGCCGTTTGTTAATGATAGACCTGTGAGAGTATTAATTGCGATTGATCCAAGCCACAAAACAGTTGTTAGATTAATGAATATATAAACAGTTAACCAAAAAAATGAAAGCACTAAGCTGACCCGCTTATCAAACCTCTGCTCCAAAAACTGTGGCATTGTATAGATCTTTTTTTCAAGAAATAAGGGTAAGAAAAATTTTGCCATTACAATAAGCGCTATAGCAGCAGTAAGCTCCCATACAGCTATAGCCATACCAACAACAAACCCTTGACCAGACATTCCAATAATTTGCTCTGCTGATATGTTTGCTGCTATTAAAGAAGCTCCAATAGCCCACCAAGGCAATGACCTTCCAGCTAAGAAGTAGTCTTCTGCTGTTCTTTCTTTACCACGTGTAGTCCTAGAGACATAAGTTGCAAGTGTAATAAGGCCAATACAATAAATTCCTACAATAATCCAATCTAGTGTATTAAACATATTTATATCCTCAGGTAGAACTAGCTTATAAGGTAAGTAGTTTTTAATTTAGTTAATCTATCTTCAATTTCTTTCCAAGAATTTGATCTCATTAATTCCGATGGAATTAGAGCTGAAGCCCCTATCGCACTTACGTTATCTAATTTTAAATAAGATGATGCATTTTTTTCTGAAATACCGCCAGTAGGTATAAATTTTATATCAGGAAATACAGCATTATAAGACTCTAATCTTGCAATACCTCCAGACAGCTCCGCAGGAAAAAATTTAAGTAAACTATGCCCTTGTTCAGATGCAAGCATAATTTCAGAAGGAGTTTGAGTTCCTGGAATTAATAAAACGTCTTTTGAAAAGGCATATTGAGAAAGTTTTTTTGTGAATCCAGGAGTTATTAAAAAAGAAGCTCCAGCTTCAACAGCTTTATCAATTTGATTTGAATTTTTTATAGTACCGACTCCTAGGGTAATATTAGGATGTTTTTTAAATTCATCTAATATGTCTATAGTTCTTTCATCTCTCAAAGTAATCTCAACAAGCGGCAGTCCGGTATTGATTAATACATTAACAAGTGGCTCTACTTGATCTCTTGATGTCAGTGTTGCTAGAGGCAATAGTTGGTTAGAAGAAATAATATTAGTAATATCCATCAGAAAATTGAAGCCCCCTTTTCAACAGTGTTAACGCTTTCTCTAAATGATTTAAATAACTCTCTTCCGACGCCATTATGATTATGCTCAATATTAGAATGGGTTCTTGTTTTAAGAATCTCATCATCAACTAATAATTTAAAAGTTCCCTTATTGATATCTAATTCAACCAAATCATTATCCTCAATTAAACCAATTGGACCTCTGTGAATAGCCTCTGGAGTAACATGAATTACAGCAGGAACGCTTCCAGATGCACCAGACATTCTTCCATCAGTAATAATCGCAATATCAAAACCTTTAGATTGAAGAACATTAAGTGGAGATGTTAATTTATGAAGCTCAGGCATTCCATTTGCTGAAGGCCCTTGCCCTCTGATTATGATAATTGTATCTTTGTTTAATTGATTATTTCCGAAAGCATTGAGAACATCTTCTTGATCTTCAAATACTGTTGCAGGGGCTTTAATAATAGTTTCTGAATTATTTAATGCTGATGTCTTGATAATACCCTTTCCAAGATTACCATTTAATAGCTTTAAACCACCTGATTGTTTAAAAGGGTTATTACTGTCTCTAATGATACTTTGATCCAAAATAGCTGATTGATTATTCCAAACCAAGTTATTATTTTCTATTTCTAATTTATTTCTATAAATATCCAATCCATTACCAAGTAAAGTTTGTACATCATTAAATAAAAAATCTCCATCCAATAGTGATCCAATAAATGCAGATACACCTCCAGCATTATGGAAATCATTAACATCTGCTGTTCCATTAGGGTATATATTTGTAATTATGGGAGTTAACGATGCAATTTCATCTATATCCTCTATAGTGATTTGATAACCCCCAGCTTCTGCCATAGCAATCAAATGTATGGCTAAGTTTGTTGAGCCTCCGCTAGCAATTAATGCAACCATGGCATTAATCCAGCTTTTTGAATCAAGCATCTCCCCCATCTTTATGTTTTGCTCACTCATATTTAAAATACTCTCAACTGTCTTATCAATAATCATCTGTCTTTCAATTGAATTTGGTGGAACAAAAGACGAGCTTGGTAATTGAAGGCCCATGACTTCCATTATCAACTGATTCGTATTAGCAGTGCCGTAAAAAGTGCAAGTGCCAGAAGTATGATATGCAGCCTGTTCTGAACTTATAAGTGCAGATCTATCTATCTCACCGTTAGCAAATTTCTTTCTTGTGTCTGATTTTTGAGAGTTAGATATTCCTGTTGGCATAGGGCCAGCAGGAATGAAACCAATAGGTAAATGACCAAATGTTAAAGCACCTATCATTAAGCCAGGAACAATTTTGTCACATACTCCCAAGCAAATTCCAGCATCAAAAACATTGTGAGAAAAACCTACAGCAGTAGAAAGAGCTATGACATCTCTACTAAAAAGTGATAGCTCCATTCCGGGCTCACCTTGAGTAATGCCATCACACATAGCAGGAACACCTCCTGCAACTCTGGCTATTGCATTTCTTTTTAATGATGACTCTTTAATGACATCAGGATAGTCTTTAAGAGGTGCATGCGCTGATAGCATGTCATTATATGCAGAGATAACTCCTATAACTTTTGCACCATTTGCTGCCTCACCCTGCTGTGCTTTATCACATGAAGCAAAAGCATGAGCTATGTTACTGCAACCCATGTTATTTCTTGCTGATTTACTATGATCAGATGAAAAATTTATTTTTTTTAGATAGTCTGATCTAGAATCTTTACTGCGTTCATCAATTCTTTTTTTAATATCAAGAAGTTTTGTTTTAATACTCATTTTTTTGAGGGTCCATTTTTCCAAGCTCTAAAATCTCTTTTAATAAGAAGGTCAGCATTCGATGGCCCCCAACCGCCAGAAATGTATTCTTCCATAGGTACGTCTTCAGATTTCCATAAATTTATAATGTTATCAATCCATTTCCAAGAAGCTTCAATTTCGTCTCTTCTAACAAATAAAGATGGATTTCCTTTGATTACATCTAATAGCAGTCTCTCGTAGCAATCTTGATGCCCAATTTCATGATACTCGTTAAGATTTAGGTCTAAAGGCAGGTTCTCAAGATCATAACCAGATACACCTGGACGCTTTGTGTTGAGCTTTAAATCTATACCTTCATCGGGATGAATCCTTAAAACTAATTGATCGGGTTCCAAATGGGCTCCTTTAGAAAAAATGTTATGTGGAACTGTTTTATAGCGAACTACAATCTCAGATGATTTTGATTGCATTCTTTTTCCAGTTCTTAAATAAAAAGGAACGCCTGACCATCTCCAATTATTAATTTCTAATTTCAAAGCCACAAATGTCTCAGTGTGGTTCTTAGAATTAACACCTTCTTCATCAAGATAAGAGCATGCTGCCTCTCCTTTGGAGATACCTTCAAGGTATTGTGCTCTTACTGAATTAACAGCAATATTATCCGATGTAAATGGTGCTAGGGATTTTAAAACTTTTAGCTTTTCATCCCTTACTGATTCACTTTGAATAGAAACAGGAGGCTCCATTGCTATAAGGCATAAAATTTGAAGAAGATGATTCTGCACCATGTCTCTAAGTGCACCTGTTTCATCGTAATACCCGCCCCTGTCTTCAACACCTAAATCTTCTGCAACTGTTATTTGTATATGATCAATGGCTGAGCTTGACCAGCTTTTCTCAAAGATAGTATTTGCAAATCTTAAGGCTAATAAATTTTGAACAGCTTCTTTGCCTAGGTAATGATCAATTCTGTATATTTGATTTTCTTTAAAACCAAGTGAAAGTGAATTATTGATATCTTTTGCGGTTTCTAAATCAGAGCCAATTGGTTTTTCAACAACTATTCTACAATTATCTTTTATTAAATCATTATCATTCAACGCCGATGAGATTTTTTTATATAAATTTGGTGGGGTTGCTAAATAGTAGACCACAGCAACACTATCTGAAACATTGTTTATGTTTTTCCAGTCTTCATTAGAGTTGATGTCTAACTTTATATATTGAAGCCTCTTAGCAAATTTTAACCAAGCATCTTTTTGTTGTTCAAAATCAATGTAATATTTATTCAATGATTCATTAACCATTGATATATATTCTTCGGTTGATAAGTCTCTTGAACCAATGCCAATAATCTGGCTAGCATCATCAATATTTCCTAATGTTTCTTGTCGAAACATAGCAGGAATTAACTTTCTATTTGAAAGATCACCGGTACCGCCAAATAGATAAAGATCAAAAGTATTAAGCTCCATTAAATGATTCCCTTAAAAAGTTTATTTCGTTAAGTTGTTTCGATAAATCTGTTACGAACCTGGCTGCATATGCTCCATTAATTACCCTGTGATCATAAGAAAGTGAAATTGGTAAGAGTTTTTGGTTAACAATATTTTCACCGTCTAAAAATAAGTTATCAAAGGGTTTTGATAAACCAAGAATTCCTACCTCTGGAGGGTTTATTATCGGGGTAAAATATTTACCGCCAATACCACTTAAGGAGGTTATTGTAAAAGATGCACCTTTGAGTTGATCAACTTTTAACTTTCTTTCTTTTGCTAATTTAGCAAGATTAAAAACCTCATCTGATATTTCTAAAATTGTTTTTTTGTCAGTATTTTTTATGTTAGGAACAATAAGACCTTCAGGAGTATCTACGGCTATACCTACATTAAAATAATCTTTCATTACAACTGTATCTAAGTTGGATGAAAGAGAAGTATTCATTAGAGGGTAGAGTTTTAAAGTTTCTACTGTTGCTTTAATGATATAAGCTAAAGGTGAAACTTTGGTTTTATTAGATTTATTTAACTCAGCTCTTAGAGCAAGCAAGTCTGTAATATTTGCATCATCGTGTTGAGTAACATGAGGAATATTGATCCAAGAAGTATGGAGATTTTTTGAAGCTGTTTTTTGAAATTTAGATAGCTTTTCAAAGCTTACCTGACCCCATTTTGAAAAATCAATATCTGGTTGAGAGAATTCAAATCCACTTCCAGTTTTTGAATTTAAGCGCTGTGAAACAAATGCATGAAGATCTTCTTTTAATATTCTTCCTTTTGGACCAGAGCCTTTAACCTCAGATAAGTTTATACCAAATTCTCTAGCAAGTTTCCTTGTTGCTGGTCCTGAATGAACTGAAGTATTGTTATAGGTCAAAGGCTGGCTTGCTTGTTCTTTGGTGTTATTTGTTTCTTCTTGTTTTGTAATATGTTCATTTTTAGAAATAGAAATTGAATCTTCGTTTTCATTAATTTTATTTAATGATTTTGAGACAACCACACTTGACTCAATTTCTACAAATGGCATGCCGGCTTTTACCATGTCGCCTAGGCTAATATTTAATTTAGTAACTTTGCCTTCAACTGAAGCTGGTATCTCCATGGCGGCTTTATCAGTTTCAAGTATCATAATAGAATCATCTATTCCAACATTTTGGCCAACCTCAACACATATCTCTATTACCTCTACTTCTTCAACATCTCCAAGATCTGGAATCAAGGGTTTGGCTAAAATTATTTCATTTTCATTAATATCAATATCTTCTTTTTCAGCAGGTATTTGAATTTCTTCCGTTTGAGTTTTTGTTTTATTATTTGCTTCTACATTAGATTTTTTATCTTCTTCAAACTCAATTTGAACAAATGGAGTTCCTTCTTGAACCATGTCGCCAACGTTAACAAGAATATCCTTAACAATACCAGATTTAGTAGTTGGAATTTCCATGGCTGCTTTATCTGTTTCAAGAATTATTATTGAATCTTCAGCTTCAACACTTTGTCCAACTTCTACACAAATCTCAATAACCTCTACCTCTTCAACATCGCCAAGATCTGGAATATTAAGATTTAAATCTTGCATCAAACTTCCCAAGGATTTGGTTTAAGAGGATCGACTTCAAGATCTTCGTATATTTCTTTTAAATTATTTTTATCGATTAGGTTATTTTTAAATAACGTATATGCCGATGCTCTTGCTATACTGTTAGCATCTATTTCAAAAAATTCTCTTAAATTCTTTCTGGAATCACTTCTTCCAAAGCCATCAGTTCCTAAAACAGCATAATCAGATTTGATGTATGGCCTTATTTGCTCTGCATAAGCTCTCATATAATCAGTGGATGCTATTACAGGGATCTCGCTATCAGCAAAACATTCTTCAACGTATGTTTTTTGCTCTTTTTTTGTGGGATTTAATTGATTAAATCTTTCAGTTTCCATGCCATCTTTTCTTAGCAGATTAAAACTTGTTACACTCCAAACCTCTGATTCAATTCCAAAACTATTAAGTATTTCTTTTGCTTTAATTGATTCATTTAAGATTGAACCAGAACCTAAAAGCCTGATTAATGGTTTTTTAGAAGGTAGTAATTTATACATTCCTTTGATAATTCCATCTTCAGCACCTTTTGGCATTGGAGGATGTTCATAATTTTCGTTCATGGTTGTTATGTAATAAAAGTAATTCTTCTGTTCAACAAACATTTTTTGAATGCCGTCTTTAATGATCACAGCAACCTCATATGAAAAAGTTGGATCATAAGACAAACAATTTGGAATTGTTGAAGAAAGTATATGGCTATGACCATCTTGATGTTGAAGCCCTTCTCCGTTAAGGGTTGTTCTCCCGGATGTAGCGCCAATTAAAAAGCCTTTAGCTTGTGAGTCGCCTGCTGCCCATGCTAAATCATGGATTCTTTGAAAACCAAACATTGAATAAAAAAGGTAAAAAGGAATCATAGGATAATCATAGTTGGTGTATGCTGTTGCTAATGCAGACCAGGCAGAGAAAGCGCCTGCTTCAGTAATACCTTCTTCAAGCATTACCCCTTCTTTTGACTCCTTGTACCACATTACTTTATCAGCATCTTCAGGTTCATAGTTTTGACCAGCTGAAGAATAAATACCAACCTGTCTAAATAAAGCTTCCATTCCAAATGTTCTTGCTTCATCAGGTACTATTGGAACAATTCTTTTACCTATCTCTTTGTCCTTTAGCAAATCAGTTATTACTCTAACAGCTGCCATTGTTGTAGAAATTTTTCTTTCATCTGAGCCTGAATATAACTTAGCAAATGCTTTGTTATCAGGCATTGAAAGAACTTCAGATTTTGTTCTTCTTCTAGGGATTGGTCCTCCTAATTTTGCTCTGGTATTTCTTAAATACTGTATTTCAGGAGAATCTTCAGGCGGTCTTACATAAGGAATATTTTCAATTTCATCATCAGTTACTGGAATATTAAACTTATCCCTAAATGACTTGATATTATCAAGCGATAATTTTTTGACCTGATGAGTGGTATTGTCTGCTTCTCTGGAACCAACACCGTATCCTTTTGTTGTTAAAGCCAATATAACCGTAGGTGCTCCAGAGGAATTAACTGCCTTATGATAAGCAGCATAAACTTTATAAGGATCATGACCACCTCTATTTAGTTTGTATATATCCTCATCAGTTAAATCTTCTACAATTTTTAGGGCTTCCGGATCCTTTGCAAAGAAATTTTCTCTAGTATATGCACCACCTTTTGCTTTAAAATTTTGCATTTCCCCATCCAATACAGCATCCATAATATCTTGAAGCTTACCCTCTTTATCTTTAGCCATTATTGGATCCCACTTTCTACCCCAAACGACTTTAATAACATTCCATCCAGCGCCCCTAAAAGAACCCTCTAGCTCTTGAATAATTTTTCCATTCCCTCGAACAGGACCATCTAATCTTTGCAAATTACAATTTATAACAAAAATTAGATTTTCTAAGCTTTCTCTTCCGGCAAGAGCTATTGCACCTTTTGATTCTGGTTCATCCATCTCCCCGTCACCACAAAAAACCCATACCTTTCTATCATTTCTAGGGACTAAACCTCTTGCAGACATATATCTCATTATATGAGCTTGATATATACCCATAATTGGTCCAAGACCCATTGAGACTGTTGGAAATTGCCAATAATCTGGCATCAGCCAGGGATGAGGGTATGAAGACAAACCTGGCTTTTTAACCTCTCTTCTAAAATTATCTAAATCTTCTTCATGTAGATACCCTTCTAAAAAAGACCTTGCATATATCCCAGGAGATGAGTGGCCTTGATAATAAATCAAATCTTCTAGTTGACCTTCTGAACCTCTAAAAAAATAATTAAAGCCTACATCATATAAAGTTGCAGCTGATGAGAAAGTTGATATATGTCCTCCTAAATCATCATCATTCTTATTTGCTCTTAAAACTAAAGCTAAAGCATTCCATCTTATTAAAGAACGAATTCTTCTTTCCATAAATAAATCACCAGGCATCTGTGCCTCGTCTTTTAATGGAATTGAATTTCTAAAAGGTGTTGTAAGGTTGTATGAAGGAATTGCTCCCTCTTCATTTAATTTCTTAGCGAGTTTTGTCATTAAGAATGATGCTCTTTCAACACCCTCTTTCTCAATAACGCTATCTATAGCTTCCAACCATTCACTTGTTTCTATAGGATCTTTGTCTTCAGGTATCATATATATGTCAAATTTTATGAATCTAATTTTACTGTAGATTATGTTAAAAATATACAATATTCATAATAAATGTTAAATATTGTAAATAAATTACAAATATATATAATTAAATTATGATTTTAGATACTCTAGTAAATGGTGAGGTAAAATTAAGCAAATCTGAAAAATGGATTGCGCTTTCTGTATTAAATAATCCCACTAAAGTTATAAGTCAATCGATTACATCTTTAGCCAATGAATCTGGTGTTAGCTTACCTACTGTAAATAGATTCTGTAAAAAACTTGGCTTTGATGGGTATCCTGCTTTTAAAATTCAAATAGCTCAAGAAATTACTAATACTAATCAACTATTAGACAGATTCAATGTAGATAAGGATACTCCTGAAGTTGTGAAGAGAGTTATGAGTGATATACAGTCAACTATTGTAAGCGTTGGTCAAAATCTTAATCCAGAATCGATCGATAAGGCAACAGACTTTATGGCAAATGCTAGTAGTATTACATTTTTTGGGCTTGGTGGCTCAGGACCTGTTGCATTAGATGCGCAGCACAAATTTTTTAGGTTTGGAATTCCTGTCGTTGCTCATACAGATTATATAAACCAAAGAATGATTGTTTCAATGATGAAGGAAGGCGATCTTCTAGTATTAATTTCTTTTACAGGGAGAACTTCTGAAATAGTAGAAACTGCTAAAATTGCTAAAAAAAATGGTGTAAAAACAATAGCATTAACTTCTGAAGACTCCCCTCTTGCCAAGCTTTCTAATGTTGTTCTGCATATACATACTCATCTTAAGAATAATCTTCATATCCCTATGACATCCAGACTAGCTCATTTAGCTATTATTGATATACTTTCTGCGACCGTCCAGGCTAGATTTGGAAAGGTTTTTGATAGTAGAAAGGATGAAGTTATTAAAAATATTGAAAAAACTAGAGTTTAATTATTTAACTATTAAGTTTTTAAGAAATAATATTTATTTTGATTTCTGTTTGATTGAGTAGAAAATACAAAGGTAATTCTTTGTTACTTTTAGCTTGTTCATAGACCTCTAATTTCTTTTTATTAGGTATTAATAAAAATATATTTTTGGATTGAAGTATCATAGACAGATTCATACTAACTCTTTTATGTGCAGGACTGCCCATAGCTTCTGTATAAATTATTTCTGGTTTTGATGATGGCTCAAAATAGTTAGAATTAGTTTTAATTAATGATGGGAATAAAGAGGCAAAATGACCATCCTCACCCATACCCAACAACATAACATCAAAAGGCCTTTGAATATTTAGAGCTTTGTCTGGTGAATTGCATAAGGATATAAAATTTGTATTTATAGCATTATTAATCATCAAATTTTCTATGACTAGTTTTTCATTAGAATCGTTATGGGATTTATCAACAAATCTATCATCAACAAGGGTGATATTTACTTTAGTCCAATCTAGATGCATTAGTGAGAGTTCATTAAATATTTTTACTGGACTGGAGCCCCCACTTACAACTAAACTTGCTTCGTTGCTCTCTTGAATAGCAAGTTTTAGTATTTCGATTATTTGATCTGATAAATTTTTCATTTTTATAATAAATTAAATGAGTTTGCTATTCCATCTATTACAAACTCAATTGCTAGCGCGCCAAGAAGTAAACCAAATATTTTTTGTACTACAGTAATAATGGTTGGACCTAATTTTGATGATAACTTTGCAGATAACCACATGGCAATAGTAGCTATAAATACTACTATGAGTATTGGTAGATATGAAACCAAGCCATCTAAAGCTGAAGCATAAGATTCTTTTGATATTAATAAGCTTGTTGCCATAGCTCCAGGACCTGCTATTAGAGGTATGGATAAAGGAAATATTGCTATTGATTTTATAGTTTCATCATCTATGGCTGTATCTGCTGTATTTTGTCGCCTGATTTGTCTTTGCTCAAAAACCATCTGAAATGCTATAACAATTAAGAATAGTCCACCAATTATCTTAAAAGAGTCCATGCTAATATTCATTGCGTCAAGAATGGCATTACCAAATAACCAAAAAATAGTAAGAACTACTAAAGATACAAAACTAGCTCGCAAGTAAACAGATTTAACCTGATGTTTATTTAGACCTGCGGTTAGACCTGCAAAAATCGGTATTAAAGATATTGGATCTATTGCAACAAACATCAATAAGGTGCTTTCTACAAAAGTATCAAACATGCTAAATATTTATAATTTGAATAGCTTCTGAGTGCTCTTCTGAAAATATACTTGAAACCATAATAAACTTTAAATCTTTTTTGTCTTTACCATAATATTTTTTTAAAATCTTTGAAACATTAGCCAATGTTTTATCATGGTTGGATAGATTTGATAAATAAAAGGGAACTGTAGAGCCTATAAGAGATAGTTGATTGAGAGTTTTTTTATTTCCAGTAAAGGTAAAAACTGGAATGCCGTTAGGTTTAGAGTTTGAAATGTAATTAGCTGTTTTACCAGTTCTTGTAATTGCTATGATGCCGTCTGCATTAATTGTCTCAGCAAGATTTTTTGCTGCCACACCAATATGCTGCCAATCAGAGTTTGGTGTGAAATTCTTCTCATAACCTAAAGTTCTAAACTTTTCTGTTTTTTCTGCTATAGATTTTAAGAAGGTTACACATTCCGATGGATATTTACCAACACTTGTTTCTCCTGATAGCATTATTGCATCAGCACCTTCATATATTGCATTTGCTATATCAGTAACCTCTGCTCTTGTAGGTGTTGGATTTTCAATCATAGATTCTAATAAGTGAGTAGCAACAATTGATCTCCTTCCCCATTTAGCACATGCATACATTATTCTTCTTTGAATATTAGGTAAATCGGTTAAGCTAGTTTCAATTCCTAGGTCACCCCTCGCCACCATAACACCCCAGGAAGCTTTACAAATATTATGAATATTATCTAAACCTTCTTGATTTTCAATTTTTGCAATAATTTTTGCTTTAGATTTCTTTTTATCTAGTATGATTTGTAGCTTTTCTAAATCGTCACTATTTCTTACAAAAGATAGAGCAATAAAATCTACTCCATTTTTAACCCCAAAATTAATATCTTCAATATCTTTAGCAGTTAAAGATGGGAGATTAACTCTAACGCCTGGCAAATTTACATGTCTTTTTGAGCCAAGCTTGCCACCATCTAAAACTTTACATAACAATGTCTCTTCATCTTTAGATAAGACTTTAAAGTTAATCAGTCCGTTATCGACAGATATTTTAGAGCCCTCACTAACGCTATGTATTAAATCTTTATAGTTAATTTTAATTGATGAGGTCTCAACATCTACTTGATCTCTAACAGTTAAGGTAACTTCATCACCCACTTTTAAATCCAACGGCAATTCTGTATCACCGGTTCTTATTTCTGGTCCTTGAGTGTCCAACAAGACTCCAATCTTTCCAGATTCAACTTTTGCATCTTTATTAATTTTATTTATTCTATCAATTACTGCTTTTGCTGACTTGTGAGTAGCATGCGACATATTAATACGCGCAACATTCATACCGTTATTGTGAAGTTTTTTTAATGCGCTGATAGTTTCAGTAGCAGGACCTATAGTGCATATAATTTTTGTTCTGGTAAAGCTCATATATAATTCATTGTTTAGAAAAGAGAATATACCTTAAAAATGAGGTTTTAAGCAGTTTCTTTGAGTGAAATTGAGGATATTTGTTTAATATATTGAGATAATTCAACCATTCTCTTAGAAAAACCCCATTCATTATCATACCAGGCCAGAATTTTAGTTTGGTTGCCAATCTTATAGATGTGATTAGTATCAAAAATAGAAGAAGCTGGGTTGTGATTAAAGTCTGAACTCACTAAAGGCAAATCACACATAGACAGTATTCCTTGCAATTCATTCTTTGCAGATTTGGTTAAAACATCGATTAGCTCATCAATTTCAAAATCTTTTTCTGATTCGAACGTTAAATCAAGCATTGATACATTAAGAACAGGAACTCTTGTTGCCATACCGTTAAGTTTTCCTTCTAGTTCTGGAATAACTAAACCAATTGCTTTTGCAGCTCCTGTTTTAGATGGAATAATAGATGCTGATGCTGCTCTTGCTCTATATAAATCAGAATGGGATACATCTAATAAGCTTTGATCATTAGTGCTAGCATGAACAGTGTTAACCAATCCACTTTTAATTCCAAAATTATCGTTAATAACCTTAACAATTGGCGCCAAACAATTAGTTGTGCAGGATGCGTTTGAGATAATTAAATCATTTTCATCTAACTGATCATGATTAACTCCATAAACAATAGTTTTATCAGGATCTTGAGCTGGAGCTGATATTAAAACCTTTTTCGCACCAGCAAGTATATGGGTGTAAGCTTTTTCTTTTGAAGTAAAGAAACCTGTGCACTCAAAAACAATATCAATTTTTAAATCATCCCAAGGCAGATTAGAAGGATCTCTCTCAGAATAGAATTTTATAGATGAGTTATCTATTATAATTTCATCATCACTATGACTGACATCATTAAGAATTGAACCATGAATTGAATCGTATTTTAATAGATGAGAATTTGATTTTATATCGCCAAGATCATTTATAGCAACTAGCTCTAAATCACCCTCTTGGCCTGCTAAAAAACCTGCATCAATAAGATGTCTAGTTATATTTTTACCAATTCTGCCAAAACCATTAATTGCAACTCTCATAATATATACTTTGAAAAATGTAAATTATTTACAATATTTATTGTTTAATTATTATATTGTATAATATTTTCATAAATATAAAAAGAAATTATATACTTTTAAGTAAACTCTTCTTTTAAAAAACATATAAAATAGCTGGCTTGTTATGAGTGATTTAATTATTTCAGGAATCAATTTAATGTTAACCGGAATGGTTACTGTATTGATATTCCTTTCAATTTTAATTCTGCTAATTAACATTTCTGCATCATTGTTTAAAGAAGAGTTGATAGATAGCTCAAAGGAAAATTTAGCCAAAAGTCCTGATGTCAATAAATTAAGAATAGGGCATAAAGAGATAATTAATATTATTAAAAAGAGAATATTCAATGAATAAAAAGAAAATTGGTATAACTGAGGTTGTTCTTAGGGATGGCCATCAATCACTTTTAGCAACAAGGCTTAGATATGAAGACATGGAATCAGTTTTAAAAGAAATAGATTCGATTGGTTTTTGGTCTGTTGAATCTTGGGGTGGTGCTATTTTTGATTCTTGCATAAGGTACCTTGGTGAAGACCCTTGGGAAAGAATAAGAAATATTAAGAGCAAGATGCCAAATACCCCTCAACAAATGCTTCTTAGAGGACAGAACTTATTAGGTTACAAGCATTATTCTGATGAAATAGTTCATAAATTTATTGAAAAATCTAAAACTAACGGAGTTGATGTGTTTAGAATTTTTGATGCTTTAAATGATCCGAGAAATATGGAAACTGCTATCAAGGCAACAATTGATCATGATGGACATGCGCAAGGAACAATTTCTTATACAACAAGCCCTGTTCATAACCTTCAGACCTGGGTTGATCTAAGCCTGAAACTCCAAGATCTTGGATGTCACTCTTTAGCAATTAAAGATATGGCTGGATTATTAGATCCTTATGTAGGCTTTGAACTTGTTTCTAGATTAAAGGAAGAAATTAACATTCCTATCCATTTGCATAGCCATGCAACAACTGGAATGAGCACTACTACAGCAATAAAGTGTGTTGAAGCAGGTTTAGATAACATTGATACTTCTATATCCTCTATGAGTATGACGTACGGTCATTCAGCAACAGAAACTGTTGTCGGGATACTCAATAATACTGATTATGAAACAAAAATTGATCTAGAAAAATTAGAGCCAATAGCAAAACATTTTAGAGAAGTTAGAAAAAAATATTCAAATTTTGAGGGTTCTTTAAAAGGAGTAGATGCAAGAATAATTACTTCACAGGTTCCTGGAGGAATGCTAACAAATCTTGAAAATCAACTCAAAGAACAAAATGCTTCAGATAAATTTGATGAGGTTATTGATGAAATTCCAAATGTAAGATCAGATCTTGGCTTTATTCCATTAGTAACTCCTACTTCACAAATTGTAGGAACCCAAGCAGTAATAAATGTATTAAATAATGAAAGATATAAGGTTATAACAAAAGAAACGTCAGCCTTGCTAAGGGGTGAGTATGGAAAAACTCCTTCTGCTGTCGATAAGAACTTACAAGAGAAAGTTTTAAATGGCGACAGTCCAGTAACATGTAGGCCTGCCGACCTAATAGACAGTAATGAATATGATAAAACTAAAGAAAAATTTCTTAAAATTATTGGTGAAAGAAAGCTTAATATAGAGGCTAGTGAAGAAAATATTCTTATATATACCCTCTTCCCAGAAATTGGGATGAAGTTCCTAGAGAATAGAGACAAGCAAGAATTTTTTGAAAAACCTCCATTAAACTTAATTGAAGACAAAGAAGGTTTCTATAATGTTGAGATAAATGGATTAAATTATGTAGTTAAGTATTCTAAAACCGAAGAGCCTGAAATCTTAGAAAATAATATTACATCGAGTGAAACTGCTTCTAAGGAAGTAATAAATAAAACAGGTACAGTTATCAATGCTCCGCTAAGTGGGAATATTTTCAAGATAGAATATTCTGAAGGCTCTGAAATAAAAGAAGATGATACTGTTATAGTTCTTGAAGCCATGAAAATGGAAACAACTATCAAAACTCCTGTTAATGGCATAGTTGGTAAGATTTTTATTAAGAATGGAGATAAAGTTCAAGTAGGACAGCCTTTATTTGAGGTTTTAAATTAATGAGTTTATTTGAATTCTTTTCAACTTTGGGTATTTTTAGCATAACTCTTGGACAATCTTTAATGATTCTAGTTGGTCTATTGCTGCTATTTCTTGCTATAAATAAAAAATTTGAACCTTTATTATTATTGCCAATAGGTTTTGGAGCTCTGCTTACGAATATTCCAGAAATTGGTTTATCAATGAGTCCAATTGAAAAACTTGTATATGCAAATAATCCTTCTGAAATAAATCAAATTATAAGTGAGTATTTTGGAAGTGGTGTCGACTTGTCATTGCTTCTTAAAAATGCGTCTTATATGGATCTCAAAATAATAAATGATGCAGCGCAAGGTATGGGGTATGCACCAGGCATTTTATATATATTCTATGAGGTAGCTATAGGCTCAGGAATTGCACCGCTCTTAATTTTCATGGGTGTAGGTGCTATGACAGATTTTGGACCACTGCTTGCTAACCCAAAGACTTTAATACTAGGTGCTGCAGCACAATTTGGCATCTTTGCAACTGTTATGGGAGCGTTGTTATTAGATTACTTTGGATTGATAGACTTTACTCTTAAACAAGCTGCTGCTACTGGGATAATTGGTGGAGCTGATGGGCCTACAGCAATATATGTATCATCCATTTTAGCACCAGAGTTGCTTGGACCAATAGCTGTAGCTGCTTATTCATATATGGCATTAGTTCCATTAATTCAACCTCCTATAATGAGAGCTTTAACATCAGAATCTGAAAGAACTATTCAAATGGTTCAGCTAAGAAACGTATCTCAAAAAGAAAAAATTATTTTTCCTATTATGCTCTTCTTGTTGGTTGGATTACTTTTACCAAGCGCGGCACCCCTATTAGGAATGCTTTGTTTAGGTAATCTTATGAAAGAATCATTAGTGGTTGATAGGTTAAGCGATGTAGCCCAGAACTCATTAATAAATATAGTAACAATTTTTTTGGGTTTATCTGTTGGATCTAAACTGGCTGCTGACAAATTTTTAACTCCTGAGACACTTGGAATACTTATATTAGGAATGATTGCTTTTGCAATAGGAACTGCAGCGGGTGTTCTGGTAGCAAAATTAATTAATATATTTAGTAAAACAAAAATAAACCCTCTTATAGGGGCAGCTGGAGTTTCAGCAGTTCCAATGGCTGCAAGAGTAGTTAATAAGGTTGGGTTAGAATACAATTCACAAAATCATTTATTAATGCATGCCATGGGGCCAAATATTGCTGGAGTTATAGGCTCAGCAGTAGCTGCTGGTGTAATGATAAAGTTTCTAGGTTAAATTCCAGACGAAAAAAAACAGAGACTAGCTCTGTTTCTTTAGTTCGAGATCCTTAGGGGTCCTGAGTGAGATTTTCTCCGGCTCCTTGAATTCTTTCTCTTGAATTCTTGGTGGGTTTATAAGCTCTTTTTTATCGTCGACTCTTATAAACGCTTTCTCCCTATGGGCTCTACCTTCTTGCTTCTCTCTAAGTCCCGTCTGCAGTTGTTCTTTAGTCGGAATCAAGTTGGTTTATTAAATATACTCTTTTGAAAA
>ARRL01000003.1 GCA_000385055.1 gamma proteobacterium SCGC AAA168-P09
TTTCCGGCTGCAGCATTTGGTTTAATAAATACAAAAGAGGCTGTATCTGAAAGAGAATTAGCAAGCTTAGGATATGGTTATGGTTTTACAGTTAGTCCATTTCAAATTACCACAGCTTATTCTGTTTTTGCAAACCAGGGAATTAAAAAAGACTTTAAATTATTGATGAATGATGAAGTTACTTCCCAAAGAGTAATTTCTGAAACTTCTGCAGGTCATACCCTTGAAGCACTTCAGCAAGTAGTAAAGATTGGTACGGGGAAGAAGGCAGATATAAAAGGTTTTAGTGAGGGAGGTAAAACGGGGACTGTTCATAGAACTATATCGGGGTCTGGTTATGCAAAAGACTTATATAGAGCTTCTTTTGTTGGTATAGCACCACTTTCTAATGAATCATTAACTATTTTTGTATCCATAGAAGATCCTGGTCTAAACTCTTACTCTGGTGGCATGATAGCTGCTCCATTATTTGCAAAGATAGCAGAAAGTTCTCTCAATTATTTAGGATTCATTGAAGATGAATAAGCTAGAAAAAATATTAGGCATTAGGTTTCCACAAGGAATTAAAATATCTAATGTCACTAATTCAACTGATAAAGTGCAAAATGGTTCAATATTTTTTGGATTAAAAGGAACTTTTAATCATGGAAGTAAGTATATAAATAAAGCACTAACTTTAGGCGCATCTATTGCAATACATAATGATCCCAGTTTTGAATCCACTAAAAGTAATATTTTTTTTATTGAGGATTTAGAAGAGCCTAAATGCAATAACTCAACGGATAAAATATATGAATTTCTAAATGAATTTTATCAATTGAATGACCTTCAAAATAGAAATAATTTTTTTACATTTACAGGTACCAATGGAAAAACTTCATCAGCATTTTTATGTCATCAAATTCTAACAAATGCAGGATATGAATCTATTTATATTGGGACAATTGGAGCTCAGTACAAAGATAAAGAGATCAACAATTCAATTTCTCAAAAAACAACACCAGATATATTTGAAATATTTGAAGTATTTAATTTTTTTGGTATAAAAAATGCAGTATCTTTATGTTTAGAGGTTTCATCTCATGCTCTTGATCAAAAAAGATTAAAAAATATAACTATTTTAAATTCAGCATGCATATTAAATATTGGATCTGACCATCTTGATTATCATAAAAACATAAAGTCTTATAAAGATAGTAAATTTAAGATATTTCAAAATATATGCTCGCTTAAATTAATCCATGAAGATTTAGAGATGGATATCAGCAAATATAATTTTATTAAAAATTCTAGAAATGAATTTACGGTAGTAAGTAATTATAAAATGTCAGCAGATATTTTTTATGAAATTATTGAGTCATCTATAGAAAATACTATTTTTAAAATAATAGTTAATAACCCTCCAGCTGACTATAATCTAACTTCAAGAAAAGAATATTTATTCAAGACGTCAATTTTTCCTAATTTTAATATTAGTAATTTAGTTTTTGCTATATGTTCTATTGGATTTTATGATTTTTCTGAAAAAGAACTAAATGATTTATCTTTTTTAAAACTTCCTAAGGGTCGCTCAGAGTATATTCAAGATATTCCTGCGCATGTCATCATAGATTATGCTCATAATCCTGAAGGATTTAGATTTTTTCTATCTTCAATTAAGGAATACTTCGAAAACTTAATAATTGTTTTCGGTTGCGGTGGCGATAGGGATAAAAGTAAAAGACCAAAAATGCTTAAAGCAGCAACAGATAATGGAAATAGAGTAATTTTTACAACTGATAATTCAAGAAATGAATCTTTTAGTGATATATATTCGGATGCAATCGATCAAAATAATGATCAAAAAGTAACTGTAATTGAAGACAGAAAAGAAGCAATTATATATGGTAGTTCAATATTAAGAAAAAATGACTGCTTGGTTATTCTTGGAAAAGGCCATGAAGAAACCCAAGACATCAATGGAAGGAAATTACATTTTAGTGATCATGAGGTAGTGAATGAAATTTATAAATAACTCTTCTGATTTAGGTAAGTTTTTAAGTATAAAAATTATTCGTCAATCAAAGATCACTAATATATCAACAGATACAAGGGGGTTAAAAGTAGGGTCATTATTTTTTGCAATCAAAGGAGAGCAATTTAATGGTAACGATTATGTAGAAGACGCTTTAAAAAAAGGAGCGTCTTTCGTAGTTACTGATAGTAGCAGATTTAAAAGCACTAATGATAAGAATATAATTTATGTAAACAATACAATTGTTGCTTTAAGAAAAATTGCAAAAAATATTCTTAAGACGTTTAACGGTGATGTAATTGGTATTACTGGTAGCAATGGAAAGACAACAACAACCAAAATAATATCAAGTGTCTTAAATAAAAGTTCAGGAACAATAAAAAATTACAATAATGAAATTGGAATGCCTTTAAGCATTATAAATGCCAACACTAATTCGAAATACTTGGTTATTGAGATGGGAGCTGCTAAACCTAAAGATATTCAATATTTAAGTTCATTACTCAAGCCTAATATTGGCCTTATAACCAATATAGGAAACTCACATTTAGAAAAATTAAAAAATATTGATGGAGTATTAAATGTTAAATCTGAACTTGTATCAAATATAAGAAAAAATGGAGATCTTATTGTGCCAAATGAAAATCTTAAACATTTAAATTACTGGAAAAGTTTAAGAAATGATATTAATTTAGTTACTTTTGGAATGAATAAATCTGCAGATTTTTATCCTATAGAAATTAAATATAATTTAAATGGCACTAAATTTAGAATTCAATCTAAAAAATATAATAAAGATGTGACAATTGAAACGCCGCTATCAGGTGAGCATAATGTAAAAAATATTCTTGCTAGCTATGCAGTTTCAAATATTCTCAACAACCCCGATGAAATTTTTATTACTAAGTTAAAAAATAATTTAAACTCAGTAATCAGGCAAAAACAGTCCAAATGGATAAAGGGATCAGTTCTCATTGACGATACATATAACGCTAATCCGGAATCTGTTAAAAATGCATTAGATTTGTTAGCAACCTCGCGCAAAAGAAAGATTTTTGTATTTGGCGATATGTTAGAACTTGGAAGACATAAAAATAAGATGCATAAGGAGATCGGAATGTATGCGGCTTCAAAAAAAATTGATATTTTTCTTGGATTTGGAGATTTAACAAAATATGCTGTAGAGAGTTTTGGTAAAAATGGAATCTTTTTCAAAGATGAGGCACTTCTTAAAGATTTTTTAAAGAAAAATATACAATCCAAAGATGTAGTGCTAATAAAAGGGTCTCGAGGGATGAAAATGGAGAGATATATAGATGTTTGAATATTTAGGTACAGTGCTTGTTAGCTACGACCCGGGTTTTGATGTTTTAAGATATCTAACAGTTAGAACCCTTGGAGGAACAGTCACCGCTCTTTTAATATCTATTTTACTTGGGCCTGTAATTATTAAACTTCTAAAATCAATGCAGTTTGAACAACATGTTCGTTCAGATGGACCAGAATCTCATTACAAAAAGTCAGGAACTCCAACAATGGGAGGTCTTTTGATTCTATCCTCTTTGGTAATTTCTACGTTATTGTGGGCTGATTTAGGAAACAGATATATATGGGTTGTTTTATTTGTCACAATAGCTTTTGCCTTGATTGGTTTTCTTGATGACTACATCAAGATTACAAAAAAAAGTTCTGACGGCCTTAGCTCAAAACAAAAAATTCTTCTCCAAGTTTTATTTTCTTTTCTTACAATGTTTTATTTGTTCTATTCGGCAGAAACGCCACCAGAAACTTCATTTATAGTCCCCTTTTTTAAAGATTTAATAATACCCATGAGTGCATTAGTCTTTATTTCTACTGGAATGTTTGTTCTTGTTGGCTCATCAAATGCAGTAAATCTTACCGATGGTTTGGATGGCTTGGCTATTCTTCCCTCAGTTCTTATTGCAGGAGCATTGGGTTTAATTGCATATAGTATGGGTAATCAGATAATTGCTGATTATCTTTATTTGCCACATCTTGAGTTATCTGGAGAGTTAATAGTATTTTGTGGAGCTTTGATTGGCTCAGGAATTGGATTTCTTTGGTATAACACCTATCCAGCTCAAATATTTATGGGAGATATTGGTTCATTAACGCTTGGAGCTATTTTAGGTATCATCGCAATAATTCTTCGACATGAGCTTGTTTTTGCAATTATGGCGGGAGTTTTTGTAATAGAAACTTTAAGTGTCGCCATTCAAGTTATCTCATATAAAACACGAGGAAAAAGAGTATTTTTAATGGCTCCCATTCATCATCATTATGAATTGAAAGGATGGCCAGAACCAAAAATTATTGTACGTTTTTGGATTGTAACTTTGGTTTTAATTCTTATTGCTTTAGCAACTTTAAAGTTGCGATAAGCTTGAGACATGAAATCCTTAATTTATGGTTATGGAATCACGGGAAAGTCTTTTGAAAGGTATCTTCTTAAAAGAAACATAGATTATGATATTTATGATGAGAATATCTCGAACTATTCTTCTAATAAAGATTTTTCAAAATATAGCAAAATATATTGCAGTCCAGGGATCCCAAGAGAAAAATTTAAATTACTAAAAGAAACACATAATGTTTTAACAGATTTAGATATTTTTTTTCATGAGGATAATTCTACAAAAATAGGAATAACTGGAACTAATAGAAAAAGTACTACCTGTTTTCACTTATCACAACTAATCTCTCAGAAAGATTCGGTAAATCTTATTGGCAATATTGGAAAGCCAATGTTAGACAAAATCAATAATGGAAAAAAATATTCAATAATAGAACTATCAAGCTATCAGCTTGATAAGATGTCTAATAATCATTTGGATTATGGAGTTTTGTTAAACATAGCTCCTGATCATCTTGATTACCATAACAGCTTTAAGGATTATCAGCATGCTAAAGAAAAGATATTAAGTGCAAAAAAAACTTCCTTTGAGAGTGATCCGTATAATCTATTTGAATGGATTACTGAAAAAAAATCAAAAAAAATAGAACTCAAGAATTTGCCTTATAGATTTGAATTTATAACTAAAAATATTGTGAATGATTCAAAATCAACAAACTCTAACTCTCTGTTATATGCAATCAAGGAAGCGAATTCCTTTTTTCAGGAAGATAATTATTCTTTAATTGTTTGTGGTAATCCAGCTAAAGAATTATTTGCAAAAATTACTATTGAAGGACCTCAGGAAATAATAGTTTTTGGACACCATAGGAAAGATATTAAAAGATGCTTGACCCATAAGAAAATTTTAGAGTTTGTTAATTTAAATGAATCCTTGCTATATTTAAAAGATAGGCAAAATATAGTATTTTCTCCAGGATACCCAAGCGGCAAAGATTATATTAACTTTGAGGAGAGAGGTGCTCATTTTAACTTTCTAATAAAAGAGGTTCTAGGTGACTGATAAGAATAGTCTTCTGATACTAATTCCGTTTATAAGCTTAATGTCACTAGGTTTGGTTATGGTAACTTCATCAAGTATATATGTAGCAGATGATTTGACTGGAAATCCATTTTATTTTGCTTCTCGTCAAATGTTATTTATATCCATAGGCCTCATATCAATGTCTATATTTTTATTAATCCCGTCAGATATTTTATACAAACTAGACTGGATTTTTATGTTGATAAGTATTGTTTTATTAATTGCATTATTTATTCCTGATATCGGCACCAGTGTTAATGGAAGCATCAGGTGGATTAGGGCGGGCCCAATTAATATTCAACCATCAGAATTATGTAAGTTTAGTTTGATCCTATATATTTCAGGGTATTCAGTAAGAAGAATGTCTGAAATAGAATCATTAAGGAGCTTCTTAAAACCTCTATTTTTACTTTTTATAATTTCTATTTTAATAATGAGTCAACCTGATTTGGGTTCAACTGCAATTATTTGCTTGTTAGTTGTTTCAATTTTATTTTATGCTGGAATATCTTTCTTTCAATTTAGTTTACTATCAATTTTAATTGCTTTGTTAGGGTATATGGCTATATCAACATCGCCTATGAGACTAGCAAGAGTTTTGGCTTTTACCGATCCTTTTGCAGAAGATGTGGTAAGAAATGCTGGATGGCAACTATCTAATTCTTTAATTAGTATTGGACAAGGAGGATGGTTTGGGCTGGGTGTGGGTAATAGTTTTCAAAAAAATTTCTTTCTTCCAGAAGCTCATACTGATTTTATTTTTGCTATTCTTGTTGAAGAGCTTGGAATCATTGGTGGATTATTATTAATAAGCCTATTTGTAATACTTTTTATTGGCATTTTAAAGGTCGCACTAGATTCTTTTGGTAAAGAAAGATTATTTCAAGGCTATGTTTCATTTGGAATATTAATTCTTATAGCTATCCAATCTTTATTTAACATAGCAGTTAATATTGGCTTGTTACCAACAAAAGGTTTAACACTTCCATTTATAAGTTATGGAGGCACCAGTATGATAATAATGATGTCTTTAATTGCCATAGTTCTTAGAATAAATAAAGAAAACAAATTAATATAACAATATGAAGATTTTAGTTTCTGCAGCAAAAACTGGTGGACATATATTTCCAGCGATTGCTGTAGGAAATGAGATTACTAGACTTGGTCATGAAGTTATCTTTATGGGCACAGGAGAACCTATTGAGGTGGATGCTCTAAAGACAGCAAAATTCAAACACTTTGTAGTAACAATGGAGGGTTTTAGAGGAAAAAATTTTTTTAACAAGATAAAATCTTTATTACTGATTCCCAAAAATATTTTTTCTACAACCAGAATTATTAGAAAAGAAAACATAGATGCTATGGTTGGGTTTGGTGGTTTTATAACAGTTCCAATTGGATTAGCATTCTTCTTAAACCGAAAACCAATTTTTATCCACGAACAGAATTCAATTCTTGGATCAGCAAACAAACTCCTTTCTAAAATAGCGACAATTAACTTTACGGCATTTCCTCTTAATACAAGTATTGACAACAATATAATTTGTGGGAATCCTATAAGAGACAGTTTTAAGTCTTTTTCAAAAGAGGTGGTGAATGACGAACTCATAAAAATCTATATCACTGGAGGAAGTCAGGGGGCAGAATATTTAAATACCGAGCTTCCAAAATCTTTAAAAAAATTTAAACACCAAGTCATTATTAAGCATCAATGCGGTAAAGATAAAAAAGATTTAGTTAATGATTTGTATAAACGCTTTAATATGAACGCAGAGGTTATGGAGTTCTACAATAGCCCAGAATCACAAATAGAATGGTCTGATTTTGTTATATCAAGGTCAGGAGCTTTAACCATCTCAGAGGTTACATCAATGTCGAAAGGTCTTTTAATGATCCCCTTGCCATCATCGATAGATAACCATCAATTTTACAACGCAAAGCATATTGAAAAAATTAATATGGGTTTGATTCATGAGCAAAAAGATGGTTTTGAAGATTTAAGCACTAAATTGGAAGAAATTTTGCATCAAAAAACATACAATAAATGGAAAAATAATCTAAACACCGATCATCTTTTATCTGCAGCAAATATTGCCAACCAAGTACTTAAAAATATTGACACAACATGAATTTTTTTAAAAAAATTAAACATATACATTTTGTAGGAATTGGTGGCGCTGGGATGATAGGTATTGCTAGGCTACTTTTACAAAAGGGATATAAGGTTTCAGGGTCTGATATACATGAATCATATGAACTAAAAAAAATTAAGAAAGAGGGAGTTAAGGTTTTCTTAGGACACAGTAAACTTAATATTAAATCTGCAAATCTTATAGTTGTCTCAAGTGCAATTGATAAAAAAAATCCTGAAATTTTAGAAGGAATAAAAAATGGTATAACAATAATTCCAAGGGCAGAAATGCTTGGTAGTATTATGCAAGGCTATGAAAGCATAGCAATTGCAGGAAGTCATGGTAAAACAACTACGACAAGTATGATTGCAAAAATATTTAGTTCAGCAGATTTAAGTCCTACATATGTTGTGGGCGGTAAGGTTCTTAGCACAGATGAAAATTCGGATCTTGGAAAAGGTAATTATTTGATTGCTGAAGCCGACGAAAGTGATGGCTCTTTCTCACATTTAAATCCAGACGTAGCAGTTTTAACAAATATAGATGATGATCATCTAGTCCATTATGATAATAATTTTGAGAATCTATTAGATGCTTTTATTAAATTTTCTGAAAATGTTCCCTTTTATGGATATATGATCATGAATATCGATGATAAAAATATAAAAAAAATTGCAAAGAGAATTTCCAGAAAACAGATAACCTTTGGCAAAACTAAAAAAGCAGATTTCCAAATATTAAATACATTTTATAATAATGGCTTACAGAATTTTGATATTAACGATAATCAAAGAAATAAAAAATATTCTTTTAGCATTCAACAACCTGGAGTACATAATATTTTTAATGCAACAGCATCAATAGCAGTTTCAATTGAAGAAGGATTACCAATTAATGCAATTAAGAAAGGTTTAAAAGAATTCACCGGTGTTGGCAGGAGATACGAAAAACATGAAATTAATTTCGATTTAAATAAAAAAATTCTAATAGATGACTATGGTCATCATCCAATAGAAATTCTTTCAAATATAAATGCTTGTCGAGAAGAATTTCCCAAGAAAAAGATATGCATGATTTTTCAACCTCATAGGTTTTCAAGAACAGCTCAACTTTTTGATGATTTCGTAAAAATCCTAAAAAAAGTAGACTCTTTAATACTCTTAGATATATACGCTGCTAGCGAGAAACCAATTAAGGGAATAGATTCAAGAACAATTGTAGAAAGTATTAAACAATTAGGTCACAAAGATACTTTATATGTAAAAAATCATTCAGATGTTATTGAAATAATTAATTCCAAGAGTAATAAGTTTGACATTTTGATAACTCAGGGTGCTGGAAGCGTTTCTAGTGTTTGTGAATTAATTAAGAATAAATGGAAAAAATAAAGAATATTGCTGTTATTTATGGAGGATCTTCTTCAGAAAGAGAGGTTTCGTTGCAAAGTGGTGAAGGAGTCTTCAATGCACTTAATCAACTAGGATACCAAGCAGAGTTAATTGATTACAATGACCTTCATGATTTTGAAATACTCAAAAAAAATGACTTAGTGTTTATTGCGCTTCATGGCTTTGAAGGTGAAGGGGGTAAGTTTCAAGCGAAATTAGATAGTTTAGGAATCAGATATACTGGTTCAAAATACCAAGCATGCAAAAATACATGGGATAAGCATATTTGTAAGACAATCCTACAACAAAATAATATTAATACACCAACTTGGAAGTTACATGAATCCCTTGTCCAGTATATTGATATGCCTAGGTCTTCTCTAAATTTTGTTAATGTATTTTTAAAACCCTGTCGAGATGGATCAAGTGTTGATATTTTCAAAATAGAAGACAACAAAAGCTTCATTGAGGCGATTGGTAAATCTTCAAACCCAAACAGAGCATTTATTACAGAAGAATGTATTACTGGTAAAGAATTTACTGTCACTATTATTGGTGATCAGTGTTTCCCTGCAATTGAAATAATCACGGGCAATGAATTTTATGACTATGAAGCAAAATATATTTCAGATGATACTGGTCTGATTGAAGCAAATCTTATGCCCCATGAACAAAAAGAAATTAATCAAATAGCAATAAACGCTTACACGGCTCTTAATTGTTCTGGGTGGGCAAGAGTTGATGTTCTTCAAGACAAGGATGGAGTGTTTTATGTACTAGAAATCAATACTGTACCTGGAATGACGTCACATAGCTGCGTTCCAAAATCAGGAAAATTTCTTGGACTTCAATACAATGATGTAGTCAATAAAATAATTAATGAATCTGTATAATAAGATATTATTAATTTTTCTTTCACCCTTTTTTGCGATTACATTATTTGCAAAAGACTTTACCATTGAACTAACTTTTGATAATTTTTTTTTAGAATCACAAAAAATATTTGTTCAAGATTTAAATCAAATAAGCTCTAGGAATGATTTAGAAAATCTTATTAAAGCTCAAGACTGGATCGATGAATACAAAATAAATTTTAAACCTTTCACAAAATCTGCAAAATTAAGTATTTCAAGTAGAAAGCCATATTTTATTTTAAATAATAATTATTTTATTGATAAGAATCTTAAAAAATTTAGGTTTGATGAAACTCAATTGGATTTAATATTAGTAGAGGGGCCCATTATTGACCTCAAGGAGCCAATGAACATAATCAATTTTTTTGAAATTAAAAGATTTAACCAGTTAAGTATAAAAAGAATTATTTATACCTATGTTGCTGGATGGGAAATTCATACGAACTCTTTTAAGATAAAAATTGGTAAGAATATTACTGATCAAAAATTAAAATCATTAGAAGATACATTAAATTACTTATACGAAAATAGAAAGATTCCTAGTATGATAGATTTAAGAAATAAAGACGGAGTCGCATTGAGTTATGGCAAATAATGTAAAAAATTCTAATATAGTTGTTGGCTTAGATATAGGAACCTCTAAAGTAGTTTGTATCGTTGGCAAATACAACGAACATGAAAAATTAGAAATCATTTCCTTAGGTGCTTATCCTTCAAGCGGCCTAAAAAAAGGTGTTGTAGTAAATATAGATGCAACTACAGATGCCATAAAGAAAGCTGTAGAACAGGCTCAGTCAATGATAGAAGAAAAAATAAAGTCTGTTTATGTTGGGATAGCTGGAAGTCACATTAAAAGTTTAAATTCTCAAGGCGCGGTTGGAATAAAAGATAAAGAAGTAACGCCTTATGATATTGATAGGGTGATTGATTCTGCTCAAGCAGTCTCAATTCCTTCAGATCAAAATGTCTTACATGTTTTACCTCAAGAATATGTTATTGATAATCAAGAAGTTAGCCTTGACCCTCTAGGAATGGCTGGGGTTAGGCTTGAGGCGAAAGTTCATTTAGTAACATGTGCAAACAGCGCTGTAAAAAATATTGAAAAATGCATTAAGAATTGTGGTTTGTCAGTTGATGGATTTGTTCTCGAGCAATTAGCTAGTTCACATTCTATATTATCTGAAGATGAGAAAGATTTAGGAGTTTGCTTGGTTGATATTGGGGGTGGAACTACAGATATTGCAATATTTAACTCAGGCTCAATTGTCTTTACTGGAGTTATACCAATTGCAGGCGACCAGGTAACGAGTGATATTGCTCAGGCCTTAAGAACACCAACACCTCAAGCTGAAGAAATTAAACAAAAACATGGATGTTCAGTTGCAGAGTTTACAAAAGATGATGAAAGTATCGAAGTTCCTGGCGTTGGCGGAAGACCCACAAGAGAATTATCTAGAAGCTCCTTAGCTGATATTATTCAACCAAGATATACAGAGTTATTTGAATTAGTAAAAGCAGAGATTGCTAGAAATGGTTTTGAAGAAAAAATTTCTGCTGGAATAGTTTTCACTGGCGGAACTTCCAAAATGGAAGGTGTTGTAGAATTAGCTGAATCTATTTTTCAAACATCAGTCAGGTTAGGCATACCTAATAAATTCTCAGGGATGGAAAGTATTCTTCAAAATCCTATATATGCCACATCTATAGGTTTGGTCGATCATGGATTCAAGCAAATGAATGATGATTTAATCGCAGAGCAGAGCCAAAGCTGGATTTCTAAACTCCTTAAGATAGTTAAAAGCGAGTATTGATTCTATATATCAATTCATTTAGAATGCGTTTTCCTTGGTTTATACCAATTAAGGTGTAAATCTTTAACCATAAGGTAAATAATGAAAAAATACGAAGCAGTAATAATTCTAAACCCCAATCTTTCTACCAAGGTTGATGAATTCAAAAAAGATTTTGAAAAATTATTAACAGATAATTCTTTTAAGATTGTTAAAACAGAAGATGTTGGAAGAAGACAGTTGGCTTATTCAATAGCTAATCATAATAAAGGACATTATCTATTATTTAATCTTGAAGGAGATCCTTCTAAACTTTTAGAAATCGAAACAAAAATTAAATATAACGAGTCAATTATTAGACACTTATTCCTAGTTGTAAAAGAGCATAATGGGGAAGATTCAAGTTTGTTCATTGAATCTAAAAATAAAAAGCCTGAACCGGTTGAGGTTGAGGAAAAAAAAGTAGTAGAAAAAGTAGAAACAAAGCCTGCTGAAGAAGACTTAGAGAAAAAAGAAGATGAAGAAAGCTTAAAAGAAGGAGATGATAATGAGTAAATATGATTTACCTAAAAAGTTTGATCACAAAGATATCGATATCTTAAAGCCATTCATAACTGAAACAGGAAAAATCATTCCTGCTAGAGTTACTGGTGTTTCAGCATCTAATCAAAGAAAAATTACTAAATCAATTAAAATTGCTAGATTTTTAGCTCTTTTACCATATACGGACATGCATCAATAAAAACTATGAAAATTATACTTTTAGATAAAATACAAAGACTTGGCGAAATTGGTGATGTTGTTGAAGTTAACTCTGGTTACGCAAGAAATTTTTTAATTCCACAAAAAAAAGCTGCATTTGCTAGTGATAAAAATATTGCAGAAGTCGAAGCTAGAAAAGATGAGCTTGCTGCTGCATCAGCTAACTTATTAACTAAATCTCAAGCTAGGGCTGAGACAATAAATGGATCTTCTTGTGAAATAGCTGTTCCTGTTACTGAAGAAGGAGCTCTATATGGTTCAGTAGGTACAAGAGAAATTTCAGATGCATTTTCTGCAGCTGGAATTGATATAGATAAAAGCGAAGTTCAGCTACCAGAAGGCCCAATTAAAGAAATTGGCGAACATTCTATTGCTATTGCAGTTCATCCTGAAGTTTCTGCGGAAGTAATTGTAAAAGTATTAGCAGAGTAGTTGTATATTTTAAAATATGATGTAAAAATCATATTCCCATGTCTGACTTGTCTATAAATCAAAACGAACAAGCTCGAGAAGCTGAAAGAGCTGTGCTTGGTGGCCTCATGCTTGAAACCCATCGTTTTGATACCGTCATACAGGTAATCAAAGAAAATGATTTTGATGGAAGAGATCATCAGATTATTTTTCAGTCAATGTCAGAGCTGATTGAAGAAAATAAACCCCTAGACCCATTAACAGTTTCAGAAAAATTAGACAATAAAAATTCTTTAAATAAGGTTGGAGGTAAAGACTATTTAATTGAATTAGCAACATCTACTCCGTCTGCTGCAAATCTAGAAGCATATGCAGAAATTATTAGACAAAGATCTATTGCAAGAAAATTAATGAAAGCAAATTCAGAAATTTCTGAATTAATACAAAACCCCCAAGGTCAAAATGGGGCTGCATTACTTGATAAGGCTGAAAGCATGATTTTTGCCTTAAATGATGAGACTAGTCAAAACGATCAAAGCCTTCAATCTATGAAAGATTTAATTCCATCTACTATGGATAAGCTTCATGAACTATCCAATAAGGCTGGTGGTTTAATTGGATCCTCAACTGGTTTTAAAGATTTAGATACAAAACTTCAGGGTATTCAAGATGGTGATCTAGTTGTAGTTGCTGGAAGGCCAAGCATGGGTAAAACATCACTTGCCATGAATATTGCAGAAAATGTTTTATTAGGTAAAGACAATGAGGGGGCTGTTTTAATATTTAGTTTAGAAATGCCTGGAGAAGCTTTAACTACAAGAATGCTCTCTGGTATGTGTAAGCTTAATCAACAGAATGTTAGATCTGGAATGTTAAAAGACAATGAACTTAAACTTTTGTTACAAGAGGGCGAAAGATTAAAGAATCTTCCTTTATGGATCGATGATAGTTCTTTACTGTCTCCAATGGAACTAAGAGCAAAGGCAAGAAGATTAGCCAGACAAGAAGAAAATGGTTTATCACTTATAGTTGTTGATTACCTTCAACTTATGCAGCTTCCAACATCAGCTGAAAATAGAGTTAATCAAATTTCAGAGATATCAAGATCCCTAAAATCTCTTGCAAAAGAACTAAATGTCCCTGTTGTGGCTTTATCCCAGCTTAATAGAGCAGTTGAACAAAGGCCAAACAAAAGACCTATCATGGCTGATCTAAGAGATTCTGGTGCTATCGAGCAGGATGCAGATGTAATTCTTTTTATATATCGAGATGAGGTTTATAACGAAGATTCTGATCAGGGAAACAAAGCTGAAATTATTATTGGAAAACAAAGAAACGGACCAATTGGAACCGTTAATCTCACTTTCTTAAAAGAGTACACTCGATTTGAAAACTTTTCTAGTGATGGTTATTATGAATCCTTCGAATGACATCTCTAAGCAGCATTCTTGAAATAGATCCATCAATTTTAAGAAATAATATTCAAAAGCTTAAAAATAAAATTAAGCCTTCTTCAAATTTTCTTGCAGTTATTAAATCAGATGCTTATGGCCATATTTTGTCAAAGGTCGTTCATGATATTGATGATTTAGTAGATGGGTATGGCGTCGTTAGAATCGATGAGGCAATAGAATTAAGAAAAATATCAAAAAAAAAGATTCTTTTAATGCAGGGTGTTTATTCCAATGATGATTTTAAGATAGCCAAAATAAATAACCTTGATTTAGTTGTCCACAATCAACACCAATTTAATATTATAAAAACAAATAATGATTATAAGGATTTATGGTTCAAAATTAATACAGGAATGAACAGGCTTGGATTTGACAAAGATGATTTTCTAAATATTTACGAAAACTATCTAAGGGATGTCAGATTCACTCTTATGACTCACTTAGCAGCATCTAATATAAAAGAAGATCCCTCAAATGAAAAACAATTCCTTAGATTTGAAGAATTATCAAAAAAATTAAATCCAGATGTTCAAAAAAGTATTGCAAATACTGGCTGTGTTTTGAATTTTCCTGAAAAATCTTTTGATTGGGTTAGGGTAGGTATAGGAATTTTTGGCGGCTATATTGGTAATGATGAGCTCCAAACAGCAATCACATTAAAATCTCCAATTATTAATGTTAAAGAAATTGCCACAGGTGAGAGAGTTGGATACGATGGCAGGGCAGTTGCTAAAAATGACATGAAGATAGCTACTGTTTATTTAGGATACGCAGATGGACTGCCACAGCATGTTAAAGATGGAAGTATTGTTATGGTTAACAATCAAGAAGCTAAAGTTTTCGGAAAAGTAAGCATGGACGTTACCACAATTGATGTAACAAATATTCAAGACTGTTCAATTGGAGATTGGTGTGAATATTTTTCTCCAAATCACTCAATTAATAATCTGGCTTCAAACAATGGATCAATTTCTTATGACTTAATGATAAGAATTAAATCAAGAGTTAAAAGAATTTATAAAAACATTAATTAATTTTTATTCATAATAAGTAATTGTTATTTAACTATTTAAGTTATTCTGTTATTCTGTTATCCCATCATGATTCAATTAAATGATGGCAAATACTAAGTACATTTTCATAACTGGAGGAGTGGTTTCATCGCTCGGCAAGGGTATAGCTGCGGCCTCAATTGGCGCATTATTGGAATCAAGAGGTTTATCAGTTTCGCTAATAAAAGTAGATCCTTATATTAATGTCGATCCTGGAACAATGAGTCCTTTTCAGCATGGCGAGGTATTTGTTACTAATGATGGCACTGAAACAGATCTTGATTTAGGTCATTATGAAAGATTTGTAAGATTTGAGGCATCTAAAAAGAATAATTTTACAGCCGGTAAAGTTTATGAGACTGTCATTAGAAATGAAAGAAAAGGCAAGTATCTGGGTGGAACAGTTCAAGTTATTCCCCATATTACAAATGAGATAAAAAAAAGAGTTAAAGAAGGCGGCCAAGGAAAAGATATAGCAATTGTTGAGATTGGAGGAACTGTTGGTGATATTGAAAGTCAACCATTCGTAGAAGCAATTAGACAAATGGCTCTTGAACTTCCTTCAACCTCATGGGCTTTTGTTCACCTTACATTAGTTCCATTTATAAAAGCCTCTGGGGAATTAAAAACAAAACCAACCCAACACTCAGTTAAAGAGCTAAGATCTCTAGGCATAAGTCCAGACTGCCTTATATGCAGATCTGAACAAGAACTTCCTAAAGATGAAAAAAAGAAAATTGCACTATTTTGTTCAGTTGCACAAGATAATGTTATCTCAATGCATGATGTTCAAACAGTATATTCAATACCTTTATTATTGAATAAACAAAAGGTTGATCAAATAATACTTAAAAAACTTAATATTAAGTCAGAAAACCCAAAGCTTTCAGATTGGAAAAGGGTTGTTAATGCCAGTCTTAAGCCCCAAAAAGAGGTAAATATAGCTTTTGTTGGTAAATATACAGAGCTTCAAGACTCATATAAATCAATTAATGAAGCTTTAGAACATGCTGGTATTAAACATAAAACAAAAGTGAATATTAATTTTGTTTTAGCTGAAACTATAAGCACTAAAAATGTAAATAAAGTTTTATCTAAGACTGATGCTGTATTAGTTCCAGGCGGTTTTGGAGATAGGGGTATTGAGGGCATGATTTTAGCTTGCAAATACGCAAGAGAAAATCAAATACCATACCTTGGAATATGCTTAGGTATGCAAGTTGCATTAATCGAGTTTGCTAGAAATGTTCTTAAATTGAAAGATGCAAATAGTACAGAGTTTGATCAAAAAACAAATCATCCGATCATTGCACTAATAACCGAATGGTGTGATATTTCAGGCAAGAAAGAGCAGAGAAGTAAAAATTCTGACATGGGCTAACTGTAAAACCATAACCATATCCTAAGCTTGCTAATTCTCTTTCAGATACAGCCTCTTTTGTATTTATTAAACCAAATGCTGCAGCCGGAAAATTAACTGAAATTGGCTTGCTGAAACCAAAGTTATAATAATTATCTTTTAAATTTTGATAGCCCAATTCAAGGGCTATCATAGAAGCTCCTACCTGACTTGAGTATGCAATAATTTCTTTTGGAGTTAATTTTTCATAATTTTTTGTATCAATTATCATCTTGTTTTCCAATTGCAGTCTTCTTGGAATTTCCATATATTCATCTGGGTTTATGATGTTCTCATCAACAGCTCTAGAAAAAACTATTGGCTTTAAGACTGAGCCTAACTCATAAGCATCTATTAAGGCTCTATTCTTTTGGATTGATCGTGAGGGATTATTAGGATTGTATGAAGGATAGCTTGCAATCGCTAGAACCTCTCCCTTCTTATTATCAAATACCAAAACTGTTCCAGCCTTTGCTTTATTCTTAGCAATTGCTTCAGCTAAATATTTATAGGCATAAAATTGAATTGTTGAGTCAATAGTAAGGACTATATCTTCCCCTGGAGTTATTTTTTTAACTTCAATTGGTTTAGAGATTATTCTCTTTTTAGCATTTACAAAATATTTTTGTCTCCCTGCCTGGCCTGAAAGCACAGAGTCATAACTTTTTTCTAGTCCTTCTTGAGCCTTATCCTTACCATAAAATCCAATTAAAGTTGCTATCTGTTCACCCAAAGGATAATGCCTGCTATGTCTTACCTCTATCTCAACATTATCTAGATTTAAACTATTAATAATTTTTTGCTCTTCAGCAGTAAGATTCTTTTTTAATAGAGTTTTCTTCAAGAAAGAGTCTTTGATAGAAAGATCATTATTTATATTTATAAGATCTTTAAGTTTTAAATATTTATCATTGTTAAGGCCTTTTAGAGCATAAAGATCATAATTAATAATTGAGATTGCCAGAGGAAAATTATTTCTATCATAGATCGAACCTCTAATTGGATTAATATTTCTATATTTTATATATCTTTTTTTTCCTTCATTTTGCAAGAAAATACTATCTTCGACTTGCACTAAAATAATTTTATAAAAAATTGTAAAAATAGAAATTGCTAAAAAAGTACAAACAAAAAAAAGTCTCCAGTTAATAAAATTAGTTTTCATTCTTTTCTATTTTTCTTTCTAGTTGTTTTGGTTTTTTTTTCACCATTCCCAGAGTTTCTATTGCTTCTTTTTCTATTGTTGCAGGTGAGTTATTTGAATAGAATTGAGTTAAGAGTTTTATATTCCTATCTTTGAAATCTTCATATTCAATATATAAATTTTGTTGGTTAGTATTCAATCTGTTTATTTCAAAAGATAGTTTTATTTGCTCTAAACATAAAAAACAGAGAAAAAGCAACATAAAAAAGGGTATTAGGTAATGAAATTCTTTGCTCATAATTTTTTAAAAACTCTCATAATTGCACTTCTTGATCTTTTGTTAATTTCTATTTCATTTTTTGATGGCCTTATCTTCTTACCAATACAAGAGAAATCAGCTGTTTCAATTGTATTAAGTGGTATATCTTTTGGATAACTCTTTATGCTTGGTCTAAAAAAATTTTTAACAATATTATCTTCTAAGGAATGAAATGAGATAACTACAATTACTCCGTCTTTTTTTATAATTTTACTTGCCTGGCTTAATGATTTTGTTAATTGATTTAACTCATCGTTAATAAATATTCTAAAAGCTTGAAAAGATTTTGTTGCTGGATGGATTTTAATTTTTTTTTCAGGATAGGTGTCTGCAATAATTTGTGAGAGTTGAAGGGTTGTTTTTATAAAATCTATTTTTCTTCTCTCTATAATTTTTTTTGCAATCAACTTTCCATGTTTTTCTTCTCCATATTTATAAAGCACTTCCATAATTTCTTCTTGCGAGGCTTTATTAATCCATATAGATAATGGTTCCCCCTTTGATACATTGAAACGCATATCAAGAGGGCCATCACTCCTAAAGCTAAAACCTCTTGAACCATCATCAAAATGTGTTGAACATGTACCTAGATCATACAAAATGCCATCAATGGAATTATTATCAAAATACCTGTCAATCTTATTGAATGATTTATGTATTGGACAAAAATTGTCTTTAATAATATTTGAGGCATGTTTAAAAGCCTCGGGATCTTTATCAAATGAGGTTAAGTGGCCTTCTTTAGAGATTTTATCTAATATTGCTAAGGTATGCCCACCTCTTCCGTAGGTACAGTCTATATATTTGCCATTTATTTTTTGAACTAGAAAATCAATTGACTCTTCCAGTAATACTGGAAAATGAAGCATATTAGTCTACTTGTTTTCTCATAAAAGTTGGCACATCAAGGAAATCAATTTCCGCTGCAGACGATGTGCCAGCTTTCTGACTTATATGTTCTTTACCCAATCCTACTGGATTAAGTTGAATTGAAGGTTGATTGTCAATTACTAAAGTTGGCGCTCTTTGATCAACTCCAGTTGCTACGATTGTTACTAATAAATCATCTTCAACACTTTCATCATAAACTAACCCATAAATTATATTTGCATCTTCATGAACTATTTCTTCTACGATATCTGCAACTTCTGTTTGATCTCCAAGTGTTGGTTTTGCTGCTGTAATATTTACAAGAACACCTCTAGCATTTTTAAGATTTATATCTTCAAGCAATTCACTTCTTACTGCTTGCGTTGCAGCAGCTTCAGCTCTATTTTTACCACTTGCTCTCCCAGTGCCCATCATTGCAATTCCTTTCTCAGACATAACTGTCTTTACATCAGCAAAGTCAACATTTATATGCCCTTTTTTCATAATAATATCTGAAATGCCCTGAACTGCTCCTTTAAGTACATCGTCAGCTTTAGCAAAAGCATCCTGCATGGCAGTATCTTCTCCAAGAATTTCATATAACTTTTGGTTCGGTATAGTAACTAAGCTGTCAACTTCTTCTACTAGTGCTGCTAGACCTTTTTCTGCAGCAGTCATTCTTCTCTTACCTTCAAATTTAAATGGCTTAGTAACAACAGCAACTGTTAATGCTCCTAAATCTTTTGCTATTGAGGCAACAACAGGAGCAGCTCCTGTTCCTGTACCACCTCCCATTCCAGCCGTAATAAATATCATATCAGCACCAACCAAAAGCTCTTCTATTGCTGCTCTGTCACTTTCAGCAGCTTTTCTTCCAACATCAGGGTTTGCACCAGCCCCCAATCCTTTCGTAAGCCCGTTACCAAGCTTTAAAGTAATTGCTCCATCAGCTTGTGATAAAGCTTGTGTATCAGTGTTTGCACAAATAAAGTCTACGCCTTCTATATTATGATTAATCATATGGATGACTGCGTTTCCTCCAGCCCCTCCAACGCCAACTACTTTTATCTTAGCATTCTCTACTGCTTGCCCTATTACTTCAAAATTCATTTCTTATCCCCTATTAAAAAGACATTGATTTGATGCTTTCTGGAAGAACCACATCTAAAATTTCTGTTGATAATGATCCACCTGTCTGTCTCATTTCCCAATTATTTACATTCCATATTTCAAATTTGTTGCCCATTCCAATAAGAGAAATTTGTTTTTGATCAGATATATCTGCATATTTTCTGAGTTCTAAAGGAATAAGAACCAACATCCTACTATTTGGATCAAATTCAATTACGCTTGCATTACCTAAGATAGTCCATTGAAGATTTCTTACAATTGGATCTAATCCTTGTAAAGATTCTAATTTGGATGATATTTCATGCCATTGAGATTCTGGATATACTTTTAATGAAGGATATTGGGGATCTTTTGTTATGATGATTTTAGTTTCATTGGCATCTATTAAACATGATCGATATTTAGCAGGTATTGCTAATCTACCCTTCTGATCAAGTGAAACTGTGTTGAAACCATACATGTTTTAAAATATATAGCCTTTTTACGCACTTTGCAACACATTTACACACTTTTTCACACTTTAAAAACTATATGTAAAAAAGTGAGTTGGTCTATAAGCCGGATTCTGTGAATGATGATCATCTATCTTGATATTATGTTGCCATAATATTCTAGCAACCTACCCAAATCCTAAGCGAGCAGCTTAACAGGATTTCTATTTGGTCTTGCTTCAGGCTGGGGTTTACAATGCCTTATTTGTCTCCAATTAAGCGGTGAGCTCTTACCCCACCATTTCACCCTTACCAATAAATTGGCGGTATATTTTCTGCTGCACTTTCCGTAGGCTCACGCCTCCCAGGTGTTACCTGGCGCCCTGCTCTATGAAGTCCGGACTTTCCTCTAGAATTAACTAGCGATCATCCAACCAACTCGTAATCATTATAATTACTTTTACTGGAGAAGCTATTTTAGTTCTGATAATTTTTTATAAATATCTCTTTTGTTTTCTTTGGTTATCATAGATATTAGTTTTGCTGCTTCCTTGGTAGGCATATTTTTAAGGAAAGATTTATATATTTTATTATCAAAAATTAAATCTGTATCATTCGATGAAAAAGACTCTATTACAATTACAAATTCACCCTTTAGTATAAGTTTATTATTTTTAATTTTTTCCAATAAAGATGTTGCTGTTCCTCTTTCGATATTTTCATAGATTTTTGTCATTTCACGACATAAAGAAACCTTTTTAGTTTTAGAATATTCACTTGCAATACAAGACAAAGTTTCATGAATTCTTTTTGCAGATTCAAATAACAATATTGTATTTTTTTCTTTTTTTAGAGACTGAAAGAATTGTATCTTTTGTGATTTTTTTCTTGGTACAAAACCTAAAAAAGAAAAACTTGAAGTTGGTAGGCCTGATAGAACTAGTGCATTAATAACAGATGATGGTCCTGGTAGAACTGTAAACTCTAGATTATTATCAATACATTTTTGAATCAAATAATATCCAGGATCTGATATTGCAGGAGTTCCCGCATCACTTACAACAGCAATATTATTACCTGACTCTTTTAATATATTAATTATTTTATTTGATGCTTCTTGTTCATTATGCTCATGCAACGATTTACATCTCTTTTCGCAGTTTATAAACTTTAATAACTTACTTGTATTTCTAGTATCTTCTGCAAAAATACAATCTGCATCTTTTAAAACCTCTATTGCTCTAAGTGATATATCATTTAGGTTACCTATTGGTGTTGATATTAGATATAACATAGTTTAAAAAAATTTATGATTAGACAAAGCTTAACATTTATTTTAACAGTTTTGATTTCTGTAATATCTGGTTGCACGACCACTTCTCTAGATGTTAAGAAAAACTATGTAGATATAGATGATGTATCTAGAATACTTAATAAAAACAAGTTAGCACTTAATTATTCAGTTAATAATAAAAATAAAGAATATTTCATATCTACCCTACTAAAAGAAGAATATGAGTTTGACATAGAGTTTAATGACAATGGAAAAAAGTTAAATAATAATCTTTTAGATTCAAATCTTTCTTTTTTTTGCAACAGTTATATTGAAGATCAAAAAAATAAAATAAATTCATGGCTTTATAAGGAATCAAATAGACATGAAGATATTTTAGTGATTTATAGTGAGGAGTTTGAAGCTCAAGCACTTGCATTGAAAAAAAATTATCCTAATTCAAAATTTTATTTTGTAAATAATAATAATTATGAAAATTTTGTAACTGGTGTTATTGGAGTTGATACAAGCATCAAAAGATTTAATGAATTACAAAAAAATGATAAAAGTATTTCAATATTAAATACGCCAAGAGAAAAAAAAGATTTTGAGAGAATATATTTTTTAACTGATTATGTTGTAGGCAAAACTCTAGTTCCTATATTTAGAAATTACTTAATAGATACTGAATTTTACTCAACAATTGATATTTTATTGGGAGTCTCGTCATTAAAAGAGTTAAATGATTTTGAAAATATAATTATTCCAGTCCCTGAGTATTTTTTTACAAATTTATCAACAAAAAAAATAATAACAAATCTTAGAGAAGAATTAAATCAGGGATTAATAGAAGACTTGATTTTGGCTGAAACTATCTATCAAAATAATTTATTTGGAGTCAGCGCAAAATTTAATTCTGGAAATGCCAAAATTAATAGAGGCCAGTGTATAAATAGGGATCTTTCTTTGTTGAAAGTCTCTTTAAACTCTTGAACTAATCTTCCTTAAGATCTCTTTCTAGAGATGAAAGGCTGTCTAAGAACCCTGGTCTTTTAAAAACTTCTTTTTGATAATCTAAAAGAGGTTTTAGGTGTCTATTCACAGGAAGTTTAATACCAACAGAAGGTAGTCTCCATAAAATAGGAGCAAAGCAACAGTCTACAAGCGTAAACTCATCGCTCATAAAATATTTAAATTCTTTAAATGTTGGAGCAATAGATGATATTTCATGAAGAAGCTCTTCTCTTAGTTTCAATAGCTCTTTCTCAGGAAGTTCTGCAGCTATTAATGTATCAACAATAGGACACCATTCTCTATCAATTCTTAGCATCAGAGTTCTACTATTTGCCCTTGCAACAGGATAAACTGGTAATAGCGGTGGATGAGGAAATCTTTCGTCAAGATATTCCATCATAACCGAAGGATCATGAATTGCTAAATCTCTATCAACAAGAATTGGTAGCTTATGATATGGACTTATTGAAAGAATATCCTCAGGGGTTTCCTCAGGCTTAGCTTCTTTAATCTCAGCAGTAATATCTTTTTCTGCTAATACTATTCTAACTCTCTGACTGTAATGATCATCACGATCTGAATATAAAATCATACTTTCCCCTAATTTTTAATGATAGTCTTTGTGATATTCTCTATATAGCAAGGCTGATAAAGCAGTGAATATTAAAAAATAGAATATTACATACCAGCCCATTCTCTCTCTTGTTGCCTTTGCAGGCTCTCCTACATACACAAGAAAGTTAGTCAGGTCGTATATAAGTTCATCGAACTCATCTTTTGTTAATTCACCTGAACTCTCTTCAACCTTTAAATAACCACATTTTTCTTTAGTTATGGTGTTACCTAATTCGTCTCTTTTTTCACCACCATTATTTGCAATTACAGGAATATCTTTACAAACTAGTTTCTGATTTCCCTGGAGTGCAACAAGAACATTTGGCATAGCAGTTCCTGGGTAAACTAAATTATTTACACCATATTGCTTAGATGAATCCTCATAATATGCTCTCAAGTAACTATAAATCCAATCATCGCCTCTAACCCTGCTAACAAGAGTAAGGTCTGGAGGAGCAACTCCAAACCACTGAGCAGACTTTTCTTTTGACATTGAGCCTGTCATCAAGTCACCTGGTTTTATAGATTTATCGAATACTAAATTTTCAAAGAATAATTCTTCTGGTATTTGAAGGTCTGTAGCAACTCTTCCCCATCTTGAATATTGAAGAGAATGACAGCCGTAACAATAATTTAGAAATGTTGAAGCTCCTCTTTGCAGCGATGCCATATCATTAAGCGAGTATTTAAACTCATCACATTCACCATAATCTTTACATGGTCCACCTTCTGCAGCAGAGATATTATTAGTGCAAAATATGAATGTTGAAAAAATTATTAAATTACGAATATTTAAGCCTTTTTTGAAATTATTTTTAATACTCATAAGCGTTTTGGTACTTCTTTGGTTTTTTCATATTTGGTATAAAAAGGCATTAGTAAGAAAAATGCAAAATAAATTACTGTACATATAACGCTCATAGTTTTTCTTACTTCAGTAACACCTACAGTTCCTAGATAGCCTAATGTAAGAAAACTGATCCCAAAAAAAGCTAGTGCAATTTTGCTGTAAATACCTTTATACCTTATTGATGCTACCTTACTTCTATCCAACCAAGGCACCACAAATAAAATTGCTACTGCTGAACCCATCACTATTAAACCACCAAGTTTATCAGGAACAGCTCTTAACATTGCATAATAGGGTGAGTAGTACCAAACTGGAGCTATGTGCTCTGGTGTTACAAGCGGATTAGCCTCTTCAAAATTTGCCATCTCTATGAAATAACCCCCACCCTCAGGGAAAAAGAACATAATGATTGCAAAAACTGTCATAAATACACCAATTCCTACCAAAGCATTTAAAACTTTATATGGAAAAAATGGCACACTATCAAGAGGTACTCCATCATCATCAAGATATTCTTCTATATCTACACCCTCTGGATTGCCAGCTCCAACTTCATGCAGTGCAACAAGATGTAAAAAAACTAGTGCTATTAAAACTAATGGCAATGCTACAACATGAAGTGCAAAAAATCTTGATACAGTTATGCCTGATATATAGTAATCACCTCTTACCCATAACTCTAATGATTCACCAATATATGGAATAGCTCCAAACAGAGAGATGATAACTTGAGCCCCCCAATATGACATTTGACCGTAAGGTAATACATATCCAAGAAAACCCTCTGCCATCATTGCAAGATAAATTGCACAACCAAAAATCCATACGAGCTCTTTAGGTTTTTGATAGGAGCCGTATAACAAACCTCGAAACATATGAAGATAAACAACAGCAAAAAACATTGAAGCCCCAGTTGTATGCATGTATCTAATAACCCATCCATAATCAACATCTCTCATAATATACTCGATAGAAGAAAAAGCTTCTTCCTCAGTATTTGAGTAAGGCATTATCAACCAGATTCCAGAAACAATCTGAATAATAAGGACAACTGATGCTAGTGCTCCAAAGAGATACCAAAAATTAACTTTTGAGGGAACGGGATGTTTAGATAGATGTCTTTCAAAAGTGTTTGCGATAGGCAATCTACTGTTAACCCAACCAAATAATTTTCCTACCATTTCACTCATCTAAGCCGTCCCTCCATCTTCACCAATAGTAAGGATTGACCCTTTAAAAAAATGAGGCGGTACAGGCAAGTTGGTTGGTGCAGGTACACCCTTATAGACTCTTCCAACCATGTCAAACATTGATCCATGACAAGGGCAAAAAAATCCTCCAGCCCATGATGCATCCCATGGCTTTGGTTCTACCTCAGGATGATATTTTGGTGAACAGCCTAAGTGAGTACAAACTCCAGCAATAACAGTATATTCTGCATTCTTTGATCTAGTAGGGTTAATACCTTTATATGGTTCATCTATCTGATTTGAATCCGGATCAGCTAACTTTGGTAAAGTGACCTCGAGACTTTGTAAACTTTCTTTGGTATGTCTTATAACAAATACAGGCTGTTTTCTCCACGCAACTTGAATCTGTTGACCATATTGCATCTTTGATACATCTAATTTAACTGATGCTCCTGCTGCTTTAGCTTTAGCGCTTGGGTTCCATGCTGCAATAAATGGTGTTGCTGCAAAAGGAATACCTGATAAACCAACTGCGCTAGTTAAACCTATTAAAACCTTTCTTCTTGTATTGTCTTTTTCTTGCATTAGGCCTTTGTATGCTTTGATTGTACTAATAAAAAACTAGGGAATTATACCACTAAATTTAGAGAAAAAATTTGAAAAAAATTAACGTTTTGAAAACTGTTTACTTTTTCTTGCCTTAACTAATCCAGGTTTTTTTCTTTCAACTTTTCTAGGATCTCTAGTAAGTAAACCTGCTTTTTTTAGTTGAGGTCTTAGCTCTTCGTCATAAGAAATTAAAGCTCGAGAAATACCATGTCGTATAGCTCCAGCCTGGCCGAAACTTCCACCGCCTTTGACTTTAATATTTATATCTAGTTTATCTTTAAGTTCTGTCATTTCTAATGGCTGCATAACCAACATTTGTGCAACCTTTCTACCAAAATATACATCCAACTGCTTGTCATTAACTGTTATTTTTCCTTTACCAGAAGAAAGATAAATTCTAGCTGACGAAGTTTTTCTTCTGCCAGTTGCGTAATAAGTTTCAGTTGTCATACTGTTGGGTTCCATTCAATTGGTTGTTGAGATTCGTGATCATGTTCAGGACCACTGAAGACTTTGAGTTTCTTAATCATTGATTTGCCTAATTTATTTTTTGGCAACATTCCTTTCACAGCTTCTTCTATAACTCTTTCAGGAAACTTTTCATTCATTTCTCTAAAAGTTTTGGTTTTCAACCCACCTGGATACAAAGAATGTGAATAATATTTTTTATCAGTAAATTTAGCACCGGTTACTTTAATTTTTTTTGCATTAATAACCACCACGTAATCTCCACCGTCTGTGTGTGGTGTAAAAGTAGGCTTATCTTTACCCCTAATTCTATCAGCAATTTTTGTAGATAATCTTCCTAAAACTTTGTCAGAAGCATCAACTACATACCATTGTCTTTCAATATTTTCTTTCTTAAGTGAGAACGTTTTCATAATCATATTTTTATAAGATGCGAATATTAATGTTTAGAACAAAAATTAGCAATATTTTAGTGCATAATTCTTTAAATTAAATACTCAGAAGTTTGCATTTCGTTGAGCCTGCTTTGACATCTATCCCACAATATCTTTAATTTCTTGCCTGAGTATAACTTTTTATAATTAACATCATTAAAAAAGAATTTTATTTTTGATTTATCTCTATAGCAAATGTCTACAAAAGATATAAACCTTCTCATAACATCTGCTGAATTATCATCACAATATTTAAATTCATTTAAAAAAATCCATTCAACATTTTTAGAAATTTCTATATAGTCCTTAGACCCATTGGGCTCATTAAAAAAATCACGAAAAGATATCCATAAGAAATCATTTGAAAATGCCTTACATGAAAATTCTCGAGAATTTACTTTAAATTTTTTTTGAGAGATATCTATAGTTGCAAAATTTTCTTCTAAAATTAACTTAATATCTTTATCTTTAAAAAATTGGCTTGGATTTTCTTCATTAATGTTAACGATATTTCTATTTCTATAGTCTGTTAAACCATCAAGTTTATAAATATTTAAATACTTTTCCATAGCCCTCATTGAATTAATAAACTTTTGCCTTTGAAGACCGTCTTTGTATAAATCATCTGGATGAGCATTGGAGGTGATATATAAGACAACATTTAATTCAATCAATTGATTTAGTAAATTTGCAACAATCATTGCATCAGCAACATCTTCAACTTGAAATTCATCTATCAAAATAATTTGATATTTTTTGCTTAAAGACTTAGCAATATGGTTTAAAGGATCGCTCTTACCAGAAAGATCAGCAAGTTCTTTGTGAATATTTTGCATAAAATCTATATAGTGAAAAATCGCTTTATTTCTTTTCAATATTTGAATAAAAGACTTTGCTATAAGTGTTTTACCCCTTCCAACTTCACCCCATATATAAAAACTTGTCTTATTTAAATTATTTTTTTTAAATTTATTTATGAAACTTTTATCCCGAGGAAGAGCTTCAATCATTTTTTGAATTAAATTAGATTGTGGTAAATCTATTTCAATCCCTTGGTTTTTTAAATTATCGATGATATTTTGAATCATTAATATTATGAATTTTATACAAAGAACTAAAATAAACTATTTACTGGTTATTTCAATAACTATATTTTTATCGTGGGTATTTTTTTCCAATGATAAAAACAAATTTGTTTCTGCTACTGAAGATTCTATTGAATCTGTTGTAACAATTTATTCTTATAAAAATAATAAAAGCTATGTAAATAATAATATCGGTTCCGGAGTTATTTTTTCTAAAGATGGATATATTGTTACGAACTTTCATATTATTTCTGGTAATAAATTTATTAAGATTAAACTTAATAATGGCCAAGAGTTTGATGCAAAAATTATAGGCAGCGATGTAAATGCAGATATTGCTGTATTAAAAATTCAATCAAATGAAGAATTAAAACCTATTAATATTTCAGATAGTAGTGATTTAAAAATTGGTGATAAAGTCTTAGCAATTGGTAACCCTTATGGAATTGGTGTTTCTGTTTCAAGTGGAATAATTAGTGCTACAGGAAGAGATTATGGTAATCCTTACCTTGAGCTTATCCAGACAGACGCGGCAATTAATCCAGGTAACTCTGGTGGCGCACTAATAAATGAAAATGGTAATTTAGTTGGTATAAATACAAAAATAATTTCTAGAACCGGGGGGTTTCAAGGCCTTGGATTTGCAATACCATCCAATAACATTGTTCAAATAGCATCTGAATTAATTCAATATGGAAAAATAAGATCTGGCTGGATCGGTAATTTTAGAGTAAGTCCCATAAGACTTTATATAAACAAAAGTTTTGTGAGTGGTCTTAGAATAGTCGAAATTGATAATTATGGGCCACTGTTTGACAAAGGTATTAGGGTCAATGACGTAATAATCAGCATTAATAGCAATAAGGGAGATTGGAAAAACTTAATATCTTCATTAAAATTTGCTGGTCTTGGAAACAATATCATTTTTGATATCTTAACCAATGATAATAAATATAAAACTATTGAAATAGAATCAGATGAAATAAAAGGGTTAACTCGGTAACCTTACTATATTGGCTCCTAGATAATTTAGCTTTTCTTCAATTCTCTCATAACCCCTGTCAATATGATAAATTCGATCAACCTTTGTTTGTCCCTCAGCACACAAACCAGCTAATATTAAACTTGCTGACGCTCTTAAATCAGTTGCCATAACCTCAGCTCCATATAATGAGTCTACGCCTTTAATAATGGCCTGATTGCCATTAATTTGTATGTCACATCCCATACGATTTAATTCCTGAACGTGCATAAATCTATTTTCAAAAACAGTCTCATATATATTCGATACACCATCTGAAATAGCATTAATTACAGAGAATTGAGCCTGCATATCCGTTGGAAACTCTGGAAATGGTGCAGTTGTAATATCAACTGGTTTAGGTTTTTTCTTTTCCATTGAAAGAGAAATTGAATTTTTTGTTAAGATGATTTTAGCACCAGTTTCTTTAAGCTTATCAAGGACTTTATTTAATCTTTGTGGATTAATTTCATTAATAGTAATTTCTCCACCTGTTACAACTGCAGCAACTAAATAAGTACCAGCCTCAATTCTGTCCGATGGAATACTAAATTCACACCCGTGTAACTCCTTCACCCCCTCGATAGTAATCTCATCAGAACCTGCGCCATTAACTTTAGCACCCATCTTGTTCAATAAGTCTGCTAAATCAATAATTTCAGGTTCTTTTGCAACATTTGTGAGTACTGAAGTTCCCTCTGCAAGACACGCAGCCATCATTATATTTTCAGTGCCTGTTACAGTAATTCCATCGAATTTAATCTTTGTTCCAATTAACCTATCAGCGCTTGCTTCTATATACCCATTTCTTAATGTAATTGATGCGCCAAGTTGCTCAAGAGCATCTAGATGATAATTTACTGGCCTGCTACCAATTGCACAACCTCCAGGTAATGCTATTTTTGCTTTGCCATATTTAGCAACAAGTGGACCGAGAACAAGAATAGATGCTCTCATAGTTTTTACTAATTCATATCTTGCTTCTTTTTCCTTAAGATCATTTGATTTTATGGTGAAATCCATATTTTCATTAAGCACTATCTCAGCTCCCATTGAGCCAAGAAGTTCGAACATTGTGGTAATATCTTGAAGATAAGGTAAGTTTTTTAGCACAATATTTTCATTAGATAAAATAGTTGCAGCAATCATTGGAAGTGCAGCATTTTTGGCCCCAGAACAAGTAATAGTTCCGCTCAATGAAGCTCCACCATTAATCAATAATTTTTCCATTTAATTTACTCTAGTTTCTATGCTTAAAGCATGAAGTTCGCCTGATTCAAATTTTTTCTTTAAGGGCGATAAGACCATTTTATGCTGATTTATTAATGAAATTTCTTTAAAAGATTTGGATATAACTAATAGTTTAAAATTACATGAATCGCCCTCAAAAAGACATTCAGCATCCGGTATCTCATCTAAAATTATGTTTTTAATTAGCTTTTTATCCACTTATTCCTGCATCTCCAGCATCTGAAACCCAGCCTTCAATTGTATTTTTTATATCACCGCTGTTTTTATTAGCAAGTGCTTGAAATTGATTCCTAAAAGTTAAGCCTAGATTCACTCCATTTACAATGATATTTACTATTGACCAAGAATCATTTTTATTTCTTCTTAATTTGTATGATATGGGATACTTACTACTACCAGTATTAAGAATCTGTTGAACCTCAATATTTTTTATATCTTGTAAAATTATAGATGAGTTAGGAAAAATTGTGACAATCTCTTGATTCTCCCACTGCGCTAGAGTTTCAGCATAAGTATCTAATAACGAATCCTTAAAAATTTCAACAAATTGATTTCTTTGCTCAGCTGTTGATGCTAAATAATATTTTTTTCCCATAACACTTGCAGCAACCCTTTTAAAATCAATCATGGGTTCAAAAATATCTTTAATTTTTTGCTCATACAGTTCTCTGTCTTCTGTAAACAAAGATTTATTTTCTATTAGAACTGAAACCATTTTCTGAGCATTTTTATCAACAAATATATAGGGATCATTTTCTGATAAAAGCGGTAAAGTGCTTAATAGCAAGATAAAGGAAAATAAATAATTTTTAACAACTGCAAACATTGGTCTATTATAGCATTTAGAAGATAATAATAATCGAGTAAATTTATCAAGACATGAAAAAATTTAATTACATAAACTCTGCAAAGAAAACATTTAAAATAGAATCAGATGCTATAAATGATTTATCTAAACAAATAGATAAAGATTTTGAATCATTATGTGATTTGATTAGATTTAACAACGGTAAATTTATCATAATGGGAGTTGGAAAATCTGGTCATATTGGTCAAAAAATTTCAGCTACCTTATCAAGCACAGGCACAGGCTCTATTTTTATTCACCCAACTGAAGCTGCGCATGGAGATATAGGGCTCATTGAAAAAAAAGACATTGTATTTTTGATATCCAACTCTGGCGAAACTGATGAAATTATAAATATTTTGCCATCTCTAAAAAGATTAGCGAACAAAATAACATCTTTAACTTCTAATAAAAAATCTACTATCGCAAAAGCATCAGACATAGCTATTGCAATCAAATCAAAAGAGGCCTGCCCATTAGATCTTGCCCCAACATCCTCAACAACATCGGCTTTAGCTTTTGGAGATGCATTAGCTATTGCTCTTCTTGAATCAAAAGGTTTCACAAAAAAAGATTTTGCTTCCTCTCATCCTGCTGGAAAACTTGGGAAAAAATTAATTACTCAAGTAAAACACTTAATGCATATTGGCAAAGATATTCCTCAAGTAAATTTAAATACCCTGCTTTCAGATGCCTTACTTGAAATTACTAAAAAGAGCCTTGGCATTACTCTGGTAATAAATCATTCAAAAGTAGTTGGTATTTTTACTGATGGAGATTTAAGAAGATGTCTTAATCAAAAGATGGATATTAATTCAACTAAAATTAAAGATGTGATGACCAAAAAGTTTGTTGTTATTGAAGATGAGGCTTTGGCTATAGATGCTGCTAAAGTTATGGAAAGTAATAAAATTTTCACATTAGTTGTTATGAATAAAAATAAAAATGTTGGAGTTCTATCAATGCATGATTTAATTCAGGCAAGGATTTTATAATTGAGGATTTTAGATTCTATAAAAACTCTATCTCTAATCTGCTTTTTTATAGCTCTAGATGTAAATGCAGAATTTACCACTAACACTCTAACAATAAACTCTTTATCAATAGAAATCAGAAGAAATGAGAATGAGATAATATTTAATGGAGGTGTGTTTATAAAATCTAAAGATTTTGAAATTAATGCAGATAATGCTATCTACAATAATAAAAACAAGATAGTTTCAGTAAGTGGAGCTCCCTCTAGAATAAATTCAACTTATGAAGACAATATTTTCATAGGCAGCGCTGATAGAATAGTTTTCTCTGAAACTAATGAAGTCCAATTAATTGGTAATGCTCAAATGAACTACGAAAATATTGATATTAGTTCGAATGAGATTAGTTTCAGTTTACAAGATGGAAAAATTACTACCAATAATTAGTATGCTTAGATTAAAAAATATTAAAAAATCTATTAAAGAAAAAACTATAGTTAATGATATTAGCTTTGACGTCCCTTTGGGAGCAATCAATGGCTTATTGGGCCCTAATGGTGCGGGTAAAACAACTACCTTTTATATAATTGCAGGTCTTATACAATGCGATCAAGGTAAAGTTATTTTTAATGATCTAGATATTTCTAAATTATCTATGCATAAAAGATCAAAATTGGGTATCAAATATTTACCTCAGGAGCCATCGATCTTCCAAAATTTATCCGTATATGAAAATTTGCTTGGTCTTGCAGAAATATCTATACCAAAGAAACAAGATATTGATATATTTATTGAAAAATCAATAGACGAATTTAATCTTTCAAAAATTTTAGATTTAAAAGGAAGGCAGTTATCTGGTGGACAAAGAAGAAAGGTTGAAATTGCAAGAACATTGGCTGCAAAGCCAGAAATAATTCTTCTTGATGAACCTTTTGCTGGCATTGATCCGATTGCGATAGATGAAATAAAACAAGTTTTAATTAAATTAAAACAGAAGAATATAGGAATTTTAATAACCGATCATAACGTGCGAGAAGCCCTTGAAATATGCGATCAGGCAATGGTTATAAGTAATGGTGCCGTCATAGCAAGCGGCAATAAATCATCATTAATTGATAATGAGCTAGTAAAAAAAGTTTATCTTGGCAATATGTATAAATAATATTTATGGCCTTATCATTAATAAAAGAATTTAAGCAAAAACAAAAAATATCACTCACCCCTTTATTAAAGAAATCCATAGATTTGCTTCAATTATCAAGATACGAATTAATTCAAAAAATTGATCGTGAAATCGAAATAAATCCATTTGTCGAAAAAGAGATATTAGAAGAATTTGAAATAGATCAAAATTTTAACGACTCTGATTTTGATTTTAATGTTGCGGCTGTTGAAAGTCTTAGAGATAGACTGATTAATCAAATTAATGATTTGCGCCTAGATCAAATCGATAAAGACGTTGCACTTACCATTGTTGAATGTATTGATGAGTCAGGCCAACTCATCGAAGATATTGATGAAATACATTCAATAATGCAAGCCAAAATTTCAATCCATGATATTCAAGGTATTCTTTTAAATGTGATTCATAATTTAGAACCTATAGGTGTTGGTTTTAGAAATTTTAAAGAATGTATACAAATACAAATTAATAAAAAAGATTTTAATAAAAAGATTAAAGATTTGTGCTTACAAATATTAAATCAGACTCAATTAGATGGCCTTGATGAGATAACTAATTCTTTTATAAGCAAAGGATTCACCAAATCTGACATTGAAAAAGCAATGCTAGAAATTAAATCATGCGATCTCAGTCCTGGTTTAAATTATGAAAATACAAACTATATAATTCCAGATCTTAAAATTGAGCTCGAAAACGAATCTCTTAAAATAAATTTTATTAATGATACTTTTCCATCAATAAAGATTGATGAGGATTTGATTGAAAAAACAAACTTCCAATTAAAAAATAAGCCAAATAAAGAACTTTCAGAAAAAATTCAGGATGCAAAATGGCTACTATCATCAGTAAAAAAAAGAAATGATACCGTTATGCAAGTGGGAGAGCTAATATGTAAACGTCAGATTTCTTTTCTTCAGGATAATCCGCTAAAAATTAATCCCTTATCGAATAAAAATCTTTCTGATGAGCTTGGATTACATCCATCAACTATTTCAAGAATCCTTAGATCAAAATATATCGATACTCCAAAGGGGATTATTCCATTAAAGTCATTAATGATATCCTCTGTTTCTAAAACCAGAGATGTAACTCCAATTCAATTAATGCAATTAATTGAATCTATTATTCAAGAGGAAAAAAAACCTAAAAGTGATAATAAAATTGCACTAGAATTGAATAAAAGAGGTTTTAATCTTGCAAGAAGAACTATTACAAAATACCGTAAAAAACTTAATATAGCTTCCTCTAGAAATAGGTAATCAATTTTACAATAAGGTAGAATCAAGTGATGGAAAGCTTTAGTGAAAAAAATAATCTTGATCAACTATTAGATAATTCATCAGACTTATCCAATGATGAGGTTAGAAGCCTTCTCAATAAACTATCATCATCAGAAATTGCTCATGCTCTAGAATCATCTCCTCCCAAGCAAAGAAAGTTATTCTTTTCACTGCTTGAAACAAATGAAGAAGGAGATGTATTGGCGGATCTTGGAGAAGAGATTCAACAAGACTTGGTTTCTAGTATATCTAATGAAGAATTGGCTGAGGCAGTAAAAGAACTGGAACCAGATGAGACTGTAGATATTCTTCAAAATTTACCCGAAGAAAGAATGAATACCATTCTATCTAAAATGTCTTTGAGGGATAGAAAAAGAATAGAGATTGGTCTGACTTATCCCGAAAATACTGCAGGAGGTCTTCTAAATACAGATGTGATAAGCGTAAGACCTAGTCATAGTATTGAGGTAGTTATTAATTATTTAAGAGATCAAAAAGAATTACCAAACAATACAGATAAAATTTTTGTAGTTAACAAGGAAGATGAGTATGTTGGTGAATTAGCAATTGGAAAAATCATAACCAGCAGACCAAAATTATCTGTAAGAGAGGTAATGAACACAAATGTAAATCCTATTTTTGTTAACCAAGATGATAAAGAAGTAGCAACTATTTTTGATAGAAATGACATCATATCTTCAGCTGTTATTGATGAGTCAGGTAAGTTAATTGGAAGAATAACAATTGATGATGTATTAGATGTGATTAAAGAAGATGCCGATCAAAACTTCTTAGGTATGGCTGGTGTCGCTGAAGATACTTTTGCCCCGCCTGGAAGAGCTGCAAGAAGCAGAGTATTTTGGTTAAGCATGAACCTATTAACTGCCTTCATAGCATCTATGACCATCAATATCTTTAAAGATGTTTTAGATCAAATTGTATACCTAGCTATTTTAATGCCCATTGTTGCTAGTATGGGTGGAGTTGCGGCAACCCAAACATTAACAATTGTCTTAAGAGGCTTAACTTTAGAACAAATTAATTCTTCCAATTTACAGTGGTTATTTAAAAGAGAGTTGGCGGTATCTATTTTGAATGGATTTGTTTTGTCTATACTAGTTGGCTTAGTAACATTTTTTTGGTTTGGTGAGATACTTCTAGCATTATTGATCTCATTTGCATTAGTTATTAATTTAATAAGTGCTGTAATAGCTGGTGTCTTTGTGCCATTGATCTTGAGAAGTTTAAATCAAGATCCCGCTATTGCTGGAAGTGTTGTGGTAACGACTGTTACAGATGTAATAGGATTTTTATCATTCTTAGGACTAGCAACCATATTTCTAATTTAACCTTTTTATTTTCGGCTCATCAATGGTTCCTTGAACCTTAAAATTAATTGTTGAAATATCTTTAATGGTATCTTCAAAGATATTTTCAAAAACCATGCCCCCAGCTATAGCTGGAATCCCACCAAATATAGCAGCATACCAAGGAATATTTTCAGATATTTTTAACCTTAATGATAAATCTAAATTTAAATTATCTAATTCTCCTTTTTGATTTTTATAAACCTCTCCAACCCATTCAAGTGATGCTTCATCTGTTTCAAAAACAATTGGATATTCTATAAATGCTCTTTTTTTACCTACAATTATTCTTCCAGAAGCTCTATTAATATTTAGGATATCATCAGATGCATCGTCAAGACCTTCGACGATTGCATTTAAATTTAATATTCTAAGAGCTCTTAAAAAAGTAGACTCTGGTATTTCTGTATCTAAGCTTAAATCTTTGATTAAAAAATCTAACTTGCCTTCTAAATTTAATAAATAATTTAAGCTATTCCATTGAATATTTAAATCGGTCTGAAAAAAATTAAATCTATATTTTGATAAGTTATTAAAATAACCTGAAGAATTATCTAGTCTATACTTACCTTTAATCTTAAAAAGGTCTAAATTACTGTTATAGCTAATATATGCTTTTTGATTATCTTTATTGCGCCCTATTTTTAATCTTGAGCTATTAATATTAATACTATCAATTGTTAAGATATTTTTATTTTTTAATAAATAAAAATCTACATCTTGTATCAAGTTATCTTTTGTTCGAATATTTTTACCGATAAATCTTAAGCTTAGGTTATTTATATCGCTTTGTAAGTTGGATTGAGCGAGTTTAATTCCATCGAAATCAAATCTTGTATTATTTAAATTAACCTTTATAAAGTTAGTTTTGTCTATATTTATACTTCCATTTAAGCTCCCGCCAACCATATTGATGCTAGTCTCGTCTTTGAATGAGACATTAAAATACTGATTTAAATATGTATTATTTAAAAAATTAAACTTTCCAGATTTTATTTTTATTGATTTCAATATGTTGCTATTGCTGTCTGAGCTATCAAAGAAGATGTCATTAAGATTAATCTCATTTAGATCTAAGTAAACATAAAGTCCATTGTTATGAGTAGTGTTTTTTATAGTTTCTTTGAATGCTGAGCCAAAAGAAAAAAAACCATATCCATTTGAGTTAATGGAGGCTTCGATATTTTTATTTTTTATTTTATATATTGGCTCCGAAATATTATCTACAAATACAACAGTTTTTAATATCTCAGTAGATTCTTTTTTTATCTCATTAATACTTGAAGAAATTTGAGTACGTGCAAGATTTGATGATAGCTTCATTGAAGTATTTTCTTGAGAAATATTCATAACTAAATTAAAAATCTCTTTGCCTGAAATATTAAAATATCTATTTGGATCAATTAAAGTGCCCATATCTATTAAAATATCGGTTCTTACTAAGAAATTCTTATTGCTATTGATTTCCAAGACACCTTTAATTGTTTGATCAGGTATCTCTGATTGGAATAATCCATATAGAGAATTTGATCCAGAAAAGATAGTTGCATTAATTTCATCTATTACGTATCCAGAATTATTTACTAGTTTTGAATCATTAAAAATTAATTTATCTACTCTCTTGGATTCTTTAGTTTTAAGATTGAAAACTCCCTTAGAGCTAAATTCAAGGTTAATACCATGATTTTTGAAAGCTCTCATATCAAAAAGGCTCTCCTCAATTATTGCATTGCTGTCAAAAAAAATGCAGACTTGAGTAATAAATTGATTCTGAAATTTCATCAAAAAAAGCTTCTATATTTATAAATGGGTAAGAATTGATAACTCCGTGTTTAAAGATGGCTTTAGTATTTTTTTCAGCAAATAATAAGGAAAAAGTTTCTGATTTAATTTCTAAATCATTATTATTAAATTTTAAATTTTTTCCTTTTACCATGAATGGATCTGAGGTTTCTTCAGAATCTTGTTCAGATAAGCGAATCGAATCTATCTCAAGTAAAGATAGGCTTATGTATTGTTGAGTTAATGATTCATAGATATTAACTCCAACCCTAAAGTTACTAATATAAGCCATCTCATCATCATTTTTATCTTTTATTCTTATTTTTTCGATTGAAAAGTTAGGTCTAAATAAGTTTTTATTTGACTCTATGTTTTTAAAGTCAATAGAATGATTATGTAAAAGTACGTAGTCTATTATTTTTAATGTTTGATTTGGTTTATATATCAAAAAAGTGTAAATGGCTCCAAGAATAATTAAACAAATGGAAATTAAAAAAAATATATATTGGAAAATTTTTTTGACTTTACTCACTCTATTTTATTGTTAGAGATGGAAAATAAAATCTTAGCATCGAAATAATTAAAAATAAAAAAGTATTAAAAATTAGACTTATAAAAAGAATTAAGTATGAAAAATTTTCTAAATTAATAAATAAATGACTAAAGCCTATGTAAAAAGTAGCTGATCCACTAAAAAACATGCAAATTTGAATAAAAGAAAAAAGCTTAAATGTATTTGAGTAACTATTAACAACATAAGCCATCATGGAAAAAAGCGCAGCATTCAAACCAATGGGAGAGCTAGAAATGAAGTCCACGTATAGACCAAATAAAAAAGCATATAAGGCATTTGTATTAAATCTTGATTTATAAATAGTAAAACTAAAAATTAAAAAGGTAATGGGTATATTTATATGAGCCTTAATTAATATTGGAGCTAAAAAGCTTTCTAATATATTTGCAATAAATATTATCACCAAGAGCTTAATGTTTCCAATATTGCTCATAAGGTTTCCAAAACTCCTATAAAACTCCCCTTTAAGGGATTGGCTACTAAATCGATATCAAAATGAATATTGGCATCGTCTATAGTGTTAATACTGGATACGTAACCTATTAAAATATTACTGGGATAAATCCCACCCATACCTGAAGAGAAAAACTCTTGACCAATCTCAATTGGATCTGGCCAAATAAGCTTACTATAATTACAAGTTATCACTCCTGGCCTTCCAGAGCCTCTCGCATTACAAAAATGATTGTTTGAAATTATTGGCATTACATGAGAAACATCAGTAAGAAGAAGTATTTCAGCAATAAACTTATCATAAATGATTTGGCCAAGAATCCCTTGATCGTTTATGACTGTACTGCCAATAAAATCAACATCTTTGCTATTAAAAATATTAACAAACATTCTGTGTTGACTACAACATAGGTACTTCTCAACATCAAATGAATTAATTTTTGCAAGATAAAATGGCTTATTTATTTTATTTAAATCTAAAAATTTCTTAATAGCCTCGTCATCTTTAAAAAATTTAGAATCTCTTGAAAGGATAAAATTAGTAATATAGCTATTATCTAGTTCTTGTTTTAATTTTTTATTTTCTTCAATTAGTTTAGATTTTTCTTTTGATATCTCAAAAATATAGCTAAAAGGATCCAAGGTGATTCGTTTAATTAGGTACGAAGAAGAAATTGTGAAAGATTTATACAGGTTTTTTGCTCTTTCAAAACTTTTATAATTAATATCTAAGTAAAGTAGAAAGGCAGATAATGTTATACAAAGAAAATATAGTGCTTTTGAACCTGAAGTGGGTGCTACCCTCGACATAATATTTACTCAGATGAAAGAAGATCTATATTATATTTATCCATAATTTCTAGAGCTTGACCTCCACCTCTTGCAACACAGGTAAGTGGGTCTTCAGCACATATTACGGGTATCCCTGTAGAACTTGAAATAAGCTTATCAAGATCTCTCATTAACGCACCGCCGCCAGTTAAGACAATACCTCTTTCAGCAATGTCAGCTGCAAGTTCAGGTGGAGATAACTCTAGAGCATTTCTTATGGCTCTCACAATTCCATACAAGGGATCCTTCATAGCTTCAAATATTTGCTCACTATTTATAGAGAAAGTTTCAGGTATTCCTTCAGCAAGATTCCTGCCAGTAATAGACATTTCTAATTTTTCTGAATCAGCACTAGCACATCCAATAGTATATTTTATTTTTTCTGCAGTTGATTCTCCAATAACACATCCATAATTCCTTCTAATCCAAGATGTGATTGCTTCATCCATTTTATCTCCTCCAATCTTTACAGACTCTGCATAAACCACTCCGTTTAAAGAAAGAATAGCAATTTCAGAAGTTCCCCCTCCAATATCTACTACCATATTACCGCTTGCCTCTTCAACGGGAAGACCAGCTCCAATAGCTGCAGCCATTGGTTCCTCTATAAGTTTTACATCTCTGGCTCCTGCTCCTAAAACAGACTCTCTGATAGCCCTTCTTTCTACTTGAGTAGATCTGCATGGAACACATACCAATACTCTTGGACTTGGTTTTATAAATCTCTGCTCATGAACTTTGGCAATAAAGTGCTGAAGCATCTTTTCTGTAACTTGAAAGTCTGCAATAACACCTTCCGATAATGGTCTAATTGCTTTAATATTCCCCGGTGTTCTGCCAAGCATTTTTTTTGCTTCTGTTCCAACTGCTACAACTGTTTTTTGGCCTCGAGACTCTCTGATAGCAACTACAGATGGCTCATTAAGAACAATACCAACATCTTTGGTGTATATAAGAGTATTTGCAGTTCCAAGATCTATAGATAAATCATTCGAAAAATAGCCTCTAACCGTCTTAAATATATTGAATTCCACGTGATTCCCTAAAAAATATGTAAATAATTATTAAGTTGAGTTAATATCCCTCAACTAATTTATAATAATATCCTATATATGGACAAGAAAACAGTTTCAACTATAGCTTACTTATCAAGACTTTCTCTAAATGAAGAAAATGGTGAAAAAATCACTAAAGATCTTGAAAATATTATTAAATTTGTAGATCAGCTTGAAAATGCTGATACTCAAAATATTGAGCCTCTTGCAAGCCCTTTAGAAAAAACTGCTAAGACTCGTAATGACGAGGTAACAGCAAAAAATCGAAAAGAGACTTTTTTAGAAAGATCCCCAAAATCTAATGACGACTATTTCTTAGTTCCAAGGGTTGTAGAATGAGTATTCAATTTAAAACCATAAATGAGCTATCTCATATGCTCAAAAATAAAGATATATCAAACAAGGAATTAATAGAAGAAACATTTTCTTTAATAGATACTAATACCCATTTAAATGCATTTGTAACTTTAAATAAAGATGCTTCACTTCTTAAAGCAGAAGAATTAGATAAAAATCCATCGTCTCTTGCTCTAGCAGGTATTCCAGTAGCGCAAAAAGATCTTTTTTGTACAAAAGATTTAAGAACTACATGTGGTTCAAATATGCTTTCAAGTTTTATACCTCCTTATTCAGCTACAGTAATTGAGAATTTAGAGAATGCTGGATGTATATCAGTTGGCAAAACAAACATGGACGAATTTGCAATGGGTTCTTCAAATGAAACAAGCTTTTATGGAAATGTTCAAAACCCATGGGGGGATAAACTTGTGCCTGGAGGAAGCTCTGGAGGTTCTGCTGCTGTTGTTGCAGCTGGAATAGTCCCTGCGGCCTCAGGAACTGATACTGGCGGATCTATTAGGCAGCCAGCATCATTATGTGGAATAAGTGGTCTGAAGCCTACATATGGAAGAATATCTAGATGGGGAATGATTGCATTTGCATCTAGTCTTGATCAAGCTGGACCAATGGCAAGAACAGCTGAAGACTGTGCCCTGCTCTTAAATGAGATGTGTTCTCATGACCACAAAGATACAACATCGCTTGATGAGGCTATCCCAGACTTTACTAAAGATCTAAATTTGCCAATTAAAGGCTTAAAGATTGGTCTTGTTAAAGAGTTTGATTTATCGAAATTAGATAATGAAGTTGTAAAAGTTTTTGAGGAATCCAAAAAGCAATATGAGTCATTGGGTGCTGAATTTATAGATATTTCTTTACCTAATATATCTCTATCTGTTCCAACTTACTATGTTGTTGCACCTGCTGAATGTTCTTCTAACTTATCAAGGTTTGATGGAGTAAAGTTTGGGAAAAGATGTGACGATCCAAAAGATCTTGAAGAGTTATATATTAAAACTAGATCAGAGGGTTTTGGAGATGAGGTTAAGCGAAGGATTTTAATTGGTTCCTACGTATTATCAGCTGGGTTTTATGATGCTTATTATAAAAAAGCTCAACAAGTAAGAAGACTTATTAAAAATGATTTCGACAGTGCTTTTAAGCAGATTGATGTCATAATGTCTCCAACTACAAGAGGTGGGGCATTTGAAGAAGGATCAAAAGGTGATGATCCTATACAAATGTATTTAGAAGATTTATTTACAATACCAGCAAATTTAGCTGGCTTACCAGCCCTATCAATTCCAAATGGCATAGTTGATAACAAACCTATAGGTTTGCAGTTAATTGGTAATTTCCTAGAGGAAAGTAAATTACTTCAAGTTGCTCATAATTTTCAAATTTCTACTGATTGGCATAAAAAAACACCGAATGGAGATGTTAAATCATGAGCTGGGAAACAGTAATAGGATTAGAAATACACGTTCAGCTTTCTACCGAATCTAAGCTCTTTTCAGGCGGTTCAACTGGTTTTGGTGCAGAGCCAAATACGCATGTTGATCTAATAGATTTAGGTCTACCAGGCGTTCTTCCTGTTGCAAATAGAGAAGCTTTTTACAAGGCAATTCGTTTTGGACTTGCTACAAATGCAGAGATCAATCAAACATCAACATTTGATAGAAAAAATTATTTTTATCCTGATCTTCCAAAGGGTTATCAAATAACACAAATGGCTTTGCCTGTTGTTGGAAAAGGTTCAATAAAAATTGAAGTAGATGGTGAGGAAAAAATAGTTAATATTACAAGGGCTCATCTTGAAGAAGATGCCGGTAAATCTATTCATGATTTATTTGATGGTGAAACAGGGGTTGATCTTAATAGAGCTGGCACACCTTTACTAGAGATTGTTTCTGAACCTGAAATATCTAATGCAAAAGAGGCAGTAGCCTACTTTAAAGCCATTCGACAAATAGTTACTTTCCTTGATATATGTGATGGAAATATGGCTCAAGGTTCTATGCGATGTGATGTTAATGTTTCACTTAAAAAGTCAGATGAGGATAAGTTAGGCACAAGAGCAGAAATAAAAAATATAAATTCTTTTAAATTTATTGAAAAAGCCATTAATTATGAAATTGAAAGGCAGGCTAGAATTCTAGAATCTGGAGAGTCAGTAGTTCAGGAAACTCGTTTATATGACAGTATTAAAAACGAGACAAGATCTATGAGATCCAAAGAGGAAGCGAATGATTATCGATATTTCCCTTGTCCCGATCTTCTTCCAGTAGTTATTTCAGATGATGAGTTAGATGAAATTAAAAACAATTTACCTGAATTACCAGATGAAAAAGAAAGACGATTTATTGAAGAATCTAATTTAGATGTTTCTGAAGCTAAGATCATTGCATCATCAAAAACTATGGCAAATATGTTTGAAGAGGCTTGTGATAAAACGGATGACGCCAAACTTATTGCTAATTGGCTTGTTGGTGATATCAGTGCTCTTCTTAATAAAGATAATATAGATTTAGAAGAATCAAAGTTAACATCTAGTAATTTTGCTGTATTAATAGAAAGAATTTCAGACAAAACTATATCTGGGAAGATTGCTAAATCAGTTTTAGAAGAAGTCTGGGAATCTGGTAGGAATGTAGATGAAATTATTGAAAACAAAGGCTTGGTTCAGATTCAAGATGAATCATTACTTGAAGAAATTGCTTTAAAAATAATTGAAAATAATCCTTCCCAAGTTGAAGCCTATAAAAGTGGTAAAGATAAACTTTTTGGTTTTTTTGTTGGTCAAGTAATGAAAGAAACTCAGGGTAAAGCAAATCCCCAAAGTGTAAATGAGATTCTAAGAAAACTTTTAGGCTAGCAAGCTATACTATAAACATACTAAGAGTTTCTGCAATATATGCTGGTTTCTCAACGCCTTTTATTTCCATAGTAACTTTAGTTTTAGATAAAAATTGTCCAGGATTTTTTTCAGTAATATCCAAGCATTCCATTCTAATCCTCACTTCAGAATTAACTGGAACAGGACTTAGGAATCTTACTTTATCTAAACCATAGTTTAATCCCATCTTCATTCCATCAATCACTAAACCCATCCCTTGAGAGAAAGGAATTCCAGCACAAAGAGATAGAGAAAGGAAACCATGAGCAATAGTTGAACCAAATATGGGCTCTGCCTGCTCTGGATCAACATGAATAAATTGATTATCAAGTGTTGCTTCAGCAAACTTATTTATTTGTTCCTGATCAATTTTTATCCAGTCTGAAAGACCAACTTCCGTTCCAATAACTGATTCTATTTCTGATGGTTTGATTATTTTAAGCATCTTCATTCTCCATATAGTAATTATTATATTCTTCTCTTAATTCAAATTTCTGTAGTTTTCCAGTTGCGCCATGAGGAAGTTCTTGTAAAAAGATTATTTCATCTGGAAGCCACCATTTAGCTACTTTAGATGCCAAGAAATCTAAGATACTTTGTTTATCTACAGGCTCCCCATTATTACTAACGATGAAAAGCATTGGTCTTTCATCCCATTTAGGATGAGGTATCCCAACAACACACGCTTCAGCAACCTCAGGATGACCGACAGCAGCATTTTCTAAATCAATAGAACTTATCCATTCTCCACCAGACTTAATAACATCTTTAGCTCTATCTTTAATTGTCATATAACCGTCTTGATCTAAGACTGAAATGTCACCTGTATCAAACCAGCCATCTTTATCTACAGCATCTTTTTCGGCTTTAAAATACTTTTGAAGAACCCATGGACCTCTTACCATTAAATGTCCTTGCGACTCTCCATCTTTAGGTAGTTCTTTTCCTGAGTCATCAACAACTTTAAGTTCAATCCCATACATTGGCCTACCCTGTTTAAGCTGAACAGCATACCTATCTTCTTTGCTCATTTTTTCCATTTCAGGTGTCATGAAATTAGATGTTCCAAGGGGGCTCATTTCAGTCATTCCCCATCCCTGAATTACATTCACGTCATGAACTTCATCAAACTCTTTTAATATTGCTAGTGATAATGCTGAACCGCCTATCACAGTATTTCTTACAGTTTTTAAGATTTTATTATTATCTCTGCAGTAAGCTAATAGCCCCATCCAAATAGTTGGCACACCAAATGCTAAAGTAACATCCTCTCTTTCAATTAAATCATAAAGAGGCTCTCCTTCCATTTGCATTCCAGGCATCACTATTTTTAAGCCAAACATTGGAGCAAAATAAGGAATTCCCCAAGCTAAAACATGGAATAAAGGAACAACCATTAATATAGCCTCATCAGGACTAATTGTTAGTCCAGTTAGTGCAGCTTGAGAATGAAGTATGTTTGATTTATGAGAATATAAAACACCCTTAGGGTTTCCTGTGGTTCCCGATGTATAGCATAGGCCACATGCAGCATCATCTTCCATTGCAGGCCATTCATAATCTTCATCACCAGATTCTATATACTCCTCATAAGATATTGCATTTTTTAAGCCAGTTTCTGGCATCTCTGATTGATCACAAAGGATAATAAATTTTTCAACACAGCTAAGTTGATCTTTTAAAGCCTCCATCATAGGAACAAAAGGGGCTTCTACAAAGATAATCTTATCTTCTGCATGATTAATAATATAGACAGCTTGCTCAGGGTGAAGTCTAAAATTTAAAGTATGACAAATTGCACCCATTCCTGATATACCGTAATACATTTCTAAATGACGATATGTATTTAATGCTAGAGTTGCTAGAACATCTCCTTTTTTGTATCCATCTTTTTCTAATGCTGATGCAAGTTTTCTGGACCTAATACATACTTCATCATAATTTGTTCTATGTACTTCACCAGATACCATTCTGCTGATAACTTCTTGTTTTGGATATATGTTTCTTGCATGTTCAATAATGCTAGCCACGTTTGGAGTCCAATTTTGCATGTCACCGATCATATAATTTCCCCTCTATAATAGTTGCTATAAATTATATAAGAAGGAACAATGAATTGTTAAAAAAAATATAAACTAATTATGACCCTTAAAGAATTAATAAAATCTAGATATTCTGTAAGAAGCTTTACCGATGAAATGGTAGGTATAGAAAAGATTAAAGAGATACTAGATATTGCAAATTCTGCTCCTTCGGGAGGAAATATTCAGCCTTGGAAAGTTTATGTTGTTACTGGCAATTCAAAAAATAAGCTTACAAGCAAAGCACTCCATAATTTTGATAATGGTGTTCAAGAAGAAATAGCTTACGAAATTTATCCAAAGCCATTAGAAGATGAGTATAAAAGAAGAAGATCTCAATGTGCTGCAGATATGTATAACGCCCTTTCCATTGAGAAAGATGATATTGAATCAAGATTAAAACAAGTAAGAGAGAATTTTAGATTTTTTGGTGCCCCAGTTGGAATGATAATAACAATTGATAAATCATTTGCACAAAATGGATGGGGTCATGTTGGAATGTATCTTCAAAACTTATGCTTGGTAGCCATTGATAATGGATTGGGGGCATGTCTTCAAGAGTCTTGGTCAATTTATCCACAAACAGTAAAAGAGGTAATTGGTCATGATGATAATGAAGTTATATGGTGTGGTGTTGCTTTGGGCTATCCAAATAAAGATGATCCAATCAATCAATACAGAACTTCAAGAGAAAATATTGATAAATTCGTTTCTTTTCTTGATTAGTCTATTGGATATTTAGATTGGAATTAAAAAATACCTTCCTAGAAAAAATGCATTCTATGTATAAAGAATGCAATCCAACGCCTGCACTTTCTCCAAAAATGCTTCTGTTTAATGAGGATCTTGCAAAAGAGATAAATCTTCATTACTTAATTGAAAATTCTAATGAACGCCTTGATATTTTATCTGGAAATAAACTTATTAAAGACTCTAAACCAATAGCTTTTGCATATTCTGGTCATCAATTTGGGCATTTTAATCCAAATCTAGGTGATGGTAGAGCGCTTCTTTTAGGAGAGATATTAGATCAACAAGGCAAATTAAAAGATATTCAGTTAAAGGGTTCTGGACGTACTCCTTTTTCTAGAAGGGGTGATGGCAAATCTGCTTTAGGCCCGGTTTTAAGAGAATACTTGATAAGTGAAAGTATGCATATTCTTGGTATACCAACCACTCGTTCATTGGCGGCAATCAATACAGGTGAAAAGGTTCATCGAGATGAGGAAACTTATGGCGGAATAATGACAAGGGTGGCTTCAAGTCACATTAGGATTGGTAGTTTTGAATATGCCTACAAAAATAAAGATATATCAGTAGTTAAAGATTTAGCAGATTATTCAATTTCAAGACATTATCCCGATACAGCTAGTTTAGATAATCCCTATTTAGCTTTTTTTGCTGCTGTTTGTAACGAGCAAGCTTCTTTAGTTGCTAGTTGGATGACAGTGGGATTTATACATGGAGTTATGAACACAGATAATATGGCTGTATCTGGAGAAACAATTGATTATGGTCCATGTGCTTTTATGGATGCCTATGGCCCAGCGACAGTATTTAGCTCAATTGATGTAAATGGCAGATATGCCTATGGGAATCAGCCTGCAATATTAACTTGGAATTTAACAAGATTAGCAGAAACACTGATACCTTTGGTTAATAAAGATAAGGATGAGTCCATCAAACTGCTTACTGAAGTTCTTCAATTAATTAAACCTGTTTATACAAACTATTGGTTATCTTTAATGAGATCTAAGATAGGCCTGTCTAAAGAGGAACAAAATGATATTGAGCTAATTACAAACTTACTTGAAATCATGGAGGAGGAAAAGGCTGATTTTACCAATAGCTTCAGATTGTTATCCAAGGCTTTAATTGGAGACACTCAATCAATTAGAAAGCTATTTAATAATTCAAGAAGATTTGATGGCTGGATGATGGTTTGGCAAGAAAGAATTTCCCAAGAAGGTGTTGCTGAAGAAAAAATTGCATCTTCAATGGACAAAGTAAACCCAATGTATATTCCTAGAAATCACAAAGTTGAGGAAGCCCTGGAAGCATCTGTATTTGATAATGACATGAAGCCTTTTAATAAGTTATATTCGGTATTACAAAATCCATATCACGAAATTGTTGGACTTGAATCATTTGCAGAGCCAGCTCCTGAATCTAATATTCCCTACAGAACCTTCTGTGGTACATAAAATATTATTTATTTCTTACCTAGTGTGATTCTTGGTTGAGACTGATAATCATTAATTAATACAATATTTTTGAAGCCGTAATTGATCATTATGTTTCTGACTTCATTTGCTTGACTGTTGCCATGTTCAAAAGCTAACAAACCATCTTTTTTTAAGACTTTTATAGCTTGCGAAGATATAAGATCAAAATCTCTGAGGCCATTTTGTTCAGCAACCAAAGCTGAAATTGGCTCATGCTTAAGCTCCTCAAGATGAGGATCAAAAGGTGCCACATATGGAGGATTGCTTACAATAATATCAAACATGTTTTCTTTTAAAGAATTTAGCCATATAGAATTAATTAAATAAAAATTGCTTAGATTAAATTTTTGTTTGTTAATCTTTGCAACCTGAAGAGCAGCTAATGAATAATCAACGCCATAAATAAGAGTTTCAGGATTTAATTTTGCAAGAGAGGCGCCTATACATCCTGAACCAACTCCGGCATCTAAAATCTTCATTCCAGGGCTAAGATTCAAATTATTAATATAATCTACAAGTATTTCGGTTTCGGGTCTAGGAATAAGCACTCTCTCGTCAACAAAAAAATCATTTTGATAAAAAGAAGATTTCTGCAAAATATAATCCAAAGGAATTCCATTTTTTTTCTTTTCAAAAAAATCATTTATTGAATTCTCTTCTTCCTTTGAGAATTTATGATTATCAACAAATAAAGATAAGTCATTTAGATCAAGTTTTTCTTTAATATAGAAGATTAGCTCTTTACCAATATGACTCTCATCAGGCCAGATTTCTTTAATTTTTTTATTGTAATAATTGAGATCTTTTATCAATTATTCAGATTCTAGTTGAGATAGCATAGCTAGTTGATTTTCAGCCAATAAGGCATCGCATATAGTTTTTATGTCACCATCCATAATTTGATCTAAATTATGCTGAGTTAATTTAATTCTATGGTCTGTCATTCTTCCTTGCGGAAAATTATAGGTTCTAATTTTCTCACTTCTGTCCCCTGTTCCAACTAAAATTTTTCTTTCACTTGCAATACTTTCTTGCTGACTTTCAATTTCTTGTTGTTTTAATTTTGAAGCAAGCAGCGATAAAGCCTTTTCTTTATTTTTATGTTGAGATCTTCCATCCTGACATTCAACAACAAGCCCAGATGGTATATGAGTTAGCCTTACTGCTGAATCAGTTTTATTGACATGCTGGCCACCTGCGCCAGATGCTCTAAAGGTATCCACCCTTAAATCGTTTTTATCAATTGCAATATCTTGAACCTCTTCAACCTCAGGTAATATTGCTACGGTGCAGGTTGAGGTATGAATCCTGCCCTGAGATTCAGTTTCTGGCACTCTTTGTACCCTATGAACACCAGATTCAAACTTTAAGACTTTAAAGACACTCTTGCCATTTAATTGAGCTACAACCTCTCTGATACCACCTTGCTCTGCTTGTTTTATATCAATAACGTAAGCACTCCATCCCTCTCTTTCAGCAAGTCTTGAGTACATTCTAAAAAGATCGCCTGCGAAAATACCAGCCTCATCTCCGCCCGCACCTGCTCTTATTTCTAGAAATGCTGAACCATCATCTGCCGAATCCTTAGGCAATAACATTAATTTTAATTCTTGTTCTAATTTATCTGGCTTACCAGACGATTCTTTCAATTCATCTTCAGCTAATCCTTTTAAATCCTCATCACCAGATTCAAGAATTTCATTAGCATCACTTATAGCTTCCAATACTGAATTGTATTCTTGGTATTTTTCAACGATTGGTTTTAAATCTGCAAACTCTTTATTCAATAAAGTATAGTTTTCCATATCTTTAATTGTTTCAGAATCAATCAGCAATCCTTCTATCTCAACAAGTCTTTCTTTGAGCTTTTTTAGCTTAGCCAACATTGAATCATGCATTTTTAATATACCTCTTAAACATGGATTCAATTATATGCTTATCGATATCTGAAACATCGGGTGCTTCAATCATATTCTTATCTTCAGATTTTATTATTGCTATATTCATGATCATTTGTTTTAAATCTTCAGCTGATTTAAACCTTTCAATCTCTTCTTCTGATAGCTGACTTAGAAAAAGTTCTAACTTATATTGAATAACATCTTTGAAATTCTTTTCTTTGATAGAAATTAGTGCCTTTTGAGATTCAAGCACAATAATATTTAATGCTTTTTCAGCTTCAATAGCTCTTTGACCATAATTATCTTGAGTAATTTTTTCTATATCGTCAATTGAAAAAAGATAAGCTTGTTCAATATTTTTTATTTCCTCTTCAATATTTCTTGGTACAGACAAATCAATTAAAAGCATAGGCTTATTTCTCCTAACTTTTAAAGCATTTTCTATAGAACCTTTGCCAATTAAAGGTAAGTCAGTTGTTGCAGACGCTATTACAATATCAGCTTTTTCTAACTCACTATGCAACTCATCAAGTGATAATGGAATGATCTCAAACTCATCTGTAATACTTATTTTCTTTTCGCTTCTATTAACAGCACGAATATTAGTAATGCCCTTTTTTATAAGCTCATCAATAATAGCGTGAGCTAATGACCCTGCTCCAAGAATAAGAATATTTTGACTTTGAGGATCCTCAAAAATACTTTTAACTAAGTTTAAAGATAGTCCACTAACGGACAATGGATTAAGTCCAATACTGGTCTTTGTTCTAACTTTTTTAACGATTTCTATAACTTTTTTTGTATAAGTTAAAAGTTTTGGTTTAGCGATATTATTATTTTTAGCTATTCTTATAGCTTTTTTGAATTGTCCTAATATTTCTTGTTCTCCAAGCACTTGAGAATCAATTCCGGAAGCTACCTTACACATGTGTATTAAGGCATCCTGATTAGATAGGAAATAAAAATTCTCAATTGGTATTTGTTTTATACCTAAAAAACTAATAGTGTCATCAAGAATGTCCTTTGCTAGACCAGGCTTAGCTAATATATATACTTCGGTTCTATTGCATGTAGAAATGCCAAAAAAAGAATCAATTTTATCTTTAAATTTTCTTTTTAAGAAACTATCTAATAAAATCTGGTTAGACTCATTTATAATGAATTGCTCTCTTTCAGAAACATTAGACGTTTTATGATTTATGCCAAATAACTGTAATTCCATCTTTGATAATAGGTTTTATTTAATACTTTTATGTGGTTTTTTGTATTCATGTGCCATTAATGAGGCATCTCCAGGCTCATATGATAATTACAGTGGAAAGATATTAATAAAATCTTCCCAAAACCAAACATTCTCATATAACAGTAATATTATTATTTATAAGAATCGTTCTATTATACAGATTACAAAGCCTTTTATTGGTAATGTTATGAATATTAACATTTACAAAAATAAGCCGGCTGAAATTTATCCAAGAGAAATAAACTCTTATCTCGATAAATTTTTGGATGACTATGGAGGAAATGCTAATGAATGGCTTAATCAATGTGTTATAAATAAAAATAATCTAAATATATCTAAGGAAAATTTTTCATTTTATTGTTCTAATGAAAATGGTGAGTCAAGAATCAGAATCAACATTAATTTAAATGAAATTACAGTTATTCTTTTACAAAAAGATAAATGAATAAAATTTTAATAAAATCACCCGCTAAGCTTAATCTTTATTTAAAGATAATTTCTAAATTGTCAAATAACTATCATGAGCTTGATACAAGATTCCAATTAATAGATATATATGATGATTTGTCTTTCTTGAGCACTAAATCTAGAAATATTTCAGTGAAATGCTCGGACTCATCTATTAAAGAGAAGGATAATATTGTCTATAAAACTGCAATTCTCATGCAAGAACTCAATAATGGTGGCGGTATTGATATTGACATAAAAAAAGTTATTCCATCAGGAGCTGGTCTTGGTGGAGGCAGTTCAGATGCAGCCTCAACAATCATAATGCTAAATAGATTATGGGAGATGAATTTAAGCTCAGAACAGATGCTTGATATTGGAAGAAGGGTTGGAGCTGATGTTCCATTTTTTCTAAATGGTAAAAATGCTCATGCTTTTGGAGTTGGAGATACAATTAAAGAAGTAGACTCTGATATATCAAATTATATTGTGATAGATCCATTAATTTTTAACTCTACAAAAGCTATGTTTGCAGAATATTCTATTAACAATTCTTATGATAGTAACAGCAATATATATCAACAAAATTCATTTTGGAATATTTTTCTTGATGCTAATAAACAAGTTAAAAATTTTTACAAAGAAAATATAAAAAAATATGAAATCTGCTTGTCTGGTAGTGGCTCAGCAATGTTTATAAAATATAATTGTGATACAGAAAAAGAAAAAATATTAAAAATAATTCCTACTAATTGGAGATTCTTTGAAGCTAAACCATTACAATATTCGCCATTATTGGAGTTTGTGTGATATTGGGGTGTAGCCAAGCGGTAAGGCAACGGGTTTTGATCCCGTCATGCGTAGGTTCGAATCCTACCACCCCAGCCATTCTTGAGAGGAGAAGTAAATGACAAAACAAGTTCTAGACCTATTCACCGGAACGGCAAATCCAGAATTAGCCAGTGAAGTGGCTAAAATATTGGGTATAAATATATCTAAAGCTGACGTTGGTTACTTTTCTGATGGCGAAATAAAAGTTCAGATTGAATCTAATGTTAGAGGTCATGATACATTTATTTTGCAATCTACATGCGCTCCATCAAACAAAAATTTAATGGAACTAATGCTTCTAGCTGACGCACTTAAAAGATCTTCTGCATCTAGAATAACTGCAATAGTTCCTTATTATGGTTATGCAAGACAGGATAGAAGAGTTAGATCTGCTAGAGTTCCAATAAGTGCAAAAGTAGTCGCTGATATGTTTTATTCAGTTGGAATTGATAGAGTTCTTACTGTAGACCTTCATTCAGAAACAATACAAGGTTTTTTTGATATGCCTGCAGATAACGTGTATGCAACAAAACTAATGGTTGATGATATTAAAAAAAATAATCCAGATAATAATATTGTTGTTGTCTCACCTGATGTTGGTGGTGTTGTTCGCTCGAGAGCTTTAGCCAAACAATTAAATGAGGCTGATTTAGCAATTATTGATAAAAGAAGAGCTGCTGCAAATCAATCAGAGGTCATGAATATTATTGGTGATATAGAAGGTAAGGTCTGTATTGTTCCAGATGATATTATTGATACCGCTGGAACTCTTTGTAATGCTGCAAAAGCTTTAAAAGATCATGGTGCTGCTGGTGTTAAAGCCTACATAACACACCCTGTTCTATCTGGCCCTGCTATTGAAAGAATAAATAACTCTGAAATAGATGAACTTGTTGTAACAAATTCAATACCATTGTCACATGAAGGCAAAAAATGCAGTAAAATACGCGTCATTTCTTTAGGTGCAACAATTGCTGAATGTATCAAAAGACTAAGTAATGAAGAGTCTCTAAGTGAGATGTTTATATAAGAGGATATTATGAGTGATCAAATAGTGTTAAATGCTGAAACAAGAGAAAGAACTGGTTCTAATAAAGCTAGAGTTATTAGGAAAGTTGATGGAATGGTTCCAGCTATAGTATATGGAGATAAAAAAGAGTCTTTAAATCTTAAATTACATCTTAATGAACTTACCAAGGCCTCTCAAAATGAGCTTTTTTACACGCAGGTTTTACTAATCAAAAACGGCGATGTTGAAGAAAAAGTTGTCCTCAAAGAATTACAAAGAGACCCTGCTAAAGGAAAATTTCTGCATGCTGATTTTCTGAGAGTCTCAGGAAAAACTAAGCTTAAGGTTATTATCCCAATGAACTTTATTAATGAAGAAGAATGCGTTGGAGTGAAGAATGACGGCGGTCTTATAACAAAAGCTATAAGAGAAGTCGAAATTATGTGCTTGGCAGGAAATATACCAGAATCAATAGACATTGATGTAACAAACCTTGAGCTAGGAGCATCAATAAGGCTAACAGAAATATCGCTTCCAGAAGGATCGGAGATTTCAGGATTAACTGAAGAAACTGATCAAATGGTAGTCTCTGTTAATGCTCCAAAAGCAGTTGAGGAAGAAGAGCCAATTCTTGAAGAAGGCATGGAGAGTGAAGAAGGTACTGCTGAAGAAGGTGAAAGCTCTGATGAGGAAGCTAATTCAGAAGAAGCTGAAAGCAAAGGGTCTGAAGAGAGCTAGAAACAGTGCATAAGCTTTGTTTTATTGGTCTTGGCAATCCAGGATCTAAATATGACAATACTCGACACAATATTGGTAAAGATTGGTTAATCAAAATAAGTGAAACTTACTGCGATAAGTTTATTAAAAAAACTAAGCTCGAAGCTGAAATAACTCACTCTAGATCAGATGAAATTCTTTGGGTGATTCCAGATAATTTTGTAAATAATAGCGGTAAAACAATTTCAAAAATAATCAAAAACATAAATCTGCCAAAAAATAAAATGATTATTCTTCATGACGATCTAGATCTTAATCCAGGAGAAGTGAGGTTAAAAGAAGGTGGAGGTCATGGTGGTCATAATGGATTAAGAGATATTTTTGAAAAAACAGGCTCTAATGATTATATTAGAATCAGAATAGGTATTGGCCATCCTGGCAACAAAGATCTTGTATCTAATTGGGTATTAAATAAATTTAATCCTACTGATAAAAAATACTTGAAAAAGGCGTTTGATTTGTTTGCATCAAACTTTAACCTAATATGTGATCAAAAATTTTCACAAGCTCAAAAAGCTCTTCATACAAAGTAATATGGGATTTAAATGTGGAATAGTTGGTCTTCCCAATGTAGGTAAATCCACTCTATTTAATGCATTAACAAAATCTTCTATACCTGCTGAAAATTTTCCTTTTTGTACTATAGAACCAAATGTTGGAAAAGTACCTCTGCCTGATCCTAGATTAAAACAATTAAACGATATTGTTAATTCAAAAAAAATAATACCTGCCAGTTTGGACCTTGTAGATATTGCAGGTCTTGTTAAAGGGGCATCTCAGGGCGAAGGTCTTGGTAATGCTTTCTTATCAAATATTAGGGAAATGAATGCGCTTGCTCATGTTGTTAGATGTTTTGATGATGAAAATATAACTCATGTAGATGGCTCAATCGATCCTGTTAGAGATGCTGAGATCATTAATCTTGAGCTAATCATGTCTGATTTAGAAACGGTATCTAAGAGACTTCATAAATGTGAAAAGCTAGTTAAAACCAATGATAAGAAAAATAAAATTGAACATGAAATACTTTTAAGAATTAAGAATGATTTAGATCAGGGCAGATTAATAAATCTAGATTCTTTTAATGATGAAGAAAAAATAATAATTAAAAGTTTTCAGCTATTAAGCTCTAAACCTACATTTTATATCGCAAATATTTCAGATGATGGCTCATCTACAAATGCATTAAGTAATTTAGAAGCTTTTGCCTCTCAGACTGGTAATACAGTAATACCAACATCTATAAAAATAGAACAAGAGATAGCATTATTAGAAGACGAAGAAAGAAAAGAATATTTGGAACTAATGGGGATGGATGAACCTGTATTAAATAAAATTATTTTTAAAGGTTACGAGATCCTAGGGCTTCAAACTTATTTCACAGCTGGTCCCCAAGAAATAAGAGCTTGGACAATTAAAAATAATGCCTCAGCACCAAATGCTGCGGGTGTTATACATACAGATTTTGAACGAGGATTTATTAAAGCTGAAGTAATAAGTTTTAATGATTATATTTCTTGTGATGGTGAATTGGGCTCTAAAGAAAAAGGAAAGTTGAGATTGGAAGGCAAAGAATATATTGTAAAAGATGGTGATGTAATCCACTTTAAATTTAATGTTTAAAGTAAATTCAAAAAAATATTGACTCTTAAAATATAGGACTTATCATTCAACGATTGGCTATGTAGCTCAGATGGTTAGAGCACAGCACTCATAACGCTGGGGTCGGTGGTTCAATTCCACCCATAGCCACCATTAATACTAAATCTAAGTAATCATAGTAAAAAGTAAAAATAAGAAAGGGAATCTTTCTTATTGAAGCTAAGTTATATACTTAGTCTTTTTTTAGAAAGCTTAAAATAATAATCAAAGATACTAAAACTAGAAGACTATCTTCTCCAAGCATATTTAGTATATTCGAAACATTATTATAGACATCTCCAACAAATGGAGTGTCGGGCCCAAGAATTATTCCTAAAAGCAAAGATACAATTACTAAAGGTATCAGTAATTTTGTTACTTTATTAAGAAAGGTGGTTAGGCTAGCAAGTGTAACTTTAAAGTTCATATAATTTTAAAAAAAGCTAAGAAGAGCCTAGGCCCTTCTTAGCAAGAGGTTAAGCAATTACTTAACAAGGCTCATTAGAACTGCTAGAACAAGAAGTCCAACAACGCCATTAGTAGCTAAACTTTCAACAAGTGAAGTTATGTTACCAATCACGTCTAGTCCTAGCATATCTCCGAAAGCTAAGCTTCCAACGATACCAAGTCCTAAGATTCCAATTATAACGCTAGTTAAATTACTAACTAAGTCGCCTATCATTCTCCATGCATTATCCATAATGTTCCCCCCTATTAGGTTTTTTATGTTTTGCAATAACTATGAGACCATAAAAAACTAATTGGAGCAAATTTTGTGAATAAAAAAAACCTAAAAATTTGACTTTTCAGGTTTTTTAAAATATGAATATATTTTACTTATTCTTGAGGTGTTTCTTCTTCGGATTCTTCTTGCTTAGGTTCTTCTTTGGCAATTAAGGCCTTTACAGATAATTTCATCTTGCCTCTATCAAAACCAATCAATTTTACTTCTATTTCTTGCCCTTCGGATAGAACAGCACTTACATCTTCTGTTCTTTCATGGGCAATTTCTGATATATGCAAAAGACCATCCTTACCGGGAAGAATATTTACAAAAGCTCCAAAATCGACAATTTTAACAACAGTACCTTTATATACTTTATCTAATTCAGGTTCTTCTAAAATACCCTCGATGATTTCTAAACACTCCTGCATTGATGATTGATTTTGTCCGAATACTGATACCGTTCCATCATCTTCAACATCAACAGTTGCACCTGTTTTCTCCTGCATGCCCTTGATAACTGCCCCGCCTTTACCAATAATCTCTTTAATCTTATCTTTATCAACCATAAACGTTTTCATAGCTGGAGCATTCTCAGAAAGCTCCTTAGGTGAAGCTATAGCTTCGTTCATAATACCCAATATATGATGTATTGCGGTCTTAGCTTTTGTTAAAGCTGACTCCATAATATCTGCTGTAATACCTTGGATTTTAATATCCATCTGAAGAGCTGTTATACCATTTTCGGTTCCAGCAACTTTAAAATCCATATCTCCTAAATGATCTTCATCACCTAAAATATCTGTTAATACAGCAAAATCATCACCCTCTTTAATTAAGCCCATTGCTATACCTGCCACCGGGCTTGATATTGGAACTCCTGCATCCATTAGTGATAATGAAGTACCACAAACTGAAGCCATTGAACTTGAACCATTAGATTCTGTAATTTCTGAAACCACTCTCATTGTATAGCCAAAATCAGTTACATCAGGAAGCACTGCTTTAATTGCTCTTTTAGCCAAATTACCATGCCCGATTTCTCTTCTTTTGGGTCCCATAGGCATCCCAATCTCACCAACACTATATGCTGGAAAATTATAATGAAGCATAAAGTTATCTGTTCCTTGACCTTCGATTGCTTCAATTCTTTGAGCATCTCTTGAGGATCCCAAAGTAGCAACCACTATTGCCTGAGTTTCGCCTCTAGTAAATAATGAAGAACCGTGAGCACTAGGCAGAACATCAGTTTCTATAAAAATTGGTCTGACGGTATCTGTATCTCTTCCATCAATTCTTGGTTGATTGCTTAATATGTTTCTTCTAACTATATCTTTTTCAAGGTTTTTAAATGCCCCCAAAATTTTGCCAAGCTGAATCTCATCGGCATCTGGATAGGAATTAACTATATCTTCTTTAATAGAGCCTATAGCAGATGTTCGTTCTGATTTATCTTTTATAGTAAAAGCTTCAGTTATTTTATTTGTGTACTTTTCTGTTAGTTCAGAATAGTAGACTGGTGATTCTTCATCGTTACTTATTACCCAATCCTCTTTACCAGCTTTGTCTTTAAGCTTTTTACATGCATTAATCACTGCTTGCATTTCTTGATGTCCATACAAAACAGCACCTAACATTAAATCTTCATTGAGCTCATTAGCTTCTGATTCAACCATAAGAACTGCTTTTTCTGTTCCTGCAACAACCATATCCAAATATGAGGCTTCTAGCTGCTCGAAAGATGGATTCAAAACATAATTTCCATCAATAAAGCCAACCCTTGCAGAACCCATAGGTCCATCGAAAGGTACTCCTGCAACACACAAAGCAGCAGAAGATCCTATCATTGCTGCTATATCGGGGTTCTGATCTTTTCCAGAAGACATGACTGTGCAAAATATTTGAACTTCATTTTTAAATCCTTCTGGGAAGAGAGGTCTGATTGGCCTATCAATAAGCCTTGAGGTTAATGTTTCTCTTTCAGTTGGTCTAGCTTCTCTTTTAAAAAACCCTCCAGGAATAACTCCTGTTGAATAAAATTTCTCTTGATAAAATACTGCTAATGGGAAGAAATCCTTTTTAGGATCTGCCTCTTTTTTTGCAACTACTGTTGTTAATACTACCAAGTCGCCAATAGTAACGACCACAGCCGCAGTTGCTTGTCTTGCGACTTTATTTGTTTCTAATTTTACTGTTTGATTTCCATACTGAAACTCTACCGATGTAGATTCTAATTTATTATTTTCCACGATTTTCCTTTTATTATTTTTATTTTTACCCTCTAAGCTTAAGTTGTTTTACAACTTCTTTGTAGCTATCGGAATTTTTTCTTTTTAGATAAGCTAAAAGTTTTCTTCTTAGATTAACCATTCTTATTAAACCAGTTCTAGAATGATGGTCTTTTTTGTGTTCTTTGAAATGATTTTGTAATTTATTAATATTTTCAGTTAACAATGCTATTTGAACTTCAGGGGATCCTGTATCATTGTCAGTTCTTTGAAATTTTCCTACAATTTTTTCTTTTTCTTTAGCTAAAAGTGCCATATTTATATTCCTCGATGTACATTCATTAATTAATGCAAACCTCGTACAACTAAAGTAAGCGTGCGAATCTTATAACTAATCTAGTTATTAAACAAGTCGTTTAAGGGCTAAAACAGAGTTTGAAATCAATCCTAAACCAATAAATTTTTCTGAAGAATCATAAATTTTATAGATATCATCTTTAAAATTTATTTCTTGTATCTTACCTCCATTCATGAAAACTTTTGTTTGATTAAAGTTTAATTTAATTTCAGAAAGTTCTGAAAATGCCTTCTCGATAGTAATTAATTTATTAAGTTCAATATTTTCAATAGTCATTGCATTTTCTATATTAAAACTTCCTTGAGATAATCTTCTAAGTGCAGATAGATGGCCGCCGCAATTCAGTTTATCACCCAGATCTCTTGCAATTGATCTGATGTATGTACCTTTTGAACAATGAATTATAAATGAGCACTTATTAAGATTACACTTAATATCTTTAATGGAAAATATATTAATCTCCCTTGGGGGTTTTGATATAAATTCTCCCTCTCGCGCATATTTATAAAGAGGTTTGCCTTTATATTTTAATGCTGAAAAAAAAGGTGCTACCTGCATAGATCTTCCAACAAAAGATGCTAGTGATTCATTTATATTTTTTTCATCAAGAATAATGTCGGAGGAACTAATAATATTTCCCATGGCATCATCTGTATCAGTCGAATAGCCAAGTTGAACTGAAGCATCATAAGACTTATCAGATTCCAAAAAATAGTTTGAAAATTTAGTAGCCCTATTAATAGCTAAAATCATTAATCCTGTTGCCATTGGATCTAATGTTCCTAAATGTCCAACTTTTTTTAAGGATAGAGTTTTTTTTACTTTTTGAACAAGTTGATTGGAGGATATACCTTTTTCTTTATCAATAAGTAAAAAACCATCCATTACTACTTAAGATTATTGAGTAAGTTTTCAATATTATCAGAGTACTCAATACTTTCATCAAATCTAAAGTTTATTACAGGGACTCTTCTTATTTGCATTGTTCGTGAAAGTTTAGATCTGACCATCCCTGAAAATTTTTTTAAAACTTTTTGATCAATACTGCTTTGATTTTTGATTACAGATTCGCCAATAATAGTATAGAAGACTGTAGCAATGCCAATATCATCAGATACTTTTACTGCTGTAATATTGATGTTTTGAAGCCTTGGATCCTTGGTTTCTTTATTTATTATTAAAGATATTTCTTTTCTGAGTTCGTCTGCAATTTTTTCTGATCTTAATGAAGGCATTAAAAACTACAGCTACATTGATTGAGCTTCTTCTTTCCTATCATAAACCTCGATTTTATCTCCAGGTTTGATATCTTTATAATTTTTGATGCCCATTCCACATTCCGTGCCATTCTTAACTTCATTAACATCTTCCTTAAATCTTCTAAGAGAGTCTAATTCTCCTTCAAAAATAACTATCTCATCTCTTAGAACACGAACTGGCTTATTTTTAAAAACAGTTCCTTCAATAACATTACATCCTGCAATTTGCCCAAACTTAGGTGAATTAAATACCTCTAAAACTTCGGCAGTGCCAACAATTTCTTCTTTAATTATTGGGTCTAGCAGGCCACTCATTCTTGCTTTAACATCATCTAATAATTCGTAGATGATGCTGTGGTAACTTAATGGAATTGATTCATCTTCAATGATCTTTTTAGCAGAGTTATCCGCTCTTACATTAAAACCTAAAATAATTGAATCAACAGCAAGTGCTAGGTTAGCATCTGACTCTGTTATACCTCCAACTCCACTTGATACTATTTTTACTTTTGCTAAGTCATTGCTTAAGTCATTCAGAGATGCTGCTATGGCTTCACAAGTTCCACCAACATCTGTTTTAACTATCACGTTCAGTACTTTTTTAGATTCTTGACCTAATGATTCAAATAAATCTCCAGCGCTGTCATCTTTTTGTTTTAATAATTTTTTTTCTTTCTCTTTTGAAATTCTATACTCGGCTATCTCTCTAGCCTGCTTCTCATTCTCTACTACCTGAAAAGGGTCTCCGGCATTGGGTACATTGTTTAATCCAAGAACTTCAACAGCTGCAGATGGACATGCATTTTTTATTTTTGCACCATCGCTATTTACAATACTTTTAATTTTTCCAATTGAATTGCCTGATGCAACTAAGTCACCAACCTTAAGAGTTCCATTTTGGATTAAAAAAGTAGCAACAGATCCTCTAAACTTATCTAACTCTGATTCAATAACAACCCCTTGAGCCTGTCCTTTATGATGAGCTCTTAATTCTAACAATTCAGCTTCCAATGAAACGCTTTCAAGCAACTTATCAACACCAGTTCCTTTAAGCGCTGATACTGGTACCATTTGAGTTGTGCCGCCCCAGTCCTCAGGCGCTAAATCTTTTGCAGCTAAATCACCTTTTACTTTATCTATATCAGCTCCATCTAAATCAATTTTATTAATAGCTACAACTATTGAAACTCCTGCTGCTTTAGCGTGATTTATAGCTTCTTCTGTTTGAGGTTTTATGCCATCATTTGCCGCAACAACAAGAATGACAATATCTGTGGTATTAGCTCCTCTAGCTCTCATTGATGAGAAGGCAGCATGACCAGGAGTGTCAATGAATGTTATTTTACCTTTAGATGTCTCGACTTCATAAGCACCAATATGTTGCGTTATGCCTCCAGCCTCGCCATCAACGACTTTTGTCTTTCTTATAAAATCAAGTAAGGTTGTTTTTCCGTGATCAACATGCCCCATAACAGTAACTACAGGGGATCTAGATGTTGCCTCATCATCATAATTAATTAGATTTGCTAGATCTTCTTCAAAATTTTCTTCTTTAAGTGCAATTCCATTATGGCCAATTTCCTCAACTACCAATATAGCTGTTTCTTGATCAATAATATCATTGATGTTTGCAACCACCCCTAGACCCATAAGGTTTTTTACTACAATATTTCCTTTTACTGCCATTAGCTTAGCTAATTCACCCACTTGGATTGAAGATGGTACTTCTATATCTTTTTTAATGAATTCAGTTGGTGCTTCAAACTTATGTTCGCTATCTTTAGGGAATGCTGCCTCTCTTCTTTTATAAGCATTTACAGCACTTGAAAGCTGATCTTTAACATTAACTTTTATTGCAGGCTTTTCAGATTCAACTTTTTTAAATTTATCTCTTTTCTTGATCTCTTCTTGTTTTAATCTTGCAGCTTCTTTAAGCTGGTCTTCTCTCTTTTTTTGTTGTTCCTTAAGTTGTTCTGAAGCTGCAGCACGTTTTGCTTCGATATTGTCAGAGTAACTTCTAGTTCCCTCTGATTCTTTAGAAATTTTTCCTTTTGAAGTTACTGTAACTCCAGACCCAGATGTTACAGATCTTGGTGATGTAGCTTTTGCTCCTTTTAAAGATTTTAAAAGTGCCTGCTTATCTGCAGCAGTTATTTCATCTGAACTTTTAGAGTGACTTAAGCCAGCATTCTGCATACGTTCAAGCAAAGCTGAATCTGATATTTTTAAAGTCTTTGCAAAATCTTTAACAGTTAAAGTCAAAATATTTTTCCTTTTTTTATATTAATTAAACCAATGTTCTCTTGCTTTCATAATCATCTTAGAAGCATCATCAGAAGAAATCTCAATAATCTCTTGTAATTCATCTATAGCTAATTCAGCTAAATCATCTTTGTTCTTAATTCCTTTATTTGATAGCTTTTGAATATCTTCATCTTCTAAGTTAAGGTCAGTCAGAGACTCAACATTGTCCTCTTCTTCTGTGATAGCTCCCATTGCCTCTAGTAGTGCAGCATCTTCTGCAGCACCTTTTATTCTTACAATCTCACTCTCATCTTCTACAAATGATTTAAAAATACTATCTTCTGCATACGCAATGTCATCAAAACTTGCTAACCCAGTTAAAGCTATTTTTTCCGCAACTTCTTCAGATACCTCAAGAGTGCTGATCAGATTAGCCAAAAACTCTGTTTCATCGACTTTAACTTTTGCTTCAGCTTCTTCGCTACTAATAATGTTCAAATCCCATCCAACAAGCTTAGATGCAAGTCTGATATTTTGTCCTCTGGAACCAATTGCAAGCGCAAGATTTTCTTGGTTGACTGCAATATCCATAGATCTTGAATCCTCGTCCATGACTATAGATTCAACTTTTGCTGGTACTAAGGCATTTATAACTAATTGAGCAGGGTTATCATCATAAATAATTATGTCTATCCTTTCATTGCCCAGTTCTGCTGAAACAGCTTGAACTCTAGACCCTCTCATTCCAACACATGCACCAACAGGATCAATCCTACCATCATTTGTTTTGACTGCTATTTTAGACCTTGAGCCAGCATCTCTCGCTACACCTCTGATTTCAATTATATCTTCATTTATTTCAGGTACTTCGATACTAAATAATTCTGTAACCATTTCAGGACAAGATCTATTTAACATGAGTTGAGGTCCTCGACCTTCAACCTCTTGAATTTGAAGAATAGCTCTTATTCTGTCATTAATTTTATAAATTTCTCCAGGCATTAACCTGTCTCGAGGCAGAATAGCTTCTGCATCATAAGAAATATCAACAATAATATTGTCTCTTGTCACCCTTTTTACAGTTCCATTAACTAGTTGATTATTTTGGCTTTTAAATTGCGAAACTACTTTTTCTCTTTCAGCTTCTCTTACTTTTTGCAACATGACTTGTCTTGCTGCTTGAGTTTCTATTCTTCCAAAAGGCACATTCTCTTGTTGCTTAGTATACAAGTCGCCAAGATTAAGATCTGAATCACTTGCTGATATATGCGTTTCTATATGAAACTCTTCATCAGCCTCATCAAATACTATCCAATTTCTATGAGTTGAATATTCGCCAGTATTTCTATCTATTTGAACAAATAAGTCAGCATCTTCGTGAAAATGTCTTTGTGATGCCGAAGCAATTGCTATTTCAATGGCTGAAAAGATAATATCTTTGTCTAAACCTTTCTCAGTAGATACTGAATCTACTACTGCTAAAATTTCATTACTCTGCATAACTATTTTCCTTCATTAATTTAACAAAATTTGGTTCTAAACGACAAGTCTCTATGTCGTCAAAATTTAATTTATATTCAAGCTTTAAAGACTCTATAAGAAAAAAATCTTTATTACAATCAACAAGGACTCCTTCTATATTTTTTATGCCATCTAATTGCTCTCTTAATTTAATTTTTAATTCTTCTCCAATATATTCAATAAGCTGATTTTGTTTAAAAAACTTCCTACTTATTCCTGGAGTAGAAACCTCTAGAACATAATCATCACCAAAAGACGAATCAAGATCTATTTCATAATTCAAATCTTTAGAAATATTCTCGCAATCTTCAATATTAGCTCCAGAATCAGACTCAATATAAATTCTAAGCGTGGGTCTTTTTCTTCCTCTTAGAATCTCTAGCCCCCATAAAAAACAATCATGTCTTTCAATAACTGGCTCAACTATCTTTTCAATTTCTTCTTTTATCATTTTTTTTATACAAAAAAAGGGCAAATGCCCCACAAAAAATTATGTAACTGTGGTAGCGGGGGCTGGATTTGAACCAACGACCTTCGGGTTATGAGCCCGACGAGCTACCAGACTGCTCCACCCCGCAACGCAGCGAGTGTGAAGTTTAATGAAGTTAGGTACGTTTGGTCAAGTATATTATTTTTTATATTTCAAATAATTACTTGCTATAATCCTCAAACTTTATGCCGAAGTGGTGGAATTGGTAGACACGCTAGCTTGAGGGGCTAGTGAGCGAAAGCTCGTGCGGGTTCAAGTCCCGCTTTCGGCACCAGTTTTTTTTACTATTCTACTGGTACTTCGTCGACTGGAATTTCTTCCATGACTTCTTCAATTAAGGGTGTATCAAAAATTACTTTTGTATTTGCAGACTTATATATGTATGCAAGAGCAAGAGTTAATACTAGCCATAATGCTACTAATGCATATGTTAATTTTCCTAAAAAATCTGATGGTCCCAATGCACCAAACATAGAATTGGATGAGCCACCGCCAAATGCAGAGCCTAAATCTGAACCTTTTCCTTGCTGCAGTAATACCAATGCAATAATTGCAATTGCTAAAACTATACATATTATTTTAATTAAAACTATCATATTTTTTTAAGCCTTCTATAAGTATTTACAATATTTGCAAAAATATCTGCATCAAGTGATGCTCCGCCAACCAAAGCTCCATCAATATATTCTTTATTAAAAAATTCAGCAGCATTGTGATCATTGACACTTCCGCCGTATAGAACTTTTGGTTCAAAATTATTTGCAGTTGCGGATTGTACAACATCTTTTATAAATTCGTGAATTGAATTTACTTCTTTTGGATCAGGTGTTTTACCAGAACCAATTGCCCAGATGGGCTCATAGGCGATAATTAGTTTTTCATCTATATTTAATTTTGAAATTGAGTCTGTAATCTGAGATTTTAATTTTTCTTTAGTTTTACCTAATTTGTGTTCTTCTAAAGTTTCGCCAATACATAAAATTGCTTTGAAATTATGCTGCAAAACACTATGAATTTTTTTACCTATTAACTCATTATCCTCATTAAAAAAATCTCTTCTCTCCGAGTGTCCAACTAGAGAAAATGAACAGTCTTCATGAGATGCCATACTAGCAGAAATAGAACCAGTTCTAGCTCCACCTTCGATATCAATATCTTGCACTCCTATCATGACATCAGTTTTTTGAAATAAAGTTTTTAGTTGATGGAAATGTATATGGGATGGACTTATTCCAACACAGCTAAGAACTTTAGTATCAACCAAACTATGAAATGTCTTGAACCATTGATAGTTTTTCTGAGTGTCTCCATTAGCTTTCCAGTTTGCAACTATCACAGCTATGATTTTAATTTAATTAGATCACAAATATCTTTTGCAAACTTTTCAGCAACTTTTTCTTCTGGAGCTTCTACCATTACTCTAATTTTACTTTCAGTACCAGAAGGTCGAACCAAAACTCTCCCAACTGTGATATCTGACTCAATTTCTTTAATAAGATTTAATAAATCTTTATCATTAACAATATCTTTGTTGTTTACTTTTATAGCATAATTAATTTGTGGCATTTTAGTATAATTTGATAGAACATCTGATGGATCTTTTTCAAGAATTAATAGAGACGAAATAACTTTCAAAGCAGCAATAGTCCCATCACCTGTGCTAACTAAATCTTTACAAATAATATGACCGGAGGTTTCACCTCCTAATAGCCATCCATTTTTTGTAAGCATACTGCTTACATATTTATCTCCAACATCTGCTCTTAAAAATTTATAGCCAAGTTTTTTGATTCCATCTTCAAGCCCAAGATTACTCATAAGAGTTCCAACAACTCCAGACCATTGACCAATTCTATTTGGATTAGCAAAAGCTAAAATATAAAGAAGATCATCTCCGTCTAATATATGGCCATCGCGGTCAATTAATATAACTCTATCTCCGTCTCCATCCAAAGATATTCCAAAATCAGCTCTATGTTTAATTACTTCTTCTTTCACCAGGTCTGGGTATGTTGATCCACACCCTGCATTAATATTATATCCATCCGGATCCACACCAATGCTTATAACCTCGGCACCAAGCTCTCTAAAAACATCAGGACTTACTTTATAACAGGCACCATTTGCACAATCTAATACAATTCTTAATGATGAAAATGAAATATTTGTTGGAACAGTAGACTTACAGAATTCTATGTATCTTGCTCCTGATTCATCAAATCTTTTTGCTTTACCTAAGTTTTCTGTTTTAACTGGTTTTAGATTAGATTCTAAAAGTTTTTCTATTTTTTTTTCAAGATCTCTTGAGAGTTTCTCACCATCAGCATTGAATATTTTTATGCCATTATCCAGAAAATCATTATGAGATGCACTGATTACTACCCCGAATTTTTGCCTAAGAGATTTGGTAAGGTATGCAACTCCTGGTGTAGGCAAAGGACCACATAAGCTTACGTTTACTCCAGCAGCTATAAAGCCTGCTTGAAGAGCAGATTCAAGCATATAACCAGACACCCTTGTATCTTTACCTATCATGACAGTATCCCAGCCCCGCTCTTTCATAACAATACCTGTGGCATGTCCTATCCTCAGACATGCTTCTGGTGTTATATGTGTCTCAACGGGACCACGAATACCGTCAGTGCCAAATTTTAAATTCATACTAAAGATTATAACTCTTCAGCAGCACCTTTGATGGATGTTTTTTTATTAGACTTAGGTTTAGGCTCATGATCAGACCATCCTTTTGGCTCTCTAGGCTCTGCGCCTGCCATAATGTCATCTATTTGGGGCTGGTCTATTGTTTCGTATTTTAATAAGGCATCGGCCATAACATTTAATTTATCTAGATTAGTTTTAAGTAAATTTTCAGCTCTTTGGTAGCAGGAATCTATAATAGCCTTAATCTCAGAATCAATTAATTTTGATGTTTCTTCACTCCTATGCTGACTTGGAGCAGAAGCAGTTCTTCCTAAAAATGGACTGCCTTCATCTTCGCCAAACTTTATAGTTCCTAGTGCTTCGGAGAAACCCCATTTTGTTACCATATTTGTAGCTATTCCAGTAGCAACCTCTATGTCATTTGATGCTCCCGTAGTGATTCCTTGATTGCCATTAATAATGCTTTCTGCAATTCGTCCTCCAAATAATGCAGCAATTCTTCCTAGTAAATATTCTTTACTTTGCATATATGTATCTTCTTCAGGAAGAAACATGGTTACTCCTAATGCTCTTCCTCTAGGAATGATTGTTACTTTGTAGACTGGATCATGAGTTGGACAAAGTCTACCAACAATAGCATGACCAGCCTCATGATAAGCAGTAATTCTTTTTTGCTCTTCACTCAATATCATAGACTTTCTTTCAGCCCCCATCATAATTTTATCTTTTGCTAGGTCTAGATGGTTTTGATCAATTTTCTTGTCAGAATACCTGGCAGCAAATAAAGCTGCTTCATTAATTAAATTGGCTAAATCTGCTCCTGAAAAGCCTGGAGTGCCTCTAGCTAATACTAGCGGGTCAACATCAGCATCAAGTGGAACTTTTCTCATATGAACTTTTAGTATTGCTTCCCTTCCTCGAATGTCTGGTAGATCTACAACAACTTGTCTATCAAACCTTCCTGGTCTTAATAGTGCTGGATCTAATACATCAGGTCTGTTGGTAGCAGCTATTACAATTACACCATCATTACCCTCAAATCCATCCATCTCTACAAGTAATTGATTGAGAGTTTGTTCTCTTTCGTCATGACCTCCGCCAAGACCAGCTCCTCTATGCCTTCCAACCGCATCTATTTCATCAATAAATACTATACAGGGTGCCTGTTTTTTTGCTTGATCAAACATATCTCTAACTCTTGATGCACCAACACCAACAAACATTTCAACAAAATCAGAACCTGAAATTGTGAAGAAAGGAACTTTTGCTTCTCCAGCTACTGCTCTGGCTAATAAGGTTTTACCTGTCCCTGGAGGACCTACCATTAAAACACCTCTTGGAATTTTTCCCCCAAGTTTTTGAAATTTTGTAGGATCTCTTAAAAAGTCTACTAATTCTTGAACATCTTGTTTGGCCTCTTCGCAACCTGCCACATCTTTGAAAGAAGTTTTAACCTTACCACCTTCCATTAGTTTAGCTTTACTTTTTCCAAATGACATTGGACCACCCTTCCCTGACATGCCTCCTTGCATCTGTCTCATAAAGAAAAAGAAAATTCCAAGCAATAAAATTATAGGGAATGCACCAACTAATAGTTGTGACAAAATTGATGGTTGTTCAATTTTTTCATAAACAGCAATAATCCCATTATCTTGAATAGCGTTATCTACAGCCTCATCTTTTTTAAAGATTGGATGAGTAGTCTCAAACTTTGAGCCATCTAGGCGCTCACCGGTGATTGTCATTTGATCGCCTTTATAAACTACTTTGGCAACTCTATCAGATAGGACTTCTTCTTTAAATTGGCTGTAGCTTATTTGCTCTCTTACTCCAGAATTTTCAATATTATTAAATACATAAATTAGCAACGATCCTAGAACGAACCAAACTGCAAGATTTCTTAAAACACTATTCATTATTTATATGCTCCGTACAAATATATTTCACCTGATTGCTTTTTTGAAGCAGCAGGTTTAAAAGTTTGAACTATCTTGAAAGATAATTCCATTTTTTTTCGAAGATTCTTTAACATACTATTTTGGAAAGTCTTCATGATAAATGAACCATTGGATTTATCTAAATATTCTACAGCAGTGTCTAATGTTAAACAGTTAAGCTCATATATATTTTCAATATCTACAGCATTTATACCAGTTATATTGGGGGCTATATCACTAATTACAAGGCCAAAACTACCTTTTATACTATGTATTTGATCTATTTCATTAATTTGCTCAATGCTTTTAAGAAAAAAATGCACTCCATCCAAAGGTTCCATATCCAATATATCAATTGCAAATATTTCTGATGAGGGTGATTTTTTTTTAACATACTGTGACCAACCTCCAGGAGCTGAGCCTAAATCTAAAATGTTTTGTTTCTTTTTTAAAACTTTAGTTTTTTGAATAATCTCATCAAGCTTGTAAACAGCTCTTGTTCTATAGCCTTCTTGTTTTGCTTTATTTGCCCAATTATCAGCATGCATTAGATATGCTTTACTTCAACAATCTCATAGGTAAGTTTCCCCGAAGGTGTATCAATTGTGACCTCATCATCCACAAATTTACCAACTAACCCCTTAGCAATAGGAGTCTCTATAGAAATCAATCCTTTTTCAGGATCAGATTCAAGGTTTCCAACAATCTTATAGACTAGTTCTTTGGAAGAACTCACTTCGTATAACTTAATAGTACAACCAAATACAACTCTACCTGTTTCTGGTATATCTTTTACATCAATGACTTGAGCGTTTGCTAGAGCGCTTTCTATTTCATTAATCTTGGCCTCCATGAGACCCTGTAACTCTTTAGCAGCATGATACTCAGCATTCTCTTTTAAATCTCCATGGGCTCTAGCCTCAGCTATGGCTTCAGAAATTTTTGGTCTTTCAACAAACTTTAGTTTTGAAAGTTCCTCTTTGATTGCAAGTTCACCTGCTTTTGTAATAGGAGTTCTATTCATAGAACTATTATAGCAATTAAGATGGTTGGTTATGTATTTATTTCTTGGAGAGTTTTGTAGGTCCAGTCAGTCTCTTTGCTCTCTAAAGCTTGCATTATTGCAAAGGCGCCAAACATGGTGGTGGTACAGAAGATCTTATTTTGTAAAGCTGTTCTTCTTATGGCTGCAGAATCTTGAATAGATTGCTTACCCTCAGTCGTATTGATAACAAGATCAATTTCATTATTCAAAAGACTATCTACAGTGTGAGGTCTACCTTCATTAACTTTATTTATTCTTCTTACATCATAATTCAATTCTTGGATATAGGATGCCGTTCCTCCAGTTGCAACTATATCAAACCCCCTCTCTATGATTATTGGAACTAATTTATTTAAATATTTCTTGTCGCTATCCTTTACACTTAAAAAAACAGTGCCTGATCTTGGCATACTCTTATTCGCTCCTTTTTGAGCCTTTGCATAAGCTTCACCAAAGTTTATACCTATACCCATGACCTCTCCTGTAGATTTCATCTCAGGTCCCAGAATTGGGTCAACAAGCGGAAATTTATCAAACGGCATAACCGCTTCTTTAACAAAAAACAAACCTTCGGGTAATTTGCTACTAAAGTTCTGATCATTTAAGGACTTACCTATCATTGCTTTTGAGGCAACTTTTACCAAAGAATTTCCAATAGCCTTTGAAATAAAAGGCACAGTTCTTGAGGCTCTTGGATTTACTTCAATAATATAAACATCATCATCCTTAACAGCAAATTGGATATTCATGAGACCAATGATGTCTAATTCTTTTCCTATTTTTATCGATTGTTTAGAAATTTCATCTTGTATCTCACTCGAAAGAGTGTAAGGGGGTAATGAACATGCTGAATCTCCGGAATGAATTCCTGCTTGCTCTATATGCTGAAGGATACCACCTATTTCAATATTATCACCGTCAGATACAACATCAACATCTACTTCAATTGCATCAGTAAGATAACTATCTAACAGGATTGGTTTACTATTTGAGACTTCTACAGCTTCTGTAAGGTATAACTCTAATTCATTTTTATTATGAACAAGTTGCATGGCTCTTCCGCCAAGAACATACGAAGGTCTAACAACTATTGGGAAACCGATATTATCAGCAGCAATCATTGCTTCAGAAATATTTTTTACAGTAGCATTTGCTGGTTGCTTAAGGTCCAGTTTGATAATTAAATCTTGGAATCTCTCTCTATCCTCAGATCTATCTATTGCATCAACGTTTGTGCCAAGGATATTAACGCCCTGCTCTGACAGTATATCTGCAAGCTTAAGAGGGGTTTGACCACCAAATTGAATTATTACTCCTTCTGGCTTCTCAATATCAATGATATCTAGAATTTTTTCTGAGGTTATTGGTTCAAAATATAATCTATTGGAAACATCGTAGTCTGTTGAAACAGTCTCAGGATTGCAATTAACCATTATTGATTCATAGCCCTCTTCCTGCATTGCCAAAGAAGCATGAACACAGCAATAATCAAACTCTATACCTTGACCAATTCTATTTGGTCCACTTCCCAAAACAAGAATTTTTTTGTTATTTGATGGGTTACTCTCACACATGTCTCCATAAGTTGAATACATATAACAAGTTGAAGTAGCAAACTCAGCTGCACAAGTATCCACTCTTCTAAAAATAGGAAATACATCATGGGAAATCCTTAAATTTCTGATATCAGTTTCACTTGATTGAGTAAGTTCGGCTAATCTTGAATCTGTAAAGCCTTTTTTCTTTAAGCTAAAAATATCATCTTTAGAAAATGTATTTAATCTCTTATTTTGTATATTTTTCTCAAGATCTATAATTTCTTCAATTTGATCTAGGAACCAGTAATCAATTTTTGTTAGCTGATGTATTTTTTTAAGACTCCATCCTGCTCTGATTGCATCAGAAACATAAAATAGTCTTTTAGGACCTGGGAAGGTTAATTCATACAATATTTCATCTTCATGATTTTCATACGGAGCTTCTATAACGGAATTAAGTCCATTTAAATCTTCTTCCATGCTAGATAATGCTTTTTGAAGAGACTCTTGGAAATTTGATCCAATTGCCATAACTTCACCTACAGATTTCATTTGAGTGGTGAGCTTGGGATCTGCTTGGGGAAATTTTTCAAAAGCAAATTTTGGAATTTTTGTGACTATATAATCAATACTTGGTTCGAAAGAAGCTGGAGTTAATCCTCCAGTAATATCATTCTTAAGCTCATCAAGTGTATAGCCAACAGATAGTAGTGCGGCAACTTTGGCAATTGGAAATCCAGTTGCTTTAGATGCTAATGCAGACGACCTACTAACTCTTGGGTTCATCTCAATAACAACCATTTTTCCATTTTCAGGATTTATTGCAAATTGAACATTTGAGCCACCTGTGTCGACACCAATTTCTCTAAGGATTTTAAAAGAAGCATTTCTCATTACCTGATACTCTTTATCAGTAAGTGTTTGAGCAGGCGCTATGGTAATTGAATCTCCCGTGTGAACTCCCATAGGATCAAGGTTTTCTATAGAACAAACTATGATGCAGTTATCTTCGCAGTCTCTAACTACCTCCATCTCGAATTCCTTCCAGCCAATCAATGACTCATCAATTAAAAGCTCATTAGTGGGAGATAGTTCAAGACCTTTTTTGCATATAGCTTCAAATTCATCAATATTGTAAGCAATACCCCCACCGGTTCCTCCCATTGTGAAAGACGGTCTAATAATGCATGGAAAACCAATACATTTTTGAACTTCAAATGCATCATCTATAGAATGGGCAATTCCTGAATTTGGTGTTTCAATGTCAATTGCTTGCATAGTCTCATCAAAAAGCTGTCTGTCTTCAGCCTTATCAATAGCCTCTCTGTTTGCTCCAATTAAAACAACTCCATGCTTTTTAAGAACTCCTTTTTTATCTAAAGATAGAGCTGTATTTAATGCTGTCTGTCCTCCCATAGTAGGCAATATTGCATCAGGCTTCTCTTTTTCAATAATTTTTTCAACTGACTCCCAGTGAATAGGTTCAATATAAGTAGCATCTGCCATTAACGGGTCTGTCATTATTGTGGCTGGGTTAGAATTTACCAAAATAACTCTAAATCCTTCTTCTTTGAGAGCTTTACAAGCCTGTGCGCCTGAATAATCAAACTCACATGCTTGACCAATAATTATTGGACCAGCTCCAATAATTAATATTGAATTGATATCCTTACGTTTTGGCATGCTCTTCCACCATAACTCTAAATTTATTGAATAACGTCTGAATTTCTTGAGGTCCTGGGCTTGCTTCTGGGTGCCCCTGGAAACTAAATGCAGGCGCGTCATTAAATTCAATGCCCTGCAACGAACCGTCAAATAAAGAAACATGTGACGGCCTTATATTACTTGGCAAAGACTCCAAATCGACAGCAAAGCCATGATTTTGGCTTGTTATAAAAACTTCTTTTGTCGTTAGATCTTGTACGGGATGATTAGCACCATGATGACCAAATTTCATTTTATAGGTTTTTGCCCCACCTGCTAGGGCTAGTAGCTGGTGACCAAGGCAAATACCAAATATTGGAATGCTTAATTCTAAGAATTTCTTAATATTTTTAATAGCATAATTACAAGGCTCTGGATCTCCAGGGCCATTTGAGAGGAAAATTCCATTTGGAGATAGCTCTAATATCTCTTCAAAAGATGTTTCTGCGTTTACAACATGAACAACTCCAACATGATCAGACAAAAGCCTAAGAATATTTGTTTTAATACCAAAATCATATGCAACTATTGATAGATTGCTTGAAGAGGTATTATATTCAGGCCAAACTCCCTGATTCCATGTATAGTCTTTGTTAGCACTGACAACTTTAGCTAAATCAAGACCCTTTAATCCAGAAAAGTCTTGTGCTTTTTTGACTGCTTCTTCTTCTGTAATTTGAGACAAAGAAGCTATACAGCTGTTCATAGAACCTTTGTCCCTGAGAAGTGAAGTTAATTTTCTTGTATTAATACCTGAAATTGCTATAACTTTTTGTTCGATTAGAAATTCTTCAAGAGTCTTAGAAGATCTCCAATTACTTGGTTTTTCACAAAACTCATTTATTACTATTCCAGATGCATGAATTTGAGTTGATTCATTGTCATCATCATTTATTCCAGTATTGCCTATATGTGGGTGGGTGAAGGTAATAATTTGTTTTTTATATGATGGATCGGTAATTATTTCTTGATATCCAGTCATTGAAGTATTAAAAACAATCTCCCCTACCTCAATTTTTTCTTCACCATATCCATCTCCATAGAATATACTCCCATCCTCAAGCGCTAGTATGGCAGGAAATGGCATCAAGAATGACCTCTTGTGGGAGTACTTTTAAATAAATAAAAAAGGTTACTATTTAAAGAAATTTTGGTTTTTAATGAGCTAAAATATCGTGCTGGCATTAAAATTGTACTTTATAGACTTAGTTGCCAACTGTCTATACTAAATGAAAAAAAATATGAAAATATCTATAAAAAATCAATCAGAAATTCAAAAAATGAGAATTGCAGGAAAACTTGCATCTGAAGTTTTAGAAATGATTGAGCCCTATGTTATTCCAGGGGTATCCACAGAAGAGCTCGACAGAAGGTGTTACGAACATATTGTAAATGTCCAGAAGGCTATTCCCGCAAACGTGGGCTACAGGGGTTTTCAAAAAACAATCTGTTCTAGTATTAATCAAGTTATATGTCATGGGATACCTGATACAAATAGAATTCTTAAAGAAGGCGATATATTAAACATCGATGTAACAGTTATAAAAGATGGATGGCATGGTGATACATCAAAAATGTATATGGTGGGTAAATGCCAACCTCATAATCAGAGACTGGTAAAAGTTACCCAGGAATGTCTTTACAAAGCTATAGAAGTTGTTGGGCCTGGAGCTTATCTTGGTGATATAGGTCATGCAATTCAGCAGCATGCTGAATCAAACTACTATAGTGTTGTTGAAGACTATTGTGGTCATGGTATTGGTAATGTATATCATGAAGAGCCACAAATACTTCACTATGGCAAACCTGGGAGAGGCCTCGAAATACTTGAAGGAATGTGTTTCACAATTGAGCCAATGATTAATCAAGGCTCAAAATATTGCAAAACCTTACAAGATGGATGGACTGTAGAAACTAAAGATGGCAGAAATTCTGCGCAATGGGAACATACATTAGCTGTTACATCAAATGGAGTAGAAGTTCTTACGAAAAGACATGAAGAGTCTATATGACAAAAAGTAGCTCAAATATAAGTGAAAAATTCCTTAATAATTTTCCTGAAATATTTAACTCTCCTCAAAAAGTCAATTCCTATCTTATAGATCATTCGCAGAATGTTGAAAGAATTATTACTAAAGACTTTATTAATCTAAAGCTTGAAAATGATTTTGCTATTTATGCTAACGGTGGTTTTGGAAGACAAGAGCTTTATCCTTCATCTGATATAGATCTGTCGATTATTCAAAAGAATAAGAAAATTAAAGACTCCAGTAATTTAGAAAAATTTGTTGCTAAATTGTGGGATTTAGGTTTCCAGGTTGGTCACTCAGTTAGAACCATTAAAGATATAAAGAAAATTGCCAAAGAAGATCCAAAAGAATTCACATCATATTTAACTAGAAGAGCTCTACTAACAGATAAAAAAACGGATGAAAGTATTAATCTAGCTTTAAATAATGTTTGGTCCAAGAAAAAGTTCTATAAATTAAAGCTTTCAGAGCAAGAGGAAAGATATAAGTCTTTTTTTTCAACAGAGTATAACCTGGAGCCAAATTTAAAAGAATCTCCGGGAGCTTTAAGAGACTTTCAAACATCATTATGGATTTTGCAACACTGTTTTAATCTTAAAGATATTAATGAAATAAAAAAATCTAAAGAATTTGGAAATGAAATCGAAGAAGTTCTCAATTCATACAACTTTGTTAAAGCGATGAGATATATCACAAATATTATTTCCAAGAGGAATAGACTTACCTTTGAGGTACAAGTGGAAATTGCAAATAAGGCTATGCTTAAAGAAGGAACAACAAAGAGATCTGTTGAAAAATTAATGCAAAAATTCTATGAAAATGCTTCAAACCTTTCAAATTTTAATAATCATGTTTTTGAGAAGTTTAAAGAACAAAATCAATTTGCAATTACAAAGAATCATGGAAATTTTTTTATACGGGGTAATAAAATTGGATTTAAAAAAAATATTAATCTTTCAAATAAGAAGGAGCTTATATTTGATATTTTTATAGCAATTGGAGCAAGTAAAAAAATTAATGCTATAGAAACATCAACGATGTCTCTTTTAAAAAACAACCTGAACTTGATAGATGCAGAGTTTAGGAATGACCTTAAATACTCATCAAAATTTCTTGAAATTTTAAAATCACAATACAACCTTTCTTCTATTTTAAAATCTATGAAAAGTATTGGCATAATTCAAAAATATATACCAGAGTTTGAAGAAGTTGTTGGTCAGATGCAATTTGATTTATTTCATGTGTACACAGTAGATGAGCATACATTTAAAGTAGTTAGAAATATGCGGCAAATGCATATTCATTATGCAGAAGAGTTCAAGCTTGAGCATGAATTAATCAACAAGCTACCCAAAATAGAGATTCTATATTTGGCCGGTCTTTTTCATGACTTAGGAAAAGGTAAAGGTGGAGATCACTCAAAAATTGGAGCCAAGACAAGCCTTCAATTTGCAAAAAAAATAGGCCTTTCAAGGGCTGACGCAGATCTTATCTCATGGCTTGTATTAAATCATCTTGAAATGTCATCAATTTCTCAAAAAAAAGATATATCCGACCCAGATACCATTAATACCTTTGCAGAACTTGTTATAACCACTGAAAGACTTGATTATCTTTACCTTTTAACAATTAATGATATCAGAGCAACAAACCCTGCTCTATGGAATGGTTGGAAACATGGACTGTTAAGAGATTTATTTTTATTAACAAGATCAAAACTTAACAAAGAGCCTTTAAAAACCATTAAAGAAATTTCTAAGGATAGAAAAAATAATTTAGTTAAGAACTATACAGATTTAAATGAAAAAAAAGAGATTCAAAATTATTTGAAATTATTTGATGATGCATATTTTTCAAAGAATAATTTAGAAAGATTAAGCTGGCAAAGTGATCTTATTCTTAAAGCAGACATGAGCTCTTCAGTAATTGGATGCAGAAAATGCTTTGGAAACTTATTAGAGATTTTTATTAAAACAGATAATTTTGATGGGTTATTTTTAAAGCTAGTAGAAGTCTTAGAGATTTCAGGGCTTGAAATAATAGATGCAAATATATCAACAAGTTCAAATAAAGCTTTAGCGGCAAATACATTTATTGCTAAGTTTTCTCACCATGATAGAGGTCTTAGCAAATCTGAAGTTAAAGACCTTCAAATAAAAATTAATAACAATTTCCATAACTTTTCTACACAAAAGAAAAAAGTCCATAGAAAAAAGAAAAACATCGATACTTTTAATAAAAACATTAATATTACAAATATTGAAGAGGCGTCAAAGAAAAGGAACTTTTTAACAATTGAAACCTCAGATAGCCCAGGGTTACTTATAAAAATTGCGAAGGTTCTTCATGAAAATGGAACTTCTATTTATTCAGCAAGAATTAATACACTTGGAGATAGGGTTGAAGATACATTCGAAATTGAGGATATGACACTCTCTTCTGTTTCTAAGAATAAAATTGAAAAAATAAGTAATAGTCTCAAAGAAACCATATAAATAAAATTTATGTTCACTATAATACTCACATGAACATTAAAGCTATTGGTCTTATAAGCAAATCCGCTAATGGGGATATTCTTGATGTCTTTTTTCCTGTCATTAATTTTAATGGAGAAAAAACTGAAATAGACAATATAGATAATATCGAGTCAAGTAAAGAAATTATAGAATTATCTTGGAACCAGGATAATCTTGATGAGCCAATAAATGGTGTTGTTTCTGCCTATCTAAAGCTTCATTTACTGTCCTATAAATTTGTTAAGCCTAACTCTATAAACCTTGATGGACTTTTTAGCTCCCTTCCAAATATTGCATGGACCAATCAGGGGCCTGTTTCTCTAGATGAGATTGATGAAAAGTTATTAGAATCAAAAAATAGTTCTAATAATTTGTACATAAGGTCATTAGATAAGTTTCCATGCCTTACAGATTACATTATTCCAAAAAACGTGAGGATCGCAGATGCCTCGAGAGTAAGACTTGGAGCTTATTTAAGTTCTGGGACAACTGTAATGCATGAAGGTTTTGTTAATTTTAACGCTGGTACTTTAGGCAAGGCAATGATTGAAGGGAGAATATCTGCTGGAGTTGTCATTGGAGATAATTCTGATTTGGGTGGAGGTTGCAGCACTATGGGTACTCTCTCTGGTGGCAATGACATAAAAATTTCTGTTGGAAAAAACTGTCTACTTGGAGCAAACTCAGGTATTGGAATACCCTTAGGTGATAACTGCACTGTTGAAGCAGGCTTGTATATAACTAGTGGAACAAAAATTCAACTTCATGATACTGAAGGAAACCCTACGATTATTAAAAAAGGATTAGAACTCGCTAATTCATCTGATTTAGTTTTCCTTAGAAACTCTATAAATGGAATGGTTGTTGCAAAGCCAAATAAAAAATCAATACAATTAAATACGCAGCTACATACAAATGATTGAATTTCTTCAAAAACTTATAAAAATTCAGTCTTTATCACCAAGAGATGAGGGTTGTTTTGATTTAATTGAAGAAAAATTGGTCAAGCTAGATTTTAAATGCGAAAGAATTAATTATGCCAATGTAGAGAATCTTTATGCTACTTATGGAAACAAAGGTAAACTTTTTTGTTTTCTCGGACATACTGATGTAGTACCCACTGGTCCGGAAGAACAATGGACCTACCCTCCTTTCTCAGCCCAGATTGATGGCGATTTATTATATGGTAGGGGTACGGCTGATATGAAGGCTTCAATTGCTGCTTTCCTTCAATCTCTTGAAGAATTTTTTGAAACTAGTCCAGAGCTTAATTACAGAATTGCTATATTGCTTACATCAAATGAAGAAGGTGATGCAGTAGATGGTTTTATAGATAAGATAGTTGACGACATGATTGAGAATGATGAAAAAATTGATTTATGTCTTGTCGGAGAGCCCACCTCTTATGAAAAGATCGGAGATAGTATCAGAATTGGAAGAAGAGGATCATTAGGGGGCTCTCTTAAAATAATTGGAAAACAGGGGCACATTGCGTATCCAGAAAATGTAGATAATCCAATATTCTCTGCTAGCGATGTTATTGTTAAATTAAAAAATACTATCTGGGACAATGGAAATGCAATTTTTCAGCCTACAAGCTTCCAAATATCAAATATTCATTCAGGAACTGGAGCAAAAAATGTCGTACCAGGAGATTTGGATATGTTTTTTAATTTCAGATATTCAACTGAGTCAACTCAAGAAACTTTAATTAACGAATTTGAATCTATATTAAATGAGTTGAATATTAATTATGAAATTGATTGGAAATTATCTGGATTACCTTATTTAACTAAAGAAGATAATTTAAAGGATGTCGTAGTTCAATCAATTCAAGATGTAACTGGATATACTCCCGATCTTAACGCTAAAGGCGGAACTTCTGACGGGCGTTTTATTGCAAAAATGGGAACTGAGATTGTTGAGTTAGGGCCACTAAATGAAACAATTCATCAAATTGATGAGCACATAAAAATATCTGAACTATGGACTTTAAAGGATATCTATAAAGATATCTTTAAAGGTTTAAATTCAAAATTATCTTAAGTCTTTTCTCTATTTTTAAAAAAGTAAGCCATGATAATCAAGGCTAATGCAATTACTGCATAGTATTGAATCATAAAAGTAAAAATGGGCTGAACTGAACTCAATCCATCAACAGTGGCATCACCACCAAGAAGACCTGCAAGAACTCCGCCAATTGCTGATGCTAAGAACCATAAACCAAACATTTGGCCCATATATCTTTTTGGTGAATACTTAGAGAAAGCTGATAAACCGATCGGAGATAAGGCTAATTCTCCCCATGTTTGGAGCAAGTAAGTTAATAGCAGCCATCTCATCCCTACTGGTGCAGTAACCATCGCCAATTTAACAGCATAAACCATAACAATAAAACTTAGAGCCATAAAAATCAGACCAATAGCAAATTTTATAGGTAATGAGGGATCTAAATTGATTCTTGCCAAATGGGCCCATATACCAGCAAATATTGGAGCAAAAGTAACAACGAAGATTGGATTGGCAAATTGAAGCCAGCCAATTGGAATTATAAATCCACCAATTGATAAATCGGTGTAATCTCTAGCAAAAATACTCAATGAGCTCGCAGATTGATCAAAGCCAGACCAAAATGCTGCTGCACCAATAAATAATACAAAAAGTAATAATAAATTCTTCTTTTCAACATTCTTCAGGCCTGCAAAACCATATAAATATAAAAAATAGGCGCCCGCTACTATTGTTAAAAAGTATGCAAAATTTTCAGCAAAAACTCTTGGATCAACTGTAATAAAACCTAGCAACCCAGCGCCAATTACTGTGAACATAATAATTAAGCTTATTTTTGTCCATTTAATAAGATTCGATCTTTTTTCATCTGACATTTCATTAGGTTTTTGTCCAGCATCTTCAAGTAAATGTCTGAACTTAATGTATTGGTATACGCCAAAAGTCATACCTATTCCAGCAGCTCCAAAGCCATAATGCCACCCAATTTTCTCGCCTAAATATGAGCAAATTAGAAACCCTAGCGTAGAGCCAATATTAATTGACATATAAAAAATCGTATAACCTGAGTCCCTTCTTTCATCATTTTCTCTATACAAATTACCAACTATTGTTGAAATATTCCCTTTTAAAAGGCCTGTTCCAAGCACCACAAACATTAACCCTAAAAAGAAAGTTTGTTCTAATGGGATTGCTAAAGTGAAATGACCTAATGCGATAATAATTGCACCTATCAATACTGCTTTTTGATGCCCCAAGATATTGTCAGCAATCCAGCCTCCTGGAACTACCATAAAATAAACCATACCAACATAAATTCCATATATCGCATTAGCATTTATTGCAGAAAGACCCATTCCAGGATTAAAACCAGTTATTGCTCCGGTCATATATAAAACAAGAAGAGCTCTCATTCCATAGTAAGACATCCTTTCCCACATTTCAGTAAGAAATAGTGTTCTCAATCCAACCGGGTGACCAAAAAATGCTGTATCTTTATTCATAATCATGTATTTTGTAATTTGTTTTTATTACTATAAACAAAATGAATCAAAAATCATATAAAGTCTTTCCTTTGAAAAGAATTGCTGCAAGCATCTATGATCTTTTTCTTCTTTTGGGTGTTTGGTTTGCAGTTGGATCAATTGCTCTATGGCTCAATGGAGGAGAAATATTAAATCCATGGCTAGGCCTCGCTATTGTTTTTGTTAGTAGTTGGTGTTTTTATGCTTATTTTTGGATTAATGGAAATAAAACCCTGGGCATGGCGGTCTGGAATATAGAAATTTTCAGCACTGACGGAAATAAAGTCGGTCTTAAGCAAGTAACAATAAGATTTATAGTAAATATATTGATTTTTACTTTAGCTGGAATACCCCTCTTACAAATTTATTTTTCTTCTAATGGCTATTCGATGAGTGATATCTTGTCTAAAACATCACTAAGATCTATTTAAATCTTTTTGTATAAAAAAATGCTTGAAATGAGCAGCATAAATGCTGGCGCTATAACCCCTACTAGAACAGAATAATTTATTGAGATAGCAAGGCTTATTGAAAAGTCTTGAATAACTTTATAGATAAATGCCCCTATAACTGAAAGCACAATCCTAGATGCTGGCGATGTTTCTCGTAAAGAGCCAAATATAAATGAACCAAAAAAAATAATTAATGACAAGATTGATAAGGGCTGGAAAATCTTTTTATAAAAAGATTTTTCGAGATGAGATTTAAATAAGACATCTTTTTTTACTGAGCTATTTTGAAGTAAGTTTTTACTAAAAATTAATTCAGAAAATTTAAGCCTTTCAATGTCTTTGAGGGGTATAGATGCACCTAATGGAAATTTAAAAGGCTCTGAGTAATTCAAGGTATTTTCATTATTAAATCCATAAGATGTCATTGTTCTATCAAAAACAATAACGTCTTCTTCAATATTAGCTGATTCAGACATTTTGTAATAAAGTGTATTGCTGGAATCTGATTTAAGAAATTTAACATTATAGATAGTGCTTCCAACCTTGTCTGAAAAATTTATAAAGGAATTTTTATCTTTAATCCATTCGTTATTTTCCTGAATACTAGACTGATCATCAATTCTTAGATTCTTTTCTATCTCTGCATTAATATAAATATCTCTGAATACCAATTCATTTGCTGCTAAGTAAGAAAAAACTAAAATCATTGGTCCTATGGCATTTAGCAAAACTATCTTGATTGGTGATTCTCCACTAGACCTAAGCACATTTAAATTACCTTCTTGGTGCGATATTCCTAAAGCAATCATTACTCCAAGCAAGCAAGCTCCCTCTAAAAAATCATTTGCATCATATGGCATGGAAGCAAGCATAAATTTCAAAGAATATAGGAATGAATAGTTGGCAGAAAGATTCTCTAACTCGGATATAAAATTAAAAACAAAATCTAACAAAGCAAATAATACAAAGATGAAGCATGAGATCAATAATGATCTTTTTATCATGTACTTATGAAAAATTTTCATTTAAGTGACAACCCACATCATAAGAATAAATAAACTAAGAGCTAAAACATATTTCATATAAAGGTTATCTCTTATTGCTAGATTTATATTGCCGCTATATGCAAATTTATCTTTTAAAAGATAAGCAAGTAAAAATAAAATAAAGATTAGATGGACATACCAGAGTCCAAATGAGGTCTTTGGATTATCAACAATGTACTCTCTTCCTAAGATTAATAAGCTCAAATACATCACATATAAAAGCATTCCTGGCAATATTACAGAAAATCTTCCTTGCCTTGGCTTAACCTCTGAAATATAAACCCCAATAAATAAAAGAATTAAGATTGTTATTGGCACTGAAACATTCCATTGAAAGCTAGCAGTATTTGAATCAGATGAGAAATCAAATAATTTTGTTAGGCTCATATCATTTGTTAAGTTTTTCTTTTTTTTGATATCAAGCTTGAATTCATTAAAATTTGATTGGAGTTTTGAGGAATCAGAAAAAACTCCACTATAAAAAGAACCATTATTGAAATTTAGCTTTATGAGTTCTTTGCTTTCATTGGTGGAAAGCTCGTCAGCAATTACAAAAAATGAGTTCTCTTGATTTTGTTTTAGAGCTTTTACTCCAGTTAAAAGATTATCAGTGTTTTGAATATAAATAAAGCCTCCATCATTCAAGGAAACTATTTCATCTGATTTGATCGATTCAAGCTGTTCTTCAAAAGAGTCTATCTTTAATATTTCTTGCGATAATGCTTTTGTATAAGGGGCTACATATAAACTCAAAATTAGAGTTAATAGAAAATATAGCAACGCTTGAGGAGCTAAGAATTTTATTAATTCAAAGGGGGCTAAGCCAACAGAAAAGAAACCATAAATTTCTCTATCAGCATAAATTCTACTGATAGAAATTAATACCCCTAGAAAAAAAGAAAGAGGTATTAAAAGGGTTATAAAATCTGGAAATCTTAGAGCAACAACACTCATTATAATAGCGGGGTCAAGATTTCCTTCTGCAGCTTGCTCAAAATAACCAACAATCCTGGAGCCTACTACCAAAAGAAAGAATATCAATAAGACACTACTTGAAGATTTAAAGACCTCCATATTCAAACTTTTTGAAAGAATATTTTTTTTATACATGCCTTGAGAACTATGATGCATTACAATATTTATCTTATCAGTAAATACCATAACAGGAGAACTTAAATGGCGTATAAAGTTTTAAATAATGTTTCAGTAAAAGATGCTGGATCTAATAGTCTGGCTTCATTAAAAACAGATATGTTGGTTATTGTTATCAACAAAAATACAATGAGTGATTCATCCTTTAAAGAATTAAATAAAATTTCAAAAAATTATATTTCTAAGACAATTTCTTCACACCTAAAAGATTCTAGCAGCAATGTTCTTCTTCCAAAAATTGATGGTATTGCCGCTGCAAACATATTGCTTGCTAATGGACTAGATTTATCAGCTCCCACTCACAAATGGTTAAGTATGTATCAATCAATTGCACATAAAGGTAATAGCCTTAAGTGCAAAGATATTTCTATAATGCCTGGTAGCATAAGCCCTGCTAAAAAAGATGAGTTTTGGTTGATAGAAACCGTTGCAAAAACAATTGAATCAAGTGTTTATATTTTTTCTGAAACTAAAAATAAAACTGCTACAAAACCAGCAGTAAAAAAATTAACTATATTGACATCTGGTCTTAGTGGATCAAATCTAACTAAAGCAAAACATGCAGCTAAAACTGGATATGCTATTGGCGAGGGTGTTAATACTGCAAAATATCTTGGCGATCTTCCTGCAAATCATTGCACTCCAAGAATAATTGAGAAAAAAGTTAAAGGTATGACAAAAGATTTTCCTAATTTAAAGGTTAAATCTTTTAATGAACAGCAAATGCAAAAAATGGGAATGGGTTCATTCTTGAGTGTTTCTAGAGGCAGTGAAGAACCAGCAAGAATGATGGTCATTGAGTACAAGGGTGGCAAAGCTAATGAAAAACCAATTGCGCTAGTTGGTAAAGGCGTTACTTTTGATACTGGCGGAGTTTCCATAAAACCGAGTCCTGCTATGGATGAGATGAAGTGGGATATGTGTGGTGCAGCAACTGTATTTGGGGTTATGTCGACACTTGCAAGATTAAATGCAAATGTAAATGTTGTTGGTGTAATGGGTTGTGCTGAAAACATGTGTTCTTCTAAAGCCACAAAGCCTGGAGATGTTGTAACATCGATGTCAGGTCAAACTATAGAAATTCTAAATACAGATGCTGAAGGTAGATTGATTCTTGCTGATTGTCTTACCTTTGTTGGCAAATATAAACCATCTTATGTCATTGATATGGCAACTCTTACAGGAGCCGTTGTTGTTGCTTTGGGAAGACATGCCAGCGGTGTGATGACTAATGATCAACATTTAGCAGAAAAGATTATTGAGGCTGGTGAAGAATCAGGAGATAGAGCATGGCAACTGCCATTATGGGATGAGCATCAGTCTTGTACAAAAACTAAATATGCTGATTTAGCCAATATTGGCGGAGGCAGAGAAGCAGGCACTATTCATGCTGCTGCATTCTTATCAAAGTTCACTAATGATTATAAATGGGCTCATATTGATATTGCTGCTACAGCTTCTTATAGTTCTCCTGTGAAAGCAGGGACAGGGAGACCAGTACCTCTTATAAGTCAGTTACTTCTTAGTAAGAAGTTAAAATAATTTTAATTAAGCTTCCTCATGGATAAACAGTATTACCCTGTAGAAATTGAAGAAAAATGGTCTAAGATTTGGTCCGAAAGAATTATTTCAAATAAAGATTCTGATGTTTCTTTTTCTCAGGTAATACCGCCTCCAAATGTAACTGGCACGCTTCATATGGGCCATAGTTTTCAATACGCAATTATGGATTTCTATACAAGATATCATCATATGTCTGGAAAAGATGCTCACTGGCAAGTTGGTGCCGATCATGCAGGCATAGCAACCCAGATGGTTGTAGAAAATAATCTTGCAAAAAATGATGTGACAAGATTAGATTTGGGAAGAGAGAAATTTCTTGATGAAGTTTGGTCATGGAAAGATTACTCAGAAGAAAAAATTACCTCACAGATTAAAAGACTTGGATGCTCTGTAGACTGGAATAAATATAGATTTACCTTAGATGATGGTTGCAATGAAGCGGTTATGAAAGCTTTTGTTGAATTGCATAGAAAAAATAAAATCTATAGAGGTTATAGACTGGTCAATTGGGATCCATCACTTAAAACTGCTGTTTCAGATCTTGAGGTTATAAGACAAGAGAAAGAGGGTCTTCTTTGGCATATTAAATATCCAATTGAAGATTCAGATGACTTTGTAATAGTAGCCACAACTCGACCTGAAACTATGTTTGGAGATATGGCAGTTGCTGTTAATCCCAATGATGATAGATATAAAAATCTTATTGGTAAAAATATTGTTCTACCTTTTGTGGGAAGAAAAATACCAATAATAGCTGATGAATATGTTGATATGGAATTTGGTACCGGTTGTCTGAAAATTACTCCAGGCCATGATTTTAACGATTACGAAATAGGTAAAAAATACTCACTTCATGAAGTGGATGGAGAAGTAAAAACCTCAGATACAACAAGTGACTTTGAGCCTATCAATATATTTAATGAGGATGCATGGTCAAATGAAAATGTACCAGAGCCATTTTCAAATCTAGATCGTTTTAAGGTTAGAAAAACTGTATTAGAAAAACTAAAAGGGCTTAATCTTTTAGAAAAAGAAGAAAAACATTATATAAGCGTGCCCAGAGGTGAAAGATCTAATATTGTTATTGAGCCCAGATTAAGTTATCAGTGGTATGTCAAAACTGAGGAAATGGCAGCAAGAGCTAATGAGGCTGTTAACAAGGGAGAGATAAAATTTCATCCTGGTAATTGGGTTAAAACATATTTTAATTGGATGAATAATATTGAGGACTGGTGCATCAGTAGGCAAATATGGTGGGGTCACAGAATCCCAGCATGGTATGACTCAGAAAATAATGTTTACGTTGGTCACAGTGAAGATGAGGTCAGACAATTTTATAAACTTGATGATAGAAAACTCTTACAAGATGAAGACGTTTTAGATACATGGTTTTCTTCAAGTTTATGGCCTTTTGCATCTTTGGGATGGCCAGAAAAAACTGAAGATTTTGAAAAACATTTTCCAACCTCTTTGTTGGTTACTGGGTTTGATATTATATTTTTTTGGGTTGCCAGAATGATGATGATGAGCCTTGAATTTACTGATCAAATCCCTTTTAAAGATGTTTATATTACAGGTCTGATAAGAGATGAAAATGGGCAAAAGATGTCTAAATCTAAAGGCAATGTTATTGATCCATTAGACCTAATTTATGGTATTTCTCAAGAGGATTTAGTTAAAAAAAGAACTTCGAATCTCATGCAAGAAGGTATTGCAAAGAAGATTGAAAGGAAGACAAGAAACCAATTTCCAAAAGGTATTGATTCCTACGGAACAGATGCCTTAAGAATGACATTTTATTCACTAGCAACACATACTAAAGATATAAGTTTTGAAATGGGTAGACTTAAAGGATATAGAAACTTCTGTACTAAAGTCTGGAATGCAGCAAGATTTATCAACGGCTATTCGGTTGGAAACGATTCATTTCAATCGGCAAATAAAACTGATGAGTGGATATACGAAGAGTTTGAAAAATCAAAAAAACAAATTGAGAGAAATATTAAAGACTATAGATTGGACTATGCTATCAATGAAGTTTATGAGTTTTTCTGGAGTAAGTTTTGTGATGTCTATATTGAAGAATGTAAAAAAAGTGGAGAGACAAATAATCTAAGGCCTCTTTTGAAAGAAATACTAGTCATGATGCACCCTTTTGCACCATTCATAACTGAAGAAATTCATAGTTTATTATTTGATAGTTCTATTATTCACTAAATAATATTATTAAAGTCTAAATCAAAAAAATAACTTATTCATTAATTTTTTTAACTTGTTTGATAAGGAAGAATGTACATCTGGATATGATCAATATCATCTTCTAAATAAACTTCACCTCTAGCCGAAAATCCAAGATCAATATAAAAATGCTCTAATCTATGTTGAGCTGAGATAATAATTTCATGATTAGGAAATTCTCTTGATAGAAAGTATACTCCCTCTTTTGTTATCTCTTTTCCAATACCAAGGCCTCTAGAATTTATTTCTGTGACGATTCTCCCCAGTGAAGATCCTTCATATTTTATTCCAGGTTTAAAAGCTCTAAGGTACCCAATCAAGTCATTATTTTTATATACCAGCAAATGAAATGCATCTTGGTCAGTGTAATCAGCGTCTATGTATGGACAATCTTGCTCAACAATAAATACTTTTTGTCTTAAGTGGATCACTGCATAGAGCTCATCTGAAGATAGCTCATCAAATGCTTTCCAAATATATTTAATTTCTGTGTTTATCATAACTTTTACTTATATAGTGATTATATAGATGCTTTAAGGTTAGGTCATATTTAAGATTTGTATCTCTTTTTTGTATATAATCATATTTTTTTTAAAAACATATTTTTAATCTAAAACACAGGAACCCAAAAATGAAAACAGTTTATGACTTTAATGTTAAAGATGCAGATTTAAATGAAGTATCTCTTGGTGAATATCATGATAAAGTTCTTTTAGTTGTTAATGTTGCCAGTCAATGCGGGCTTACACCTCAATATAAAGGTCTTCAGGAATTATATGAAAAATATAATTCTAATGGTTTAGAGATTCTTGGATTTCCTTGCAATCAATTTAAAGGTCAAGAACCTGGTACAAATGAAGAAATTCAATTCTTTTGTAACGAAAAATATAATGTGAGTTTTAAAATTTTTGATAAAATTGATGTTAATGGCCCAAATGCTGATCCTTTTTATGATTTTCTTAAAAATGAGCAACCTGGTGTTCTTGGTACAAAGAATATCAAATGGAATTTTTCAAAATTTTTGGTTAATAAGGATGGGGAAGTCATTAAAAGATATTCTCCAACTACTAAGCCAGAAGACATTGAGTTAGACATCGAAAATCTTCTAAGCTAATTATTAATGGCTATATCCTTCATTGGTTGGATTCATACTTTAATAGCTCTTGTAGCAATAGGATCTGGTGCATATTCTTTAAAAAACCATACAATCATAGAGACAAAAAATTTTTCAGCTAAAGTCTTTGTTGTTACCACCATCATTACTGCATTAACTGCTCTATTGATGTATAAACGTGGTTTTGATGTGGGACACTTGTTAGCAATAGCTACACTCTTAGCTGTAATATTTGGATACATTAATGAAAAAGGTATGTTTTTTGGATTCCTTGCACCCTACTTACAAACCATCAGCTATTCTGCGCTATTTTTATTTCATATGATTCCAGGTATAACCGAAGTATTAAGAAGGTTTCCTCCAGGCGATCCAGTGGTTATTGACTCCAATGTCGATCATCCAATTCTTATTAGCTTTTACATAACATTTTTTATCTCATATCTTATAGTTACAACAAATCAAATTATATGGTTAAAAAAACGAGGTAGTTAAATTGAAAGGGACATCAATAAAGCATCCTCTGAATTATCCGAATAGTAATTGTCTCTAATTGCATCTTTACTGAACCCAAATTTTTGATAGAAATTAATAGCTTGTAAGTTACTTGTTCTGACTTCAAGAAATATTTTTTTATAGTTCATTGCTGCACATTGATCCAGCATACTTTGAAGTAGCAACGAACCAACACCTTTAGACTGAATTTTCTTTGTTACCGATATGCTTAAGATATGAGCTTCAGGGTTGATGGGAGAAAATATTATGAATCCAATGATTTCGCTATCATGCTTACAAATTAATCCCTTGTGCCCCACCTCAAATGAAGATAAAAAAGTTTCATATTTCCAAGGACTAGGATTGACCTCACACTCTATCTTATAAGCCTCTTTTAAATCATCTATACTCATTAGAGAAACTTTATACATAAAATACTAAAGAATAGTGTCTTGCAGCTTTTTCCATAAAATCTTTTTAGATTCTTTATCAGAAATCATTACTTCTAATTCAGGTGATTGAACAAATGAGATTGATGATTTGATGTTGGTTATATTGGAAGAAAAACTAATAATACCCTTTATATCTATGCAAGTTGATATGAAATCATTGATATCATCAAGATTGAAATCATTGTGAGATATTTGATTATTAGAAAGATTGACTGCATCTATAATTGCATCAAGCAGCTTTGCTTCATCTTTGCTTAAATCATCATATGATCGATCAAGTAATGTTAGAATATTTCCTTTTTGATAACTATAATTTTTTGTGAAGGGTGATTTTTCTTGATTTGAACGAAGTTCATATCTAGTAATACCCATTTCTTTGAGAATTAGGTTAGTTTTAATGCTTGGAGTTATCATAGAAAAGAAATATTAACATTTACAAATTAAAAATGGATAATCCAGTAAATAAATATAAAGCTTTTGAACCTATTGATCTAAAAGATAGGCAGTGGCCTTCAAAAGTTATAAATCAAGCTCCTACATGGTGCTCTGTTGATCTTAGAGACGGAAATCAAGCATTAATAGAGCCAATGGGTTCAGAAAGAAAGGATCGAATGTTTTCATTACTTTGTAAGCTGGGTTTTAAGGAGATTGAAGTTGGATTTCCTTCTGCCTCGCAAACAGACTTCGACTTTGTGAGGTCTTTAATAGAAAATAAAAAAATTCCATCTGATGTAAATATTCAAGTTTTGACTCAATCCAGAAACGAGCTAATTGAAAGAACCTTTGAGTCCTTAAAAGGTATTCCAAAGGCCATTGTTCACTTTTATAACTCAACATCTACCCTTCAAAGAAAAGTTGTCTTTAATCAAGATAAAGATGGCATAAAAGAAATTGCAATTAATGGAGCTTTAAAAATTAAGGAATTAGCACTAGCAAATCCAGATACAGACTGGAGTTTTGAATATTCCCCTGAGAGTTTTACTGGCACTGAGTTAGATTATGCTGCAGAAGTATGTGATGCAGTTGTTGATATTCTAAAAGAGATTTCAAATCATAAAATAATAATCAATCTTCCTGCAACTGTAGAAATGTCTACACCAAATATTTATGGAGACCAGATTGAGTGGATGAATAAAAACCTTAAAAACCGAGACAATATTGCTCTAAGTCTTCATCCTCACAATGATAGAGGAACCGCAGTAGCTGCTTCTGAGTTTGGGCTTATGGCTGGTGCGGATAGGGTTGAAGGTACTTTATTTGGTAACGGTGAGAGAACTGGAAATGTTGATATAGTTACTATTGCTTTAAATATGCTAACTCAAGGCATTGATCCTGAATTAGATTTCTCAAATATTAATTCAGTAATGAGAGAGGTTGAATACTGCAATCAACTTCCTGTTCACCCAAGACATCCATATGCAGGCGATCTTGTCTTCACTGCTTTTTCAGGTTCGCATCAAGATGCAATCAAAAAAGGCTTTCATGCTATGAAGCAAAGCAATAATCCAGAATGGGCTGTACCATATCTACCAATCGACCCAGCCGACTTGGGTAGGAGCTACGAAGCAGTTGTGAGAATAAACTCTCAATCAGGTAAAGGCGGTGTCGCGTTTCTGCTAGAAAAAGATCATGGTGTTTCTCTTCCAAGAAGACTACAAATTAGCATGAGTCAAAAAATCCAAGAACTTGCTGATGAAACAGGAAAAGAAATAAGCAGTTCTGAAATATGGGGAATATTTGAAGAAAACTTTTTAAAACCAAAAAATAATTTTTCATATCAGAGTCATACCTCATCAACCAAAGATGATATTAATGAATTGGAAGTTAAAATGATTATGAATGCAAAAGAGGTAACCGTTTCAGGCAAAGGGAATGGTCCCATTGATTCTTTTGTAAATGGTCTTTCAAAAGAATTTGGGATTAATATTAAAATTTCTGACTATCACCAATCTGCAATTTCTTCAGGATCTGATGCGCAAGCAGCAGCCTACATAGAGCTAGAAAAAGATGGTCAAACAAAATGGGGTGTTGGAATCAACCCAAATACAACGAGAGCTTCATTTGAAGCAATTATTGTTGGACTAAGTAAAATCTTATAAAGACTAATCAAAGTTAGGTTCACGTTTTTCAAAAAAAGCTAAAACAGCCTCATGATTTTGAGGGCTTCTTGTTAAGCTATTTTGTATTTCAGCCTCGCTGTTGTATGTGTCCCAATATGAAGAAGACAAAGATTCTCGCATTAATTTTTTTGTATTTCCAAGGGATTGAGGAGACCTTTTAGCAAGTCCTAAAGCCCAATTCATAGAATCTTCTTTAAGCTTATCAGATGATGTAACTTTATTAGCTATACCAAAGTGTAAGCACTCCTTTGCATCAATTTTTTTTGCTTCTATTGCATATTCATATGCTTTTCCATAACCAAGATATTTTGGTAAAAGCCATGACAAACCGCCATCTGGGACTAAAGCAATATTACTAAAAACAGAGAGAATATATGCGTCTTCAGACATTATTCTTAAATCACATGACATGGCAAATGCTGCTCCAATACCCGCCGCAGGACCTTGAATTGAAGCAATAACAGGCTTAGGCATTGAAATAATATTCTCAAACGAGGGCTTGAAACCTCTTAGTAAAGCATCCTTTGAGCCATCCCAGTCTGAATCTGCTTCGGTTAAATCTGCACCAGATGAAAAAGCTCTTCCTGAACCAGAAATTATTACAACCCTTGTATTATCATCATCTTTAACAAGTTGAGTAACTTCTTGCAAATCCAATATCAACTGAGTATTGAATGCATTCAACACACCAGGTCTATTGATTTCTATTGTTGCAACTTTATTTTTTTTGCCTACTTTTATTGTTTTGTATTCCATAACTTAATACTCCAAAAAAAATTATATACCCTTAGCGGTGTTATTTCTTGGTTATAACCACACACTTATCCTTATAAAATATTTTTCCTCCTGACTGCTCTTTATCAGCCCTAGTCCAGGACACCTCTGACTTAGGCCCAGGATTTGATTCAATAAAAGTCTTTAGAATCTGCTCTATTACCTTCTTGCTTGGCATGGCTATATTCTGTTTTTTAATAGAGAATCTAATAACATCTACAAGGAATGGTTTTTGAATTTTTTTAAGTGCATTTACTGGAATCTTATCGCTAATTAAATGGTCGTATTTTTCTTCAAAAAGCATTTCATAGGAATTATTTCTAATCTTAATAAAATTTGATGTGTTTGAAATCCTTGATGATACGTTAGCCCACTTTTTTTTCAATTGAAGGAATGATAGTATTTCTAACATAGTTTCTATCATGATCTTGTGAAGAGTTTGATTCATCCTGAACGAAACTTATTTTTTTTTCTTTGAGAAAAAATAAAATACTCTCTTTGGAGACATTAATTAAAGGTCTTATTAAATAACCCTCTCCAACTTTTCTTTTTACTCTAAGGCTTTCTAACCCATCTAGGCCTGTGCCTCTAAATAGCCTTAATAAAAAAGTTTCAGCAACATCATTAGAATGGTGACCAAGCAAAATCTGCTCACCTTTTTTCAAGTACTTTGTAAAAATTTTATATCTAGCTTTTCTAGCAGCTGATTCAAGACCGTCGCCATCAGTCTTCACCTTTACAGACTCTAAATGGCATTTAATACCTAATTTTTCTGAAGTTTTTCTGCAATGCTCTTCCCATTCCAAAGAGTTATCTGAAATATTATGATTAATATGAATTGCCTCAATATTAGCAATATTATTTAAATAAAGTAGATGCAATAAAGCAGTAGAATCAGGGCCACCGCTATAGCCAACATAGATTTTTTTACTTAAATCTAAGTGATAAGTTAAATCATCAAAATTAATCAAAACTTAAATGCCAATTTCTATTAATCTTTTATATCTTCTGTCTAATAACTCTTGTATAGATATTGTACTAAGAGTAGATAAATTTTTTATTAATGAATCTTTGATGCTTGACGAAATCTCCTCATAATCACGATGTGCACCGCCAAGAGGCTCTGTAATAATTTCATCAATAATTTTTAATTTTTTAAGCTCGTTGGATGAAACTTTCATGGCCTGTGCTGCATCTGGCGCTTTGTCTGCGGTTCTCCAAATAATAGATGCGCATGCTTCTGGGGACGCAACAGAGTATGTTGCATACTGAAGCATTGATATATGATCTCCTACACTTATTGCTAATGCTCCACCAGACCCCCCTTCACCGGTGACAACAATAATAATTGGTGTTCTTAATTCTGACATTACAGCTAGATTTCTAGCTATTGCTTCACTTTGACCCCTTTCCTCACCCTCAACTCCAGGGTATGCTCCAGCAGTATCAATAAAAGTAATTACGGGTAATGAGAATTGTTCTGCGAATTGCATTAACCTCTTAGCTTTTCTGTAACCCTCTGGTTGAGGCATTCCAAAATTACGTCTTACCTTTTCCTCAGTATCTCTTCCTTTTTCATGCCCAATAATCATGACAGGGGTAGTTTCAAGATAAGCAATACCCCCTACAATTGCAGCATCATCTGCAAATTGCCTATCACCATGCATTTCATCAAATTCATCAAATATATTATTTATAAAATCGAGTGTGTGTGGTCTCTGGGGGTGTCTAGCTACCTGAACAGTTTGCCATGTTGAAAGTTTTGAATATATCTTTTTAGTTTCAGCATCTCTTTGTTTTCTTAGAGCGAGAATTTGATCACTTACTTCGGGTGACTCAATAGCTGAATTTTTTAAAGCATTAATCTTTTCAGATATGTCCTGAATAGTGTTTTCAAAATCTAAAAATTTATGATCTTCAGAGATATCTGGTAAATGATTGTAGTTTTTTTCTGATGTTATTTTTTTATCTATCATTATTCTTTAATCATGCTATTTCTAATGCATTTTTTCCAAAAATGTCATCCAAGAAATTTAGGTTATCTATCGTGGGCTCAAATTTAAACCTTTCACCTATGTCTATTATAGCCTCTGAACCATTTGTTATAACTTTTACATGCAAATTACAGCCTGACTTTGTCCAAAAATCTCTCTTAACTGTATCAAGTTTATTAGAAAATTCATCAAGCGAAACCAATTCTGATTCTTTAAGATTAATAACAACATTATTAACTTTTTTTGAAAGCTCTGAATCTAGTGAATGCACTTCTTTTACTCTCATTCTAAACATTGCATCTCCTAGTTCTTTAGATCTATAGTCATCTATATCAACCAAACCTTTTACTACAAGTATTTGTCCATCTTTCAAAATATTGTGACAACTTTCAAGGACTTCGCTTGGAACTACCCCATCCATAACGCCGGTACCATCATCAAAATTTATGAAAGTTAGAGGTTTTCCTTTTTTATCTTTAATTTGCCTGACGCTGTTAATTAAGCATACTAGAGATGCTTTTTTAGTATCGTGATTTAAGTTAGAAATTTTCTTTGATCTAAGCTTATTAATCTTTTTTTCAATTGCATTAACAGGATGGCCGGACAAATAATAACCTAGAGATTTTTTTTCAAGTGATAGCAATTCACTTAATCCCATATCAGAAATATTTTTATACTTTTCATATGGATCAAAACTTTCATTAAGCGATGAAAATAGGTCACCTGATGCAGCGGTTTGTTTAGAAGAGTTACTTGAACCATCTTTTAACATATCTTCAATACATGAAATAGCAATACTTCTTGTTGGCGCAATGCCGTCAAATGCTCCAGATTGTGAAAGAGCTTCTAATGACTTTTTTCCACCGAGTTTGATATCAACTTTTTTTGAAAAATCCCATAAATCATTGAATTTATTTGTTTTTCTAATTTGACATACATGCTCTATAAACGCATCTGCAACACCTTTTATAGCTCCAAGTCCATATTCAATACAGGAATTTTCGTTAACCACAAACATTTTTGTACTAGTCATGATATTTGGTTTTAGAACCTTAATTCCCATTCGCTTGCACTCTTGGATTAAGGCATAAATCTTATCGGTATTTCTCAACTCTGTTGAAAGCACTGCTGCCATAAAGTGCTCAGGATAATAAGTTTTTAAAAATGCTGTTTGATAAGAAATTACTGCATATGCAGCTGAATGGGATTTGTTAAACCCATATTCAGCAAACTGTTCTATAAGCTCAAATATCTTATTTGCTTTTTTCTCTGAGATTGCATTTTTTTCACAACCCTTAACAAATATCTCTCTTTGCTCTTCCATCTCTTCAATTTTTTTCTTTCCCATCACTCGTCTGAGAATATCAGCTTCACCCATTGAATAACCCGCAAGAACTCTGGCAGACTCCATGACTTGTTCTTGATAAACAATTACCCCGTAAGTCTCAGATAAAACTGGCGCAAGCAACTCATGAGGATATGTTACAGGGCTTTTGCCATGCTTCCTGTCTACAAAAGTTGTATGCATTCCTGAATTTAAAGGGCCTGGTCTATATAAAGCTAATAGAGCAGTAATTTCCTCAAATTTTGTGGGCTTTAATTTTTTAATTAAGTCCCTCATTCCTGTTGATTCTAATTGAAAAACTGCCATAGTTTTACCTGAAGAAAGCAGATCAAATACCTTTTGATCATTCATAGATATATTGTCTAAATCTATTTTATTCTGATCTTTTAATGATGCGTTTATAGATTTTACTGCCCTATCAATTACAGTAAGTGTTCTTAAACCAAGAAAATCAAATTTAACTAAACCTATTTTTTCTACATCATCTTTATCATATTGGGTCATGACTGAAGAAGATTGTCTATCATTATAAATAGGACAAAAATCTGAAAGGCTTCCTGGAGCTATAACAACCCCACCGGCATGTTTTCCAACATTTCTAGTAATACCTTCAAGCTTGTATGCTAAATCAACAACCTCTCTAACTTCAGGATCATTTTTAGCAGCCTGAGCAAATACTGGTTGCTCATCTTTTGCTCTATCCAGCGTCATTCCTGGCGCAAATGGAATCATCTTCGAAATTCTATCTCCAAGAGCGTAAGGTTTTCCCATTGCTCTTGCAACATCTCTGACAACCGCTCTTGCAGCCATTGTGCCAAAAGTTGCTATCTGAGAAACAGCATCAGCCCCATACTTTTTACTAACATAATCTATTACGCTGTCTCTTTTTTCCATACAGAAATCAATATCGAAATCTGGCATTGATATTCTCTCCGGATTTAAAAAGCGCTCAAACAAAAGACCGTGATCAATAGGATTAAGAGTTGTTATTCCAAGTGAATATGCAACTAGTGAACCTGCTCCTGAACCCCTTCCAGGCCCAACAGGAACATCGTTATCTTTTGACCATTGAATAAAATCATAAACAATCAAAAAGTAACTTGAAAAGCCCATTTTCTTAATCTGATTTAATTCGTATTCAAGTCTTTGCTCATATATCTTCTGTTTTGTTTCTTCAAAATCAGTGATTAGCTTTGAAAGTCTTTTTTTAGCAAGATCTTCCAAAAAGGAATCAAAGTTATGTTCTTCTGGGACTGGGTATTCTGGAAGAAAGTAACCCTTAGTGTGGAGAGAAACATTACATTTTTTTGCTACTTCATTTGTATTAACAATAAGCTCTTCAAAACCCTTAAATAATTTTTGCATCTCATCAGAGGTTTTAAAATACTGCTCATCTGAGAATGGCTTTTCTCTGTTTGGATCATTGAGAGTCTTGCCCGTATTGATACAAACTTTTGTTTCATGTATTTCATAATCATCCTTTGAAGAAAACAAAACATCATTTGTAGCTATCAAAGGAATACCTTTTTTATTTGATAAAGGAAGAATATTTGAAAAAAATTCAATTTCATCAGATCTATTTGTTTTTTGTACTTCAATAAAAAAGTCATTCTTGAAAACTGTTAAAAAATCATCAATTTTTTTTTCGATCTCATTAATTTTATTTTGTTTTGACAGTTCAAAAATATGACTATCTTTTCCTCCAGAAACAACGATTATATTGTCCTTAAAGTTCTTTAAATCTTTGAAATTAATTATTGGAGTTTGATAAGTATAATTATTATGAGCAGAAGAAATTGCTTGCATTAAATTTCTGTGCCCATCATTGTTTTTTGCCAAGCATAATAGTTCATGAGAAGAATCATCTCCATCAAATATAACCCTTATTGATGTACCTGATATTGGTTTAATTCCAGACGCTTCACACTTATTAAAAAACTTTACCATTGCAAACATATTTGATTTATCTGTTAAAGCTACAGATGGAATAGTATGTTTTTTAGCACTTTCTATAATTTGATCGATGGTTAGAAGGCCTTGAGATATACTATATTCTGAAGAAACTCTTAGATGTGAAAAAATATTTTTCATACTTCTAATTAAGAACTCCTTTAAAAGTTAACCTATGAATAGGAGTTGGTCCATAATTTAAAATTGCTTCTTTATGTACTTTTGTTCCATAGCCTTTGTGTTGTGAAAATCCATATTCTGGGTATTTTTTATCGATCTCTATCATCAAATTATCTCTATACACTTTTGCAATTATTGAAGCGGCGCTAATCTCTTCAACTAAAGAATCTCCACCAATAATAGTTTGGGTATCTATATCTAAATCAGGTTTATGAATACCATCAATTAGAACTTTTTCTGGTTTAGTAGAAAGGTTAAGTATAGCTCTTTTCATTGCCAATAAAGAAGCTTGAAGAATATTAATTTCATCTATTTCTTGTTCTGATGCTATTCCAAAAGAAAAGTAAGAATTTTGCATTATTAATTCTGATAATTTATTTCTTTTTAATGGGGTTAATTTTTTTGAGTCCTTTAAACCAGGAATATTATTCCTAAGAATAACTGCTGATGCAATAACAGGGCCTGCCAAACAACCTCTACCAACTTCATCTACTCCGGCAATAATTTTCAAAGCGAAAGAATTTTTTGTGCTGACTCTTCTGGACTCAGTCCAATTAATAAATTTCTAAGTGTGATTGAAATGTTTTCGCCCTCATTATTATTTTTTATTGATTCTGCTGCTTCTAGTATAGATTTTGCATTGCATGATCGCTGAATGAGTTCAGGAAAATTTCTTTTACCTAATAAAAGATTTGGGAGTCCAACATCATCGATCTTAAGCATTCTTGAAATAATAAAATAGTTTATTGGGTTGGTCTTGTAACAAATAATAGGACTTGTTCCTAGTACAGCTGACTCTAGGGTGGCTGTACCAGAAGTGACCACTGAAAAATCAGAAATTGATAAAAAATCTTTGGTGCAATTTATGCCAACTAATACTGGAAGATCTGAGGGTATATCCTTTTTTATCATTTCTAAAGATTGATTGTCAGATGCAGGAATTAGGTATTCATAATGACTATACTTGCTTGAATGCAATTTTATAAATTCGATATAGGTTGGTAATAAATTTTTAATTTCTGATTTACGGCTTCCTGGAAGAATAGATACAAATTTTTTTGATGGATCTAAATTAAAATTCTTGATCACGATTTCTTTATTTTCAGGAAATAGTTTGCAGAAAGGATGTCCTATATGAATACTTGGTAAGTTTTTTTTCTTATAAAAATTATCTTCAAAATTAAACAAACAAGCTGTCAAGTCTATGTATTTTTTTATTTCTTCTATTCTATTTTCTCTCCAAACCCAAACTGAAGGACTTACAACTTGAATATTTTTACAAGTATTTTTAAGTTTAAGCGCTTTATGAATACTTATATTAAAGTCAGGAGAATCAACACCTATAAAATAATCAATCTCTTTTTCAATAAATAATTTAATTAGTAGTTTTCTAAACTTAATTAACTCTCTCAGATTTAAAAGTGGTTCTATAAGACCCATAACATGTAGTTTCTTAAAATCAAATAGAGGTTTTAAGCCTTGTTTAATTAATTTTGGTCCACCCACCCCATAAAGTTCAATGTTGTGAGTCTTTGCTAGGCTTTTTATAATTTTTGTTCCAAGCCTGTCACCTGAATACTCTCCGGCAACAATTCCAACTTTTAAGATTGGTTTTGAATTCACTTATCTTAAAATACCGCGAGAAGAAGTTTTTATTGATTTAATGAATGTTTCCAAATAAATATCACTTGTGTCAGATAATATTAGATCAAGTTCTTTTATGGCCTCATTCAATTTAAGTTCTTTTTTATAGACTAGTTTAAAAGCTTTTTTAAGGGTTGCTATTGAATTAGCAGGAATATCATTTCTAGTCATACCAACTGAGTTTAAGCCGACTATTCTTCCTGGATTTGAAGCAGCTTTTAAAAATGCAGGAATATCCATGGTAACTGAGGTATTCATACCTAAAAAAGAATGGTCGCCTAAACAACAAAATTGATGAACTGCTGAGTATCCACCAATGACTACGAAGTTTCCAATTGTTACATGACCAGCAAGACCGGCATTATTTGCAAAAATATTATTGTTACCAATGACGCAATCGTGTGCAACATGAGTATATGCCATAAATAAATTATCACTCCCAATTTCCGTAACACCCTTGTCTTGAACCGTGCCTCTGTGGACTGTAACTCCTTCTCTAAAAATATTATTATCGCCAATAATTAATTTAGTATCTTCTCCATCATATTTCTTGTCAGGAGTATCTTCTCCAATAGAAGAAAATTGATAAATAACATTATTTTTTCCTATTTTGGTAGGTCCTTTTATAATTACATGACTTAAAACAGAGGTACCTTCACCCAACTCAACTGCATCGCCTATAATACAAAATGGACCAATATGAACAGATGGATGAATTTTAGCAGAACTGCTAATTATTGATGATGCATCTATACCCATTAAGCTTTCCTATCAGCACAAAGTATTGTTGCTGAACATACCAGTCTATCATCAACAAAAGCTTTAGTTTCAAACTTCCAAATACCCTTCTTTTCATTTACGATTTCACTATGAAGATGGAGAATGTCTTCAGGACCTACTCGAGACCTAAACCTAGCCTTATCAACACCAGCAAAAACATAAATAGAACCTTCTTGGGGTGTTTTATTCATAGTTTTGAAGCCTAAGATGCCTGATGCCTGAGCCAAAGCTTCCAAAATAATAACTCCTGGCATAACTGGGTTATTTGGAAAATGACCTCTAAAATAATCTTCATTTGAGGAATTTCTTTTAATGCAATGTATTTTTTTTCCAAGTTCGATATAAACTATTTCATCAATAAACAAAAATGGTTCTCTATGAGGCAGAAATTTACTAATTTCTTCAGCATGATTTGACATAATTAGATTCTTTTTTTTATAAAAATTGACGACTTAGCCCAATCTTTTTGATTTTGAGCTGGCATTATACCAATATAATTGCCTGATTTATTTATGCTTTTTGTAATTAATGTATGAGCACCTACAGTTACATCATCGCATACAGATAAGTGCCCTAAGACTCCAGAAAGTCCTCCCATTTGAAAATTTTTACCAATTATAGTTGATCCCGCTATAGCACAAGAAGCAGCAATTGCTGAATTTTCTCCCAAGACTACATTGTGAGCAATTTGAATTTGGTTATCTAATTTGACTCCGTCATGAATTTCAGTGTTATCTAGAGCTCCTCTATCAATAGTACAAGAGGCTCCAATTTCAACGTCTTTTCCAATAACTAATTTACCAAGTTGCTCTATTTTGATATAACCATCTTTAGAAGGTGCATATCCAAAACCATCCGAACCAAGGACCGAGCCATTATGAATTACAGAATATTCTCCAATTACAACATCTTGAACTATAGAGCAATTTGCTTTGATGATTACATGATTTCCAATAATACAATCAGGTCCAATAACAACATTGGCACCTATAGATACATCGTTTCCAATTTGAGATCTATTTGATATAACTGCTGAAGGATGTATTGTTGGATTGTCAAATTCAAAAATTGGTTTTTTAAATAAAGTAGTTAGCTTTGCATATGCCAAATATGGATCTTCAGAGACAAGATAATTTTTTTGATTATCTATTTTAAAATTGGTTGCAACAATGACGGCATTAGCTGAAGTTGTCTTTATGTACTTTTGGTATTTTTTATTCGTCAGAAATGATATGGATTCTTTAGTAGCATTCTGAAGAGTGGCAATATTGTTGACAACAGATGATTTATTGCCAACAATTTTAGAGCCTGTGAATTCTGCTATTTCAGATAGTGTGTATTCTTTAGTTTGAGACACTACTCGGACTGAGTATTAGTCCCAGAAGCAGCAACATCCAACATAGATGTAACATCATCAGTTAGATCAAGAGCTGGATCACTAAATAAAATACTCTCATTTTTCTGAAATAAAACTTTTATTTGTTTTGCTTGTATAAGCTCCCCAATTATCTTCTGCATTGAGGCCCCGTTATCTGCAAAAACTTTTTGAGCAGTTTCTTCTTGAGCTTGTTGAATTTTACCAGCAAGAAATTCTATATCTTTACCTTTTGCTTGAATATCTTTTTGCATTTTTGCAATATCTTCTTGAGATAATGTTTCAAGTTCTTTTTGAAGTTTTTCTGCAATAGTCTGTCTTTCTGCCTGAAGAGACTGAGCTTTTTCTAGATTTGCTGAATAATCAGCATCTTCTTCCAAAGCCTTGAATGCATCATTGGCAGCTTGGGTTGATAAAACAGCAGTTCTCATATCTATCACAGCAATGCCTTCAGCTGCAAATGTAGGCATGCATAAAAGCAAAACCGCTAGTAAATTTATTTTAAACATATTTTTCATAATTACCCCTTAAATGGTGATGGTATTTTATATTAATTAGAAAACATTTCCTACTGTGAATTGGAATTCCTTTGTTCGTTCAAATTCACCAGCATTTTGTGGGCTTGCTATTGCAAAACTCATAGGCCCAAAACCAGTAATCCAAGTTACACCTACTCCATAGGAATATCTTAAATCCTCAACGGATGGTTTGTAACAATTTACTTGGTAATCTTTGCAATTATCAGAAAAAACATTTCCAAAATCAAAAAAGAAAGCAGATCGCAGTGAACGCTGATCTTCAATAAATGGCAATCTAAAAATTAGTTGGAGACTTCCTTCAACCTTAATATTGCCTCCTATTGAGGCACGATTTTGATAATTAGCATTTGCATAGGGATTATAATATGGGGTATCTAAAATATTATCTCCATCAGTATCAAGAAGATTAGGGCATGTGCCTTCAGAATAATTAAATTGATAACATGGGGGTTGAGTGCTTCTAGGCCCTAATGTGTTTGATTCAAAACCACGAAGAGATCTGGGCCCACCTGCATAGAAATTTCTAAAAAATGGCGTTTCTTTTGTGTCTCCAAAAGCTTTTGTATATCCTAGATCAATATTAAATCCAAAAATAAAATTTCTTGATAAAGGTTTATAGTATTTATGAATAAAATTTAATCGTGAATAGTCTATATCTCCTACAGGAAGTGTGGAAGAAAAACTAAAAACAGTTGATGAGCCATTAGTTGGAAATAGCCCTCTATTAAGGGTAACCCTTTGCCATGAAAGTTGAGCGGTTATTGTCTCAAAAATACTGCCTTCAGAGTCAACAAAATCCCATATTTCTCTTGCTGGTTGTGTTCCAATATCTATATCAGTTTTATCATAGGTAAGTCCTAAATTTAATCTCTGTGTATCAGATATAGGATAACCAAATTGTGTTCCAAAGCCTTGGGAGTTGCTTAAATAATTTGCAACGTTGAATTCACCATAATCAGTTTCTCTAAAATAAATATTGTAGCCACGGCTAACTCCATCTTTGGTAGCATATGGGTCTTGGAAAGAAAAATTATAACTTTCTGAATAAATATTTTTACTAATACCAATTCCAACTGTATTTCCTGTGCCAAGAAAGTTTTGTTCCTGAAGATTAAAGCCCAACATTAAGCCAAAGTCACTATAACCAATATTGCCGCCAATAGAGCCTGTGTTTTCCTCTTCAACAGTGTATAAGATATCTACTTGATCATCTGTTAAAGGAACAGGGATCGTCTCCACTTCAACCTCTTTAAAGTAGCCTAATCTTTCTAACCTAACCTTACTATTCTCAATTTGTTTGTCTGATGTCCAAGCTCCTTCAAATTGCCTCATTTCTCTTCTTAAAACATGATCTTGAGTTGTATTATTTCCTGCAAATAATATTTTCCTGGTGTAAGTTCTATTACCAGGCAAAATATTAAAAATAATTTTTACTTCTTTTGTATCATCATTTATGTCTGTGCTTGGATTTACTTCAGCAAAGGCATAACCCTGATTCCCTAAGATGTTAATAAAAAAATCTTCTATACCTGAGATTTGGGACTGCGAATATGTCGTTCCAGTTAATGCTGATGTAACGTTTGCGTAGGCAGATATTGCAACAGGAATATCTCCAACAACATCAACACCTGAAATAGTATATTTGTCCCCCTCAAATAAGCTAAAGCTAATATATATATCCTTAAGATCTTTAGATAAACTTATCTGAGAAGATTCTATAGAAAATTTTAAATAACCTCTATTTTTATAAAAAGATTCTAGACTTTCAATATCGCCTTCAAGCTTTTCTCGCGAGTACGCATTATTGTTATTTAAAAATGAAAAAAACGATCCTTCTGAAAGCTCAAAAAGATCTAATAGTTCATTATTGGTATAAATTTCATTTCCAATAATATTAATTTTTTTTATCTTAGCTCCGCTACCCTCATCAACAATAATATTAATTTGTATAGTATTCCTAGGCTGCTCAAGTTCCTCTATTTCTACATTAGCTCCATATCTACCATTTGAAGAATAAGATCTAACTAATTCTGATTTAACCTTTTCAAGGGTAGATCTTTTGTAAACTTCACCCTCTTTAATACCTACCCCATCAAGACTACTAAGTAATTGTTCAGTTTCTAATGCTTTATTTCCAGATATTTCTATTGAAGAAATTGATGGCCTCTCAAGAACACTAATAATTAATGTATTTCCCTCTTTTGCAATTTGTATATCATCAAACTGCTCTGTGCTGAATAATGACCTTGAAATTTCAGACGATTTTCTTAAGTCAATACTATCGCCAACACTAATGGGTATAACATTAAATATACTTCCTGTTGAAACTCTTTGAAGCCCAACAATTCTAATATCACTAACAAGGAATTCATCAAAAGCAGTAACTTGAATAGTTAATAACAAGCTTAAAAAATATAATTTAAATGTTTTCAATTATCTTCCTAAAAAAACCGAGCAACATCATTAAAAACTGCAAAAATCATAAGTGCGCCTACCATTAATGCTCCAACTGTATATATTAAATTTTCAGTTTTTTCTGCAAGGGGTTTCCCTCTTATTGCTTCAACGCCTAACAATGTAAGCTGCCCGCCATCAAGTACAGGTATTGGCAATAAATTCAAGACTCCTAAACTAATACTCAATAACGCCATTAAGTACATAAAAGGAACGAACCCAGCCTGTGCTGTGTTTCCAGCCATTTGTGCAATACCAATTGGACCACTAAGATTTTCAGTACCCATGTTTCCAGTGAGCATTTTTCCTATAAATTGCAAAGTTTTTATGCTTAAGTTATAGGTCTCATAAGCACCCTTTGAGATAGATTCTAAGAATGACCTACTTGTCCCAAAAGTAATACCCATGATACCTATTTCGTTTCCATCAACATCTTTAGAAGATCCTATTTTTAATGGTAATCGAATAAGATCGCCATCTCTTATTATGTCTATAAAGACATTTTCATTTGGCATCTTAGAAATAATATTTTTTATGTCACTGGCATAATTAATTTCTTTATTCCCAATTTTAGATACGATGTCGTCTTTCTTAATTTCTGCGATTTGCGCAGGACCTAATTTAACTACAGAACCGATAATTGGCCTCATCTTATACTCAATATCTAATCCTAAATATTTAAGAGGATTTGATTGAGATTCAGGTGATGGGAGAAAGTTTTTTACAGCAATAGCAACATTTACAGGAATATCTATATTTTCTCTTTTAAGATGTAAATTGACAATTCCTGAATACCCAGCAAAAGATAGAAGTTCTAGGCTTATATCTTTAGGATCTCTAATAATAGTTGAGTCTATTGCATATATCTGATCACCAGGAATTACTTCAGAATTGATTGTTGAGCTAATTGAAGAATTCACATCTTTTATAACAGCAATAGATTGAGGATCAGGGGTATTTAAAAAAATAATAGTAAATATAAAAATTGATAAAATGAAATTTGCAAGGGGTCCTGCAAACATAATCATAGCTCTTTGCCATTTTGGTTTTGAATCAAATGTATTTTTAATTTGCTCAGCAGTTAATTCTTTTTTTACCTCTGGCTCTAACTCAATTAGCTTATTAGTAATCATTGACACATACCCTCCTAAAGGTAAGGCTGATACTGCAAATTCTGTTCCATGTTTGTCTAGGCGTTTATATATTACAGGCCCCATTCCAAGTGAAAAGCGCTGAACGTGTACTTTAAATATTCTTGCAAAAATAAAATGTCCGTATTCATGAATAGTTACAAGAACACCCAAAAGTGCAAGAAAAGAACCTATATAAATAATTGTTGTGGTCATAATTTAAGTGAGTGATTTTACCACCTTCTGTGCCTCAATGCGTGTTTGATTATCTATTTCATGTATTGCTTCTATATCAATATCTTTAGACAAAGGGATGGCATCAAAAGTTCTATAAATAACATCATATATCTTGTTAAAAGTAATTTTATCATTTAAAAAATTTTCTACAGCAACCTCATTTGCAGCATTAAATACTGTTCCAGTTGAACCTCTTGTATTGCATACCTCGCGGGCAAGATTAGCTATTTCCAATCTATCCTTCGGAAATTCTTGAAAAGTGAGATTTAATGATGAAAAATTTATCTCAGAAAAATTTAGAGATAATCTTGATTCTTCAAGAGATAGTGCATGAGAAATGGGAACTCTCATATCAGGATTACTCATCTGGCATATGCTTGAACCATCTTTATAAGTAACTATAGAGTGAATTATGCTTTGGGGATGCACAACTAATTCAAAATATTCTTCATTTAAGTCAAATAAATACTTTGCTTCAATAAGTTCTAAACATTTATTTACAAGAGTTGCTGAATCAATGGTTATTTTTGAACCCATTTTCCAGTTAGGATGATTTAAAGCTTCTTTTTTAGTTACTCCTGATAAATCATCAACCTTTTTATTTAAGAACGGGCCCCCTGATGCAGTAATTATAATTTTTGAAACATCATCAGTGTTTTTTTCTGAATTTAAGCATTGAAAAATTGCATTATGCTCACTATCAATTGGAATAATTTCTGTATTATATTTTTTTGCAGTTGGTAAAATTATGTCTCCTGCTGCAACAATACTTTCTTTATTTGCTAATAAAATTATTTTTCCTGATTGCGCTGCCATAAAAGTTGTCTCTAGACCAGAGAAACCAGATATAGCAGAAATTATTATATCTATACTCCTATGATTGAGAAGGTGTTGTAGCTCAGACTTATTATTAAATAATTCTATACCTTCTGATTTTTTTAAATAGTCATTTATTATCTTTAAATTAGCTTTTGATTCACAGTATGCATAATCGGGTGCAAACTCCTCAATTATAGAAATTGCTTTGGTTGTATTTGATTGAAAAGCTATACCAACAAGGTTTAATTTATTACTATTCTGCTTAATGACATTCAAAACACTGTCTCCGATACTACCCGTTGCACCTAATAAAAGAATATTTTTCATAGACTCTCAGTGATTATCGATATTAAAAGTAAAATTGGGGTGGCAAGTAAGTGAGAATCTATTCTATCTAAGACTCCTCCATGACCAGGCAATAAAGACCCTGTATCTTTTATCCCCCTTTCTCTTTTATGAAAACTTATTAGCAGATCACCAAAAAAGGCAAGGCAGCCTCCCAATAGACATATTGGTAAAAACCAATATTTTAAATTTAAAAAATAGCATATTGCGAGAGCATAAATTAAAACAAAAACTAATCCCCCAAGAAGACCCTCAACTGTTTTATTGGGGCTAATATTCGGTGCAATAGCAGTCTTTCCAAAATTTGAACCAAAAAGATATGCAAAAGTATCAAAAATAGTCGTGTTAATAATAATTACAAAAAAAAGATAGAAAATAGAGATTGAATCATAGGACTCAATAACATTAATCGATGGAAGTATGTTGGAAGTGGCTCCAACAAAATAAATTACCAAGAACCAGAAGTATAAAAAAATTAAATTCAACCCCCATAATATTGGATGCCTGAAATTATTTTTTACCCATTCGTAAAAAGCAAAAGCACAAACTGCTGACACCATTACAAGGAAAATCCAATAATTTTTAGCTAAAATTATTAAGACTATTGGCACAATAATCAAAAAACCAGTAAATGATCTTCTTATTAAATTTAAATTATATTCTCTTCCCAAACCTTCTACTCACTTTTTTAAAATTATCAAGACATTCAACAAAATCACCTTTTTTAAAATCTGGCCAGTACTTATCAATGAAATTTATTTCAGTATATGCTATTTGATATAAAAGAAAGTTGCTTATTCTCTTATCTCCACCAGTTCTAATTAATAAATCGATCTCATCTTCTGGACAGCATGAAAATTTTGAAATTAAGTCTTCATCTATATCATCAATATTTATATTTTTAGAGATAATTTGCTCTGAGATATATTTGGTAACATTTACAATATCTTGTCTGCCTCCGTAACCAAGAGCAACATTCAAATTTAGAACAGATTCTTCATGATTTGTTGCATTTTCTGCATCTTTTATTTTTGACAGTATTTTTGCACCGAAATTATCTATATTTCCAAAAAATTTTAATCTCACTTTTTGTTTAACTAAGTCTGGAACTTGTTCATTAATAGCTATTATTACTAATTTTTTTATTGCATCAATTTCAACTTTTGGTCTTGACCAATTCTCTGAGCTAAAAGCATATAGTGTAAGTGATGATAATTTTTGAATAACTGATTCTTCAACTATGTCTCTTACAACTTCAACTCCTTTACTATGACCCTTGCTTATATTAAGGGAATTAGACATAGCCCATCTACCATTACCATCCATAATAATGGCAACATTTTTTGCAGTCTTAGCAGATTTTTTTTTTATTTTGTTAGCCATATGGCTTCTCTTAAATTTCTAAAAGATCAGACTCTTTACCTTTTAACTCTGAATCAACAAGACCGATAAACTTATCAGTTTCTTTTTGTATAAGGTCTTCCATTTTTCTTAGATCATCTTCTGAAATTTCACCTGCTGATTGACTTTCTTTACAAGCTTGATTTGCATCTCTTCTAATATTTCTAATAGAAACTCTTGAATTTTCTGCCTCTGCTCTAGCTTGTTTGATATAGTCTTGTCTAGTTTCTTCCGTCAAAGAAGGCATAGAGATTCTAATTAAATCAGACGATGTGCTTGGATTTAATCCTAAATTAGAATTCATAATAGCTTTCTCAATTTCAGGGATCAGGCTTTTATCCCATGGAGATATAACTAAAGATCTACCATCTTCTACACTTATGCTAGCAGTTTGATTAAGAGGGGAGAGATTTCCATAATAATCAATTTTAATATCATCTAAAATTGCTGGATTAGCTCTTCCAGTTCTAATCTTATTGAAAGCTTGACCAAGAGAAGAAAGTGATTTTTCCATTCTTGAAGTTGCGTTGTTTATTGTTTCATTCATATTATGATATTAACGTACCTATTTTTTCACCGCAAATTATATCTTTGAGTGCGTCTTTGGTATTAACATTAAAAACTTTTATAGGTAGTTTGTGGTCTCTTGCTAAAGTTAACGCAGTAGCGTCCATAACTTTTAGATTTTGAGATATAGCATCATCAAAAGATAACTCTGGATAAAATACTGCATTTGAGTTAATTTCTGGATCTGAATCATATACCCCATCAACCCTGGTAGCTTTTAACATCAAGTCTGATTGAGTTTCAATTGCTCTTAAACAGCCTGCTGTATCTGTTGTAAAAAATGGATTTCCAGTACCAGCGGTAAAAATGACAACATAGCCATCACTCAAAAGTTGTATAGCAAGTCTTCTGTCGTAATGTTCCACAATTCCAGACATTGAAATAGCCGACATCACTCTCGTTTTTATACCCGCTCTCTCTAGTGCGTCTCTAAAAGCAATGCCATTCATTACAGTTGCCAACATTCCCATATGGTCACCAGCAACCCTATCCATACCAGCTTTATTAAGCTTTTCACCTCTGAATAAATTACCGCCACCAATGACAATCCCTATCTGAGCACCAATTTCTCTGCAAGATGCAACAGATGCAGCCATTTGATCTAATATTTTAGGATCTATGCCATGCTCATCATCACCAGCAACAGACTCTCCACTAAATTTTACGAGAATGCGTTGATGAAGAAGTTTAGACATAATTTATTTTAATTGTTCTGCAACCTCGTCAGCAAAACTTTTGCTCTCAACTTCAATGCCTTCACCGACCTTTAATCTTGAGTATGATTCAATCTTTGCATTCTTTGAATCTAATAATTCTTGTATTGATATCTCAGAATCCTTCACAAAATCCTGAGAAAGTAATGAAACTTCTGATAAGAATCTTTTTAATTTACCCTCAATCATTTTTTCCATAATCTCTTTTGGTTTACCAGACTCTTCTGCCTGAACCATATAGATTGCTTTTTCTCTTTCTAAAATTTCTAGATCAAGATCTGATTCTGATAAACATAGAGGGTTAAAAGCAGCTACATGCATTGCAATATCTTTTGCAAGAGATTCATCTCCGCCAAAGATAACTACAACTGCACCAAGCTTAGAATCGGAATGAATGTAAGAACCTGCATTCATATCTGAGCTAAAATCTTTAGTAATTAATCTTCTTAATTGAATATTTTCACCAATTGTTTGGACCAATGATTTTCTTTTTTCTTCTATTTCAGATTCATGTAACTGAGAAATATCTGATATTTTATTTTTAGCAATAAAATCATGCACCTCGTTTGTAAAATCTACAAAATTTGTATCTTTAGCAGCAAAATCTGTTTCTGAGTTAATCTCGACTAAAGTTGCATAGTCATTACCAATAAAAATCTTTAAAACTCCATCAGCAGCGACTCTTACAGCTTTCTTTTCAGCTTTTAATGCGCTATTTGATCTAAGTAAATCTAAAGCTTTTTCTATATTGCCTTGGCATTCTACAAGAGCTTTTTTACACTCCATCATTGCAACACCAGTCATGCCTCTTAATTCTTTAACTTGAGATGCTTTAATTTCCATTTTTATTTCTCATCCTCTTTAGTGTCTTTAGCTTTAGTTGTTCCTTCAGCAGCAACTTTTTCAACCACAGGTTCTTCAGCAGCAACTTTTTCAACCACAGGTTCTTCAGCAGCAACTTCTTCAACCACAGGTTCTTCAGCAGCAACTTCTTCAATAACAGGTTCTTGTTTTTTAATAGTCTGAATAACTGGCAACTCTGAATCTACTTTCGGAGAAAAACCTTTAGATGACTCTAGACCTCTTGCACAAGAATCTGCAATTATTTTTGTAATTAGTCTTATGGATCTAATGGCATCATCATTACCTGGTATAACCATATCGATACCATCTGGATCAGAGTTTGTGTCAACAAGAGCAATAACAGGAATGCCCATTTTTTTTGCCTCTAAAACTGCAATTTTTTCATGCTTTACATCAATAACAAATATTGCATCTGGAAGGCCTTTCATGTCTTTAATGCCTCCAACACTAGCTTCTAATTTTGTATATTCTTTTTGAATATCAACAGCTTCTTTTTTAATAAGCTTTTCTATCCTGCCTGAAGAAATCATTTCTTCAATATCCTGCAATCTTCTTATTGAACCTCTGATTGTTTTCCAGTTGGTTAAAGTTCCACCCAACCATCTTTTATTCACATATGGTAAGCCAATTGCTGAAGCTTCTTCTTTTATAGTCTTGCTGGCAGATCTTTTTGTGCCAACAAAAAGCACTTTATTGCCTTTTGAACAAATATCTTCAACTTTTGATGCTGCAGCATTTAAGTGCTCTTGAGTCATGTCTAGGTTGATGATACTTATTTTTTTTCTTGTATCAAAGATATATTGATCCATTTTTGGATTCCAAAATCTTTGTTGATGACCGAAGTGAACGCCTGCATGAAGCAGGTCTTTTATTGAAACTATACTCAATTTAATTCTCCTTGGGGTTATTTCTCCAATCCTCATAAAGTTGACTCTGATTTGAGCACCCCAACTTTAATAAAATAGGATTTTCGTATTTAAAAGTTCCTGTATTCTATAGAAAAAGTAGTTTGATTTAAAGTAATTTTTAATTAAAAAAATCTTTAACTGAGTATAAATTTGGTTCTTTTTTAATAATAGCTTTAGCTATAGCTATAGCTCCATCAGAAAAGATATTTCTAGATAAAGCTTCATGCTTAAATAATATAGACTCATTCTTGTTGAAAAATCTAACTTCATGAATCCCATTTACATCTGAGGCTCTTTCAGATTCTATACAAACAGAACTAATAATTTTATTCGTATCATTGGTCTTTATAGTTTTTTCCAATTCGATTGCAGTCCCTGAAGGTGAATCAACCTTTTCTGTATGATGAACCTCATGAATAACACATTCAAAATTATGCTTATTTTTATGAAGAAAATCTTTAATTAATTCTTTTAAAAAGAAAATACCTTTACTCATATTGTAGGAAAGTGATACTGGAATAACTTGAGAAGCTTCTTTAATTGTTTGCAATTGCTCATTATTAAAACCAGTTGTGCCAATTACAATTGGTTTTTTATTTTCTATGCATTTTTTAATAATCTTTATAGAGGATTCAGGTCTTGAAAAATCAACTACAACATCACAATCTACGATTGAGTCTATAATCGATATATTTTCTATTTTTGATAGTTGATTTATAATCGAAGATCCCATCTTTCCAGAGGCACCATTAAGAAAAAGATTTAACATAATAACTAATCGTTTATGCTTTCAGATGCTTTTAAAAAAGATTCGGTTCCTGGATAGTTTTTTGACTTTATCAGAGATTCTGAGAATGCATTTAAGAGTTTAAGTTGCTTTCTATCTAAATTAGATGGTGTTTCAACTAAAACTCTACATAAAATATCCCCTCTTCGACTATCTCTTACAATGGATGCTCCTTTTCCTTTTATTCTAAAAATTTTTCCAGTTTGCGTTTGAGCAGGAATTTTTAACGAGATAGATCCTTCAAGGGTTGGGACTTTAATTGCACCACCAAGAATGGAAACCTCAAATGGGATTGGTGATTCTATATATAAATCTTTTCCTTCTCTTTCAAAAATAGGATTTTCTGAAACCCTAATTGCAACATATAAATCTCCAGCTTGACCACCTTTTTCCCACTCGCCTTCTCCACTTAGACGAACCTTATCCCCATTATCAACACCCGACGGAATGTTTACAGACAAAGTTTTATTTTCTTTGGTTGCTCCATATCCCTGGCAAGTCTTACATTTATCTTTAATCATTTGTCCCGTTCCTGAACATTGTGAACATGTTTGTTGAACAGAGAAAAAACCTTGTTGCATTCTAACTTGTCCGCTTCCATTACAGTTTGGACACGTAAGTGGGCTTGATCCTTTTTCTGCACCTGATCCATTGCAATCATGACATGATTTATGAGATGGTATTTTAATTTTCTTCTGCACTCCAAGGACCGCTTCCTTCAGAGAGAGATCTAAATTATATTGAAGATCTGAGCCTCTTCTTGATCTTCTGGTAGATGAGCGAGTACCAAATACATCACCAAAAATATCACCAAAAATATCATTAATATTTATATCATTGAAATTTGGTCCGCCTCCGCCCATTCCTTCAACACCTTGATGGCCAAATTGATCATATGCTGATTTTTTTTGAGGATCTGACAAAACATCATAAGCTTCAGCAGCTTCTTTGAATTTTTCAGCAGCCTCAGGATTGTCAGGATTTCTGTCAGGATGAAATTTCATAGCTTTCTTCTTGAAAGCTTTTTTTAGCTCAGGAACAGAAGCATCACGAGAGACTTCTAGAGTTTCATAATAGTCTCTCTTTGACATTTTTTACTACTTGTCTTCTTCTTTAACTTCTTCAAATTCTGCATCAACAGTATTGTCGGATGATTCCTCTGGAGCTTCGCCATTCTGCTCTTCACCTTCTTGAGTATAAAGTTTTTGAGTTAATGGCGTAAGTACATCATTAACACCCTTAGTAGCTGTCTCTATAGCAGATATGTCCTCTGAGCTAATTGCCTTTTCTAATTCAACAACAGCATTTTCAACCTGAGATTTTTCTTCATCAGTTAATTTATCTCCAGACTCTTCAATTGTTTTTCTGGTTGCATGTACAAGCATGTCTGCATTATTTTTAGTTTTTACTAGCTCTTCAAACTTTTTATCATCTTCTGCATTTGCTTCAGCATCTTTGACCATTTTTTCAATATCATCATCTGATAGTCCACTTGACGCTTTAATAACAATAGATTGTTCTTTACCTGTATTTTTATCTTTAGCGGAAACATTTAAAATTCCATTTGCGTCTAAATCAAAAGTAACTTCGATTTGCGGGACTCCTCTTGAAGCGGGCGGTATATCAGCAAGATTAAATTGCCCAAGAGATTTATTTTGTGAGGCTTGAGTTCTTTCTCCTTGAATCACATGAACAGTCACTGCTATCTGATTATCTTCGGCAGTTGAAAACACTTGCGATTTTTGAGTCGGTATAGTCGTATTTTTTTCAATAAGTGGGGTAGCAACTCCTCCAAGGGTTTCAATGCCAAGCGTTAGCGGAGTTACGTCTAGTAATAAGACATCTGTTGTATCACCAGACAAGACAGACCCTTGAATTGCTGCTCCTACGGCAACAGCTTCATCTGGATTCAAATCCTTTCTGGCATCCTTGCCAAAAAATTCAGAAACCTTTTTTTGAACTAGTGGCATTCTTGTTTGCCCGCCTACTAATAATATTTCTGAAATATCATTTTTTGATAATTTTGCATCCTTTAAAGCTACTTTTAATGGCTCTAGACTTTTATCAACTAGATCTTCAACAAGAGATTCAAGTTTTGCTCTAGTAATTTTATGAACAAAATGTTTTGGGCCTGAGCTATCAGCTGTTATGTAGGGAAGATTAACCTCTGTTTGTTCTGAAGAAGATAATTCAATCTTAGCTTTTTCAGCGGCTTCTTTTAACCTCTGAAGCGCCAAAGGATCACTTTTAAGGTCAAAACCAGATTCCGTCTTAAATTGATCAACAAAATAATCAATTAATCTTAAGTCAAAATCTTCTCCGCCTAAAAAAGTATCTCCATTAGTTGATAGGACTTCAAATTGATGTTCACCATCCACATCGGAAATTTCGATAATAGAAATATCAAAAGTTCCACCACCAAGATCATAAACCGCAACAGTTGAATCACCTTTATGCTTATCAAGTCCATATGCTAAAGCAGCGGCAGTTGGTTCGTTTATAATTCTTTTAACATCTAAACCTGCAATTTTTCCTGCATCTTTGGTTGCCTGTCTTTGCGAATCATTAAAATAAGCTGGAACGGTTATTACTGCCTCTTTGACCTCATGTCCAAGATAGTCTTCAGCAGTCTTTTTCATTTTTTTTAAAACTTCTGCAGCTACCTGAGGTGGAGCAAGCTTTTTGTTTGAAGCTTCTACCCAGGCGTCTCCATTATCAGCTTTTATAATTTTGTATGGGACCATATCAGCATCTTTACTTACGACTTCGTCATCAAAAGTTCTTCCAATTAACCTTTTAATTGCATATAAAGTATTTTCTGGATTAGTTACTGCCTGTCTTTTTGCAGGCAACCCTACTAATACTTCATCACTGTCTGTGTAAGCAATAACTGAAGGTGTAGTCCTGCCGCCCTCTGCATTCTCTATTACTTTTTGTTGCTGTCCTTCTATAACAGCTACACAACTATTAGTTGTACCTAAATCAATTCCAATTATTTTTGACATAATATTTTTTCCTCTAATTTTTAATTACTGTAACTCTTGCAGGTCTTACTATTCTTGAATGAAGTTCCCAGCCTCGTTGAAAAATATTCCCTATTGACCCGTCTTTTTTATTTTTATCTTTTTCCATAGTTACAGCTTCATGTTTTTCTGGATTAAACTCTTCATTTACAGGGTAGATGGGTATCATTCCAAATTTATCAAGAGCTGACTCAAAAGACTTTAATGTTAATTCAATGCCCTCTTTATCTTCTTTTGTAGCTTTTTCTGACAAATTATTCATAGCATGTTCTAAATTATCTATCACAGGAAGTAGCTCAATTAAAAGTTTTTCAACACCATATTTATGTGCTTTTTCTACCTCGTTAATAGATCTTTTTAAAGCATTATCTAAGTCAGCATTAGCTCTTAAAAGAGACTTCTCAAGCTCTTCATTTTTATAAATTAACTCTTCATATGAAGGTGTGCCAATATTTTCAGCCTCCTCTGCAATATTTTCAGAAGAAGTATCTATATTATCTTCAACGTCTAATTTGTTATCTTTTTTGTCTTTTGGCATATTTAAATCCTATTTGAAACATATATTGGGATTTAAATTTTCAGTTCAAGAGCAGAACTGAATTTATGATTCTATTTTTCGAACGTGTAAAATCATACTATGATCAACTAATTCATAACCTTTCTTTTTAGCAATCTCATGCTGGAGTTTTTCTAAATCTTCATCATGAAATTCCATTACTTTTCCTGTATCTACATCAACCATATGATCATGATGTTCATCTGAATTAATTTCGTAAACAGCTTTGCTGTTTTCGAAATGATGCTTTGTTACCATGCCAGCGGCTTCAAATTGAGTTAATACTCTGTAGATAGTAGCTAATCCAATATCTTCGTTATTGGATATAAGCTCTTTATAAATATCTTCTGCACTAAAATGTGCCTCTTCTTGAATGGCTGTGGATGCTAAAACTTCCATTATTTTTATTCTTGGTAAAGTAGCTTTTAATCCAGCTTTCTTTAACTCTTCATTTTGTTTTGACATTGTTCTAACTTTTATTATTTTTTATTGTCATATTCTATTATAGTGAACAGACTTTAAGATTATTACAAAGTATAATCCATATTAATTATGAAACAACTTGCTTCAACATTCTTTATATTACTTGTCACTATTTCAATGAGCTCATGCTCATCCTTAAGTCCTTACAAGGTTCCTGTTCTTCAAGGAAATATATTTGAAGACGAAGATTTGGAGAAGCTGTCTGAAGGGTTAACAAAAGAACAGATTCAATTTATTTTTGGTACTGCATTAATCCAAGATCCCTTTCAAAAATCTAGATGGGATTACTTTAATTCTGTCACTGTTGGAGGTGAGGTTATGGTAGAAAATAAATTAACAATATTTTTTAATGAGGATGGTCTTGTTGAAAGCTGGATTATTGAAAAATCTTCAGAAGAATAAAATTTAAACCTTCTTTAATCTCCTTTCTTTTGGGTCCTGATTGAGAGGTCTCAGAAGCTCAACTCTCTCGCCTTCTTTTAGTCTATATTTATTTGGTTTTGGTCTAAAATTTCCATCTAACAACTCACCATTAACAGCAACAACTAATTTGTGATTTAATTGAGCAATAATCTCTCGTACTTGTTCAAATTTGAGAAGTTCTTCTACGGTTATACTTGATGAAACATTTAATTCATAAAAATACTTATCTTTGATTCCTTGGTATGTAAAAAAAATTTTCATTGAGCTTCTTTAATAAATGATTCAATAATATTAGTGGAGAAGGACTCTACTAGGGACTGGGGGATAATAGCATTTAATAAAAAGGGTAACTCGAATTGAGCATGAAAGCATACCTCACAAAAATCTTTATCTATTTTTTTTAGTGTCCATTTGCCACTAAAGTTATCAAAAGGCCCTTTTAGCTGCTCAATATTAATTGAGTTTTCAAGTATTTCATTCCTTGATTCAATAAAATATTTTTTACCAAGTATATTAAATTCTAATCGCCCTATTTCAATGGGAGGATTTCTTGAAATTAATGAAGCTCCAGTGCAGCCAGGAACAAAATCTTCGTATTTACTAAAGTTTGAAACAGCCTTTAAAGCACTGTCTGCATTAATCTTTAATACCTTCTTAAATTGAAGATTTCTTTTCATTTGTTATTAAAAAAATTGGCGATAAAAAATATATCCTACAGATGCTGGAGCTATAAATTTTACAAAAAATCTCCATAAAACATACAAATAATTATTTATTGGCCCCAATTCATCAACAATTAATGACTTCTTCATATACCAACCAACAAATATAGCAATTAACATTCCTCCTAAAGGAAGTAAAATCTGATTCGCAATAAAGTCCATCGAATCAAGAAAATTTCTACCCCCAATTAAAGAAAAATCTGACCAAACATTAAAACTTAGTGCTGAGCCAATTCCAAGAACCCATACAAAAAATGAAATAATTTGTGCAGACCCCTTTCTAGATAAAATATTTTCTTCTGACATATATGCTACACCAGGCTCTAGAAGAGATATTGAAGAACTCAATGCTGCTACTGACAATAGTATAAAAAATAAGGGCCCAATAAATTGTCCAAATTGCATTTGATTGAAGGCAGAAAGCATCGAAACAAAAACAAGTCCAGGACCGCTATTTGGTTCTAAGTTAAAAGCAAAAATAATTGGGAAAATAGCCAAACCAGCTAAAATTGCAATTAGGGTATCAAGCGAGGCCACAGTAAAAGAAGTGCCAACCACTTTTTGTTCTTTTGGCATATATGCACCATAAGCCATAATTGATCCCATTCCTAAACTCAAGCTAAAAAATGCTTGGCCCATGGCTTGAAGCAAAGTATCAGAAGTTACATTAGAAAAATCTGGTGCAAATAAAAACGATATTGCGCTACTAAAATCACCGTTAATTATTGAATAAATCACCATAAAAATCATTAAAAAACCAAGTAATGGCATTAAAATTTTTACCATTCTTCCAATGCCATCTTTAATTCCAGCAGAGACAATTAAGGCTGTTAGAATCATAAATACTGTATGCCATAAAATTAAATTTAGAGGAGAAGAAATAACATTAGAAAACTGCTCAGAAGAGCTAATTGCTCCAGAAGAGGTAGCAGATATAAAAATATAATTTAAACAAATACCAGCTATGACACTATAAAAAGAAAGTATAAGAATGCCAGCAAATATGCCACTCCAACCGACAATTTGCCAAGAGGAACTCCTATTAGATTCTATTGCAATATATCTCATTGCATTAATCGGACTATTGCCTGATCTTCTTCCTAAAATAATTTCACTAATCATAATAGGTATACCAATTATTAAAATGCAACCAAGATAGATTAAAACAAATGCACCTCCTCCATTAGTACCAGCTTTATATGGGAACCCCCAGATATTTCCAAGCCCAACTGCCGATCCTGTAGCAGCTAAAATAAAAGTCCATTTTCCAATCCATGATCCATGTGATTTTAATTTTCGATGTATTTCCATAATATATTTTTAAGTGAGAGGGTTGCTATAAGGGTTTATCCAATAGGCTGATGATATCAAAAAACTCAATGATACAAGTAGAGATAACATTTTTCTAAATTTTTTATAATCATCATCTCGTAATAAAAAATCTTCAGTAGATTGTTCAAAATAATAAAAAAATTGAAAGCTTATTACGGATAATAACAATGCTACAAGAATATAATTAAAATATGTTAATAAAAGTATGGAGCAACCCAATAAGCTAAACAAAATACCCATTGATAAGTTAAATTTTTGATTTCTCAGATTATCTCGCCATCCCCAGGACATGCCTCCCAAGAAAGTGATGATAATAGCTCCATATCCTAACTGGAATGTTAATGCTATTTTTGAAAGCTCTGATCCTGCTATCCAAGGCACAAGACATAACAAAGCAAATGGTATAAAACCAATATATCCATATGTTGATTTAAAATTACTAATATTCATGTTTATTTAAATTTTTCTTGCACTAGGCATATCAAAAGACATAATAAAGATATGTCTAAGGATAAACCAAATATCATTGTAAAGAATAAAACTGCATCAAGGAACTTTATTCTTGGGGAAACTTTTCAGGCCGGAATAGTTCTTGAGGGCTGGGAAGTAAAATCTCTTAGAAATAGTAAAATAGATGTTAAAAATAGCTATGTAACTTTCAAAAATAATGAAGCTTGGTTATTTGGTATAAAAATAGACCCTCCAGCATCCCTAAAAGATTTCAATGTTGACCCCCTTAGAACAAGAAAACTCTTATTAAAAAAAAGAGAGATTGCAGAACTGCAAAAACTTAAAAATGAAAAAAGCCTTACAGTAATAATGACATTAATGTATTGGAAAGAAAATCATATAAAATGTGATATTGCTGCTGGAAAAGGTAAGAAAGTGCGCGATCAGCGCCAAGATATTAAAAAGAGAGATTGGGAACGAGATCAAGGAAGAATCCTCAAAAATACAAATAAAAGATAATAATAATGTATAATTTTGCTCCCAATGGGGGCGAACAGGGTTCGACATTTCTACTGGACTCCGAAGCGCATGCCAAGATTGTGGTAATTCTTGTAAAACATACTACAAAAAATTTAGTTGCAAATAACGACAACTACGCTTTAGCAGCTTAATGCTAACCGATGCCAGAATTGACTATGGTTTGAAGCATCGGCAAATCACATAGTCTAGCCAAGCTGTGTTGCTTGGACACAGTTTGGTTAAACTTAATCGAGCTCGCTTTTTCACCCTGCTCCTCGGGTCGAAAAAGTTAAAAAGCCAATAGGGTGAGCTATGCATGTAGAAGTTAGGCTGAAGGATTAATGGACGCGGGTTCAATTCCCGCCGCCTCCACCATTACCTTGAAACTTAGTTTTTTTAATTTATTTAAGCTTGCTATGCCTTAATGTTGCAAAGATTCTTCTTATAATATATCTTAATTTTGAAATAATTATAAAAATAACTATGCGAATCATTAATACATATATAACACTCTTTACGATGGTTATATTTGCTACAAATATTTCTGCTTTTAGTGACGATCAACAAAGCTATTGTTTTTCAATAGATCCGAAGTTAGGCGACTCAGCATACTGGGCTTCTGCTGGAATTAATTTTTATAATTCAGGCCAACTCAAAAAAGCAATTAGTGTTGTTGATAATTGTTTTGAATATTATGCTGAAGATGCCCTATATCAACAAAACCAATTAAAAAAGGCAAAGACTCCACCACCTCCTATCGGAAGAGTTGATTTTAGGGAAAAAGAAAAAATCTTTGCAAATTATGCAGTAAATGATGTTTCGATGGCTTTATGGACTAAAGCTGTTTCAGCAGAAAAGCTTGGTGAAATTGATATAGCAATGGATGCATATGCTAAATGCATATATTTAGATTATGGCAGAGCATGGGACCCTAATGGATGGTTCTGGAACCCATCTGAAGATTGTGCAAAAAGAGGCAAAAGACTGATTAAATAATTCTGTCTCAATATAGACATATGCTAATTTCATCTTTAAACTACGTTCCTAATTTTTAAATATTTAATATGGCTAATTCAAAACAAGCAATAAAAAGAGCAAAACAAAATGCAGAAACTTACAAGTTAAGACATGCTCAAAGATCAATGGTAAGAACTGCTGTCAAAGCTGTTCGTGCAAGTATTGAAGCTAAAGATCCCGTAAAAGCTAAAGAAATGCTAAATAATGCTGAAAAGGTTCTTGATTCATCAGCGTCAAAAAAAGTAATTCATAAGAATGCTGCTGCTAGAACAAAAAGCAGACTCTCTAAAGCTGTTAAAGCTTTAAGCTAAATCCGATTTATATTGTGATATAACTTCTTCAAGGGATTGAAGAAGCTTTTGTGTACCCTCACCGGTTGCTGCTGATATGAAAAATATATCTTGCTCAGAGATTTCTAATGTATCTTGTATATACTTTGAATGAACCTCTAATTCATCTGAATCTATTAAATCTATTTTGTTGCATACTACCCATGAAACTTTTTGAGTAAGGTCATCTTTATAAGCACTTAATTCATTTTTTAATAGCTGTATTTGCTTTACAGGATCTAAGTTATCTGAAGAGAAAAGATCTACAAAAATAAGTAGAAGGCCTGTCCTTGATATATGTTGCAGGAATTTAATACCCAATCCAGCCCCCTCTGAAGCACCCTCAATTAAACCAGGTATATCAGCTATAACAAAACTTGAATCACTGCCCTGTATGGTGCCTAAATGTGGTCTTAAAGTGGTAAACGGATAGCTTCCTATTTTAGGTTTAGCCGATGAAACCTTATTTAAAAAAGTTGATTTACCTGCATTTGGAAATCCAACTAATCCTACATCAGCTAGAGATTTTAGTTCAAGCCTAATAAAACGAATTTCTCCTTCAAATCCCAGTGTAAATTTTCTTGGTGCTTGATTTGTACTTGATTTAAAACGAGCATTTCCCTGGCCACCGTCTCCGCCTTTTGCAATTACATATGTTGTATTTGCATCACAACAATCTAATAACTCATCATTGGAAATGTCATCATATACTACCGTGCCTTTAGGAATATCTAATATTAAATCTTCCGCAGCTGATCCTGATTTATTTTTACCAGAACCAGATCTGCCATTTTTAGCAATAAATACTCTTTTATTTTGGAAATCAATGAGAGTGTTTTTATTTTGATTAACTCTAAAGATTATGTCTCCGCCTTTTCCTCCATCGCCTCCGTCAGGACCGCCAAAAGGTATAAACTTTTCACGACGAAAACTAGATGCTCCAGCACCACCGTTCCCCGCCCTAACTTCGAGAAAGGCCTCGTCGATGAAATTCATGATATAGAAAAATGTTATTAAGAAATAACGTTTGCAGTTTTTCTGCTTTTAGGACCTTTGTATGTAAACTGAACAACACCAGCAGCTTTAGCAAAAAGAGTATCATCCTTTCCTTTACCAACATTGATACCAGGATGTGTATTTGTTCCTCTTTGACGAATCAAAATCTCGCCAGCTTTTACTACCTGACCGCCAAATCTTTTTACGCCAAGTCTCTTGGCGTTTGAATCTCTACCGTTCTTACTGGAACCACCTGCTTTCTTATGTGCCATTATTTACTCTCTAATTTAATATCTTTGATTTCTACTTGTGAATGTCTAGCTCTATGACCAGTTTTTGTCATACTGTGCTTTCTTCTCCTGAAACGAAGAATAGAAATCTTTTTTGATTTTACAACATCAACAATTTCAGCAGTAACTTTAACATTAGACAAATAAGGTTGACCTATTTCAACATTCTTGTCATCTACATATAACAATACATTTTCAAAAGTTATCTTTGTGCCAGGCTCATCCTTAAGCAGATCAACAGGCAAAGTCATGCCTTTCTCTACTTTATGTTGTTTTCCACCTGATTCTATTACTGCGTACATATTTATATTCCTAAAGGTGGCAAAATATACGCTTTAATGAGGAATTTATCAATAGTTATGTATAATTTTGCTTTAATTATTATCCATATATGAAAAATAAAAATTTTATAGAAAAAGAGCTTCTTCTGGTTAAAAAAATCTTATAAAAGATGAAATTATTGAAGAAAGGAGCATTGAAGAGCTGTATAGATATATATTTCAATCAGATGGCAAAAGATTAAGGGCTAAATTGAGTCTTTTGTCCTCATCAAAAAATAAAAGAATATATAAAAAAAGAATAGAACTTGCCGCTGTAATTGAACTTCTTCATACAGCAACATTGGTACATGATGACGTTGTTGATAATTCGTCAAAAAGAAGAGGTATCACTTCTGTAAATAAAGTCTGGTCTAATGCTCACGGTGTTCTAATTGGTGATTATATTTACTCAAAAGCTTTTATGCTAATGGTTAAAATTGGTAAACAAGATATTCTCTCTGAACTAGCAAATGCAACCAATGACATCTCTAAAGGAGAGTTAATTCAGTTAGATGCTTTAAATAATACTAGGATCAAATTAAATGACTTAGAAAACATTAGTTATTTTAAGACTGGTAGATTGTTTGAAGCTGCTGCTAAATCTGGAGCATTGTTGGCAAATAGTGATAATCATTTTAAAGAAAATATTTCTGAGTGTGCAAAAAATTTAGGTATTTTATTTCAAATTAAAGATGATCTTCTGGATTATTCAACACATTCAAAAAAATTGGGTAAGCCTATTTTTCAAGACCTTAGGGAGGGCAAAGTAACTTATCCATTTTACTTTGCCTATAAAAAAGCCAATAAAGCTGAAAAATTAAATTTAGAATCTTTTTTAGGAAAAAGCAATCTTAATAAGAAAGTCACATACGAGCTTATTGAAAAACTTGGTGGTATTAAAAAAACTGAATTACTGGCTGCAACATACTTTAAAAAGGCAACCCAAAAAGCAAATCTAATTAAAGATGAATATATAAAGCAAGAAATGTTAAAATTAATTATCTTGGCATTAAATAGGGAAAAATGAGCTTTATATCACAATCGAGTTACTCCAAAGAAGAACTTATTGCATGTTCTGAAGGTCGGCTTTTTACAAATAAGGGCGATGGCAGACTTCCTGCAGATCAAATGCTTATGTTCGATAAAATTTTACATATAAATAATTCTGATGGAGAGTTTGGTAATGGAAGTATCAAGGCTCAACTAAATATCAATCCTGATCTATGGTTTTTTGATTGTCATTTTAAAGAAGATCCTGTAATGCCAGGCTGTCTAGGATTAGATGCAATGTGGCAGCTTCTTGGGTTTTATCTTTTGTGGTCTGGCCTTCCTGGCATTGGAAGAGCTCTAGGTGCTGAAAAAGTTAAATTTTTTGGACAAGTTCTGCCATCAGCTAAAATAGTAAAATACGAATTACAGATTAAAAGAGTTATTAACAGGGGGGCTATTCTGGGTCTTGCAAATGGTAAAATGTTTGTTGATGATAAAGAAATTTATAGTGCTGAAAAACTTAAGGTGGGTTTATTTGATGACCCCAGTGGATTTTAGATTATGAGAAATGTTGTAATAACAGGTGTAGGAATTAAATCATGTATTGGTAATACATATAATGAAGTGCTTAATAGTCTAAAAGATGGAAAGTCAGGAATTACAGCAAATGAAACATATAAAGAGATGGGTTTTAGAAGTCAGGTTTCTGGGTCAGTTGATATAAATTTTGCTGAATTAATTGATAGGAAATTATATAGGTTTATGGGTGAGGCTTCAGCCTATGCATATTTAGCAGCAAAAGATGCTATTGAAATGTCTGGCATCACTGAATCTCATCTCGATTCTATTAAAACAGGTATTGTAGCAGGATCAGGTGGCTCATCAACTAGAGTCATGGTCTCAACTTCTGATATAACTAGAGATAAAGGTCCTAAAAGGATTGGACCCTATGCAGTTACAAAAACAATGGGAAGCTCTATTTCGGCAATTTTGGCTACTGCGTTCAAACTAAAAGGAATAAATTATTCAATATCATCAGCATGCGCTACAAGCGCTCATTGTATTGGACATTCTGCTGATTTAATAAAATCAGGTCAACAAGACATTGTTATTGCAGGCGGAGGCGAAGATCTTCATTGGAGTTCATCTAATTTATTTGATGCTATGGGCGCCCTATCTTCCAATTTTAATGATGATCCAGCTTTAGCATCAAGAGCATATGATAAAGATAGAGATGGTTTTGTAATATCCGGGGGTTCTGGTATGTTAATTTTAGAAGAAGAAGAACATGCAAAAAAAAGAGGTGCTAACATCCTAGCTAAAATTAGTGGATATTATGCAACTTCAGATGGCTATGACATGGTTGCGCCTTCTGGAGAAGGTGCATATAGGTGCATGGAAGGAGCGCTGCAAAATTATGGCTCTTCAGTTGATTATATTAATACTCACGGAACAAGCACACCGGTCGGTGATGTTGCAGAATTAACAGCAATTAAAGAACTATTTAAACAAGAAATACCGGTTATAAGTTCAACAAAATCTATGACAGGCCATTCATTAGGGGCTACTGGAGCTCAAGAAGCAATATACTCAATTATGATGCTTAGAGATAGCTTTATTGCTCCATCTATCAACATCAGCAATTTATGCGAGGAAGCAAAAGGAATTCACATAAATACTGAAACTTTAAGTCAAGATATTAAAGCTATTTTAAGCAACTCTTTTGGTTTTGGTGGAACTAATGCAAGTTTGGTTCTAACCAAATATTAATTACACTAATTAAAGTATTTTAGCTCTTATCAAATTTACTCTTTTTCCACGGATAAATAGATGGCATATCGGTAGATATTTTATTAGGGAAATCCGGGTCTCTTTTTTCAAGAAATGACATTACCCCCTCTATTGCATCTTTAGAAATTCCTCTCGATGCTATAACTTGACTATCAATCTCATGAGCTTTATCAGGCGATACTAATGATGAAAGTGTCCACATCATTTGCCTGGTCAATGCAATCGATACCGGTGAAGAGTTTTTTATAAGCTTGTAAGCAAGAGATTTCGTAGTATCCATTAATTCGTCGGGCTTTACTAAGTATGAAGAAAGTCCAGATTCATATGCTATCTCAGCATCAATTAATTCACCCGAGTATGACCATTCAAGAGCCTTTGATATGCCAACTATTTTTGGCAAAAACCAACTTGAGCATGCATCAGGAGCAATTCCCCTTTTAGCAAAAGGAAACGAAAACTTGGCATTAGTTGATGAAACTCTAATATCTGCAGCTAATTGCAATGTAGCACCCACACCAACAGCAAATCCATTGCAGGCTATTAGAATAGGCTTTAAACATTTAAACATTCTCAATGCGAGAATGCCGCCAGAGTCTCTATTGAAGTTTTCTTCATAAATTTCAGAATTATCAAACTCTGAATTAAAGGTATTTTTGCCAGATGAAAGATCAGCCCCAGCACAAAATGCTTCTCCAGAACCTGTAATAATTAAAGCCTTAATTGAATCTTGACTATCAACATGATCAAGCGCATTCAATAAGTCATGAAGCATTGCTTGATTAAAAGCATTGAGTTTTTTTGGCCTATTTAAATGAATAACCGCTAAAGAGTCTGATTCTTCAAATAAAATAGTTTTGAAATTCAAAGTGAAATTTTATAAATCAAAAAGGAATATCATCATCGGTTAAGCCCTGTCTATCTTCATCTTGAGGGAATGGAGATTCTGATTGATTAGCTGCCATATCATTGCTGGAATTATTTTGTCTTGATCCTAACATGGTCAACTCACTTCCAACTATCTCAGTGGTCCATCTATCAGCACCTGATTTATCTTGCCATTTTCTTGTTTGAAGCTTTCCTTCAATATAAACACTTGAGCCTTTATCTAAATATTTTTCAACTATTTCTGCTAGTTTTCCAAAATATACAACTCTGTGCCATTCTGTTTTATCTCTCATTTCTCCACTTTCTTTATCTTTCCATGACTCTGTGGTTGCAATGGATATATTTGCGACAGCTGACTGGGTGGCTGTATATCTCATTTCAGGCTTTTGGCCCAAATTACCAACTAAAATCACTTTATTTACGCCTCTACTCATAATTACCTCTTATAATATTCTTAGAAGTTTAACCTAATTTAATTTTTTCATCACGGTATTTTTATTTCTTATGGATAGTATTTTTATCAAAGGGGCACGTACTCATAATCTTAAGAATATAAGTATTGAAATCCCTAGAAATAAAATTGTGGTCATTACTGGATTGTCTGGTTCTGGAAAGTCCTCTCTCGCCTTTGATACCCTATATGCAGAGGGTCAAAGAAGATATGTGGAGTCTTTATCGACATATGCTAGGCAATTCTTATCTATGATGGAAAAGCCAGATGTTGACCAAATTGAAGGTCTGTCTCCAGCGATTTCAATTGAACAAAAAGCAACCTCTCACAATCCTCGTTCAACCGTTGGTACAGTTACAGAAATATATGACTATCTTAGACTGCTCTATTCAAGAATAGGAACACCCATTTGTCCAGATCATAAAGAGGAGCTTAAAGCTAAAACTGTATCAGAAATTTGTGATGAAATATTCAAACTCAAAGAAAAATCAAAAATTATGATTCTGTCGCCTTTGATAAGAGGTAAAAAAGGAGAACATCTTTCTATATATGAAGACTTAAGAAAAAGTGGCTATGTTAGAGTTAAGGTTAATGGAACTATTTATCCAATCGAAGAATTTCCAGAATTAGAAAAAAATAAGAAACATGATATTTCAGCTGTTATAGATAGGTTAGTTTTAAAAAATACAGATGATGATAGATCTAGATTAGCTGAGTCAATTGAAACATCTTTAATGCTTTCAAATGGCTTAGTAGAGATTGAAGAAATTGATAAAAATAAAATATCATTATTTTCATCAAATTTTTCTTGCTCTCAATGTGGATATGCAATTCCTGAACTAGAACCAAGAATGTTCTCATTCAATAATCCATATGGGGCTTGTACTAGATGTGATGGGCTTGGAGTGATTCAATATTTTAATGAAAAGAGATTAATTCAAGATGATGAGGTTTCAATTTCTAATGGAGCCATAAAAGGCTGGACTAGAAGAAATAGGTTTTATTTCTATCAATTAAAATGTCTAGCTGCTCATTATAATTTTACCTTAACAACTAAATGGAAAGACTATTCTCAAGAAATAAAAGATATTATTTTATGGGGATCAAAGGATAAGGTAGATTTTTCTCATAGATTTAGAAGTGGAAGTAGAATAGTTAGAAAGCATAAATTTGAGGGAATTATACCTAGTACTGAAAGAAGGTTTAAAGAAACTGATTCAGATTTCATCAGAGATGAGCTATCTAAACTCATGTCAAAGAGTGAATGTAATGAATGTGAAGGTTCAAGACTAAATACTCAATCTAGAAATGTATTCATCAATAAAATCCAAATACATACCATTACAGGTATGAGAATTAATGAAGCATTGAGTTTTACAACAAATATGAAGCTTGATGGAGCAAAAAAGAAAATTGCTGAAAAGATATTAAAAGAAATAAAAGAAAGACTTACCTTTTTAGAAGATGTTGGTCTTAGTTATTTAACTCTTGAAAGAAGTGCAGAGACTTTATCTGGAGGAGAAGCTCAGAGGATTAGGTTGGCTAGTCAAATAGGATCTGGACTTGTTGGTGTTACTTATGTCTTGGACGAGCCTTCAATAGGCCTTCATCAACGAGATAATGAAAAACTAATAAAAACACTAAATAATCTTAAAAACCTAGGTAATACCGTTATTGTGGTTGAGCATGATGAGGAAGCTATAAGATGCGCAGATCATATTATAGATATAGGTCCTGGAGCTGGAAAACATGGCGGGGAGATATGTGCCGAGGGAACTCTAAAAGATATATTGAAAAATAAAAATTCAATCACAGCGCAATATCTCTCTGGCGAAAAAGAAATCAAAATACCTAAAAAAAGGCTTAAGCCTTTTGGTAATAATATTCATATCATTAATGCATCAGAAAATAATTTACAAAAAATTTCAGCTGAAATACCTGTTGGTCTCTTTACTTGTATTACTGGTGTCTCAGGTTCTGGGAAATCCTCTTTAATAAATCAAACATTACTCCCATTAAGTTCTTTTATGCTTAATAAATCAAAGCTTTCTAAAGAAATAAAATGTGAAAAAATTGATGGACTTGAGTATTTAGATAAAGTTATAAGTATCGATCAATCTCCTATAGGCAGAACTCCAAGATCTAATCCAGCAACTTATACTGGATTATTCTCATATATTAGAGATCTCTTAACACAAACAATAGAAGCAAAATCTAGAGGCTATAAACCTGGAAGGTTTAGCTTTAATGTTAAGGGAGGAAGGTGTGAGGCTTGTCAGGGAGATGGAATGATAAAAGTTGAAATGCATTTCCTTGCTGATGTATACGTCAAATGTGATGTATGTGACGGCCATAGATACAATGAGCAGACATTAGAAGTTAAGTATAAAGGTAAAAATATAAGCGACATATTAAACATGACTGTTGAAGAAGCCTTAGATTTTTTTAATGCACTTCCTGCAATTAAGAAGAAGCTTATAACTCTTAATGATGTTGGATTGGGTTACATAACCTTAGGTCAGTCAGCTATTACATTATCAGGAGGTGAGGCTCAAAGAATTAAGCTAGCCAAAGAACTTTCAAAAAGAAGCACTGGTAAAACTCTCTTTATTTTAGATGAACCAACTACTGGTCTACATTTTGCAGACATTGAATTGCTCTTAAGGGTGCTTGATCGACTAAAACAACAAGGAAATACAATAGTAGTAATAGAACATAACCTTGATGTAATAAAGACTGCAGATTGGATTATTGATCTTGGTCCTGAAGGTGGAAGTGATGGCGGAAACATTGTTGCAACAGGCACACCAGAAGATGTGGCTAAAGTTAGCGGATCTTTTACAGGCCAGTTCTTAAAAAAAATGCTTTAAAATTACGCTGCTGAATCTTCTTTTAGCTCAGGAGTGTCTGAAGAAGCTTCTTTATCATCAGTATTTCTATCTACAAACTCAATATATGCCATGTCAGCCTTATCTCCAGGTCTAAACCCAGCTTTAATAATTCTAGTATAGCCGCCCTTTCTGTCTTTAGAATTTACAGAAATTTCAGTAAATAATTTAGCAACAGCTAAATCAGATCTAAGTCTACTGAAAGCAAGTCTTCTATTGGCTACAGTGTCCTCTTTGCCCAATGTGATAAGAGGCTCTATAACTTTTCTTAACTCCTTTGCTTTAGGCAAAGTAGTCCTAATAATATCTTGCTCAATCAATGCAATTGCAAGGTTTTTAAGTAATGCTTTTCTGTGAGAAGAGTTTCTATTAAGTTTCCTTCCTGCTTTTCTATGTCTCATGTTTTATCCTACTGGAGGCCAGTTTTCAACGTTCATTCCTAATGAAAGTTCTTTAGATGCCAAAACATCTTTAATTTCATTTAATGATTTTTTACCAAGATTAGGTGTTTTTAATAAATCAAACTCAGATCTATGTATTAAATCTCCTATAAGAAAAATACTTTCTGCTTTTAGACAGTTGGTTGACCTTACAGTCAACTCTAACTCTTCTATAGATCTAAGTAAGAATGGATCAAAGTCATTTTGATCTTTTTTAGCCTCTTGTTCAGCAATTGCATCTAAGTCAACAAATGAACTTAGCTGTTGCTGAAGAATAGTAGCTGAGTGCTCAATAGCTATTTTTGGATCTAACGTTCCATCTGTTTCAAGTTCGATAACTAATTTATCAAGATCTGTTCTTTTTTCAAATCTTGCGTTGTCAACTGTATAAGAGACTCTTCTAACTGGGCTATATGAAGCATCAACTTTTAATGCCCCAACAACCCTATCCTCATCATCTCTTAGGTCAGCTGGCTCGTAACCTCTTCCAGTTCTTACGGTAAGAGTCATTTTTAAATTAACTTTATCTACTATTGTTGCAACATGAAAATCTTGATTAGTTAATTCAACATTGCCAGGTACTTCGAAGGATGATGCTAGAACATCACAAGGCCCTGTTACATCAAGAGTAATTTCTGCTTTATTACCTTCTATGATATTAACAGGCATATCTTTAATGTTTAATAGGATATCTATAACATCCTCTCTAACGCCTTCTATGGTGCTGTATTCATGTGAAATGCCATCAATAGCTACGTCCGTGACCGCAGCTCCTGGCATTGATGAAAGTAAAATTCTTCTTAAAGCATTACCTAAGGTATGTCCGAAACCTCTTTCAAGTGGCTCTAAAGTAATCTTTGACAGGTTGGGTGTTACGTCATCAACCTGTATTTCAGTTGGTACTAAAAGATCTATAACTGATATTTGCATAATTTTCTCCGCCTTTAATATTTTATTTTGAGTAAAGCTCAACAATAAGGTTCTCGTTAATTTCAGTACTTAGATCAGTTCTATCTGGAACTGATTTAAATACTCCCTTTAAGTTTGCTTCATCAACCTCAATCCAATCACAGTCTTCTCTTGTTGCTGCAATTTTTAAAGCTGAAGCTATTCTTAAATGTCCTTTTTTCTTATCTCTAACTTGAATCTCGTCACCCGGCTGCATTTGATAAGAAGGAATATTTACAACACTTCCATTCACTTTAAATGCTTTATGTGAAACCATTTGTCTTGATTCTGCTCTGGTGGAGCCAAAGCCCATTCTATAAACAACATTATCCATTCGAGACTCTAGTAAACTTAGTAGATTTTCTCCAGTATTACCCTTGGATGATGCAGCTTTTTTATAATAATTTCTAAACTGTTTCTCAAGAACTCCATACATACGCCTAACTTTTTGTTTTTCTCTAAGCTGAAGCCCATAGTCAGAAAGTCTTCCTCGTCTAGCTCCGGCAGCAACACCTGGAGGTGAGTCCATATTGCATTTTGATTCTATTGCTCTTACTCCACTTTTTAAGTAGAGATCTGTGCCTTCTCTTCTAGAAAGTCTTAATGTTGGTCCTGTATATCTTGCCATTTAATACTCCGTTAAACTCTTCTTTTTTTAGATGGGCGGCATCCGTTATGAGGAAGCGGTGTTACATCTGTAATACTTTTAATTTTTAAACCACATGCATTCAAAGCTCTAATTGCTGACTCTCTTCCGCCACCTGGTCCTTTAACTTTTACATCTAAATTTATCATTCCAAATTCTTTTGCTGCATTACCTGCCTTATCAGCTGCTATCTGTGCTGCAAAAGGCGTGCTTTTTCTTGAGCCTTTAAAGCCTGAGCCTCCTGATGTTGCCCAACAAATAGTATTGCCTTGTTTGTCAGTAATAGTAATAATTGTATTGTTAAATGATGAATGCACATGAGCAACGCCATCAGTTACAATTTTCTTTCCCTTTTTTCCTTTTACTGCCATATTATGATCCTCTCATAGGCTTTTTAGGGCCTTTTCTAGTTCTAGCATTATTTTTTGTATTTTGGCCTCTGGTTGGTAATTTTCTTCTATGCCTGATACCTCTATAACTTCCAAGATCCATTAATCTTTTAATGTTAGTACTTATATTTCGTCTTAAATCTCCTTCTACGACAATATTACCAATTGCACTTCTTAGATTTTCTATCTCATCTTCTGAAAGATCAGATATTTTTCTTGTGTAATCTATTTTTAATTCAGTACATATGTTCTGAGCTGTTTTTCTACCAATTCCAAAAATATGAGTTAGAGATATCTCTACATGCTTATTTTCTGGAATATTTACTCCTGCTATCCTTGCCATATATTAACCTTGCCTTTGTTTATGTTTTTGGTCTGTTTTACAGATAACAAAAAGAACGCCATTACGCCTTACAATTTTGCAATTTCTGCATATTTTTTTTACTGATGCTTTAACTTTCATATTACCTTTTATAGTTTTTTAAATTAGCTTTCTTCATTAAAGAAGCATATTGGGATGACATCATATGTGATTGAACTTGAGCCATGAAATCCATAAGCACAACAACGATAATTAATACAGATGTGCCGCCTACTGAAATAGTTGGAGATATACCAGCAAAATTAATAAGTGCTAGCGGAAGCAAACATATAAGTGTTAAATAAATTGCGCCAAATACAGTGAGTCTAGCAAGTACAGAATCTATATAGTTTGCAGTTTGCTCCCCAGGCCTTATACCAGCAATGTATGCTCCAGAACGTTTTAAGTTATCAGATACTTCTCTAGTATTAAAAGTTAACGCAAGCCAGATAAAACAGAAACTAATAATCAATCCAGCAAAAACTAAAATATAAAGTGGCTGACCAGGATTGAGTGCTAAAGAAAAACTTTGAAGGAATCCAAAAGATTCACTCTGACCAAACCATGTAGAAAGAGAAGCTGGAAAGAGTAAAAATGTACTTGCAAATATTGCAGGTATAACTCCAGCCATATTAACTTTAAATGGAAGATGACTTGTTTGGGCTTGCATTAATTTTCTGCCTTGCTGCCTTTGTGCATAATTAACAGTAATTCTTCTTTGGCCTCTTTCAATAAATACAACAACAGCTATAACTGCCATTGATAAAAGACCAATAGCTATAAGAAGGAGCACACTTATGTCACCTTGTCTTGATTGCTCAAGCGCTTGTCCAATTGCTCCTGGTATTCCAGTTAAAATACTTGTAGCAATAATAATGGATATTCCATTACCGATACCTCTTTCAGAAACCTGTTCACCTAACCACATTAAAAACATTGTTCCAGCAACAACAGAGAATACTGCTGAAATAAAAAATGATGGTCCTGGTGTATATGCTAAACCACTTGCAGATAATGTTACTGCTAATGCTGATGCTTGAATGAATGCAAGAACTGCTGTTCCATAACGCGTATATTGGGTAATAGTATTTCTACCAGCTTGACCATCTTTCTTGAGCTCTTGAAGGTATGGAATTGAATTAGAAAACAATTGCATAATAATTGCTGATGATATGTAAGGGACCACATTAAGTGCAAAGATACTCATTCTTTCCAGAGCACCTCCTGAAAAGAGATTAAACATCTCAATTATAGTTCCTTGATTTTGATCAAACAAAGCAGCAAGTCTATCTGGGTCTATTCCAGGAATAGGAATATGAGTTCCAATTCTATAAACAAGAATTGCAACAAATACAAATCGTAATCTTTTCCAAAGATCACTCATGCCCTGTCCCTGATCAGCCATATCTTACTTAGATTCCTTATCTTTTTTTTCAAACTTTTTTAGTTCAGTTTTTTCTTTTAACTCAGCAATAGTTCCACCAGCTTTTTCAATGGATGCCTTAGCACCTTTAGTAACCTTGATACCTTCAACATTTACCTTTGATGTAAGGTCAAAAGTGCCAAAAATTTTAACTTTTTTAACTGCTTTAGAAATAATTTTTTTCTCTTTTAGTGTCTCGATAGTAACTATATCTAGACCATCAATATTCTTAACATTAACTTCTTTTAAATGATTATTTTTCCTAGATGAAAAACCAAATTTTGGCAATCTCATTTGCAATGGCATCTGTCCACCCTCAAAACCAGGCCTTACTCCACCACCAGTTCTTGATTTTTGTCCTTTATGGCCTCTTCCAGCAGTCTTACCAGTGCCTGAACCCATGCCTCTTCCAACTCTTTTTCTATTTTGAGCAGTTCCCTGATTGGTTAGACTATTAAGTGTCATTATGTTTGTATCATTTTCGCTCATCTTAATTTTCCTGAATCTCAATCATGTCAGATATCTTGTTAACTAATCCACGGTTGCTTGGAGTATCTAAAACTGTAACTGTTTGATTGAGTTTCTTGAAACCCAACCCTTTTATACATAGCTTGTGTCTTTTCATTCTACCAATTCCACTTTTAACCAGTTTTAATGTCATTGTTTTTTCTTTATTCATGATGCTTGCTCAACCTTTTTTCCTCTTCTTGCAGCAACAGTCTCTGGGGATTCCATTGCACTTAAAGCGTTAATAGTAGCTCTAACAACATTTACTGGGTTTGTAGACCCATAACATTTAGCCAGGACATTTTGAACTCCAGCCAATTCAAGAACAGCTCTCATAGCGCCACCAGCAATGATTCCAGTACCCTCTGAAGCTGGTTGCATATAAACATTTGCTGATCCATGTTTTGCTTTAACTGGATACCAAAGAGTTGTATTATTTAGTTCGACTTCCACCATGCTTCTTCTTGCATTTTCCATAGCTTTTTGAATTGCAATAGGCACTTCTTTTGCCTTACCTCTTCCAAAGCCAACTCTTCCATTGCCGTCACCAACAACAGTAAGTGCTGTGAAACCAAAAATCCTTCCGCCTTTAACAACTTTAGCTACTCTATTTACTTGAACTAACTTTTCCTCAAGAGCATCTACTTGTTGATTGTTTGCTACATTATTATCTTTCATAATTTAATTAAAACTCCAGTCCAGCTTTTCTAGCAGAATCTGCTAAAGCTTTTATTCGGCCATGATATTTATATCCTGATCTATCAAAAACAACTTTTTTGACTCCATTTTCTATTGCTCTTTCAGCAACTCTCTTACCTACCGCTTCTGCCCCTTCAACGTTATTAGATTTTGTATCTGAATCTTTTTCAACAGTTGATGCTGATGCAAGGACCTTAGTTCCTAAACTATCAAAAATTTGAGCATAAAAGTGTTTAGATGATCTAAATACAGTTAACCTAGGATTTTCTTGATCCATAATATTCATTCTTGTTTTCTTAGCTCTTCTTATTCTTGATAAATTTTTAATACTCATTTTTATGCTCCAGCTGCTTTCTTCGCTTCTTTTCTTCTTACGTTTTCGTCAGAGTATCTAACTCCCTTGCCCTTGTATGGCTCTGGAGGTCTAAATGCTCTAATCTCAGCAGCAGCTTGTCCTAAAATTTGTTTATTATGGCTTTTGAGAACAACTTCTGTTTGAGAAGGAGTTTCCACTTGAACCTCTTCAGGTAATTGGTACTTAACAGGATGAGAAAAACCAAGAGTTAATTCAAGAAGTTTCCCAGAAGCTTTAGCTCTATAACCAACCCCTTTAAGCTCTAATTTCTTTTCAAAACCTTGAGATACCCCAATAACCATATTGTTAACAATAGCTCTTGTAGTTCCAGCTAAAGCAACAGACTGCTGATTCTCTTCGTCATATTTAACATTAATAATATTATCTGACACTTCAAGTGAAACAGTTTCTGGAAGATCAAATGTTATCTCGCCGACTTTACCTTTGACTTCAATTAAAGAGTCAGTGACATTAACAGTAACGCCATCAACTATTTCGATAGGATTCTTTGCTACTCTAGACATATTAAAATACCTCACACAAAATTTCACCACCAACATTTTTAGATTTAGCATCTTTATCTGTCATTAGGCCTTGGTTAGTGGAAACAATATATGCTCCTAATCCATTCTTTACTGACTTAAGATCATTCGAGGCAGAATATTTTCTTAAACTTGGCTTACTAATTCTTTTAATAGTCTTGATCACAGGGGCTGAGTTGTGATATTTCAAGACAACATTGATAAATGGTTTACCATCAACGTCAGTTTTTGAACAACTTTTTATATAACCTTCTGTTACTAAAACGTTTACTAGCTCGTGTTTAAGCTTTGAATAAGGAACTACTACGTCAACCTTGCCGCGCATTAGACCATTACGAATTCTTGTTAAACAATCTGCTATAGGATCTTGAAAACTCATATTATTTTTACCAACTTGATTTAACTAAACCAGGTATGTCTCCTCTCATTGCTGCTTCTCTAAGCTTGATCCTGCTAAGGCCAAACTTTCTATACACTGCATGAGGTCTACCAGTTACCTGACATCTTCTTACAACTCTTGATGGACTAGAATTTCTTGGAAGTTTTTGAAACTTTATTGATGCTTCATATCTTTCTTCACTACTAGCATTTTCATCACTCATAATTGTCTGTAAAGCAGCTCTTTTTTCTGCATATTTTGCAACCATCTTGATTCTTTTATGCTCTCTAGCAATCATTGATTTTTTTGCCATATTTATTACCTATCTTTTAAATGGGAACTCTAAAACTTCAAGTAAAGCTTTAGCATCCTCTTTGTTTGTTGCAGAAGTATTAATACAAACATCCATACCTCTAATAGTATCTACATTGTCGAACTTGATTTCCGGAAAAATAATTTGCTCTTTGATACCAAAATTATAATTTCCTTGTCCATCAAAAGATTTTGGATTCAAACCTCTAAAATCTCTTTCCCTTGGAATAGCTATATCAATAAGTCTTTCCATAAAATCATACATTTTGTCGCCACGCAGAGTTACTTTGCAGCCTAGAGGCCAACCTTCTCTAATTTTAAAACTTGCAACTGATTTTCTAGCTTTTGTTACAACAGGTTTTTGTCCGGCTATAGCAGTCATATTTTGAACAGCTGATTCAAGATATTTCTTATCATTTGCTGCCTCTCCAACACCCATATTTATTACTACCTTAGTAAGTTTAGGTACCGCCATAATATTTTTAATGCCTAGCTTTTCCTGAAGAACAGCTTTAAGCTCATTGTTATATCTTTCTCTTAAATTTGACATCTACTTAATCTCTTTATTATCAGATTTAAATAATCTAATTTTTTTTCCATCTTTATCAGTTGCATAAGCAATTTTATCTTTTGATTTCTTGCCTGGATTCCATATTGCTAAATTAGATAAGGCAATTGCAGCCTCTTGTTCAACAACGCCTCCAGTAATACCCATTTCTGGATTCGGTTTGGTGTGCTTTTTCACCATATTTATTCCAGTAACAATAGCCTTATTTTTATTTTTTATAATTTTTCTCAAAGTACCTTTTTTGCCCAGATCCCTTCCAGCTACAACAATGACTTCGTCACCTGTTCTCAGTTTTGTAGGAGTTATCATTATTAAATTACCTCCGGAGCTAATGAGAGAATTTTCATATGCTTTCCATCTCTTAACTCTCTTGTCACAGGTCCAAATACACGCGTACCTATTGGAGCTTTTTGATTGTTGATTAATACAGCTGCATTTTCATCAAATTTAATTAAAGACCCATCTCTTCTTCTAACGCCCTTCTTGGTTCTAACGATTAATGCATCTACAACCTGGCCTTTTTTAACTTTTCCAGTAGGAATAGCTTCTCTTACAGCAACCTTGATGATATCGCCAATATTCGCATATCTTCTTTTAGAGCCACCAAGGACCTTAATGCACATTACACTCCTTGCTCCGCTATTGTCAGCAATTTTTAAAAGTGATTGCATCTGAATCATTATTCACTCTCCTTAGTTATATTTTCAGCTTGTAAAGAAGGTTGATTATTGCCTTCAACCAAAACCCATGTTTTATTTTTTGAAAATGGTCTACATTCTTTAACAGTTACAAAGTCACCTATTGCCGCTATATTATTTTCATCATGAGCATGAACTTTTGTTGCTCTCTTCATAACTTTTCCATAAAGCGGATGCTTAACTTTTCTTTCAATTTTTACAGTTATTGTTTTATCAGCCTTATCGCTTGTAACAACACCTGATAGAACTCTTGGATTAGTTGTATTCATTATTTGCTATCCTGTGATTTTAATTCGTTCATTAGTGTTTTGATTTTTGCAATTTTTTTTCTAGCTATTCCAAGCTGGTTAGTTTCATTTAGTTGTCCAGTCTTATGTTTGATTCTAAGATTAAACTGCTCTTGTCTTGTTGCTACTAATTCTGCATTAAGTTGCTCAAAATTTTTCTTTCTTAGCTCTTGCAATTCTTTATTCATTTATACGTCCTTTCTAATAAAGTGTGTCTTAATTGGAAGCTTTGCAGCTGCTAACTTAAATGCTTCTCTAGCAAGATCTTCTTCAACACCAGCCATTTCAAACATAACTTTTCCAGGCTGAACTAGAGCAACCCAATACTCAACATTACCTTTACCTTTCCCCATACGAACTTCTAATGGTTTTTTTGTAATAGGCTTATCTGGGAAAATTCTAATCCAAATATTTCCGCCCCTTTTAATATGTCTAGTCATAGCTCGTCTTGCTGCTTCTATTTGTCGAGCTGTAATTCGACCTCTATCAGAGGCAACTAAACCAAATCTACCAAAAGCAACTGTATTTCCATTTTGTGCAAGGCCTCTGTTTCGACCTTTATGCATTTTTCTAAATTTTGTTTGTTTTGGCTGTAACATTTTTAATTAACTCCAACTTCAGATTTATATGGATCTTCAGTGATTTCACCCTTAAATACCCAAACTTTTACACCAATAATTCCATAAGTGGTTAAGGCCTCTGCTGTAGCATAATCAATGTCTGCTCTTAGAGTGTGAAGAGGAACTCTTCCTTCTCTATACCATTCTGTTCTTGCAATTTCAGCCCCATTTAGTCTACCGGAAACCTCTATTCTTACACCTTTAGCGCTTTGTCTTAGAGCACTTTGAACTGTTCTTTTCATAGCTCTTCTAAACATAACTCTTTTTTCAAGCTGCTGTGCAACACCTTCAGCTAGTATCTGAGCATCTAAATCAGGTTTTTTAACTTCTTTAATATTTATTTGAGATGGTTTCTTTACAATTTTTTCTACAGCTTTTTTGAGGTTATCTATTTCTTCACCTCTTTTACCAATAATAATTCCAGGCCTTGATGTATATATAGAAACTATGAAATTCTCAGCAGATCTTTCTAATTCAATTCTACTAATTGAAGAATTTTTTAATTTAGTTTTAAAATACTCTCTAACTTTCAAATCTTGAATTAAATTAGTAGAAAAATCCTTGCCTTTGGCATACCAATTTGCATTTTGCTTTTTAGATGTGCCTAATCTGAATCCTATTGGATTAACTTTTTGTCCCATTATTTATCCCCTTCGGCTAATATAATTTCAATATGGCAGGTTGGCTTAATAATCCTATCTGCCCTTCCTCTAGCCCTTGGTTTCATTCTCTTCAATCTCATTCCTTGATTGACGATAATCGATTTGACTGAAAGTAAGTCGATATCAGCTTTATTATTGTGCTCTGCATTTGCAATTGCTGATTCAAGAAGTTTTTTAATAACTGCAGAACCTTTTTGCTTATTAAAGATAAGGAAATCCATAGCATCTTGGACAGATTTGCCTCTAATAGCATTTGCAACTAGTCCGGCTTTTTGAGGAGAAAGCCGAGTGCCTTTTAAATATGCTCTTGTTTCCATTATTTAGCCTTCCTATCACCAGAGTGCATTTTAAATGTTCGTGTTATTGCAAATTCTCCAAGTTTATGACCAACCATGTCTTCATTAATATAAACAGGTATATGCTGTCTTCCGTTATGAACTGCTATTGTTAGTCCAACCATGGATGGATTTATCATCGACCTTCTAGACCAAGTCTTAATTGGTCTTTTGTCATTTGAAGCCAATGCAGCCTCTACTCTTTTTTCAAGAGATAAATCTATAAATGGTCCTTTTTTTAATGATCTTGGCATATTCTTTACTTCCTACTTCCTCTTCTTCTTATAATTAGGTCATCAGTTCTTTGATTCTTCCTAGTTTTATATCCCTTAGTCGGAACACCCCATGGTGTAGATGGATGTCTACCTCCTGATGTTCTTCCTTCACCACCACCATGTGGATGATCTACAGGGTTCATAGCCACACCTCTAACAGTTGGTCTAACGCCTCTCCATCTTTTAGCTCCAGCCTTACCTAATGATTTAAGATTATTCTCTTGATTTGATACTGTCCCTAAAGTAGCTCTGCATTCCCACAAAACCTTTCTTGTTTCACCTGATTGAAGTCTTAATGTTGCGTATATTCCTTCTTTAGCAACTAATCTTGCAGATGTTCCAGCACTTCTAGCAAGTTGAGCACCTTTTAAGGGTTTTAATTCAACACAATGAATATTAGTACCTAATGGAATATCTTTTAGCTTCATGGAGTTACCGACTTTAATTTCACACTTCTCAGATGAAATTACTGCATCGCCTACTTTTAATTTAGAAGGAGCGATGATATATCTTCTTTCTCCATCTTTGTATAAAAGTAATGCTATATGAGCAGATCTATTTGGATCATATTCTATTCTTTCAACAACAGCAGGTATATCAAACTTATTTCTTTTAAAATCAATTACTCTGTAATGTTGTTTATGTCCACCACCCTGATGTCTAACAGTAATTCGTCCGTTATTATTTCTTCCACCATTTTTAGACTTTGCTCTTGTTAAAGACTTTAGTGGTTTACCTTTATAGAGATCAGACTTTACAGCTATTACACCACGTCTACCTGGACTAGTTGGTTTTGCTTTTATAACTGCCATGACTAATTAATCCCCTCAAACTGTATTTCAGAATCTTTACTTAATGAAACAAAAGCTTTTTTATAATCAGATCTTTTATAAAGACCGAATCTATTTCTTTTTCTTTTACCTTTAACAACGGATGTAGTGACCTTTGTTACTTCTACTTTAAATAGCTCTTCAACAGCTTTTTTAATCTCTCTTTTATTTGAATTAAGGTCAACCTTAAAAACTATTTGTTTTAATTTTTCTCCAACTCTTGCAGATTTTTCAGTGACTATTGGAGACTTGATTAAGGTATATAATTTTTCGTTATGCATCTATCCACTCCTCAATTTTTTTAAACGCATCAGCCGTAACTGCTACTTTTTGAGCTTTGATTAAATTAACTGGATTGATTTCTCTTACGGTTATGATATCTACATTAGGTATATTACGAGCTGACAAGTACAAATTTGCATCAAGTTCATCTGTGATTATAAGCACCTTGCTTAATGAAAATTCTTTAAGGAAATTAGCAATTTCTTTTGTTTTTGGCTTCTCGAGAACGGGTTTTTCAATTGCTACTAATCTACCTTGTCTTAATAGTTCAGAGAAAATAGATCTAATAGCAGCCCTATACATCTTCTTATTAATTTTTTTACTATAATCTCTTGGTGTCGCAGCAAAAGTTACACCGCCACCTCGCCATAATGGACTTCTTATGGTACCAGCTCTAGCTCTACCAGTTCCTTTTTGTCTATAAGGCTTTTTTCCGCCTCCTCTAACTTCAGATCTTGTTTTTTGTTTTGATGTACCTTGTCTTGATCCGGCCATAAAGCTAACTACAGCTTGATGAACTAAAGATTCATTAAAATCTTTGCTAAAAGCATTATCAGAAATATTAATATCCTGATTCTTTGTTGATGATAGTAATTCTATTTTCATGATTTTTTCAAAGCTGGTTTAATTTTTAAATCAGATCCATTAAATCCTGGAACTGCACCCTTGATATAAATAACGTTATTTTCTACATCCAGATCAACAATCTTTAAACTTTGAACTGTCTTTTGAACATTACCCATATGGCCTGACATTTTTTTACCTTTCCATACTCTACCCGGTGTTTGACACTGCCCAATCGAACCGTGGGCTCTATGAGATAAAGAGTTACCATGAGTTGCATCTTGCATAGCAAAATTGTGCCGTTTAATAACACCCGCATAGCCTTTACCCTTTGAGGTTCCTGTGACATCAACATACTGACCAACTTCAAATACTTCGGCAGTGAGATGTTTACCAACTTGATACTCTTCTGAAATCTGGTCACTAGATCTAAATTCAGCAAGGATACCGGGCTCAAGATTAATTTTTTTGTAGAATTCACTTTTTGATTTATTGATATTGTTTGACTTTTTTGTCTTTGATACAACATAAGCATCGTATCCATCTCTTTCAGATGTTTTAATATCAGCTATAAAGTTACCGCATACAGATACCGCAGTAACTGGGACTGACTCTCCGTCTTCTAGGAAAAGACGAGTCATTCCAGATTTTTTCCCTATTAAGCCTATGCTCAATTTATTCTCCTTTTACGGGGCTTATAACCCTCTATGGCCGCTAACGCGTTAAAATTTAGGATTTAACCCAGGCTTATCTGAACATCTACCCCAGAGGATAGATCTAATTTCATTAAAGCATCAACTGTTTTATCAGTTGGCTGGACTATATCCATTAGTCTTTTATAAGTAACAATCTCATATTGGTCTCTTGCATCTTTATCTTTGTGCGGAGATTTTAATATTGTTGTTCTTTCTTTTTTAACAGGTAGAGGAATTGGTCCATTAATTATAGCTCCTGTTTTTTTAACAGTTTCTACTATTAATTTAGCTGAAGCATCAATCAGTCTATAATCAAAAGCCTTAAGCCTAATTCTGATTGATTGATTCTCCATTTTTCCTTGTTTATCCTATAATTTATAAAATTTTATTATTTTGCTAATCGCAAAATGTGGCGTATTCTAAGCTCCCACTAGCTATACTGTCAACAATATTAGACAGTTTTTAAACTTATATTTATGAGGTTTTTAAACCCTCTGCAATGTTGTTTGGAACTTCACCATACTTTGTAAATTCCATAGTGAATGTTGCTCTTCCTTGAGTTGCAGATCTAAGGTCAGTTGCATAACCAAACATTTCAGCAAGAGGAACTTCAGATGAAACTTCTTTGCCTGAAGTGATGTCTTCCATTCCTAGGATAATACCTCTTCTTCTATTCAAATCACCCACTACATCTCCCATATGCTCTTCAGGGGTAACTACAACAACCTTCATTACAGGTTCAAGTAGAGCAGGTTTAGCTTTATTTGCTCCTTCTTTTAGTGCCATAGAGCCAGCAATTTTAAATGCCATTTCGTTTGAATCAACATCGTGGAAAGATCCATCATATAAAGTTGCTCTTAAAGCAAGTAGAGGATATCCTGCAATGACACCATTTTGCATTTGTTCTTGAATGCCTTTATTTACAGCAGGAATATATTCTTTAGGTATTACACCACCAACGATCTTGTCTACAAATTCATATTCATCATCTAGTCCAAGTGGTTCAAGTTTTAACCAAACATGGCCATATTGACCTTTACCTCCACTCTGCCTAACAAATTTACCCTCAACTTCAACAGATTCTTTAATAGTTTCTCTATATGCAACTTGCGGTTTTCCAATATTAGCCTCTACTGAAAATTCTCTTTTCATCCTATCTACAAGAACATCTAAGTGAAGCTCACCCATTCCAGAAATAATAGTTTGACCAGACTCCTCATCACTAGCAACTCTGAAAGATGGGTCTTCTTGTGCTAATTTACCTAATGCCAAAGACATTTTTTCTTGATCTGGTTTTGATTTTGGTTCAACTGCAACAGAGATCACAGGCTCAGGAAAATCCATTCTTTCTAACACAATTGGTTTATTTATGTCAGATAAAGTGTCACCCGTTGTAATATCTTTTAATCCAATACATGCAGCTATATCACCAGCTCTTACTTCTTTTATTTCTTCTCTGTTGTTTGAATGCATCTGTACCATTCTTCCAACTCTCTCTTTTTTAGATTTTGTTGAATTGGTAACTGCATCACCAACTGAAAGAACTCCGGAGTAAACTCTAATAAAAGTTAATGTGCCAACAAACGGATCGGTGGCTATCTTGAAAGCTAGAGCTGAAAAAGGCTCATCATCTGAAGATTTTCTTGAATCTTCAACTTCGTCTTCCTGGCTATTATTTGGTATAACTCCGGTAATGGCTTTGACCTCATCAGGCGCAGGTAAAAACTCTACAACGGCATCTAACATTGCCTGAACACCCTTGTTTTTAAAAGCTGATCCGCATAAACCAACTATTAACTCGTTTGCAAGCGATCTGATTCTAAGGCCTTCTTTAATTTGCTCAACAGACAACTCACCAGATTCAAGGTATGCATCCATTAATTCTTCATTCGCTTCAGCTGCAGCTTCAACCATTTCTTCTCTTAACTGTGCACATTTATCAACAAGCTCATCTGGTATTTCTTTAGAATCAAATGTAAGACCTTGATCGTCTTCGTTCCAGTAAATTGCTCTATTATTAATTAAATCAACGACACCTTTAAAATCTTCTTCTGCGCCTATGTTGTACTGAATAGGAATAATATTAGCCTGAAGTCTAGTCTTAATTTGATCTACAACTCTTTCAAAATTTGCACCGGCCCTGTCCATTTTGTTAACAAAAACAACTCTTGGCACTTCGTATCTATTCGCTTGTCTCCAAACAGTTTCTGATTGAGGTTCTACACCTGAAGTTCCGCAGAAAACAACCACCGCTCCATCAAGAACCCTAAGAGATCTCTCAACCTCAATAGTGAAATCAACGTGACCAGGAGTATCAATTATATTGATGCGATGTTGAGGGAACTGTTGTTCCATTCCACTCCAAAAACAAGTTGTAGCCGCCGAAGTAATGGTGATACCTCTTTCTTGCTCTTGCTCCATCCAGTCCATGGTAGCAGCACCATCATGAACTTCACCTATCTTATGCGAAAGACCTGTATAAAAAAGAACTCTTTCAGTTGTTGTTGTTTTGCCAGCATCAACGTGAGCACATATACCAACATTACGATATTTATTTAGAACAGTTTGTCTTGCCATAATTTATATTTGAATAATTTTTTTTAAAATCTAAAGTGAGAGAAAGCTTTATTAGCTTCAGCCATTTTGTGCACATCTTCTCTTTTTCTGACTGCTGAACCTTTTTTTTGAGAAGCATCCATTAGTTCTCCAGCTAATCTTAAATTCATTGATTTTTCACTTCTCTTACGAGCGGCATCAACAATCCATCTCATAGCCAGAGCCTGTCTTCTTGATGGCCTAATTTCTATAGGCACTTGATAGTTAGCTCCTCCAACTCTTCTTGATTTAACCTCAACAACTGGACTAACCTCTTCTAATGCTTTCATAAAAACATCAAGGGGTTCCTCTTTGGAGGTTTTAGTAATTTGATCAAAGGCTCCATACACAATTTTTTCTGCTACAGATTTTTTACCATCTTTCATAAGGTTATTCATAAACTTAGCAAGAATTACATCCTTATACTTAGGATCTGGTAAAACTTTTCTCTTCTCGGGACTTCTTCTTCTTGGCATAATTATTTACCTTTTTTTGCTCCGTATTTAGATCTTCTCTGTTTTCTATTTGCAACACCTGAAGTATCTAATGTTCCTCTAACGGTATGATATCTAACACCTGGAAGATCTTTAACCCTTCCACCTCTTATTAAAACAAGTGAATGTTCTTGAAGATTATGGCCTTCACCACCTATATAAGATGTAACTTCATATCCACTGGTTAATCTAACTCTGCAGACTTTTCTTAATGCTGAATTAGGTTTCTTAGGAGTTGTTGTATACACACGTGTACAAACACCTCTTCTTTGTGGACAAGCATTTAATGCAGGAACATCTGTCTTTCTAACTTTTGGTTTTCTAGACTTTTTTAATAATTGATTTACTGTTGCCATAATATTTTATTTTAGTTAGGCCGCGATTTTATAGAGCAGATTAGTTGCGGTCAACACTATTCTTCATTTTCTTGAAGTTCTTGTCTTAATGCTGCCTCTATGTCATCAGCAGATAAGGTTTGTTCCTCAAGATCAAATTGTTTTTTATTCTTCAGTCTGTCATGAAATTCCATACCTGTTCCAGCAGGAATCAGTCTTCCAACAACAACATTTTCTTTAAGTCCTCTTAAGTGATCTTTTTTGCCAGTAACTGCAGCTTCTGTTAAAACTCTTGTTGTTTCTTGGAAAGAAGCAGCAGAGATAAATGAATCAGTAGCAAGAGATGCTTTTGTAATTCCAAGCAACACTCTCTCAAATTCAGCTGGATTTTTTCCAGCAGACTCTATCTTTTCATTTTCTTCTTTAAGTTCTGCATAGCTAACTTGATCACCTTGAATAAACTTAGTATCTCCACCATCTAAAATTAATGCTTTCCTTAGCATCTGTCTTAATATAGTTTCAATATGCTTATCATTAATCGATACGCCTTGTAGCCTATAGACATCTTGAATCTCATTAACAATGAAATTAGTAAGAGCAGGAATGCCTTTTAGCCTCAGGATGTCATGAGGACTGAATGGTCCATCTGAAATGATATCTCCTTTAGTGATTCTTTCACCTTCAAAAACAGATAATGTTCTATGCTTAGGAATAAGCATTTCTGTATTCTGTGTTTTTTTAGTTGCTCCCTCTGGAGTAATTACTAATCTTACTTTGCCTTTTGTTTCTTTACCAAAAGAAATAATTCCAGTTTCTTCAGATAATACGGCAGCATCTTTTGGTTTTCTAGCTTCAAATAAATCCGCCACTCTTGGAAGACCACCTGTAATATCTTTAGTTTTAGAAGCAACTAATGGCATCCTAGCTATCACTTCACCAGCAGTAATTTTTTGACCATTAGCAATATTTACTAGGCCGCCAGCAGGAAGTGGATATTCAGCAGGTGCTTTAAATTCACCCATAAGAAGTGTTTTTCCTTTTGAGTCCTGAATTAGTACTTTTGGAGACATATCTCTTCCAGCTGCAGGTCTATCTGATACTTCAATTATTTCAATACTAGATAACCCTGTTAACTCATCTAATTGCTCTCTAACAGTAACGCCGTCTTCAATATCTACAAATTTAACTTTACCGGAAGCTTCTGCAATAATAGGTCTTGTATATGGATCCCATGAAGCGATTTTAATACCATCAGTTAAGTCTGCAGCATCATCTACCTCAAGAGTTGCACCATAAGGAACTTTATATTGCTCTGTTATTTTTCCATTAATGTCTGTGATGGTACACATTGCATTTCTTGAAACTACAACTTCAAGCTTATCTTTATTTGTAACAGTTTTCATATCACTTGAATATGAAACAGCACCTGCATTCTTATTATGTATAGCATTGTCTTCTGATGAGCTAGATGCAGCACCACCAATATGGAAAGTACGCATGGTTAACTGTGTTCCAGGTTCCCCAATTGACTGAGCTGCAACTACTCCAACTGCTTCACCTCTGTGCACTAAATGCCCTCTTGCTAAATCTCTTCCATAACACTTTGAACAAACACCAATTGATGCTTCGCATGTCATTGGAGATCTAACCTTAAGTGATGCCAAATTTAATGACTCAATTAAATCAACAGCATCCTCATCTAGCATAGTATCTTTAGCGAATAACTCATTACCATCAGTATCATGGATAGGCTCAGCAATAACCCTTCCTAATATTCTGTCTGTTAGAGCTTGAATGATTTCACCACCATCAATAATGGATGTCACGGTTATGGAATTTTCAGTACCGCAGTCATCGATATTAATAACTGAATCCATAGATACATCACATAATCTTCTTGTTAGGTATCCAGAGTTAGCAGTTTTTAATGCTGTATCTGCAAGTCCTTTCCTAGCTCCATGAGTAGAAATAAAGTACTGAAGAACTGAGAGACCTTCTCTAAAATTCGCAGTGATAGGAGTCTCAATAATTGATCCATCAGGTTTCGACATTAACCCTCTCATGCCAGACAACTGTCTGATTTGAGCTGGTGAGCCTCTTGCACCCGAATCTGCATATATATATACAGAATTAAAAGAAGACTGCTCAACATTATTACCATCTGGAGTTTCAACAGTCTCAGTGCTAATTTTTTCCATCATAGCCTTTGCAACCTGTTCATTTGCTCTAGACCATATGTCAATAACTTTATTATATCTTTCACCACGTGTTACTAAGCCGGAGTCAAATTGTTTTTCAATTGCTTTAACTTCTTTTTCTGAGTCATCGATAATTTTGGCTTTTTCTTCTGGTATTACAAAATCATTTACACCAATTGAAGAGCCTGATCTAGTGGAAAAATCAAATCCTAAATACATTAATTGATCTGCAAAGATAACAGTTTTCTTTAGTCCAGCTTTTCTATAAGAAATATCAACAAGTTTTGAGATTAATTTCTTATTTAAAACTTTGTTAATATTTTCAAAACCAACTTCATCTGGAGTAATTCTCCAAATTAAAACTCTACCAACAGTGCTTTCATGTATAGATTTGTCTCCATTCTCATCTGTGATTCTAACCTTGATAGATGAGTGAACGTCTAAGGTTTCTGTCTCATATGCTCTTAAAACTTCATCAGGGTCACTAAAAACTCTACCTCCACCTGAAGCGGTGGCGTTATCTCTTGTCATGTAATAAAGACCAAGAACAATATCTTGAGTTGGGTTAATAATCGGAGAACCGTCAGCAGGTGATAAAATATTATTTGTGGACATCATTAAAGCTCTAGCTTCTAGCTGGGCTTCAAGTGTGAGAGGAACATGGACAGCCATTTGGTCACCGTCAAAATCAGCATTAAAAGCAACACAAACTAGAGGATGTAACTGAATTGCTTTACCTTCAATTAATTTTGGTTCGAATGCTTGAAGGCCTAATCTATGCAGTGTTGGTGCTCTGTTTAACATTACAGGATGCTCTCTGATAACATCTTCTAAAACCTCCCATACTTCAGGGGTTTCTCTTTCAACAAGTTTTTTTGCAGCCTTTATAGTTGTAGCAAGTTCACGTTGCTCAAGTTTTCCATATACAAATGGTTTGAAAAGCTCTAATGCCATTTTCTTTGGAAGACCACATTGATGAAGTTTTAAATTTGGTCCTGAGACAATTACGGATCTTCCTGAGTAGTCAACCCTTTTTCCTAATAGGTTCTGTCTAAACCTTCCACCTTTACCTTTAATCATGTCAGCTAGTGACTTCAATGGACGTTTATTAGTGCCTGTAATTACTCTTCCTCTTCTGCCATTATCTAGCAATGCGTCTACAGATTCCTGAAGCATCCTTTTTTCATTTCTAACAATAATTTCTGGAGCACTTAGCTCTAATAATCTTTTTAATCTATTGTTTCTATTAATAACTCTTCTATATAAGTCATTTAAATCTGAAGTGGCAAATCTTCCACCTTCTAAGGGAACTAATGGTCTAAGATCAGGTGGTAGAACTGGCAATACATCCATAATCATCCATTCTGGTCTATTGCCTGACTCATTGAATGCTTCTAATAATTTTAATCTTTTAGAAAGTTTTTTAAGCTTTGTCTCTGAATTAGTTTGAGGAATTTCTTCTCTAATTTCTCGAATCTCTTCATTAATATCTAGCTCTTCCAGTAATATTTTTACTGCTTCAGCTCCCATCCCAGCAGAGAATTCATCACCAAACTCCTCATATTTTTCTACCCACTCTTCTTCTGTTAAGATTTGTCCCTTTTCTAGCTCTGTTAATCCTGGGTCTGTAACAATGTAACTTTCAAAATATAGTACTCTTTCAATTTCTCTAAGCGTAGTATTTAAAAGAAGGCCGATTCTTGATGGTAATGATTTTAAAAACCATATATGAGCAACTGGTGCTGCTAAATCAATATGACCCATTCTTTCTCTTCTTACTTTTGCTAGAGTAACTTCAACTCCACATTTTTCACAAACAACACCTCTGTGTTTCATACGTTTGTATTTACCACAAATGCATTCGTAATCTTTTATAGGCCCAAATATCTTTGAACAAAAAAGACCATCTCTTTCTGGTTTAAAAGTTCTATAGTTAATAGTTTCAGGTTTTTTTACCTCTCCGAAAGACCAAGATTTTATAACTTGTGGAGATGCTAAGCCAGCAGATATAGTTGTAAAATCATCCTGCCCTGTTTTTAATGAATTTAATAAGTCTCTCAATTTTATCTCCTAGTTTTCTGAATCTAATTCGAGGTTAATACCTAGTGATTTAATTTCTTTGCTTAGAACATTAAATGACTCTGGGATGTTTGCATCCATTTCATAACTACCATCAACAATATTTTTATACATTTTAGTTCTGCCTGCTACGTCATCAGACTTAACTGTGAGCATTTCTTGCAATGTATAAGAAGCTCCATAAGCTTCTAAAGCCCAAACTTCCATTTCCCCAAATCTCTGACCACCAAACTGAGCCTTTCCGCCAAGTGGCTGTTGTGTTACAAGACTGTATGATCCTGTAGACCTTGCATGCATTTTGTCATCAACTAAATGGTTTAGTTTAATGATATACATGTAACCTACAGTTACAGGTCTATCAAATTTAGACCCTGTTCTACCGTCATATAGAGTAAATTGGCCTGACTCTGGTAAATCAGCTAATTTCAGTAGATCTTTTACCTCGCTTTCCTTTGCGCCATCAAAAACTGGTGTTGCAATTGGAAGACCATCTTTTAAGTTGTTTGCCAATTCTAAAATTTCACTATTATTAAATGAAGATATATCTTCTTTATTAATAGCATTTTTATTATAAAGTTGGTCAAGATAATCTTTAAGCTCAGCTGGTTTTGCATTAGCTTTAAGCATGGAATCAATTTTTTCTCCAATGCCTTTTGCAGCAGCACCCATATGAGTTTCTAAAATTTGTCCAACGTTCATCCTAGATGGAACACCAAGAGGATTTAACACAATGTCAACCGGGTTTCCATTATCGTCATATGGCATATCTTCAACAGGCATAATCTCAGAAATAACACCTTTATTACCATGTCGGCCAGCCATTTTATCACCAGGCTGAATTCTTCTTTTTATAGCTAAATATACTTTAACGATTTTAATAACCCCAGGCGCAAGATCGTGCCCTCTGATTATTTTTGCTTTTTTCTCTTCAAATCTAGTTTTGATATCTTTAACATATTCGTTATAGCTTTTTTCTGTATCTTCTATAACGTCATTTATACCATCTGCATCTGTTCTGATAGAAAAAATATCGTTAAGGTCAAGCGACTCAAGTTTTTCTTCAGTAAGTGTTTCGCCTTTCTTAACCCCATTACCCTTGATTGCTTTTTTACCTTTTAGTAATTCACATAGTCTAGTTTTTGTAGCTTGTTCTACAACTGATGCTTCATCATCAGCATCTTTCTTTGATTGATCTAAATGATCTTGCTCAATTGCTTGAGTTCTTTCATCTTTCTCAACCCCATCTCTAGTAAATACTTCAACTCCGATTACGGTTCCTTTAGAGCTTGATCTTTGTGAAGTATCTTTAACATCAGAGGCTTTTTCACCAAAAATAGCTCTAAGAAGTTTCTCTTCTGGTGAGAGTTGTGTTTCTCCCTTAGGAGTAATCTTACCAACCAGTATATCTCCAGGAACAACCTCTGCACCAACATAAACAATTCCACATTCATCTAATTTATTTAGTGATCCCTCACCCACATTTGGTATATCAGCAGTTATTTCTTCAGAACCTAATTTAGTATCTCTTGCAACACAAACAATTTCTTGAATGTGAATAGATGTAAACCTATCTTCTCTAGCAACTTTTTCTGATATTAGAATTGAATCCTCAAAGTTATACCCATTCCAAGGCATAAATGCGATACGAATATTTTGACCAAGTGCCAACTCACCATTATCAACTGATGGTCCATCAGCTAAAACATCACCTGCTTTAACAGTATCTCCAATTTGAACAATAGGTCTCTGATTTATACAAGTGTTTTGATTTGACCTTGTGTACTTCACAAGATTGTATACATCCGATGCTGATTTTGATTTTTTATCGGTAACTCTAACAACTATTCTTGAAGCATCTACACTTTCAACAACCCCTGAATTCTTAGCAACTATACATACTCCTGAATCTCTAGCAACAACAGACTCTAAACCAGTTCCAACAAGTGGTTTCTCTGCTCTTAGGACAGGAACAGCTTGTCTTTGCATATTAGATCCCATGAGAGCTCTGTTTGCATCATCATGCTCTAAGAAAGGTATTAAGGATGCTGCTATTGATACAACCTGTTGAGGTGATACATCCATTAAATCAACCCTATCAGGTGACATAAGCTCAAATTCATTTGCATGCCTTACTGCGACAAGATCATCTACAAACTTATTATTTTTATCTAGAGCAACATTAGCCTGAGCAATTACGTGCTCTGCTTCATCAATAGCTGACAAATACATTATTTCATCAGTAACTTTTCCATTTACAACTTTTCTATATGGAGTTTCTATAAATCCATATTGATTTGTTCTTGAATAAGAAGCGAATGAGTTTATAAGTCCAATGTTTGGTCCCTCAGGAGTTTCAATTGGACAAACTCTACCGTAATGAGTTGGATGAACGTCTCTAACCTCAAACCCAGCTCTTTCTCTTGTAAGACCTCCAGGCCCTAATGCGGAAACTCTTCTTTTATGTGTAATCTCAGAAAGTGGATTATTTTGATCCATAAACTGTGATAATTGACTAGATCCAAAAAATTCTTTTATGGCAGCTGTAACTGGTTTTGCATTAATAAGATCTTGCGGTCCAAGCTCATCAGCTTCAGCCATGCTTAGTCTTTCTCTTACTGCTCTTTCAACTCTAATTAAACCAACCCTAAATTGGTTTGCTGTCATCTCACCAACAGATCTAACTCTTCTGTTTCCTAAGTGATCAATATCATCAACAATATCGTGGCCATCTCTTATATTCACAATTCCTTTCATAACTTCGATAATGTCTTCTTTATCAAGAATATGTGGATTTTCTTTTTCAGAATCTAGTTTTAGCCTTCTATTAAACTTCATCCTTCCAACCTCAGATAGGTCGTATCTTTCTTCATTAAAGAAAAGATTATTAAATAATGTATCTGCTGAATCTTTGGTTGGTGGTTCACCCGGTCTCATCATTCTGTAAATTTCTACCAATGCCTCAAGTCTGTTTGAAGTTGGGTCTGCTCTTAATGTATTTGATATGTAGGGGCCTTTGTCTAATTCATTTATAAATAGGCAAGAGATTTCATTAACTTTATTTTCTTTAAGAGCCTCTAGTACAACTTCATCGATTTCGGTATTTGCTACAAAAAGCACCTCTCCAGTTTCTTTATTAAAAATATCTTTTGATAGCACTTTTCCAATTAAAAATTCTTCAGCTAAGGTGATTTCATTTACTTTAGCACTAGATAATTCTTTTATATGTCTTGCAGTAATCCTTTTACCAGCCTCAACATAAACTTTGCTTTTGACCTTAAGATCTACTGGAAGAGTTTCACCTCTGAGTCTTTCTGGGATTAAAGCAAGTTTTACAGCATCTTTTTCTATGGTAAATAAATCCTCATCATAGAATTCTGATAGGATTTCTTCTGTGCTCATATCAAGAGCTCTTAACATAATTGTTGCGGGAATTTTTCTTCTTCTATCTATTCTACTAAATAGAATATCCTTAGGATCAAATTCAAAATCAAGCCATGAGCCTCTGTAAGGAATTATTCTTGCTGAATATAAAACTTTTCCTGATGAATGAGTTTTCCCTTTATCATGATCATAAAAAACACCAGGTGATCTATGAAGTTGGGATACAACAACTCTTTCTGTTCCATTAACAACAAATGACGCATCAGAAGTCATTAGAGGTACTTCGCCCATAAAGACTTCACCCTCTTTGATATCTTTTATTTCTTTAAAATTTGACTCTCTATCATAGAGAACAAGTTTTACTTTAATTCTTAATGGTGCTGAATAAGAAAGACCTTGTATTAAACACTCTTGAACATCATAAGTATTTTTACCAAGTTCGTATGAAACATATTCAAGAGCAGCATTACCTGAAACACTCTTAATAGGAAACAATGACTGGAATACTTCTTCAAGTCCTTGCTTCTTTCTTGCTTCAGGAGCCACATCAGCTTGTAAAAATTCAGAATAAGACTTGGTCTGGGTTTCAATAAGGTTTGGAAGGTCCATAACCTTTTTGAAGGTACCAAAGTTTTTTCTTATTCTTTTCTTCTCTGTATAGCTGTATGACATAAATGCGCCCTTTTAATTAATATTTATATGTTTAATAGTTTTACTTAAGTTCAGCTGTTGCGCCCGCTTCGGTTAATTGAGCAACCATAGCCTCTGCATCATCTTTACTTGCACCTTCTTTTACAGTACTTGGTGCACCATCAACCATATCTTTAGCTTCTTTTAATCCAAGACCAGTAATAGCTCTAACAGCTTTAATGACTTGAACTTTTTGATCGCCAGCTGCACTTAATACAACATCAAATGCATCTTTTTCTTCTTCTGCAGGAGCATCTCCACCACCACCTGCTGCTGGTGCTGCTGCAACTGCTGCTGCTGCTGTTACACCAAACTTTTCTTCAATATCAGAAATAAGATCTACAAGATCCATAACTGACATCTCTTCAATAGCTTTTAAAATATCCTCTTTACTAGTTGCCATTCTAATTCTCCTTATAATTTAGGCTGAAGCCTTTTTTTTGTCTTGAACTGCTGATAAAACCCTTGCAAGCTTACTCGGGACTTCATTTAATAAAGTAGCGAATTTACTTACTGGAGCTTGCAATACATTTGCAATGAGGCCATAAGCTTCATCTTTAGAAGGAAGAGTAGCTAGAATATCTATCTGTCCTCCATCAAGTAATTGCCCTTCAACAACCAAAGCTTTGATTTCTAAATTATCAAAGTTTTTAGCATATGTTTTAAGCAATTTTGCGGCTGCACCTGGCTCTTCAAATGAGAAAGCAAATAATGAAGGCCCTACAAGTACTTCGTCTGAACAACCAAAATCAGTTCCTTCAAATGCTAACTTAGCAAGAGAGTTCTTGATTATTTGGATATGTATACCTGACTGAGTAGCTTTTTGTCTTACTTCAGATAATTCGCTAACTTTTAAACCTCTAGCATCTGAAATAACTAAAGATGATGCATTAGATGCAACTTCTTTAACTTCACCTACAATTCTTTCTTTTTCACTTTTCGATAACGCCACAGCAATTCTCCTGTTTAAGCCTTTCGGCCATTCGGCGACAAATTGCAAAATTACAATTTGAACACCACCTACGTAGGAAATTAAGTCTTTCGACACCTACGGTCTTTGACGGCTGCGTAAACGCAACTATCTAACTTTGTAATTGCTTACAAAGTTAAAACTTATACCAACTCTGAAGAATTTATTTTTATACCAGGTCCCATTGTGCTGCTAAGCGCAATATTACCTATATAAATTCCCTTTGCAGATGCTGGTTTTAATTTTTTTAATTCTTCCAATAATGCAGATGCATTAGCTTTAATTTTATCTATATCAAAAGATACTTTGCCAATGCTTCCATGAATAATTCCATTTTTATCTGTTCTAAATCTGACTTGTCCAGCTTTTGCATTATTAATAGCAGTAGCAACATCATCAGTAACGGTCCCTGTTTTAGGATTAGGCATTAAACCTTTTGGACCTAATACCTGACCAAGCTTACCAACAACTTTCATAGCATCATTTGATGATATAACTACATCAACGCTTATTTCTTCTTTAGAAAACTTGTCTGCTAAATCATCCATACCTATATACTCAGCTCCGGCAGCCTTTGCGACATCAGCCTGATCACCGTCAGCAAAAACAGCAACGCTAACAGCTTTACCTAAACTGTTAGGAAGTGTTACGGCACCTCTTACGTTTTGATCAGATTTATTAGGATCAACACCCAGTCTAATAGCTATATCTATTGACTCTTCAAATTTTGGAGACCTCACTGACTGCATTATCTCTAATGCCTCAGATATTGAATAGATTTTTTCTGGATCAACTTTTTCTAAAATAATCTTTTGTTTTTTAGTTACTTTACTCATAAATCTACCTCAACTCCCATACTTCTAGCTGTACCAGCAATAATCAATACGGCAGCATCTATATCATTTGAATTTAAATCAGGTTCTTTTTGTTTAGCTATATCTTCAAGTTGGGCTCTAGTGAGTTTGCCAACTTTTTCTCTATTAGGCTCACCACTTCCTTTTGGAATTCCTAAAGCCTTTTTAATTAAGACAGCTGCTGGAGGAGTTTTTACAACAAATGTAAATGATTTATCCTCATAAACAGTAATTACAACCGGTAATGGCAGTCCTTTCTCTGCATTCTGTGTTTCAGAATTGAATGCATTACAAAAATCCATAATATTAACACCAACCTGACCAAGAGCAGGACCAACAGGTGGACTAGGATTAGCTCCGCCCGCAGGAATTTGTAATTTAAGTATATTTGCTACTTTTTTTGCCATTATGTTTTCTCTATTTGCATAAATTCAAGATCAACCGGAGTTGCTCTTCCTAAAATTTGAACTGAAACCTTGACCATGTTTCTTTCATAATCAACACTTTCTACAACACCATTAAAGTCATTAAACGGTCCATCGCAAACCCTAACAACTTCGCCTGGCTCATAAATAGTTTTTGGTGCTGGTGCATCTTCGCCAACCTCAATCCTGTTTATTATGTTATTGACATCGTCCTCTGATATCGGGAGCGGTCTATCTTTAGTGCCACCTACAAAACCAGATACCCTTGGAGTTGATTGAACTAGTTGCCACGAGTCATCTTCAAGAAGCATTTGGACTAGAATGTATCCAGGAAAAAATTTTCTTTCAGTAGTTTTTTTTGACCCGCCTCTAAGTTCTACTATTTGCTCAGTGGGTATCAAAATTTCTCCAAATTTATCAGATAAATTATTTAGCTCTATTTTCTCTTCAAGGGCTATTTTAACTTTTTGCTCATAGCCTGAGTAAGCTTGTATTACATACCAATCCATATTACTAACCTAAAACCAATTTAGTTAAAAAAGTTAAAAGAGATTCAAGAGCCCAAAAGAATAAACACAAAACAATTATAGAACCGAATACCACTAAAAATGTTTGAGTTGTTTCTATGCGAGTTGGCCAAACGACTCTTCTAATTTCTGTTCTTGATTCTTTCATTAGCTTGATTGCATTAGAACCAAAATCAGTAATTGATAAAACAACAAGTCCAACAATAAATAGAAATACAACTCCTAAGACTCTATATAAGAAAGCAATCTCAACAAAGTAGCTATTACCAATTACAGCAGCACAAAAAACTGCTAGTGCAACAAGCCACTTAACATTATCTATCATTTTTGAAGCTGATCCTTTAGCCATATATTTCCTATTTTGGCAGCAAGTTAAACTTGGCAGGCCAGGAGGGTCTCGAACCCACAACCCCCGGTTTTGGAGACCGGTACTCTACCAATTGAGCTACTGGCCTAAAACTTATTTTCATATTCCTCAGAGACAAGTAAGCCGAGACACAAAGGCCTCGGCTAAAAAGTCAATAATTACTCAATAATTTTTGATACTACGCCAGCACCAACTGTTCTTCCACCTTCTCTAATCGCAAATTTAAGACCTTCGTCCATTGCAATTGGGGCAATAAGTTCAATATTCATTTTGATATTATCACCAGGCATAACCATTTCAACACCACTCGGAAGCTCACATGCACCCGTTACGTCAGTAGTTCTGAAATAGAACTGAGGTCTATAGTTATTCATGAAAGGAGTATGTCTACCTCCTTCATCTTTACTTAATACATATATCTCAGCTTCAAACTTAGTATGAGGCGATATTGATCCAGGTTTAGCTAAAACTTGTCCTCTTTCAACAGCATCTCTTTCAACACCTCTTAACAAGACACCACAGTTTTCACCAGCTCTACCTTCATCTAAAGATTTTCTAAACATTTCAACACCAGTACAAGTTGTTGTAGATGTGTCTTTGATACCAACGATCTCTAATGGGTCACCAGTATTTACGATACCTGTTTCAATTCTTCCAGTAACAACAGTTCCTCTACCAGATATAGTAAACACATCTTCGATAGGCATTAAGAATGCTCCGTCAACTGGTCTTTCGGGCTCTGGTACATAACTATCTAATGTTTCAATAAGTTTTTGAACTGATGGGACACCTATTTCTGATGTATCTCCTTCTAATGCCTTAAGAGCACTACCAACAATAATTGGAGTATCATCACCAGGGAAATCATACTCATTTAAGAGCTCTCTTATTTCCATCTCAACAAGTTCAATCATTTCAGGATCATCATTTTGGTCAGCTTTGTTCATGTATACAACAATGTGTGGAACACCAACCTGCCTTGCTAATAGAATGTGCTCTCTAGTTTGAGGCATTGGACCATCAGCAGCACTAACAACTAATATTGCACCATCCATCTGGGCAGCACCTGTGATCATATTTTTAACATAATCTGCGTGACCCGGACAGTCAACGTGAGCATAATGTCTTGCAGTTGAAACATACTCAACATGAGAAGTGGCAATTGTTATTCCTCTTTCTCTTTCTTCTGGAGCATTATCAATATTTGCAAAGTCAACAGCGTCTCCGCCAAATACTTCAGCAGCTACTTTTGTTAATGCAGCTGTAAGTGTTGTTTTACCATGGTCAACGTGACCAACTGTCCCTACGTTAACGTGGGGAAGCGTTCTTTCAAATTTTTCTCTTGCCATCTTTTTATGCCTCTCTGAAATAATTATTTTTTACCAAAATGGAGCTCATAACCGGACTTGAACCGGTGACCTCTTACTTACCAAGCAAGTGCTCTACCACTGAGCTATATGAGCCCGAATATGTAGCGTCCTATTTTAAGGTGGCGTATTATCCCTCTAAAAAGTTATAAACTCAACCTTTTTTCAATTAAAAATTAGATTATTTTTTAAGCTTTTTTGATAAGAAAAGAGACATGGTGGAGAGGGTAGGATTCGAACCTACGTAGCCGAAGCGGCAGATTTACAGTCTGCTGGTATTAACCACTCACCCACCTCTCCATATCAAGCTAGCTATTTTTGTTCTAGAATGAATTTAAGTCAACAGGTTTTTTAAATTGAATATACTAAATAAACAAAAAATACTAAAAGATCTCCCCAAAGAAAGGGTTAATTTAGATATTTACAACACCATTGACTCAACAAATGAAGAATGTAAGAGAATTGAACTTAAAAAAGATTTTCATATAATTATTTCAGAACATCAAACTAGAGGAAGAGGAAGATTAGGCAAGACATGGTCTAGTCCCAGTTCTGGGAATATCTATATGTCTATCTATTCCAAGGAAACTATGAATATTGCTCCTTTAAGCTTAATAGTTGGTCTGATATGTGCAAATGTCATTAATTCAATGATTAAAACTAAAGAAGTTGGTCTTAAATGGCCAAATGACATAATTCTTGCAAAAAAGAAGATTGGAGGGATTTTGATTGAAAAAGAGGTAATGGGAACTAATATTAATAATATTGTTGGCATAGGAATTAACCTAAATCAACCAGAAAAAGAAGAATGGTGGGGAGATCTATCCTCTTTTAAAGTTAGCTCAATGAGAAATGAGCTAATAAATGGCATTTTAAAAAGCTATATCCACTTTTGCGATAATGGAATAGAATCGTGGGAAAAAAAATGGCATGAACTATGCGTTCATATGAATTTAAATATTAAAATAAGGCATAACGAAAAAATTATTGAAACAGGTATTTTTGATGGTATAAATGCTGACGGCAGCCTTAAACTTAAATTATCAAACAATAAAATTATTAATTATGAGCATGGAGAAATATCGATAGAAGGTATTTATTAAAATTATGAATCACTACTTAAATGGGATTTCTCTTAGCTCAGAAGCTCCGACTGAATACAATGAAATTATATTTGGAGCTGGATGTTTTTGGGGTGTGGAAAGAAAATTTTGGCAGCTAGATGGCGTATGGTTAACTTCAGTTGGTTATGCTGGAGGTGATATCAAAAATCCAACATATGAACAAGTTTGTTATGAGAATACAAACCATGTAGAAGTTGTAAAAGTTATTTACGATGCTAAACAAGTATCAATATATGATTTATTAAAAGTTTTTTGGGAATGTCATGACCCAACTCAAGGAATGCGTCAAGGTAATGATAAAGGGACTCAATATAGATCAGTAATATACTGCTCATCTGAAAAAGACCTCAAAATTTGTGAAGATACAAAAAATAAATATCAGAGTATTCTCTTAGCTAAAAATTATGACAAGATAACAACCGAGATTATTTTAGCTCCAACTTATTATCTAGCTGAAGAATATCATCAACAGTACTTAGCTAAGAACCCTAATGGATATTGTGGTCTTGGAGGAACTGGGTGCGCATTAGATATTTAAAATAACCTATTCCCTGAAAGATTTAATTAATGTAAAATCTGCCCCGCGCCGGTATAGCTCAGCTGGTAGAGCAACTGATTTGTAATCAGTAGGTCCCGAGTTCGACTCTTGGTGCCGGCACCACTTTTCTAATTTCTATAGGTGTTTGGTTTATCAAGATCTTTTGTGTATCTATCTCTAAGTCTTGTTGATCTGGTAGTTAGGTCAGTTTCAACTCCATTTATGAACACTCTTTCAGGCATACTAGATGGCTCAAGGGGATCATCCTCCCAAACAACAATATCTGCATAATTACCAACCTGTATCGACCCTCTATTTTCAATATTAAATACTTTGGCTACATTACTAGTAAGGGCTTTTATTGCAGAGCCATATGAAAGACCATTTGCCACTGCTACTCCTGCCCCTTGCCTGATTAAATGATAATTATGATCTCTTGAGACATTAAACATCATTGTAATTCCTGCTTTCTCTAATCTTTGTGCTAGCTTTATATTTGATGCAAGCTCATCAAAAGAGTTAGGAATATTATTTATAGGATTAATAATTAAAGGGACATCGTTTTTAGCAATATCATCAATTACTAGAGATGCTTCTTGTGCTCCCATAATTATTAAATTTAAGTCATACTTTTTTTTGAGGCTAATTAGATTAAGAATATCTGATGCTCTATGAGATTTAATTATTAATGGTAAGTTTTCATCAAAAAGCCTAAATAAAGTTTTAACATCTCTTGTTTTTAGATCTAGGTATGAAGCAATAGATGAGCTTTCAATAAGTTCATCAATAGTTAAATCTGATCCGATATCCTTTTTATTCAATGATGATCCAAAAGATAAGATATCATCCATTAAAGATAGAGTTTCAGCTCTAGATGATGATCCACTTGCACCCAATCTTCCAATAAGAACCATATCAGCATTGCTGTTAATATTCATTTTGCTATCTAAAAGAAAAAAAGATCCTAGTCCCCCTATTGGACTTGAAGTATTTCTTGGAAGAGTGATTGCTGATGTTATTCCATTTGATCTATTCCATGGGATTAGAGTTGAATTAGGATTAAAAGCACTGTGAATGCTAAATCCAACATCGTATATATTAGATTCATCATCTCTCGTAACACTCAATGCTCCAATTTCAACTATACCTATTTCAGTATCAGGAGCAATTAATCCAGGGGTCACTATCTTTCCTTCTACATCAATAACTATGTCTCCTTGAATGGCAGATGACTTAGATAGTTTTTTTATAAGTCCATTTTCAATAAGGATATGTCCATTGTATGAACTGTCATCGATGCCATCATAAATAGTCGCATTTTTGATAACTATTCTTTCAGCCTCTAAATAACTTGAATTAAACAATATAAACGATAAGGCTATTAAAATTTTATATTTAATCATTCTTCTATCCTCTTTTTGGATGGATTAATAATACCGATATCAAAATCACTATTTGGCTCAAAGCCAGTTGCTTTATCAAAAGCCAAAGCTCCATCTATATATACTTTTTCTGCAAGAGCATAAATACTAAAGGGGTTTTTAGACCATACAACCACATCTGCATTTTTACCAACCTTTAAAGAGCCTGTTTGCTTATATATTCCAGCTGCCTTAGCAGGATTACTTGTTATCCATTTCATTGCTCTAGCTTTTGATATGTTGAAGCCAGCTTTAATTCCTGCAGATAATGCTTTTGATGCCTCTACATTTAAATGTTGAATTCCAATCTCATCGTCTGAATGGACTATTGCGCAACCGGTTCCATTTCTAGCCTGATCAACAATTGCAACATTTGCTTGAACCATATCATATGCTTCATGTTTAAAGCCCCACCAGTCAGCCCAAAGAGCTGCACATATATTGTTTTCTGCTAAAAGATCAGCAATTTTATAAGCTTCAACTGCATGATGGAAGGCTGTAATTTTATAATCAAATTCTTTTGCAACATCTATCATCATTGCCATTTCGTCCGCCCTATAGCAATGATTATGAACAAGAATGTCACCACGCAAAACTCCAGCTAAAGTTTCTAACTCTAAATCTCTGGTTGGCTTATATGATAATTCTTTTGCCTCATCTGACTTAGCTTCGTATTCATCTAATTTACTTAAGTAACCTTCTGCTTTTATCCATGACTTTCTATATCCGGCAATATTTCCCATTCTTGTTGATGGTGTTTGGCCTCTATTTCCATACACTCTTTTTGGGTTCTCTCCACAGGCCATTTTTAATGAATGTGGCGCATCAGGAAATTTCATTGAATTTATGGTATTTCTTTGAAGATTCTTTGCAGTAACCCCCCTACCACCAATTAAATTGGCTGAACCAGGTAAAACATGAAAAGTTGTTACTCCCCCCTTTAAAGCTAGAGCAAATTGAGGGTCTTGAGTCCATATAGAATGCTCTGCCCAAACCTCAGCTGTTACAGGGCTTGTTGCTTCATTTCCATCTGAACTTGTTTTGACGCTAGGAGCTGGGTACACCCCCATATGAGAATGAATATCAATTATTCCAGGTGTTATCCATTTGCCAGTAGCATCCACTCTTGTTAATGTATTTGCTCCAGGAAGATCCTTGCCAATTGCAATAATTTTTCCATTTTGAATGATTATATCTGTTTCCAGAAATTCGTTACCATCACCATCATAAATATTTGCATTTTTAAAAATTGTATTTGAATAAGGGAGCGGTTTATATGTCGATTCATAAGGCTCAAAATTTGTTGCTTCTATATTGAATGAAATTATAGAAATTAATATGTAAATTTTTTTCATGTTAAATAGTATAAATAAAAAACATCAATACACTATAATAATGTAAATTATATTTATAAATTTTTTTACTATGAAATCATATAAAGTCGTTGCAAGCGGAGCCTCCCTTGAATTGCATGAATCTGAAAGACCTGTTCCAAAAGGTAAGCAGGTATTAATTAAAACTATTGCTTGCGGAGTTTGTCATACAGATATTCATATTCATGATGGATACTTTGATTTAGGAAATGATAATCATATTCCCTCTAGGATGAATGAAACATTAACTATGGGTCATGAAATTTATGGGGAATTAATTGAGGTTGGTTCAGATGTTTCAAACGTAGAAATTGGAAAAAAATACGTTGTGTATCCATGGATAGGTTGTGGTGAGTGCAATGAGTGTGAAAGAGATATGGAACATTACTGCTCACCTTTTACAGCAGAAAATCTTGGTGTTTCTGTTGATGGGGGTTATGGAGAGTATGTTCTTGTTAAAGATTCCAAATATCTTTTTGATGCCGGCAATACACCAGATGAACTTGCTGGCACTTATGCCTGCAGAGGTCTTACAGCATATAGTGCATTAAAAAAAGCTAACCTAGATAGGGGAGATAGTGTTGTAATTATAAGTGCTGGAGGTTTAGGCCTACTTGCGTTAAAAATTGCAATCGCAGCATTTGAAGTAAATGCCATAGTTGTGGATATAGATAATGAAAAACTATCAATTGCAAAAAAAATTGGTGCATCGGAAGTAATAAATTCTAAAGATGAAGGAGCCGCTTCTAAAATTATGGAAATTTTAGGAGGAGCTGCTTCAACTATTTTAGATTTTGTAGGCTCAGAAGAGTCTGTTAATTTCGGCTACAGTCTATTTGGCATTAATAAAGGTGGTTTATATGTATTAATAGGTTTGTTAGGTGGCAAATTTGATCTTCCGCTTCCTCTTCATACATTTACAGCTAGAACAATTACTGGAACCTATGTTGGAAGCATGAAAGAGATGAAAGAATTAATGGATTTGGTAAGAGAAGGTAGAATTGAGCCGTTAGAAGTTGAGACTAGACCAGTATCAAAAGCCAGTGATACACTAGCCGATCTTAAGGCAGGTAAGATTAAAGGTTTAGTATGTCTTAAGCACTAAACACCATGACAAATATTAAGAATAACAAAGCATTTATTTTATTAGCAGGAATTTTATTTGCTGCTTCTATAACTGCTGATCCATTTATTCATGATCATTTTGAGAAAAGTGAATCTCTTATAGAATGTCAGTTTTGTGAAAACAAGACTGCCGATATCAAAAATGTTAAATCGGAAATAAATAAGAGAATTGAATTATCCATTTTTAGTCCTGACAGCAATCAAGACTTATCATCTTCTAACAGCAAAAACTATCAATCAAGAGCTCCACCAAAATAATAAATTTTTATCTATTTTAAATTTTTATTTTTTTAAGGAGTTCTTATGAAAAAACTTTTAAGCACATTAATAATTTTTAGTGCTACATATTCAAACGAAATCGCTTCACAAGATGTTGAAGAGATTATCGTGGTTACATCTGCTTTGATAGATACAACCGAAATTACAAATCCATTATACGTTATAGACGGCGATGAGATACTCGATGATGCAACAACAAGCTTAGGAGATGCTATTGATACTTATCTTGGTATTTCTATTGCTGATTATGGTGCAGCTGTTGGACAACCAATAATAAGAGGTATGTCAGGCCCAAGAGTAAAGATTCTTAAAAATGGTATGGTTATTAGAGATGTATCCGGTATTGGTGCAGATCATATAAATGATATTGATCTTAATGATATTGCGCAAATAGAAATTGTTAAGGGTCCATCATCATTGCTCTATGCCAATGGAACGATCGGCGGAATCATTAATGTAGTTGATGACTCTATTTCAACTATAAATTATGAACTTCCTAAATTAAAAGTTGGTTATGAAACTCAATCTGTAAATGATGGATCATCTGAATTCATTAACTTTAAAAATAATTTCAATGGCTTTAACGTTAATGTTGGTTATAAAAATACTGAGTTTGGTAACTACGACGTCCCTGATGGTGCTGTTATTCATGAAGAAGATCATGGCGATGATAAAGAATTAAGCTATATAGAAAATTCTGATTATGCTGTAGAGGCTACTAAATTTGGTATCTCAAGAGCAGGTGATTGGGGTCATGTTGGTGTTTCAGTGGATAACCTTGAAAGCCTTTATGGGATACCTTTTCATGGCGAAGAACATCCTAAAGAAGATGGTGAACCTCATGAAGATGAAAGAATTTTCTCATCCACAGACTCAGAAAGCTTTACTGTAAAAGGTTCCTATAATGTTAATGGAAATTTAGTTAACAAAATTGACTATACATATAGAGATTCTGACTACACCTTAGTTGAAGCACATGCCGAAGAAGAGGGTCACGATGAACCTCATGATCCTGAGGAAGAAGAACATGCACCAACCTTATTTAGCAACAATGCCACTGAATATGGTGCGATTTTTGATATCTCAAATGACATAAAAACTCAAAAATTATCATTTAATTATGTAGATGAAGATTCTTCAATAGTTGGAGAAGAAGCATTCATGAATCCCGCAAACAATGAAGTTCTAACACTTGGTTATTTTGTAGGCCAAGATTTTGATTTGTTTCATGTTGATTTAGGAATTAGATTGGATCAAGTTACAAGATCTGGAAGTATTACTGATGAAGAGCATGGTGATGTAGATAATTTTACTATCGATGATGATGTTTCAAGCTTTGCTGTTAGTATTGGAAGAGATCTTTCTGATACATTAGAGTTAAATCTCGGCTTTTCTAGCGTTGAGAGACTGCCATCTGTAATTGAATTATTTATGAATGGTCCTCATATGGCTTCAGGTAGATTTGAAGTTGGAGATCCAACACTAAGTGCTGAAACTTCTAATAATTTTGATATTTCATTAAATTTTGATAATGGAGAATATTTTGCAAGTGCAAGCTTCTTTATTAATGATGTAGATAACTATATTGCTCTAATTGATGAAGAAGATCATGACGGACATGATCCACATGGTGGAGACGATGATGGAGATGATCCGCATGATGGAGATGATGATGGTCAACACCCTCCGCATGATCTACATGAAAATCTCATTCATGCCAATTATGTTCAAGAAGATGCTGAATTTGATGGATATGAAATTGAGTTTGGCAGAACATTTGATATAGGTGCAGGAAAAATGACATTATCTTTTGGAAGAGATGTTGTAAATGCTAAATTTACAGATGGTCATAACGTACCAAGAATAAATCCTGCAAGAAATGTTTACTCACTTTCATATGCTCAAGATGACATAGTCTTTAAGTTACATTTAAAAGATGTTGAAAAACAAAATGATGTTGGTGAAGGCGAAACAGCCACTGCTGGATATCAAATGCTGGACACAAGGCTTACTAAGACATTTGATTTAAGTGGAAAAGGTGAACTTAAAGTTTCATTATTTGGAAGAAATCTTTTAGATGAAGCGGCAAGAAATCATGCTTCTTTTGTGAAAAATGAGGTTCCTCTTCCTGGAAAAAACTATGGAATTAAATTTAATTTAACTTACTAAATTAAAGTTTTTCGATTAATATAAGCTCTCCAAAACTATAGAAAAGGTTTGGGGAGCTTTTTATTTAATGAAATCACAACTTACTTCAGATAAATTCGTAATGTCATTCTCGGTAATGTGCTTAATACATTGTTTATTTGCTCCATCTTTAATCATTCTTTCATATAGCTCTTTAGCTTTAACATTTGAAAGCGAATTAATACACAAAGCTATCTTGCTACTAACTATTCCAGTTAGTATCTTTGCAATAAGCTTGGGATACAAAAATCATTCAAATAATTCAATTATTTATATAGGCATAGGTGGATTAACAATATTAATATCAGCCCTACTTGTTGAAGATAATATTGGTTCTAATGCTCAAACAGTTTTAACCATGATAGGCTCATTGATGGTTATTTTTTGTCATTACAGAAATTATAAAATATGTAAAAAAGTAAATTGTGAATGTCATAAAGTATCAAGCGCTTAATAATTTTCTATTAATAAAACTCGATTAATTACTTTAGATACGAATTTATTGTATGATTCGCTTTTTTGTTCCACAACATGACTAAATATAAAATTCTATTTTATTTGCTACTAGTTAGTCCTTTTGTCATTGCAAATTATGATATTGAGGAAATTATTACAACAGGATCATTGGTAAATAATCCTGAGCAAGATGCGTCACCAATTGACGTTATTACTCAAGAGGATTTTGAAAATTTTAATATCTCTAATTTTGCTGAAATTAGTAAATATATAGCCTCCTCATCGGGGTCACATTTCCAGACAAACGCCCTTGAGGGAGTTGATCAGGGAATGGCCTCGATTACACTCAGAGGTTTAGATCATGCATCTACGCTTCTTCTTGTTAACTCAAAAAGACATACTTTTGCTGGAACCCCCTCAAATCAGGGTGAAGGATATATTGATATAAATATCATCCCTGAAATAGCAATCAAACAAATTGAAATTTTAAAAGAAGGAGCTACATCACTATATGGATCTGATGCCGTTGCTGGCGTTGTAAATGTTCTAACTCAGAAAGATTTTGAAGGATTTAAATTAAGAATTAATAACTTTGAAACTTCAAATTATAGTCAGAGAGATAAATCTTTAGGTTTATTGGTAGGATCAAATTATAAAAGTGGCAGCTATGTGTTTGGTCTTAATATGCTGCAGAGATTTTCTCTTTCAGCTTCTGAAATTCCTGGAATAGCTGAGCTTGGCCTTAGCGGCTTGGGTAAAACCTTTAAAATTTCTGCAGATGATACAGTTAGTAACGGTCTATATTCAGGTAATTATAATGCTAATCAATTTGTACCTGACCCCCAATGCGAGGCAAATGGCGGTGTGTTAGATGGATCTTTTTGCAGATTCTTATACGGTACCAGATTTAATATAGTGAATGATGAAGATCACTCAAAAGCATATGCCAATTTATCTTTTGAAAGAAGTAATTATGTTTATGAGATTACCTTTATGGGATCAGCAGTTGAAGTAAATGATAACCCTCAATCACCCTCATATCCTGCTCTTCCTTTTTTATCTAGACAAATCCAACCCGGTCAAGGAGGGAGTCCTTTTAATGTTCCAGTTACTTGGTATGGGCGTCCTCTTGGTTCTGAATTCGATTCCCCATATTCTCCCAAGGATATAAAACAATACAATCTTAGTCAGACACTCAATACTAATATTAGTGAAAGCACGGAATTAGAGGCTTCTTTAACTATTAGTAGTCACTCTAATGATCATTACAGGCCAGATATTATTGATTCAAAGTTCTTAGAAGCACTTAATGGCACAACCATGGGTCAATCTAATGGAACTATTACATATTGGAATATATTTGATTCATCACAAAATACGCAAGAACTAATTGATTATGTAAGAGGTGCTGAAGTTTCATCTAAAGAGGCGTCTTTAAAAACTCTAGATTTAATCTTTAGAACCAATATAGATGACTATGAAATAGCATATGGCCTTCAGTTAAATGATGAAGAGCTGAAAATCTCATATGATGATATTAGTAAAGCTCAATTTGATTCAGATGGAAAAATTGTTAAATCAGCAGATTTATTCTTTTTAGGTGGAGGCATTAATGTCTCTAAAAATAGAAATAAATACGCTGGTTTCTTTGAAATTCAAACTAAGCCAATAGAAAATATTGATATCAAAATTGCTGGAAGATTTGAAGAGTTTGAGAATGATTCATCATTTGATCCTAAAATTTCTTTTAAGTATTCTCCATCAGATGATATAACTCTTAGAGCTTCAAGAAGTTCATCTTTTTCTATGCCCTCTATGGCACAAATGTTTTCAAGTGATATTAATTTAGGTAGTGTAAGAGACTTTAATGGCGACTCACCATATGTAAGACAAGCGCAAATCGGTAATCCAAACCTTAAGCCTGCAACTTCTAATAATTTAAATATTGGACTTATTTTTGAAAATCAAAAGCAAAGACTCAGTATCGATTATTGGAATATCAATTATAAAAATAGAATTGAAGCTCAAAGTGCCCAAGTTATTCTTAATACAAATCCAAATGGCTCAAGTATTACTAGAAACTCCAATGGTGATTTAATTGGAGTTACTACAACATATTTTAACGAAGAATCAACTGAGGTATCTGGAGTTGATCTGAACTTCAATAGACTTATATTAACCTCTGATAAATATGGAAATGTATCGCTATCAATTAACTCAACAACTTTAATTGAGTTCCTTACTCCAGCTCTCAGCAATGAAGGTGGTGAATTTATGATTGATAGAGTTGGTAAATTTAATTATGACACCAACACTCACTCACTTCCTAAAAATAGAATCAATGCTTTTTTAAATTGGAAATATCAAGATTATGATATTAATTTTAACTCTCGATATATTGATGGATACAGCAATCAACGATCAATTAATAGCCTTGGGATATTATATGGATATAACAATTCAGTAGATTCATTTTTTGCTCATGATTTATCTTTAAAAAGACAGCTATTTACAAATAAAGGCGAAATAGATATTAAGTTATCAATTATCAATTTATTCGATGAGTCTGCTCCAAGACTATATGATGCACCTGACTTTAGTTTTGATACTAGGGTTCATGATCCTAGAGGAAGAATTGTGGGCATCAATTTTGAATATAGGCATTAAATAAAATAAATAACTTAAAGAGGTTGATAACCCTTTTTGATCAAATATAAACTAAACTCACACAATGAATGAGCTTGAAAGCACTATATCCCAAATTATTGAAGAAAATTTTCTTCCTTATGAATGGAATGACAACATAGATAAAGAGCTTAAAGACCTTAGCCTAAATACTGAACTCAACAGAAAAGATTTAACTCAAATACCCTTTGTAACAATTGATGGAGCTGATGCAAAAGACTTTGATGATGCCGTTTTTTGCAACCTTAATGATAAAACATTTATTTTAGATGTAGCTATTGCTGATGTTGCAGAAATTGTGAAATTAGATTCAGCATTAAATAAAGAAGCTATGCAAAGAGGTACTTCTATTTATTTTCCCTCAAAGGTTATTCCCATGCTACCTGAAAAAATATCTAATAATCTTTGTTCGCTAGTTCCAAATGAGGTTAGAAATGTTCTGGTTTGTGAAATGATATTTTCACTAAGTGGTGAAATGGAGTCATATAAATTTTTTGAAGCTAGAATAAAATCTCATAAGAGAATGACTTACAACGAAGTTGAAGACTTTATCAAAAATCAAAAATTAAATGCATCGAAGAGCATAAAAAATTCATTAGACTCTTTAAACATTCTTACAAAAAGTTTATTAATAAAAAGAAATAAAAGACAAGCGCTAGAAATAGACAGTCAAGAGCCAATACTTAATATAAATAAAAATGGAAAGGTGGAACAGATATCATTACCGCAGAGGCTTTATGCTCATCAAATGATTGAAGAATCTATGCTTGCAGCTAATGTATGCGCTGCTTCATTCATGAATAAACATTACAAATATGGTATTTATAGAGTTCATGAAAAGCCAGATGACATTAAATTAGATACTCTTAAATCATTCTTTTCTTTAAAAGGTTTTTCAGATGGTTTTAAGAAAGAGCCGTTAGATCTAATAACTCAGTGTTTAAAATATTCGTCAAAAAAAGGTTTAAGTAAAATCTTGCAAACCGTTGTTCTTCAAAGTTTAAAAAGAGCAGAGTATTCAACAAAAGAAATTGGTCATTTTGGTCTTCAGTTGGATAGATATTCTCATTTCACATCACCCATTAGAAGATATCCGGATCTAATGACGCATAGACTTATAAAAAATATCTTAAATAATGAGAATTTAAAAATTGATAAGGAGCTTGTTGAGGAAGATTGTCAAGAAATGTCTGAATTAGAAAGAATTGCTGAAAAATCTTCAAGACAGGTAACGCAACAAATGATTTGTTACTATATGAAGAGCTATATTGGCCAAGAATTTAACAGTACAGTTACTGGAATAACTGATTTTGGTTTATTCTCTGAAATTGATGGATTTTATGTTTCAGGTTTAATTCATGTTACTGATTTGCCAGGTGATAGATATTTTTATGATAGAGAAGCTAATATATTGAAAGGTAAGAAAACTGGAAGAACATATAGACTAGGCCAGAATATAAAAATAAAAATAGCTAACGTGACACCTCATGAGAGAAAAATAACATTAATACCAAATAATTAATTAGCTAGAAATGATTAAGAAAGGAAATGATTTAAGAATTGGGTTTCATAGTATTGAAAGCATAATTAATCATAATCCTCATAAAATTAAAAAAATTTTTTTACCCTCAAATAGGGATGATCTAAGACTAAACGAACTCATATCGTTAATAGATAAAAATGATTTGAAGTATGAATTTTCTAGTAAAGTTAAACAGGAACCTGAAGCCATAATTGCAAATGATCCTGAGCTAAATTTCAAAGATTTTAAAGATTATTTAAATTCAAATTTGGTTAATCAACCATTGATTTTAATATTAGATAACGTTATTGATCCAAGAAATTTAGGTGCTTGCATTAGGTGTGCTGCTGTAGCCGGAGCAGATGCAATGATTATTAATAAACACCAATGTGCTCCTATAAATGCAATTGCACATAAGGTTTCTGCAGGCGGTGTTGAAGTAATCAAATTATTTCATGTTACTAATTTAGTTAATTGTCTTAAATTTCTTAGTGAAAAAAATGTAAATATTTATGGGCTAAGTGAGCATGCTAGTGAAAGTTATCATGAATCTGATTTTGTATCCTCAACGGCAATAATTATGGGTGCAGAAGAATCTGGTATAAGAGAAAAAACGCTTGAAAGATGCGACTATAAAATTAACCTAAGTAGTAATAAGTTATTTAAAAGCTTTAATGTTTCTGTTGCAACTGGGATAATATTATCTGAAGCTAATAGACAACGACTGAACAAATAATTAATTAAATGTTAAAACAAAGAACACTAAGAAATCCAATAAAAGCTTTAGGGATTGGTCTTCATACAGGTAAAAATATCTCTATGGAACTCCTTCCTTCAAAAGTAAATACTGGAATTAATTTTATTAGAACAGATATTGATGAAAGTTTTTTAATACCAGCTATTGCCGAAAATGTTGGAGACACAAGCCTGTCCACAGCACTAATTAAAGATGATATTAAAATTTCTACGATTGAACATTTATTATCAGCAATTGCAGGTCTTGGCGTCGACAATTGTATAATTAAGGTTGATGGTCCTGAAGTTCCAATTATGGATGGAAGTTCTAGTCCTTTTGTTTTTCTTATTCAATCTGCTGGGCTAGAAGAGCAAGATGCTTTAAAGAAATTTATAAAGGTTAAAAAAGAGATTGCTGTTTCTAGAGATGATGCCTATGCATCAATAAAACCATTTAATGGTTTCAAGGTTGCTTTTAAAGTTGATTTTGATCACCCTGTTCATAAAAAACTTCCAGCCGAATCAATAATAGATTTTTCCTCAACATCTTTTGTAAAAGAGGTTTGTCGGGCAAGAACATTTGGCTCCTGGAATGAAAAGGAATTATTACAGTCAAAAAATTTAGCATTGGGTGCTAGTGTCTCAAACGCTATAGTATTTGGTGATGATGAAATTCTTAATGAGGAAGGTTTAAGATTTAATGATGAAATAGTAAAACACAAAATGTTAGATGCAATTGGAGATCTTTATTTGCTGGGAGGTAATTTAATCGGCCAGTTTTCTGGGTACAAGTCTGGTCATGCTTTAAACAATCAATTGTTAAGAAAAATTATTGCAGACAATGATGCTTATGAAGTTGTTAAGTTTGAGAACTCTGAAAATGCTCCAATCTCATATGTAAGACCTCCATTTGGAGAAATGGAGTAATAAAAAGAATTTGTTAAATCCTTATTTAAAACTAAAGTAGATGTTTAATCCTTTAACAAAAATATTTGGTTCTAGTAACGATAGGGTTATTAGTAAGATGATGAAGCATGTAAATGCTGCAAATGATATCGAAAATTTATTATCTTCAAAACCTGACGAGTATTTTAAAAAATTAAAAATTGAATTAAACGAAATTTATATAGAAAGTAACAACGATATTTATAGCATTCTTCCTACTGCATTTGCTGCTGTAAGAGAGGCCTCTAAGAGAACGTTAGGATTGAGACATTTTGATTCCCAGATGCTTGGTGGTATTTCTCTTGCTGAGGGTAATATTGCTGAAATGAAAACAGGTGAGGGGAAAACCCTTGTTGCAACTCTGCCAGCTTATCTTAATTCGGTTATTGGCAATAAAGCAATATTAGTAACTGTAAATGATTATCTTGCAAAACGTGATGCTGAATGGATGCAACCAATCTATGAATTTCTAGGCCTATCTGTTGGAGTTATTTTTTCAAATCAGCAACTTGATGAAAAAGAAGATGCCTACAAAAAAGATATTATATATGCAACCAATAATGAGTTAGGTTTTGATTATCTAAGAGATAATATGGCTCACTCTGTTCAAGAGCGTGTCCAATGTTCTTTAGATTTTGCAATTATTGATGAGGTTGATTCTATTTTAATAGATGAAGCTAGAACACCATTGATAATCTCAGGGCCATCTTCTGAAAGCTCTGAAATGTATAAACAAATTAAAAAATTTATTCCAAGCTTGATTAGACAAAATAGACAGCCTACTGAAGAGGAGCCACTATTAGATCATGAGAAAGGTCATTACTTTGTTGATGAAAAAAATAACACAATAGAGTTAACTGATGATGGGTATATATTGGTAGAAGATTTATTACAAGAATCAGGTCTTCTTGGTGATTCTGGTGGTTTATATTCAATTTCAAATTTAAAGATTATGAAATTTGTTCAAGCAACCCTGAGAGCAAATTTCTTATTTAACAAAAATGTCCACTACTTAGTTAGAAATAATCAAGTTTTACTCATAGATGAACATACTGGAAGAACTATGCCAGGAAGAAGAATGAGTGAAGGTGTTCACCAGGCCTTAGAATGCAAAGAAAATGTTCCAATTCAAAGAGAATCTCAAACATTAGCCTCTACAACTTTTCAAAATTTCTTTAGGTTGTTTTCGAAACTGTCTGGCATGACGGGAACAGCAGATACTGAAGCTACAGAATTTCAACAAATATATGGACTTAGTGTCATTATAATTCCAACCAATGTTCCTATGGCTAGGGATGATCATAATGATCTTGTTTTTTTAACAAAACAGGCGAAATACAACGCCTTAGTAAAAGAAATCCAAACACTTAGATTAAAATCTGCTCCAATTTTGGTAGGAACAGTTTCCGTAGAATCGTCTGAACAAGTCTCAGAATATTTAAAAAATCAAAGAATTCCTCATCAAATATTAAATGCTAAGCATCATGAAAAAGAAGCTGAAATTATAGCTAATGCTGGCAAGCCTGGAATGGTTACCATTGCAACAAATATGGCTGGAAGGGGTACAGACATTGTTTTGGGTGGAAAAAAAGAAGATCAGTCTCAAGATAGTTGGATTGACAACAATAAAAAGGTTATTGAGTCTGGCGGTCTTCACATTCTTGGCACTGAAAGGCATGAATCTAGGAGAATTGATAATCAACTAAGAGGAAGATCCGGACGACAAGGTGACCCAGGTTATTCAAGATTTTTTCTTTCTCTTGAAGATGATTTATTAAGATTATTTATATCAGACAGTAGGAGAGCTCTGTTTGATAAAATAGGAATGGGTGATGATCATATAGAGCATAGGATGTTATCAAAAGGAATAGAGAATGCTCAAAAGAGAATTGAAAGTCGAAATTTTGATGCTCGTAAAAACCTTCTTGAATATGACGATGTTTCAAATGATCAAAGACAAGCTATATACTCTTTAAGAAATCAATTATTAGAAGAGCAAGATATTAGTCAAACTATTGATGTATTAATAAAAGAACAATTTATATTAATAACAAATTCATATATACCTATTGACTCAATTGAATCCCAGTGGAAAGCTGATGAATTGCAAAATTTTCTTGAAGAAAATTATTCTCTTAAAACTGATATTAAAGATAAAATTTTATCCGATAAAAAACTTATTCCTGAATCTATAGCATCCAAAGTTGTCCAGCTCGCTAATGAAAAGTATACAAATAAATATAAAGACCTAGGTGAAAACAGACTTCTTTTAGAGAAACAGGTTATGCTTCAAGTTTTAGACGTTCATTGGAAAGAGCACTTAGCAGAAATTGATCACCTGAGAAACAGTGTTGGACTGAGAGCATATGCTCAAAAGAATCCTAAAAATGAATTTAAAAAAGAAGCATATTCAATGTTTGAGTCAATGCTGTCTGAAATAGATAGTGAAACAATTAGAATCTTATTTTCTTTAAAAGTTGCAGATGACAACGATGTTAACTCTATTTCACATGAAAATGATAATGCTGAAATTGTGCTTGAAAAAAAAGAAGCTGGTTCTAATATAGGTCTAGCTCAGCAGGATGTTGTTGATATTAATAACTCCCCTACCACCATAATGAGAAATGAACCAAAACTTGGAAGGAACGATTTGGTTAAGATAACCAATGGCACTGAAACAAAAACTATAAAATACAAGAAAGCTAAATCATTAATTGAAAATGAAGGGTGGCAGATAATCTAAATTAAAATTAATCTTCATAGAAATCCTCTGATTGAATGGGTCGAGAAATAAAATTATCTTCATTAGCCCATAAACCAAAATCAATGAGTTTGCATTTTTTAGAACAAAAGGGTCTGTTTTTATTTTTATCTGATAAATCACTTATCTTTTCACATCTTGGGCAGTTAGTCATTTTTAACTATCTCCAAATATTTATTATGAATTTTTAAAATTTCATTACGTAAGCTTGTTAAAGAAGACGTATTTAAAATAACATCATCAGCAATACTTAATCTTTGTTCTCTTGATGCCTGCTTTGTAATTATTTTTTTTATCTCGTTAGGTGTTTGTTTATCTCGATTGCATGACCTTATTATTTGTGTCTCAATATCGCAATCAATTAATAAAATTCTATCGTAACTGTCATATGAATTAGTTTCAAATAATAAAGGTACCATCACAATGCAATAAGGAGATTTTTTATTTGATACAAAATCTAAAATTTCACTTTGTACAATTGGATGGATTATTTGTTCAAGAATTTCTTTATTTAATTCATTGGAAAAAATTTCTTTTCTTAATAACTGCCTATCAATATTTTTACTAGAATCTAAAAATTTACTTCCAAATTGTTTTATAAACAAATTGTATCCATTAGAACCTCTCTTTAAAGCATTTCTGGCTTCAAAATCTGCATCAATTACATCAATACCCAGCTCAATAAAAATTTCAGCAGCAGCTGATTTACCAGAGCCTATCCCACCAGTTAAACCAATAATCATACAAACATTATACGTGAGATAAAAAAAAAGGCTTCTAGTAAAACTAGAAGCCTTTAAAAGAAAAAGCCTGACGATTTCCTACTCTCACACAGGGAGACCCTGCACTACCATTGGCGTTAACTCGTTTCACTTCTGAGTTCGAGATGGGATCAGGTGGTTCCAAGTTGCTATTGTCATCAGGCAAACTGGTATGTAACTTTTTATTAATTTAATTTCACTACAATGTTTTACTCAAATATGAACCTTTCTTAAGGTTACATGATCAAGCCTCACGAGTTATTAGTACAAGTTAGCTCAACGCCTCGCAGCGCTTACACATCTTGCCTATCAACGTCATAGTCTATGACGACTCTTTAGGAGACATAAAGTCTCTGGGAGATTTAATCTTGGGAGAGGCTTCCCGCTTATATGCTTTCAGCGGTTATCCTTTCCGAACATAGCTACCCGGCAATGCCACTGGCGTGACAACCGGAACACCAGAGGTTCGTCCAATCCGGTCCTCTCGTACTAGGATCAGCTTCCCTCAAATCTCCAAACGCCCACAGCAGATAGGGACCGAACTGTCTCACGACGTTCTAAACCCAGCTCGCGTACCACTTTAAATGGCGAACAGCCATACCCTTGGGACCTGCTCCAGCCCCAGGATGTGATGAGCCGACATCGAGGTGCCAAACACCGCCGTCGATATGAACTCTTGGGCGGTATCAGCCTGTTATCCCCGGCGTACCTTTTATCCGTTGAGCGATGGCCCTTCCATTCAGAACCACCGGATCACTAAGACCTAGTTTCCTACCTGCTCGATCCGTCGATCTCGCAGTCAAGCATCCTTCTGCCTTTATACTTACCTCACGATGTCCGACCGTGATAAGGATACCTTCGTACTCCTCCGTTACTCTTTAGGAGGAGACCGCCCCAGTCAAACTACCCAGCACGCACTGTCCCTGATCCAGATAATGGACCTAGGTTAGAACTTCAATCTTACAAGGGTGGTATTTCAAGGATGACTCCACAAAGACTAGCGTCTCTGCTTCAAAGTCTCCCACCTATCCTACACAAGTAAGGTCAAAGTCCAGTGCGAACCTATAGTAAAGGTGCACGGGGTCTTTCCGTCTAGCTGCGGGTACACTGCATCTTAACAGCGATTTCAATTTCACTGAGTCTATGGTGGAGACAGTGTGGCCATCGTTACGCCATTCGTGCAGGTCGGAACTTACCCGACAAGGAATTTCGCTACCTTAGGACCGTTATAGTTACGGCCGCCGTTTACCGGGGCTTCGATCAAGAGCTTCGCATAAGCTAACCCCATCAATTAACCTTCCGGCACCGGGCAGGCGTCACACCCTATACTTCCTCTTACGAGTTTGCAGAGTGCTATGTTTTTAGTAAACAGTCGCAGCCACCTGGTATCTTCGACCACGTTCAGCTTAGAGAGCAAGTCTCATCACTAACCGCGGCGCACCTTCTCCCGAAGTTACGGTGCTATTTTGCCTAGTTCCTTCACCATAGTTCTCTCAAACACCTTGGTCTACTCGACCTAACCACCTGTGTCGGTTTAGGGTACGGTTTCTTATAACCTGAAGCTTAGAGGTTTTTCCTGGAAGCATGGTATCGACTACTTCCCACTCATAGAGTGGTCGTTATCAGTTCTCAGCCTTAGTGTTCCGGATTTACCTAAAACACCAGCCTACAACCTTGAACACGGACAACCGTCGCCGTGCTAGCCTAACCTTCTCCGTCACCCCATCGCAGTTATAAAAAGTACAGGAATATTAACCTGTTTCCCATCGACTACGGCTTTCGCCCTCGCCTTAGGGGCCGCCTCACCCTGCCTCGATTAGCGTTGGACAGGAACCCTTGGTTTTTCGGCGAAGAGGTTTTTCACCTCTTTGATCGTTACTCATGTCAACATTCGCACTTCTGATACGTCCAGTTCGCCTCTCAGCTTACCTTCAACCGCTTACAGAACGCTCTTCTACCATCTTAAATAAATTTAAGATCTGTAGCTTCGGTTTATGATTTAGCCCCGTTATATCTTCCACGCAGGCCGACTCGACTAGTGAGCTATTACGCTTTCTTTAAAGGATGGCTGCTTCTAAGCCAACCTCCTAGCTGTTTGTGCCTTCCCACATTGTTTCCCACTTAATCATAATTTGGGACCTTAGCTGACAGTCTGGGTTGTTTCCCTCTCGACTACGGACGTTAGCACCCGCAGTCTGTCTCCCGTGCTCATACTCGTAGGTATTCGGAGTTTGCATCGGTTTGGTAAGTCGGGATGACCCCCTAGCCGAAACAGTGCTCTACCCCCTACGGTAATACACGAGGCACTACCTAAATAGTTTTCGAAGAGAACCAGCTATCTCCGGGTTTGATTAGCCTTTCACTCCTATCCACAGCTCATCCCCTCATTTTTCAACATAAGTGGGTTCGCGCCTCCAGTCGATGTTACTCGACCTTCACACTGGCCATGGATAGATCACCCGGTTTCGGGTCTAATCCCAGCAACTGAACGCCCTATTAAGACTCGGTTTCCCTGCGCCTACCCTAATTGGTTAAGCTTGCTACTGAAATTAAGTCGTTGACCCATTATACAAAAGGTACGCCGTCACAGAACAAGTCTGCTCCGACTGCTTGTAAGCACAAGGTTTCAGGTTCTATTTCACTCCCCTCGCCGGGGTTCTTTTCGCCTTTCCCTCACGGTACTGGTTCACTATCGGTCAGCATAGAGTATTTAGCCTTGGAGGATGGTCCCCCCATATTCAGTCAAGATTTCTCGTGTCCCGACCTACTCGATTTCACTTAAATTAGTCTTTCGCATACAGGACTATCACCTACTATGGCTAAACTTTCCAGAATATTTTGCTGGACTAAAATAAGCTTAAGGGCTGGTCCGGTTTCGCTCGCCGCTACTACCGGAATCTCTTTTGATTTCTTTTCCTCTAGGTACTTAGATGTTTCAGTTCCCTAGGTTTGCCTCTTATACCTATGTATTCAGTATAAGATAATACACTTGTGTGTATTGGGTTTTCCCATTCGGAAATCCTCGGATCGAAGCTTATTTACCAGCTCCCCGAGGCTTATCGCAGGTTATTACGTCCTTCATCGCCTTATGCTGCCAAGGCATCCGCCTTGTGCTCTTCCTTTACTTGATCATATAACCTTAAAAAAGGTTATTATTTTTTTTGAAGTTTTATCTTCTTTTTGAGAGTAACTTAATAAAATATATTAATTACTTTTTAACATGTACATAAATGTACACATTACTTTTTAATTGCAGTGATCTTATGTATGCATAAATGCATACACTAGAAAATTACATACCAATGATTTTACATAACAAAATGTTCTTTTTAAAAAATAGTTGATTACTCGTGTGGGCGTTTAAAACGCGAAATTATCGTTAAGGAGGTGATCCAGCCACAGGTTCCCCTACGGCTACCTTGTTACGACTTCACCCCAGTCATGAAGCACACCGTGGTAAACGCCCTCCCTAAGGTTAGACTATCTACTTCTGGTGCAATCCACTTCCATGGTGTGACGGGCGGTGTGTACAAGACCCGAGAACGTATTCACCGCGGCATGCTGATCCGCGATTACTAGCGATTCCGACTTCATGGAGTCGAGTTGCAGACTCCAATCCGGACTACGAGAAACTTTCTAGGATTAGCACCACCTCGCGGCTTAGCGTCCGTCTGTATTCCCCATTGTAGCACGTGTGTAGCCCTACTCGTAAGGGCCATGATGACTTGACGTCGTCCTCACCTTCCTCCGGTTTATCACCGGCAGTCCCCTTATAGTTCCCGACCGAATCGCTGGCAAATAAGGGTAAGGGTTGCGCTCGTTATCCGACTTAACGGAACATCTCACGACACGAGCTGACGACAGCCATGCAGCACCTGTATCTTGGTTCCATAAGGCACACTCTCATTACAAGAGCTCCCAAGTATGTCAAGAGTAGGTAAGGTTTTTCGCGTTGCATCGAATTAAACCACATGCTCCACCGCTTGTGCGGGTCCCCGTCAATTCATTTGAGTTTTAGCCTTGCGGCCGTACTCCCCAGGCGGACAACTTAAAGCGTTAGCTGCGCCACTGAAAGACATTGTCTCCCAACGGCTAGTTGTCATCGTTTACGGCGTGGACTACCAGGGTATCTAATCCTGTTCGCTACCCACGCTTTCGCACCTCAGTGTCAGTACAGATCCAGGAGGCCGCCTTCGCCACTGGTATTCTTCATAATATCTACGCATTCCACCGCTACACTATGAATTCTACCTCCCTCTATCGTACTCTAGTGAGTTAGTTTTGGATGCAGTTCCTAGGTTAAGCCCAGGGCTTTCACATCCAACTTAACAAACCACCTACGCGCGCTTTACGCCCAGTAATTCCGATTAACGCTTGCACCTTCCGTATTACCGCGGCTGCTGGCACGGAATTAGCCGGTGCTTATTCTGCAGGTAACATCAGGGTTATAAGGTATTAACTTATAACTTTTTCTCCCTGCTTAAAGTGCTTTACAACCCGAAGGCCTTCTTCACACACGCGGTATGGCTGGATCAGGCTTGCGCCCATTGTCCAATATTCCCCACTGCTGCCTCCCGTAGGAGTCTGGGCCGTGTCTCAGTCCCAATGTGGCTGATCGTCCTCTCAGACCAGCTAAAGATCGTCGCCTTGGTGAGCCTTTACCTCACCAACAAGCTAATCTTACGCAGGCTCATCTAGTAGCGAAAGCTTCAAAGAGAGGCCTTCTTTCTCCCGAAGGAGGTATACGGTATTAATCCGGGTTTCCCCGGGCTATCCCCTTCTACTAGGTAGATTCCTACGCGTTACTCACCCGTCCGCCGCTCTACTCATATCCGAAGATACTTTCTCGCACGACTTGCATGTGTTAAGCCTACCGCCAGCGTTCAATCTGAGCCATGATCAAACTCTTCAATTATTATCATGTTTTGTTGATTTTTATAAAAAATCTAAATTATATTTTCTCGTATTTTGAACACCCACACGAGTAACCAAATATTTTTAAAGAACAACCGTCTCGGTGGACGGACGCGTATTCTACCCAAGATATTGGAAAGAAGATAGCCTTTTTTGACTTAATTTTTAATTAATTTCTTTATCAACTAATTTCTGCGAATTTAAGAATTTCATCTTTGATCTAAGCTCGTTTCCAACCTCTTCGATTGGATGAGATTTTGTTGCCTCTCTATTACTTTTCATAAAAGGTCCGCCTGAACCATCATTACTTTGTCTGCAGTCATTTAGAAATTCATTTGCAAAATTTCCTGACTGAATATTCTCTAATATTTCTTTCATTGCTTCTTTTGTTTTATCAGTAATTATTTTTGGTCCACTAAGATAATCTCCATACTCTGCCGTGTTAGAAATTGAATAGTGCATATTTGCAATACCCCCTTCTTGGATTAAATCGGTTATAAGTTTAGTTTCATGAAGACATTCAAAATAAGCCATTTCAGGACTATAACCGGCTTCTACTAATGTCTCATAGCCAGCTTTAATTAAAGCAGTAATACCGCCGCATAAAACAGCTTGCTCACCAAATAAGTCTGTTTCTGTCTCTTCTTTAAAAGTTGTTTCAAGAACGCCGGCTCTAGTCCCCCCATTTGCTTTTGCATAGGATAAAGCCACATCTCTTGCAGAATAATCCTCGTTGGTAATAGCATCTTTGTAAACAGCAATTAATGATGGAACTCCTCCACCTTGACTATATGTACTTCTAACAGTGTGTCCGGGTCCTTTTGGTGCAATCATAATGACACTATTGTTTTCAGATGGAGTTATTTTTTCAAAATGTATATTGAATCCATGAGCAAAAGCTAAAATTGCTTTAGATTTTAAATTTGGTTGAATCTCAGATTCATATATATCTTTTTGAAATTCATCAGGAGCAAGAATCATTACTAAATCTGAATCCTTTACAGCATTTGAAACTGTATTAACTTTTAGACCCGCTTCTTCTGCCTTCTTCCAGGATGATGATCCTTCCCTTAAAGCAACAGTAACATCAACTCCAGACTCATGTAAGTTATTTGCATGAGCATGCCCTTGTGAACCATAACCAACAATCGCCACATTCATATTTTGAATAATTTCTATATTTGCATCATCTTCATAATAAATTTTCATCTAACAAAACTCCTTTTATGTATGTTGTTTCTTCGTTACTAACTGCTATGACATCGATTAGCTTATTCAATTGTCTTAATATTTGCCTCATAAGTGAATCAGAAACTAAGGTTTGTATGGTAAGCCTCGATATTTCATTTTCTTTAAATTTAGTTTCTAGCCTTTCTTCAATAAATTTATATGATGAAAAATCATCCACTGGATCAACATGGAGGCTTTCAATGTTGTATCCTCTTTGATGAAATAAACCAACCACTCTAACTAAGGCTCCTGGTTTATTCTCCATAATTAAGATAAGTTTTCTTTTTATCATGTTTTCTTGTCCTTTGATAACCACATGTCTTCAAGACTATTGTTAGCTACAAGCATTGGATATACATGTTCTGCTGGATCAACATACACATCTACAAAAACTAATCTATCTTTCATAGAAAAAGCTTTTTCGAGTGCTTCTTTTAAATCAGAATTCTTTTCGACTTTGATGCCAACATGACCATACGATTCTGCAAGTTTAACAAAGTCAGGTAAGGAATCTTGATAAGTACTTTCAGAATGTCTTCCTCCATAATTCATGTCCTGCCATTGTTTAACCATTCCAAGTGCCTCATTATTAATATTAATAATTTTTATTGGCAGATTATATTGAAGGCATGTTGATAGCTCTTGAATACACATTTGAATACTACCTTCACCAGTTATGCAAACGACCTCTTCATTTGGAAAAGCAAACTTTACTCCCATTGCAGCTGGCAGGCCAAAACCCATGGTTCCAAGACCTCCAGAATTAATCCATCTCCTAGGTTTATCAAAATGATAATATTGAGCAGCAAACATTTGATGCTGACCAACATCTGAAGTCACATAAGCATTACCATTAGTAACATTGTATACATGTTGAACGACTGCTTGGGGGAGGATTGGATGGGCATCAGATTCATCCTTATACATTTCATAATTTAACCCATGCGAAGATTTCCATTGAGCTATTTGCGAATGCCACTCTTTTAAATCATCTTTACTGTATTTATCAATATTTTGCTTTAAAAGCTCTATCATTGCCTGTAAAGAATTTTTTACTTGACCAAAGACTGCAATATTAGCTTCAATAATTTTAGAAACAGATGAGTGATCAACATCTAAATGAATAACTTTAGCTCCTGGTGAAAACTTTGAAGGATTGTTGGTAATCCTATCATCAAATCTTGCTCCAATTGCAATTATTAAATCAGCATTATGCATTGCCATATTCGCTTGATAAGTACCATGCATTCCTAACATTCCTAAAAAACGATCATTAGTTGCAGGGTATATTCCTAGCCCCATTAAGGTATTAGTAACTGGAGCATCAAGTATTTCGTTTAGTTGAAATAGTTCTCTTTCGGCATTGCTTGCAATAGCTCCTCCGCCTGCATATATTACAGGCCTTCTTGAAGATAATATTTCAGTAACAGCTCTTTTAATTTGATTTTGATCTGGCTTTACTGGAGGGTTATAAGAACGAATATTAGCTTTTTTAGGATAGGCATAATCAAATAAGTTTTCTGGGGCTGTCATATCTTTTGGTATATCAATGACAACAGGCCCTGGTCTTCCTGAGGTTGCAACATGGAAAGCTTCTTTTACAATCCTAGGTATGTCTTTTGCATCAAAAACTGTATAGCTATGTTTTACAACAGGTCTTGAAATGCCAATCATGTCTGTTTCTTGAAATGCGTCTGTACCTATCAAGTGACTTGCTACCTGCCCTGATATTACAACCATTGGTATTGAATCCATAAATGCTGTTGCAATACCTGTAATTGCGTTGGTTGCTCCGGGTCCTGAAGTTACTAGAACAACACCAGGCTTTCCAGTAGCTCTAGCATAACCATCTGCAGCATGTGTAGCCCCTTGCTCATGCCTTACTAGTATATGATCAATCTTATCTTGTCTAAAAATAGCATCATAGATATGCAAAGCAGCTCCGCCAGGATAGCCAAATATAAGCTCAACACCCTCATCATGAAGAGCGTGCATAAGCATGTCAGCACCAGATAATTTCAAATTTTTACCCTAAAAATCAATAAGAGTAGGGTTTATATTATTTTACAGGTCAAAAAACAAGTTTTTATTAGATATTTAAGAATATTTTTTTATATCTAGAATTAACTTTTCCATATCGGCTGGAGTTGGGATATCGAAAGATATTTCACTTTGGGTTTTAGGGCAAATAAAAGATAGGAATCTTGAATGAAGTGCTTGTCTGGGAAATGACCTTATGATATGAATAAGTTTTACTGACGAGTCTTTGGCTATACTTCTTCTAGGATCATAAGTTCGATCACCAACTATTGGTAGCTTTTTAGATGATAAGTGAACTCTTATTTGATGAGTTCTACCAGTTTCAATAGCAATATCTAAAATGGAATAGTTGCCAATTTTTTTACATGATCTAATGGATGTTAAAGCCTCTTTGCCATCAGATCTTATCATCATCTTGGTTCTATTAAATTTGTCTCTCCCAATTGGTTCGTCAATAGAAGAACTTCCAAGCGTTGAGCCAACAACAATAGCTGTATATTCTTTTGTAATTTTTCTTTGTTGCATTTGATTAATAAAGTAGTTTCTAAACTGTTCATTTTTAGCAATCAGCAATGCACCTGAAGTATCTTTATCAAGTCTGTGGACTATTCCACTCCTTGGAAGATGTGCTAATTCTGGATATTTGAAAATTAATCCATTTGCAAGAGTGTTATCAAAACATCCTGAACCTGGATGCATAACTAAACCAGGTGGTTTATTAATGATAATAAAATCCTCTGTTTCATAATGAATTTTAAAATTTATATTTTGTCCTTCCCAAGAAACTTTTTTCTCTTCATTAGGATTTATTTCAATTTCGTCATCTTCATGAACATTTTCTTTTGGTTTTGCAAGATCACCATTTACTAGAATTCTTCCTTCTAGTATCCATTTTTTTATCTGAGTTCTTGAAAAATCAGGAAAAATTTCAGCTGCAACTTTATCCAATCTATTATTAGAAAGATCAAATGGTACGTTTTTTATTTTTATCATATGAACTTATTTAAAAAAAACTAATCAAAATAAATGTTTTAAACTTTTCAATCAATTATGCAGGTAAAATATACATACAATGAAACATGAAAAAAAAATTTTCTTCGCCACCTATTTAATTATTGTAACTTCTGTTCTTGCTGGTTGTAGTTCTGATGGACCAGAGATAGAGCAGCCTGAAAAAGTTTACTATGATCTCGCCCAAAGAAGAATAGAAAGTAAAAATTATATTGCTGCAATTGAATCTCTTCAGGCTATAGAAACAAGATATCCTTTTGGAAGATACGCGGAGCAAGCTCAGGTTGAATTAATTTATGTTTATTTTATGAATGGTGAAAATTTAGCAGCTCATGCTGCAGCAGAAAAGTTCATAAGGTTACATCCGAGGCACCCAAATATAGATTATGCATATTTTATGAAGGGATTGTCTAGCTATACACGCGATACAAGCATCCTTGTTAGGATTACTGATACAGATATTTCAAATAGAGATATAAGTGGAGCAAAAGAATCTTTTGCAGAGTTATCAGAATTTCTTACAAGATTTCCTGATAGTCAATACGCTTCATATGCTAAACAAAGAAATATATATTTAAGGAACATGATTGCAAGAAATGAATTATCAGCTGCAGATTATTACATTTCAATTGGAGCTCATGTTGCAGCAATAAGACGAGCAAAATACGTGATTGAAAATATTCCAAATTCGAGTGAGGGTTATAGAGCACTAAAAATTCTTGAGAAATCATACAAAGCCTTAGGCTATCAAGAACTTTACGATGATATAAAAAAAATTATTAATCTTAACTATTCACAATAAATTCTAAAAAATTGAAACCAAGAATTCAAAATTGATTAAATGGTTTTTTTAAAAATTCTTCCATTACTAATTCCTCTATTAATTTTTCTATTGCCGATTATTTTTAGAACGTATTTAAAATCTGCTTTCATAAAAAAAGATAAGAAAAGAAATGAATTAATGGTTATATGTTCTAACTGCGGTACATATGCTCATGAATCTCTAATAATCAAAAAAAATGGTATAAGTTTTTGCTCCAAGGAATGTGCTAAAACTTAATAAGGGTTTAGTTGTTGTGAAATCTTCTTCTTTCTGGAGGAAGTGGAGTATTTAAGAAGGTAAAAAAGTAATGAACTAAAATAAGAATTGCTATGTCTTCAGTACTTATTAGCAATCTGCTAAGTCCTAGCCCGCCTATGAAGACAATTATGCAATTTATTAGGCTCCATCTTAGTGTTACATAATGTATGCATGCAAATACAAGGTTGCTAAATATAATTGCAGACATCATGCCAAATGTATCTATTAGGATAATAGGTAACATCATTCTAAAAGCAAACTCCTCAACTACAGAAATAAAAAATAAGTAAATTAACCAAGCTAAATGAATACGTTCAATCTCATACCCTTTCCTTAGATAAAAGAGAAAGAAAAATAATAATATTGCAAATAATGCGGTTAAATAAAAAATTGTCGACGATATCAAGGGTTGAATGTAAATGCTATTAACAAATGACTCAAATGAAAAAAAAATAAAAATTCCTGCTGTCATAGACATGGTTAAAAAATGACGAGTTAATACTTGATTAAATTTATTTATAAGAGGACTTTTATTTGTACCTGGTCGCTGCAGTCTTTTTCTTGTCATTGTTTAATAACCATTTATTGGTAATGCTAAAATAATATAAATAACTGGCATTGATTGAAGAATTAATTTTTAATAATTAATTTTTTTCATAACCATAAACATAGCTGGAATATACAATAAAGCTGTCATTGTAGCTCCCAAAACACCGATACTCATTGCCCAGGCAAGAGGCTTGAAAAATACGCTTGCAAAAATCAGCGGTAAAAAACCACCTAAAGTTGTCAAGGATGTTGTAATAATATGTCTCGTTGATCTTATAACAACTTCAATTATTTCTGCCTTTGAGATATCTTTTTTCTCTGCTTCTTCTTTGATGTGCGATAAAACAATAATTGAATCATTAATAGATAAGCCAATGAGCCCAACAGCACTTATAGTTCCAATGAATCCATAATTTTGTTGGCCAACAAATAAACCTAAAAAAGAAAGTCCCACAGACAATATAGCGACTGAAATTATAAGAGCGGTTTGTCTAAATGAATTTAAAGCAAAAACTAGGCCAATAATTATTAATACTATGTATATGGCAGCAGAGGAATAAATTTGAGATTGAGATTCATCCCTTGACTCAGCTTCACCAAGTTGCTTTATTGAATAACCAATTGGAAGTTTAGATTTAAAAACCTCAACATCTTCTTTGATAAAATTTTCAGTTTCGGATGGAAGAGTCTGAGTCCAAATCCAACCCTCTACCATATTCACTCTTTGCCCATCTATTCTTGTAATTTTAGAAGACTTATTTGTAATAGAGCTCTTGCCAAAACTATCAATATATTCAAAACCACCATTTAATGGTACGGTTAAAAAACTGGTGTTACCTGTTAAATCTTTGTCTTGAGTTAATCCTTTAAGTCTAATTGGAATTTCTTTATTTGAATCCAACATTGTGCCAATAAGTATTCCATTATTTGCAGCATATAATTCATCAGCAATAAGATTAGCATTTACTTTAGAAAGAGAAATATTAGAGTTATTTAATTCCAACTCTATATTTGTATTTGTATTTGAAGTATCTGATTTAGTTAAATTTATTCCAGGAGCATTGCTAATTATCAGTTCTAATTCCTCTCCAAGTTCTTTCAATACTAATGGGTCATCTCCATATATTGCAAAACTAACATCAGCAAAAACTGGAGGTCCTGATATGTATGAATCTGTAATAATAAGTATGTCAGGATTTTGATCGACTATTAATTTCGAAAGTTCTGGTAACTTTCTTATCATTTCATAATAATCTTTAGCATAAAATACTGATTGAGCCATATTATTTGACCCTTGTTTTTCTTTGCCGCCAACAACATTCATTAATACCCTAGGAGACATTCTTCCAACAAACCAATAATCTTTTTCAATCTCAATCAAACCAGAATTAAGAACTTGTTGCCTAACTAACTTAGCTCTCTCAAGAGTTTGTTCTGATGAAGCATTGCTTGGTAACTCTATATTTATACGGAACATATCTCTATCGTTAGAGGGGAAAAAATCTTTTGGCAAAGTGTTAAAAAGTAAAAAGCCTAAAAAAGGCAAAGAAATTGAAATAATAATTGCGCGCTTGGGGATTGCAAAAGCCCAAGTAAGAAAAGATCTGTATTTCTTTAGAATTTTTTCATTATGATAGCCTTCTTTATGTATTTCTACATTCTGAAAGTATGGTATTTTTTCCATATAGCTCATTAATACAGGTACCATGATAAGGGCTAAAATCAAGGAAGATAGAATTGACATAATTACTGTTAAAGCCATTCCTCCAACAAATTCCACGCTTGAGCCCTCACCTGTAACAATTGGAAGAAAAGAGAAGACGGTTGTAGCGGTTGCTGCTGCTAAAGGAATTGTCAATTGCCTGAGTGTTTGAGAAATTGATTCATTAATTGACAGGCCAATTCCTCTTCTAAACTTGTAATCTTCTACTACAATAATTCCATTATCAATCAATAACCCAAGAGCAATAATAATCCCGGTTATTGAGGTCATGTGAAGTGGTAAACCAATAATTCTGCAACCTGCCATTACTAGACAAACTGAAAATGGAAGTATCAAAGTTACTATGATTGCAGGCCTTAAGCCTAAAATAAAAAAACTTACACTTAAAACAAAAAAAGTAGCTAAAGAAAAACTTTTAATTAATTCATTGAATTTAGCAGAAGTATATAAAGATTCATCATAAATTTTTTCAATTGATATCTCGCTCGGAAGAGATGCTCTCATTTCTTCAACTACTTTTGATGCTCTTGCAACATAATCACCAACTCTTTGATTCATTGTTCCCATTGCCATAACAGATACAACAATTTCTCCGTTGTATAAGAACATGTCTTCAATAGGTGAAACTGGTTTTTTAGAAATTTGTGCAATATCTTGCAGCTGAATAATCTCAGAGTCATTTATAACTCTTATAGGTATTTCAGATAGCTTCTGAATACTCTTTATATTGTCCTTAAGTCTTATTAAAAATTCAGAGTTTTTGTTAGATGAAACCCCGATAGCTTTTTTATTATCAAATGATTTTAATGCTTCTGAGATTTCCCTATACGTTAATCCTAGGGCTGTTATTTTATTTGAATCAACCTCTATAAGAATTTCTTCATCTGCTTCGCCATATATAGCTGTTGCATGTGTTTCTCCTATAGAGCTAAGCTTCCTTTTTAATTGCTCGGCAAGTCGAGACATTAAAACTATTGGAGCTGCACCCTCTCCATTCCATATGAGTGCATATTGGACAGTAATTGGGGGACCACTGTTCCTGTCAAGTATAATATTTGCTCCCGGTGGAGCTCTAATCTGAGCTAACTTATCCTGAACTTTTGACCATGTTTCTTCTATTAAGTCTGGGCTGACAGATTGTTGCAGTTCAACAATAATGGTTGCATATCCATGGGATATTATTGTTTCCAATTCTAAAATTTCTACAACTTCCCTAAGTTTTATTTCTAAATCGTTAATAACCTGTGTTTCAATTCTTTCTGGAGATGCGCCAGGATAAAAAACTCTTACTCCTGACCATCTTTGAGCTAGCTCAGGATTTTCTTGAATGGGAACTGATAGAGCAGATGACACTCCTGCTAGAACAATAAAAACCAAAGTAAGAATTAATATTCTTGGTCGTTCTATAAAAATATTTATTAACTTCATTACAAATTGATCTTCTTGCCTTCAATAATTTTTTGTGCCCCACCAAGAATGACCAAATCACCATCTTTCAGGGTGCCATTTACATAAGCATATTCGCCTTCGAAATAGATAATATCCACCAGATCTCTTACAACAACTCTTTCTTGATTAATTGTATAAATTGCCCAAATCCCTTGCTCAGATTGAGATAAAGACTTTATAGGAACCCATGTACCTCTTCCTTTCATAGTAATGTTTAGCTTGAGCTGGGCAATAGATCCTGGATCAAAAAAGGAATTAAAATTAAAAATTGCTAAACGATTATCGGAACCTCCTGGAGTCATGGGAGCAAGTCTTTCTAGATAGCCTTTTACTTGGTTATTCGCAATCTTAAATGAATATTCATTGCCTATTTGTAATTTATCGGTGTAATTAACTGGAATAGAGACATGAGCCTTTACATTTGTAGAATCCAATATTTCTATTATTGGAACTCCTCCATTTATAACGGATCCAGTATCTAAAAATCTATTTTGGATAAAGCCGTCGAAAGGAGCTATTAATTTAGTTTGCTCAAATTTAACTTCATAAAAGTCATATTGTGATTTTGCTATAAGTTCTTCTGAATTTGCATTATCTAAATCTTGGATTGAAATATGTCCTTGAGACCTTAAATCTTTATACCTTGCAAAAACTTGCTTAGCCAAATCATATTTTGCTTTTGCCTGATCTAACTGAGCAGAAGCTTCCCTGTTATCTAATTCTGCAAGTATTTGTCCTTTTTTAACTTCATCGCCTATGTCCACATTAATAATATTAATTTTTCCAGGTATCTCAAATGCAAGTTCTGATTGCTCAGAAGGTAAAAGTTTTCCTGAAAAATTCCTAGTGATTTTGTAAGAATCAAGAATCTTGACTTCAAGAATTTCCAAAGCAGTCAAGCTCATATTAAAAATTAAGAGAGTTAAAGATAGAATGATTCTATTTTGAATGTACTTTTTCATTTGACTTTAAATAATAAGTTACTTAATGTTAGCAGTGTATACATGATAACGAAAATGTTAGCAGTGTCAACATTAATAAATAATATATAAATATAATGAATACCTACCATCATGGAAATCTAAAAGAAGAGCTCATAGCATGTGCTTGCAGATTATGTGAGAGAGATGGATATACTAAATTAAGCATAAGATCTTTAGCAAAAGAAAGCGGAGTTTCTCAAACAGCACCTTACAGGCATTTTGAAACCAAGGAAGCTTTATATGCATCAGTTGCAACTAATGGTTTTAAAAAACTAAGTGAAGCTTGCTACATAGATGTGGAAAAAAAAGTAACAAAAAAACAACTTGTTGATGCAGGATGCAGATATATTGAATTTGGTCTAAAGAATGCAAATACTTATGATTTAATGTTTGGAACAGCGGTTGGTAATTTTGCTAATTATCCAGATCTTTTAGAGTCTGCAAATAAAACATATGACTCATTCCGATCAAGCTTTTCTAAATTAGCAAATGATAGTGAGGATGTTATTGCTTTTAAATGTCTGACACTTTGGTCTATGGTTCATGGGCTTGTTGGTATAATTAGAAAGGTGCACGTGGTTGGCAATGAACTAAATCAAACTAATCAGGGGCCTATAACATCTGCACGCATCATTGCTGATAATCTTGAACAGCATCTTGATAGGGTTTTATCTGGTCTTATTCAGAATTAAGTATCTCAATAGTAATCTTATTAGAGAAGATTGGATTCTCATGTGGGATATGAGCATAATCACCCAGCAATAATTGCAAAGTATGCTTTCCTGGAGAAAGGCTTATTTCAAATTCTGTTTGCCCCTTTCCAAAATGAATATAATTTTCTGTGCTTGGTATTGGTCTGTTTAATATAGGCAAGTCAGCATCTAAAACCAAATGATGATGCCCAGAGTTACACCCATCAATCCCGGCCGGAAGTACATTAAAATTATCAATCCCAAAAACTAATTTTACATTTTGTGATTTTGAGACATAGCCATCAGCTGGACTAATAAAATAAACTTTTGGTTCCACTGAATTACAATCTTCTGCTATTAGAAAAGAACAAAAGATGACTGCTAAACAGATATATACCTTATTCATATCTACCATCAACATAAGTCAAAGTATTAATATCATCAGAGTTATTAGACTTAAATACTTTACCAATGACAATACTATGTGTGTGATAGGAAATTAATTGATCTACTTCGCAAAATATATTTGCTTGCGCCCTTTTTAAAAAAGGAATATCTGTTAAATCCCATTCATCACTTTCAAATCTTTTATTTTCATTTTCATAAGAACTACAGATATTTGATAGCTCTTCATGGTCTTTTGTTAGTAAGTTAATGCAAAACTTTGAGCCAATAATTATTGAATTATGGATGCTTGCAGACTTATTAATGCACACCAACAAGCTTGGCGGATCTATAGATACAGAAGTTACTGAAGAAACTGTTATTGCATGGCATTCATTATTCTCATTAGTATTTGATAGTATGCTCACAGAATAAACATAACTTCTCATTGCTTTTCGAAAATTATCTTGAAGTGCCATGTTTGAATTATACTTATTTATTAAAAATATACCTTATCTAAAAAGCAAATATATCCAATAAAATGAAGAATAGTTTAAGAATATCTGGAGGGGCATTAAAGGGCAAAAAAATACCATTTGATTTCAAAGAATCTCTCAGACCTACATCTAGTAAACTTAAAGAAATTCTCTTTAATTGGCTGCAATTTGAAATCAATGAATGTGTTTGTCTTGATTTGTTTGCAGGCACTGGATCTTTAGGAATTGAGGCCTTATCAAGGGGCTCTTCGAAAGTAATATTTGTTGAATTAAATAAAAAAAATTACTCAGCACTAACGCTGAATTTAAAAAAATTAGATATAAGAAATAAATCAAAAATATTTTTTAAAGATGCTTTTACCTGGATTAAACATTATGATTTATCAGAAATTGATTTAATCTTTTTAGACCCCCCTTTTAATAGAGAATATGAAATCAAGGCTCTTAAATTATTAATGCGAAAAAATGATTTGAAATCGTCATGCAGAATATATCTTGAATATAGCAAATATGACGAAATTGAAATCCCTAAAGGCCTTAAAATACTTAAAGAAAAATCTGTTGGTGATGTTAAAGCATTGCTTCTTATAAAAAATGAAGATTAGAATTGCTACAAGAAAGTCAAAGCTAGCTCTGTTTCAAGCAGAGTATGTCGCCAATAAAATTAAGCAACAAAATCAAGAGATAGAAGTTGAATTAATTCCTATGAGCTCAGAAGGTGATTTAACTGATAAGCCTCTTCATCAAATAGGAGGCAAGGGTCTTTTTATCAAAACTCTAGAATCCGCTCTATTAGAAAATACTGCAGATATAGCAGTTCATAGCTTAAAAGATGTCCCAGCAAAATTAGATCAAAGTTTTAAAATTATTTCTGTATTTAAGAGGGCCTCTGCTTCAGATATTCTTTTAACAAAAGATGGGACATCGCTCAAATCTATGCAAAAAAATTCCACAATTGGTACATCAAGCCCAAGAAGAAGAGCACAAATTAAAATTTTAAGACCTGATCTTAATACATGTGCTGTAAGAGGAAATATTGCAACAAGAATAAAAAAATTAAATGAGGGTGATTTTGATGGATTGATTGTTGCAAAAGCGGCGATAGAGAGATTGAATTTATCTTTTGTTAATAGTTATGAGTTAAGTTATCAAGAAATGCTTCCCTCTGCTTCTCAAGGCTATATTGGTATAGAGTGCATTTCTTCAAATGAGAATTTAATTAAAGTATTGAATTCCATTAATTCTAAAAAAGATATGGTTCTTGCTGAGGCGGAAAGAAATTTTGTAGCTCAACTAAATGGTTCCTGTCTGTCACCTATTGCTATTTATTGCAGAGAAGAGTCAGGTCAAATACTTATAACTGCTAAAGTTCTTTCGCAAAATGGAGATAAACAAATATTTAAAGAAATAATATCTAACTTCAATACAATTGATCAGGATATAAAGAATTTATCAGGAGAGTTTATCTCCAATGGTGCTGATAAATTGATACTGTCATGATCTTAATTAATACAAGACCAAAAGATCTCTCAGGAAAAATAAATGAGCTATGTGGTCAAGAAGGAATTGGGTTACAAAATATCTATCTTTCAAAAATAATACCTATTGAGATAGATACAGATAATGGAGTTTATAAAGAAATATTTGAGAATTTAGATAAATATTCAAACTTCATATTTACAAGTCAAGCTGCGGTAAAAAATGGAGCCAAGCTCATAAAGCTTAAATCTAAATTATTAAATAAAAAACATAAATTCTTTGCTGTTGGAGATTCTACAAAGCAAGCATTAACCAGTGAAGGTTATATGGCTATAGTGCCTGATAATAAATCTTCAGATGGTCTTGTAGAAATGATTAAAAATAGTTTTCCAGGAAAGAGCTTAGTAATATGTGGTGATAATACAAATATGAATTTACAAAAAAAACTATCAGGAAATTTAGATGAAATAAGGTGCTATAAACTAGAATACTCAAAAAAATCTATTGATAATATAATTTCTTCTCCTGCAATTATTCTTATATATAACTATTTAACATTTGAGTTTATTTTTAAAAATCTAAATCAAGATTCTTTAAAAAATAAATTCTTTGTAGTTGCGTCTGAAAGAATAAAATCAAAAATTACCGATTTGAGCTTAGGTTTTAATATTAAAGTATTTGTCTCTAAATCTGCATTAGATGAAGACATGATAATAAAAGCAAAGGAATTTATTTAGTCTTTTTGCCGTTACCTGATTTCATGGATGTAAAAAATTCATCATTAGTTTTATGGGACTTAAGACGATCAATTAAGAACTGAATAGATTGAGCATCTTCCATTTCATCAAGAATTTTTCTTAAAACCCACATTCTTTGAAGCTCATCTTCTGATGTGAGTAGGTCTTCCCTTCTAGTTCCAGATCTTCTTATATTGATAGCTGGATAGATTCTTTTTTCAGCAATCTTCCTTTCAAGGTGAATTTCCATATTTCCAGTTCCTTTAAATTCTTCGTAAATAACTTCATCCATCTTTGAGCCAGTCTCTACAAGAGCTGTTGCTAGAATTGTTAAACTGCCGCCCTCTTCTAGATTTCTGGCAGCACCAAAAAATCTTTTAGGTCTTTCTAAAGCATTGGAATCAACACCACCACTTAAAATTTTTCCTGATGCAGGTTGGACTGAGTTGTATGCTCGCCCAAGACGAGTAATAGAATCCAATAAAATAACGACATCTTTTTTGTGCTCAACAAGTCTTTTTGCTTTTTCTATAACCATGTTGGCAACCTGGACATGCCTGCTTGGCGGCTCATCGAATGTACTTGCCACAACTTCACCTTTTACCGTTCTAGACATCTCTGTAACTTCTTCAGGCCTCTCATCAATTAATAAAACTATTAACTCAACCTCTGGATTATTACTTTTAATAGAATGAGCAATACTTTGAAGCATCAAAGTTTTACCAGCTTTTGGAGGAGAAACAATCAAACCCCTTTGACCTTTGCCTATAGGAGCAATTAAATCAATAATCCTGGAGGAGAGATCTTCATTTGACCCGCTGCCCTGCTCTAAGACCAGTCTCTCATTAGGAAATAGAGGGGTAAGATTTTCAAAAAGTATTTTATTTTTAGTATTTTTGGGTTCTTCGCCATTGATTGTGTCAACTTGAATTAATGCAAAATATCTCTCCTTATCTTTAGGAGTTCTTATTTTTCCAGCAACTGAGTCACCTTTTCTTAGTCCAAATTTTCTAATTTGACTTGGGGAAACATATATATCATCTTCCCCAGCGCAATATGATCCTTCGGGTGATCTTAAAAATCCAAAACCATCATTAAGTATTTCTAAAACACCCCCACCATATATATCAATGCCTTCAGAAGCTTTATGTTTAAATATTCTAAATATGATCTCTTGTTTTTTTAACCTTCCAACATCTTCTAATCCAAGCTCCGTAGCTATATCAACTAATTCGTTTATAGGTTTTACTTTTATTTCTGTAAGGTTCATATGTTTATATTTCCGTTTTTAAATTATGTAATAGTGGGTAAATAAGATGGTGGGCAATGGCCGTGATGTGAAGATACTAATTCTTTTTATTCTAAGTTATGAAAAAACATTACTTAGACTACTGTACTTATAAACTCCTCTAATTGTTGTTTGCTTAAAGCCCCTATTTCAACTCCTGCAGGCTCTCCGTTTTTAAAAATTATCAATGATGGGATGGATCTAATTCCGTACTTGGTAGCAATTTCTCTATTTGAATCTACATCCATTTTACAGACTTTAATCTTATCTTGATTTTCAGAGGCAATTTCTTCTACTGTTGGTGAAAGTTGTTTGCATGGTCCACACCATTCAGCCCAAAAATCAACTAATACAGGCTTATCTGAATTCAATACATCATTATTAAAATTTTCTTCGCCCTGTAATTCAATAACATTACTCATTTAGTGTTAATCTCCCTGGAAATCTCTTTGGCAGCATATGTAAGAATTGCATCTGCACCAGCTCTTTTAAAGCTTGTAAGTGATTCTATCATAACATCGCTATCTAGCCACCCTTTATTTATTGCTAGCTTAAGCATACTGTATTCCCCGCTTACCTGATAAGCGAATGTTGGAACTTTAAATGTATTTTTAATCAAAGAAATTATATCTAAATATGGCATGCCAGGTTTAACCATCACAATATCAGCACCTTCATTAATATCAATTGCGACTTCATGAATTGCCTCATCTTTATTGGTAGGTGACATTTGATAAGAGGATTTTGATGATTTTCCAAGATTGCTAGCAGATTTAACAGCATCCCTGAAAGGTCCATAAAACTTTGAATTATATTTGGCTGCATAAGAAAGCAAGATAGTGTTTTTATAATCTGCTGTTTCAAGTGCTTCTCTTATAATACCTATTCTTCCATCCATCATATCTGAGGGTGCTAAAATATCAGCACCTGATTCAGCCAATATTAAAGATTGGGCTTTAAGAACATCTAGGGTTAAATCATTATCAACATAGTTGCCTTTTAATATTCCATCATGGCCATGATCTGTATATGGGTCCAATGCCACATCTGCAATTATAAGCATTTCAGGAAACTTAGTTTTAATTTTTTGGATAGACTCACATATTAAATTAGATTTATTTAATGCCTCGTTTCCATTACTATCTTTTTTACTTGAATCGATAGCAGGAAATAGTGCGATAGTATTTATATTATTTTCTAAAAGATCGTCAACTTCGTCTAAAACGGATTCTTTACTATATCTTAGAACTCCAGGCATTGAATCTATTTTTTCTGTGCCTTTGAGATTTTCTTTTATAAATAAGGGTTGAATTAAATCATTTGAGGATAAAGATGACTCTGAGACAAGGTTAATTAAAGTGTTATTTGCCCTCAAACGTCTAAGCCTTGAAGTTGGAAATTTTCTATCGATATGCATAAATTAGTCTGTTACTGCCCCTAGGCTTGCTGATTTTACACTTTTTGCAAATTTAGACAAAACACCTTTTGTTGGCGGGGTTTTAGGATTAATCCATTTAGATAGCCTATTTTGAATTTCTTCATCTGAAATCCTTAAAGTTAATTCGTCTTTTACGGCATCTATTAAAATAATGTCACCATCTTCAACTATTGCGATTACTCCTCCATCAGCAGCCTCAGGAGTAATATGACCAACAACAAAACCATGAGTTCCTCCAGAAAATCGTCCATCAGTTATAAACCCTACTTTGTCACCAAGGCCTTGTCCCATAATTGCAGAAGTAGGTTTTAGCATTTCACGCATCCCTGGACCACCTTTGGGTCCTTCATAACGAATAACAACAACATCACCAGATTGAATTGATTTTGAAAGAATGGCCTCAACCCCTTCCTCTTCAGAATTAAAAACTCTAGCTTTACCTTCAAAAGACGTACCCTCTTTTCCAGTTATTTTTGCTACCGCCCCTTCAGATGCTAAATTACCATAAAGAATTCTTAAATGACTATTAGCTTTTATTGGATCATCAAAAGCTTTTATTATTTTTTGGTTAGACTCATATGGTCGAATTTGAGATAAATTTTCACTTATTGTTTTTCCAGTTACGGTCATGCAATCACCATGAAGCAACCCTTTTTCTAAAAGAGTTTTCATTAAAGGCTGAATTCCTCCATTTGCATTTAATTCTGACATGTAATGGGATCCAAATGGTTTTAAGTCAGCCATCACAGGAGTTTTTTTACCAATCCTAGTAAAATCATCTAAATGCAAATCAACTCCAATAGCATGAGCCATTGCTAATAAATGCAGAACTGCATTTGTTGAACCGCCAAGTGAAATAACAATAGTAATAGCATTTTCAAATGCTTTTTTAGTCATAATATCCGATGGTTTTATATCTTTTTCTAAAAGATTCATGATTGCAGTTCCTGAATTTAGACAATCTTTCTGTTTATCTTCAGATATTGCATCCTGGCTGCTGCTGCCTGGTAAGCTCATTCCCAAGGCCTCAATTGCAGAAGCCATAGTATTTGCTGTGTACATCCCACCACATGAACCAGGACCTTTGACAGATACTTTTTCAACATGAATTAATTCTGATTCATCTAATTCACCTTTAGAGAATTCACCGGTTTTTTCACATACTGTTACATAATCTGTATTTTCAGAACTTGGTTTAATTGATCCTCCATATATAAATATCGATGGTCTATTAAGCCTGGCCATGCCAATAATGCATCCAGGCATATTTTTGTCACAACCACCTATAGCTATTACACCATCATACCCAAGACATCCCACAACAGTTTCAATAGAATCAGCGATCACTTCTCTAGAAACTAGAGAATATTTCATGCCCTGAGTACCCATGGAGATTCCATCAGACACAGTAATTGTATTAAATAAAACGCCCTTTCCACCTGAGCTATCAACTGATTTTTCTACAACATCTGCAAGTTGATTGATATGCATATTACATGGAGTTACTTTTGCTCCTGTGGATGCAACACCAACAAATGGTTTACTAAAGTCTTCGGAGGTAAAACCAACACCTCTTAACATAGATCTTGATGCCGCCTGGTTAGGTCCATCTACCAGTTCTTTTGAAAATTTTCTATTTGTCATAATTCTAATAATTCTATTCGGAGGCGTATCTTAGCGCAGCTGTTAATAATTTTTTAGTATATTCCTCTTTTGGCTCATCAAAAACCTTTTGAGAAATACCAGACTCAACAATATTTCCATCCTTCATGACAAAAATATAGTCAGCCATTGATCTTATAACTTTTAAGTCATGACTGATAAAAAGATACGTAAGTCCGTATTCTTTCTGAATGTCTTTAAGAAGATTTATTACCTGAATCTGGATAGATCTATCAAGAGCAGAAGTGGGTTCATCTAATATCATAAAGGCAGGATTCATTATTAAAGATCTAGCAATTGCTATTCTTTGTCTTTGTCCGCCTGAAAATTCATGAGGATATTTATTCTTTGCAGAAGATTCAATGCCAACATCAGCCAACACCTTGTCAATTTTCTTTTCTTGCTCAATTTTTGATAATTTAAAATGGACGCCTAAACCTTCGCCAACAATTTCACCAATTGTCATTCTAGGGGACAAGGATCCATAAGGGTCTTGGAAAACTATTTGAATATTTTTCTTCAAGATTTTTTTCTCTTGATTTGAGTTTAAATTTATATTTTTACCTTTAAAGAAAATGTCTCCTTCATAGGAAATTAAATTTGCAATCGCTTTACCAAGTGTAGATTTACCTGATCCAGACTCCCCCACCAACCCAATAGTCGTGTTTTCAAAAATATCAAAAGAGACATTCTTCACAGCATGAAAGGTATTTTTTTTTAAAATATTTGTTGAAGGTATATTATAAAATACATTTAAATTATCTACACTGATAATAGGATTATGTTCAATGTGAATCGATTCTTTTGGCTGCGGTTCAGCATCCAAGAGTTTTTTTGTATATTTATGTTCAGGATTGGTAAAAACTTTTTCAGTTGGCCCCTGTTCTACAATAGCTCCATCTTTCATAACACAAACCTGATCTGAAAATTCTTTTACTAATCCCAAATCATGAGTTATGAATAATATTGACATCCCTAATTCACTTTTTAATTTAGACATAAGATCTAAAATTTGTGCTTGGATGGTTACATCTAATGCTGTTGTGGGCTCATCTGCTATTAATAATTGTGGCTTATTTACAAGCGCCATTGCGATCATTACTCTTTGTCTTTGGCCTCCAGATAGCTCATGCGGATAAGAATAAAATCTTCTCTCCACATCATCAATCTCAACTAAATTTAAAAGATTTTTTGCTTCTTCATCTGCTTCTTTTCTTGAACTTTGCGAATGAAGCATGATTGATTCAGTTATTTGATTGCCAACTCTGTGGTATGGATTTAAAGATGTCATTGGCTCTTGGAAAACCATTGAAACAATATTACCTCTTATATTAAGAAGTGTTTTTTTTGAAGCATCGATAATCTCATCGCCTTTAAATTTAATAGATGAAGCTTCTGAATAAGAGGCCTGAGGTCTTGGCAATAACTGGAGTATTGACATTGCTGTAACAGATTTTCCTGATCCAGACTCTCCGACAAGAGCTAAAGTTTTGTTGTTTTCAATATTAAAACTTATGTCATTGACTGCATTAAATTTGCCTTCCCTGGTAGCAAAATTAATACTTAAATTGTTTACCTCTAGTATATTATTCATATAATTTTTCTGTACTCCCCTAGAAAATCATCTACTGCTATCTTAGCGGCTTTAAGTCGTGTTACTGAGACGAAACCATGAAACAAATTAGGATAATGTAATTGTTTCACATTATCTCCTCTTTTATGCAATAAGTATGCATACTTTTCACCATCATCACACAAAGGGTCAAATCCAGCAGTAATAATAATAGTATTTGGTATCTTTATGTCTAGATTTAATTTTAGCAAGTTAAAAGCTTGGTCATTTATGTTATCAATGTTATTGCTAAATTTATCCCAAAACCAAATCATGGTTTTTTGAGTAAGCATATAACCTTCTGATAAGAAGTTATATGAATCGGATTTACAATCTGGATCACACATTGGGTATATTAAAAACTGACTATGAGGAATTTGCTCTTCATCTATTTGAGCTAATTTATGGACCAATGATGCAGCTAGATGAGCTCCAGCACTATCACCGCATACTGAAATATTTTCTGGCTTATACCCAGTTTCAATCAGCCAATGATAAGCCTGAATTGCGTCATTGAGAGCATCAGGATATTTATGCTCAGGAGCAAGTTTGTATTCCAACGAATAAACTTTTGCTTGCAGCGAATCAGCCATATAAGAAACATATCCATCATGAGTATCTACAGAATTTAAAACATATCCACCTCCATGAAAAAATAAAATGACTGTATTTGAAGAAATATCAGATGGAATATATTCTCTAAATAAAATTTTACTTTTACCAACAAAATGATCTACTTTTTTAACATAATTATTCGGGCTGATTGAAAGATTTTGTGCCACTCTATTTTTTATAATTAAATTTCTTATCTTGGGGATCTCCTTATCAGAAAGTTCAGTTAAATCGATAGATGGCTGGAGACTAATTAATGCCTGAGATTGGGTATCAAATTGATGACCTCTATATGTTGGTTTCTTCCAAAAAAAAAATTTTAAAACCCATATTGGTATTTTGAAGAAAAAATTTAAAATAAATGCTTTCATGATTTAGTAGCTTGTATTAGTAATATAAATTTTGTGCTTTCTTTTATTAGTTTTGAAGTTTATTCTTAAATGCCTATGAGACAGATTATAATTATACTCTTATCTATAAATTTTTCTTTAGAATTAAGTTCTCTTGAGTTTTTAGAGAACAAAAATACAATACCAGAAGCAAACGAAGTCTTCATTCTTAAAAGCATTCCTGAGAATAATTCAATTACAGTTTCATGGGATATTAAAGATGGATATTATTTGTATTTAAACAGTATTCAAATCAATAAAAATAAGGTCATCATTCCTTATGAGGTTGTTTATTCAAATCAATCCACCTATTCTGATGAATTCTTTGGAACAACCGAAATATTAAGGGATGGGTTTAAAATTAAAATTAAAAACCTAGATAAGTTGGATTTATCTGAAATATTGATAAACTACCAAGGTTGCTCAGATGCGGGCTTTTGTTACCCCATTCAAATAAGCAAACTTCTTTAAAAAAATATTTAAAATCTTAAAAATTCTGTTAAAATCGCATAAATGAAAATTTTATTAATAAATGGTCCGAATCTAAATCTCTTGGGTTCAAGAGAGACAGACATATATGGAAATACCTCATTAGAGCAAATAGAGTCAAACCTGTGCTCTATTGCCGAAAAAGAAGACTGCAACCTTACATGCTTTCAAAGCAATGCCGAACACGAATTAATAAATGCGGTGCATAGCGCAGGTAAAAATAACTTCAATAGTATTATTATTAATCCAGCAGCCTATACACATACAAGCATTGCATTAAGAGACGCCCTTTCTGGAGTTGGAATACCATTTTATGAAGTTCACATTTCAGATATCTATAAAAGGGAAGAATTCAGAAAATTCTCATATTTATCAGACATTGCTGAAAAAGTTTTTTGTGGCTTAGGTATTGAGGGTTATGAGTTAGCTCTTATGGAAGCTATTGGATCAAGTGCCAAGGAGAAATAATGGATATTAGAAAAATTAAAAAATTAATTGAAATGCTGCAAGAGTCAGATTTAAAAGAAATTGAAGTAAGTCAAGGAGACGAGTCTGTAAGAATTCTTAGAAGCGGTTTAAATGAACCGGGTGCAAATAAAGTTATTCAACAAACTGAGGTTTATAGTGCTGAACCAAATATTGAACAGAAAATTGAACCAAAAAAAATCGAAGGTAATATCATTACCTCTCCTATTGTTGGGACATTTTATAGAAAACCTAGTCCTGATAAAGATCCATTTATAAAAGTTGGCGATTCTGTAGAGCAAGGTGATGTGCTTTGTATCATTGAAGCAATGAAAATGATGAATGAAATCAAATCAGACTACAGTGGGAAAATAGTTTCTATAGACGTTGAAGATGGTCAGCCAGTTGAATATGGTCAACACATCATAACCATAAATTAAATAATCATGTCATTTAAAGTTCTCATTGCAAATAGAGGAGAAATAGCTCTTCGCGCCATAAGAGCATGTAAAGAATTAAATATTTCTACCGTTTCTGTTTATTCTGAAGGAGATAAAGATTTAAAGCACTTAAAATTTTCAGACGAAACAGTATGCATTGGGCCGCCCTCGCCGCTAGAAAGTTATCTAAACACACCAGTAATTCTTTCAGCAGCAGAATTAACTCAAGTAAATGCCATATATCCAGGTTATGGATTTTTGGCTGAAGATTCAAATTTTGCAGAGATGTGTGAAAAAAGTGGATTTAAGTTTATAGGTCCAACTTCTGAAACTATAAAAAATATGGGCGACAAAATAACGGCAAAAACTCTAGCTGAAGAAGCTGGCATACAGATTGTTCCTGGTTATAAAGAAGACATACCAGATGATGAAGAAGAATTTAAAAAAATTGCAAAAGATATTGGTTATCCAATAATGATAAAAGCTACTGCTGGGGGCGGTGGTCGTGGTATGAGAGTTGTAGAACATGAAGACGATCTCATATCTCATGCAGAAATTACTATGCAAGAAGCAAAAAATGCCTTTGGTAATGAAAAAATTTACCTAGAAAAATTTATAGCGAATCCAAGGCATATTGAGGTTCAAATTGTTGGTGATGGAAAAGGTCATGCTATTCATCTTGGAACTCGTGATTGCAGTATGCAAAGACGACATCAAAAAATTATTGAAGAAGCTCCAGCTAGAAATATTAATAAGGATTCTCTAAATAAAACATACGAAGCATGCGTTAATTTATGCAAAAAAATCAAATATGAAGGTGTTGGAACTATAGAATTTCTATATGAAAACGATGAATTCTATTTTATAGAAATGAATACACGTATCCAAGTTGAACACCCAGTAACTGAAATGATCACAGGATTTGACCTTGTAAAGGCTCAGTTAAGAATTGCTTTAAATATGAATATTTCTTTAAATCAAAACGACATAAAGTTTAGTGGGCATTCTATGGAATGTAGAATTAATGCTGAAGATCCTGAAACCTTTCAGCCATCGCCTGGAAAAATTACTAAAATGCATACACCGGGAGGTTTTGGCATTAGGTATGACTCACATATATATGGTGGCTATACCGTTCCTCCCTATTATGATTCGTTGTTAGCAAAAATTATTACTCAAGCGAATTCTAGAGATTCTTCTATCAAGAGAATGATTAGTGCATTAGATGAATTTTTTATTGAAGGAATAAAAACTAACCATTCACTGCATCAAAAAATACTACATGATGATACTTTCTTGAAGAATAAACATACAATAAACTATCTCGAAAATGAGTTCCTAAAAAATGGTTCCTGAATATAATCCTTCAAAAATTGAAAAAACTGCTCAAGAAAAGTGGTTAAAAGAAGGTAGGTTTAAATCTAAACCTGACAATCGACAAAAATACTATTGCCTTTCTATGTTCCCTTACCCATCTGGCAAGCTTCATATGGGTCATGTTAGAAATTATACGATTGGTGACGTTATATCCAGATATAAAAGAATGAATAATTTTAATGTTTTTCAACCTATGGGATGGGATGCTTTTGGACTTCCAGCTGAAAATGCGGCAATAGCAAACAAAGTGAGTCCAAAAGATTGGACCAATCAAAATATAGAACACATGAAAAAACAATTGATCTCACTTGGATTAGGTTATGACTGGTCTAAGGAGTTAAGAACGTGTGAACCACAATACTATAAATGGGAACAATTGATTTTCAAAAAGTTTTATGAAAAAGGTCTGGTTTATAAGAAAAAATCTATAGTGAATTGGGATCCAGTTGATGAGACTGTTCTTGCAAATGAACAAGTCATTGATGGAAAAGGATGGAGATCTGGAGCAAAGGTAGAGTTGAAAGAAATAGATCAGTGGTTTATCAAAATAACAGATTATGCGGATGAGCTTTTATCTTCTCTAGATGAGGTTGATTGGCCTGAAAATGTGAAAACCATGCAAAAAAATTGGATTGGTAAGTCTCATGGTGCTGAAATTAAATATCAAATAGCGGATACCTCAAAATATTTAACTGTTTTTTCTACTCGTCCCGATACGATTTACGGAGTTTCTTTTATTGCAATATCTCCTAATCATGAAATTGCACTTGACCTTGCAGAGAAAGACTCTCAAGTAAAAAACTTTTTAAATAAATGTAATGAAACTTCTTCTGCTGAAGCTTATATGACTAAAGCTGAAAAGCTTGGAATTGATACTGGCATGAAGGCTATTCACCCAATTACAAAAAAAAATATACCTGTTTGGATTGGTAACTTTGTCTTATTGGATTATGGAACTGGGGTTGTAATGGGTGTTCCAGGCCATGATCAAAGGGATTTTGAATTTGCTTCAAAATACAATTTAGATATCACTCAAGTTATTTCATTGGGTAGTGACGATGCTCTTCCTATTACAAATAAAGGAACCTTAGTTAACTCTGACATTTATAACGATTTAAGCTCAGATGATGCTTCTTTAAAAATTATTTCTCAACTTAAATCAGATGAACTAGGTGAAGGTTTAGTTCAATTTAGATTAAGAGATTGGGGTGTTAGCAGGCAAAGATATTGGGGTTGTCCCATACCAGTTATTTATGAAAATGGGGAAGCTAAATTAGTCGAAGAAAAAGACCTTCCCGTAACTCTTCCTGATCTCCCAGAAAAATCTGCCCCAATCCCTCTAAGTCAAAATAAAGATTTTTATAATGTATCAGAAGAAATTAAAAGGGAGACTGATACCTTTGATACATTTATGGATTCATCATGGTATTACGCTCGATTTACTGCAGCAGACAATGAATCAGAAATTTTTGATGAAAATACAAAGTATTGGTTGCCTGTAGACCTTTATATAGGTGGAATTGAGCATGCAATTCTTCACTTACTATATTCAAGATTCTTTCATAAAGCATTGCGTGATATGGGTATGGTTGATGGCAATGAACCATTTAAAAAGCTACTTACTCAAGGTATGGTTCTTAAAGATGGTGCAAAAATGTCTAAATCTAAAGGCAACACGGTTGACCCTCAATCCTATATCGATAAATATGGTGCGGATACAGTAAGACTATATATGATGTTCACAGCACCTCCAGAGCAAAGCTTAGAATGGTCAGAGTCCTCAGTAGAAGGAGCTTCAAGATTCATAAAAAAAGTCTGGAATCTTGTAATTGACAAAAAATATATTTCTATAGATATGCCAAATAAGTTTTCCAAAGAAGAAATGGATTTAAGAAGAAAAACTCACTCAACACTCAAGAAAGTAACTAGCGATTTTGAATCTAGATTTTCTTTCAATACTGCTATTGCTTCAATAATGGAATTACTTAATGCAATTCCTGAAGATTTCAAAAAATCTGATGCAGCTGATTCTAAAAAATTCTGTCTTAATGAGTCAATTACTATTATCTTAAAAACATTAAATCCTATTGCACCCCACATTTCAGAGTTTTTATGGGATCATTTTCATCAAGAAAGTTCTTTAGATTCAATAGAATCTTCTTGGCCAGAAGTTCAAGAAAATTTATTAGAAGTTTCAGAGTTTGAGCTCGTAATTCAGATTAATGGGAAAGTAAGAGGCAAAGTTTTAGCGGATATTGATTTTGATCAAGATAAGATTGAAGAAATTGCTAAAAAAGTTGAAAATGTTTCCTCTAACCTTGAAGGTAAAGATATAAAAAAATCAATTTATATCAAGGGCAAAATCATTAATTTTGTTGTCTAATAATTAAATAATGCTTTGATAATTTTAGTTCGATAGTTAAGATAATTTAATGCATTATTCTAATAAAATTTTTACTTCTATAACATTGTTGTTGTTATGTAGCTGCAATTTTAATCAGGTTGTTATTAATTCTCTTGATAAAGGAAATTATAGTATTAGCTTTGATGAGTCGGTTCCAACTCGTTTAAATGAAAAAATTAAAAGCACATTTAATATTTATGAAGAGAATGGCCTTGAAGCTAAAAATAATATCTATATTAAAAATTATTCATTGCAGAAATACTCTATTTATGCGGGCTCAGCACTAAGATCTCTTGAGGGAGAAGTAACTGCAAAATTTGAATTAGGAATTAAAAATTCTCAAAAAGCTCAAGATAAGAGCATAGAGATAACAAAAAGATATAAATCAAATGAATTAAATCCTTTTTCTGAGAAAGAAATGATAAAAAAAGTTCAAGAAAACATCTATAAAGAAATCTTAGATGAAATTATTAGAGAGGTAAGCTTCTTTGAAATGTGAATCTATAGCCTTGAATAAGTATTTGGACAAATCGCCAAATATATTTTTTCTATATGGCTCAGAGGTTGTTCTTAGAAATAACTCGAAGGATATTCTGAGAAAATATTTAGATACAAAGGGCTTTCATGAAAGAAGAATAATAACAAAAGAGCATTTTGATCAATTAGAGCAAACAATAATTGAGAGCTCTAACGGTTCACTCTTTGGTTCTAAATTAGTGATAGATATTCATCATGATCAAGGAAAAATACCTGATCAAATAATTAAAATCTTTGAAATAGACAATATTAGCAGTAATAAAAATATAGCAATAATTATTAACTCTCATAATGAAAAATTAAATAGTACAAATAAATGGGTTAAAAAAATGGATCAACATGCTCTTATTATTGAATGTAAAAAATTAAAATCCTTTGAAGAAAAAATTTGGCTTAAAAATCAACTTGAGTTTATTGATGAGTCTGATAAAAAAAAATTTATACAGAATATTTATGAAATGAATGTTGGCAATTTGGTAGCTCAAAAAAATGAAGTGGATATCTTAAAGTTGATCTATAAAAGTGGGATGGAGGCATCCAGAATTTTTACAAATGATTCTGCAGAATTTATGCCATTCGAATTAGAGGATGAGGTAATTGAGTTTAATACAAGACGCGCGCTTAGAATTATTAATACTATCAAAGAATCAGAGGCTCACTATGCCCCCCTATTAGTGTGGATAATTGGAAAGGTTATTAATAACTCAACTGCTGCAAAGCAAAACTCAAACCCCCAATCAAGCTTGCAAAAGTCTGGAGTATGGAGCAATAAAATTTCTTCTTACATTAACTTTATAAAAATACATTCATTACAAAAACTTATAGATCTTCAAAAAAATATTTATGAGTTAGATTTAACTGCCAAGGGCTTGAATAAAAGAAATTTTTGGAACGATATAGATAACATCATTATTAAAATGACTTCTAGCTAAAAAATTTTGAATCAAAAATTTTTTTAGCAATCATGTAACTTTCATCGTTTAAATTTAAATTACAATCTAAATTAATAATTTCTTCTATTGGAGCAATGCCTTTTGTTGAGCTAGTCAACCATGCAGATGAAGCAGCTTTTAAATCCTCTAAAGTAAAATCTTTCTCGTGAACCTTTATATCAATCTCTTCGAGAGCATCTATCAAGATTTGTCTTGTTATACCGGGTAAAATATTATTTGAAAGTGACGGAGTGCATATATAACCATCTTTTACAAAGAATAAATTTGATGCTCCTGCCTCTGTGAGGATATTATCATTGTGCATAATAATCTCATCACAACCTTTCTCTTTAGCCTGATTCATACTTAAAACATTTCCTAGAAGTGAGGTAGATTTTATATCGCATCTGCCCCATCTTAGATCTTCACAGATCATAATTTTTAGAAATTTAGTTTCAAAAAAGTGTGGTAATACATAGCCAAAAGTTTCAAGTTCAATGTCATTTGAATGCATATGAGACCTAATAAGATCTTGGCCTCTTGTTACCTGATAATAAACGTAACCACTTTTAGATTCGCATAATGAAATTAGTTTTTCAATTTCATTTGAAATTACATTTAAATTTATTTTCATAGACAAAGCATTCGAACTGGATTGAAGTCTTTTTATATGATTATCATATGCTATAGGCTTAGAGTTATAAAAAGGGACCACTTCGTATACGCTATCTGAGAATGTATAAGCCCTTGAAAAGGGTGAGATTTGAATATTTTTTAAACTATCAAATTTGCCATTAAAAACAGCTTTAATTTGTTCCATTTTCTGTCATTCCAAATAAGCTAAAAATCCAAAGAAGAAACTTAGACCAAAGCCTTCCAAAAAAACCTTTAGCTTTTATGCTTTGAAGTGCTACTAGTTCAGTAGAGAAAACAATCTCATCATTGCTAACAATCTCAAGAGTACCTATTTTTTGGCCTATTTCTATTGGAGCTTGTATGTTGTTACTGTAGTTGTAGTTAACAGTTAAATCTTTAAAGCTTGTTCTTGGTAATGTTATAGAGATATCTTCCAGAACTCCCAGCCCAAGAGATTTTTCAACACCACCCCATATATTGATGTTTTTGTATTCTTGATTAGCACTTAGAACCTTTTGGGTAGCAAAGAATCGGAAACCATACTCTAACAACCTTTGACTAGCTAGAAATCTATTATTATCAGAATCACTTCCAGCAACAACAGTAATTAATCTCATATCCCCTCTTTTTGCAGATCCAACTAAACAATATCCCGCTGCCTCAGTATGACCAGTCTTCACCCCATCAGATGAATCGTCTCTCCAAAGAAGTTTATTTCTATTAAGCTGCTTAATATTGTTAAAAGTAAATTGCTTTTCTTTGTACAGTGAGTAAATGTCAGGAAACCTCTTAATAAAATCTGATGTTAGAGTTGCCAAATCTTTTGCTGAGGAAAAATGATTTTCATGAGGCAGACCAGTTGAGTTTTGAAAAATTGTGTTGTCCATTTCTAAAGAGCCGGCATATGCATTCATTAAATCAACAAATCCTCTTTCAGTGCCTCCGGCATACTCAGCTATAGCTACCGATGCATCATTTCCTGATTGAATAATTATTCCTTTTAGTAAATCAGAAACATTCACCTTCTTACCAGCCTCAATAAACATTTTTGAACCTTCCATTCGCCAGGCTTTCTCACTAATTAACACTTGATCATCAAGAGAAATTAAGTCGTTAGCAATCTGATCGGCAACAACATAACTTGTCATTATCTTTGTCATACTTGCAGGCTCAATTTCAGAATCGCTATTAAATTCTGCAATAACAGTATTTGTGTTTGGCTCAATTAAGATATAACTTTTTAAATTTAGTTCAGGGGCATCTGGAACGAAACTTTGGGCATAAATAATGTTGCTTATTAATAGTGGTATTAGTAATTTTTTCATATTTTTAATTCTTCTGATAAGTGGTAAACAGCCATGGCGTAAAAATGACTGATATTATATTTGGTAATTGCAATAAAGTTATCGTCTCCAATAAAATTAATATCTTTTCCATCTTCATTAAAACTTAAAGGTATAAATTTTGAAAGCCCGTCTGATGGTTTAAAAACTTTTCTAACATTATTGGGGAAAGTTTCATAAACTATTTCGCCCTCTCTTTTCCATCCATGAATATATAAATAATTTGCAACACTACCAATTGCATCATCTACAGAATTAAATAAATCAGCATTACCATCTCCATCATAATCAATAGCATAAGCTCTATAGCTTGAAGAAATAAATTGACCATAGCCCATTGCTCCAGCGTATGAACCTTTTATATTCAAGATATCTAATTCATTTTCTCTAGTTAATAAGAAAAAGTTAACAAGTTCTTTTCTAAAAAATTTAGATCTGCGAGGATAGTCAAAACCAAGAGTTAGCAGACTATCTATGACTCTATAATTTCCTTGAATCTTCCCATATCTTGTTTCAACGCCAATAATTGCTGTAATTACTTCTTTGGGTACACCGAATTCCTTTTCAGCCTTTTGAAGAGTTGTTAAATTTTCATTAATAAACAATTTCCCATTTTTGATTCTTTTTTCTTCTATAAATAATTTTTTATATCTATCCCAAGTCCACGTGAATTCAGCAGGTTTTGAAATTGAATCAATGATTTTCTGTTTTTTTTCTGCATTTAGTAGAACATCTTTAACAAAACTTTCATCAAAGCCATGTTCATTGACCAGCTCATTGATCAAAGTCTTGGCCTCTGGATGATATAAATAATCTGATTGAAGATATGAGACGGTGAAAATTAGTGTGAATATTAACTTCTTCATTTTTGCATCAATTTTTTATGGGTTGCCATTGAGATAATAATTCCAAAAGCTATATAGAATGATAACAAAGATGAGCCGCCTTTGCTTATAAAAGGCATTGGCATTCCAACAACAGGGATAATACCAACAACCATCCCAAGATTAATAAATAATGTTGATGCAAACACAAGACTCAATCCACCAATGGTAAGTCTACAAAATCTATCTCTTGCATTAAATGCTAGATATAAGCATCTTAATAAAATAAAAAAGAAAATTGAAAGCAATATGCACACCCCTACAAAACCAAATTCTTCTGCGATGACTGCAAAAATAAAATCCGTCTCTGCTTCAGGTAAAAAATTTAGATGAGCTTGCGACCCCTCTTGAAAACCTTTACCACTCATTCCTCCAGAGCCAATGGCAATTTTTGACTGAGTAATATTCCAACTGCTTCCATAAGGATCGCTTGAGGGATCAAGAAAAGTTAAGATCCTTTGTCTTTGGAAAGGTTGCAAAAAGTTATTCCATAAAAATGGAAGTGAGAGAACAATCAAGCCAAAAGATATAAATATAAATTTCCAACTTAGTCCTGCTAAAAAAAGAATATAAACACCCGCCATAAAAACTACCAAGCCTGTTCCTAGGTCTGGCTGTCGATATACCAAAAAGAAAATAAAACTTATAAGAATAAGAGTAATGAAAGTATGCTTTGGACTTATTGGAAGAGGTTTATTATATAAATAAGATGCTAAAAAAATAGGTAATGCTATTTTTACTATTTCCGATGTTTGTAACGTAAAAAACCCCAAATCAAGCCATCTTTTTGCTCCATTAATTTCTTTACCAAAAAGTATGGTAATAAAAATTAATACTATCGAAACAACTAAAAATAATCCTGATGACATTTTATAGAAATCAGGATCTAACTGACTAACAGCAAACATTAGCATCAAACCAAAGCCAACAAAAATTGATTGCTTTATTACGCTATTTAAATCTTCTTGGGATGCGCTGTATAAAAAAAATAATCCCATAATTGATACAAGAGTAATAGAAATAAATAAATATTGATCAAAATAAATAGAAAAGTTTTTAAAATTTATTTTCTTTTTCATTTTTTAATTAAGCTATTAAGAACTGCTATAGCAACTGGACCAGCAACTGAGCCACCACTCTCTCCATTCTCGATAATAACACTTACTGCATATTTTGGTTCAGGCATTGGACCAAAGGCAATAATTATTGCATGATCTCGGTTGCCTTCATTTTCTCTAATAATTCTATAATCTTCTTTTGTTTCCGTGCTGACAAGTTCAACTGTTCCAGACTTTGCAGCAACCGTATAAGTTTTTAAATCTTTCAATCTTTTAGCAGTCCCTTGGGGGTCATCTATCACGCCAATCATACTTGAATGCAGTTTTTCCCAATCAGAATTTTGGATTTTCTTTACTGGAAGGTTTTCTAGAATTTTTGGCACTTGATTTTCAACAAGAGTTAATTTTTTATGACTTCCTTTGTTAGCAATCACAGAAGCATAATATGCTAATTGCAATGGTGTAACGCTCAAATAACCCTGCCCAACTCCTAAATTCACAGTATCTCCTTTAAACCATCCAAAATTAAGGTTATTCATTTTCCACTCAGGATTTGGTAAAAGCCCAATATCAGGATTGAAGCAGTCTATGCATACATTTCTTCCAAAACCAAAATTAGATAAATGTTTAATCAGATCGTCTATATCAGACTGATAAGCTAATGAGAAGAAAAAAGTATTTGAACTTACAATCATGGCCTTGTTTAAATTAACATTACCATGCCCTCCCTTTCTCCATCCTCTGTATACTCTTTGATCCTCAGGTAAAATAAAATATCCTGGATCATCTATTGAAAAACTCCAATCAATCAAACCCTCATCAAGTCCAAATAGTCCTATAGCTGGTTTAATTGTTGATGCAGGAGAATATCTACCCTGAGCAGCTCTATCAAAAAAAGGTTTATTAGCATCCTTTAATAATGCATTGAATGCTTTTGAGGATATCCCATTAGATATATCATTTGAGGAAAAGCTTGGCGTGCTTAAGTAGGTAACTATAGATCCTGATTCGATTTCTATAGCAACAACAGCACCTCGTCTATTATTCATTTTTTCAAATGCTACTTTATGAGAATCTAAATCTAATGAGGTGAATAAACTATCTCCATTTATTGGTTGAATAAAATCTGTTTGTCTTAGCAACTTACCCCTTGCATCAACTTCATATATTCTTTTACCAAAAAGTCCTCGCAACATTTTGTCATATGTATTTTCAATTCCAGTTTTACCTATTAAAAAACCATTTGAATATCTAAAAACTGTCTCATCTTGATTTAAAGATTGATCCACCAGGATTGTGCTTAGCTGATCATTGCTGACTCTTCCTACATAGCCAATTGCATGAGAAAATAATTGAGGATACTTATTTTTTCTGCTATATCTTTCATCTATAAAAGCATTAGGAAACTTAAAACTTCTAACTTCAAATCTTGCAATTTCTACCTTTGTGAGATCTTTTTTTAAAATTAATTCGCGATTATATCGAGACTTTTGTTTGAAGTTCTCTAAGACAAAATCTATTTCGCTTTGTTTGAGATCAATAAATAAAGAAATTTCTTTAATAAAATTATCAATATTTGAGATTTGCCAAGGCTTGATTATAAGATCATAAGAGGGAACATTATTAACTAAAATATTTCCATTTCTGTCATAGATTATTCCCCGAATTGGCTGAACTAAAACTTCTTTAGTTTTATTTTCTATAGCAGCAAGCTCATAGTTATTGAATTCAGAAACCTGTAAGGAATATGTTCTTTGAAGAAAAAAAATAAATATTAATGCAAAGAATAAATAAACTATTAACAATCTCTTAAAAAAACTTTTCTTTTCAACCACCCTTTCTTCTAAATTAATCATTTGTGATACGGGCTATTATTTATTATTGAAAATGCCCTATATATTTGTTCAATTAAAATTATTCTAAAAAGCCTATGAGGGAAAGTAAAATTTGAAGCTGACAAAACTTTCTGAGACTTTTTAAGAATATTATTATCTAGTCCAAAAGAGCCCCCTATTACAAAACAAATCTTTAGATTATTGCTCATTGAATTTTCAAATATTTTACTAAACTTTTCGCTGCACACCCTATCCCCGTCAGAATCCCATGAAATCAGATAACTCTCTTCAGGTATTTTTTGAATAATTTGATCCGCTTCAAGCTTAAGCACTTCCTCAATAGATCTCTTTGGGTGTTGCTGACCTTTGATGTTTATAAAATTTATATTAATTTTATTTTTGAGTTGTTTTGTATAGTAATTAATACCATCTAACTCCCATGGACTGAGCTTATTGCCAATGGAAATAATGGTTAAATTCATTCAATTAGAATTTTTTAGCAGCGTATTTTCGCCCCAAAGACCCTCTAAATCATAGAAATCCCTGATATCACTTTTCATAATATTGATAACAACTTCTCCACAGTCAACCAATATCCAGCCAGACTCAATCTTTCCCTCAACTCCTAAAATACTTTTACCGCTTGCCTTTATGGACTCTACTAATTTCTCTGACAATGATTTAGCGTGTCTATTGGAATTTGCAGTTGCAATAATTATTGCATCAGCAAAAGATGAAATACCATTTATATCAAGTATTAAAACATCCTCTGCTTTATTATCTATTAGCGTTGAATTGCAGATGTCTTGAAGGTTTTTTTTTGGCAAAATTATACTTTTTTAAAAAAATTAAAATTAAATTATAGTCAGAGTTATACTAAATCATTATTTATAAAAAAGGTGATTAATTGTGGAAATAACCTTACTTAATTCATTGCTTGAAATGTTTGAAGCATACAGGAGTTTAATAATTTGGTTCGGTTCAATATCCTTATTTATTTTTTTATTTAGTCTTTTAACTATTAAATGGTTGGTTGCTTTAATTCCTGAGGACTATTTTATAAATAGGAAGGCCTCTAAGATGCGATCAAGTAATCCCGCTCTTTTGTATATTGTTTTAATTATTAAAAATGTGGTTGGTTATTCCCTTGTGCTCGGTGGGATTATGATGCTTGTTCTTCCTGGACAAGGAGTATTTACTATAATAATTGGTTTAATGCTCAGCAACTACCCAGGAAAATATTCAATTGAAAGAAAAGTTATTGCCATTCCATCAATATTAAAATCAATTAATTGGTTAAGGCAGAAGTCCAATAAGCCTCCACTAAACCTATCTAGATAGTTGAAATTTTTTCTATGTATTTAGACAAGATTGAAAGCCTTTGGGAGGCATCAAAGGCTTCAAGCAGATTTTGTCTTTGACTCATTGAAAGAGGAATTAAACCTGCTAAATGATATGCTATTGAGTCCGCAGAATTAAAATCAACTTTTATAGGAAGTTCATTGATTTTAGGATGCTTTACTAATTGAGATAAGATATTAATTATCTCTGGGTACTCTGCAATTAAAGCTTGATTATCTACTTCTGGATCAATTTCAGGTTTAATTTCTGCAACATGAAGCCCGCCCTCAAGCTGATATATATTTTTAATGGAAACTTTGTTTTCTGACTTAACAGTAATTCCAAGCAACCCATTTGGAAGATTATTAAAATCTATTATTTCAACATAAGTACCTTTCTTGGATATTCCAAAGTCAGCATTATTATTATTTTGAAGAACTATAACAAAACCATGATTTTCAGACATGCATGTCTTAATCATATTGATGTATCTTGGTTCAAAAATTTGGAGTGATTGAATGCTTCCAGGAAGAGCAACCAAGCCAAGTGGGAATATAGGTAAGTTATTTTTCATTGAGATATTCGATAAGGGGTTTTATTAACTTTTGACTATCTTTGTTAGTCATAATAACAACAATATCATAGTCTTTTATTATGCTAATAGTTTTTTGAATGCACTCATCTAGATTATTTACAGTATGAACTTCATTGGCTTTATCAATAACTCCTTTATGATCTAACCAAATAACTTCATCAAAAAAATTAGATGACTTAATAAGAGCATCTCCATGAGTACCATCAGACATAGTATTAGAGGCTAGCTCGATAACACCCAATATTTTTTTTGACAAAAACTCCTTTCTAATGGCTTGTGATGATGCCTCGATTGCAGAAGGATGATGAGCAAAATCATCATATATTTTAATGCCTGAATGTATCCCTTTAAACTCAAGCCTTCTTTTTACGCCTTGAAATTTTAATAAAGAGTCAATTGAATCTTCTATCTTCACTCCGCCTGTTTTAGCAGCAAGAATTGCACAAATATAATTCTTAAAATTATGCTCTCCAATTAAAGGTAAATTTTTTAAAGAGAACTTGTGTTCTATGGTTTCGATTTCTTCTGTCTCAAAGTTAATTTTTATCTCATCATCATTGATCTTTATTAAATTGCTCCAATAACCCATATTAATAACATCCTGGGTATTAGAATCATTATTGAAATAGATAATGTTTCCAGAGGAAGGGATAATTTTTAATAAATGATGAAACTGTCGCTTTATGTCTTTAAGATCATCAAAAATATCAGCATGGTCAAATTCAATGTTATTGATAATCAGAGTACTTGGGGAGTAATGAATGAATTTTGATCTTTTATCAAAGAATGCGGAATCATATTCATCAGCTTCAATAACAAATATCTCATCTGTGCCAAGTGAAGCTGATCCAGAAATATTATCTGAAATGCCCCCAACTAAAAATCCGATATCTTTTCCTTGATCTAAAAATATGTGCGTCAGCATATATGAGGTTGTTGTCTTTCCGTGAGTACCAGAAACTGCAAATACTTTTTTAGTTTTTAGTATATCTCCAAGCATTTCTGGGCCTGATTTAAATGGCAATTTAGTATCTAAAATAAACTCAACACACTCATTTCCCCTTGATAGAGCATTCCCAATAACATATAAGTCTGCTTTGGGAAGAGTGTCTTTTGAATACCCTTTAATCATATCAACCTCCATTGCATCTAAATGATCTGACATAGGTGGATAGAATTGGGCATCAGATCCAGATATCTCATGTCCAGACTCCTTGAGTATTTGTGCAAGACCTCCCATGAAGGTTCCGCAAATACCTAAGATATGTATTCTCATATAATCTATAATACGTTAACAAGTTTTATTGCGACATATTTAGGGAAGAAATAAATGAAAAAAAATGCTCTTTATGCTCAATCAGGCGGAGTTACAGCTGTAATAAATGCAACAGCTGGAGCATTGATTTTAGAAGCTAGAAAAAATAAGAATATTGGTAAAGTCTTTGCTGCTGAAAATGGAATATTGGGAGTATTAAGAGAAGAACTAATAGATACTTCAAAAGAATCGCTGTCTTCAATTGAGTCATTAAGCTATAGACCCGGAGGAGTATTTGGGTCCTGCAGATTCAAGCTAAAAGATCTTGAGATAAATGAAGAAGAATATGAGAGACTTATTGAAGTTTTTAAAGCTCACAATATTGGTTACTTTTTTTATAACGGAGGAAATGATTCTGCAGATACTGCATTTAAAGTTTCTCAAATTGGAAAAAAACTTAATTATCCAATTCAATGTATAGCAATACCTAAAACCGTAGATAATGATTTGGTGCTAACTGATTGCTGTCCTGGTTTTGGTTCTGCAGCAAAATATATTGCAACCTCTACATTGGAAGCATCTTTAGATGTTCAATCCATGTCAGAAACTTCTACCAAAGTATTTATTTTGGAAGTAATGGGTAGACATGCCGGGTGGATGGCAGCCTCATCAGCTCTTGCAAGAACAAGTAATGAAGATGCTCCACATATTATTTTATTGCCCGAAGTAACATTTAATCAAAAAGATTTTTTAGCCCTGGTAAAACATGTCGTTGCTAAGCACGGTTACTGTGTGGTTGTTGTGTCTGAAGGAGTAAAAAATAGTAAAGGTAAATTTTTGGCTGAATCAGATAGAAGAGATGCCTTTGGTCACTCTCAGCTCGGAGGCGTAGCGCCATTTATTTCTGAATTAATTAACAATAAATTAAAAATTAAAAACCATTGGGCAGTAGCAGACTATCTTCAAAGAAGTGCTCGACATATTGCTTCAAAGGTAGACCTAGAGCAGGCTCAAGCCGTTGGATCATTTGCAATAAAATATGCTTTGGCAGGCATGAATGGAGTAATGCCAATAATAGTTAGAAGCAAGGGACCAAAATATAAATGGAGCATAGAGGCTGCTCCATTATCAAAAATTGCAAATTTAGAAAAGAAGTTGCCTAAGAGCTTTATCTCTAAAAATGGCATGAACGTTACACAAAAAGCAATAGACTACTTAATGCCTCTTATTCAGGGAGAATCGCATCCTCCGTATAAGAATGGAATTCCATTAACAAAAGAATTTAAACTTATCAAAGCTGAAAAAAAACTATCTAAGTGGAAATAATATCTTAAGCATTAAGAGCATTAATAATGCTGGATACTTCATCCTTTAAAATATTTTTATCGTCTTCGTTTAAAAAAGCCCCCACTTCAACATCTTCTCCTTTTGAACGAAAGCTAAGTTTTAATGATTTATTAATGTCTTTTGTTACCTGGAAGGAAGTGAACGTTCTGAATTCTTCCCAGCGATAATCAGCTTTATGAATTCCTTTCTCGATGGTCACCTTCTCTTGAGAAATATATATTTTTTCTTTTTTGCTACTCCATTTGAAGTTTAGATAAAAAGCAAAAATCAAAATGGATATTTCTAACCCTGCAAAAGGTAGAATTAAAGTTGCTCCAACAAAAAAAAATACAGTTGCTATACCAAGACATATAATCGCAATGCTCAGTATAAAAAATATTCTATAATTACCAGTAAGCGAACTATTTGGTTGAATATGAATTGCGTACTTATCTTTGCTGATGTTTTGAACTGAAATCAAGATACAATATATTTAATGAAAAAAATTATTAATGAATATGCCAATTATACGGTGCCTTTTTATGGTCCTGTAGCCTTTGTTGTTAAAAAAAGCTAAGGGCTCATTGGTTTGGGATATGGATAATAAAAAAATATCGATTTTACTCTAGACACAGTCGTTACAAATTTAGATCATAGTAACGATGTACAGACTAAAATTATGTAAATATAATCAGATTTTTGCCAAGTCTTATAATTGAAGAAGTTATTCTTCAGACTCTGCAAGAATAGACTCAACCTCTTCGATCATATTATCAACTTTTCTATAACCCTGAGGTAGCATGTTCCCTCTCTTAGCCCTTGAAGAAATATAATTCTCTAAGTCTTTTAGTTTAAGAGTTAAAAACCTCTTTCCACTTTCTATTCTTAATGAGCTTGAAGGCGATATAAGTTGAGCATGAGCCATGTATTCTTCTTTTGCTAAAAATTTTGGAGTTGGGATATTAATAACCTTATTGCCTTTACCTTTTGGAAGAACTGGCAATTCATTAATCTCAAAAATTAATAATCTGCCTATATTTGATACAGCTGCTATATATACGTGATCTTCACGAACTCTTAGTGCCTTTAAGAGCTGGGCTTCGTTTGGTAGCTTCATAAAAGCTTTTCCAGACTTTTTATTTGAAACCATATTTTTGAATTCAGAAATATATCCATAGCCCGCTGTATTTATAATCATATATTTATCATTATCATTTCCAATCAAAGTAGATATAAATTTAACTCCGGAATCAGCAGAAACCCTTCCAGAAATTGGATCTCCCATACCTCTCGCTGAAGGAAGAGAATGACTTGGTATTGAATAAGCTTTTCCGTTTGAGTCTAGAAAAACTGAAATTTGATTACTTTTACCCCTACAGTAATCTTGCAGCTTATCCTCACCTCTATAAGACAAAGAACCAGGATCAATTTCATGGCCCTTCGCACTTCTAATCCAGCCAGCCTCTGATAAAACCACTGTAATTGATTCTGTTACTAGGGTTTCTTCTTCAGAGAAGACTTTAGCATCTGATGATTCTTGAATAGGTGATTTTCTTTCTTCTCCGAACTCGTCTTTTATTTCTAAGAGTTCTTTTTTAATTAAGGTTTTTAATCTTGTTTTTGATTGAAGAATTTTTTCAATTTCATTTTGTTCCTCTAACAATGCGTTTCTTTCTTGCTCTAATTTAAGTTGTTCTAATTTGGCAAGCTGCCTCAATCTAATCTCAAGAATTGCATTGGCCTGAATGTCCGATAGCTTAAAGGCTTTAATAATATCTTTTTTTGGCTCGTCTGATTCGCGAATAATTTTTATTACCTTATCTAGATCTAAGTAAACTATTAAAAGTCCTTCTAGAATATGAAGCCTATCATTTACTTGATCAAGTCTATGCTCAAGTTTTCTTGTAACTGTATTTTTTCTAAAGACAAGCCACTCTTTAAGCAGTTCAACTAATGAAAATACCTTTGGCCCACCATTCAAAGAAATCAGATTCATATTAGCTCTATAATTTTTTTGAAGATCAGTAGATGCAAATAAATGATTCATGACATCTTGTGCATTAACTCTATTTGATTTCAAAGTAATAACAAGACGAACAGGTTGTTGATGATCACCCTCATCTGCTAAATCTACAACCATAGGAATTTTCTTTTTAAGCATTTGATCTGCTATCTGTTCTAGTATTTTTGAGCCAGAAGCCTGGTAAGGTAAAGCATTTATAATGATCTCACTTTTCTCTTGCACCCAATGTGCTTGAGCCTTAAAACCGCCCCTACCAGTAGAATATATTTCTTCAAGCTCTTCAGGGCTTGCAATAATTGGAGATTCATTTGAAAAATCTGGTCCCTTAATAATTTTTGTAATATCTTTTAACTCAGCTTTAGAATTTTCAAGGATATGAATAGTCGCATCTATAACTTCATTAATATTATGTGAAGGAATGTCAGTTGCCATACCAACAGCGATTCCTGATGTTCCGTTAAGAAGAATTGATGGGAGCTTTGAAGGGAATATCACCGGCTCAAGTAAAGAGCCATCAAAGTTGGGCTGCCAATCAACAGTACCTGATTTCAATTCAGATATTAGCAAGTCTGCAAATTTAGTTAGTTTAGATTCTGTATACCTCATTGCAGCAAAAGACTTTGGATCGTCTTGCGAACCCCAGTTGCCTTGCCCATCAACCAAAGGATATTTAAACGAAAAATTCTGTGCCATTAAGACCATAGCTTCGTAGGCAGCACTATCCCCATGAGGATGAAATTTACCAATAACATCACCAACTGTTCTGGCAGATTTTTTATATTTAGATCCTGCATCAAGACCTAACTCTGACATTGCATATAAAATTCTTCTTTGAACTGGTTTTAAGCCATCTCCTATATTTGGCAAAGCCCTATCTAAAATTACATACATTGCGTAATTTAAGTAGGATTCTTCTGCATACTGCTTAAGGCTTATTGAGTTTATTTGCTCTTTTTCTTTCATATTTATATTTTTGCTAAAGATCCTTTCTTTTCAAGCCACTCTTTTCTTGCTGAGGCGTTCTTTTTTGATAAAAGTAAGTCCATCATAGAGTTAGCATTATCACTAGAACTTATTGATAACTGAACAAGCTGTCTGGTTGCTGGATCCATAACAGTTTCTCTTAATTGAGACGGGTTCATTTCTCCAAGTCCCTTAAATCTTTGAATATTAATTTTTGGCTTGCCTTTTTTTCCTTTGAAGCTGGAAACTATTTCTTCTCTTTGAGCATCATCTAAAGCATATAAAACATCTTTTCCACAATCTATCCTATAAAGCGGAGGCATGGATATATAAATTCTTCCCTCTTGAACTAATGACTTATAGTGTCTTAGAAAAAGTGCACATAATAAAGTAGCTATATGAAGCCCGTCTGAATCAGCATCAGCTAGAATACAAATCTTTCCATATCTTAACGAAGATATATCACTATTGCCTGGAAGAACTCCAATGGCTGTAGACAGATTTTTTATTTCTTGAGATTTAATAATCTCAGAGCTTTCTAAATCCCAAGTATTTAATATTTTTCCTCTCAGGGGCATGATTGCCTGAAAAGATCTTTCCCTAGCTTGTTTTGCAGAGCCTCCAGCAGAGTCTCCTTCAACAAGAAATATCTCAGTTTCATTTAAATCCTGACTGTTACAATCTGAAAGCTTGCCCGGCAAAGCTGGGCCTTTAAAAGTCTTTTTTCTTTCAACAATATTAGATACTTTAGCTCTTGTTTGAGCTGAGATAATGGCAAGCTCTGCAATCTTCTCACCCTCTTCTGTATGGGTATTGAGCCATATACTAAAGGTATCTTTAGTGGTGTTTGATACAAATGTCATATGATCTTTTGAATCAAGCCTCTCCTTAGTTTGGCCAGCAAATTGAGGATTCTGAAGTTTTGACGAAACTATAAAAATTGCATTATTAATAACATCATCTGCATTAATCTTTAAGCCTTTTGGTAATAAATTTCTGTAATCACAAAATTCTTTAATAGAATCTAGTAGACCAGATTTAAATCCATTTAGATGAGAACCACCTTGGACGGTAGGAATGAGATTAACATATGTTTCATCTAATTTATTTTTTGGAGGCCTTTGAGACCAGTTAATTGCAAATTCTAACTCTTGAACATCACCTTGCTTAGAGCATGTTATTGATTCTTCTAAGACCAGTTCTGATCCTTCAGCAGATTCAACTAGATAACTTTTCAGGCCATCTTCAAAATACCATTTTTCTTTATCGTTTGATTTTTTTTCATTGCTGAACTCTATTGTTAGTCCTGGACATAGAACCGCTTTAGCTTTTAAGAGATGTTTTAGTGCTTTGACTTGAATCTCAATATTCTCAAAATAATCTGGATTTGGTTTAAAAGTGATTGAGGTTCCAGTATTTCTTAAACCAACTTCACCAATTTCCTTAAGTTCACTAACTTTATCTCCATTACTAAAGATGATTTGATGTTCTTTGGAATCTCTTTTAACTCTTACTTCAAGATTTTCAGATAAAGCATTAACAACAGAAACACCAACACCATGAAGGCCGCCTGAAAAATTATAGTCATCGCCAGAAAATTTTGCTCCAGCATGCAATTTACATAGAATTAGTTCAACACCACTAACTTTATGCTCAGGATGAATATCTACCGGCATGCCTCTTCCATTATCAGTTACTTTTATACTGCCATCTTTTTGAAGGGTTATTTTTATATTAGAACAGTATCCAGACAAAGCTTCATCAACTGAGTTATCTAGAACTTCTTGTATTAAATGATTGGGATTGGATGTGTCTGTATACATCCCAGGCCTCTTTCTTACAGGGTCTAGTCCTGATAAAACCTCGATTGCTTCTGCGTCATATGAATTTTTAGTCAATTTAAGAAGCCTTTAATATTGATTGAACTTATGAGACTTATTCTACTCTAAGAAATATTAAAAAAATTATAAAATAAAAAAAAAATACAAATGTTTACACTGCAAACATTAATATTGAGTTAAAATATGGAAATGAACAATTTTAAGAAGCAACTTTTTTTAGTATTTTTAATATCTTTTGGTCTGCAATCAGAAAATTTATTGGAGATCTATAACGAAGCATTAGAAAATGATCCAACTTTTAAAGCAGCAGAGTATTCATATCTTGCTGATAAAGAAATTGTAGTGCAAGGCAGATCTGCCCTTCTTCCAAGTCTAACATTGAGCGGGTCAACTAACTGGAATGAATACTATCAAGATAAGCAACTTCAGCAAGAATATAATTCATTCTCTAGCTCAGCTAGGTTATCGCAACCCTTTTTTAGATTAGATTCATGGTTTCAATACAAACAATCAAAATCACTTACAAATGCAGCTGAAGCAGAATTTGCTTTTGAGCAACAAAACCTTTTGGTTAGAACTGCAGAGTTATATTTTGGAGTCTTAAGAGCTATAGATAATTTAAATGCTGCAATATCTGAAGAAAAAGCTATCAAGAAACAACTTGATCAAGCACAGCAAAGATTTGAAGTTGGGCTGTCTGCAATTACAGGTGTTCAAGAGGCTCAGCTTGCATATGATTTAAGTAAAGCTTCTAGAATAAGTATTGAAGGTAAGCTATATTCTGCTCGCGAGGCTTTAAATGCTCTTATTGGTAGAGAGATTTTTAGTCTAGATGAATTGGGAGAAGGATTGCTTGTTGAAGTTCCAACACCCACATCAAAAGAACAATGGGTAGATTTAGCTCTAGAAAATAACTATCAACTTAAAGCAGCCTATCTTAGAAAAGATGCAGCAAGAAATAATGCAAGAAGCTCTGCTTCAAATCATCTACCCAAAATTGATATTGTTGGTTCAAAGTCAGAATCTGAAACAAATCAATTTAACTACGAAGGATTTAATATTAATGGTCAGGGTATTCCTGTTCCAGAGATAACAGGTAGAAGCAACTTTGCAATTCAATTTAGCATGCCAATTTTTCAAGGTGGTGCAGTTAACTCTCAAAGAAAACAGGCATATGCAGAATATGAAAGAATGAATGAAAATACCCTCTTTACTCAGAGACGAATTATTCAAGAGGTTAGATCTGAATTTTCAAATGTTCTAACACTTGTTGCCAATGTGACTGCACAAAAACAAGCAGTTGTTTCAGCAACTAGTGCTTTGGAGGCAACTCAAGTCGGTTATAAAGTTGGTACAAGAAATATTGTTGACCTATTACAAGCTGAAAAAAATCTTTACAGTGCTGAAAAAAACCTAGCAAATGCAAAATATGATTACATTTTATCTACTCTTAAATTAACTTTAGCATCAGGAACAATTACTCCCGGTGATCTTGTTAAAATTAACAGCTTATTAAAATAATATCCTATGCCCGAACTTCCAGAGGTTGAGACAACCATCAGGGCAATTAAAAAATTTAAAAATCAACGCCTGGTAAATATCAATATTTATAATAGAAATTTAAGATGGGAAGTCGATAAAAATCTTGAAGAAGATTCAAAAAATCAAATAGTCAGAGATCTTCGAAGAAGAGCCAAATATATAATATTTGAATTAGATAAGTGTTCGCTTATTTTACATTTAGGTATGTCTGGCAGCCTAAGGATAGCTGGTAAAAATGAAAATTTTTTTATTAAGCATGACCACATAGAATTTCTTTTTGAGAATGAAAAAATTATATACAACGACCCAAGAAGGTTTGGCTCAATTCATCTCACAAAAAATATTGACAAGCATAGATTAATAAATCATCTTGGCCCCGAACCTTTATCGAAAGATTTTAATTCAGAGTATCTTTATAACTTGTGCTTAAAATCAAAAACAAATATTAAGACTCTTCTAATGAATCAAAAAAATGTTGTTGGTATTGGCAATATATATGCATCTGAAATACTTTATCTTGCAAAGATTTGTCCTTTCAAAAATTCTTTTGAATTAACACTTAAAGATTGTGAAAAAATCGTAAGGGCATCAAAAAAAATCTTAAATGCAGCCATTAGGGTAGGCGGCACAACTCTAAAAGATTTTTACTCTGCTGATGGAAGCCCTGGTTATTTCAAATTTAAACTAAATGTATATGGCAGAGAGGGTTTGCGTTGTAAAAATTGCAAAGAAAAAATTGTAAGGGAAAACATCAACAAAAGAGCAACTTTTTCTTGCCCCTCATGTCAAAGTTAAGTTTCTTGCTTTGCCCGAAGAGCCTGCTCTACTTTTGGATGAACAAATTTAGAAATATCTCCTTTTAAATCAGATATTTCTTTAATCAAGCTTGATGAAACATATATAAGGCTTTCCTTAGGTGTTAAAAATATACTTTCAATATCTGGAGCTAAGGATCTATTCATGGTGGCAAGCTGAAATTCATACTCAAAATCAGAAACCGCCCTTAATCCTCTAATAATGGCGCAAGCATTATAATCTTTAGCCAAATCTACAGTTAGCTTTCTGGGGAATCCAACCACTTCAACTTTTTCATTATCATCATATATTGAAGAAGCAAGATTAATCCTCTCCTCTAAAGAAAACATTGGATTTTTTGACTCACTCTTTGCTATAGCAACTACAACCTTATCGAATAGACCACAACCTCTATCTATGATGTCCATGTGGCCATGAGTAATGGGATCGAATGAACCTGGGTATATTGCTACTCTCATTAATAAATCATACTAAACATTAATTTTTAAGCAACAGTAAATCACAAACATCAACATGCTAATAATTGCAAGAATACTAGAAAATAAAGTTTTTTTAAATTTGATACTAGTTAATTTTTTAGATATCATTAAGTCTTCATATAACGGGGGAGTAAATTATTACTCAAAAAATAAATAGGAGTTTAATATGAAATTTTTATTAATCTTAGGTAGTGTTATTGCGCTTCCTTCATTTGCAGCTGGTGGCGGCGACCTTGATGCTAGTGATTACACTGGTGTTAGTTTTTGGTTAGTGACTGCAGCTCTTTTGGCTTCAACTGTATTTTTCTTTATTGAAAGAGATAGAGTTGCTGCTAAGTGGAAGACATCTTTAACAGTATCTGGTTTAGTTACTGGTATTGCTTTCTGGCATTACATGTACATGAGAGGTGTTTGGGTTGAAACTGGTGAATCACCAACTGTATTCAGATATATTGACTGGCTACTTACAGTGCCTTTATTAATATGTGAGTTTTATCTGATTCTTGCAGCTGCAACTAATGTTGCTGGTTCTTTATTTAAAAAGCTTTTAGTTGGTTCTCTTGTAATGCTTGTATTTGGTTATATGGGTGAAGCAGGAATTATGGCAGCTTGGCCAGCATTCATTGTAGGGTGTTTAGCTTGGTTCTATATGATTTATGAGCTGTGGGCTGGAGAAGGAAAATCTGCATGTAATACTGCAAGTCCAGCTGTTCAATCAGCATACAACACAATGATGTATATTATTATCATTGGTTGGGCTATTTATCCTCTTGGGTACTTTACTGGTTACCTAATGGGTGACGGCGGATCAGCCTTAAACTTAAACCTAATTTATAACCTTGCTGACTTTGTTAACAAGATTCTATTTGGTCTAATCATATGGCATGTTGCTGTGAAAGAATCATCTAACGCTTAAGTTAAATATTCTTAAAATTAAAACCCGGTCTAGGCCGGGTTTTTTTATGTAATTGATATAGTTATGGGGATATCACTTCACCATCCCAGGCAATAAGATTGCCGGATGAGGATGTATCTGCACTTTCAATAACTTTTGACATCATATCAACACTAAAATCAGGAGAAAATAGCTTATCTTTTGATATATTTTTCTTAAATGGTTCGCTAAATTTACTTTCAACCGTCCCAGGCTGAAGAGCTAAAATAATTGCATTTGGATTTGATCTTTTCATTTCAATACTAAAGTTTTTGACAATCTGATTTAAGGCGCTTTTACTTGATCTGTATGAATACCAGCCGCCAACCTTATTATCAGAAATGCTGCCTACTCTCGCGCTAAGAAAAGCCATGACACTTTTATTTTCCTTATTTAACAAAGGTAAAAAATATTTACCTACTAAAGTCGGTCCAATTGTATTAACGCTATAAACTTTACTTAGGGTTTCGTAGTTTAAATCTTTAATACTTTTTTCTGGCCCAAAGCTTTCAGTATGCAAAACTCCACTTGCAATAATGACTCTATCTAAATAACAACCCTCAAGATAGCTTGCAGCTTTTTGAATACTATCTTGGCTTTCTAAATCAATTTCAAAACTAGAAACTTTTTCTGATACATGATCAGTAGCATTTCTTGAGAATGTAAATATATTTTCTACAGAGCTATCTTTTACATAACGTTCAACAAATGCATTACCTATTGCACCACTTGAACCAATTATTGCTATATTTTTTGACATTTAAGTTTGTTTAACAGTTATTAAGAAAGGCTTGATGAAAATTATATATATAAAGAAGTTCTATATGAAGTTAAACTTTATGCAAAGTATATTGAGGAAGATGCTATGGGATTTGAGACTAGTGACAGAGCAAAAGAAATTAATGAACGTTTAGAAGCTTTCATGGAGGAGCATATTTATCCTCGCGAAAAAGAATACGATGAATTTACAAGTGATCAAAATAATCTTTGGCAATATCCAGATTGGTACGAAGGAGTAAAAGAAGAAGCAAAAAAACAGGGACTATGGAATTTATTTTTACCAAAAGAATATGCCCCTTGGAGTCCCGGTCTTAGTAACCTTGAAATAGCTGGTCTCTTTGAGACTATGTCTAGATCTGCATGGTCTCAACAAATCTTTAATTGTAATGCGCCTGATAGAGGCAATATGGAAGTATTAGCTAAATACGGAACACCGGAACAACAAAAACAGTGGTTAGAACCTCTTCTAGCCGGTGAGATTCGATCTGCATATGCAATGACTGAACCAGACGTTGCGTCATCAGACGCAACTAATATGGAACTAGAAATTACTCGTGATGGTGATGAATATATTTTAAACGGAAAGAAGTGGTGGACTACAAATGTTATAACTCCAAAATGTAAATTTATGTTAGTTATGGGAAAATCAAATCCAGAAAATCCACGCCATACTCAACACTCAACCATAATTGTTCCTACTGATTCAGAGGGTTTTACAATCACAAGGGCCTTAAGATCTCTGGGCGAATTACACTCACCAGGTGGTGAAGGCGATGTGGTCTTTAAAAATGTTCGTGTCCCGGTTTCTAATCTAATATTAGGTGAAGGAAGAGGTTTTGAGATAGCTCAAGGCAGGCTTGGCCCAGGCAGGTTCCAATATGCAATGATGTTTGTAGGCATGGCTCAAAGATCTTTAGAACTTATGTGTGAGAGAGCGCAATCAAGAGTAGCCTTCGGTGAAGCATTAAGTAAAAAAACGAGTGTTCAGCATGAAATAGCAAGAAGCCGATGTGATATTGAGCAATGTCGATTACTTGTTCTATCTGCTGCAGAAAAAATGGATAACTATGGTATAGATGCAGCAAGAGACTATATCTCAATGTTAAAAATAGTAGCGCCAAAGATGTGTGAAGATGTTTCTAGTAGAGCTATACAAATTTTTGGAGGCATGGGCGTATCTCAAGATACTCCTCTAGCTCATATATTTACAACAAGTAGATTTTGTAGAATTGCAGATGGCCCAGATGAGGTGCATATGTCACAGTTAGCAAAACTGACTATGAAATCTTTTATAGTTAAATAGTTTGTAAAAAGAAAAGGGAGTCATAGACTCCCTTTGTTCATAATCCCAGCTTTTTTAAGGGGAAGCTAGAAATTATATTTAATGCTAAAGCCATGAGTTTTAGGTGCCATTGCAAAGACAGCAAAATTTTGACCTACCAAAGCATTAGGTTTAGTGACAAGTCTTTCATGAAAATGATCAGTAGCATTTTTGACCCAGTATGCAACTTCTAAATTATCATTTGACCATGCTATCTTTACATTTAAGTTTTCTCTGTCTCTTGGCTCTTTGAAAGAAGATGGTAATTCAGCAAGAGCAGGATCTGTTGAATAATTTGATGTAACCTCCATATCATCATCATAAGAGTAATCTACTCTCGTATGAACTTTTCCATTACCTAGAGATAGAAAGTGAGAAAAGCCAACATTGTATGCCATAGCAGGCGTTAATCTAATAGCGGCATTAGTTGAAATATCAGCTTCATCATCATCAAGATGTATGTAACCAAAGTTTGCAACTAAATTTGGTGATATTTTAGTAATTACATTTAAATCCACACCAAGTCTTTTTGCTGGAATTGTAGAGTTATAAACAACAGTGCCAAATTCTAACTGTTTTACACCTTGTAATTTTTCAGTCTCCATGTCAAAAACTGTTGCGTTAATTTGTGTCTTACCATTATTAATTCTACTTTTAATACCTATTTCAAAGTTAGTAGATTCTTCATCTTCATATTCTCTAAAAAATCCCTCAGATGGGCTTTCGCCAGTCGCGTTAAAGCCTCCTGATTTAAATCCAGTTGCAACTGATGCATATAACATTACATCTTCTTGAATATCTTTTTGCAAGGAAACACTGTATGTCGTCGAGGTAACATTTCTTGAAAATGTATCGTCTACATTATTTAAAAAACCATTAATTGGCCATTGAGCAGCAGTCATTTGTCTTGGTATCAGATCTCCTGCGCTAACATTTGGAATCATTGCAGCTAATGTAGGGGGCGCTTGCATTGTGCCAACTAAATATGTTTGTGCATAAAGATCTGCATCTTTGTCTTCATCTGAATATCTAACGCCCAAATTAAGTCTTAAAGTATCGCTGAAATGATTTGTTGCTGTTCCAAATAAAGCTGACATAGAGCCATTCCATGTCATATCTTGTTCAATTCGATCCCCAGGTCTAGCCATCATGGTTAAGCCAGTTAGAGCTGTTTTTTGTGATGTTAATTGAGTAAGGGTGGCAGCTTGTGAAGCAGTTAAAGTTCCACCATTGGCTTGAAGAGTTGCAAGTTGTGTTAATGTTGTTCCAAATTGAGCATTGAAACCATTAAGAACTGCTGTCGTTGTAGTGGTCCAATCATCTCCTATCGATACTGAATTATTTCCAAATTCACGCAGATCACTTTCATAATTATAAAAGCCTAAAATATATTCCCAGCTACCAATCATATTTGAGGCAAACCTAATTTCCTGAGAAGAAGCAGAACCCTCCTGATCTCTTGCAGAGTTAATCAAGTCAACGCCACTAAAGTCAGCATCAACTACCTTAGCCATATCAAACTCGTTCTCAGCTAAAATAATTGTAAAGGTTCCATTTTCTCTTTCAGAATCAATTCTTAAGCTTGTTAGTTTTGTATCTAAATTAAATTTAGGAGCATTATTTGCTGAAAAAATATAATCGTCTGTAATTCCCAAAGGTGCAAGAGTTCTATTATTTGCTTGAGCTCCAGCAAGGATAGTTCCCTGATTAGCTGGAGAATCAGCAGCACAACAATTTGCATCTTTTGTTAGATCTGTATGAGTAAAGACTATTGATGTTTTATCAGTAGGATTTAAATAAAACTTGAGTGAATAAGTTTCATCATTAGCGCTATTGGCTTTTGTTCCATCAGCTGCATTTGACATCCATCCATCAGACTCATTCTTATTAAAAGAAAATCTCATAGCAGCAATGTCAGTTAAAGTTTTTGAGAAGCTTCCTGTAAACCTTTGTTGGCCATAATCGCCAGATTCTATTTCTATATATCCATCATCATCGCCAATAATTGGTGATTTTGTAGTTATATTGATAACTCCAGCATTGGCATTTTTTCCATATAAAGTTCCTTGTGGTCCTTGAAGAACCTCGATTCTTTCTATATCTGTAAGATCATTTAAACCTAAACCGGTTCTATTTAAATATACGCCATCTACAATAATCGCTACACCAGCCTCTAATGATGCATCAGACTGACTAGAGCCTATGCCTCTTATTCTGATAGAAGCCTGAAAAGGATCTGTATTATAGTTAGTGCTTAAAGTTGGTATACGAGCTGAAATATCTCTTAATGTATCGATATTTAAGGCATCAATCTGATCTGATGTTATAACATCAAGAGCAATAGGTACATCTTGAGCGCTTGAATCTTTCTTTGTAGCGCTTACTATAACTTCTTCGATTGCTTCTGAATCTTGAGCTATAAGGCTAAATGGCATTAATATTGCTGCCATGCATAAAGCAGTTTGTATTAGATTTTTCATTTGAGTCCCCCCTAGAGACAATAAATTAATGTAAATTTATATAAATTTATATAAAGTTTTTATAAGATATCCTATTGTCAGGCGTTGGTCATGCTTGTAAATAATCAGATTATGCTAAAAATTCATCAAATAGATACATCAAATAGATAAAAAATTATTATTTATCTTTTGAATTAAGAGAGACAAAGCTTGTGTCTTGAATAGCATCCTTGGTATTCTCAAGAATAACTTTTTTAACAGCAGCTACAATTGGATTAGATCTTGATAATTCATGCTGAACTAGATAGAACCCTATTCTAAATGAGTAGTCATCCCTATTGAAACAAATAAGTCTTTCATCACTTTCGCCATCAAGGTCTGTTAGAAATGTAACTCCATTACCACTTGCAACTAAAGAATGAGCATCTTGATATGAGTTTGATGAAATGATTATATTTGGATTTTGAAAAAATGATTTAATAATATAATCAGTGTCGAATTTATCATTCCTTTTGTAAGCCACCCACTCAAAATCATTGGGAGTTTTATTCTTATCAAAATAATCTTTTGTTCCATAAATACACATGTCTATATTTGTAAGCAAAGTTGCAATTGAATCTTCGGGCGGTTTTGTTGTTCCGATAAACCCAAGGTCATATATCTCAGTACTTATATCGGCATCATCTGAACCATTCAATACATGAATCATAAGGTTTGGGAAATGAGATCTTAATTTTGTAATAAGATTTGTCATATTGCTGCCCCCCTCGCCTTGCTTGTAAATAACAAGCTTTCCACCCATGAGTTCTGGATTTGGTATGAATTTTTCTTTTAACTCTGAAATTTTATAGTCAATCTTTGCAACTTCTTTATATAAATCTTTTCCATGAGTCGTTAAGGTGTATCCAGAATTTTTTCTTTCAAATAACTTTAGAGCTAATTCTTTTTCTAATTTTTCAATCTTTCTAGATACCGTTGAATGATTGACTCCCATCTCTTTAGCACAACCACTCAAAGTGCCATGATTTGCACAGGATATAAAATATTCTAAATTGCCCCAGTCAAGCATTAAGCTGTTCCCCTAAATATGAACATAATATACTATGAATGTTCATATTTTATCAATAGATTATATTGGTACCTTTGCTAGAGTTCCTTCTTTTTTGCACGTAGACATATTTTTTTTTCCATATCATGATTTAGTTTTGTGTAATAAAATCTTTAGATAATGAAAAAATATTTTTTTTTAGCATTCTTTATTATTGCTCTCTTAATATTAAATTTTAAAAGAGACATTGCACTAACTTTAATTCCCATTGCACTAAATTTAACTAATCCAATTAATGAAAATCAAGAAATTAATTGGCCAACGCCGCAGTCTTCTGAAGTCAGTAATAAACCGAATATCATTTTAATTTTAGCCGATGATTTAGGTTTTAATGATATCTCTTTCTATAATGGTGGTGCGGCAGATGGTTCATTAATGACGCCAAATATAGATAACCTAGCAAAAGAAGGAGTAGCATTTTTAAATGGGTATGCTGCTAGCCCTGTCTGCTCTCCTTCAAGAGCAGCAATAATGACCGGAAGATATTCAAGCAGATATGGGTTTGAATTCACTCCATATCCAGCACAAGCAGCAAAAATTATGAATCTATTAAGAAAAGATGGGGAGCTTGAAACCATTAATCTTGAAGGTGTCCAGTGGGATGAGGTTGGTTTGACTATTGGGGGTTTGCCGAACAAGGAAGTCACTATTGCAGAAATGCTTCAAAAAAATGGTTACTATACCGCACATATTGGTAAGTGGCATTTGGGTGGTTTTACAGATGGAATGAAACCCAACGATCAAGGCTTTGATGATAGCCTTATGCTAAATAGTAGTCTTTATTTTCCAAAAAATCATCCTGATATCGTAAATGCAAAAATTGATTCTTCGGTTGAAGATATGATCTGGGCATCATCTCAGTTTGCAGCAAGTTTTAATGGAAGTGAGCCATTTAAACCTGGAGGATATATTACTGATTATTATACTGATGAAGCTATAAGGGTTATTAATAATAATAAGGATAGGCCATTCTTTCTGTATTTGGGACATTTTGCTCCTCATAACCCCCTTCAGTCGCTAAGGAAAGATTATGAAAAACATAATCATATGGAAAATCATACACTTCAAGTATATGCAGGAATGATTGAGGCTCTTGATAGGTCAATTGGTAAAATTGTTTCTACTTTAGAAGAGAATGGATTAACAGAAAATACTTTAATAATTTTTGCTTCAGATAATGGAGGGGCTGGGTATATTGGATTAGATAATATTAATAAGCCTTATCGTGGATGGAAACTTACTCATTTTGAGGGTGGAATGCATATTCCCTTCTTTGCAAAATGGCCTGCAAAAATTAAGAAAGATATAAAATATTATAAAAGAATCCATCATACTGATATTTTTAGCACAATCTTGGGTGCGGCAAATATTGAACCTCCAAAAGAAATTAAAATAGACGGTGTAAACCTTATTCCCTTTTTAACTAATGAAAAGAGTGGGGAACCACATGAAACTCTTTATTGGAAAAATGCGAGCTATCAGGCAATTATTCATAATGATTGGAAATTAATAAGATCGAAATTTCCAAATGAACAAGAATATTTATATAACCTTAAAAATGATCCTTATGAACAAAATAATCTAGCAATGTCAGAGTTAACTTTAAAAAGTCTATTGCATGCAAAGCTTAATACTCATATTGAATCAATGCCAGAGCCAAGCTGGCCTCAATCAGTCTTTATGCCTGTTGTAGTAGATAAGCCCCAAACAAAATATAAAAAAGGCGACGAATTGATTTACTGGCCAAATTAAAAATTTAAAGGAGTTAAAAATGATAGATCTATATTTTTCTTACAGGAGTCCCTATTCATATTTAATACTCCCAAGAATGTTAAAACTTAAAAATGAACATAACGTTGAAATAAATTTTAAAATCGTTTATCCATTAGCTATAAGAATGCCTGAATGGTTTAAAAATAAAAATTTATTTTTTTTCATTCCATTTATAAGAGACTTTTCTAAAAAAGCAAAAAAATTAAATATCCGGTTAAAAATGCCAATTAAACCTGATCCAATAAAACAAAATCCTTTAACAGGAAAAATTTCAAGCCATCAGCCTTATATATTTGACATATGTCATATGGGTCAATTTATGTGTAACAAGGGTAAAGGAATTGAGTTTGCATATGAATTGTCTTCATTAATATGGGGTAAAAAAAACTGGAATAAGGATGAGCTATTGGGACCTCTGTTTGCAAGATTTGATGAAAATTTATCAGAGGTAAGAGAATATATTAAGCTAAATGAAAAGCAGTTAGTAAGGGAAATTGAAATGAATCAAGCAGATCAAAAAGAGGCAGGTCATCATGGAGTCCCTTTAAATGTGTACAAGGAGAAATATTATTTTGGTCAAGATGATCCCTTTGATCAGCTAATAGCCGAGTTGATTAAAGATGGCATTATTGAGGATTTTTCATGAAAGTTTTAAGAACACCTGATAAATATTTTGAAAGTATTAAAGATTACCCATTTGAGCCTGTTTATACAAATATAGAAACTAAAGATGGAACTAATTTGAGAATTCATCATATTGATGAGGGACCAAAAAATGGTCCTATACTTCTAGCAATGCATGGGCAGCCTGTTTGGAGCTATCTTTACATTAAAATGATTCCAATTTTAACTGAAGCAGGAATAAGGGTTATTGCACCTGACTTAATAGGCTATGGTAAGTCAGATAAGCCTGCTGCAAGAGAGGATTACTCATACCAAAATCAAGTAGATTGGATGAGTGAGTGGTTGAGAGTAAATGATTTTAAAAACCTTACTTTTTTTGGCCAAGACTGGGGTGGATTAATTGGCTTGCGAATGGTTGCTGCAGATCCAGATAGATTTTTAAAAATTGCTATGGGAAATACAGGTCTTCCATATAATCCAAATACTCCTCAAGAAGTTATTGATGAAGTGAAAGCTTTTAAAAAGTCCAATAAAAAAATTACCCTCTTTAAATTGGCCAATGAAATAAAAAAAATGGATGGAGATACTCATCCTGCAACAAAATTTATGTATTGGCAAAAGTTCACTTGGGATACAAAAAATATACCGATTGGTATGCTTAATGAAATGCAAATGGAGAAAACTTTTCAATCAAGGTTCGCAACTCTTGTTCACTACTTATTACAAGTTATTGGACTTGAAAAGATATCACCCTTTTATACTGATTTAATGAAAGCGTATGAGGCTCCATTTCCTGATCCGTCATATAAAATGGGGCCAAGAGCAATGCCTAGCCATGTCCCAATAATTCCAGATCAATCATTAGAAGCTCAAAAAGAAGCTCGTGCTTTTTTTAAAACATCAGATAAGCCATTTTTATCTATTTTTGCTGGTGATGATCCAGTAACAAATGGAATTGAAAAAGATGTTCTTGAGATGGCTCCAAATGCAATAAGTGCCCCACAAATAGGTGGAGGACATTTTTTTCAGTGGACAAGACCAAAACAACTATCTAAGGTATTAGTGGACTTTATCAAGGAATAATTTTTTATGATTCATCTATATACCGCATCTACACCTAATGGACATAAAGTGTCTTGTACACTGGAGGCACTTGAAATGCCTTATGAATTTCATTCAGTGAATCTGGCAGAGGGTGATCAAAAAAAACCTGATTTTTTAAAAATAAGCCCTAATGGAAGAATTCCTGCAATTATAGATACAGATAATGATCTTTCCATTTTTGAATCAGGTGCAATCATGCTTTATTTAGCAGATAAAGCTGGGAAACTTATACCAGATGATGTTGTAGGTAGAGCAAAAGTTACAGAATGGTTAATGTTTCAAATGGGTGGTGTTGGTCCGATGATGGGTCAGGCAAATGTTTTTTTTAGATATTTTCCAGAAAAACTTCAACCTGCTATTGATAGATATCAAAATGAGTCAAGACGTCTCTTTGAAGTCCTTGATACACAATTATCAAAAAATAAATGGCTCGCAGGAGAATACTCTATAGCTGATATAGCTAATTGGTGTTGGGTTAGAACACATAATTGGTCTGGGGTATCTCTTGGTGGGTTAACTCATTTAGAAAAATGGAAAGATAGGATGTATGAACAACCAGGCATGATTAAAGGAACTAAAATACCTGTAGATAGGGAAAGTATATTAAAAGATGATAAAGACAAAGAAGAATTTATAAAAAATGCACAAAAAATGGTAAAAAAATAGAAGGAGATTATTTATGTTAAAGGTTCATTTTACTGCTGGCACTAGAGCTGGAAGAGTTGTTTGGCTTCTCGAAGAATTAGGATTGGATTATGAGGTAAATATAATGCCATTTACCAAAGAAGGATTAAAATCACCTGAACATAGGTCGAGACATGCGTTAGGAAGAGTGCCAGTGTTAGAGGATGGGGAAGTTTCTATTTTTGAATCAGGAGCGATTATTCAATATGTTCTTGAGCGTCATAAAGACGGCGGTCTAAAACCTGACTCTAATTCTGAAGAGTTCCCATATTATCTTCAATGGTTTCATTATTGTGAAGGGATGGTTATGCCTNCAATGAATCAAGTTGTTGTTCAAACAATTTTATTGCCGCCTGATAGAAGAGATGAGAATGTTTTAAGACAAGCACAAAATCTGATAGCCAAATCTCTTGTACCAGTCAACGACAACCTTGCGGATAAAGATTACTTAGTTGGGGATTTCTCAGCAGCCGATCTTATGCTTGGGCATTCATGTTTTATGGCTAATAGACTTGGGTGTGTTTCAGATGATATGGAGCATATTAAAAACTATGTAGCTAGAATCGAAGCAAGGCCAGCGTTTCAAAAAGCTATAACATTAGGGGAATAATGATGGAATTTAACAACAGTGTTCATCCCACTAAAGAACAAATGGAAGGATTTCTTGAAGGTGATACTGATACACCAATTGCTATGGTTAACCTTTTAAAGTTTAAAGAAAAAGCTGAATACGAAGACGGAAGAAATAGCGATCTCTCAGGCGAAGAAGCCTATGCTATATATGGCAAGGAAGTCCTTGAACACTTAAAAAAAGTTGGCGGCGAATGGTCTTTTGGTGGCTCTATAAGTCGCTTGATGCTAGGAGAGGTGGAAGAGCTATGGGATAAAGTTGCTATTGCAAGATACCCAAGTAGAAAGGCAATGCTAAAAATGGTAACAGATCCTGATTACTTAGAAAGTAACAAACATAGAGTAGCAGGACTAGCTGGACAGCTTAATATAGAAGTTAAAGAATAATAATTTTGAAGCAATTACAAACATTTAAAAATGATCTTTCAAAAACAAGGATTATTCAGACACAAAGCTTAGAAATTGAAGAAGGAGAAATCTCGGTATCAATAGAAAGTTTTGCGTTTACATCAAATAATGTTACTTATGGTGTAGCTGGCGACACTATAGGTTATTGGCAATTCTTTAAAGCAACGGAAGATAAAAATGATGATTGGGGCTGCATACCAGTATGGGGATTTGCTAAGGTTATCAAATCAAATTTAGAGGAAGTGGTTGTTGGAGAGAGGTTATTTGGATATTTCCCACCAGGCGATATTCTAAATTTAAATCCGGTTAAAGTTACTAATCAAGGATTTGCTGACGGCAAAGAACATCGAAAAGATCTACCGGCCGTGTATAACAACTATATAAGATTATCTGGTGATGCTAACTATGATGACTCTATAGATGATATTAGATCTTTATTATTTCCCTTACATATAACATCTTTTTGTATATGCGATGCATTGAAGGATGAGGCCTATTATGAAGCAGAACAAATTCTTATAGTAAGTGCATCTAGTAAAACTGCAATTGGTGTTGCTCAAGGACTTCAAGAGACTTCTAATACTCCATCAATAATTGGCCTTACTTCTCAAAAGAATCTAGATTTTGTTAATAACTTAGATTGTTATGATGAGGTAATTACCTATGATCAAATATCTAAGGTAAATATCAATCTTAAATCTGTGATGGTCGATATGGCAGGAAGTCGTGAGATTCTAGGGACTCTTCATGGCTCTCTTGGAGATAACATGCTCAAATGTCTCACCGTTGGAATGACTCATTGGGATAACGAAGTTACTGCAGAAGATCCACTTGGTCAGGCCATGATTAGAGAAAGAACAGAATTCTTTTTTGCTCCAGCTCATATTCAAAAACGAGTTAAAGATTGGGGCCATGCGGGTTATAACCACAAGACAAATGAATTTATGAAAACTAGATCTAATCAAAGCATTGATTGGATGCAAGTGAAAAAAATTATTGGTCTTGAAGATTTTATATCTACTTATGAGAAATTTGTAAGTGGAGATATAAATCCAAACGAAGGAATTATTGTGGAGTTAGAGAATGAGTGAAAAGATAAAAGTTTTTGGAGCTCCGGCCTCTCCTTATACTCAAAAAATGATATCGATCTTGAGATATCGTCATATTGCTTATGAATTTTTTATGGGTGATGTTCCAGGAAGATTAAGTAAACTAGAAAGTATAGAGCCTCCAAATCCTATTTTACTGCCTACTCTTCTTTTAAAAGATGATAGTGGTGAATTAAAAGCAACTACCGACACTACACCTATTATTAAAAGATTTGAAAATGAGTATCCTGATAGAAAATTGTTACCTGAAGACCCCGCTCTATCTTTTATAAACTATTTATTAGAAGATTTTGGTGATGAATGGGTTACAAAATATATGTTCCATTACAGGTGGTATTTTGACGAGGATGCCAATAATGCATCAAGCGTCCTTCCTTTAACTGACCTTGCTGTAAATATGCCTGCTGACACATTAAAAGAAGTAAAAAAATATATCTATGATAGACAGCATGGAAGGTTATGGGTTGTAGGGTCAAATGATACAACTGCGGCTTTGATAGATAGCAGTTATAAAAGATTTGTAAAATTAATGGATAATCATTTATCTGTCAGCAAGTTTTTATTTGGAGAAAAACCTTCCTCTGCTGACTTTGCTATATATGGACAATTAACACAGCTCATCAATTTCGATCCTACATCAAGAAAAATTACATATGATAGATCGTTAAGGCTTGTTTCTTGGCTTGATATCATGACCGACCTTTCGGGTCATGATGTTGATAATAGTAATTGGACTTCCCTTGAAGACAGCCCTGACTCCCTTAAAGAAATTATGAAGGAGTTTGGCAAAATGTATGTTCCAGCATTGCTTGCTAATGCAAGAGCAATTATCGAAGGTGAAGAAACATGGCAGACTAAAATCGATGGATCTCTATGGAAACAAAAAACATTCCCTTATCAAGCTAAATGTTTAAATTGGATTAAAGAAGAATTTGATAAATTAAATGCAGATGACAAATCAAGGGTTAGGGCTTTTCTTGATGGAACAGGTTGTGAACTAATATTAGGATAAAGATATGAAAATTCAAGATAAAAGAGTTGTAGTCACAGGTGCTGCCAGTGGAATTGGATTGGCATTATGTGAAGAATTTCATGCAAGTGGAGCTCAGTCTATTGTATGCGTAGATATGAATGACAGTGGTGCTAAGGAAATTGCAGAAAAAGTTAACGGACTTGCTGTAACCGCTGATGTGTCTAATGAACAAGATATTATTAATGTAATTGAAAAAGCAAACGAATATTCAGGGGGGATTGATATATTTTGTTCTAATGCTGGAATCGGTGGTACTCCTATGCTTTTAGAAACTACAACTGAAGAATGGAATAATACTTGGGGCGTCAATGTAATGTCTCATGTTCATGCGGCAAGGCATGTCTTACCCCAAATGCTTGAAAGAGGTGAGGGTTATTTAATGAATACAGCATCAGCTGCAGGACTGTTATCCCAAATAGGCGCCGCCCAATATGCTGTTACTAAATCGGCGGCGGTAAGTTTTGCTGAATGGGTAAAAATTACTTATGGTCAAAAAGGAATTGGCGTTTCATGTCTTTGCCCACAAGCCGTAAGAACTGCTATGACTGCTCAAGGTGCTGGAGTCGCTGGAGTGGATGGAATGCTTGAGCCCGATGTAGTTGCAAAAGATGTTTTAGACGCAATTGAAAATGAAAGCTTCTTAGTTCTACCTCACAAAGAAGTTGGTGAATATGTTCAAAGAAAAGGCAACGATAGAGATAGATGGATATCTGGAATGCAAAGATTGCAAAAACAATTTGAAGAATTTTATCAAAGTTTGGCTGATCAAAATAAAGGAGAGAATGATGAAAACTAAAATAACAGAACTATTTGGAATTGAGCACCCTATTATTCAAGGTGGTATGCATCATGTAGGATTTGCTGAGCTTGCTGCAGCTGTCTCTAATGCTGGTGGACTTGGAACTATTACAGGCTTAACTCAGGGTACTCCTGAAAAATTAGCTAATGAAATAGCTAGATGCAAAGAAATGACTGACAAACCTTTTGCAGTAAATTTAACTTTTCTACCCTCTTTAACTCCGCCAGATTATCCAGGTCTTATAAAAGAAATTATTGATGCTGGAGTACCTGTTGTTGAAACTGCTGGAAGAAATCCTGCAGAATATCTTCCAGCCCTTAAAGAAGCAGGAATAAAAGTAATTCATAAGTGCACTTCAGTGAGACACTCTTTAAAAGCACAAGATATTGGTTGTGATGCTGTTTCAGTAGATGGTTTTGAATGCGGAGGTCATCCGGGTGAAGACGATATTCCTAACTTTATTCTTCTGCCTAGAGCTGCAGATGAATTAGAAATACCTTTTGTTGCATCAGGTGGTATGGCGGATGGAAGAAGTTTAGTTGGAGCTATGGCGCTTGGAGCCGAGGGCATGAATATGGGCACTAGATTTATTGCTACACAAGATGCTCCCGTTCATCAAAATGTTAAAGAGGCTATCGTCAATGCATCTGAATTAGATACTAGACTTGTTATGAGATCATTAAGAAATACTGAAAGAGTTCTCAATAACGAGGCTGTTGAGCGCTTAATGGAAAAAGAAAAAGCACTGGGTGCTGATCTAAAGTTCGAAGATATTATTGATGAAGTAGCCGGCGTCTATCCAAAGATTATGCATGAGGGTACTATGGAAGCTGGAGCTTGGTCGTGCGGAATGGTTGCTGGATTAGTCAATGATATTCCAACAGTCCAGGACTTAATTGATGGAATTATGTCCCAGGCTGATGAAATTATTAATTCAAGACTTAAGAATTTTTAAAGTTTTACTTTTTGTATTCTGCAGCCTCTTCTGAACCATCGGTGGCGGTACCCTTTGTATATGAATGAGCTCCCATTCCTGCAAGATCGCCATTTTGAACAATTAAATATGGCTCTCTTATGGGTTCGCCCGCAAAGAAGCATTCAAGAATTTCTCTTACACCTGCAGCATATCTTGCTTGAGCAGATAATGAAGTTCCTGAAGTGTGAGGAGTCATTCCATGATTAGGCATTGTTCTCCAAACATGGTCATTTGGAGCTGGCTGAGGAAACCAAACATCTCCAGCGTACCCACTTAATTGACCAGACTCTAAAGCTCTAGCTATAGCATCTTTGTCGCAGATTTTTCCCCTAGCAGTGTTAACAATATATGCTCCACGTTTCATCTTATTGATCATATCATCATTAAATAAGTGTTCAGTTTTTGGATGTAATGGGCAACTAATATTTACTACATCACAAACAGCAACCAATGACTCAACAGAATCATGATAAGTAAGATTTAATTCTGCCTCTACTTCGTCAGATAGTTTATGAATATCAAAATAATGAAGATGAACATCAAAAGGCTTCATCTTTCTTAACATATCAATACCAATTCTTCCCGCAGCTACAGTTCCAACATGCATACCCTCAACGTCATAAGATCTTTGAACTGCATCAGCTATATTCCAACCACCTTCGTTCACAATCCTATGTTGGTTATGGTAATCCCTAACCATAGAAAGAATCATCATCACAATGTGTTCAGCAACTGATCTTGAGTTACAGTAGGTAACTTCAACTACATCTATGTTGTGATCCATGGCACCCTGAAGGTCAACATGATCTGATCCAATTCCAGCAGTAATTGCCATTTTCAAATTAGGAGCAGTTTCCATTTTTTCTTTTGTTAGGTAATAAGGAAAGAAAGGTTGAGAAATAACAATATCAGCATCAACTAATTCTCTATCAGCTTCACACCCTTCCCCATCTTTATCTGAAGTAACTACCAAAGTATGACCAGCATCTTCTAAGAACTTTCGAAGACCCAATTCACCTGAAACACATCCCAAAAGCTCGCCGGGAGTGAAGTCTATTGCCTTTGGTGATGGCAAAGTCATACCATCTGGATACTTTTCAATTGTCGGCAAATCATCTCTAGCATACTTTTCTGGCATGCCTGTTTTTGGATCATCGTATAAAATACATAAAATCTTCATATTTTCTCCCTATATGTAAAATATTTACTATTAACTAGAACAGAATTTATTTAAAAAAACAAGAAAAATATATTTAGTTTTATAACTTTATAAGAGGGTTATATTTAACCCTATCAGGTATGTCTTCAGCGCCAGGAACTTTTCTTGCAATTAAGAATGGCTTTAAAGCTTCGATAGCTTTAGGCTCATCATAATGACCAATTCCTGGATGAAGGTGATGAACAAAATGAAGTTGCATTGAATGGTTTAGGTACCTAGGCATCCAATGACTCCAGAACTTAGTATCTTTATACCTTCCAATATCTGCTTGGTAATGCGGGTACCAGCTAAAAAAAGTTGAAAGATAAATTATTCCAAACTTACTTGGCAACCACCATAGCAATAGTGTTTCTAGAGGAAACATTACAACAAGAGTCAAGAGAATGACTCTATACATCATCCCTATAATCATTCCTTTATTAAAAGATTTCATAAATGCATTGTCATTTTTAAAAATTTCAGCAATTGATTCATATTTCTTTATGCCTACCTGAGTGGCAATGATAACTTCCCATAATGACTTTGCAGATGCAGTATCATAATCTGGGTCTTTCTCAGGATTATTAGTGTAAGCGTGATGTTTCATATGGGTACATCTCATTAAATCATGAGGAAACATTATTGTGATTAAGGTGAAGTGGCTTACAAAAGAGTCAATCCAACGCCTCTTTGGATTTCCTCTAGAATAATTACCGTGCTGAGCTTCGTGTGAAGGCAAGTATGCAAAGCAAGCACAAATAGTTGCAATTAATGATCCAAAAAATAAAGAAATATATCCATTAATAACTAGCGGCCATAAAGATAACCAAACAGTAGCTTGACCAACTCCAATCAAAATCATTTCCCATTGAAAGCGCTTTGAAAAGCTTCTAGCTATTTCTTTTTCTTTTTCAAAGGAAAATTCTTCTGGTATGTTTTTTATATCTTCCATAGCCAAGTTCCTCTAATTTTTGCGACAACCCCCAGTAAAAAACCAAACAAATAACAAAATATTGAATTGTTATTTACTAAATAAAGCTCTGCTATAGCATTAATGACGCTTCCCCAAAAAATAAGGCCGAACCAAACCATATTCCAATTAGAAATATGATTTGTAAGAATTTCGTTAAATTTATCCATTTTGATAATTGATTAATATCTTATCTTAAAAGATTATACAAGATAGTCGATAGTTCAATTAAGCATCATCAAGATATGATAAAAATCGCACAAATGTGTAGAATTAACTAAAAGTAGATAAATTTTTCTTTAAAAAGCTAATATTAAGAGTTTTTTCATCATATTTTGTTGTTTCTATGAGGCATATTCTCCATATATAGTCTAAAAAGTAGGTAAATTTAGTCCAATTTCTTAATTTTTCTGTGTTGAGGTGATTATTTTTGTTGTATCCACTTAATAAATGAACAATTTCATTATTATTTAAATTGTAAGAAGAAATTATTGACGCTAAATCAAAATATGGACTATTCAAAGATGCGTACTCCCAGTCAATAAAAAAACATTTCTTATTCCATAAGATATTTCCAAGAGTTAAATCATTGTGAGAAAAAATTTTCAATTCATTTTCATATAAAAGAGAATCAAAAATTTGAAAACCTTGATCTAGGAAATAATCATTTTTAATTTTATTTTTTAGAATTGATCTGTAATTTTCTACAATATCGTTGAAGTCATTAACTAAAAAATTGTCTGTTTCTATTTGATGGACTTTTTTAATTTCTTTACCCAAAGAAAATAAATTTTCTTTTTTTTTAATTTCGTAATCTAAGATTTTTTTTCCTTCATGAAATTCCCTAATGAGAATCCCGCTGTCAGAATCATGATACAAAATATTTTGATCTTGCCATTTGTCTTTTAAAAAATTTAATATTTGAAATTCTGAATATCTTTGATTTTGTAACCAATTTGGTAAATCAAAATCAAGTCTTAAGACAGATTTGATATCGTTAAAAGTGCAAAGAAAAATTTCAGAAATAAGATCAATTTTTAATGGTGAAATAATTTTAATTTCCCCATCGATTGATGAGATTTTTTTTTCAACTTTTCTGACTAATTTCATCTTTCATTTGAGTCCATGATTTGTAGCCAAAATAAATAATTATTAAATATACTAAAAATAATATTGAGGTCAAAATTAGTCCTCTTGAGTAAAATAAAAACACAGAAATTGTATCTATTACAAACCAGTAGATCCAATTTTCTAAAAGCCTTTTAGCAACCATATAGGTGGTAACTATGGCTCCCCATGTTGTCAAGGAATCAAGAAAAGGCAGGGCAGCATTTGTAAATTTTTCAAGAGCCCAGCCCGAGACTATCGCTAATAAAATGATTAATAATATTGCCTTAATGTGTTGATCTCTATTCCATGTTTTTACAAGAAATTTTGAGTTTCCTGGCAAAGTAATTCGCCACTGTGTCCACCCATAAACAGCCATAATGCAATAAAATATTTGCAATCCTGCTTCCATATAAAGCCCTGCAGAATACATAACAAAAAAATATAAAAGAGAGCTAAAAAACGCCGCAAACCAACAACTTATGTTCTGTTTTATAGCTAATAATAAATATGCTATTGCAAGAATCACTGCTGTTGGTTCTATCCAACCATAACCAATAATATTAGAAATCATATCTCACTGTAACACCCATATGTCTTGGGTCGCCATGTCTTTCATAGAGTGTATCAATAAAATTTGGAGCCTCATTTCCAAAGTAAAAACCTCTTGTTGAATAATACTCGTCGAAAATATTTCTTCCCCAAATAGAGTAAGTCCACTGACCGCTAAAATAGCTATAGCTTAGATTTGTTAAGAAGTATGATTTTGATCTATTGTTATGCGAATCAGAATAATAAAAACTACTTTTCCCCACCACATCAAATGATAAATTTGATTGCTCTGTTAGATTCCAATTAAATCCAATTGCATAACTTTTTTCAGGGGCATGAGCCTGAGCTCTACCTTGAAGATCTGGTCTAGATTTCCAATTTTTAATCTGGGTTTTAAGCAGCCCAAAATTAAAAAATATATCTAGGCTATCAGATAGCTGAAAATCTATTTCTAATTCAATTCCATTGTTTGTTCCCTCGGCTGCATTTTGGGTTAAAAATGTAAAAGTATTTGGGTCAGTTGGATCGACCTGAGTTGAAATTAAAACCTGTTGATCTTTTCTGTCAGAGTGAAAAATCACAGCAGCTAGATTCATATTTAAATTTACAATTTTTGAATTTATTCCAAGCTCATAATTGGTTAAAAATTCTGGATCATAGTAAAGATTGCTATTTATTGAATTTGGATCGAGACCAAGATTTAAATTAAAACCACCTTGGTTATATCCTCTTGCAATACTAATAAAAATATTAGTATCTTGTTTTAAAATTTTATTAATTGATATTTTTCCGCCTGAAATTTTATCTGATGGATTAAGCGACTCTCCAAATGAATCTGAATAAGTTGACTCTGAATCTTCCCAGCGAGCACCCAAGCTAAATGTGGTTGAATCATTTATCAGATAATTTAAATTTCCAAAGATAGAAAAATTATCAACAGAGAATTTACTTGTTGATGAACTTTCACTTATATAAGGACTATATGGATCCAGGGGATCGCCATAAATACCATCATCATTTTTTAAGTTTGTCTCTTTGGACTCAAAAAAATGAAGTCCAAGTACCCATTCAGACCTTTTATTTTCATCTAAATCAGCTAAATTTGATAAAAATCTAAATTCTTGGCTAAAAGTCTCCCTTTTTCTTTGTGTTTCAGAGAAATAATCATAAATATATGGCGCGTGGGTGGCAGGATTACCCCAGTCCGCATCATAGCTCAATACAACATTGGTATTTGTCACACTTGTTAAGCTTTGAAATTCAAAATTATCTGTTTCGTGAAAAAATTTTATACCATAAGCATTTGTTTTTTGGGAATCCATGCCCGGTCTATCGGAAAGAGTATTTAGACTTCCATCGATGGTCCATATATCTGCAGGGTCATCGAGATCGATTTGTGTCATTAAAAATTTAATAGTTGATTCTGAGTTTATTTCCCAATTTGCCTTAAGCCTATAAGTTGATTCATCTTTTTTCGAAGTGTCCGATTTACCTGAATATAAATTTTTTCTAAAGCCGTCTGAGTAGTCTTTTCTTAAAGCTATTCTGTATGTAAAGTCTTCATTATCTTGTGCCGATCCACCAAAAGCTATACCAACATTTCTAGTTCCATATGCTCCAGTTGTTATTTCACTAACTCCCTCAAATTCTTTTGTTGGTTCTTTGGTTTTTATATAAATTAGCCCGGCCATAGCGCTTGATCCAATTCTAGAGCCCTGTGGCCCTCTATGGACTTCAATTTGATCAACATCAAAAGTCGTTGCAATTCCTCCTTGTCCAGAATAATCAATATCATCTACTAAAAATCCAACTGCTGAATTGGGTGTCCTTTCATAGCCAGATCTTTCACCGATACCTCTAATTTGAAAATGCCTTGCTCGTGAGTCGCTAGCTGCAAAATTCAAGTTTGGTATTAAATAAGATAAGTTTTCAAAATGTTTAATTGGAGCCGACTGAGTTTCTTTTGAGCTCAAAACTAATACGCTTGAGTCTTCTTCAACAAGCCTCGTCTCTCTCCAATTACCTTGAACTATAACCTCTTCAATATCCTCTGATATTAAATTTATTGAAAAGAAAAAAAGAAAAAAATAAGTTTTAATGGTTTTCATGCAATTCCTCCGCCATTATTGTATGGATCAGGTTCAAAGGGTTTCTATAAAGATCTCAGGCAATAAAGCCACCCCTTTGCAGTAAGATTAGATGATATTATTTTTTGTTATTATTAGCTAGATTTAATTGGGTAAATCTTCATTTAAATCATTTTGAAAGGTTTCAGTTAAAAATAAAACTGATAACAAAGTCAAAAATGAAGCAAATGCTATATAGACCGAGACCCAAATAATTCCATAATCATTCCAAAGAAGTGCTGCAATCGTTGGAGCAAATGCGCCACCTAAAATCGCACCGAACTGATAGCCTAATGTGGCTCCCGAATATCTAACTTCAGTGCTAAATAACTCAGTGAAAAAAGCAGCTTGCGGCCCATACATCATAGAGACGAATACTAATCCACCGGTTATAGCCAAGACTATCAACCAAAAATTTCCAGTATCAACAAGCGGGAAAATAGCAAAAGCCCATAAACCAGTTAAAACTGCACCTAGCATGAAAATACCCTTTCTGCCGTGTCTGTCCGAGTATGAGGAAAAAAAGAACTGAAAAGGTATCATGATTGCAGAAGCTATTAACACTGCCACCAACATATCATCTCTAGTAATATCAGCACTTTCTACACCGTATGCCAATAAGAATGCTATCAATATATAAAACGTTACTTGTATTGAAAGAAATGCTCCAGCAGCTAGAGTAATTTTTGTTGGGTACTTTGTTATTGCCTCTACGATTGGTGATCTTGTTATCTTTTCTGTATTACCAGTTTGTCTTGATGCTTGAAGTTCTTTAAATGCTTTTGTATCTTCTAAATTTAACTGAATATACATACTGATACCTATTAATATTGCGCTTGCTAAGAAAGGTATACGCCAACCCCACGAAAAGAAAGCTTCCTCAGAAACAAAAGCTCCAGTAATTATGAATGCAAGATTTGCAAGAATCACGCCTACCGGTACTCCTGCTTGAGCAAAGGCTCCGTAATAGCCTCTTTGATTAGAAGGAGCACTTTCTGTTACAAGTAGCATTGCCCCTCCCCACTGACCACCTATTGCTAGGCCTTGAGCAAAGCGCAAAGAAGTTAATAGAATTGGTGCAGTGACTCCAATCATGGCATAAGTTGGAAGTAGGCCAATTAGTGTTGATGAAACACCCATTAAGATTAATGCCATTATCAATGTTTTTTTTCTACCAACCTTATCACCAAAGTGGCCAAAAATTATTCCACCTATTGGTCTTGCTATAAACCCAGCTGCGAAAGTAAGCAAAGACAAAATTAATGCTGTGGAAGTTGAAGCCTCACCAAAAAATACTGTTGGGAATATTAATGCGGCTGAAGCGCCGTAAAGGAAAAAATCATACCACTCGATACTTGTACCCGCTAAAGAAGTAAGTGCAACTTTTTGCATATTAGATTTTGAGTTAATGCTCTTTTCCATAATAAACAAGTATGCCAAATATTTAATAAAGTGAAAGAAGTATGATAGTTTTAAAGAATGTCATTTGAAGAAATAAGATATATAGCTATTGTTTATGCAAGTTCAATTATTCCAATTCTTATTTTAATAAAATATCGCTATGAGCTTCCAAAATGGGTGCCTGCTATTTATCTAGGTTCTTTTATTGTGTGCGCTCTTGGTTGGGAGATATGGTTCACTTATGGATTAATAGATGGCGAATCTGTTATTGAAAGAAGATCTGAAGTTTTAAATCAATGGATACCTCTTCATATCAATTGGATTGTAAACTCGCTGGCTGATGCGGGCACAGTTTGCCTTGGTGGTCTATGGTTGATTTGGGTGATGGGTAATAAGAAAAATTATATATTTGATAATTGGAGATGGAGTTCTTTTTTTATATTGACTATATGGTGTATTGGACAAAACATATTTGTTGAGCTTTTCCTTTATTATGATCAACTTAGTGAGGGTAAAAATTTATCATGGGCTCCTCTAATTCCAACGGGAAATATATTTAATCCAGTATTATTTGAGATTAATGGGAGGTCTTTAATGTTTCAGACACAACTTCCATGGATAATATTGTCGCCAATATTGTATTTAACTGTTATAAAATTGACTAAAAAATTTGATTAGATTTTTTGGATACTGTCCTCAAAATTTATACCATCAAAATGAAACCTTTCTTCTTATCATCCTTTTGCTTGTCTAAATCTTTAGCCATAATGCTTTCCTTATTTAGCTAAGGATAATTAACAAGTAAATAAAAGTTAATGTTTAAAGAATGGTGGGTCTGGGTGGACTCGAACCACCGACCTCACCCTTATCAGGGGTGACTATAAATTGCTTAGATGCTTTGTTTTAATGGGATTTTAACTGATTCTATAATACTAAATGTAGCACTTTTGTAGTACATTATTTTCAATATGAAAGTAATTTCTTGGAACCTAAACGCAAGATCCAACGAACAAACCCTTAATGATCAGTGCCATTACTTAAAATCAGAAAACTATGACTTTATTACCTTGCAAGAGGTAACTTTAAAGTCAGAAGTTTTTATAAAAGAGTTCTTTAAGGATCTGAATTGCATATCCTCTTTTGATCTTGCAAGTGATCACAGTATTCTTATTAATAAAAGAAAATATGGTCAATTGATAATTTCGCCTCATAAACTTCAATCAATTGACACCAAAAAAATAGAGATACCTTTTCCTGAGCGAGTCTTGGGTGTCAAAGTAGTCGAGAATTATAAGAATATCGAAATCTATACAACACATGTCCCGCCTGGGTCATCAAATGGAATTATTAAGGTTCAGCATTATGAGGGTTTGTTTAAATTTCTTGAGTCTAATAAAAGCAAGAAAATTTTATCTGGGGACTTCAACTCACCAAAAGAAGAGCAAGGCTCTGGAGAGGTAATAACATGGGGTCAAAAAATTAACAAAAAGGGAGAGATAAGATTCGGTATAAATTCAAAATGGAGAAATGACTGTGAGCCAGAACGATGGGATGCAGCTGAGAGAAATATAATTCAGAACCATAGCCAGCTCGGCATGATAGACGTATTTAGAAGTGTTAATGATTATTCTGTCCAATCCTATAGCTGGTTCTTACATGGTAACGACAAAAATCTTGGAAGAAGATATGACCATATATTTTGCTCTGATAGCTTTAAGCCCATTTCATGTTTTTATGATCAAAAACCAAGACAAAATAAATTAAGCGATCACTCTCCTATAATTGCTGAAATTGATTGAAAGGTTTAGAAATCTACAATTATTGGGACATGATCACTTAACCCACTCCATTCTTCAAAACTTCCCAGCTCAACATTTTTTAAACCACCTAAAAGATTCTTAGACATAAAACAAAAATCAATATGGAATGGTCTGTCTTGTTTATGAAAATGATAATAAGTTGCTTGAGTCTCTTTTCCCTGCTCTTCGTTGAAGTAATGAAATACTTTCTGTTAATTCTTGTCTTTTTTATTACATCTTGCACCCCTCCGGAACCTGGCACAGATGAATGGTTTGAAGACAAGTATAAAGAATTAATGAAAGCTGACCCTGAGATAGATCTTAGCTTAAATGAGTTCAAGGATATCTTAACGTCCCAAACTTATGCAATGTCTGATGATGATACTATCGAAAAGCACAGCATAGGTTTTTGGCTAGCAAATGATACTTTATTACCAGAATCCGAAGACTCAAAAGCCATCGCTCCAGTGTATATAAGAACATTAAAACAATGTGCTGCAAATTTCTCCATCATGTATGCCAATATGGAGGCTGGACTTCAATATGGAGAAGCTATAACAGGCTTGAATGATATGAATGAGATGTCCAGATTATCAGATGTATATAAAGATAATGCTTATTATTTTGCTACAAGAGCTTCAGAAATTCATTTCAATCTAACCAATGAAGCAGCTGAAATTGCTATTAGTGATGAAATAACATCAATACAAGATGAAATAAATACAATTAATTCAGATGAAAAGTTTTTAGAACTATTGGATGCTAATGCTGAAATATGCGTGATGGTAAGAAGCCAAAACCCTAATAATCAAGATTATATCTTTGATTAAAGAACTACTTGGACTTATTTAATTTTATTTAGAAAAAACAATATTATATACTCAATATTATAAAAAAGAGGTTAAAAAATGAAAATATTAACATTTGGTTATAATGAAGACACCCTGAATACTCAAATTGAAATTCTAGATGAGAGTTTAAATACTAAAAAAGCAACACTTAATATTTTATGTTTAAAATCATTTGATGATGAAGATTACTATGAGCTTGATATTGACGAAGATGAATATGAAATAAGCAATTTAAAATTCAATGATCTAGGTAATAATTGCTATGAAATTTTATTCAATGCTAGTATCAAGATTAGCGATGAAAAATGGGAAAATGCAGAAAACAAATTCAAAAAAAATGCAGAAGATGGATTCATAGAGGTAGAATTCGATATTGAGTGTGACAACGAAATGTTTGAAGAAGGAGACCATTTTGAAAAACAATCTGACGGACAGACTGAATTATTTATAGATTAATGTATTAGAAACCTATGGGTATGGATCTTGTTAGAAGACGTGATAGCAAAAAGTGGACTTGTAATAATTCACTTTGGAGATTCATATTAGAAGCTGCTATGAAAGAAGGCTGGGTGCCTAGAGGAACAGAATACAAATCAATAAATAAAGACAATCATGATCCTGAAGACTATTATTCTAATGCTGGTCAAACAGTTACACCAAGTGATGCTGAAGAAATTTATAAGTGCTTGAATGATTATGCTATTCGGCATGAGCTGCAAGGTATTGAAAAAGAGATTATACATAGTTTTTTGGAATGGCTTATAAGGCGAGATGATACCAACTCAATAATTGATATCCCTGGATTCATAATCAGATAATATTTCTTTAGGTTCAGTAAATGATTAGAAATAACGATTACCCGATCATAAGACCTTCTGATGCTGTTGCATGGTCAGAATGCATTAGGCGTGTCTGGCTGGATAATAAAGGTGAATTAGATCATGAGCAAACTGAAGATGCTTTCGATCAGTTGGTCAAAGATAGAGGGTTAAAGCATGAACAGCAAGTTCTTAAACTTTTGCATGAAGAATATGATATCCAAGAAGCTACTTCGGTCGAACACACCCAATTACTTATAGCTCAAGAAACTGAGGTTATCTACCAAGCCCAACTTAAAAACGACGATGAGGGATTTATTGGCTATCCAGACTTTCTAATTCGAAATAAAAGTGGTGAATATCAACCCGCTGATGCAAAACTCTCTCTTAGTGAAAAAAAGAAGTCTATTCAAATACAGCTTGGATTTTATAGAAAACAGCTTGGTGTCGAGCTTCCAGCCATTGTGTTTCTTGGTGATGGATCAAAAGCTGAAATAGGTGCTGAGGCAAATAAAATTACTGAAAAGTTTATCAATGAAATGCGTTTACTTTTGGCAGATAAACAGGAACCATCTGTCCGATATAGCCACAGCAAGTGCAGTACCTGCCCCTATCATGATTACTGCAAGCCTAAATTTGAGGCTAAAGAAGAGCTTTCATTGATATACGGCATTCAAGGTCGCGCTGCTGAAGGACTTGAAAAAATTGGAATTAAATCAATTACAGAGTTAGCTAACATCAATTATGAGAATTTGCCTGACGTACCATATCTGAAGGGCTCTTTAAAGAAAAAACGTGCAGTATTTCAAGCACAAGCATATCTAGATGGCAGTATTCATAAAATTGCTCCCATCAATCTTCCTAAAGGAACTTGGATACATTTTGATATTGAGGATTATGCTCTAACTATGGATGGCAATAAACACGTATATCTTTGGGGATTCCTGGTATCGTCGAGCAGTGGAAATGAATTTGAATATGTTTGGACAGATAAAGAAGATGAAGATAAGAGAGGATGGATAGCTTTTCTAAAAATGATCGAAAAATATCGATCCATTTATAATGATTTAGTCTTGGCTCATTTTTCTCAACATGAGCGCTCAACTATTCGTTTGTATGCTGAGCGATATGACATGCTAGAAAATGAAACAGTTGCTTATCTTCTTGGGCAGGATAGCCCGCTTTTTGACATGCAGAAACCTGTTCTAGAAAGTCTTGTGCTACCCATTCAAAGTTATGGACTTAAAGATATTTGCAAGCACCCAGAATTGGTAAACTTTCAATGGCAAGATGCTGATTCTAATGGAGCATGGTCAATTGTAAAATATGACCATTTTCTTAATGAGAAAGATGTTGTCCGTAGGGAAATTTTGAAAAAAGAAATTCTTATGTACAACAAAGATGATGTTAAAGCCACCCTTCGATTAGAAGAATGGCTAAGATCAGATGAGCTTAATAAAAATTAGCTATATTAGCCTTTTATTTTATTAAGGAATGTTGCGCTATCATCTATTAGATTGACTTCTTGCAATACATCATTGATTGCATCTAGCATACCAATATCTTCGATTGTAGATTCATTTTTTATGCATCTTCTAAGAGCCATATAAAATTTTAACTCTCCCATAGCATGAGCATCACGCTTATCAGACCCATCAATAATATTCTGAGCATAGCTATTTATTTTTTTTTCTACAAATTCATTCATCACATAATCTCCGTTGGAAAAATTAATTTTATATATTATATTAAATCATTATAGGGTGTTAATATATAAACGAAAAATTATTAATTAAATCTAAAAAGGTCTCTATTTATGCTGGAAAATAAAATATCTCATTCATATGACGGTTTAGGCACATTCTTTGAAGACTATGCTCCAATGTCTGTACCAGACTATCAAAGAGGCTTTGATTGGAATCAGTCTCATGTAGAGGAGTTATGGGAAGATCTACATTATTATGTTGAAAAAGAGCTAGCTAGTGAGGAAGAAGAATTTTTTTTAGGCACAATAATTTTAAAATCGCCAGCTACAGAAAAAGATAGATATCAAATAGTAGATGGGCAACAAAGATTAACAAGCATATATCTTCTTGCAATAGTCCTTAGAGATAGATTCAAAGAAATTGATACTAATACCAAAAGAGATGTAGATACTATATTTTTAAATTCATATGACATTGATGAGAATAGAAGCCCAAAATTTTTAGGCAACCAAAAGATTAGAGATGTTTTAAAGCACATCAGTGATGATAAATGGGATGGTATAAATTTTCCAACAAAAGAAGATATTGGCATTGATGGTAGGGTTCTCTCGCCTATAAATAAAAAACTTAAAGCGTGCATTAAAGCTCATGAAGATGAACTGGACGGCAGTGGGTCTTTTGAAAAAAAATATGATGATAGAAGATTAAAAGCATTACTTAGAGTCTTGCGAAAAGTAAGAGTAATAACCCTTAGGGTGTCGACTGACGAAAGAGCTTTTTATCTTTTTGAAACAACAAATGCAAGAGGAAAGGATTTAGAGCCTGGAGATTTACTAAAAAATCATTTGTTTGCACACATTAAAACTGGCAGGGAAGAAATTTATTCTAGATGGGATGATGTTGTAGAAAATTCTGCTGGACGCTTAACCAATATGTTAAGGCACTTTTACTATGTTCAAAACAAGCACGTTCAAAAGAAAGAGTTATTCAAAAAATTAAGAAAGCTAAAAAATGCAAGCAAGCTTCTTGAAGATCTAGAAAGCTACTCTGAATTTCATAATCTCATGCATAAAGGTGATTTTAATATGCTGGAAAATTATCTTCTTGAAAAGCTGAATTTATTTGAAAGCAATGAATATAAAGATAAATTCAAATCATACTATTTATCGATTAGCGCTCTAAGGTTTTTTAAAACTGAGCAAGCTTATCCACTTTTATATGCTTGCTTAAAAAGGCTTTCTGAATTGCTTAAAAATGATGAATCTATCATTAATGACAATCAAAAGAAAAAGTTACTAAGAGATGAAATTAAAAATATTTTTAAAGCATTTGAAAACTTTCAATTTATAAATTACAAAATATGTGGAAACAAAGCTAATAAAATTGAAAAACCTTATGCACAATTTGCGGGTATGCTTTATAGAAGCAAAAATGCTGAAGAATTTCTTTCTAATTTAGAAACAGTTTATAAATTTTTAAGAACTAATGTAAATTCCTATGAGGTTTTTCGAGCTCAATGCACTCAAATCTCATACGAAGATGACAAAATGCTTATTCATTATATTTTTCATAAAATTGAGGCAAATAGAATTAAGAAAGAGGAGACTAAAAATAAAGATTGGAACCTAGTTGATCCTATTTTTCCCAGAAGTAAAACATTAAATTGGGATATAGATCATTGGATGCCAAGGATTCTTCCCAATGAAAAGTATTCTGATTATTTCGATGCATATGACTCTATAGTTTCGAATGATCAGGTTGATCTCATTCATAACATAGGCAACTTGAGTATCATGCATAACAAATTAAATCAAAAACTCTCAAATAAAGTTCCTTGCGATAAATTAGAATATATAAACAAAAATAAAAAAAGTAATAAATTTTCTATTACCAGATATTTAGATGATTTTGATCAAGTGGTCTTAACTGATCCAGGAGACACTCATTTCAAAGAAAGTAATATAGTCAGTAAAGAACTTCTCAATACTGAAAATGAAAAAATGAAAAAAAATGGAAAAAAACTTGCTAAATTTAAAAAACATTTGTGGGATGCAAAAAGTATTTATGCAAGATCAGGTGAATTGGCACACGAGTTATTTCATAGTGTTTTTGCAATTGGAGACGGTGCTGCAAATTTTCCAAAAATAACATCTGAAAAGCTTAGCAAGTTTAAAAAATAGAATATGTATTGCAAAAATATGTTTATGTTTTATTATTAAAGAAAAAAACTAATGAGAGGAATAAATGAAAATTAATAATTTTAAATATGAAAATCCTGATAAGGATGGAGATATAAGAATTGAGGGCGAAGTCACTATAGAGAATAACTCTGACTTTGATATTGAGCTTGTAAAAGGATCAGTAATTATTGTTAATGAAAATAATGTAACAGTTGCAGGTACTAATATTGACGACGATGGCGTCTTTATTGCTGCAAAGGACTCAGGCGATATAGACCCTTTTGGCTGGATGAATCTATATAAACAACATTTTGAAAGTGGAACAGGATCTGATGCTAAAGCATATATTTCAGTCACTACATATAGACGTGAATTCGTAAAAATTGGCTCGTTAGATGTTCCTGCCAAAGCTGGAGATCTAACTGAAATTAAAAAAGTTGTTTCTTTGGGTGGAGCGGCTGAGTGTATTGGAGTCAGCTGTCTTAGAAAAAAAGACACTGATGAAGGAGAAATGGATCTAAGTATTCAAGCTGGTATCAGAAATACCTCTGATGACTACATCGCAAGAGCACAAGTAACGGTTAAGGCTATGGACCAAAGAGATGCACAGGTTGACGATAATGTGGATTACGAAGCAATACCAGCAAAATCAGGTCACACATTTCAGCCAAGTTTCTGGGGCTTAAAGCCAGGTAAAATGAAAAATGGAAGTTTTTCAATTACTGCTTCAGTATTTTTACCAGTTGAGTCATTCTCGCTTGAAGCGGAGCCAACACTATCTGATGATTAAATTGTGCATATAGATGCTAATTTTTCAGAAGAAATAGTTAAAAAATATCTTAAAGCAACATACGGCATAGAATCAAAATTCACTAGTGGCGTGGGCAATAAAAAGCTCACCCACTTTAATTTTACCATTGTTGATAAAATGCTGATCGCTGATTTAACCGAATCATTTAAGCGCTGTGGTTTAAATATTAAGCTATTTAACTCTGAGGGGATATCTATTCCAATTCATTACTGCCTTGTTGATGCAAAAGATTTTAAGAATGATAGAAATAAGGATCATGATTTTAATCAACTTATTTCTTCTCTTGACTCTATCTCATCTTCATCTGATTACAGTGATGTAGAATGGATAAAAAGAATATTTTCTAGATCAATAAAGAAAGCTCGAAATACAGATCAAATCGATATGATAGAAAATATATTAGGTCTTATATTTAAAAATAATGACAAATTTTTAGAATCAGATTACAACGAGGTTTTAGAAAAATTAAAAACTAAACAGTTGATAATTTGAAAATCGTATATGTAGACATGGATAATGTTTTAGTCGACTTCCAAAGTGGAATAGACTCATTATCTGATACGGAAAGAGAGGACTACAAAGAACATATAGATAATGTTCCGGGTATATTTTCAAAAATGAAACCCAGGCAAGGAGCTATAGAAGCCTTTAATAAACTTACTAAACATTTTGACACTTATATTCTTTCAACTGCTCCATGGGAAAATCCCTCTGCATGGTCGGATAAACTTATTTGGGTACAAAAGTATTTGGGTGACTCGGCATATAAAAGGCTTATCCTCAGTCACAATAAACATAGAAATGCCGGTGACTATCTAATAGATGACAGAAAGGCAAATGGCGCCGATAAGTTTAGGGGTGAGCATATTCATTTTGGTCAACAACCATTCAATGATTGGAACTCTGTACTAGAATATCTAATACGACAATAAGTTAGCCCACTATATTTATTTACTCAAGTCCCTCATTTTCATCATAGTCTTCAGCGAGATTACCTTTTTTTGTTGCAGCAATAACATCTGGATCATTTTTAATGCTGTCATCTAAATCTCTATATGCTGGACCGCCTCCATTTTTTGGGGAGACTGCTGCAATTGCGATATCTTTATCAGATCTTAATTCTTGTGAAAGTCTTTCAATAAAAAATCCGTCTTCCTTAAGGATTTTTAATGATCTTTCTTTATCATTCATCAAATCGTCGAGTAATTCAGATTTATCAAATTCACTGCATTTTTGATCTTCATTAGATAAATCATAAAACCATGGATCTTCATTATTTATGTGTTCTAACCACTTTTCTTTTGACCAAGACTCCCTTTCAATCGCTTCATTAGAAACAAGACCCCAAGAATCCTCATCTATTTGATAGTTGCTACCTTCATTAACTTTGTCTTCATCATCTAATTTAACTTCTATATCGTCGAGATTACTTTCGTCTTCATCTTCATCACCGAATCCAACTTCCATATTATTGAGATCGCTTTCATTTTCTTCATAGCCAGGATCCCGCCAAAGCTCATTTAATTTAGAATCACAAATTCTTACATATTCTATATTTACATCACCGCCTTCATCTAAATATTGATCTATACCAGCTTCAGGCTCAAAACGATTATCACCAAGCATGTCCTCAGCTTGATCAAAAAAATCATCTAATGAGGTTACTCCATCATCTTCATAAAAATACTCAGTTGTACTTGTATACTCTTTTCTTTCTTCATCAGAATCATCAGGAGTCCAGGTTACCTTCCAAGTAATATTCAATTCATAATTTGGATTCATAAAATTATCCTAAATAACCATCATAATTAATACTGTACTTTAACCAGCCATCATTTTTTTTGGATATTAATTAATGAGATACGTAATATTCCGTTTCATTACCAGCATCAGCTGATTCATGAGCCAATTGCACTGCTTTGCCAACCTCACTCAAAGTCCATAATGCCCCACCTTGATCAAAGTATGCAAACCCAAAAGGAGAACCCTCAGAATAGGCGCCATAGATAGTTCCATTACTATAGTTATTTTTATTAATTGGATTATTACCTGTCAACGGCGATGCTCCATAAACATTAATCTTGAAATCTGAAAACTCACCAACACTATCCCATCTGTCATATGAGCCTTCTCCTAGATAATCTATTTTAAGAATATCCTCAGTTGCAAAAATACAATCTCTTATAAATCCGCCTCTAGTTGTTAAAGGTAAATTCATGCCATCTTGATTTTCTGAAATAGAATCTAGTCTATCAAATGATTTGGAAGATTTAACAAATACTATCATTGCACCAATAAAATTTTCTTTTTCAAATGTATCGCCATTAACCCATCTTTCCATACCATATCGTATATTTTCAACGATAAAGTTTTTTTCTATTACAAGAAGATCTATACATTCTTTGCTAACTTGATTATCAAAATTTTCTTTTATATGTTCTATATATTGTTCAAAGCGGGAATGTATGTATGTTCTTAATTTAGATGCATTAGCAACAAGTTGATTATCAATCTTTTCTTCGCCCTCTCCATCAACCTCTTCAGCCTCAAGATTTTCTTTAACTTTATCGCTGCCCGCTGCTGCTTCACAAAAGTCTGTCATGAATACTCCATCCATGCTTCTAAGAAGACTTAGATGATCAGGTCCATCAAAATTTTGAACCTCTTTTTCAATTGCTTGGAACGATTGTTCATTTAGACCAAAAAATATGAAGCAATGATTATATTTGTAGTCCTCTTCATTTAAATCTTTGGGCTCATCTCCAAAACTCACTTCTAGATCTAAATCAGCAGCATCGAGAATGTCGCTTAGATCTTTATCTTTTTTCTTTTTTCCAAACAATTTATCAAATATTCCCATTTACTTCTCCCAAATGTAATGTTTAGAGTGTAATAAAAAAAAACATTTTAATAAAGTGGGCAATTTCTCAAATTTTCAAATTTTCAAAAACAAAGACTTGGTTAATGGTTATGGAAAGCAAAATGAGTTTGCTTTGATCTGTAGCACTTTTGTAGCACTTTAGTTCTAATAAATGATGAATAATGATGATATTTAAAAATTGCATTTCATCATTAAAAAATAAATTAAGCATAAAAAGACTATAAATACGCTATTTATTCGGTTTTTTATGAATGATGAATGGTGGGTCTGGGTGGACTCGAACCACCGACCTCACCCTTATCAGGGGTGCGCTCTAACCAAGCTGAGCTACAGACCCGTTTAAAACGGAAACGCATTTTAACTTTTATCTATCAAAGATAAAAGAGATAAGAAGACCTAATTTTTATTGATTTTTTTGAGATTGATAGAGACTGTAATAAACGTAAACCCAGGGAATAATTATTATGTATTCAAAAATACCCAAAATTATTAACTGAACAATACTTTGATCTAACAAAGAAGAAAAGATTGAGGATGGTACTGCGGTTATCAATATAAAAAGTAACGTTAAGCCAAATAATGTTCCGCCGTGCTCATCAGTCTTTTCCCAAGATAATTTTAAAGAGTCAATAACACCTTTTCCTTCAAGCATAATAAAAGACGGAAACAGAGCCAATCTCGCACCAATATAGATTCCCGGCAAAATTAATAATAAAAGACCAAAAACTACAGCAATAATACTTAAAATATATGCACCAAATAGTGGAAAGAATTTTTGTATTCCGCCAAGTAAAGCACTCATCGGTTCTAATTCATAACTAGAACTTTTAGCATTAAAGGCTAAATAAAGACCGCCCAGAAAAGCAACGCTTAAAACTGTACCGACTGCACTTAGAATTCCAACAAAAAATACATTATCTCCAAAAAAATCACCAATATCTTCAGGTGAAATATTTTCAAGAGGCATTAAAAGGTATGCAATTGAAATTTCAATAGCGCAAACAGGCGCAGCAAGAACAGCAAAATACTGCCAGTTATTAGAATAAAAACTCCATGCATTTTTAAATTGGTTCATATGCTCATTGTAAAGTATTATTAAGTTTATGAATAATCAAATACTTGCATATGTGACGATAATTTTTTTACTAGCTAGTTGTTCTAATGAAGTGTCAGATTTCTCGTATCCTGATTCAAAGAAAGTCGAATTTAGTGAAACAATTCATGGTTATGAGGTTAAAGACTCTTACAGATGGCTCGAAGATTTTACAAGTGAAGAATCTAAGGACTGGGTTAAGAGACAAAATCAATTTACTCAACAATTTATTGGCAAAGATAAATATAAAAAATCAATTAACAATCATCTGAGTAAAACTTGGGAAACTGAATCTTTAAGCATCCCATATAAAATTAAGGGGAAAACTTTTTACTATTTTAATGACGGTACCTGGCAACAAAGCAAGTTAATGGTAAAAGATTGTGAAGATTGTGAAGAACGCGTTCTCTTAGACCCTAATAAGTTTTCTAATGATGGAACTATATCACTTGGCGGCACAAGTGTTAGCAATGATGCATCATTGCTGGCTTATTCCATTTCTGACGGGGGCTCTGATTGGAGAACTTGGAGGGTTCTAAATATTAATTCAGGTGAAATCCTTTCAGATAAAATTAATTGGGCAAAATTCTCAAATGCTTCATGGGAAAATGATAATTCTGGATTTTATTACCAAAAATATGAGGAACCCAAGGATGAGCTTTTAAGAGAGGTTAATACAGCACCAAAATTAATGTTTCATAAGTTAGGAACACCGCAGTCAGAAGACCAAATAATATATGAGAATCAAGATAAACCAAGGTGGGGTTGGGGAATTAATGTCTTAAAAGATACAGAGATTAGATTCCTATCTATTTCTAATGGAACAGATGAAAGAAATAGACTATATGTTCAATTAAAAAGAGGTGAAGAATTTTTGCCGCTAGTAGATGAGCTCATTGGAGCATATCAATATCTGGATCATAAAGATGATACCTATTGGTTTTATTCAACAGAAAATGCAAAAAATGGAAAAGTTGCTTCTCTGCAAATTAAAAATGGTTCTTTTGTTTGGAATGACTTGGTTAAAGAAACTTCTAACTCAATAAGAAGTGTAAATTTAATTAATGGCTCCATTGCGATTACATACTTAATAGATACATTTTCAGAAGTTCATTTCTATTCATTGGATGGAACATTCTTGAAAACACTTGCCATGAAAGAAAAAGGAACTATCTCAGGTTTTGGCGGTGGCCTGGAAGATACTTCAACATATTTTTCTTATACCAATTTTACAACGCCAAAAAAGATATATGAACTAGATCTAGTTAGCATGTCTAAGAAAATATTTTGGGAAGAAACGCTAAAGGGTTTTAATGCAAATAATTACATTTCTGATTTTAGATTTTATGAATCTAAAGATGGCACCAAAATACCGATTCATATAAGTTATAAAAAATCATTAACTATTAATGAAACTACTCCCGTTCTAATTTATGGGTATGGGGGTTTTAATATTTCAATTCTTCCTGGCTTTAGTAAAAGGTTCTTATCTTGGATGAATGAAGGCGGCGTTGTAGCTGTTGCCAATCTAAGAGGCGGAGGAGAATATGGCGATATATGGCATGAAGATGGAATGCTTTTTAATAAACAAAATGTCTTTGATGATTTTGCATATGCTGCAAAATATCTCCATAAAAAACAAATTGGATCTCCAGAGTCAACAGCCATTCAGGGTGGATCAAACGGAGGGCTTTTAGTTGCAGCTACAATGCTACAAAACCCCTCTTTATTTAAGGTTGCTATCCCTCAGGTTGGTGTACTAGATATGCTTAGATTTCATAAATTTACTATTGGTTGGGCATGGGAAAGTGATTATGGATCGCCAGATAATAAAAAAGAATTTGAAAATCTCCTAAGTTATTCCCCTCTGCATAACATTAAAAAAGGTGAGTGCTATCCAGCTACGTTAATAACAACTGCGGAAAGAGATGATAGGGTTGTGCCCTCTCACTCTTTTAAGTTTGCGGCCAAACTTCAAGAGTATCAAGGATGTAAGAAACCAATATTAATTAGAGTTGAGGATAGAGCGGGTCATGGAGCAGGCACACCAAAAAATAAGCAAATAAATCAAATAGCTGAAATATATGGGTATGCGTTTTCTGTAATTAATAATTAATTATTGGATATCTAATAATTCTATATCAAAGATTAGTATTGAATTTGGGGGAATGCCCGGCCTGCCCTCATCGCCATAAGCCATACTTGGATCAATATATACACGCCACTTATCATTCTTTTTCATCAAAGAAATAACTTTTTGGCACCCTTCTATAAGTCCAGATAGTTGAACTGTTAATGGCTCATTAGATTCTACAGAGCTCCAAAATACAGTTCCGTCTGTTAGTGTTCCATGAAAATGTGCGGTAATAGTATCTGATAGTTGAGGTGATTTAGAATTATTATCTCCACTATTTAAAACGGCGTATTGAAGGCCTTTCTCAATAATATTGATACTCTCGTATCCTTGATTTTCAATAAAAAATTTTAAATTTGATATCTGTTTTACATTTGGACTATCTTGAACACAGCCAACTAAGATAAATAGAATTGAAGCAGTAATTAACTTATTCATCATAAAGTCCTTATTTTTAAAAACTTTCTTTTGCCAACCTGGTAAACTGCCTCAGAACCTTTTTGTATTTCTTTTTTTGGATCTAATACTTTTTCTGAATCTATTTTTACACCACCTTGTTTTATTAGTCTCATAGCCTCAGAGGTGCTTGAAGTCATGTCAGTATTTTTCAATAAATTTGTTAAGGGAATGGAATCAGATTCTATGGTTAGTGAAATTTCTTTAATATCATCTGGCAAGCTACCTTTTTGAAATCTTTGTAAAAATGATTCTCTGCATGATGCTCCTTGGCCTGTCTCATGAAATCTATCAACAAGCTCTTCAGCAAGGAGAAATTTTATATCTCTAGGGTTGGTGCCTTCATCTACTTGTTTTCTTAAGTTGTTTATTTCTTTCTGAGATATGAAACTTAATAATTCAAACCATCTCCACATCAATTCATCTGAAATAGACATAATCTTTCCAAACATTTCTTCTGGCCTTTCATCAATACCAATAAAATTATCTAAAGATTTAGACATTTTATTTTTGCCATCTAGTCCCTCTAATATAGGCACAGTTAATACAACCTGAGGCTCTTGATCATAAGCTCTTTGAAGCTCTCTTCCAACCAGCAAGTTAAATTTTTGATCGGTTCCGCCACACTCGACATCAGCATTTAAAGCAACCGAATCATAACCCTGAACCAACGGATATAAGAACTCGTGAAGTGCAATACTTTGATTAGCGTTATAACGCTTATTAAAGTCATCACGCTCCAAC
>ARRL01000004.1 GCA_000385055.1 gamma proteobacterium SCGC AAA168-P09
GGAACTATGCGTTTAGGCGGGCAAGTATGTAAGCTTAAAAAATCTTCAAAGGCATATAAAATGTATAAGAAGGATGAAATTGTAGAAAGACACCGTCATAGGTATGAAGTAAACCCATCATATGTTGATCAATTGATAAATTCAGGTCTTAGTTTAGTTGGAACGTCAGTTGATGGAAAGTTAGTTGAAATGATTGAAATCTCAGATCATAAATGGTTTCTTGCATGTCAATTTCATCCAGAATTTACTTCAAATCCAAGAGATGGACATCCTATTTTCAATAGCTATATTAAGAGTACAATAGACAAATAATGAACGATATCCAATTAAGAAAATTTACCATTGGTAATACACAACCCTTAACACTTATGGGTGGGATGAATGTTCTTGAATCAAGAGATTTAGCATTTAGAGTTGCAGAAGAATTTAAATCAGCATCTGACAAGCTGGAAATAAATTATATTTTCAAAGGTTCATTTGATAAGGCTAATAGAAGTTCTGTATCTTCTTTTAGAGGCCCTGGTATGGAAGAGGGTTTAAAAATACTTCAAGAAATTTCAGATCAATTTGATATTCCTGTAATCACAGACATTCATGAACCAGATCAAGCTCAGCCTGTTAGTGAAGTATGCGAAGTTGTCCAAATACCAGCTTTTTTAGCAAGACAGACTGATTTAGTGGTTGCAGCTGCTAAGACAGATTCTATTTTGCAGTTTAAGAAGCCACAATTTTTATCAGCACCTGAAATGAAGAATATTATTGAGAAATGTGAATCGGCTGGAAATCAAAAAATTACATTATGCGAAAGAGGCAATTCTTTTGGTTACAATAATTTAATTGTAGATACATTAAATTTCCAAATTCTTAAAAACTTAAACAAACCAACTATTTTTGATGTAACACATTCACTTCAACTACCTGGAGGTCTTGGAAACGCAGCGGGCGGAAGAAGAGAATACCTTCTTAGCTTAGCAAAAGCTGGAATATCTCAAGGTATTGCTGGCTTATTTTTAGAAGCTCATCCAGATCCAGATAATGCAAAATGTGACGGCCCATGTGCATTAAGATTGGAAATGTTAGAACCTTTCTTGAAACAAATAAAAGACCTTGATAATTTTATAAAAGCTCAAGAAATCCTAGACATTAAGTAAAACATGTCAAAAATTTCAGATATTAAAGCTATCCAAGTTCTTGATTCAAGAGGAGTACCAACTGTATCTTGTTCCATCACTTTAGATAACAATATTACAGCTAAATCTATTGTCCCAAGCGGAGCATCCACTGGAACTAAAGAAGCATTAGAACTTAGGGATGGAAATAAAGACTATTTAGGAAAAGGTGTTCAAAACGCTGTAAATAATATTAATACCATCTTAAAGCCTGCATTAATTGGTTTAGATCCCTGTGAGCAAAGTCAGCTTGATACCATTATTATTGAAATTGATGGGACTTCTGATAAGTCTAGCATTGGTGCAAACGCAATATTAGCTGTTTCATTGGCTATATCTCATGTTGCAGCAAAAGATAAGGGAATTGAACTTCACAGACACTTTGCTGACATTTATCAAAACATTACTGGATCTAAGGTAGAAAGTAATCTTCCAATGCCTATGTTAAATATCTTGAATGGCGGAGAACATGCCGATAATAATATCGATATTCAAGAATTTATGATTATACCCAAGGGTGCACAAAGCTTTAAAGAAGCAATGAGATGGTCATCGGAGATATATCAGAACTTAAAATCAATCCTAAAAAGTAAAAAATTATCAACTGCTGTTGGAGATGAGGGTGGTTTTGCTCCAAATCTGCAATCAAATGAAGAAGCAATAAAATTGATATTAGAGGCTATTGAAAATTCAAGTCTTATTCCAGGAAAAGATGTTTTTATTTCTCTAGATTGTGCTGCAAGTGAATTCTTTGATGGAGAGAATTACAATCTAGTTGGAGAAGGAAGGTCTTTAAATCCAGAATCTTTTGCAAATTATTTAGAAGAACTTGTCGATAGATATCCAATTATTTCTATTGAGGACGGAATGGATGAAAATGATTATGAAGGTTGGAGGATTCTTACTGAAAAGATTAGTGCAAAATGCCAATTAGTTGGGGATGATTTATTTGTAACTAATAAAACCATCTTCCAAGAAGGTATTATTAACAATTTAGCAAATTCAATTTTAATTAAATTTAATCAAATAGGCTCTATCACAGAAACAATAGAGACTATTAACATGGCAAATACTAACGACTATAAATCAATTATTTCTCATAGATCTGGAGAAACAGAAGACACAACCATTGCCGACCTTGCTGTTGGGCTTGGTGCTGGTCAAATTAAGACAGGTGCACCATGTCGATCAGATCGAGTAGCAAAATATAATAGACTGCTATGGATTGAAGAGGAGTCTCCTGAGTTAAGTCTTTCTCAATGACCAGACTGCCCTTGTTCTTAACAGTATCACTAATAATCCTTATAGCTTTGTTACTAAACAGTATTTTTTTTGGTAATAATTCATATCAAAAGAAATCAGATCTTATTGTTGAAAATGACATTCAGATTCAAAAGAATAACGAGCTAAAAAATAAAAATGATATCTTGGAATTTGAAATCAAAAATGCACAGCAATCCAATGAACATGTTGAAAATTTTGCTCGAGAAAAATTAAATCTAGTTTATCCTGAAGAAGAGTTCATATCATTTAAAGATAAAGAAAGTAATAAAGATGAAAAATAATTTATTAGTTGTAATTGCTGCAGCTGGTGTTGGTGAGAGGTTTAATAAAGATCTTCCAAAGCAGTATTCAAAATTAGATGGAAAATCGGTTATTGAAAAATCCGTACAGCCATTTCTTGATTCTCATCTAGTATCCAAGGTAGTTGTGACTGTTTCGAAATCAGACAACTATATAAAAGATCAAGATTTTTATAACAATGAGAAAATTGTCATCGTAGAAGGGGGAGATTCTAGAGCTCAATCAGTATTAAATGCTTTAAATCAAGCTCTAGATGAAGATTATACCTATGTTATAACGCATGATGCAGCAAGACCTAATGTATTCGAAGAAGATATTGAAAGTCTTTATCAAGAAATAAATCTATCTAAGACAGATTGTTCTATTTTTTATTTACCCGTTGTTGATTCTATTAAGCATGAAGATGGGTTTCATCATTCAACGCTAGATAAATCAAAGTACTATTTAGTTCAAACACCTCAGATATCTAATTTTAAAAAATTACATTCCTCATTGATATCACTATTAGAAGAAGGTATTAATGTTCCAGATGAATCTTTTGCATTAGAAACAAAAGGTTACAGTATTTCAAGGCTTAAAGGTCGATCTTCAAATATAAAAATTACTCATATGGAAGATCTATATCTTTTAGAGAAATTTTCTACAAGAACTGGAACAGGTTTTGATTTACACACATATAAAGAGGGAGAAGGTTTTTTAATAGGTGGTTATTTTCTTGAATGTGATTTTGAAATTGAGGCTCATTCAGATGGAGATGTTCTTCTTCATTCAATTGCTGATTCCATATTAGGAGCATCAGCCTTGGGGGATATTGGAATATTTTTTTCAGACAAAGACGATTCCAATAAAGGCCTTGATAGTGTAAACATAATAAATTTTTGCCTTAAAAAAATTAAAGAACTTAATCTGGAGATCTACAATATTGATGCAACAATAATATGTGAATCTCCAAAAATTAGTCCTCATAGAGAAGGTATAATTCAGAGTCTTTCAAATATTTTAAAAATTCCAAAATCTAAAATTGGTCTAAAAGCAACAACATCTGAAAAGATTGGTATCATAGGTCAAAATAAAGCTATAGCAGTTCAATCACTAGTAAATCTTAAGTAAAACTCATGAAAATCTTATTAACAAATGATGATGGTTATAAGGCACCTAATATTCAAAGCCTTTTTAAAAAACTTTCAAAAGAACATGATGTTTGGATCATTGCCCCTGAAAATAATTGTAGTGGAATGAGTGCGGCTATATCTTTCTTAAAAGAAACAGAAATAAGACAAGTTGAAGATAGAGTTTTTGCAGTTGATGGCACTCCTGCTGATTGTACTTATTTTGGTTTATTGGGAATCGTTGATTTTGAATTTGATATGGTTGTGTCGGGAATAAACCATGGAGCTAATATTGGTACAGATGTTATATATTCTGGAACAGTTGGCGCTGCAGTTGGTGGAAGAAAATTAAAGTATCCACCGTTAGCATTATCTGTTGCGTCTTATGAAACTATAAATATGGATTTTATAGTTAATAAAACTATTGAGATCATAAATCTTGTAGCTAGTCTTCCCAAAGAGTATGTTGGTAAAGTTATTAATGTAAACTTTCCAGATTTGCCTGAAAAAGAGTGTAAAGGTATGAAAGTTACAGCATTGGCTCAACGAGGAATTCCTTCTAAGCCAATTGAAATCAGCTCTACTGATAATATAAAAAAGTACAGATACAATCTTTCAGGAAAACCTATACAAGAGGAGCATTTAACAGATGCTCTGGCTATTCAAGACGGATATATTTCTATGACTGTTTTGGATTATGGTTTAGATCAAACTCCATTAAGAGAAGGCTTACAAAATTATATAAATGAATAATTCAGGCTTTACTTTCAGAAGGGTAAGAGAAGAGATGATAGAAACTCTTCTAGAAATGGGTATTAAAGATTTTAGAGTTCTTGATGCTATGTCTCAAATACCAAGGCATATTTTTTTAGATAATGCTTTGCAATCAAGAGCTTATGAGAATAGATCATTAACAATAGGTTATAAGCAAACGATTTCGCAGCCATATATTGTTGCTAGAATGACTGAATTACTCATTTCACATACCAAATCAAGAGGAAAAATTTTTGATAAAGTTCTTGAACTGGGCTCTGGTTGTGGTTATCAATCTGCAGTTCTTTCTTATTTTTGCGAACAAGTACATGCAATAGAAAGAATTAAACCCTTAGTAGCCAAATCAAGAGAGAATCTCAGCGAGTTAAAGATTAACAATGTTTTATTCAAACACGGTGATGGCTATATCGATTGGGATCAAGATATTAAATATGATGGAGTATTGTGTGCAGCTGCACCAAGACAGTATCCTCATGATCTACTGGATTGTTTGAAAGTTAACTCCAAAATAGTTATACCTGTTGGAAACTCAAAATTTCAGCAGCTTCATGTTATAACTAAATTAGAAAATGATGAGGTTGAAGAGAAAACATATGATGAGGTTGCTTTTGTGCCTATGCTTCCAGGAACATCAAGTGATGGCAATGATTCATGAGTGAAAGATTAAGGTTTATAATTGCAGGGTTCTTTGTTGGTCTTGCAGAATTATTACCAGGAATATCAGGCTCTACAGTAGCTATAGCATTCAATGTTTATGAAAAATTTATTACATTTTTATCCAACTTAAAGATATCAAACTTAACCCATAATTTTAAAAGACTAAACGAAGTATTTTTCCTTGATTTAATCATCCCATTTTTTATAGCCATGGGTTTAAGTGTAGTCTTTGCATCCAAGCTCATTATCTATTTATATTCTGAATACACTGAATATTTTTCACTTTTTCTTGCTGTTTTAATGTGTTCGATAGCATTGTTAATAATCTATAGATTAAAAAAAGAATTTAATAACTTTGTAGTATGGAATTATTATTTTTTAATTGGAATTATATTTGGAATACTTTTGAACTTATTAAACTTTGTTACTAGTGAACCATCATTATTAGCTCTTGCCATAATTGGATTCATAGCATTTTCTTTTTTCTTAATGCCTGGTATATCTGGCAGCGCAATTTTATTATCAATTGGAGTTTATGAACTTGTTATTGGTTCTGTAGCAAATATAGATCTTAAGATTCTCTTGCCTTTTGGTATAGGTTGTATCGCCTCGCTATTAATAATGCCCAAATTTATAAACTACCTTCTGGCTGAATATAAATTACAAGTTATGACTTTCTTTGCATCTTTAATTCTTGTAAGCGGGGTAATAACATCTCCGTTTATGAGTTTATAATCCTATTAAGTCTCTTTTATTCTTAATTTTTTCGTATTTTTCAGCTTCAGGTAATGGCTCTTTAGCTTCGGTAATATTTTCATATACTTCTGAAAGTCTTGCGTTGATTTCAATAAAGTCTATCTGATCTTCAGGGAGTTCATCTTCAGATAAAATTGCGTCTATTGGACACTCTGGTTCACATAATGCACAGTCAATACATTCATCAGGATGAATAACTAAAAAATCTGGCCCTTCATAAAAACAGTCAACAGGGCATACCTCTACACAATCTGTGTATTTACATTTTATACATGATTCGGTTACTACAAAGGCCATAATAATTTTTTTAATGAAACTTTATTATAAAAAGGAGACTGTAAGATAAAACTAAGGAAAAATATACTTTTAAGTTGTAAATTTCTAAATTAACATTATACTGTATAAATATACAGTAAGGAGATAATATGGCTAAATCAAAAGATACAGGTTCAAAATCATTAAAGGATACACTTGCAGATATAGATAGTCATTTCGGTAAAGGTACCGTAATGAGGATGGGTGATAAAGAAATTTTAGATATTCCATCAATATCAACTGGCTCAGTGGGGCTGGATATAGCTCTTGGAATCGGCGGCATACCAAAAGGAAGGGTCACTGAAATATATGGACCTGAATCCTCAGGAAAAACAACATTAACACTTCAAATAATTGCTGAATGTCAAAAAGAAGGTGGAACTTGTGCTTTCATTGATGCAGAGCATGCATTAGATCCTCAGTACGCTGAAAAACTTGGCGTAAATGTAGACGAGTTATTGCTTTCTCAGCCTGACACCGGAGAGCAAGCGTTAGAGGTTGCTGATATGTTAGTCAGATCAAATAGTGTTGATTTAGTAATAATAGATTCAGTTGCTGCTCTTGTACCAAGAGCTGAAATAGAAGGAGAGATGGGCGATCATCATGTAGGCTTACAAGCTAGATTAATGTCACAAGCACTTCGAAAGATCACAGGTAACATTCAAAGATCCGGTGCAACAGTTGTTTTTATCAATCAAATTAGAATGAAGATTGGTGTTATGTTTGGAAGCCCTGAAACAACTACAGGCGGTAATGCCTTAAAATTTTACTCTTCAGTTAGATTGGATATCAGAAGAATTGGAGCTGTTAAAGAAGGCGATGAAATAATGGGTAATGAAACCAGAGTAAAGGTTGTTAAAAATAAGGTATCCCCTCCATTTAAACAAGCAGAATTCCAGATCATGTATGGCCAAGGCATTAATTCAGAGGGTGAAATATTAGATTATGGCCATAAACTTGGATTGATTGAGAAGTCAGGCGCATTTTATAAGATGAATGGCGAGACTATCGGTCAAGGTAAAGTCAAGGCTAGTATGTTTCTTAAAGAAAACGCCAAGATTAGAGAAAGCCTATTAAAAGAAATTAGAGAAGCCTTTATCGCTAGTAGATCAAAATCTACAAAGTAACTATTTCTTGATACACTAATCCCTATTAGATTTTTTAATATGGATTTTTTTATGGCAGAAAAAGCTTATATTGTAGAAGCGGTTAGAACCGCAGGTGGAAAAAGGGATGGCAGGTTAAGTCTTTGGCATCCAGCCGACTTAGGAGCAAAAGTACTAGATGAAATAGCAGCAAGACTTGATATGGATCCATCTCTAGTTGATGATGTTATTTTTGGATGTGTAGACCAGGTTGGTGCCCAGTCAGGAAATGTTGCTAGGAATGCAATCCTTTCTTCATCATATCCAGAATCAGTTCCAGGTACATCCGTTGATAGGCAATGTGGATCTTCTCAACAAGCGATTCATTTTGCAATTCAAGCAGTAATGTCAGGCACTCAAGATATCGTAATTGGTGGTGGAGTTGAAGTAATGTCTATGGTTCCAATTGGAGCCTCGGTTAAAGATGGCTATGATGCTGGCCATGGTTTTCCCTTTGATTCTGATGGCATTAAAGCAAGATATCCAGGTGTATTTTTCTCTCAATTCACAGGTGCTGAATTAGTAGCTAAAAAATGGAATCTATCAAGAGAAGACTTAGATCAGTTTGCTCTTGAGAGTCATCAAAAAGCTGCAAAAGCTACTGAATTGAACCATTTTGATAGAGAGATTCTTCCGGTTCAGGCTAAAAATGCTGAGGGTATTGAAGAAATGGTCACTGTAGATGAAGGTATTAGATTTGATGCAAGTCTTGAAAAACTAGCAGGACTTAAAACTGTATCTGAAGGCGGGGTAGTTACTGCTGGTAATGCAAGTCAGATTACAGATGGCGCTGCAGCAGTTCTTGTTTGCAATGAAGCAGGACTAAAAAAAATTAATGCAAACCCTAGAGCAGAAATTGTATCAATCTCAGTTGTTGGGGATGATCCTGTCTATATGTTAACTGGACCAATTCCTGCATCACATAAAGCTCTATCAGTAGCTAACTTAAGCATTAATGACATTGACTTATATGAAGTGAATGAGGCTTTTGCCCCAGTGCCTTTGGCTTGGGCTGCAGAGCTTAAGGCTGATAGAACTAAACTGAATGTAAATGGAGGAGCAATGGCTCTTGGCCATCCTCTCGGTGCTACAGGAGCAAAGCTGATGACAACATTACTTCATGAGTTAGAAAGAAGAGAAGGCACGTATGCTCTTCAAGCTATCTGTGAAGGCGGTGGAACAGCAAATGCTACTATTATTAAAAGAGTAGTTTAAGATTATTTATCTTTAAAGAAGTCTAAGATAGTTTGTGAATCTGATATTTTGCTTAGAGATGTATCTCCAGATCTTGTTCTAAATTCTATTTCCTCTGTTTCTAAGAACTGCTTACCAATAATAATATTCATTGGAATTCCTATTAATTCGGAATCTTTGATTTTAGTTCCGAAACCATCCTTACGGTCATCTAATAAGACATCGTAGCCCATTTCAATTAGCTCTTTATAAAGATTGTAAGAGGCTTCTGCTATTTTTTGATCTTTCTCAAAGCCAATTGCAATAATATTTATATCAAATGGAGCTATGCTGTGAGGCCAAATAATACCTTTATCATCATTGTTTTGCTCAATAGCTGCAGCTACAAGTCTTGAAACCCCAATTCCATAACACCCCATATATAGAGTAGATGCTTTGCCTTCATTGTTTAAGACATTTGCTTTCATATCTTCGGCATAAACCTTTCCTAGTTGGAATATATGACCAACCTCAATACCTTTTTTAATTTCAATTGTTCCCTTGCCATCAGGTGATGGCTTTCCTTCAAGAGATGATATATCTTCACCATCTTTAAGCAGTAGTTCAGTGTTTATAGCATATTCAGAGCTATCACTAACAGCTATAGTATCTTCACCTGTTTCAGCTAGAACATGAAATTCTTCTGAAGCATCTCCACCAATAGCGCCAGAATCTGCTGAAACAATCTTATAATCAAGATTCATTCTCTCTAGAACTTTCTTATAGGTATTCCTCATAATTAAGTAGGTTTCTTCAAGACAGGCTTCGTCAATATTAAAACTATAAGAATCTTTCATAAGAAATTCTCTTCCTCTCATAACTCCATATCTTGGTCTTACTTCATCTCTAAATTTTGTTTGTATTTGATATATATTCAAAGGCAATTCTTTATAACTTTTAACATTGTTTCTTATAAGATCTGTTATAACCTCCTCATGAGTTGGGCCTAAGCAGAAATCTCTTTTATGCCTATCTTGAATTCTTAGAAGTTCTGGGCCCATTTTTTCCCATCTATTAGTTTCATCCCACAACTCTTTTGGTTGAACCATTGGCATTAATACTTCTTGAGCACCAGAAGCATCCATTTCTTCTCTGACAATATTCTCAATTTTTCTAAGAACTTTTAACCCCATTGGAAGCCATGTATATATTCCTGAAGCTACCTTTCTAACCATTCCAGCTCTGAGCATTAGCTTATGACTAATAACCTCTGCTTCTTGAGGAGCATCTTTTAATGTAGGCAGTAATAATTTTGAAAACAACATTTTGTAAATTAGTTATATGTATAAATCTTATTAGTTTATAATTTTATCTTTTTTTGATGACTTATGCCGATTTATGACTATAAATGTTCAAATTGTGGACAGGAACATGAAATAATTCAGAAGTTTAGTGATAAACCAAAAACATTATGCTCGAAATGCGGAGAAGAATCTCTTACTAAGTTAATTTCTGCACCTTCTTTTAGGTTAAAGGGTGGCGGTTGGTATGAGACTGACTTCAAGACTGGTAAAAAAAAGAACTTGGTATCAAATGACAAAGAATCAACTAATAAATCTTCACAAAATTTAGCTTCTGACTCCAAGAAAGAGCCTAAACAAGATAAGATTAGTAAATAAATATAGGAAATATTATGAGATCTCACTATTGTGGAGAAATTACATCAAAAGAACTTGATCATGAAGTAACTATTTGTGGCTGGATTCATAAAAGACGTGATCATGGAGGAGTAATTTTTCTTGATGTCAGAGATATAAAAGGGGTTTGTCAGGCTGTAATAAATCCTGATAATGCAAAATCATTTGCTATTGCTGAAAGTTTAAGAAATGAATATGTTGTTCAAATTTCTGGCTTAGTCAAAGCAAGGCTAGAAGGCACTATTAACAAAAATATGTTAACTGGTGAGATAGAGCTTGAGAGTATAGATATTAAAATCTTAAGTAAAGCTGATACTCCTGTATTTCCACTTGATGATTATCAGGATGTTAATGAAGATGTTCGTTTAAAAAATAGAGTTTTAGACCTAAGACGCCCTGAGATGAATCATAGAATTGTAACAAGATCCAAGATCACATCTACGATAAGGAACTATTTAGATGAAAATGATTTTCATGAAATAGAAACTCCAATACTTACAAGAGCAACTCCTGAGGGTGCAAGAGATTTTATACTTCCAAGCAGGGTTCAGTCAGGTAAATTCTTTGCTTTACCTCAGTCACCTCAGCTTTTTAAACAACTTCTTATGATGGGTGGTCTAGATAAATATTATCAAATTGCAAGATGTTTCAGAGATGAAGACCTAAGAGCTGATCGTCAACCAGAGTTTACTCAGATTGATATAGAAGCTTCTTTTATAGATCAGAAATACATTATGCAAGTTGGAGAGGGCATGGTTAAGAATTTAGTTCACAAATTTTGTGATGATCGATTAGATGATTTTTCTGTTTTAGATTGGCATGATTCTATGAGAGATTATGGTTGCGACAAACCTGATTTAAGAATTCCTTTAAAGCTCGTTGAAATATCTGATTTAGTTATGAATGAAGAGTTTAAGGTTTTTGCTGAGCCTGCAAAAGATGATAATTCAAGAGTTGTTGCATTAAAAATTCCGGGTGGCAGCTCTTTTACTAGAAGCCAAATAGATGACTATACTAATTTTGTTTCAAAACTTGGTGCAAAAGGTCTGGCATATATCAAAGTGAATGATAAAACTGATATTGAGAACGGCCTCCAATCACCTATTTTAAAATTCTTAAAAGATGAAACAGTCTCCACTTTGCTATCAGAGCTTAGCCTTGATGACAATGATTTAATATTTTTTGGAGCCGGTAAAAGTGGTGTTGTAAATCTCAGTATGAGCAGCTTAATTAAAAAAATTGGTGAAGACCTAGATTTATATACAACAAAATGGGCACCATGCTGGGTAGTTGATTTCCCAATGTTTGAAAAGAATTCAGAAGGAAATTTAACATCTTTGCATCATCCATTCACATTACCAAATTGCTCTATGGATGAATTAAAAAATGAACCAGAGAAGGCTATTGCTCATGCATATGATGTTGTCTTAAATGGTTATGAAATAGGTGGAGGTTCTCTAAGGGTCTTTAATGCTGATATGCAGAAAACAATATTTGATATTTTAAATATTTCTAAGGAGGAGGCAGATAGTAAATTTGGATTCCTTTTAAAAGCTCTTTCATCTGGCTGTCCTCCCCATGGAGGCATTGCATTTGGTTTAGATAGATTGGTAATGCTAATTACTGATACAACTAATATCAGAGATGTTATTGCATTTCCAAAAACACAAAGCGCTACTTGCTTGCTTACTGATGCCCCAAGTAAGGTTGATGATGCACAACTGGAAGAACTTAAAATAATTAGTACTCACAAGGAAGAATAGCAATGGCAGGACATTCCAAATGGGCAAATATCAAACATCGAAAAGCCCGTCAAGATGCATCAAGAGGTAAGGTTTGGACTAAGGTTATTAGAGAGATAACTGTTGCAGCCAAGGGCGGCCCAGATCCTGATGATAATCCTAGGCTAAGACTTGCATTGGATAAGGCTAATGCTGCCAATATGCCTAAAGACAATATTAAAAGAGCAATAGAGAAAGGCTCAGGTACTGGTGAAACAGGGTCTCTTGAAGAAATAGTTCTAGAAGGCTATGGCCCAGGCGGAGTTGCAATCATGGTTGAAGCAATGTCAGACAATAGAAATAGAACTGTTTCTGATGTTAGGCATGCTTTTTCTAAGTTTGGTGGAAATCTTGGAACCGATGGTTCTGTTTCATATCTTTTTAATAAAATAGGCATAATTCATGTTGCCAAAGACTATTCTGAAGAAGAAATCTTAGACATAGTTTTAGAGGCAGGTGCTGATGATTTGGTAGATGAGGAAGAATATTTTGAAATTATTACCTCAAGCTCAAATCTTTCAAATGTTCTTGAATCCCTTAAGCAAAATAATATAGAAAATACTAATGCAGAATTAACGCTTAGAGCTGAAACATCTGTTGCTCTCGATCAAGAAATGTCTGAAAAAGTTTTAAAAATTATGGATTTTATGGATGAGCTAGATGATGTTCAAGAAGTTCATACAAACGCAGAATTTCCTGAAAATTTTGAGGTTAAAGAGTAAAAAATTGTCTATTAATTCAAGAAATAAAGGCGCTGCATTTGAAAGACAAATTGCTAATGCTTTGATACAAGATTTAAACCTAACCAATCCTGTTAAAAGAATTTTAGAACAAACTAGAACTAAAGAATTGCCAGATTTAACATTAGGCAATTGGTGCATTGAATGTAAAGCTTATGGTGCAGGTGCTGAACCAAGACCTGACTGGTGGGATCAAGTTTTAGCCTCTTCAAAAGAAGAGAATCTTAAACCTGCATTGGTATATAAATTTAATAATAGACCTATTAAGGTTAGAGTTTTAGCGTCGTCTATTAATAGCAAAATATCAAATAATCTTATAACTGTTGACTTACTATGGCCAGATTTCATTCAAATAATCCTTGAGTTATTTCAAGAGGATATAGAGTTGCATGAACAAAATTTTCAAGCATAAAGATTTTAACTTAGTCGTATATGTTGAAGATACAGATTTTCAAGGATTTGTATATCATGCTAATTATATAAAGTATTTTGAAAGAGCTCGCTCAGATTTTTTAACCTCTAACAATATTTCACAAACAGAATTAAAAGAGTTAGATTTGGTGTTTGTTATAAAAAGCATTGAAATAAACTATCTACTACCAGCGAAGCTGGGTGAGGAGCTTACTGTTCAAACTCACGTAACAAAAAAAACAAATGCTAGGATGATTTTTGATCAAGAGATTTTTAACACAAAGACATCTGAAATAATATGTAATGGAGTTGTTGAGGTGTGTTTAGTAAATGCGGTAACAAAAAAACCCAAACCTTTCCCTAATGATTTATTATTAATTTTTGATAGAGGATAAGTGAATGAATGATATTTCTGTTTTAAATCTTTTTCTAGAAGCTGGCATGGTTGTAAAAACTGTCATGGTGATTCTTTTAATAGCTTCATTGTTGACATGGATAGTTATTGTTGAGAGATATAATTTCTATAAAAAAATTAGAGTAATTAATGATAGTTTTCTTGAGAGATTTTGGAGTGGCGAGGATTTAAACCTTTTATACAGTGAAATAAAAACTGAAACAGTTCCAGTATATGGAGCATTAAGTGTTTTTAAGAATTCATTCAAAGAATTCCTTCAAATTGATCAAACTAATGAAATCACTGAACTTGATCTAGAGGGAATTAATAGATCTATGAGAGTTGCAATAGCCTCAGACGAGGAAGAGATGAATAAGCATCTTGCTTTTTTAGCTAATGTTGGTTCTGTAAGTCCATATATAGGACTATTAGGCACAGTGTGGGGAATCATGACATCTTTTCAAGGTCTATCAGACGCAACCCAAGCAACCATAAATGCAGTTGCTCCTGGAATCTCAGAAGCACTAGTCGCAACTGCAATGGGACTATTTGCAGCAATTCCTGCAGTCATAGCTTTTAATAAATACACATCCGAACTAGAAACAATTAGCCAATCAACATTAATTTTTTCAGAAGAGTTAGCAAGTATTTTTTATAAGCAATCTATAAAAAAATAAATGATCTATAGATTAGCAAAGAAAAAAAACTTAAAGGCTGAAATAAATGTAGTTCCATATATTGATGTAATGCTTGTGCTATTGATAATTTTTATGGTTCTTTCGCCATTATTAATTCAGGGTGTAGAGGTAAATCTCCCAAGCACTGATACAACCAAAATGTCTGTTCAAAATGAGCCGATGGTAATATCTATAGATAAGAATGGTAATTACTATATTAATGTTGGTGATGAATCTTTACCAATTGATCTCAATGAGCTAAAAAGAAAATCAATGATAATTTTTGAAGCAAATCCTGATATCGAAATAGTTTTTCAGAGTGATAAGGATGTTATTTTTGATACTGTTGCCAAAGCTATGGCTGCAGTTCAAAGTGTTGGAATTTCAAATATAGGAATAGTTACCACTGGTTATGCAGATTAAGTCGGACTATTTTTCAGCTTCATTTATTTCATTTGTAATTCATGCAACGATCATCTTATACCTTACTGATTTTTTTTATTTTGAAAAGCAACAGAGGCCAGTACTAAGTAAGCCTGTGAATGTAAATCTTTTATTTAAAGAGGAAGTAGAAATCCAATCAAATCAACAAGAAGCAAAAGTAGAGCAAGCAGCCAACCCTGAAGTTTTATATCAGATTGATAATAAAATTGAGTTAACACCTGTAATTCCCGATATTAATATCAATCAATTAATACAAGAGGAAGAGTTAATTCTTCAAGAGTCAGATGATTTATTGGTTAGTGAGTTCAGCGCTCTTATTATTCAAGCTATTCAATCAGCATGGATAAAGCCTAAAAATATTCAAGATGGTCTTATTTGTGATCTAAGGATGACTATTAATAAAAATGGAAGAGTTATCAAGATTGATTTAATAAAAAGTAGTGGAAACATAAGGTTTGATAACTCAGCTATAAAAGCTATTTCAAGAGTTGAAACCTTTTCCTTTTTCAATAAAATTCCATTTAGTATGTATCAAACTAGTTTTAAAAATATAGTCATTACCTTTAATCCAGTATGAAAAAATATTTAATACTTACCTTATTACTAGTACAACCTATTATTTCTGAATTGGTATTGGAAATTACAAAGGGCTCTGATAATCCATATTCAGTTGCATTAATTAATTTTGAAGGTAGTAAATCAGCTACAAATATAATTACAAATATTGTGAAAAATGATTTAGATAGAACAGGAGAATTTAAAATATTAGAAAATAATAAACTACTATCAATACCAAAAAATGAAGAAGATATAAACTACAGTGATTTTAAAGTGCTGGGAATTGATTTTATTGTTATGGGTTCTATAACAGAAGAGGATAAAAGCAATATCTCCGCAACATACAAAGTATTTAATGTAAAAAAAGAATCCCAAATTAGATCGTCAAAAGTTTTCGGTGTACCAAACAAATTAAGACAACTATCTCATTATATAAGTGATGGTGTCTATGAGGAGATTACTGGTTTAAATGGCGTTGCATCAACTAGATTGTTATATGTTACAGAAGAATTATTAAAAGGAAGTCTACTTTTTAAATTAATTGTTGCAGATGCAGATGGTGCAAATGAACAAATACTTCTTAAAAGCACTGAGCCAATTATTTCCCCATCATGGTCACCAGATTCTAAACAGGTAGCATATGTTTCTTTTGAGACTGGTATGGCAAAAGTTTTTACTCAAAATATTGCCTCAGGAAAAAGAGAAATTGTTTTAGAGAATAAATACCAAATAAGTTCACCTTCCTGGTCACCAAATGGCAAATTTTTATCTTTAACTTTGTATCAAGACGGCAATGCTGAAATTTATATACTAAATTTGAAGAATAAAAATTTAACAAGATTAACAAATCATTATTCTATAGACACTGAATCTTCATGGTCGCCTAATGGATCAAAAATTATGTTCACATCAGGAAGATCTGGGTCACCTCAATTATATGAAATTAATCTAAGAAAATTTAATGCAAAACCCAAAAGACTGACATTTGAAGGAAACTATAATGCAAAAGGGTCATACCTCCCCAATGGTGAAGGCGTTGTTTTTGTTCATAGAAAAAATAGTAACTTTCAGATAGCTCTTAAATATTCCAATGAAAATTTTGTAAGACCACTAACTAATTCACAATTAGATGAATCACCCAGTATTTCTCCTAATGGTAATGTGATAATCTATGCAGTATCAGAAAATGGAACAGGGCTCCTTGCTGGAGTTACATTAAGTGGAGCAAGATTTAGATTGCCCATTAAAACAGGCAAAGTAAGAGAACCTTCATGGTCTGGTTTTTTAAGATAATATAAGTCGGGAGACAATCAATGTTTAATATACAAATGACAAATAACAAAAATTTATTTAATCTTTTTATTCTTATTTTTATTATTTCATCATGCTCAAGCATGAATGTAACAGAAGAGGTTGTTTACGATGGTGGAATAAGCACTGTAGAAGCCTCAACTCAAGAAGATTACCCTTTAGACTATGAAACAAAAGCAATCTTCACAAATGCAACAGTGTATTTTGAATTTGATAAATTCAATTTAAACAGTAAATCGCTTCAAACTTTAAAGAGTGCGGTTGTTGCGATGCAAGATAATCCTTCAATTAAAATTACAATTTCTGGTCACGCTGATGAAAGAGGTACTAGAGAATATAATCTAGCACTTGGCCAGAGAAGAGCTGAGGCTGTAAGAGATTACTTTGCAGTAAATGGCATAAGCAATAACAGAATAAAGGTCAAAAGTTATGGTGAAGAAAAGCCACTCTCAAATGGCTCAGACGAGTCCAGCTATTCAAAAAACAGACGAGCAGAGATTAATTAATTAATGAAAAGAAATTCTTTAATTTTTTCTTTTACATTAATCATTTCATTACATTCTTTTTCACAAGAAAAAGATAATGTAGCAGTTGATCTTTTATTTTTGAAAATTCAAGAGCTTGAAATAGAGATCGCAGACTTAAGAAATAAGCTCGAATCTCAGGATTTTTTAATACAAAAATTAATTCAGGAGTCAGTTCAAGAAATAGACAGCACTAGTTCGGAGAATATTAACTTAGATAATTTTTCTTCAAATAACACTATAAAATTTTCTGGTGTTGATGATACTAAAAGTAAAGAAGAGGTTTATAAGTTAGCAATAAAAGCTCTAGGAGATCAGGATTTTGTAAAGGCCTCATCATTATTCAAGTATTTTGTTGAAACCTTTTCAGATCAAGAAAAGCTTCCATTATCTTATTTTTGGCTTGGAGAAATTGCATATATTCAAACAGACTACAAATCATCAAATATATATTTCTTAGAACTTATTACTGTTTACCCAGATCATTACAGGGTGCCCTTAGCTCATAAGAAGATTGGAGATATTTTTTTAAAAAATAATGAGTTTGATAAAGCCAAAGATAAGTATAATTTTGTTATTAGAGAATACCCTAATGATACTGCATCATCTTTAGCCTTGCAGTTATTGAAAAATATGGAATAATCACCTTTTTTTATTATGCATTACCATGGGTCGCTAGCTCAGCTGGTAGAGCAGTTGGCTTTTAACCAATTGGTCACAGGTTCGAATCCTGTGCGACCCACCATTCATCAGGCATAATATTTTTATGAGAATTAAAAATACAATCCTCACTAGTCTTTTATTTTTCCTTGTTCTTGCATCTTGGTATGTTTTAAGAGCTGTAAGAAATGAAATGGCTGTTGAAAACTATGGTCAAGATTTTTTATTAATTTTGCTGTCCATAACAGCATTTACTATGTTGTTAATTAACCCAATTTATTCTTGGATTGCATCAAGAGCTAATTTTAAAAAAATAATTACTTACTGCTACTCTTTTTTAATAATTAATCTATGCATTTTTATTTTTTATTCACGATCATTGGAAGAAGCAGACACTATTCAAGCTATGTGGCTTGGAAGAGTATTTTATGTTTGGTGTAATATATATTCTTTTTTTGTGGTTTCAATTTTTTGGGTTTTAGTAATTAATATTTTTCGGGATGAAAAATCAAGAAAACTCTATGGTTTTATTATGGCTGGAGGATCAGTTGGAGCCATTTTTGGTTCTGAGATTTCAGTTAGGCTCTCAGAATCTTTCACAAATTTTGGTCTTGAGCTTTTTGCATTGTCATCATCTATTTTATTACTCTCCGCAATTATTCTTGCTAGATATATAGTTAATTTAAATAACTCTATTGTGCTTGTAAAAGAGGTCGGTGGGAAATGGTCAGACGCACTTTCTAATATGATGACTGTAAAAGAAGTAAGATCTGTTGCTATATACTCATGGCTCTTTACATCACTAATGACGATTCAATGGATAAGCGCAATCCCTATCATTGAATCTTATTCAGATTTAGCGCCTGATAGAATTGAACTTTTTGCTCGTATTGAGCAATTAGTTTCCCCTTTAACTTTAATCACTCAACTTTTTCTTACATATATTGTTATTTCTTTTTTTGGAATTACCTCAATTTTAATAGTTTATGGATTTTTATTTATTATAGTTTTCCTACTATATGGATTAGCGCCTTCAGTAGGAGTAGTGGTTTTTGCCCAAGCTTTGCTAAGAGTTTTTGAATATGGTTTTAATAAGCCAAGTAGAGAAATTATATATAGCCAGCTTGAAAAAGAAGATAGATATAAATCAACTGTATTTATTGACACTTTTGTAACCAGATTTGGTGACTTAACAGGAAGCGTTTTTATGGGTTTAGGAAAAATAGTCGCTATAAGCATGAGCTTAATGCCCATGATTGCAATTCCTTTTGCAGGGTTGTTTTCTTTTACAGGATATAAGATTTCTAAAAACTTTAAAAATAAAACTATAGACCCCTAGTTTTATTGATTCTTTCTTTTATGGCAATTATTTGAGTCAATATTCTTTCTGAAACTAGAAAGTTATTCTCAGTTAAATTTAATGCAAATTCTAGTTGACTTAACGCTTCTTCATCTTGTCCTAATAAAAGATAATATTCAGCCTTAGACTGATGATAACCAATTATATTTCTTCCACCCCTTTGTATTTCTGAGAGTAGTAACCATAATTGAGGATCATTATTTCTTCTTATAAGCTGATCTCTAATAATTTTCTCAGACTCAAAAAAATTTTTCATTTCAAGTAAAAGTTTTGATTTATTTACTGAAAGTGGATAGTTTTTAGGTGATATATGAAGAATTTCATTAGCTAGCTTAAGAGCTTTATCATAGTCTTTTGACTTTGTTAATATTTCTACTTTTGTGGTGTTAAGAAATAAATTTTTAGGATGTTTTTTGATCAATATATCAATTAATTTTATAGATTCATTAAAATTATTATTTATATTATTTGCTATAGACAAACCATATAGACTTGAATCAGATTTATCTTTTTTAAACTTGGCTTCAAAGTATCTCAATGATTGTGAAGGAATTTTTCCATAGAAAACTTTTAGCCTAGATTTTATTAAAGAGTATTCTAGAGAATCATATTTGGTATTTTTTTCTGGGATTCCTTCTGCGGCATTCATAGCATCGTTTACTCTTGATGATGACAAGGGGTGGGTTAACAAAAATTCAGGCGGCGTCTCTCCTGATAACCTTTTTAGGTTATTCATATTTTCAAACATTTCACCCATTGATTTGGGGTTATAGCCAGCTTTTATTAAATTTGTAAAACCAACTCTATCAGCTTCTTTTTCAAATAATCTGCTATACCTTAAATTTTGATTTTGTAATACAGCTGGCCCAATAGCAATAGCATTAGGATTATTGGTCACTAATGCTAAGGCTATAGAAGAAATCATTGTTATGGCAGAACCTATGCTTTTATCCTGAGCATTAAGAACATTTCTAGCAAAATGTCTTTGACTTAAATGCGCTAATTCATGAGCCATTACAGATGAAAACTGAGCTTCATTATCTGCATTTAGAAACAGTCCCCCATTAACTCCAATTACACCGCCTGGAGCTGCGAATGCATTTAGAGAATTGTCATCAATAATAAGGATAGTAAATTCTCTATTCTTCACATTACTATATTCTGATAGCCTGTACACTAACAATTCTGTGTATTCTTGAATTAGTGGATCAGCTATCAAGGGTGCTTGAAAATAAACCTGCTTTAGGAATTCTTTACCAATAATTTTTTCATCATTTTGTGAAACTGCACCTGAAACTCTATCTCCGAGCTCAGGCAAGGTTATATCTGCAGTCTGCATACAAAATGATGGAAGAGATATTAACAATACCATTGCAGAAAAATATATATTCATTTTTAAACAGATCAAGAAATACTCATCCTTTTAACTAACATAAACATGTTTTTTAGATTAATATATCTCATGTTATCAATGAAGTTGTTAAAAATTCACTAAGTTTGACTATTATTTTTTTATATAGTTCATACTAATTAAAGATAATAAGTTGAGGAACATGTTTATGTTGGAGCAATTAAATAGAGTTTTAAAAAAGGTATTTACTAACGAGGAAACTATAGTATTTTCTATAGCCATACTATTATTTTTTATAGTTATCTCTTTTTTTGGATCAGTCTTAACTCCTTTTATTATTAGCATCATAGTTGCTTATCTTTTGGTTGGATTGCAAAAAAAAATACAGTCTTTTAATGTAAATCAAAATATAGCACTTGTTATCACTTTCTCAATTTTTATAATTACTGGGGCTGCTTTGCTTGTTTGGTTGGTTCCATTATTATATATTCAGCTTCAAGATTTTGTCCTCGATGTTCCAAATCTTTTCAATAATTTTCTTGATTTTATTTCTGGCTTACCAACAAAATTTCCTGACTTAGTTTCATCAGATCAAATAGCTATATTTTTTCAAGCAGTTTCTGAAGAAATATCGGTGATTGCTCAAAATATAGTCAAATCATCAATTTCTGGAATTCAAAGCACAATTACAATTCTTTTATATATTATATTATTTCCAATACTTGTATTTTTCTTTTTATTCGATAGAAAAAACATTATTGAAGGTTTCCTTAAAATTATTCCAGGTAAAAGACAGATGTTAACTGACATATGGAAAGAGATGGATATTCAGTTAAGTAACTATGTCAGAGGTAAAACCATAGAAATTTTCATTGTTGGTCTTGCAGCAGCAATTATATTCTCATCTTTAGGATTAAAATATTCTGCATTATTATCAGTTCTAGTTGGCTTTTCAGTTATTATCCCATATGTAGGCGCTTTTTTAGTAACAATACCAATAGTAATTATAGGGCTACTTCAGTTTGGTTTAGATACCCAGTTTTATATATTAATAAGCCTTTATCTTCTTCTTCAGGCTTTAGATGGAAATTTATTAGTACCACTAATATTCTCAGAAACAGTTAAGCTTCATCCAGTAGTAATAATTCTTGCGGTTTTCGTTTTTGGTAGCATGTTTGGTTTTTGGGGTGTATTCTTTTCTATCCCAATTGCTACATTTATTAAAGCAGTATGGAATGCTTGGCCTTCTAAGATTTAAAACTTAATGTGCTCACTCAAAAAATCATAAACTTCTTCTACATGCCCTTTAACTTTAACTGATCTCCATTCCTCTATAATTTTTCCTTCAACATCAATTAAAAATGTACTTCTATCAATGCCTATGTATTGTTTGCCATACATTGATTTTAGTTTCATTACATCAAATGCTTTACAAACTCTCTCATCTTCATCAGAAAGCAATTCAAATGGAAGTGATTGTTTGGATTTAAAATTTTCATGTGACTTAATACTATCCCTTGAGACGCCAATAATTTCACAATTTAATTTTTTAAATTTTTTATACATATCTCTAAAATCTTGGCCTTCTATAGTGCAACCTGGAGTGCTATCTTTAGGATAAAAATAAATGATAAGGTTTTTGCCAATAAAGTTTTCATTCGAAAGTACTAGGTTGCTAGTAAATTGAGAATTAAAATTAGGACATTTTTTTCCAACTAATTTTTTAGTCATATTATTACCTTTTAAGTTTTTTTAATAAAATAGTGTATAGTCCTATTTTTTACTGAAATTTTTTTTGATGCAAGCATTAAATGGTAGTTTAGTTGCCTTAGTTACACCACTTCATGAAAATGGTGATGTTGACTATGATGCCCTTTATAGCTTGATAGATTGGCATATTGATAAAGGAACTAATGGTATTGTATCTGTAGGTACTACCGGTGAATCAGCGACTCTTAGATTGCAAGAACATCTTGATGTTGTTGAAGCAACTGTTAAGCACGTAAATAAAAGGCTGCCTGTTATATCTGGTACTGGAGCTAATTCGACCGAAGAAGCAATTGAGTTATCTAAAGAATCAAAATTAATAGGTGCCGATTATGCCCTAAGTGTTACCCCTTATTACAACAAACCAACTCAGAAAGGCTTAATTGCTCATTATACCAAGATAGCAGAAAGTGCAGATATTAAACAAATCTTATATAACGTCCCATCAAGAACAGTGTGTGATATTTTGCCTGAAACCGTTGAAATCCTATCTCAGCATAATAATATTATTGGTATTAAAGAGGCACTAGATGATTCTTCAAGAATAAAAACGTTGGTACAAATTTCAAAAAATAATAACAATGATTTTTTAATTTTTTCAGGAGATGATCCCACTTTTTTGCAGTCATTGAATATAGGAGCCCATGGAGTGATATCTGTTTCTGCCAATGTTGTGCCTGAAACTATTTCTAAAATATGCAAATATATAAGAAATAAGCAACTAGAAGAAGCCAAAACTCTTGATGAAAAAAATAAAAATTTATATAGACTATTATTTGTTGAATCTAACCCAACTCCAGTTAAATGGATTCTTTACAAAATGGGTTTAATATCTAATTCAATAAGATTACCATTACTTCAATTAGATGAAACTTTTCATGAGGAGATTATGTCTGAGCTAGTAAAGTTAGAATTATTATGAACAATCAAAAAAAGATATTTATTATAAGTCTCACAGTGATTACTTCGTCTTGCTCATATATTACTGGTCCAGAAGGGTACTTCCCTCCAACTAAATATGATTTTATTGAAGAAAAGATAGAAAAGACTATAAAGTTAGTTGATGACGACTCGCCGTTAATAATCGACGATCATTATCCAGTTTTAAATAATCAAGATACCTTGAAAGATATTCAAGATATACCGAGGCCAAGACAAGTGTTTTCATCTTCGGGAGATAGTTCTGTGCAACTAAGAAGACTTGGTGATTTAATGTGGGTATATGTTGAAACTCTGCCATCAACCTCATGGCCAATTATAAGCAGTTATTGGGAGACCTCAAAATACAAAATTATCAGTAAAAAACCAAATATTGGAGTAATCGAAATCGAATTTGATCAAAACTCCACACTTGAGATGAAAATAGAGCATGGCATTAAAGAATCTTCTACTGAAATTTTTCTTAATCAAGTCGATAAAAGCAATAATGAATATATTAGTAATCCAGAGTTTATTCAGTCTAAGCTGGAAGATGTGGTGAGTTACTTTGCAGAATCTATAAGTAAATTTTCAGGAACCTCTCTCGCAGCTCAAAATCTCAATGATCTAAAAAAATCCAAAATATTTTTAGAAAATGGTCAAACTGTTATTGAACTTAGCTTAAACTTTAACAGGGCTTGGTCATCAGTAACTAAAGCTATGAATGAATCAAATATTATTTTAAATGATAAAGACAGAAGCAATGGAATATTTTATGTAAGCCATAATGATAGTGAAAATGATAGAGGTATTTTTTCTTTTCTTAATAGATCTGCTAATTCTAATAAAAATAATTTTTCATCGAATGAATCTGATTTCGAAATTAAAATAACACAAAAAAATAATAAAACATATGTTAGAGCATATGCAAAGAATGGTAAAATTGAAGATGCTGAAAAGTTAATTTCGCTAATAAATGAATCATTAAGTTAGGATTACATATGGATAAACTCAAAGAGTTAACAAAGGGAAAAGCTAAATCACTTTTTACAACATCTGATGGTGATAGGTTAATAATGCATTTTAGTGATGATACTTCTGCCTTTGATGGAAAAAAGAAAGAAGCTTTACTAGGTAAGGGCGCAGTAAATAATCAGTTCAACGCATTCATAATGGATCATTTAGAGAATAATGGTGTTGAAACACATCATATAGAAGTTCTTAACAATAATGATTCATTGGTTTGGAATTTAAAAATGTTTCCAATTGAATGTGTTATAAGAAATAGAGCTTCTGGTTCGATCTGCAGAAGACTTGGAACAGAAGACGGTTTGATACTTGAAAGTCCTCTTTTTGAATTCTTTTTAAAAGATGATGATCTAGGAGACCCTCTTATTAATGATGAGCATATAATTTCGTTTGGCTGGGCAACAAAAGAACAAATAAATGAAATGAAAGCACTAACTTATAAAGTAAATTCTATACTTTCTGAATTATTTATTAATTCGGGTCTAATTTTAGTTGATTTCAAAGTTGAGTATGGTGTTTCTAGTGAAGGAAAAATTTTATTAGCCGATGAATTTACGCCAGATGGTTGTAGATTATGGGATTCAGAGACTCTTAAGAAAATGGATAAAGACAGATTTAGACAAGGCCTTGGAGACGTAGTTGAATCTTATCATCAAGTTGCTGACAGATTGGGTATGAATATAATAGTTGACTAAATTAGTCAGGTATTTATAATTCATGCGTGAAATTAACAAAAAAAAGTAAGTACGCTGTTAGCGCTCTAGCTGAGCTTCATCTTTTCAAAACATCTGGTCCAGTTGCACTATCGGATATATCGACCAGTCAAAATATTGAACTTAATTATCTTGAGCAGATATTTAGAAAGTTAAGAATAGCTGGAATAGTTGAAAGCTCTAGAGGTAGAAATGGAGGTTATACTTATGCAAGAGATCCATCCACTGTTTCGATTCGAGAAATTATGAATGCCGTTGAGGAAGACTTAGATGCAACAAATTGTAATGGGCTGAATACCTGCAAAGATGGAAAAAAATGTAATACCCATAACCTTTGGCATGAATTAAATCAGGTTGTAGACAATTATTTAAGCAAAATAACAATTAATAACCTTGTAGAATCCAACAAAACCCCATATATAGAGTTAAGAGAAATAATATGACTAACAAATCAACAATATATTTAGATTATGCATCTACCACTCCTGTTGACCCAAGAGTTGCATCTAAAATGATGCAATATCTTACTCCTGATGGTGAGTTTGGAAATCCAGCATCGCGTTCACATAGATATGGATGGAAAGCTGATGATGCAGTTGAAGAAGCTAGATCGCATGTTGCAAACTTAGTTAATTGTGATCCAAGAGAGATTGTTTGGACATCAGGAGCTACTGAGGCGGATAATCTTGCAGTTAAAGGTGTTGCAAGGTTTTATAAATCCAAAGGCAATCATATAATCACATCAAAAATAGAACATAAAGCAGTTCTTGATCCATGCAGACAGCTTGAGAGAGAAGGGTTTGAAGTTACATACCTTGAACCAGATGAGGGTGGAATTATTCATCCAAGGCAAGTAAAAGAAGCTATCAAAAAAAATACAATTTTAGTCTCACTAATGCATATCAATAATGAATTAGGCACGTTGAATGATCTCAATGCAATTGGAGAAATAACAAGAGAGGCTGGTGTTTTTTTTCATGTTGATGCTGCACAAAGTACTGGCAAGGTAGAAATTGATTTATCAGTAATGCCAGTAGATTTAATGTCATTTTCAGCCCATAAAACATATGGTCCAAAAGGCATTGGAGCTCTATTTGTTAGACGTAAACCAAGAGTCAGGATTGAAGCATTGATTCATGGAGGTGGTCATGAGAGAGGAATGAGGTCAGGTACATTAGCACCTCATCAAATTGTTGGGATGGGTGAAGCTTTCAGGATTGCTAAAGAAGAAATGAAAGATGATCATATTAAGGTTAATTCATTCCATGAAAAATTTGTTAAAGAAGCAATGAAAATTGAACATGCATATATCAATGGAGATTTAAATAATAAAGTACCGAACATACTTAATATAAGTTTTAACTTTGTCGAGGGTGAATCGCTTATAATGGGACTTAAAGATGTCGCTGTCTCTTCAGGTTCTGCTTGTACATCAGCAAGTCTAGAACCCTCATATGTACTAAGAGCTTTAGGTAGAAAAGATGAATTAGCTCATAGTTCTATTAGATTCTCTTTTGGAAGGTTTACCAATGATAGCGAGGTAAATGAAACATTATCAATTTTACATAATGTTGTTGATAGATTAAGACAGCTATCTCCTTTATGGGAGATGCACCTGGATGGAATTGATCTTGATACAGTCAAGTGGGATACTCACTAAATATGGAGGCAAATCATGGCTTATAGTAAAAAAGTAGTAGATAAATTTGAAAATACCTTAAACAACCCTCAAGCTTTCAATGTCGGAAGGTTCGATCCTTCTGAGGAAAACGTTGGAACTGGTATGGTTGGCGCTCCTGCATGTGGTGATGTTATGAAATTGCAGATTAAATGTGAACCATCTGGCAACACACATATCATTAAAGAAGTTAAATTTAAAACGTATGGCTGTGGTTCTGCTATAGCCTCATCCAGTGAACTTGTTGAAATGCTAATCGGTAAGACACTAGAAGAAGCCAAAGAAATAAAAAATAAAGAGATTGTTGATGCATTAGAACTGCCTCCAATAAAAATACACTGTTCAGTTCTAGCTGAAGATTCTATCAAGCAAGCTATTGAGGATTACGAATCTAAACAATAAAAACTATGAAAATTTTTAGCTCATCAGATTTAAATTTCTCAGAAGAAGCTATAGCTCATTTTGCGTCCAGTTTAGAGAATAGAGGTAAAGGTGAGGGAATAAAAATTGGTGTTAGAAAAGCAGGCTGCTCAGGTTATGAATATTATTTTGATTATGTAGATAGTTTTGATAGTAATGGAGTAATTTTTGATAAAAATGGCTGCAAAATTTTTGTTGACAACGAAAGTCTAAATTTTCTGAAAGGAAGTCTGGTAGATTATGAAAAAGATGGATTAAATCAAGGTATTAAATTTATTAATCCAAATGCCAAAGCTGTTTGCGGGTGTGGTGAAAGCTTCACAATTTAGCCAATGAGTAAAATTAAAATTTTACCTCATGAAGAGTTATGTCCAGAAGGTATCATCATCGAAAATCTTCCCCATGAGACTATATGCGAAGCCGCTCTAAGAAATGGAGTAAATATTGAACATGCATGTGAAATGTCGGCAGCATGCACAACATGTCATGTAGTTGTTAGGAAGGGTTTTGAAAGTCTTGATGAAGCTAGTGACATAGAAGAAGATTTATTAGATAAAGCATGGGGTTTAGAGCAAACATCAAGACTGAGCTGTCAGGCTGTTCCAAAAGATAAAGATATAGAGATAGAAGTTCCGAAATACAACATAAATATGGTTTCAGAAAATCACTAATGAATTACTTAGATTGGCTCAATACAAATGATATAGCTATCGAGCTATATGAAAAATTTCCTGATATTGACCCTCAATGGATTAGCTTTCCCGATCTTCATAAAAAGATTTGTGAATTAGATAATTTTAATGGAGATCCTAAGGGTTCAAATGAAAAAATTCTTGAAGCTATTCAGATGTTATGGATAGAAGAATCTCTATAACTCCCATATAATACCTAAAATTTTTTATAAGGAAATTAACATGGCAATTGAACAAACATTATCTATCATTAAACCCGATGCAGTTTCTAAAAATATCATCGGAAAAATAATTTCAAGATTTGAAGAAAAAGGACTTTGTCTAGTAGCTGGCAAGCTAATTCAGTTAGACAATGAAATGGCTTCAGGATTTTATGCTGAGCATGAAGGCAGGCCATTTTTTAATGATTTAAAAAAATTTATGACCTCAGGTCCTGTATTTGTTCAAGTGCTTGAAGGAGAAGGAGCCATACTTAAAAATAGAGAATTAATGGGAAATACAAATCCTCAAGAAGCTGCCCCTGGAACTATTAGAGCAGACTTCGCAAATAGCATTGATGCAAATGCTGTTCATGGCTCTGATTCTGAAACAAGTGCAGTGAGGGAGATTAATTATTTTTTCAAAAATGAAGAAATAGTCTCTAAATAAATTTTGTCTGAGGAAAAGTTAAATCTTCTTGGTTATTCTCTTCAATCGTTAGAAGCTTTCTTTGAGCAAATAGGTGAGCCAAAATTTAGGGCAAAACAGCTCATTAAATGGGTTCATCAAAAAGGGGTTCTAGATTTTGACAAAATGTCAGACTTTAATAAACAGTTAAGGTTGAAGCTTAAATCTTTAGCTTTATTATTACCACCAAAAATTGAAGAAATACATACCTCACCCGAAGGAACGATAAAATATTTAATTAAGCTTGATTCAGGCTCAATGGTTGAGATGGTTAGAATACCTGAAAAGAAAAGAATGACATTATGTATCTCATCACAAGCCGGTTGCGCTCTTCAATGTACATTTTGCGCCACTGGAGCTCAAGGTTTTGATAAAAATCTAACTGCTGATGAAATAATTGGACAACTCTGGCTCGCAAATTTTAATAGCAAAGATCAACCTTTAATAACTAATGTTGTTTTTATGGGAATGGGTGAGCCATTGCTTAATTTTGTTCCAGTAATTGAATCAGCTAAAATAATGAAAGAACAACTTGCCTATGGTCTTTCTAGAAAAAGAATCACAATTAGCACTTCTGGAATAACACCTCAAATAGATCAACTTTCTAGTGAAGTTGATGTTTCTCTTGCAATATCTCTTCATGCACCAACAAATAAGCTAAGAGATGAAATAGTCCCTATTAATAAGAAATATCCTATTAGTGAATTAATAAACTCATGTAACAAATATTTAGCTTTTTATAATGGAAAAAGAAGCATTACTATTGAGTATGTATTAATAGATGGAGTAAATGACTCTGAAGAACTTGCAAAAAAATTAGCAAAATTACTCTCAAAAGTTTCATGTAAAATTAACTTAATTCCTTTCAATCCATTTGATGGCTCAAACTACAAAAGATCAAATAATAAAAATATTGAAGTTTTTAAAAAAATATTAATGAATAAAGGTTTTATTACTACATTAAGGGTAACTAGAGGTGACGCAGTAGATGGAGCATGCGGTCAATTAGTTGGCAAACTTGCAAAGTCAGTAAAAGGAAAGAAACTTATTTCGCATCAATTGATACCATGATAGCAGAACTTAAATCAGCAAATTCAGCAAAAATTGGAAAAGTTTTTAAAGATGCTCGTAATAATTTAGAGTTAAGTAAAAATGATATTGCTGAAGTATTGGTGATGAATATAAAGTATATTCAAGCTATTGAATCTGGGAACTATTCATCTTTTCCAAGCGAAGGTTTTGCTCGGGCATATTTTATTAAATATCAGGATTTTTTATCTATAAATTGTGATTTTCCGTCAATCTATGATGAAGATAGTAGAAAGGTTGAAATTATTGAAAAATCTATAATAAAAATTGATATGTCATTAATGCCTTTTTTTAAAAAGGGGATATTTATTATAATAACTATCTTTGTATTATTCAGTTTTTATAACATCATTTCAAATTATAATAATAATTCTGCTACAAATGAAAATAATTTAACAGACAATCTCAAGAATGCTCAATTTATAGCACCAGAAATTAAAAATAATATTGTTGAGCTAGATGAGCCTATAGTTTTCGATGAAATTAATGAAGTCAATAAGGTTAATATTGAAAATAAAACATCTAGTTTATCATTGAACAATAAATTAACTTTAAATTTTCTTGATGAGTGTTGGATCGAAATATATTCTGGTAATGAGCTAGTCGCAAATCAATTATTTCAGCTCAATGATGTTTATATGCTGGATATTGAAAAACCCTTTAAAGTTGTAGTTGGAAATGCAGATAATGTAGAGGGAACTTATAATGGAGATAGCATTGATTTTATTACTAATGCTAATAGACTTAGGGTAAATACTATTATATTTAATGATGAGTAATTGGATCAAAAGAAAAAACACTGAGGTTGTTAGTGTTGGTAATGTCAAAGTCGGCGGCACTAATCCAATATCTGTGCAATCAATGACAAATACAAATACATCTGATGTTATTTCAACAGTTAAACAAATTAATGACTTAGAGGCTGCAGGAGCAGACATTGTTAGGGTTTCTGTTCCAGGGTTTGATGAAGCAAAAGCTTTTAAGGAGATTAAAAAAGCAGTCTCTATTCCATTAGTGGCAGATATTCATTTTGATTACAAAATAGCTTTGGAAGTTGCCGACACTGCTGATTGCTTACGAATCAATCCAGGAAATATTGGAAAAGAATCAAAAATTAAAGAAGTTATTGCAGCAGCAAAACATAACAATGTTCCAATAAGAGTTGGGGTAAATGCAGGTTCGCTCGAAAAAGATTTACAAAAGAAATATGGAGAACCTAATGCAGATGCACTCGTTGAATCAGCATTAAGACATGTAGATATACTAGAAAGATTTAATTTCACTAATTATAAAATGAGTTTAAAGGCTTCAAATATAGAAATGACAGTAGAGGCATATAGGAAAATATCAAACCTTATTAATCAGCCACTTCATTTAGGTATCACAGAGGCTGGAAGTTATAGAGCTGGAACCGTTAAGTCTTCTATTGGAGTTGGAATGCTTTTGTCTGAAGGAATAGGAGACACTATAAGAATATCTCTTGCTTCAGATCCAATCGATGAGATAAAAGTTGGTTGGGATATATTAAAAAGTTTAAATATTAGAAGTAGAGGGGTTAAAATTATAGCTTGCCCAAGTTGTTCAAGACAGAACTTTAATGTTATTGAGGTTGTGAATGAATTAGAACAAAAATTAGAAGATATTTCAGATGATATCGAAGTTGCAATAATAGGTTGTTATGTTAATGGCCCGGGTGAAAGTAAAGCAGCTGAAATAGGTCTTACGGGCGCCAGTCCAAGCAACTTATTGTATGTTGATGGAGTCCCAGATAAAAAAATTAGTAGCGAAAACCTTGTTCAAGAAATAGAAGAAAAAGTTAGAGAAAAATTATCTCTTAGAAACTCTACTGAAATTATTGCAAGGAGCTAAATTGGATAAAATTAAATCATTAACAGGAATGCTAGACTTATATGATGACGGAGATAAAACCAATTTAGCTGCAAAATTATTTTACCTAGAAAAAAAAATAAGAGACATTTTCCTGGGCTATAAACTTAATGAGATAAGAACACCTATATTAGAAGATACTAATTTATTTATAAGATCAGTAGGCGGAGCATCAGATATTGTTAATAAAGAAATATATTCTTTTAATGATAGAAATGATAAAGGTATAGCACTTAGACCTGAGGGTACCGCAAGTGTCATTAGAGCAATCATAGAAAAAAAATTAGATCAAACAAATCATAAATTATGGTATATGGGCCCCATGTGGAGATACGAAAGGCCTCAAAAGGGACGCTACAGACAATTCAATCAAGCTGGAGTTGAGATTCTTGGCATCCCTGAAGGAATGCCTGAATTTGAGATGATTTCAATAGTTTGCTCAATCATAAGTGAATTTAAATTACAAAACTGTACTATTAAAATTAACCATTTAGGTACTCAAAAAAATAAAGAATCATTTTGCAATGCCTTGGTAAAATTTTTAGAACCATTTAAAGAATCTCTAGATGAAAAAGATCTTCAGAGATTGAAAAAAAATCCACTAAGAGTTTTAGATACCAAAAATAATGAAACTCAAAATATTTTAAGAGAAGCTCCATCAATAAAAGAATTTATAGATTCTTCTGCTATAAATTTATTAAATTCAATTCAGAATAATTTTTCTGATATCTGTAATATAGAGATTGATTACTCTTTAGTTCGGGGTCTTGATTATTATTCTGGCTTTGTTTTTGAAGCAGTTTCCTCTGAGCTTGGAGCACAAGATTCTTTTCTAGGCGGCGGAAGATATGATCAGCTTTGTGTAAAGCTTGGTGGAAAAGATCTTCCTTCAATAGGCATGGCAATTGGTCTAGAAAGATTTGCAGAACTTATAGAGCTAAAAGATAACTTAGTAAAACTTGTTTCATTTCTTTCCGTTACTGGTAATTTAGAGCCAAAAGCATATAAAATAGCCCACCAACTTAGATCTTTAAATGAAGATATTATTTTAGATGTCCATTTATCAGACAGTAGCTTAAAGGCAAAGTTAAGAAAAGCTAATAAAAATAATGCGGATTACGCAATTATCATTGGAGATGAAGAGCTAAAAAATAATACAGCAGTTATAAAACCTTTAAAGAATGAACTTGAAGAGCAGCTAACTGTCTCAATTGATGACTTATATAGTTTTTTTAAATCTATATAAAAAAGGAAAAAAAATATGAACGAAATTTTTGAAAATAATAAACTTGCAACAAGAGCGAGTAATTTTTATAGTTTATACAGAGTCCCAATAATTGCGATTGTAATTATTCTACTTGTCAGTATTGTTTTATATCTTTCTCTTGTTCAGTTAAGCAAATCAAACAATGAAAAGGCTGCAGAAATATATAACAAATGGACTATACAAGAAATAGAGACTGAAAATGGCCAAAAAACTTCTAGAGATTTATTTAATGAGTTATTAATTTCATATAAAAAAACTGGTTATACAAAGCTTGCTCTCCTAAACCAGGCTTCTATAGATGCAAAAAATGGATTAAATGAAGAATCTCTTAATAAATTTTTAATGCTAATAGACTTAACAGATGGCATTAGAGGAAATACTCTTTTTAATAAAATAGCCAGAGTTAATGCAGCTAGATTATTTTATGCTGAAGAAAAGTATGATGAGGCACTAAATTTACTTGAGAAATACTCATCTTCATCATCCGCAATGATTCATGAGCTACTTGGAGATATTTTAACAAAACAAGATAAGATTGATTTAGCTAAAGATCAGTATTTATTATCCAAAGATAAATATACTGATGAAGCATCAACATCAATTGTTTCAATAAAAATCTCTAACTTGTCAGAATAATATGACTTTATCTAACCCAATGATTCAAAAACAAATTTCAAGATTATTTGTGATTCCTTTTTTGATTGTATTTTTATCCTCATGCTCTTCTTTGAGCTCAATGAAATTTTGGGGTAATGGTGATTTAGATATAGATGAACCTAGACCACTACAAGTTATATCAAATACTAAAAACATTCAAACTAACTGGAACTTATCTTTTTCAGGAGAAAACTATCTTGGTAATTTTATACCTGCATTTAGTGCTGATAACATTTTTTTTGCTGATTCCAATGGTCAGATTAAATCATTCAGCTCAAGTCAAGGAAAAGTAAATTGGGAAAAAAAAGTTAACTCTCTATCATCTGGAATTTCATCTGGTTTTGGTATGCTTGTAGTAGCAGATATCGATGGGAATATTATTAGCTTAAATCAAGAAGATGGTTCTATTTTATGGTCAGTAAATGTTAAAGGAGAAGTTTTAGCTCCTAGTGCGATAAGTTCAAAATTTGTAATTACTAAGACAAGTTCTGGTGAATTAATTGCCTTAGATAGAAATAATGGTGAAATAGTTTGGTCATACAGGTCTAAACTTCCAACTCTTAGTATTAGAGGAAGTAGTAGCCCAGTAATTGATGATGATAAGGTCTATGTTTCATTTGACAATGGAAGACTTACAGTATTTGAATTAGATTCAGGATTTCCGGTATGGGACGGAGCTATATCCTATGTTAGTGGAGCCTCAGAATTAGAAAATTTAATAGATTCGGACTCAAATCCCATCGTTGAGGGTGGTTTGGTTTATACAACTAATTATCAGGGCAATATAAATATATTTGATATTGCTCAAAAAAGATCAGTATGGCAAGCTGAAGCTTCATCATTTTATTCCCCACTTCTAATAAAAGGACTTATCGTGTTAGTTGAATCAGCATCAAATATAAAGTCTTACTCCACTAAAACACTACAAGAATCATGGGCTTCAGATGAATTTCTTAATAGACAATTATCAAATCCCATAGCATTTGATGGAAGTATAATAATTGGTGATTTTGAAGGGTATATACATATAATTGACCCTTTGAATGGCAAGCCCATTGGCAGAAAAAAAATATCCAAGAAACCAATTAAAATGATTATTAGCAGGAGTAAAAACTTTTATGTTGTTGACGAATCATTTAATTTATTCTCATTAAGCATCTAAGATGTATATCAATAATGTTTACTTCAATAGCAATCATAGGAAGACCGAATGTTGGTAAGTCTACCTTATTCAACAAACTAACAAAATCTAGACAAGCAATAGTTTCTGATTTTTCAGGCTTAACAAAAGATAGAAACTATGGCTATATCTCTTTTGGAGATCAAAAAAGCTTAATTATTGATACTGGCGGTATCGCACAAGATGATTCTATTTTAAAAGAGGATATAGCTGAACAAGCTTGGATTGCTGCCGAGGAATCAAATCTTATAATCTTTTTACTAGACGGATCACAAAATCTTAACAAAGAAGACTTAGACATTTTAACAAGGTTAAGGAAGCTAAATAAAAATTTTATTACTGTATTAAATAAAATTGATAAAAAATCACAATCTTTAATTAAAGAAGATCTAACTAAAAAGGGATTGAATGATATTTTTGAAATTAGTGCAGAACATTCAAGAAATTTAATTGATCTAAGGACTTTTATTAAAGCATCACTGCCAAAAGAGAAACTCAAAGCTCCTGAAGGAAAAAAAATTGCTGTACTGGGAAGACCAAATGCTGGTAAATCAACTTTTATTAATAAATTTATCAAACAAGATAGGCTTATCGTTTCTGAAATAGCTGGCACAACTATCGATGCAATTAGTATCCCATTTACTGTAAATGATGACGACTTTATTTTTATTGATACTGCAGGAATTAGAAAAGGCTATCGTAATGCTCATAAAGTAGAATATTTTTCTTATGTAAGGGCAATGCATTCAGTAGAAGAATGTGATGTTGTTATATTTATATGTGATGCCACAGAAGGCTTAGTAGACCAGGATCTAAAAATTATTAATATGATTTGTGAAATGGGGAAACCAGTTGTTATAGCTTTTAATAAAATGGACTTACTTTCAAAAAAAGAAAAAGATAAATTATATGAATCCAAAAGAGCTCAATCTAGCTTTGTTGATGACTTCATAAAAATAGAAATTTCTGGCATCAACGGAACTGGATTCAAAAGACTTTTTAGAATTACTAATAATGTAATTGATATAGCTCAGAAAAAATATACAACAGCTGCCCTTAATAAATTATTGAGTAAATTTGTTCTTCAAAGTGCTCCTCCTTCAGTTGGGGGAAGACAGCTAAAGCTTAAACATATTCATTTTGGTGGTATAAACCCAACAACATTAATTATTCACTCAAATCAAGATAAAAAAATTCCTCAAAATTATCGAAAATATTTAGAAAATTCTTTAAGAGAAGCTCTCAAACTTCAAAGTATTCAGCTTAAGTTAATTTTCAGGAAATCTGAAAATCCTTTCAAATCTAAAATTAATAAACTGACTGAAAGGCAGGTCAAAAAAAGACAAAGAATGATGAAGCATGTAAGGAAGAAAAAATAAGTAAATTAATATCTTTTTAACATCTCAATTATTTAATTTGTTTATAATCAGTTATAATTACAGCATAAAAACACACTAAAAAATGACATTTGTCACTTTCTTAATGACACATAAAAGACCTATAAATATAAACCTTTTCAAGATACAGCTACCTTTATCTGCCTTACTTTCTATAACTCATAGAATTAGCGGAATACTAATATTTTTTATAGTTCTTCCAGTTACTGCAATAGCTCTATCTTTTATGTATGAAAGTCAACAATCATATGATAATTTTGTAAATTTTTATTCAACAAATTCTTTTATTAAATTAATTTTTATTAGTTTAGTTTTAATATTTCAATACCATATTTTTACAGGCATTAGACATTTATTGATAGATTTTCATCTTTTGGCAGAAAATCTTTCTTCATCATTTAGATCAGCAGTTATAACTTTGCTTTTATTTTTATTTAATGCAATTGCAACTATTCGGATAATGCTATGAATATTGGAAGATTGTCATGGTATCTTCAGCGTTATAGTGCTTTTTACTTCCTTATATTTTTGGGATATTTAGAGTACTTATTTTGGACTAACAGTCTATCGTTTGAGCTTATAACTACTTGTTCTTGGTTCAAGGTTTCATTATCAATATTTATTCTTTTGGTATGTGTGCATGCATTTATTGGACTCTGGACAGTAGGAACAGACTATCTAACCAAAAGAACTTTGGGATTTATTTCAACTAGTTTAAGCAATAGCGCAGACATTATAAGAAAAATATATGAGATTTCTTTCATTCTTTTAGGTCTGATTATCACATTAATGTACTTCTCAATTATCTGGTTTTAAAAATATGACAAATTATAATTCTGCTAATATAAAAACTATAGAATTTGATGCTCTAATCATCGGCGGAGGTGGTTCTGGGATGAGGACATCTTTAGAGCTTGCCAAGTCTGGTTTAAAAACAGCAGTAGTGTCAAAAGTGTTTCCTACTAGGTCTCATACAGTCTCAGCTCAAGGAGGTATCACATGCGCAATTCAAAGTGCTGATCCTAATGATGATTGGAGATGGCATATGTATGATACTGTGAAAGGGGCAGATTTCATTGGTGATCAAGACGCTATCGAGTATTTATGTTCAGAGGGACCCAAGGCAGTTTTTGAACTGGAGCATATGGGATTACCATTTTCTAGATTTGATAATGGAAGAATATACCAAAGACCATTTGGAGGTCAGTCAAAGGATTTTGGTAAAGGTGGCCAGGCTGCAAGAACCTGTGCAGCTGCTGACAGAACAGGTCACGCACTACTTCATACCCTCTATCAAAATAATATTAAAGAAGGAACAAATTTTTTAAATGAATGGTTTGCTGTTGATATTGTCAAAAATGATAAAAATGAGGTTGCCGGAGTTATTGCTTTTTCTATTGAATACGGCGAAGTTGCATACCTTAAGGCTCAGTCAACAGTAATGGCTACTGGAGGAGCTGGCAGAATATATGCTTCTACAACTAATGCTTTAATAAATACTGGTGATGGTTTAGCAATGGCTCTGAGAGCTGGATTTCCTGCTCAAGATATGGAAATGTGGCAATTTCATCCAACAGGCATTTATGGTGCAGGGTCTCTTGTTACCGAAGGTTGCAGGGGAGAAGGCGGCTATCTAATAAATAAAGATGGCGAAAGGTTTATGGAAAGGTATGCCCCTAATGTAAAGGATTTAGCTGGAAGAGATGTGGTTGCTAGGTCTATGGTCTTAGAAATTCTTGAGGGTAGAGGATGTGGAGAAAATCAAGATCATATTTTTCTAAAACTAGATCATCTTGGAGCAGATGTATTAAATGCAAAACTTCCAGGGATATGTGAACTATCTAGAACTTTTGCTCATGTTGATCCAATATTTGAACCCATACCTGTAGTTCCTACATGTCACTACATGATGGGTGGCACACCTACTAACATTAATGGACAGGCATTCAATAGAGTTGATGAAATTGATTCTATAGTTCCTGGATTATTTGCTGCAGGAGAGGCTGCATGTGTATCAGTTCATGGAGCAAATAGACTTGGAGGAAATTCATTACTTGATCTAGTCGTATTTGGAAGAGCAACAGGAATGTTTATCCAGGAAGAAATAAAATCTGGTGGAGGGGTAAAGTCTGCAGGTTTAGATGATATAGATGCAGCTTTGGAAAGGCTAAATAAATTAAATGAATCTAATAGTGGATATGATACAGCGGATGTTAAGAAACAGCTTCAAGAATGTATGCAAAATTACTTTGGAGTTTTCAGGCGTGGTGAATTTATGCAAAAAGGCTTAAATGAACTCAAAGAGATAAGTGATAAAGTCAGTAATCTTCATTTAAAGGATAAAAGTAATGCTTTCAATACAAGCAGAGTAGAGGCGATTGAGTTACAAAATTTATTTGAAGTTGCAGAAGCGACTGCTATTGCTGCTTATAGTAGAAATGAGAGTAGAGGAGCTCATGCGAGAGATGATTACCCAGAAAGAGATGATGAAAACTGGTTATGTCACTCACTTTATGACCCACAATCTAAATCAATTTCAAAAAGAGACGTAAATTTTAGTCCTTCTGAAGTTGAAGCATTTCCACCAATTGTAAGGACCTATTAAATGGCAAAAGATATACTTGAAATTAATATGTATAGATACAATCCAGAGCAGGATAAATTTCCATACATTAAGAACTACAGCATAGAGAAGCCTGCAAAAGACATCATGGTTCTTGATTTACTTCATTTGCTAAAAGAGCAAGATGAATCAATATCATATAGAAGGTCATGCAGAGAAGGAGTTTGTGGATCAGATGGTATGAATATCAATGGTAAAAATGGCCTCGCATGTATCACACCAATATCATCTATCCTAAAAAATAATAAAATAGAACTTAGACCACTGCCTGGGCTGCCTGTGATTAGAGATTTAGTGGTTGATATGACAGAATTTTATGCTCAATATGAGAAAATTAAACCTTTTTTACAAAATAACACTACTGCTCCTGAGCAAGAAAGACTTCAGTCACCAGCAGATAGAGACAAATTAGATGGTTTGTATGAATGTATTTTATGTGCATGTTGCTCTACAAGCTGCCCATCTTTTTGGTGGAACCCTGATAAGTTTTTGGGTCCAGCAGCCTTACTTCAGGCATATAGATTCCTAGCTGATACTAGAGATCTTAAGACAAATGAAAGGCTTGACGAGCTGTCCGATCCATTCAGTGTATACAGATGTCATGGAATAATGAACTGTGTAAGCTCATGCCCGAAAGGGTTAAATCCAAATAAAGCCATTGGTAAAATTAAAACAATGCTTTTAAGAGATAAAAAAGAAATTATTACTTCAGATGGGGTTATGAATTAAGTAGCGATGAGCCAATTAATGCAAGAACTATGGGGGAGTTCACATTTGTCAGCAGGACATGCAGCCTACCTAGAAAATCTTTACGAAACATATTTAACCAATCCAGAAAACCTTTCAAAAGAATGGCGCGATTTCTTTGCAAATCTCCCTAGAGGATCTAGTACAAATGGGGACGTATCCCATCAAAGCATAATCAATGAATTTAAAAATCTTTCAAGAGGAGTTGTATCAACAAAAGAAGAGATAGATGAAAGGCAAGGAAAAGTTATAAGACTTATACAAGCCTATAGAAATAGAGGCCATCAAGAAGCAACATTAGATCCACTGGGTATAATGGAAAGAAATCCAATCGAAGATCTTAACATTGAGTTTCATGGATTATCACAAGACGATTTGGATACTGAATTCTATACAGATACATTTAATGCTGGTAATTCTGATACTAAAAAATCTAGTTTACGGAACATCATAGAGGATTTAAGAAGGATCTATTGTGGAAATATAGGCGTTGAATATAACTATATAATGAATTCAAACGAAAGAAGGTGGTTCCAAAAACAATTTGAATCAAAAATAGAATCTTATTCTTTTACAAAGGATGAAAAATTACATATTTATGAAAGATTAAATTCTGCTGAAGGGTTGGCAAAGTATTTAGCTGCTAAATATCCAGGTATGAAGAGGTTTGGTATTGATGGAAGTGAATCTTTAGTCCCACTAGTTGATGCTGTTATACAAAATTGTGGAAGACTTGGCGCTAATCAAATATGTTTTGGTATGGCTCACAGAGGAAGATTAAATTTATTAGTAAATGTTTTAGGAAAACTTCCGGCAGATCTATTTTCTGCATTTGATGAAACCGGAGAATTGGAAGGAGCAAATACTGGCGATGTTAAATATCATTTAGGCTTTTCATCTAATATTAATACTCCTGGTGGCGAGGTTCATGTATCTCTGAATAATAATCCATCACATTTAGAAATAGTAGATCCAGTAGTGCTAGGGTCTGTTAGAGCAAGACAAGATAGGCTAGAAGATAATAAAAGAAAAAAAGTAGTACCAGTTTTACTGCATGGTGATGCATCTTTTTCAGGACAGGGAGTTGTGATGGAATCTCTGCAAATGTCTCAAACTAGAGGCTTTAATGTTGGGGGCGCAATACACATAATTGTAAATAATCAGATTGGTTTTACTACTAGCAATAAAAATGATGCAAGATCAACTGACTATTCAACAGATGTTGCAAAAATGATTCAAGCCCCTGTAATTCATGTTAATGGAGATGATCCTGAAATGGTTATCAAGGCAGTAAAAATAGCATGTAAATATAGAGAAAAATTCAATAAAGATGTTGTTATTGATTTATTTTGTTATAGAAGAAGAGGTCATAATGAAGCAGACGATCCATCAGCTACACAACCAACAATGTACAAGAAAATCGCAAAGCACCCATCTGTTCTTAATCAATATCAAGAAAAATTAATGATAGAAGGTTTTATATCTAAAGAATTAGCATTAGAAATTAAAAACACTTATAGAAAATCTTTAGAAGACGGAAAAACAGTTGCAAAGAGTTTAGCAGATCACTCAAACACCTCACTTTGGTTTGACTGGACTGATTATATGAATGTTTTATGGTGGCCTAAAGTCGATACATCCTTTAAGGTTAAAAAATTTATATCTTTAGCTACGCAGATTTGTGAAGTTCCTGATTCATTTCAATTAGGAAATCAAGCATCCAAAATTTTTAACGATAGAAAAAAGATGACTGAAGGAAGTCTAGGTATTAATTGGGGTTATGCTGAAAGTATGGCTTATGCATCATTACTTCAAGAGGGTTTCCCTATAAGAATTACGGGGCAGGATGTCAGAAGGGGGACGTTTTCTCATAGACATGCTTGCGTTTTTGATAAAGATTCAGGAGAAGGCTATATTCCTTTATCAAAAATAGCTAATGACAATAATACAAGATTTGATATATATGATTCATTGCTTTCAGAAGAAGCTGTTTTAGGTTTTGAATATGGATATTCTGCTACATGGCCAACTGGGTTAACTATCTGGGAAGCTCAATTTGGTGATTTTGTTAATGGTGCCCAGGTTGTTATCGATCAATTCATAGTTTCAGCTCAACATAAATGGGAAAGGTTATCAGGCTTAGTAATGCTTTTACCCCATGGATATGAAGGTCAAGGACCTGAACATAGTAGCGCTAGAATTGAAAGATTTCTTCAATTATGTGCTTCAGAAAACATTCAAGTTTGTATTCCAAGCTCACCATCGCAGATTTTTCATTTATTAAGAAGGCAAGCAATTAGAAAAATGAGAACCCCTTTAATAGTTATTTCACCTAAAAGTTTGTTAAGAAATCCTATGGCAACATCATCACTTCAAGATCTTACTGAAGGTTCTTTTAATTGCGTGATTGATGATGTTGTTCAAAAAAAGTCTAAGATAAAAAAGGTTATCTTATGTTCTGGTAAAGTTTTTTATGATCTAAAGGAGAGAAGAAATACTGAGCTAAAAGAGCATATTGCAATTGTAAGAATTGAACAACTTTATCCATTTCCATATGATGATCTTGAGGAAGTGTTAAAGGAATATAAAAACGTTGAAGACATAGTCTGGTGTCAAGAAGAGCCACAAAACCAAGGCGCTTGGTTTAGCCATAGACACAGGCTTCAAAGAGTTTTAGATAGATTGGGAGAAAATAAAGAAATTACACTAGTTAGCAGGCCGCCTGCTGCAGCTCCAGCAGTCGGAATGATGAAATTACATTTAGAACAACAAAGTAATCTTGTTACAGAAGCTTTACAATAGGGAAAATTATGACAATTGAAATTAAATCACCAACATTTCCAGAATCAGTTGCTGATGGAACTGTTGCAAATTGGGTAAAAAAAGAAGGAGATTCAGTAGCTCAAGATGAAATTCTTGCTGAAATAGAAACCGACAAAGTTGTTCTTGAGGTCGTTGCACCTTCTAATGGGGTTCTAACAAAAATTATTAAAAATGAAGGAGATATTGTTAATAGTGCTGAAGTTATTGGTAAATTTGATGAAACATTAGCAGTCATTAACAAACAAGAGAAAAATTTAAATAAGGTTGACCAAGTTGATAAGGTTAATATTTCAACTATTAAAGATAAGGAATCAGAAACTAAAACAGAAGCAAATACAAAAAAATCTGGACCAGCAGCAAAAAAACTTATCGTTGAAAATAATTTAGATTCATCTTTAATAAAAGCATCTGGAAAAGATCAACGAATCACAAAAGCTGATGTTATAAATCATCTTGAATCATCTTTTGAACCAAGTGCTTCAGATTCTTCATCAATCAATTCATCAAATAGACCTGAAAAAAGAGTCCCAATGAGTAGACTAAGAAATACTATTGCCCAAAGACTCGTTTCAGTTCAACAAGAAACCGCAATGCTAACAACTTTTAATGAGGTTGATATGCTTCCAATAAAAGAATTAAGATCAAAATATGGTCAAGAGTTCGAAAAGCAGCATGGAGTAAAACTGGGTTTTATGGGATTTTTTGTAGTTGCTGCTGTTCAAGCCTTGAAGAAGTTTCCAGTTGTTAATGCTTCAATTGACGGCCCAGATGTTGTTTATCATGGATATCAAGATATTGGTGTAGCAGTATCAACTGAAAGAGGTTTGGTAGTGCCAGTTATAAAAGATGCTGATGCTAAATCTTTGCCAGAGCTTGAGAAATCGATTCTTGAGTACTCTGAAAAAGCTAGAGATAGCAAGCTAACAATTGAGGAAATGCAAGGAGGAACTTTTACTATTTCTAATGGCGGTGTATTTGGTTCTTTGCTATCAACCCCGATACTTAACGCACCTCAAACTGCTATATTGGGAATGCATTCTATTCAAGAAAGACCTGTAGCCATTAATGGAGAGGTTGTTATTAGGCCTATGATGTATTTAGCTATGAGTTATGATCATAGACTATTAGATGGCAAAGAGGCAGTTAGGTTCCTTGTTTCAATTAAGGAACAGTTAGAGTCGCCTGAAAGATTATTATTAAATTTATAAATTAGAGGAATTTTATGTTCGATGTTGTTGTAATAGGTGGTGGTCCTGCAGGTTATGTAGCTGCGATAAAATCAGCTCAATTAGGTTTAAAGACTGCTTGTATAGAAGAATACGTAGATAATAAAAATAAACCAACATTTGGTGGAACGTGTTTAAACGTTGGTTGTATACCTTCTAAAGCTTTGCTTGATTCCTCTCATAGATATCAAGAGGCGACTAGCCATTTAAAAATTCATGGTATCGAAGTTGGTTCGGTTGATCTAGATATACCAGCTATGATGAAAAGAAAAGACGACATCGTAACAAAATTAACTGGAGGTATTAGTGGCCTTTTTGCTGCAAATAAAGTAACCCCAATCGCCGGTAGAGGAAAAGTTCTAGCAAATAGCAAAGTAGAAGTTACAGACTTAGATGGCAAGAAAGAAGTAATTGAATCAAAAAATATTATTATTGCAACGGGCTCCTCACCAATTGAAATTGGTTCAGCTATTTTTAATAATACAAATATATTAGACAGCACTGGAGCCCTTGAAATTGATAAAGTTCCTGAAACTTTAGGTGTAATTGGTGCTGGTGTAATAGGCTTGGAGTTAGGAAGTGTTTGGGCAAGGTTAGGTTCAAAAGTTACTATTATCGAAGCCATGGATAATTTTCTTTTTATGGCTGATAAAGAGATAGCCAAAGAAACTTTAAAAGATTTTAAGAAACAGGGTTTGGATATTAAGCTAGGTTGCAAACTAACCTCATCAAAAAGCTTAAAAAATTCTGTAAAAATTACATATGAAAATAATGGCTCTTCTGAAAATATGGAATTTGAAAAATTAATTGTCGCTGTTGGAAGAAAGCCTAATACAAAAGATGTTTTTTCTGAAGATGCAGGAATAAGTCTTGATGAAAAAGGCTTTATTTCTGTAGATCAAAACTGTCAAACAAGCATAAAGAATATCTGGGCAATTGGCGATGTAGTAAGAGGTCCAATGCTAGCTCATAAAGGAAGTGAGGAGGGCATTATGGTTGCTGAGAGAATAGCGGGCAAGCATGCTGAAATGAACTATGAATTAGTACCTTCTGTAATTTATACTCACCCTGAAATAGCCTGGGTTGGAAAGAATGAAGAAGAGCTTAAAAACGATAACATTGAATATAAGGTTGGTAAATTTCCATTTGCAGCAAGTGGAAGAGCTTTAGCTGTAGATCAATCAGTCGGTTTTGTAAAACTTATAACTGATGCAAAAACTGATACAATTTTAGGGGTTCATGTTTTTGGTCCATCTGCAGCAGAAATTGTTCAACAGGCTCTAATATCTATGGAATTTGGTGCCAGCGCAGAAGATTTAGGATTAACAATTTTTAGTCATCCAACGGTTTCAGAAGCACTTCATGAAGCTGCTTTATCGGCTAACAATCAAGCCATACATATAGGAAATAAAAAGTAAATGAATTTACATGAATATCAAGGCAAAGCATTATTTGCAGAATATGGACTGCCAGTATCAAATAGTAAAGTAATTTATGAAGCTGAAGATGCTCATAATGCTTGCAGAGATATAGGTGGATCAAAATGGGTTGTTAAAGCTCAAGTGCACGCAGGAGGTAGAGGAAAAGCTGGGGGAGTTGAGTTAATAGATTCTCCAGAAGATGCAATTGCATTTGCTAAAAAATGGCTTGGAAAAAGATTAATAACATATCAAACAGACGCAAATGGACAGCTCGTAAATTCTATTCTTATAGAAGAATGTACCGACATAGCAGAAGAGTTATATTTAAGCGCTGTTATTGATAGAGATACTCAGAGAGTTGTATTTATTGGCTCTTCTGAGGGAGGAGTAAATATTGAAGAAGTTGCAAAAAATACTCCTGAAAAAATTATCTATGAATCTATAGATCCACTATGTGGTGCGCAAAGTTTTCAAGCAAGAAAAATTGCTAAAGTTCTAAAGCTTAACAATGAGCAAACAAAACAGTTCACTCCAATGCTAAAGAGTTTAATGAAATTATTTATTGAAAAAGATCTTAGCTTATTAGAAATTAACCCTCTTGTGATTACTAGTGGCGGTTCACTGCACTGCTTAGATGCAAAAATAAATATAGATTCAAATGCAATATATAGACAACCTGAAATTGCTGAAATGTATGATTCATCCCAAGAAGATCCAAGAGAATCTGAAGCTGCAAAGAATGATTTGAGCTATGTTTCATTGGATGGAAATATTGGATGTATGGTTAATGGAGCTGGTTTGGCAATGGGAACTATGGATACTATTAAATACTTTGGCGGCAATCCTGCAAATTTTCTTGATGTCGGAGGAACTGCAACTCAGGAAAGAGTATCAAGAGCTTTTAAAATTATATTAGATGATCCAGAAGTAAAAGTAGTGCTTGTTAATATTTTTGGAGGAATAGTAAGGTGCGATCTTATTGCAGAAGGGGTGTTGGCTGCAATAGAAGAGGTTGGTGTCAAGATTCCAGTAGTTGTAAGGCTTGAGGGTAATAATGCTGATATAGGCTCTAAGATCTTATCAAAAGCAAACATTAGTATTGAGAGTATTAATAACTTAGGCGATGCGGCAAAAAAAGCTGTGGAGTTAGCAAAATGAGTATTTTAGTTAATAAAGATACAAGAGTAATTGTTCAAGGATTTACTGGTTCTCAGGCTACACTTCACTCCGAACAATCCATTGAGTATGGAACAAACATAGTAGGCGGCATAACACCAGGTAAAGGTGGACAAACTCATTTAAATAGACCTGTATTTGATACAATGGAAGAAGCTGTTAATGCTGTTCAACCAAATGCATCATTAATTTTTGTTCCTGCGCCATTTTGTAAAGACTCTATACTTGAAGCTGCTGAGTCAGGTATTGAATTAATAGTATGCATTACAGAGGGTGTCCCAACTTTAGACATGTTGGATGTTAAAAAGAGAGTTGATGAGCTTGGTTTAACATTAATTGGACCAAACTGCCCAGGCTTAATAACGCCTGGAGAAGCAAAACTTGGTATCATGCCTGCAAGCATTCACATGCCTGGCTCTATAGGTATTATCTCAAGATCTGGTACTTTAACTTATGAAGCTGTAAAACAAACAACAGATCTAGGTCTTGGTCAAAGTAGCTGTGTTGGAATAGGAGGAGACCCGATTCCAGGATCTTCTTTTGTTGATATTCTTAAGTTATTTGAACAGGATGATCAAACAGAAGCTATTGTTATGGTTGGAGAAATTGGAGGCAATGCTGAAGAAGATGCTGCTGAATTCATAAAAGACCATGTTTCCAAACCAGTGATTTCATACATAGCAGGTCAAACTGCTCCCGTTGGTAAAAGAATGGGTCATGCAGGAGCTATTATAGCTGGTGGAAAAGGAACAGCAGCAGACAAAATTACTAAATTAAAAGAATGTGGTATACACATTGCAGACAATTTAGTTGAAATTGGCGCAAAGGCAAAAGAAGTTTTAGATAGAAAATCTTAAAGATTTTCTTGTAACCCATCTTAATCTTAAAATTGATAGAATCGAAAATATACTCAAGCCTATAATCATACCTATCCACATACCTGAAGCTCCATAGGGATTTCCAAAGCCAAAGTTAGTTAGGTAATAACCAACAGGTAAAGCAAAAATCCAATAGGATATAAATAATAATATCATTGGTACGAAGGTGTCCTTGTATCCTCGCAGACTCCCCAGAGCACCCATTTGAATCCCGTCAGGCAGCTGAAAAAAGGCTGCAAATATAAGCAAGCCAACAGTTAGATTAAAGACAACAATATCGGTAGTATAAATACTTACGATAAATTCTCTAAAAACTAAAATTACAGCAATATTTACTAAAGCTGCAATTATGCATAAATATATAGTTGAATGAGATGCAGTTTTTGCTTGGATGAGGTTCTCTTCTCCAATTAAATTTCCAACCCTTGTTGCTGCTGCTAATCCTATAGACAAAGGAATCATGAAAAATAAACTCGCTATATTAATGGCTATATAATGACTTGCAACAATAGACTCGCCTAAAACTGCAAGGATTATACCTGCCCCAGAGAACATACTTAATTCAATAAATATACCTAATCCAATTGGAACTCCAAGTTTTACGGCCTCCTTAGTAGTGCTCGAGGATGGCCAAGAAAACTTAGAAAAAGGTTGCGTTTTTTTATAATTTTTACTTATCGCAATATAAAAAAACATTGCCACCATCATAATAAATGAAACTATAGTTGTAGCAATGCCGCATCCAACTCCCCCAAGCTTTGGAGCTCCAAACCAGCCATAGACAAACATTAAATCCAATGGAATGTTTAAAATCATCCCACAGAAAGCTATTACAAAAACTGGAACAGTTAGCTTCATACCTTCGCTATAACATCTTAGGCATGTAAAAACTGTTAGAAAGGTAAATCCTAAAGCTATTGCTTGTAAATATTTTATTGAAATATCTGTAATACTTTTATCAATAGGAAGATTGTTTAAAATAAATCCCATATTCATGAATAAAACAGCGATTAAAATACCTAAAAAAAGCGCAATCCATAAGACTTCTCTTAACTTTTGGCCAATCTGCTCAAATTTTTTTGCTCCATAAAGCTGCGCAACAATTGGAGTAACGGCAAAAATAACACCAGAGATAAACATAAAAATTGTCATAGATATTGAATTGCCAACTCCTAGTCCAGCCAGGTCAGCTGGACTTGCTCTTCCAGCAATGATGGTATCTGTTGTTCCCATGAGCATATATGATAATTGGGATCCAAATATCGGTACCCCTATCTTAATGAGCTGCTTAAACTCTATAATGTACTTGTTAATCAATGCCACTTTTAGAAATAATTTTTTTGGCTACTTTATCATATTAAAATAACTTAAAAGGAGATTAATATCAGAAAAGATAATAGACCATATTGGTTAAAAAAAATAACTACAAAAGCTATAAAAATATATGTAAGACATTTTATAAAACCACAGTTTAAGTATCTTGGCAAAGGTGGAGCATATTTTAAACCTAGATACATCAAAGTTTTTGGAGGCAATATTTCTATTGATGATTACCCAACTTTAATAGGGTCAAGAGATGCTAATATTCAGTTTACTTCATGGGATATTGGAGACCATCAAGGTGAAATTAAAATTGGTAAATATTGCCTTATAACACCTGGCGTAAGAATAATGTCAGCTGAAAGTATAATCATGGGAGATGCTTGTATGATTGCTCATGGAGCATATATCTCTGATGCTGATTGGCATGGAATTTATGATAGAGCAAAGCCTGTAGGAAGAACAAAACCTGTAGTATTTGAGGATAATGTTTGGATTGGTGATAGCGCTATCATCTGCAAAGGAGTCAGAATTGGTAAGAATAGTATTATTGGTGCTGGAGCTGTTGTAACAAAGGATGTCCCCCCTAACTCTGTCTTTGCAGGCAATCCTGCAATATTAGTTAAAAATTTAGAAAAAAAAGATTTTAATACAAGAGCAGACTTTCTAGCAGACCCCATTCAATTAGCAAAAGATTTTGATGCTTTAGACAAATATTCTCTTGAAAACAATACTCTTCTTGGATGGTTAAGAAGCCTTATCATGCCTGATAAATTAAATTAGTTAATGAAAGTTATTGTTGATAAGGGTATTAAATCAATACAAGAAATCATTTCTCTTTTATATGGCTTTGATGCTATTGAATTAATATTTTTTAACTCTTCTGAGATTAAAAACTCAAATATAAAAGATGCTGATGTATTGCTAGTTAGATCTACTGTTAAAGTTAATGAGTTATTGTTAGATGATACGAATATAAAATTAATTGGATCAGCGACAGCTGGAATCGATCATATGGACGTTGATTATCTAAAGAAGAATCATATCAAATGGTTTTATGCACCGGGTTGTAATGCTTTATCAGTTGTAAACTATGTTATGTCTTCAATATGTTTCTTGAGAGAAGAAGGTATGTTTGATTTAACCTCTTCTGTTGGAATTATAGGCTATGGAAATATAGGGAAGAATCTAAAAAAAGCTTTAGATTACTTTTCCATAGAAAATTTTATTTATGACCCTTTCTTGAATTTTGATTTTCTTGTTGATATAGATCAAATAAAAAACTGTAACTTGATAACATTGCATGTTCCTTTGACATATAAAACAAAATTTCCTACAAGGAATATAATAGATGAAGTTTTTTTATCTGATATGCAAGGTAAAACAATAATAAATACCTCCAGAGGAGGGGTTGTAGATGAATCTAAACTAATAAACTTACAGAATACAAATTATATTAGTGATGTATGGATAGGTGAGCCATGCCCATCGAATGAAATTATCAATTTTGCATTATTAGCAACTCCACATATAGCAGGCCATAGCATAGATGGCAAAATTAATGGGACAATCATGTTAATGGAGTCTCTACAAAATTGTATAGATATTAATACTGATCAAAAAAAATTAAATCTTCATGTAATGAAAAATTTTATTTCATCAAATGATATTGGTGATGAAGACGAATTCTTTATTGATAATTACAACAAGGAATACGATATAAAATTAGAGTCAGATATTTTCAAAAAAAAATACATCAATTCTAATATAGCTAATAAAAAAAATATTTTTAATGAAGTTAGATCCAGTCATTTAGCAAGAAAAGATTTCAAAATATAGAATACTCCTTGTATTTATTATTTATATCAAATTAAGAAATAAACAATAGATATAAATCTTATACTTTTTTTGGCATATAAATTGCATTTCTAATTATATATGTCTAATTTATAGAGAGTTAATGTGAATATTGCAAAAATTGATAAAAAATCAGTCTTAAATTCAAAAAAACTAATAAGGAGGGTGCTAAGCGCAACATTAGATAATCCAAATAATCCAGATTCACTTAATTTCTTTCACGCGGATACATATAGATTTTATTTTTTAATGAGTTTTATGTGGGAATCTTTTGAGAGTAATGAAATATCACAGGAATATGCAATATCATTGGTACCTAAAAAATATGCTTCTAGAATTAAACGTCTTCAGGTTTTAAAACAGGCTGTTAGGCTTGGTTATATTATTGAAGAGTCATCTAAGGTTGATAAAAGAAGGAGAATGTATTTTCCTTCTAAAACTCTTCTTGATGATTTTATAAAGTATGCAAATGATTCTAATAAATTAATAAATTTTAATGAAATTACATAATTTTTAGCCATTTACATCTGAAGAGCTACCTATATTCATAGTTGTTCTTTACAATTATGTAATGCCTAATATAAACAAAACCGATGAACAGTGGAAAGCGGAGTTATCAGATGAAAGTTATTTTGTAACAAGACAATCTGGAACAGAAACGCCTTTTACAGGCAAGTACTGGGATTTCAATAAAGAGGGGTTTTACAGTTGCATTTGCTGTAATGCAACACTTTTTGAATCAGATACTAAATTTGATGCAGGTTGCGGCTGGCCTAGCTTTTTTCTTCCTAAAAACAAAGACTCAATTGCTGAAAAATCAGACCTCTCACATGGCATGTCTAGGATAGAGGTTAAATGCAAAGAATGTGATGCTCACTTAGGTCATGTATTTAATGATGGTCCAAAACCAACTGGATTAAGGTACTGTATTAATTCAGCTTCATTAGATTTTAAAAGCAATGACTGAAATAAAGAGAAATAAAATTTACTCTGCTTTAACTAAAGTTTCTTCTTGGACAGGTCTTTCAAGAATTTTTGGGCTTATAAGAGACATAGCCACAACGAACTTGCTTGGTGCTTCAGTATTCCATGATATTTTTGTTGTAACACTAAAGATACCTAATTTATTTAGAAGATTTTTTGCTGAAGGTGCCTTCAATCAAGCTTTTATACCCATTTACAGTGATTATCAAAAGTCTAATGACGAAAAAAATACCCAAGAATTTATAAATGCCCTGGCTGGATCTTTTCTAAGTATTTTGTTTCTTTTTACAATACTTGTTCTTCTTATAACCCCAGTTTTTATTTTTATTTTTGCTCCGGGTTTTTATTACGAAGAGTCAAAAAGAATACTTGCTATAGATCTACTTAGAATAATGTTTCCCTACTTGGCATTAATTTCTTTAGTTTCTTTTGCAAGTGGAATTCAAAATACTCATGATAGATTTTCCTTACCTGCATTCACGCCTTTAATTTTTAATATCACTTTAATAATTGCAGCAACTTTAATTGCTCCAATGCTTGATATGCCAGTTTATGCATTAGCCTGGGGGGTGCTTATAGCTGGATTTCTTCAGTTATTAATTCATATATATGCCTTAAAAAATCTTGGTAGACTTCCAAAACCAAATATTAATTTTTCTCATTCAGGACAAATTAGTGTTCTAAAATTAATGTTACCAGCAATACTTGCTGGAGGCATTATTCAAATAAATTTATTAATCGATACCATTTTTGCATCATTGCTTCAAACAGGCAGCCCAACATGGCTTTATGTTTCAGATAGGCTAATCCAGTTTCCGATGGGAATTTTTGCCATTGCAATAGGGACTATACTTTTGCCAACCTTATCGAAAATAGATATAAATACTAATAAAAAATTATTTATTGATGAGCTTCAAAAAGGTCAAAGATTTGTTTTGTTTATAGGAATACCTTCTTTGATTGGTTTATATCTATGTTCAATTGATTTAATAAGCACAATTTTTTTTAGAGGTGAGTTTTCTATTATTGATGTTCAACAAACATCATTAAGCTTAATGGCTTATTCTGTTGGACTTCCTTTTTTTATGCTTATGAAGGTTCTTACGCCAGCTTTTTTTTCTAGAAAAGATACTAAAACCCCAATGTATGTAGCTTTATTATCTTTATTTCTCAATGCATTTCTAAACTATCTATTTGCATTTAAGTTAGGTTATGGTCATGTTGGTATAGCTGTTGGAAGCAGTATAGCAGCAGCTATAAGTGTTTTAATCTTAGAAATCATCCTAATTAAAGATGGGTTAATTAAGATGAACAACCCATTTAATAGATTTAATTTATCTATATTAATATCTTCAATATTTGTCTTAATATTTCTAAATCTTTCTTCAGAACTGTACGATTTTTATAACCTTAACCAAGTCGAGAAAATTTTTACATTATTTTTTAAAATTGCTATATCTATAGCTATCTATTTTGGAATGTGTAGGCTAATTAGAGGCAATCCATTAAAAGAAGTTTTAAATTAAAATGTACTTAATAAGAGGTAAGCATAATTTAGATCTTTTCAGGAAACTGCATCCAGAAGTAAGCATGCATGGAACAATTGGGAACTTTGATGGTATACATAAAGGACATCAATCTATTTTATCAAAAATAAAAAATAGAGCTAAAGAAACTAATTCAGCATCTATAGTATTTTTTACAGAACCCCATGCATCAGAATATTTTGCAGTATCAAAAAATACTGATACTGGTGCGCCTCCTAGAATTTACCCATGGAGAAAAAAGTTTGAATTGTTAAAAGAATTTGGAATCGACTTTGTATTCTTTTTGAAATTCAATAACTCCTTAAGAAAGATGACGCCTGAAATATTCATATCAGATATATTAGATTCCGTTGGCCTAATGTCTTTAACAGTAGGTGATGATTTTAGGTTTGGAGCAAATAGAGCAGGTGGCTTTGAACTTTTAAAAGAGTGGGGCCACAAAAAAAATATCGAGGTTACAAATACAGAAACTTATGAATACCTAAATGAGCGTGTAAGCAGCACAAGAATTAGAGAAGCTCTATTAAAGAATAATTTTTCTCTAGCAGAAGATCTTCTTGGAAGACCTTATATTTTTTCAGGAAAGGTTGTTCATGGCCAACACCTTGGAAGAACAATTGAGATACCAACTGCAAATATCTGGCTTCCAAAACAAAAACTCCCAATTTCTGGAGTATATGCGGTGAGGTGTTTTTTAGGTAAAAAGCCTATTGATGGTATTGCAAATATGGGAGTGAGGCCTACTGTTGGGGGTTCCCATCCTGTTTTAGAAGTGCATTTATTTAATTTCAATTCGAATATTTATTCAAAAAGATTAGATGTTCAATTTATAAGCAAAATAAGAGATGAAAAGAAATTTAAAAACTTAGACATGTTAAAATCTCAGATTCAAGATGACATAAAAACTGCAGAATTTTATTTAAGTAAAGCATTATGACAATTAATTATAGGGATACGTTAAATCTACCTGAAACCGAACTTTCCATGAAAGCCGGATTGCCAAAAAAAGAACCAGAAATAATAAATTTTTGGAATGATATTGATATTTATAGAAGAATAAGAGAGTTAAGAAAAGACGAGGATAGTTTTATTCTTCATGATGGTCCTCCATATGCAAATGGATCAATTCATCTTGGACATTCAGTTAATAAAATTCTTAAAGACATAACTATAAAATCAAAAACCTTGTTAGGGAAAAACGCACCTTATATTCCTGGTTGGGATTGCCATGGACTGCCCATAGAACTTAACGTAGAAAAAAAACATGGGAAAAGAAGTGAGCTTGTTCAAGATAAAGGAAAGTTTCAAAAGGCTTGCAAAGAATATGCATCGACGCAAATCGAAAATCAGAAGAAAGATTTTATTAGACTTGGTGTGTTTGGAGAGTGGGATAATCCATATAAAAGCCTGGACTCATCTTTCGAAGCAGATGCTGTTCGGGCATTAGGAAAAATTTATAATGGAGGACATCTTCAAAAAGGTGAGAAGCCTGTTCATTGGTGTCAGGATTGTCGTTCCTCTCTTGCTGAAGCAGAGGTTGAATATCAAGATAAAGTTTCAAAATCTATTGATGTAGCTTTCAAGACTGATAATGAAAGTTTAAAAGAATTAAAAAATATTTTTAGTTTCCAAGGTAGCGAATCCATAGCTTTTATTATTTGGACAACAACTCCATGGACAATTCCATCCAATGTAGCGGTTTGCATCAATCCAGAGCTAGATTACTCTCTTATCCAAATTAAAAATTCATACTACGTTATAGCTGACTTAATGTTTGAGTCATGTATTGAAAGATGGGGTGTGGATGCTGTAAAAGTTTCAACTACCAAAGGCAAGAATCTTAAAAATATTGAATTCTTTCATCCATTCCTGGATAGAAAATCAACACTTCTTCACGCTGATCATGTAACAACTGATGCTGGAACTGGGTGTGTTCATACAGCACCAGCGCATGGGATGGATGACTTTATTATTTGTAAAAAAAATAATATCGAAACATTTAAAGCATTAGATAGTAATGGCTTATTTAAAGGAGAAATTGATTTCATTGCTGGACTGCCTCCACTTAAGGCTGATCAATTAGTTATTGAAAAACTTGATGAAAAAAAAGTATTAATTAATTGCAATGATTACCATCACTCTTATCCTCATTGTTGGCGACATAAAACACCTTTAGTATTTACTTCAACAGCTCAATGGTTTATTTCAATGAACCAAGAAAATTTACTAAATAAAGCTCTAGATAGTATTACTAACGTTCAATGGGAGCCATCATGGGGTCTTCAAAGAATAGAAGGCATGTTAACCAATAGACCTGATTGGTGCATATCAAGACAAAGAAACTGGGGCATTCCTTTAACTTTAGTTATACATAAAGAAACCGGAGAAATACATCCAGAGCAAAATGAGCTTTTTGAAAAATTTGCAGATGCAATCGAAAAAAATGGAATTTCAGAATGGGACAAACTAGATTTAAGTGATTATATTGATGATGCTTCTAAATATATAAAAACTCTAGATACCTTGGACGTTTGGTTTGATTCAGGAGTAACTCATTCTACTGTCTCTGAAAAAAGATTTTCTAAGGGTGTTGTTGCAGATCTTTATTTAGAGGGCTCCGATCAGCATAGAGGATGGTTTCAATCATCACTGCTAACAAGCATAGCTATGAATGGAAGAGCTCCATATAAAGCTGTTCTTACCCATGGTTTTGTAGTTGATGAAAACGGAAGAAAACAATCTAAATCTTTGGGTAATGTTGTATCACCTCAAAAAGTATGGGATAGCTTGGGTGCAGACATATTAAGGTTGTGGGTAGCGTCAACAGATTTTAGAAGTGAAATGGTTGCATCAGATGAAATTCTTAAAAGGGTATCAGATCAGTACAGAAGAATCAGAAATACCTTTAGGTTCATTCTTGGTAATTTAAATGATTTTAATCAAACAGAAAAAACTATATTTGATGAACAAATAGAGCTTGATAAATGGATTATCCTAGAAGCTCAAAAATTAGAAGATGATGTTATTAAATATTATGAAACATATTCTTATCACAATGTTGTTCAGAGAATACATAATTTTTGTGTTAATGAATTGGGCGGAATCTATTTAGATATTGTAAAAGATCGTCTTTACACATGTAAGAATGATTCCTTGGCAAGAAAATCATGCCAAACAAGCCTTGATTATGTTTTAAACGTTATGGTTAGATTAATTGCCCCTATTTTATCTTTCACTTCAGAAGAATTATGGCAAACGCATAAAAGTTTAAAAAATCAGGAAGATTCAGTATTTCTATCATTGTATTTACAAGAATTAACCAATCAATCACAGATAATCAAGGACACTGATTGGAAAAGAATTTTTGAAATTAAAGATTTAGTCAACCAGTCTATTGAAGGGCTGAGAAATGAAAATAAGTTAAAGGGATCTCTTGATGCTAATGTCATAATTTCTGCTAATAAAGAAGATAAGGCTATTTTAGATAAGCTAGGTGATGAGCTTCATTTTGTCTTTATTTCTTCAAAAGCATCTGTAAAAGTTGGGGTGACATTAGAAATTTCAATTGATCACATCAATGAAGAGAAATGTACAAGATGCTGGCATAAAGATAGTTCGGTTGGAGAAAGTCAATCTCATCCTGAAATCTGTTCAAGGTGCGAAGAGAATATAGATTCAGATGGAGAAGTAAGATATTTTGTTTAAAAATAAATATTATCTATGTATATTAATTTTTTTATTATTTGATATTTTAACAAAGCAGCTTGCATTAATTTATCTTAATGAATTTGAATCAAAAAGCTTTATACCTTTTATAGATCTATATTTAACATATAACTCTGGTATTGCTTTTGGATTTTTAGACCTTGGCCATAGATTATTATCAAATTTATTAACTATTGTTGGTATTTGTATCGTTATATATATATTTATGCTCTTAAATAAAGAGAGTGAAAGTTCTAAAAAGTTAGCCTTATCTATGATAATTGGAGGAGCCTTGGGAAATATATTTGATAGAATCCCCGACGGATACGTAACAGATTTTTTTCATTTAAAAACCAATGAATTTTCTTTCTTTATTTTTAACCCTGCAGATGCATTTATAACTATTGGAGCAGTTATTTTAATTTATTTAGAATTATTCAAAAGGGATCATGTTAGTAAAAGTTAAAGAAATTAAGCTTGCAAACCCAAGAGGCTTTTGTGCAGGTGTAGATAGAGCTATAGATATTGTAAATAGAGCTCTTGAAATTTATGGAAGTCCAGTTTATGTGAAACATGAGGTAGTGCACAATAAATTTGTTGTAGAGGATCTTAAAAAAAGAGGGGCAATTTTTGTAGAAGAAATTAATCAAATTCCTGATGGCTCTCTTGTAGTTTTTAGTGCTCATGGTGTCTCAAATCAGGTTGAGGAGGATACAAAATCAAGAAACCTTCAATACTTTGATGCTACCTGTCCTCTTGTAACTAAAGTCCATATGGAAGTAATTAGACATGCAAGATCAGAAAAAGATATTATCTTAATAGGTCATGAAGGTCACCCTGAAGTCGAAGGTACAATGGGCAGACATATCAATACAGATTTCAGCAATATATATTTAGTTCAAGATGATAAGGAAGCTGCTGAAATCGAAGTCTCAAAGCCATATGAATTAGCATTAGTTACTCAGACTACTTTAAGTGTTGATGATACTAAGTCTATTATTAATATCTTAAAATCAAGATTTCCTAATATCAAAGTGCCAAAAAATGATGATATATGTTATGCAACACAAAATAGACAAGATGCTGTAAAGCAACTGGCATTAGAATCTGACTATATGATTGTTGTTGGATCTGTTAATAGTTCAAATTCGAATAGATTGAAAGAGCTTGCAGAGAAGTGTGGATGTAAGGCAGTGCTAATAGATGAATTTGATGAACTAAATCTTGACGACCTAGAAGGTTGTAAAACAATATCAATTACCGCTGGAGCATCTGCGCCAGAAGCAAGAGTTCAAGAGATCGCGAATGCTCTTAAAGAATATACCGGAGCAAACATTAATGAAAATGGAGAAGATAAAGAAAGTATATTTTTTAAACTGCCTCCTTTATTAAGATAAATGGAAGTTAAAAATAACAGACTTCAAGGTATTAAATTCTTAGAGTCACCTAACTTTAATGATAGGCCAAAAGGATCTGATATAAGTTTATTAGTGATACATTCAATAAGCTTGCCACCAAAAACATATAATACAAATCATATTGAAAAGTTCTTTTTAAATGAATTAGATTTTTCTTTGCATAATTTTTATAAAGAGTTACAAGACATTAAAGTCTCTTCCCATATTCTTATAAAAAGAAGTGGAGAGGTTATTCAATTTGTTCCCTTTAATAAGCGTGCTTGGCATGCTGGAGTTTCCTCATTTAAAGGTAAAGGTGATTGTAATAATTTTTCAATAGGGATTGAGTTGGAAGGAAGTGATGATGATATTTTTGAAGATATTCAGTATGACCAACTATCTCTTGTAACCTCATCATTAATTAAAGAGTATGCTTTAATTAATAAAGATAATATAAAAGGACATTCCGATATTGCTCCCGGTAGAAAAACCGATCCAGGAAAAATGTTTGATTGGAATAGATATTTAAACAATGTATAACTTTAAAAAAATGTTTGTGATGCTTTTTTTAGGTTTTGGCTCTGGCTTGCCATATATACTCTTAATAAGCACCTCTACGGCATGGCTAAGAGATGTAAATATTGATTTAAGTTCTATTGGTTTTTTTACTTGGATAACTTTTTCATACACTTTTAAATTCATCTGGGCACCTATAGTAGATAGATTTCCAGTACCTATTTTAGCCAAGTATGGTCATAGAAAAAGCTGGATAGCTTTTATGCAAATGCTTATCTTCGGAAGTTTATTGCTTATTTCAAATATTAACCCAGTTGAAAACTTTATCTTGTTTTGTATTGTTGGAGTGACTATTGCACTTGCAGGATCAATTCAAGACATTGCTATTGATGCTTTTAGGATAGAGTATGCGCACATTAATGATCAAGGTAATTTAGCTGCTGCGTATCAGCTTGGTTATCGACTAGCAATAATTGCAGCGACATCATTAGCTTTAATTTTTGCTGATATGAATGGTTGGTCTATGACATTTAAGTTAATGGCTGGGTTGATGTGTCTTGGTTTTATCGGAGTTATATTTTCTAAAGAGGAAAAAAATTCAGAGCTTGGAAAATTAAATTTCATCAATTCTATAGTCGAACCTTTAAAAGATTTCTTCTCTCGCTTTGGCATGTTTATGGCATCAATAATCTTACTGATTATTGCTACATACAGACTAACAGATATAGTTATGGGCCCCATGGCTACTCCTTTTTACATAGATATGGGTTTTACACTTACTGAGATAGGTGCAGTTGTAAAGGTAATTGCATTAGCTGCTTCTATATTTGGCATTTTTCTTGGAGGCATTTTAATTAAAAAATTAAAGATATTTAAATCACTTGTTATTGGAGCATTTCTTGTAATGATTACAAATATTTTATTTGCATATGTTGCGGTATCAGATAAAAGCATAAGCTCTTTAGCAACAATCGTAGCTATGGACAGTCTAGCTGCAGGAATTGTTGGTACGGTCAATATCGCATTCCTTACAAGCCTTGTATCTAAAAAATATACAGGATTTCAATATGCTTTATTGACAGGGTTTATGGCAGGACCTGGATTTGCTCTTAAGGGCTTATCTGGAGTATGGGTTAATTACCTTCAAGAAATTTTTGGCTTTGAGCATGGATGGATGGGCTTTTATATAACAACATCTATGTTAACTATCCCCTCTATAATTTTATTACTCACCTATAAAAAATTTCTAACTAAGCATGAAAAAACTTTATAGAATAATCTTCTTCTTTTCTTTATTATTGATATTTTATTTTAGTGTTGTTCCAGCATCATCAATACCCAACATTGCTGCTTTATCTTTTGTATCAGATAAGATTATTCATGCTTTAATTTTTTTATATCTTTCATATGTGGGGCTAAATTCTTATTTCAACCTCCCTAAATTATTACTACTAGGACTTATATTTATATTTGGGTTAGCTATTGAAATTATTCATTTCTACCATCCGTATAGGTTTTTTGAAGTAGCTGATTTGATATCTAACTTAAGTGGTATTTTACTTGCACTTTATATTTTTAATAAAAAAACTAACTAAGCTATTGATTTCTTTTTTTTAGACCTTAACTAGGGTGTAAGTTAGGAATCTAACATTAAATTCATTTAATTATTTAATAGGAGATAAAAATGAAACTAAGACCTTTACATGACAAAGTTCTAGTTAAAAGAACTGAAGAAGAGGAGACATCATCTGGTGGTATTATTCTCTCAGGATCAGCTAAAGAAAAACCTTCACAAGGTGAAGTTATCTCAGTTGGACCTGGTAAAAAAAATGATTCAGGAGAAGTTACTCCAGTAAATTTAAAAGCAGGAGATGTCGTACTATTTGGTCAGTACGCAGGAAATGAAGTGAAACTCGAAGGCGAAGATTATCTGATCATGAGTGAAAGTGATATTTTCGGTGTTATTGAATAAAAACTATATTAATTATTAAGGGAGAAAAAAATGTCAGCTAAAGATGTAAAATTTGGAGATAGCGCTAGAGGTTTAATGCTTAATGGCGTTAACATACTTGCAGATGCCGTTAAGGTAACACTAGGACCTAAAGGAAGAAACGTTGTTTTAGATAAGTCTTTTGGAGCACCAACAGTTACTAAAGATGGAGTTTCTGTAGCCAAAGAAATTGAGTTAGAAAACAAATTTGAAAATATGGGAGCTCAAATGATTAAGCAGGTAGCTTCTCAAACCAATGATGAAGCAGGAGATGGCACAACTACAGCTACAGTTTTGGCACAATCAATTGTGAATGAGGGCAATAAAGCTGTTGCTGCTGGAATGAATCCTATGGATTTAAAAAGAGGTATAGATAAAGCTGTTAGTGCTGCTGTTGAGCATGTTAAAGGCTTGAGTGTTCCTTGTGCAGATAGTAAGGCTATTGCACAGGTTGGAACTATATCTGCTAATGGCGATCAAGCTGTTGGTGAGATTATTGCTGAGGCTATGGAAAAAGTTGGTAAAGAGGGTGTTATTACTGTCGAGGAAGGAAGTGGTATTGAAAACGAGCTTGATGTTGTAGAAGGTATGCAATTTGACAGGGGTTACCTATCACCTTATTTTGTTACAAATCAAGATAATATGACTGTTGAACTTGAAAGTCCTCTTATCTTATTATTTGATAAGAAAATTTCAAATATTAGGGACTTACTACCTTTACTTGAATCAGTTGCAAAAGCAGGAAAGCCACTTTTAATAATTGCTGAAGATATTGAGGGTGAGGCACTAGCTACCTTAGTTGTTAATAATCTTAGAGGCATTGTTAAAGCAGCTGCATGCAAGGCCCCAGGATTTGGTGATAGAAGAAAAGCAATGCTTGAAGATATAGCTATTCTAACTGGCGGAACAGTCATCTCTGAAGAAGTTGGTCTTTCATTAGAAGGCGCTACCATCGAAGACTTAGGAACTGCCAAGAGAGTCGTATTAAATAAAGATAATACTACTGTTATTGATGGTGCTGGTGATGAAAAAGATATAGCAGCAAGAGTCAATCAAATCAGAGCTCAAATTGAAGATACTTCATCAGACTATGACAAAGAAAAACTCCAAGAAAGAGTTGCAAAACTTGCAGGCGGAGTTGCCGTTATAAAAGTTGGTGCTGGTTCAGAGGTTGAAATGAAAGAGAAAAAAGCTAGAGTTGAGGATGCTCTTCATTCAACAAGAGCAGCTGTTGAAGAAGGAGTTGTTCCAGGAGGAGGCTCAGCTTTAATAAGATGCTTAGAAGCAGTCGAAAAGGTCACTGGTGACAATGAAGACCAAAATGTTGGTATTAATATTGCTAGAAAAGCTTTTGAGGCTCCATTAAGACAAATTGTTTCAAATGCCGGTGAAGAATCATCAGTTATTTTAGCTAATGTCAAAGATGGTAAAGACTCATATGGTTTCAACGCATCTACAGGTGAATATGGAGACATGATTCAAATGGGTATCCTTGATCCTGCAAAAGTTACAAGGACTGCAATTCAAGCAGCAGGCTCTGTAGCTGGAATGATGATAACAACTGAAGCTATGGTTACAGATGTGCCTAAAGATGAAGCTGCAATGCCTCCTATGCCTGACATGGGTGGAATGGGCGGAATGGGCGGAATGATGTAATTTAATTTCTGTTTAGAAATAAAAATGGGGCTTTATGCCCCATCTTTATTAGATTTACAGCTAAATTTCATTTAAGATAACCAAAGCATACTTATAAGGAGAAACATGGATATTTTAACTGACCAATCTTTTTTCAGGGCTTTTCATATTCTTTTTGGGATTACTTGGATAGGCTTACTATATTACTTTAATTTTATTCAAGGAGAGTATGTAAAGGTAGCGGACCCTGATGCAAAAGCTGATGTATTTAAAAAATTAGCACCAAATGCTTTATGGTGGTTTAGATGGGCTGCTTTATTTACTTTTTTAACCGGAGTAATTCTTCTTTATCAAATTCATGTAAGAATTGGTACTGAAATCATTCTCGGTGCAGTAATGGGCACTTTGATGATGTTAAATGTATGGGGCATTATTTGGAGAAATCAAAAAATTGTTTTAGGTATGAAGGATGGAGATGCAGCATTAGCTGGAGCTAAAGCCGGTCTAGCATCAAGAACTAATACACTTTTTTCAGTTCCAATGCTTATGTATATGGTTTACTCAGTTCATGGAGCTGGAGTTGATATAAGTACAAATGCAGTTTTGATAGGGTTGGCAATAATATTTCTTATTGAAGCAAATGCAATTTGGGGCAAAATGCTTCCAGTTATAGCTTCCGTAAGAGCCGTCATTACATCATCATTTGTTTTGGCTGTAGTTCTCAAAATTATTACTGATAATATTTAATATTTTAAATTTAAAGGAGAGATAGTGCGTCTCTCCTTTTTTATTTCAGTATAATTCTTTAAAATATGCACATATCAAATTAAGGAAATAAAATGCCTAACAAACCTAGTAAAGAAGAAGCTTTAAATGCTGTAAGGACTTTAATCTCATGGGCAGGTGATGATCCTGACAGAGAGGGTCTTATTGAGACACCCGATAGAGTGGTAAGGTCTTATAACGAATTCTTTTCCGGATATGGTGAAGACCCTGAAAAAGTTCTAGGTAAAACTTTTGAAGAAGTTGAGGGGTATGATGAAGTTGTCATTGTAAGAAATATTAGAGTTGAATCTCATTGCGAACATCACATGGTTCCTATAGTTGGTGTTGCCCATGTAGGCTATATTCCTAACAAAAGAGTTGTTGGTATTAGCAAGCTTGCAAGAGTAGTAGATATTTTTGGGAAACGTCTTCAAACGCAAGAAACAATGACAGCATTAATAGCAGACACTATTAATAGAGTTCTTGAGCCTAAAGGTGTTGCTGTAGTTATAGACGCAAACCATGAGTGCATGTCTACGAGGGGAATTCATAAAACAGAATCTAGCACCATAACAAGTAGAATGCTTGGAAGTTTTAGGGATAATATAGAAACTAGAGCTGAGTTTATGAATCTTATAAACTCCCCTAAGCAGTTTTAGAATTTTCTAGGAGCTGGTTTTATGCCAAGCATTTATCCAAACACTCCAATTATTTTAGCCTCTGGATCTCATAGCAGACGAGTGATGCTTGAAGATGCAGGTATTCATTTTGAAGTTATTTCTTCACATGTTGACGAAGATTTATTAAAAAAAGAAATGGATGGGCTTCCGTTTGAAGACCAAGTGATATCATTGGCAGCTGCTAAGGCATCTGAGGTAAGTATTAATAATCCCAATCATCTTGTGATTGGGGGAGATCAGATGTGTATTTTTCAAAACAAGGTCTTTGATAAACCCGGTTCAAAAGACAAAGCTATTGAAAATTTAAAACTATTATCAGGGACTACCCATTATCAATATAGCGGAGTATGTTTGTATCAAGATGGGGTTTCTTTATGGAATTATTGTGAAATTGTAGAACTTAACATGCACTCTTTAACAGACAAGGAAATTGTTAATTATGTTAAAGCAGAGAACCCAATAAATGCTGCAGGCGCATATAAATTTGAATCGCTTGGTTGTAACTTGTTTTCATCAGTAAATGGTTCCTCATATACAATCAGGGGTATGCCTTTATTACCACTATTGAAAACTCTTAGGGAAATGAAAATAATAAGCTTAGAAAACATAGAATGAAAATCTTTAATTCATACACAGGTAAAAAAGAAGATTTCACTCCATTAGATCCAAACCATGTAAAAATCTATGCATGTGGGCCTACAGTATATAACTATGCTCATATTGGTAATGCAAGAATGGCAGTTGTTTTTGATACACTGGTGAGAGTTTTAAGACTCATCTATCCAAAAGTAACTTACGTATCAAATATAACAGATATTGATGACAAGATAATTGATGCCGCTAACCAGCTAGATGTTCCTATAGAGCAAATAACTCAAAAATATACGGACATCTATAATGAAGATATGTTGAAACTTTTGGTAAAATCTCCAGATATTCAACCAAAAGCAACTGAATATATACCTGAAATGATAGAGCTTATTGAAGATCTCATTTCTAAAGATCATGCATATGAAAAAGATGGACACGTCTTATTTCATGTACCATCGTATGAAAATTACGGGAAGCTTTCTAAAAGGAATCGTGATGAACAAATTGCTGGAAGTAGAGTTGAAATAGCACCATTTAAAAAAGATCCTGCTGATTTTGTTTTATGGAAGCCAAGCAACCAGATGCAGCCAGGTTGGGATTCTCCATGGGGGTTTGGAAGACCGGGCTGGCATACAGAATGTTCAGCCATGTCAGAAAAAACATTAGGATTACCTTTTGACATCCATGGCGGCGGCAGAGACTTAACCTTCCCACATCATGAAAATGAAATTGCGCAAAGCTGTTGTTCTTCAGCTAACATCAACGACCCAAAATCTTATGTTAACTATTGGATGCACAACGGTTTTGTAACTGTTCATGGTGAAAAAATGTCTAAATCTTTAGGCAATATTTCTTTAGTTAAAGATTTAACAAAAAATAATCATGGTGAAGTTATTAGATTATCACTTCTTTCTTCTCACTACAGACAGGCGCTGGATTGGAATGATAACGTTGTTCATCAAGCAAAAAAGCTTTTAGATAAGTTATATAAAATACTCGCTGAGATTAAAGATGTCCAGGCATCTAAAATAAATGAGTCGTCACTCGAATTTATATCACCTTTATTAGATGATCTAAATACTCCGGGCTTATTTGCTAATCTCAATAAAATGATTAAAGATTTTAGTTCTATTTCTGATGATGATTTGCCTGAATTTAAGTCTAAGATGCTCCTAGCAAATGATCTGATAGGTATCTGTCAAGAAAATTATTTAGATTGGTTTTCTTATGATGATAAAAATATTGATACTCAAAAAATTGATAGGCTTATTTTAGAAAGACTTGATGCAAAGAAAAATAAAGATTTTGAAAAAGCGGATGCTATAAGGAAGAAATTATTAGATATGGGTATTGAAATTAAAGATACAAAATCTGGATCTGATTGGAATCTAAAATCATGAGTACTGACAGAAGCTTAGAAGATAAATTGCCAGAGGAATATAATGAAATTTCTCAAACACTTCAAAGCGCAGATTTAATTCTCAACAATGCGGTTAAAAATGCACAAACTCTTTTTCACACTCTTACTGTATCCTCAATTGATAACAATCAAGTCGTAACTAGAGTGATGGTTCTCAGAGAGTTCAACCTAAAAGAAAGATATTTAAGATTTCATACTGATTACAGAGCTCCAAAGATAAAACATTATGTAAATAATAGCTCAGCAAGTGTCTTAGGTTATGACCCAAAACTGAAAATTCAAATCAAGCTTCAAGGAAGGATGTCAGTTCATTATCAAGATAATTTAACCCAAGCTGCATGGGAGGGATCTACAACAAGATCAAAAAAGTGTTATTCAGTAAAAGGTGGCTCAACACTTAAAATATCAAATCCTAAAGAATATGACTTAAAAGATGGAAATATTGAGGATGGTTATATAAATTTTGCAGTTCTTATTTTCTCATTTACATCATTGGAGTTTTTGCATTTAAAAAGCTCAGGGCATAGAAGAGTCATCCACACTTGGGATGACGATCTTATTTCATCTTGGCTTGTTCCTTAAATATTGATTAATATATTTTAAATATAGTATATTCGTATAGGTAATTATTTAATCAGTCTTCTTAACAAAGGAAAAAAAATGAAAAAATATCTATTTTGCAGCCTATTTATTTTATCTTCTTCAATCATCCTTGCCGATGGTCATATGGACGCAAGGAAAAATGCTGACATGAAGAAGTACGAAAATAATTTTGCTTATTTATCAACATATACAATCCCTGCTGGTTCAAATCCTGCAACTTTATCCAAAAGCCTTTTAAAAAATGTTGAGCAGTTAAAAAAAGATGGATACAACAACTGCGGCCTATTGCGTCATGCTTTTGGTGGAGATAGAGCTTTTTATAGTTATTGTTATTTTGATACATGGGAGCAATTTGCCAAGATTAATGACAATGCTGCGGGCTCGGATGTAAGGCAACTTTATGGCGATCATGACGATAGGTTAGTATCAGTTGATAAAAAAAATCTTGGTCCTTCTAAATATTTAGTCATGGCAACTTATTCTTTTGGACCTTATTTAACAATAGGGGAGAGAGCAGAAAGAGCGCAAATAATTTTTGATATATATGATGAGGGTTTTGGTGGATGTAATATGATGTCACATGTATGGGGACCAGGATTAGAATGGCAAATTGTTTGTGGTTTTGATAGCTATGCTGAATTTGCTCAAATAAACAAAAAGCTCCAGCCTTTAACTGCAGTTCTTGTGAATCAAAAATTAGATATATTAAGCCACTCTGATGATATTATGATTCGAGTTAACTAATTCTAAACTAAGTACATTTGAGCTGGTTTTCGCCAGCTCTTTTTTTTATGGCGCCCTCTGCAGGAATCGAACCTGCAACTAATCCTTAGGAGGGATCTGTTATATCCATTTAACTAAGAAGGCAATAAACACAATTAAAACTCTTAATAGGAATATATTAAATTAAAGAACATTTAATGAGTAGTTCTACTAATACTAACGGATATTTCCCTATATAATGACTTTTATGAATATTACATTGCCGGATGGAAGTGTTAAAGAATTGCCTAAAGGTTCGACTGGTTTAGATATTGCAAAAACCATTGGCCCTGGATTGGTAAAAGCAGCGGTCGCTATCACAGCAAATGGTATTCAAAAAGACTTAAGTGATCCTATTGAAGAAGATTCAGAAGTTTCTATTATCACGATAGAATCCGAAGAAGGTCTTGAGATAATGAGGCATACTCTTACTGCACAAGTCCTTGCTAGAGCAGTTAAAAATTTATACCCAAAAGCAAAACTAGCAATTGGACCTACTATTAAAGATGGTTTTTACTATGATTTTGAATTTGAAAAGCCTATTTCACCTGAAGATCTAGTTAAGATAGAAGATGAAATGCAAAAAATTATTGCGTCAAGCTCAAGCATAACCAAAAAATTACATTCAAAAGCAGAAACTTTAAATGCATTTACTGAAGAACCTTATAAACAATCTATAGTAGAAAGTTCTGATCAAAAAGATAATTTTCAGATTTATTACCAGGATGACAGAAATTTTTTTGATTTATGTAAAGGTCCGCATTTACCAAGCCTAAAACATATTGGTTCTTTTAAGCTCACCAAATTAGCTGGGGCTTATTGGAAAGGGAATTCAAAAAATAAAATGTTAACAAGAATCTATGGAACTGCATGGAAGAATGATAAAGATCTAAAAGCTTATATGTTGTCTCTTGAAGAAGCAGAGAAAAGAGATCATAGGAAAATTGGTAAAGAGCTCAATTTATTTCATTTTCAAGAGGAGGCTCCTGGTATGGTTTTTTGGCATCCAGACGGGTGGATCATTTATAGACTCCTTCAAGATTTTGTTAGAAAAAAATTAGATGCTTGTGGTTACAAAGAAATTAATACACCGCAGGTTGTAGATAGAAAATTATGGGAAGCATCAGGTCATTGGGATAAATACAGAGAGAATATGTTTATAACAGAAATTGATGAAGAACACGCTAATGAAAAAAGAACCAATGCTTTAAAACCAATGAATTGCCCTTGCCATGTTCAGGTTTACAACCAAGGACTTAAATCTTACAGAGATTTACCACTAAGATATGCTGAATTTGGCTCCTGCCACAGGTATGAGGCCTCTGGAACCATGCATGGACTTATGCGTGTAAGAGGATTTACTCAAGATGATGGTCATATTTTTTGTACAGAAGATCAGATTGAATCTGAGACAAAATCATTCATAGAATTATTATCAGAAATCTATTCTGATTTAGGGTTTGGTTCATTTGATATTAAGTTATCAACTAGACCTGAAGTAAGAGTGGGATCTGACCAGGTATGGGATAAGGCTGAACAGGCCTTAGAAAATGCTATAAAAAAATTAGGACTTCCTTATGAGCTTGATGAAGGAGACGGTGCTTTTTATGGACCCAAGTTAGATTTTGTTTTAACTGATGCTATTGGAAGAGAGTGGCAATGTGGAACTTTCCAAGCAGATTTTAATCTTCCCGGAAGGCTTGATGCAGAATATATTGGCGAAGATGGGTCTAAACATCAACCCGTCATGATACATAGAGCTGTTCTTGGTTCTTTTGAAAGATTTATTGGTGTGCTTATAGAAAATTATGCAGGCAAACTTCCGCTGTGGCTTGCACCAACTCAGTTAACAATTTGTTCGATTACATCTGATGTAAATGAGTATGCTCAAAAAATTCATAATCGATTAAAAGAGTTAAATATTCGCTCTAAGTTGGATCTTAGGAATGAAAAAATTAGTTACAAAATCAGAGAACATAGTAATGCAAAAGTCCCGAATATTATTGTCTTAGGAAAAAATGAAGCAGCCTCTGAAATGATAACAGTAAGAAGGCTTGGCAGTTCTGAAAATTTTTCTTATTCACTTGAAGAATTCATTGATCAAATTATTAAAGAGGCATCACCAAAATAGATGAATTCTTTATTTGTATATCTAATCAAGTTATACCAAAAATTTATCTCTCCACTTATAGGGAGTTCATGTAGGTTTAATCCAACTTGTTCAAACTATGCAACTGAAGCTTTTAAGACTCATAATTTTTTTTATGCTTTTTATCTTAGTACAAAAAGAATTTTAAAATGTCATCCTTATGGTTCTCATGGAGATGATTTTGTACCTAAATAAATAGACAAAAATATTTGTAATTATTGATTTTTTCCCTTAACCTACGAATATATAAATTAAAACCTAAGGGGGGTTTTCGTTATGTCATTACGTATAACTAAGTATTTCTTATTATTACCATTAACAATTTCTTTATTTGGCATCAATTTGGTTGCTCAAGAGATAGAGGAAGTAATTGTTACTTCAACTAAAAAAGCAACATCTGTTCAAGATCTAGCTCTTTCAGTCCAGGCTTTAACTTCCACTGATATGGTAGAAGCACAAATTACTGAAACTGAAGATATGGCTGAGTTAATACCGGGCTTTATTCAATCTCCAGGTATTGGTTCAGGTACCAATGTTGGTATAAGGGGTTTAATTGGAACAGCAGTTGGAGCAAATACAACAGCTTCAGTTCAATCTCATATAAACGGACTACAAGTAAATAGTTCAGTATTCACAACCATAGGATTCTTTGATTCATCGCAAATAGAAATTTTATCTGGACCTCAGGGAACTCTTTTTGGAAGAAATGCAACAGGCGGTATTATTAACGTTACTACAACTGCTCCAGAGCATAACTTTGAAGGTTCAATGAAGTTTGATATAGGACAAGGCGGTCAAACTAGAATGACCTATGCTCAAAACTTTGACCTAACAGATAAATTAGCAGCTCGTTTAGCTGTTCAATCTTATGAAAAAGATGGTCAAATTTATAACATTCACACTGGAAACAATATCGATGATAGAAGTACAGAGGATTACAGAATCTCACTTAATTACGCTATAAATGATACAACTGAAATAGATTTCATTCATCAAGTACATAGTGCTGATGATAATAGATCTCATTTTACTGCAAACCGTTGTGAAAGAGATCCGTTTTACGGGTGTCTTCCTTGGGAAGAAGGTCAGCTAAATGCACCAGGTTTTACATCTGGCTCTGTAGATGGTTTATTTGGAATTCTTGCACAAACTAATAATAATAATGATGACTTTGCAAACTCTATCTATCCATCATCAATTGATGAAGTTAATAGAGACTTTGACCCTCACACAAAGCAAACATTTGATTTAACACAAATAATTCTAACTAAGCAGTTTGATAATTTTGAATTAAAAGTTAAAGCTTCAACATCTGATAGAGATTATTTAAGAACAGGTGATGTTGATGGTTCTGTTGCTTCAGAAGGTGCTACTTCAGGAGTCATTAACGCCATTATGAATGGTGGAGTTGAAGCGGCTACAATTCCTGCTTTAATGGGCGCGGGTTTAACTCAAGAAGCAGCTCAAGCAGCTTATGATGCTGCGTTTGCAGCAGGCGGAACTGCTACAATCCCGGTCTTTGATAATGATAATAATCAATTTGATATCCCTCTTGCTCTGCCATGTATTGATGGCGTAGGAGAGTGGAGTGGCTCATTCGAATGTTCTGATGTTGTAGAAACTACTGACCAAGTAGAAATTAACTTGGTTTCAGATTTTGATGGCCCACTTAATTTTGTTGCTGGTCTTTTTGCCTGGGAATCAAATAACCATAATACTTTCTACACACATACTCAAGCTTATAACGTTTTGAGAAGTTTTGATTTGCATCCAATGTCAAACTACTTTGCTGTTGGCAATGGTTCTTTACCGGAACTTCAAGGACAAGGTTATGGTGGCCTAGCATTCTATAATGAATTTGTTGGTTGGGCTGGTAGCGCGTTTACCGAAACATTTGATATTGCAAACCCAGGATATGTCGCTGAAAATGTAGGTACGGCAGCTTGTACAGCTGTAGCAACAGCTGCAACCTGTGTAGAGTTTGCTGCAACAGACTTAGATTTTGTAACATATTTACTTACTGTTGAGAGCCTGGCGCCTAATACATTTAAAAGAACTCTACCTATGCAATTAGGTGGATTAATTCAGGATAATCCTGTAATTCAAGAAAGTGTTGCTATTTACGGTAACCTTTTTTATGACATTTCAGATGATACGAGATTAACCATTGGTTACAGAGCTAATGATGATAAGTACGATGACTATTCTATAAATGCTCTAGGAGATGGCACTAACCCTGATTATGTATACAGTCCTGTTTACAGCTTATATGAATTTGGTGGAACAGTTGAAGCGTCAGACGCTGCTTTTAGAACAAAAGGTTCTGATACAGCAGAAACATTTAAGCTTGCTATTCAACACAATTTAAATGATGACATGATGGTATATGCCTCAGTGTCTACAGGTAATAAGCCTGGTGGCTCAACCCCAGATCAGTATGGTAATCCATCAGTATTTGCTCCAGAAACCGTTGATTCATTTGAATTTGGTCTTAGATCAATCTTAATGGATGGCAGATTGCTAATGAATTTAACTGCTTTTTCAATGGAATTCCAAGATGCTCATACGTCACAGGTCGTAGGCTCAGCTGCTATAACAAACAGCTTGGACTACACACATAATGGATTAGAAGGTCAAATGAAGTTTTTTGTAACTGAAGCCACTTCAATCGACTTTAACTTCCTAGCTCTTGATTCAACAATTGATGAAGGTGAGTCACTATTTAATCCGCTTAATCCAAATGGCGCTACTGAAATACTTGATGTATATCGTATAGGTTCTGGTGATTATGATGAGGACACTGGTCTTGTTATTGAAGGATCTGATACTGCAAGATGGATTGCAGCTTTACAAGCTCAATATGCAGCTACAGGCGGAATGAGTCAAGATTTACTTGTACCACAGCCTACAACTGGTGCACTATCTAGTTGTGCAGTTGCTGCAGCGGTTGGAATGGATTCATTAGGTTTATGTGCTGCTGGTTTTATTGGAGGTACTCCTTCTTCTTATGCTGCATTACTTACTGGTAGTGAAGATGCTGCGGGCTTATTACCATTCTTAATGTTTGCTTTAACAGATACTGGAATAATTGCTAACTATCAAGGTAGAAACCTATCTGCAGGAAGATGGGTTGCTGATAGTGATGCGTTTGCTGGGCTTCCATTACCATGGTTAGCAGCTGATTATTTAGTCCCTTTAGGAGGAACAAGAACTCCTTTTACTTCAGAGCTTGATTACAACATTGCTGTAAATCATTCAATGGCTGTTATGTCAGGTATGTTAGACCTTAAGTTAACTTACTCTCATAAAGGAGATAGTAATGGTGACTTGTTTGATTCCCCATTAACCTATACTCCAGATCAAGACTATCTTGATTTATATGGAAACTGGACTCCAAATAATGGCGATTACTATGTAGGTTTTTATGTTAAAAACTTAGAGGATAGTAGAAACCTTGCAGGATCAAGAACAACCTCAGAAATGGTTGGCGGACCTGCAAACCTATACTTCACTCAGCCTAGAACAGCTGGGTTAACCTTTGGTTTAAATTTCTAATATAGGTATAAATTTAAAAAGCCCAGTTATACTGGGCTTTTTTTTATGTAAAAATAATTATGTTTTCATTACCTTACAAATCAGATGTTATTCATGTTACTCAGGACATGTGTGATCACAATGGCCACATGAATGTCACTTATTATTACAAGCTGTTTGATAGTGTTTATACCTCTATGTATGTTGAAAAATTAGGCTTTGATGATGAATATTTACAAAGCGGGTTTTCAACCTTTACTCTTGAAGATAGTATTAGATATCTAAAAGAATTTAAACTTAATGATCCAATTCATCCATCTTTTTATTTAATTAATGTTAATAAAAAATTATTACACTTTGTAGGAGTATTGCAAAATAAAGAAGGAGAACTGGCGGCTATATTTGAGACTGTTTTAGGCCATATTAATCTTAGTGCAAGAAAAGTAACAGAATTTGATGATAAAAGACTAAATGATCTCTTAGCTTACAAAGAATTAAATACAATTAATGAGCAACTTCCATTTGAGTTAAGGTTAAAAATAAAAGATTTGTAGATGTTTGTTAATTTTAAAAAGGTTTTATTTTTTATATGCTTTTTTATCTCATCGATATATGCAGAGACTTTAAGTGTTATGACTTTAAATGTTGAAAATCTTTTTGACACATTCGATGATTTAAAAAAAGATGATAAAGCATTTTTACCCATAGAGAAAAAGTTAACTGATCAACATATTAATCAATGTAAACGAATTAGGGTTATTGATTGGAAAAATGAATGCCTCTATCTTGACTGGAATCAAGAAGCAAAAAATGCAAAATTAGCAAACGTAGCTAAAATTATTCTTTCATATAAAAAACATGGTGCAGATGTCATTGCACTTCAAGAGGTAGAGAATATTAATATTCTCAATGAGTTATTTATCCTTTTAAAACCATATGGTTATATTGGTATATCATTACTAGAAAATACTGATAGAAGGGGTATTGATGCAGCATTCATTTCAAAATATGAAATTAGAAACCCCAAACTACATAAGTATAAAACTTCATTTAAAGATAAAACAATTAGAGCAAGACCTATATTTGAAATAGATTTAATTTTTAATAACAAAATTATAAAATTTTATAACTTGCACTTGCCATCTAATTTTTATCCAATTGAGGTGAGGATTAATTCACTTAATGTCCTAAATGAGCTTGCTAGTAAACACAGTCATCCATCTATTGCTTTGGGTGATTTTAATATCTCATCAAAAGATGATCATAAATTTGAGGTATACAAAAGCCAAGAAAAGAATTGGTATGTTGCTCACAGAGAAGGTTGCAAGACATGCAAAGGAACATATTATTACAGCAAGGATAAAACATGGAGTTATTTAGATAGTATTTTGGTTTTTAAAGACAGAAACATTGAATTTAATAAAGCTAGCATCAGCGTATTAAGAACGCCTTTAAATGCAGATATTTTATCAGGAAAACCTATGAGCTTTGATCCAATAGAAAAAAAGGGGGTCTCAGATCATCTACCGATGGTTGCTGAGCTTGTTATTAGTTATTAATTTTACTATTAAAGAATTAACAATTATTAATATTTTTTTTCAATCTTTCAATTTTAAGTTATAAAAGAATAGCTCAAGCTCTCCAACCACCCCTATCAAATATTCTTAAATAGGTGAGCTGATCATGTTCTGAGAGATTTATAACTTTACAATAATCTCCAGATTGAACGAGAACAACATCTCCAGCAGTCAAATCATAAGAGTCTTTATGCTCAACTCCATAAGATGGATCTGAGCCATGACCTTCATCAGAGTTCATATATTCTACGACCTCCATCGAGCCTCTGCCATTAGTTATTACATAAACAACATCTGAATCAATTAATTTGTGACCTTGTGTAGATTTACCTGGTTGTATAACAGTCTTACTAGCTATAACTCTTTCTAATAGATCATTAGTCCAGACCGCATAGTCTTCATTAACATTGTGTGGGGAGCCGCCAACTCTAAAATTATTATATTTTTTTGCCATAGTTTTTTGTTTTTCTATAATTATAGTTATTTAAATAAAACATGCTAGTAAATAGTGTCACGGTCTGTTGTTATTGATGGATATAAAATATAATGATAACGCGCTTTTTGATATCAGCTTGCCGGCGCTAAAAAATAGGCTAAAGAGAACATATAATTATCTTCTCTCAGTTGATGTTTTAATATTTAATTAATTAAGGAAACATTATGAGTAAAACATACACAAACCCAGAAACCATTGGACTTCATGCAGGATGGAGGAAAGATGAAAATACTAATTCAGTAGCAGTGCCAATTCATCAAACTACCAGTTTTCAATTTGACGACACAGAACATGCAGCAAACTTATTTGCTTTATCAGAGCTTGGCAATATCTACTCTAGAATAATGAATCCAACATGTGCAGTTTTAGAAGATAGGATAGCTGCTTTAGAAGGCGGAGTAGGAGCTTTGGCAGTTGCATCTGGTCAGGCTGCTTCAGCTTATGCAATTCAAAATATAGCAAAGAATGGTGACAATATAGTTGCTTCAGCTCATCTTTATGGAGGAACATATAATCAGTTTAAAAATGTTTTTTCTGACATGGGTATTGAGGTAAGGTTTGTTGATCCTTCAGATCCTCAAAATTTTGCTAATGCAACTGATGATAAGACTAGAGCATACTATGGTGAGGTTTTACCTAATCCAAGTTTTAAAGTATTTCCAATATCTGAAGTAGCGGAAATAGGAAGGCCTCTTGGCATTCCTTTGATAGTTGATAATACAGCGGCTCCAGTTATTTGTAAGCCATTCGATCATGGCGCAGCAATTTTAATTCATTCAACAACAAAATTTATTGGTGGTCATGGAACATCAATCGGTGGAATTATTGTTGATAGTGGTAATTTTGATTGGGAAGCTTTTCCAGAAAGACAGCCTGCATTGAATAATCCTGACCCATCTTATGGTGGTGCAATTTGGACAGAAGCAGTAAAGCCTTTAGGTCCAATTGCTTACATACTGAAAGCTAGAACAACTATTTTAAGAGATATGGGTGCTGCTATGAGCCCATTTAATGCTTTTATGTTTATTCAGGGTCTTGAAACGTTAGCTCTTAGAATGAGAGAGCACTCTAGCAACGCTGAAAAAGTAGCAGAATATCTTTCAAACCATGATTCTGTTGAAAGTGTAAGTTATCCATCACACATGGAAGGTTACGCAAAAGAAAGAGCAGATAAATATCTATCGAAAGGTAATGGGGGGCTTATGGGTTTTGAAATAAAAGGCGGTATAGAGGCAGGTAAGAAATTTATCAATGCTTTAGAGATGGTCTACCATGTTGCAAACATTGGTGACTCACGAAGCTTGGCAATTCATCCTGGCAGCACAACGCATAGTCAGCTTAATGAAGAGGAATTATTAGCTGCTGGTATTACACCAGGCTATGTAAGGCTTTCTATTGGATTAGAGCATATTGATGACATCATTGCTGACTTTGAACAAGCTTTAGCAAAGATATAGAATAATTTTGAGTCAAGAATTAGTTACTTATATAGTTCTTGGCTCAAAAACCAGGCTTAAAGAGACGAAACTGCCTGTCAAAAATAAATACGAAGAGTATCTTCGTCTTAATTTTGATTCAAAAGAAAATATAGTTAAAACTCTTGATGACTTGATTACTCTATCTAAGGGTGATTTGATTGTATTACTGCCGCCATCTTCTTTTCCAAATACTCAAGCCAAAGAGGCACTTAAAAAAATAGCTTTAATAGGCTTGTCATCCTGGGGATGGTTTGAGTTTAGTTTAAAAAGAAAAAATTTTTTGCAAAATGTAAAAAAGATTAATACCTTAATAAGAAGTATTCCAGATCTAGAACAAGGAATTTATTTTTCTAAGAGTTTATATTTTTCAGTCGGAGGAATTGGATCATTTAACACAGCGCCATTCTCTGAAATTGCAAAAAGACTATATTCAAGAATTGATCCGCAAAAACCTCTTTCACCACTTATAATAAGAACAAAAAATCTTACACTAGATTTATACAATGCAGCCAAAAGTTAAAGCAACAAATCTAAGCTATAAAATTAATGAAAAGAAATTATTTCAAAATATTTCCTTTGAGCTTATGGCAGGAAAAGCTATTCATATACAGGGAGATAATGGTTCTGGTAAGACAACTCTTTTAAAAATTATATGCGGCTTAACAAATCAAGTTAAGGGTGAAATAGAAAAAAAACTTGATAAACAGATATGTTTTTTAGGACATAAAAACGCCTTAAAACAGTATCTTACAGTAGAGGAAAACTTATCGCTCCTTAATATAATTAATCACCCAGACCTCAAACAGCACCTTATTGAATTTGGATTAGATAAAAGTCTTGATATAAATCTATCAAGCCTGTCTTTTGGTCAGCAAAAGAAGATTGCTCTATTAAGAGTTTTTTTAAATGATTCAGATCTAATTCTTCTAGATGAGCCATGTGTAGGCCTAGATACTCAATCTCAAAATTACTTATGCAGATTCTTAAATGATGAGTTAGAGCATAGAAAATCAATTTTGTTTTCTTCACATATTTCCTTAGATATCAATTCAGAAAAATTAAATTTAAGCGACCAAGTATGAATATAATAAAATTTGAATTACTCAAACTTAGAAATAAATCTAGAGGATGGCTTGGACCTATTTTGGTATTTATTTTAATAATGGTTGCTTTCCCCTTGACTGTTGAAATATCTAATAAAGATTTAGATCAGTCATTTTTTGCAGTTTTATGGATAGCGGTTCTTCTTGTAATGATGCTAGCAACTGAAGATATTTTTTTAGAAGATTTTAATGATGGTTCTTTGGAGCAGTTTGCAATTTCAGACATTAGTTTTCCATATATTATATCTGTGAAGATTTTTATTTATTGGCTATTAATAGGAGTGCCTATATCCATTATTGGGTCTTTGTTTTGTTTGGGTTTTACTAACTCAGGAAATCTTGCTATTAATATCTTTCCTATTTTGCTCATAACATCATATATATTTATTAATGTTTTTAGTTTTGGTAATGCCTTAAGTCTTACAAAGGGGTCTGTTCTTGGCACCCTAGTAACATTACCGTTATTACTTCCATTGCTAATTGTTTTGGGGAAAGCTGTTATTTCTATTAATCTTAATTTAAATTATTTAGGTTTTGTTGCTCTGCTTTTAGGCGTCTTATCGATTATAATATTCTTAATTCCATTAATTATTTCTTATATTATTAGAGCTCACTTAGAATAATTTTTGGTCATAGAGAATATCTTATTGTGATAAAAAAATTTATACATCAATTTGCTTCGCCTAAGACCTACATGTATCAGGTAGATAGGGCTTATTCGTATATTTTCTATGTCTCATTGGTATTGTATTTGGTTTCTATTTTTTGGGGCCTATTTGTTACTCCAGAAGACTTTGTTCAAGGTAATTCTTACAGGATTATTTATCTTCATGTACCTGCTTCTTTTATTTCTCAATCCTTGTATATTGCAATGGCGATAGCCAGCGCTATTTTTCTTATATGGAAAGTTAAACTTTCAGCATATCTAGTAAGATCCATAGCTCCTATTGGTGCAATTACTACATTTATAGCGCTAATTTCAGGATCTATATGGGGAATACCCACATGGGGAACTTGGTGGGTTTGGGATGCAAGAATTGTGTCTACTTTGATACTATTTATTATGTATCTTGGCTTAATATCTTTGCATGATTCGTTTAGTAATCACGAAAAAGCAGATAAGTTTCTTTCAATATTAGTTCTTGTTGGCTCAGTAAATATACCAATCATTAAAATGTCTGTGGAGTGGTGGAGCACCCTTCATCAGCCTGCATCAATAACAATATCAGATAAACCTGCTATAGATTTAGTCATGTTGTATCCATTATTTGGTTCAATAGTTGGTTTTGCTGGAATAGTTGCGTGCTTAGTTATTCTTTCATCTAAATTACAGATACTGCGAAGAGAAAGAAATAAATCATGGATAAAAAACTATGTTTAATTTTGAATTTAATTCTTTGGCTGAGGCTTTTTTAATGCAAAGTCAAAACGGTCAAAATCATGGTATTTTTGTTTGGTCTGTACTCATAATTGTTTTCGTATCCATTTTAGCTACATTTATTTTCTATAAAATGAGTATTAAAAAAATCACTAAGAAATTAAAATGAAAGCTAATAGAAAACAAAGATTAATAACAGTTTTATTAATTTTAGCTACCTCAGCAACTGGCTCATTTTTAATTATTCGTGCTCTTGATTCTAATCTAGATTTTTTCTTTACACCCTCTGAAATATTTAAAGAAGAAATACCTAACAACAAAAGAATTAAAGTTGGCGGTATGGTTTTAGAAGGCTCTGTTCTTAGAGACAAGACAAATATTTCTTTTGTAATAACAGATTATCAGGGATCAATAAATGTTGAGTTTGATGGCATTGTCCCAGATTTGTTTAAAGAGGGTAGCGGTGTTGTTGTTGTTGGCTATTTAAGAGATAAAACTCTAGTAGCAGAGGATGTTTTAGCAAAACATGATGAAAATTACATGCCTCCAAGCATCGATATAAAAAATTAAATGTTAATAGAGATAGCCCATTTCCTTTCCATTCTTTCAACAGGATTATTTTTTATATGCTTTATCTTTTCATTCTTTTTAAACTCTAAAGATATATTTATTATTAACCTAGTTTCTAGAATATATTCACATAGTTTTTTTATATTTTTATCCTCTTTCTTTGTATATGTCTGGTTAGCAATAAGTGATAACTTTAGTGTTTTATATATTGCTCAACACTCCAATATTAATCTTCCAGTTTTTTATAAAATTTCATCTATTTGGAGCGCTCATGAGGGCTCAATGTTTCTTTGGATTATTTTCTTAACAACATGGGGCGCTGTATACAATTTATTCACTTCTAATGATCAACTTTTAAAGGCAAGAACGCTTGGAGTCATATCAATAACGTCTGTTGGATTTTTATTATTTTTATTATTAACATCAAATCCATTTGAAACTATCCTTCCTGTGCCTCCAGAAAATGGTGCTGATATCAATCCAGTTTTGCAAGACCCGCTTTTGGCAATTCATCCTCCCATGTTATATATGGGTTATGTTGGCTTTGTAATAGCTTTTGGACAGGCTATAGCATTTTTATTTGAAGGTAAGCCAGAAATTAAATGGGAAAAGCAAGTTAGATCCTGGTCACTTGCTTCATGGTCTTTTCTTACTCTAGGGATTGCACTGGGTAGTTGGTGGGCATATTACGAACTTGGCTGGGGAGGGTACTGGTTTTGGGACCCAGTTGAAAATGTTGCCTTGATGCCTTGGCTTACAGCTACTGCGTTTGTTCATTCTTTAAGTGCTTCTTCAAAATCATCTATTTTAAGAATATGGACATTATTGCTATCCATTCTTGTCTTCTCTTTAAGTTTATTTGGAGCTTTCATAGTTAGATCTGGGATTATTGATAGTGTTCATTCGTTTGCAAATGATCCTGAAAGAGGATTATATCTTCTTGCATTTATCGGACTTCTTGTAATGGTTTCATTATTACTCTTCTCATTTAGATTTAATCTCCTCCTTTCAAATAAAAAGATTGCCTCTTTATCAAAAGAATCATTTATATCGCTAAATAATATCTTCTTTGGAACGTTAATCTTTTCAACAATGCTAGGCGTCTTATACCCTTTAATATATGAATTTATATATAATCAAAAGATAAGTGTCGGAGCTCCTTTTTATAACGCAATTTTTGTACCTATAACCTTAATAGCATGTATTTTTTTATACTTTTCAATTGATTCAAAATGGCAGCAGAGCTTAAATATAAAATCGCTTTTTCAGCCCTTACTTATATCACTAACATTTTCAGCAACAATAGTTATCCTAGCTTTTTTTCAGTTTTCAATAACTAATTTGTGGACATTAGCATCATTGCTAATAGGCTCAATAATTATCATGCGATATATGATTGTGATTTATTTTTACTTTGTATACAGAAAATTTACCAATATCTTCAGCGTTATCGCACATTGTGGCTTGGGTCTCTTAATAATATCGATAGCTTTAAATGACAATCTAAGTTCCGAAAGGGCTTTAAATATCAAAATCAATGAAACAGAAATATATAAAGATCATCAAATAACTTTAAAAAACTTGAGAATGGTTCCTGGACCAAATTTTGATTCTGTAAAAGCAGACTTTTTAATAGAAAATCCAAATGGAAAAACTTTTACCTTAACCCCAGAGAAAAGAAAATATTTTGCTCGAGGACAAGTCACTACAGAAACTGCTATTCATGCATCTTTTTTAAAAGATATTTATCTAACAATTGGTGACCAGCTTGATGACGGAAGTTGGATTGTAAATATTCAATTTAATATATTTATTAGATGGATATGGTTTTCTGCAATGATGATGGTGGTTGCAGGGTTGTTACTTGCTCATTCTTTATCGAGATCAAGGCCATGACTATTTTTATTAGATTTATAATAATTAGCACCGCTTTAATGTTTTTTACATTTTTTTATCTATACATAAACGATGATAAATACTACCCAGGAGCGGATTTCACTACTTCTAATATGCCGGATTTTGAGATTAAAGATTTATATTCTAAAAGAGTTTTTAGTGTTAAAGACTTAGATGGTAGCTATTTAATTAATGTTTGGGCTAGCTGGTGTATAACGTGTCGAATAGAGCATAGTTTTTTAGCTAAATTGGAATCTAACAATATACCAATTATTGGCCTTAATTATAAAGATGAAAAAGATGACGCTATAAATTGGATAACAAAGTTTGGTGACCCATATAAGTATATTATTCATGATTACAAAGGAGAGCTTGCTTTAGACCTTGGAGTAACTGGTGCGCCAGAAACATTTTTATTAAATGATGGAAAAATTATTGTTCATTATAGAGGTGAGGTGAATGACATGATTTGGAATGATGTATTCAAGCCCATTATCATGAAGGAGAATATTTTTAATGCTAATTAAGATCTTTTTATTTTTCTCAATAATATTTTCTAGCTTCGCTGTAGGTGAATCTCTCTATGAGTTTGATAGCATTGAAGATGAAAAAAGATTTTATACATTAATAAAAGAAATTAGGTGTCCAAAATGCACAAGCGGCTCTCTGGCCAGCTCAAATGCACCGGTTTCTGAAGATATAAAATCAAAAATAATACAGTTGATAAAAGAGGGAAAATCAGATCAGGAAATAAAAGAATTTTTATCTGACAGGTTTGGCAATCAGGTTTTATATAACCCAGGTTTAAGCAAAGATACATACTTTCTGTGGTTTGCACCTGGTTTATTTTTAATGCTAATTCTTCTTTTTTTCTTTTTCAGAAAAAGAACATAATGATAATAGTTTATTTGCTAGCTTTCATTTCATTATTTCCTGTATATGCCTACTTATTGGCACCAAAAACAAAAAATAAAGGGTATATTTTTGGCATTTCATTTTTAATTTTAATTTTTTGTTTATTTTCATTCGTTGGTAAATATTCTTTTCTTGGTTCTATAAAAGAACAAGAAATAAATAATAAAATATTTTTAATAATCGAGCAGGATAATGAAATACCAGTGAATCTATTTAACTCATTTGATGCAATTATTGATGAAGAAAGCAAACTTTATTGGGCCCAAAGTTATATACAAAAAGCTATGTCAGAGCAGAAGCTTCAAGCAGCTGAAAGTCTTATATCTTTTTCAGAAAAATACTTCATGACATCAGATGAAAAGTTTGTTTTTTATACTTTGTACACTCAACTTAGAGATTTAAAGTTCCCTATTTTTGCAAACTCTAAATTTATTCTTAACCTTTCTCCACCTGCTGATTGTGAAAATTATAAAGGAAATATTTCGTTGTTTATTATGAATGGCCCGAACATACCTATTGCCAGTCAAAATTTCCAGAATTCTTTCGAAGTTTCATTAGGTAATAATAATTCTTCAATTCCTGGATTTGATCTTGCTTCAGCCTACCTCAATCAAGAAGCTTTGGAGCTTAAAGCATCATTATTTTGTGTTGAAAAAAACTTGGATTATTTTTCTGAAAATGCCTTATTATTTGATCAAAATAATCATATAAATACCTATAATATTAGGCCAAATGAATGGTTAAAAAGAGAACAATAGTTTAATATAAACGTAAGAAAATTATTCTCAAAAATGCAGCTAAATCATATAAAACTATCAGGTTTTAAAAGTTTCGTAGATCCAACGAAGATATCTTTTCCGACAAATTTAGTGGGTGTGGTGGGGCCTAACGGTTGCGGCAAGTCTAATGTTATTGATGCTGTTAGATGGGTTCTTGGAGAACTATCTGCAAAAAATCTTCGTGGCGAATCTATGGTCGACGTTATTTTTAATGGATCTGAAAATAGAAAACCATCTGGGCAATGCAGTATCGAGCTATTATTTGATAACTCAAGTGGAAAAATTGGTGGCGAATACGCTTCATTCAATGAAATTTCGATTAAAAGAGTTATGACTAGAGATGCTCAATCCACCTATTTTATTAACAGCACAAAATGTAGAAGAAAAGATGTTCAAGACATATTTTTAGGAACGGGACTAGGCCCAAGCTCATATGCAATTATTGAACAAGGCATGGTTAGTAAATTAGTAAGCGCCAAGCCTGAAGAGTTAAGAACCCATATTGAAGAGGCTGCTGGAGTTTCAAAGTATAGAGAAAGAAGAAGAGAAACTGAGAGCAGAATCAAAAAAACTAAAGAAAATTTATCTAGAGTTAAAGATATTAAAGATGAGATTGAGAGGTTAATTAGAAGGCTCGAAAATCAAGCAAATGCTGCAGAAAAATATAATCAATTTAAAAAAGATGAAAGTCAGAAGCAAACTGATATTGCAATACTATACTCACTTGAGGCTAAAAATAATCGAGATAAACTTCAAAAAAATCTTGATGCGTTAAATAGAGATTTAAAAATCAAGCAGGCTGAGTCAGATTCAAAACAAGCTCAAATTGATGAACATAGAACACAAAATGCTTCTGTTGTAGATGCATATGAAAATGCTCAAAAAAACTTCTATTCGATAGGTGCTGAAATAGCTAAATATGAATCGGACCTTCAAAATGTTAGCAAATTAGAAATTTCTAATACAGATGCTCTCGAAAGAGCAAAAACAAGCTATCAAGATGCTGTTGAAAAAGAATCAAGCTTTAAGGATTTAAGCCCTAAAGAAAAAGAATTAAAGCTAGATATCGCTATTGTGAAAGCTCTTGACGCTCTTAAGCAAAAAAGCATTATTGATGTCTTAGTAGATCCCTTAGAAGAAAAAATTGCTCAAAAACAACATGAACTCGACTCAAAACAAAATATTGTAGATGCAGTTAAAGCAGACCAGACTGAGATTACTGAAGAAATTAAAATTCTTCAACAACAAAAATATTCTATTGAGGCTGATATTGCAAGACTTGAAGGGGCACTTCAGAACCTCAATAAGATAGAAGAGAACGCAAGATTAGATTTTGAGAAAGCAAGCAGTAATTATTCTGATGCATTGCAAAAAGAGGCTAATAACGAACACTTAACTCCAAAAGAAAAAGCTATTCATTTACTTGATTCTATTACCGAACTATTAAAAGCATTTGGCTCCAAAGCAGATTCATTAAACTCCAAGGTTCATGAATTAAAAGCACTGCTAATAAATATTCTTAAAATTGCATCAGATCAATCTAAAAATTATACAGCTGATTTTTTGAATAGAAAGAATCAGCTAGAAGACCTTATCAAAACAACATCTGAAGATGCATTGTCTAAAAATAAAGAATTATCTGAGTTAAAAGAAAAGAATATAAAAATTAAAAATGAATTGGACTCTAGGTTGGAAAACCAGTTTAATGTTGATGAAAAAATTCGAGACTTAGATAGCAGCAAATCATTAGTATCGAATGAGCTGCGAAGTTTAGAAAAGAATATTTCTGATTACAGGCTTGAGTTAAGAACGCACGAGATTAATCTAGATAATGCTTCCATGGTATTGGATAAAGCTGGTATAAGTTTATCTGAACTAGATTCATCTAAGTATGCAGGAGCAGATCTTGCAAGCCTAGAGAACTCACTAGATGAGATTCAAAAAAATATTGCTGAATTAGGGTCATTTAACCTAGCTTCACCGGAGGAATATTTAGAAAGACAAAAAGAGCTTAATAATATGATTTCAGATGGCAAGGCTAAAAAACTTGAAATTCAAAAAGTTATGTCAGATCTTGTTGAAAAAAGCTCTATTGCTGAATCAAAATTAACTGACATTAGACAAAAGCAGTCAGAATTTAATAACAGTTTAAGAGAATTAGAAAATCAAAAGTCTATTGCTGATCTAGATTTAAAAGCCATTGGTGAGAAGGTTACCAACCTTAGACTTGAGCTTAAAACCCATGAAATAAATTTAGATAATGCTAATACTAAAATTGCAGAATCTGGAGTAAATATAGAAAATATTGATTTTTCAAAGTATGAAAATATGGATATTAATGAGTTGCAGAATAGTCTGACAGACATCCAAGCTAAAATTATTCGTCTTGGAGCAATTAACTTAGCAGCTCCTGAAGAAATTGCATCCGAATCAAAAAGAAAAGAAGAATTAGATATTCAGTATAATGACTTAACCGAGGCCCTTGAAAAGCTTACTGGAGCTATCAAAACAATTGATATAGAAACAAAGACAAGATTTCAAGATAGCTTTGATGCTATTAATAATAGAATGAAAGAGGTATTCTCAAAATTATTTGGTGGTGGTATAGCTGAGTTAGCTTTGACTGAGGATGATGCATTAAATGCTGGTGTGGTTATTATGGCAAGGCCTCCAGGTAAGAAAAATTCTTCTATTTCACAATTATCTGGTGGTGAAAAAGCTTTAACTGCTTTAGCACTAGTTTTTGCAATATTTGAACTCAATCCTGCACCATTTTGTATATTAGATGAGGTAGATGCTCCTCTTGATGATCTAAATACGATGCGTTTTATAAACATGGTTGAAGAGATGTCAAAAACAGTCCAATTTATATTTATAACTCATAACAAAGTATCAATGGAAAAGAGTGATTATTTGATGGGTGTAACAATGCAGGAGGCCGGTGTTTCAAGAATGGTATCCGTTGATGTAAATCAAGCATTAGAATTTGCTGAGGCCTAATGGAACAAAATATTGATATATATCTGATTGGTTTATCTGTTCTAATTTTCTTAATTATTACATTTCTATTCATAAGAAAAATTTCAAGCTCTGGAGAGCTAAAGGTAAAAATTGAACCTGTTACAGATTCTTTTGAGATCAAAGAGATAGATGAAATAGAGATAAAATCACAAAAAGCCTTTGACTTTAATGAGCATGATATTGAATATGAAGAACAAAAACTTGTTGTCCTTAATTTAATATCTAACGATAAATCTATTTTTGATATCGAGCAAATATATGGGTTTATGAAAAATTCAAATGCTTTTCTTACTAACGGTTTTTTTGTAATTAAAGATACAAATAATAAAGAGTCATTTCGTATAGCAAATGCTTTAAATCCTGGCACTTTTGAAAATGAAACAGAAACTTTTGCCATTCTTTTGGCAGCAGATTTGAACAACGTATCTAATCCATTGAGTTCAGTTAAAGAAATGGTAAATTTTGCTTATCAGTTCTCTGAAAAATTTTATGCAAATATATGTGATCAAGAAAGAATGCCTATAACAAAACAAATGATTTCACATATTGAATCCCAAGCACAGGAAATTATGAGATTAAAACAGCTCAGTGGTTTAGAAAATAAATAATTATGATTCTTAATTAAAATGAAACCCTGGAAAATAATTCAGAAATTAGAAAGTGACAATAGTAGGTTATTTAAAGAAGGCGTTATAGAAGATAATCTTCATGATATTGTTTTACAAGAGGGGTTATCAATGTGTTTAGATGCCTTGGTAACATTTGGGGTTAAACAAGTTCCTGAATCTAATGATGATGGAAAAGGACTTGATTGGAATAAATTTAATTCATCTGCACAGCTTTTAATAAATAGAGAGAGAACTGGCCATGCTGCTAGAGATGAAATTTTGCATTTAATGTCTCTAGCTACTTCAGAGCAATGGAATGATTGGTATAGAAGAATTTTAATTAAGGATCTCAGATGTGGAGTAAGCCAGAAAACAGTCAATAATGTTTCAAAAAAAATGGGATTAAAATATAGCGTACCTGTTTTCTCATGCATGTTAGCTCATGATGGCGCCAAGCATCCAAAAAAAATTCAAGGAAGATGTCTCGTTGAATATAAATATGATGGAGTTAGAGTCATAGCTATTACAAAAAACAATAGCACAACTCTTTATAGCAGGAATGGAAAAATTTTAGGTAATTTTCCTCATATAGAAGATGCATTAAATAAAAAAGAATTTAATAATTTAGTATTTGATGGAGAAGTGGTCAGTGATGACTTTCAGTCTCTTATGAAGCAGGTACATCGAAAAACTAATGCTAAAACTGATGATGCTTATCTAGCTCTATTCGACATAATTCCTTTAGAGGAATTTAATAAAGGTAAAAGTAAGCTCAATAGTCTAGAAAGAAAAGATTTGCTTGATGATCTATCAAAAAATTTCAACTCTTGTATTAAACCGGTTGAATATGTAATCTTAGATTTTGATACCAAAGATGGCCAAAAAACATTTTCAGGTATGAATAAGAAAGCCTTAGAAGAGGGTTATGAAGGCTTAATGATTAAACCAATTAACGATATATACGAATCTAAAAGAAGTCACGCTTGGCTTAAGATAAAACCTTTTATAGAAGTTACTCTAAAGGTCACTCAAATTCAAGAAGGTACTGGCAAGCATGAGGGTAAGCTTGGAGCATTTTCAGTTGAAGGAGAGGACGATGGTAAGTTTTTCTCTTTGAGTGTTGGAAGTGGTCTCACAGACGACGATAGAGAAAAATTTTGGAGCGCTAGAGATTCTTTAATAGGCCAATTAATTGAAATCAGAGCCGATGCTATAACTCAAAGTATTGAAGGAGAGCACTTCAGCTTAAGATTCCCTCGTTTTAAAACTTTTAGAGGCTTTGAACCAGGCGAAAAAATCTAATGAGTATTAAATATTTAAAAGTTTCATTGATATTTTTGTTAGGCTTAACACTTCAATCCTGCATGGCAACACCTCCTAAGAATCCTGACAATATCTGTTTAATTTTTGAAGAAAAAAAGAGCTGGTATAAGGCTGTTATGAAGTCTGAAAAAAGATGGAAAATACCACCATATGTATTAATGTCTTTTGTATATCAAGAGTCAAGCTTTCAATCAGATGCAAAGCCTGAGAGAACAAAATTACTATGGGTTATTCCATGGAAAAGAAAATCAACTGCAGTTGGCTACTCACAAGCTCTAAATATGACCTGGAAAGATTATAAAGAAGAAACTGGAAACACTGGTGCAAATAGAAAAGATTTTAAAGATTCAGCAGATTTTATAGGTTGGTATGCAAGCAAAGGCTACTATCAAGGTTTTGATAGGCTAGATGCGCGTTCACTTTATCTCGCCTATCATGAGGGATATGGGGGCTTTAAGAAAAAAACTTATAGAAAAAAACCCTGGTTAATTAAAGTTGCAGATAGAGTCCAAACAAGATCTACGAAATATCAACAGCAATACTGGGGATGTGCAAAAGAGCTTAAGAAGAAAAGGTTCTTTTTCTTTTAAATTAGATATTTTTTATATCAAAATTAAGTTTAGAAAGCTCTTCAGTAAAGTTCTCACCAGCTATAACGGATCTCTTAGAATCATTAAATAAATACTTTTCGGAAACTTTTACAAGATCTTCTAATGTACATTCTTTTACTCTTGATCTAAAAAGCAAGCGCTCTTCTTGTGTTTTATTATCAAGCTCACTCATAAAATCACTCATTGCTTCACCGTAAGGAGATAATGGCTTATCTATACTTGAGATAACCCCTAGCACACCTTCTTCAAGCTGATCATTTGATATGTTTTTCAAAGACCAGGCTCTAGAATTTTTAAATTCTTCAAACGTTTCTGTACATTTTGGATCCCTATAAGAGAAAAATTTAAATACTTTATTATTTGAATCTTGAGTAGCGCCAGATCCATAAGCACCGCCTTTCTCTCTAATTGCCGAATGAAGAAAGCCATTACGCAATACAGTTCCAAGAACAGTTAAAGCAGGAGCATCCTCATGCTTTGAATCAACTGATGGGAAAGCTTCTGCACAAAAACATACTTGCGATCCAGTAACCCAGCCAACTGAGTTATTTTGAACATCAACAAAATCTTGATCATTTAAATCAAAAGTTTCTGAATTAAATATAGTATTTAGTTTAAGGTCAGATTGATCTAATGATGAGGCGGTAAATGAATAGTTGGGTGTTTTTGATAGCTTATTTTTAATGGAATGCAGCGAATTTAAATATATATCAAATTCATTCTTATCACTTACTAACTTAGATAATTTATTTGTATTATGTATAAATCTTAAGCCTGAAGTTAAATCATTAGTTGCTGCAATATCTGTTATTTGAGATGCAGCATTACTCATTGATAGGATATGACCATTTTGAATTACAGATTTTTCGTTATCTGCAGATATAAACTCTAGCAACTCTTTAATTCTCTTTGATTCGTTAAAATTTGAATCACTAATTGTTTTTAGCATTAAATCCTGCATTAAAAGATCATTTTTTTCTAAGCTCTTGGATGAGAGCTTTAAAGCTAATTTATATGAGTTGCCATCATCATTCGGTAAAGTAATAAAGGAAGCAGAAATGCCGCCAGTTATTGAAGATTGATATCTTTGAATATCTTCATATGAATCATGACCAAGGCCAATATCTGTTAATGTGCTTGTAAAAAGGTTTGCAACACTTAACTCATCCTGATTTAAAGCATCGCATGGAAATAACATAGAATGATAAACGATACCGTTTGTACCAGTTTTGTAAAAATAATTAGAATTTGTATTAGTTTCTGTTATTACTGGAGATGCATAGTTTCTTGAAAGAGGGATGTCGTCTTTTGTTACCTTTGGAAGAATCTCAGGATCATCTTGTGCATTCTGTCTGGTTTCAAGCTCGTTAGCTAGCCTTACAATATCTTCCTTTTCTTTTTGTGATAAATCCCTAGTTTTTTCAAAGACTTTTTGCTGGATTTTATCTTCATTTTTTTTATTGAATTCAGTGTCTGGTACAAGAGAGTAATTCAACCTATGCGCATTTAAAATAAGATTTTTTTCTATGAGGTTTTCAATATAATTTTCTGATTTTAAATTTTTTTTAATAGTATCAAATGCATTGTCTAGGTCTAGAATTTCAAGAGGATTGTCATTATGTATACAAGCTGGTAAACAATTTAACATTATTTGAAGCCCAAATGGCATGCCTGAACCTGTTATTTCTCTTTGCCTTATTTCAAGTTGATGTAAAGAGGAGTTTATTAAATCTTTTGGAACCCCATCCTTAACAAGCGATTCAAGACAGTCAATTATCAATTTTTCGACTTCAATTTGCTTATTTGCATCCACTCCTTCAAGACCAGCCGCAAAAACAAGTTCTTTTTGATCTGCCTCAAGTCCTGTAAGGGGAGATGGTGACGTGCCTAATTCTGAACCCTCTAGAGCTTTTCGAAGGGGAGACGCTGAATTATCTAAAAGTATATTAGACATTAAGTAAGTCTCCAGAAGTTCTACTGGATTATGACTCTCATTTAGAAGCCAGCTAATTACAACATGATGATTATTTTCATCCCCAGGCTGAGGGTTGTAAAAATCAGATATTGTTTTTGGTGAAGATAGTCTTTTTTCATTTCTCACTGCTACTACTTCATTAGATGGAGAGAAGCTATCTAGTACATTAACTTTAATAAATTTTTGAATTTCTTTAGGATCTAGTTTACCGAATGTAAAAAAGGTTGCATTAGATGGGTGATAATGCTTTTTATGAAAATTAACTAAATCTTCATGAGTAAGATCAATAATATTTTCTGGGTCTCCACCACTATTATGTTTATATGTTGATGAAGAGTACAAATGTTTTGACATACCATGCCACAATTGACTTGTAATGGAGCTCATTGCTCCCTTCATTTCATTATATACAACACCTTTAATTTCAATCTCACTGTCAGGATTATTTTTCTCCTTGAATTCAAGTCTATGGCCTTCTTGAGCAAAATCCAAGCTATCAAGATTTGGAAAGAATGATGAATCTAAATATACCCCTAATAAATTATCAAAATCTTTTTTGTTTAGAGTTGCAAAAGGGTAAGCTGTCCAATCACTTGATGTGAAGGCATTCATAAATGTATTAAGAGATCTTCTTATCATCATAAAAAAGGGATCTCTTACAGGATATTTCTTGGAACCACAAAGGGCAGTATGCTCAAGAATGTGAGCTACCCCAGTTGAATCTTCTGGAATTGTTCTAAAAGCAACCATAAAAACTTTTTCATCACTATTTGTATCTAAGTGGACATGCTTGCAATTAAATTCAGATTCGTTATATATTTGAGCATTAATATCTAATAAAGGAATATACTTTTGTTCTTGAAGGTTAAACATAATAAAATCTATTTAAATTTATAATTAATTCTATGAAAAATATAACAACACTACTTACACTAATACTATTAATCGGTTGTAATAGTATTCAAACTAACATTGAAGTTGATTCAGTTGATACTTTCAACTTAGACAATTATAACGACTTTTATATAAAGATAAATGAATCTAATGTTAGTGCTGAAATAAATCCTATTGAATTAGAAAGATTTAAAGATAATCTTAAGTATGCACTTCAAGAAAGAGGTCTTACTTATTCAGCTGATTCAAACCTTACATTTGATATCAACCTAACTACCAAAGATAAAATTCAATCAGATAGAATGAATCATTATTATTCTAGATATTACTGGGATAGATATATGTACCGTGATGACATTAGAACTATTACAGAGAATATTCTTAGAGTTAATCTTAAGGATAACTCTTCAGACTCAACCCTTTGGACTGTCGTGACTATATGGAGGTCAGGTTCTTCAAAAGCAGCGACATCAGATGATGGATCTGATCTAATTGTAGATGAAATAATGCTTAGTTTTTTATAAAAAATAAAAATTTGTGATTTCAAAAAATATATCAAGTCTTTTATTTTGCTTTTTCCTTTTATCTTGCGCTCCACAAGATAGTGAAATTGAAATCCCAAAAACCTCCCAAGTAGAAAATCTTATAGAGCACTCAAAAGAATTTGAAAGAAAGGTATATTCTTATGATACCCCTGGTGGAAAAATACATGTAGCAATTGGCTTTGGTATTGCTAATTCAATAATGGTTGAAGGTGATACTGGAAACATTATTATTGATTCATCAGACAGTACTTATGAGGCTGAAGAGATATATGAGCTTTTTAAACAAAAAAACTCCAATCCAATTAAAGCCATTATTTATACCCATAACCATGGAGATCATACTTTCGGAACTGCATATTACTTAACAACACAGAAAGAAAGACCAAAAATTATTGCTCATAAATCTACAGATTATTATATGCAGAGAATTCTTGGAATAATTAATCCTATCATTAGCACTAGAAGTACCAGAATGTTTGGAACCGCCTTACCGGAGGATGATGTTATAAATGTTGGCATTGGTAAAAGCCTCAATATTTCTAAATCACCATTTGGTTATGTTAGTCCAGATACAACGTTTGAGGATGAACTTAAGATTAACATTGCTGGAATAAATATTGAACTTTACCATGCTCCTGGCGAAACCAATGATCAGTTATTTGTTTGGCTACCTAATCATAAATCATTAATGCCGGGCGATAACATATATAAGACATTTCCCAATCTATACACAATCAGAGGAACAACTCATAGAGATGTAATGGGGTGGGTTTCAAGTCTAGATCACATGCGTTCATTTAATTCTGAGTACGTATTTCCTAGTCACACCAAGCCAATTATTGGATCAGTGGTAATATCAGATACTCTTACTTTGTACAGGGATGCAATTCAGTTTGTTCATGATCAAACTGTCAGATTAATGAATCAAGGTTTCTACCCAGATCAGATTATTCAATTAGTCGAGTTACCAGAGCCTATAAAAAAGTCTCCTTTTTTAAATGAATTTTATGGCACAGTAAGATGGTCTGTTAAAAGTATCTTCAACGGCTATCTTGGCTGGTTTAATGGTAATCCTGCTGAATTAGATCCATTATCAAGAAAAGATGAGGCTCAGAAATTTGCAAATCTAGCTGGTGGAGAAGAAGCTTTATTTTTAGCCTTTCAAAATGCAGTAAATGATAAAGAGATGCAATGGGCCCTAGAGCTAAGTGATAGGTTGATGGCATTAAATTATTCTATAGCTGAAGTGGAATCCCTAAGAAGAGAGGCTTTACTTTATATTGGAGCAAGGTCTTCTAACCCCAATAAAAGAAATTACTTTCTTTCATCAGCGCTGGAGTTAAATAATAATTTTGTCTCTTTTTCAGAGACCGAAAGAACTGTAGAAGGAGTTAAAGAAATTTCAATAGATACTATTTTTAGTATTCTATCTGTGAGGCTAAATCCAGAGAAAGTCGTTAATAAGAATATGAATGTATGTTTTTATTTTTCATCAGGACTAAGAAAAACAATATCAATTAGAAATCAGGTTGCTGCAATATCTAATCAAATTAATGATCCATGCGCTATTAAAGTTAAGTCAACAGAATTTAACTTTAAAATGGCGATATCTGGTTTGGCCAACCCAGTGATGGCTATGGCTAGCGGTGATCTTGAAGTTGATGGAAGTAATAAGGAGTTTCTTCAGTTCCTTACTTATTTTAGGTAATTTTTACCATCTATATTTATCGAAGTTTTCTGGATTAGCCCAGCCTTCAGAATTATTCCATGATCTTTTATTATTGTAGGTCTTTAGATTATATGAAAAACATAATAACTTATTTTTACTGTCTTCTAATTCAACCTGAAATCCAAGTTTAATCATATTTGATTCTATTACTCCGTCTTCAGGAATGGTAAATATCATAATTTTTTGACTAAGAAGATTTTTTATAATCCCGATTTCACTATCCTTAAGTTCTATGTCTTCAAGTACTATAAATAAATCACTAGTTTCCTTAATGTCATCAATTGACGGAGAAATATTAATTTGAGATACGCTTGTATTTTCAAACAATTTAACAAGCACAGAAATATTTTGTTTAGTAACAAGCTGAACATTTGATGCGTTTTCTTCTTGAACTATCTTTAGGATAAAGTTATTTAGAATACTTCCATTTTTTTTCATTTTAACAGATGTTTTACAGCCTCTCTTTCTGATTCAAGCTCATCAATTGATATTTGAAATTTTTTCTTTGCAAATTCAGACATACTAATGTCTCTTTTAATCTCAACACTACCATCGGAAAGTGTTATTAAAGGATAGCCGCAAATGAGACCTTCCGGTACACCATATGCTCCATCACTAGCAACTGCTGCACTGAATGAGTTTCCTTCTTTGGTTGTATTTTCACAGGCAATTATTGTATCTAAAGCTGCTTTAGCAGCTGAAGTTGCAGAAGAGGCGCCTCTAGAATCTATCACAGCCTTTCCCCTTTGCTGAACAGTGGGTAAGAAATGATCCTCAACCCATTTCATGTCGTCTATAACATCTTTTCCTAGTTCCCCATCAATTAAAACATTCTCTACATCAGGATACATGGTAGGGCTGTGATTGCCCCAAATAATCATATTCTTAACATCTTTAATATTAGTACCAGTTTTTTTACTAATTACTGATTTAGCCCTGCTTGAATCAAGCATGGTCATCGCCATCCACAATTGAGATTCTTTGCCTGCTGAGTTTTTTCCTATTAATGCGTTAGTATTTGCAGGATTGCCAACAACAAGAATTTTTGCATCATTTTTACCATTCTTACCTATGGCCTCACCTTGTTTAACAAAGATTCCGCCATTAATTTTAAGTAAATCTGATCTTTCTTCTATTTTCTTGCCCTCGTAAACAATTCCTCTTGGAATACTTCCTACCAAAAGGAACCAATCTGCATTATTGGAAGCCTCTTCAAAGTTGTCTGTGTATGTTACTTCGCCCATGTTAGGAAAATATGAATCCTCAAGCTCCATAACTAAGCCTTCAAGCTTGCTAACAACTTGCGGAATCTCAACAAGACACAAGTCAACAATCTTATCTCCAAATGTATTTCCATCAACCAGCCTTGGAATAAGAGAGTAGGCTATTTGACCTGCTGCTCCAGTGACTACAACTTTTACTCTTGAACTCATTTCTTTTCCTTATGAATTTGAAAATTAATTTGTAATTATATTCCTAAAAGTTAAATTTATTCTTGGCTTTTTGGGTTTTTTTGTTTTTTTTATTTCGTGTTTCCAATATTTTTGTGTATGGCCATGCATCACCATAAGTTGACCACTGGTTTGCGAGATGTTTAAGCTTGTTTTTATATTTTTATGCTTGAAATAAATATCTCTTGATTCTCCAAGTGATAATGATGCTATTATGGGATTCATGCCAAGTTCTTTTTCATCATCAGCATGGAGCCCCATAGAATCATTTTCATCTCTGTATAAATTTGCAAGAACAGAGTTAAATTTATGAGATGTAACATGCTCTATGTTTAGTTTAATTTCTAGCAGTATTGCATTCCAATCATGTCTATTAAGTTTTTTTCCAGAATATCTATACTCTATGTTTTGATCAGCATACCAAGCTTGGAGTCTTGGAATTTGATGATTCTTTCCAAAGATTTTTATAAATCCTGTTTCCCAATACAAATTTTCTAAGCATGCTTCGTACCATAAATCTATTTTTTGTTTTGTTGCAATGCTGTTATACAAACTAATATCTAAATTTGGATATCCAGTTATTACTTCTTTTTCAAACAAGGATGTTCCTTTTTTCGGTTATAGTAAACAAGACTAATTTTTATTAGAATAACTTTATCTTAAATATATAAAAACTTCCAAAAAAAGGGGTGAAATAAATGAGTATTAGATTTGATAATCAAGTTGCAATTGTTACCGGTGCAGGTGGAGGACTAGGCAAAGAGCATGCTCTAGATCTTGCAAGAAGAGGCGCTAAGGTAGTTGTAAACGATCTTGGTGGTGGCGTTGATGGAAGTGGAGCCAGTGATGCTGCTAAAGCTGTAGTTGATCAAATTATCTCTGAGGGAGGTGAGGCAATAGCAAATGGTGCAAGCGTTACTGATTTAGATGCTGTTAAGGCCATGGTAAATGAAGCTATGGAGAAATGGGGCAGAATAGATATCCTTGTAAACAATGCTGGAATTTTGAGAGATAAAAGTTTCCATAAAGATTCTATAGAGAGCTTTAATGCTGTTATGGATGTTCACTTTCAAGGTACTTTAAATTGCACCCATACGGTATATCCGATAATGAGAGAGCAAGAGTTTGGTAGAATAATTTTTACAAGTTCATCAAGCGGAGTATTTGGTAACTTTGGTCAAGCTAATTATGGTTCTGCAAAAATGGCAGTAATAGGCTTAATGAATACACTTAAACTAGAAGGTCAAAAATATAACGTATATACCAATTCAATTACTCCTGTTGCATACACAAGGATGACAGAAGGCTTGATACCTGAAGATTTTGGTAAAAATATGCAGCCTGAACATGTAACACCTGCAGTTGTTTACTTGGCAAGTAAAGATGCTCCTAATGGAGTTATTATTGCTGCTGGAGCTGGAGTTTTTGCAAGAATATTCATTCATGAAACAATGGGTATTAATCTTGGAACTGATGAAGACATGACTGCTGAAAATATTGCTGCAAATTGGGATAAAGTTTCAGATATGGATGATGCCAGACCGCTTCAAAATGGCGGTGAGCAAACTTTAAAAATATTTGAATTGATCAATAAGGGTTAAGCATGAAGCTTTATTCAAGTAAGCTTGCCCCAAGCCCATTAAAGGTTCTAATTTTCTTAAAAGAAAAGGCTATTTTTGATCAGGTTGAAATAATTGATTTAGATCTAGGAAAACTGGAGCACAAGACACCTGAATATAAGACAATAGCACCTAACTCAAAAGTCCCCGCTCTCAAGTTAGATGATAATACTATTATCTTGGAAACAACTGCTATATGTAGATATTTAGAGTCTTTATACCCTGAACCCAATCTATTTGGAGAAAATCCTATAGAGATAGCTTCTATTGAAATGTGGTACTCAAGGGTAACGTATGAATTAATGGTTCCTTTAATGCATGGATTTAGGCACACACATCCTCACATGAGTCAGATGGAAGACCAAAACCAAGAATATGGCCTTGCACAAAGAAAGTTAGCTATAAAGGCTTTAGATGCTTATGATGAAATCATGGCTGCTAGAGAATATATTGCAGGAGAAAGATTTACTTATGCAGACATTCAAATGGTCACGTCCTTACAATTTTTAGTCAAGTTAAATAGGCTTGATATAGTAGATTATGAAAACCTGAATGATTACATCAATCAGGTTTCCAACAGACCTAGTTTTTCTATTTAGACTATTACCAGTTCAGAGCACCGCCAACCTGATATTCAGTAACTCTAGTTTCAAAGAAGTTTTTCTCTTTCCTTAGGTCAATAATTTCAGACATCCAAGGGAAGGGATTTCCTACACCTTTAAATTCTTCTTCTAGACCTATCTGTGTTAGTCTTCTGTTTGCAATAAATTTTAGATACTCTTCCATCATTGCTGCATTCATTCCTAACACACCACGAGGCATAGTATCTCTTGCATACATTATCTCTAACTCTGTACCCTCAAGTATCATTTGAGCTGCTTCAGCCTTCATCTCTTCATCCCATAAATGTGGATTTTCAATTTTAATTTGATTGATTACATCAATACCAAAATTTACATGCATAGACTCATCTCTAAGAATATATTGAAATTGCTCTGACGTTCCAGTCATTTTATTTCTTCTTCCCATAGATAATATTTGAGTGAATCCGCAATAAAAGAAAATTCCTTCTAGCACGCAATAAAAAGCTATAAGATTTTTTAGGAGCTGTTTATCTGTTTCCACTGTTCCTGTTTTAAATTCAGGATTTGATATTTCTTGTGTATATTTTAATCCCCATGCAGCTTTTCTTGATACACATGGTATTTCTCTATACATATTAAAGATTTCTCCCTCATCCATTCCAAGGGACTCTATGCAATATTGATATGCATGTGTATGAATAGCTTCCTCTAGGCTTTGTCTTAAAATATATTGCCTACATTCTGGATTTGTTATCAGTCTATACAAAGCTAATACTAAATTATTGGCGACTAAAGAATCAGCCGTTGAGAAGAAACCTAGATTTCTTTTCACTATTGTTCTTTCATCTTCTGTTAAACCATCTTCAGATTTCCATAAAACTATATCATTAGTCATGTTAATTTCCTGAGGCATCCAGTGGTTAGCACTACCATCTAAGTATTTTTGCCATGCCCAGTCATATTTAAATGGAACTAGTTGATTTAAATCAGCCTTACAGTTGATCATCATTTTGTCATCAACCTGCACTCTTGATCCAGCCATCTCATCAAGCTCTTCTATACCCGCAGCAACATCTAAATTTTTTATTGCTTCTCTAGCAATTTTTGCTCTAGAACCTTCTTCAATACTTGTATTTTCATTTTTTATCCTAGCTTCTGTATCAACAGGTGTAGGAGCAGGTTTTAGCTCTTCAACTTTAGGCGCATCAACAACAGTTTTGGTTGCTGTAACCGCAGCAGCTGTGTTCACTTCCTCTTTTCCGTAATCATCCCAATTTAACATCTCTTTCTCCTATATTATTGACATGCTTCACAATCTGGATCATCCAGAGAGCAAGCATCTGGAACAGGAGCTGGTGCTCCAAGTTCCTGTGGCGCAGACTGAGTTGCCTCAGCACTCACCGCATTAAGTTTTCCTTGCGCAACAGTTGATTTTTCAGTTGATGTTGCAGCTATAGATCTAAGGTAATAAGTAGTTTTTAAACCAGAGTACCAAGCCATTCTGTATGTGATATCTAGTTTTTTCCCATCCGCATTACCTATATATAAATTCAATGACTGAGCTTGATCAATCCACTTCTGTCTTCTGCTTGCTGATTCAACTATATATCTAGGCTCTACTTCGAAAGCAGTAGAATATATTGTTTTTATTTCATCAGGTATTCTTGATATTTGAGATAAACTTCCCTCAAAATATTTAAGATCGTTGATCATGACGTCATCCCATAAATTTAGCTCTTTTAACTTATGAACTAGGTGAGGGTTAACAATAGTAAACTCTCCAGATAAATTAGATTTAACATATAGATTTTGATATGTCGGCTCTACTGATTGAGTTACACCAGTTATGTTTGAAATGGTTGCTGTTGGAGCTATAGCCATAACATTAGAATTTCTCATACCATCAGATATAACTTTTTTTCTTAGAGTATCCCAATCAAGTGTTTCAGATCTATCAACATTTAGATACTCAGACCCTCTATTCTCAGCTAATATTTCTATTGAATCTTTTGGAAGTATTCCTTTGCTCCATAGAGATCCTTCATATGATTCATAAGCTCCTCTTTCTTTTGCAAGCTCTGTTGATGCATGAATTGCATAATAGCTGATTAATTCCATACTTTTATCAGCAAAATCTACAGCATCATCACTACAATATGCTATATCTTGTACATATAATGCGTCCTGGAATCCCATCATGCCAAGACCAATAGGTCTATGCTTGAGATTGGAGTTTTTTGCTGTATCTACAGAGTAATAGTTAATGTTTATAACGTTATCAAGCATTCTTATTGCTGTTGAAACAGTTTGCTTAATTTTTTCTTCATCTAGCTTTCCTTCTTTCATATGTCTTGCAAGGTTTACAGATCCTAAATTACATACAGCTATTTCTTCTGCGCTTGTGTTAAGAGTAATCTCTGTGCAAAGGTTTGAAGAATGTATAACACCAGCATGCTGTTGAGGTGATCTTAGGTTGCATGAATCTTTAAATGTAATCCAAGGATGACCTGTTTCAAATAACATTGTTAACATTTTTCTCCATAGCTCCTTGGCTGGAACTGACTTAAATTGATCCATTTCTCCAGCTTCTGCTTTTCTTTCATATTCTTCATATTTTTCTTCAAAAGCTTTACCAATAAGATCATGAAGGTCTGGCGCTTCACCAGGAGAGAAGAGTGTCCAATTTTTATCTTCTTCAACTCTCTTCATAAATAAGTCTGGAACCCAATTTGCTGTATTCATATCATGGGTTCTTCTTCTTTCATCGCCTGTATTTTTTCTAAGCTCTAAAAACTCTTCTACATCCAAATGCCATGTTTCTAGGTAAGCGCACATAGCTCCTTTTCTTTTTCCACCTTGATTAACAGCAACAGCAGTATCATTTGCAACTTTTAAGAAAGGAACAACACCCTGACTTTTACCGTTAGTACCTTTAATGTAAGAGTTCATTGCTCTAACTGATGTCCAGTCATTTCCTAGTCCTCCGGCCCATTTTGAAAGAAGTGCATTGTCTTTCATAGCTCCAAAAATACCATCTAAATCATCTGGAATTGTTGTTAGGTAACAGGAGGATAATTGCGGTCTTTTGGTCCCTGAATTAAAAAGAGTAGGAGTTGAGCTCATATAATCGAAGCTTGATAGTAATCTATAAAATTCTATTGCTCTCTCTTCTCTATCATCCTCTTCCACAGCCAGACCCATAGCCACTCTCATAAAAAAAACTTGAGGAAGTTCGTATCTAACATCATTAGAGTGAATAAAGTATCTATCATATAGTGTCTGCAATCCTAGATAAGTAAATTGATTATCTCTTTTATGATCTATTGCTTTACCAAGCCTATCTAGATCAAAAGTTTTTAATCCTGGATCTAATATATCTAGCTCAATTCCTTTATCTATATATGCTAAAAAGGCTTTTGGATAGAATTCTTCCATTTGATTATATGTCGACTCTTCTGCCACTCCAAGAAAGCCAAGTGCTTCACTTCTTAGCTGATCCATCAGAATTCTTGCCGTAACAAATGAGTAGTTTGGCTCCTGCTCAACCTTTGTTCTAGCTGACATCACAAGACTCGTTCTCATATCTGCTAGCGATACTCCGTCATACAGATTTTTTAAAGCCTCTTCTAGAACAACATTCATTGATACTTCTTCAAGTCCATCACATGCATCATTAATTAATGCTGCTACCTTATCTACGTCAAGTGGTACCAAAGTCCCATCTGTTTTTGTAATATTTATATTAGGTCTGTTTGGTATATCAATTTCTGGAGCTACTTTTTTTCTTTCTTGAGTTCTACCTGCTCTATAAAGAATATAGCTTCTCGCTACTTCTAGTTCCTCGCTTCTCATTAATTGAAGTTCAACCTGATCTTGAATCTCTTCTATATGAAGTGTGCCTCCTGATGGCATTCTTCTTTCAAAAACCTCAATTATTCCAGAAGATATTGCATTTACTTTTTTATGAATTCTTTCACTTGCTGCGGCATTCCCAGATTCTGTTGCAAGAAAAGCCTTAGTTATTGCAACTTTTATTTTATCTTCTTCAAAAGCCACCACTTTTCCATTTCTTTTTATAACTCTTAACTTACCTGGAGCAGTGGTTTCAATGTCATTAGTTTGTGTTTGTTGCTGAACTTCTAATGTTTTGCTAATTTCTTGTTGTGTTGTTTCCATTTTCTTTCTTTGTTTCCCTATTTATTCGCCGTAATCTTTCTACTCATAAAGAGTTTTTATAATTTAAATTTTTTGGAAGAAGTTTTGTGTGTCTGCAGTTACACTCACTTTATGTTCCGCTACCCTAATATTACTTGTTGTGGATAAAGAATCAAGTAAAAAAACACTATATATTGTGACAATTTCATTTTTTTTCACTATATAGTGTATGTAAGCTGTTTTTTTGTTGTTGGTAATCAGTGTATAAATTGTGGATAATTCACATTAAAGGAGAAATAATATGAATAATTTTTTAGCTATAGATCAAGGTACAACGAGCTCTAGAGCAATAATTTTTAGTCCCAGCCACGAGCCAATTAGAGACTCTCAACAAGAGTATGCATTGTCTTATCCTAATGATGGATGGGTAGAAGCAGAGCCGAGTGATATTTTAAGAACAGTTAAGGAAACATTAGAAAATGTTATAAAACAATCTTCAGAGATAATAAGTTCTTGCGGAATAACAAATCAAAGAGAAACAACAATAGTTTGGTCTGTAGAGACGGGTGAGCCAATCTATCCTGCTATTGTTTGGCAAGATAGAAGAACTCATGAGCTATGTAAAAAATTAAAGGATAATGGCCATGAAGAAATGGTAAGAGCTAAGACTGGGTTAGTTATCGATCCTTACTTTTCTGCAACAAAAATAAAATGGATATTAGATAACGTAGATGGAGCAAGAAAAGATGCTGAAGCAGGCAAGCTTAGGTTTGGGACAGTTGATTCTTTTTTGGTAAATAAACTGTCCAAAGAAGAACTTCATTTAACTGATGTAACAAATGCCTCAAGAACTATGTTATTCAATATTAATAGTATGCAGTGGGATGAGGACTTATTAAATTTATTTGATATACCAAGATCCATGCTTCCAGAAGTGAGATCTTGCGACTCTGATTATGGAACTCTAAACATAGAAGGACAAAATATAGCCATTAAAGGTGTTATTGGAGATCAACAGTCTGCTTTAGTTGGTCAGCGCTGTTTTAATCATGGAGATATGAAATCGACTTATGGCACTGGTTGTTTTTTAATGGTCAATACAAAAAAAAAATTAATTACTCTAGATGAAGGTCTTCTTACAACCGTTGGTTACAAGCTAAATAATGAAATTAATTATGCAATCGAGGGAAGTATTTATTCATGTGGCAATATAATTCAATGGCTTAGAGATAAAATGGAATTTTTTAAAGATGCATCAAGCAGCGAAGAATTTCTTAATCAAAATGGTTTTTCTAATAATATTCAGTTCTTACCTGCTTTTAATGGTCTTGCAGCACCATATTGGGATTCTGATGTGAGAGGGGGTTTTTATGGGATCACACAGGACGCATCTAAGAATGACATGATTACGGCTGCATTTAAATCAATATGTTATCAGACAAGAGATATTACAGAACTACTTATACAGAATAACATCAAGATAAACTCACTTAATGTAGACGGTGGAATGACTGCAAATAAAACATTTTGTCAGTTATTATCTGACTCCCTTATGGTAAATATTTTAAAACCAGCAAATATTGAATCTACTGCCTTAGGCGCATGCATTGTTGCTCAAATATCACAGGGTGAAAATATTGACAGCATAAAATCAAGAATAGAAGATAAATACGAACCCCAAGATAATTTAAGAGATTTCCTTGAAACAGATTATAGGCTTTGGAGAAATTATATAGAAAAAACTATATCTAATATTAAGTAATTTAATTCGTTAAATAATAATTTTTTTTCTATATAATACATTTTCATAAAAACATACATATTCAAATGTTTACATATAAAATTTTTAATAATATTGCTAAGGATGGCTTGAACATCTTAAATGAAAATGATTTTCATATTAATGAGATCGATCCTGATTCTCTTATCTTAAGGAGTCAAAATCTTTCTAGTGACGATTTTAATGACTCTTTAAAATGTATTGGTAGGGCTGGAGCAGGCACAAATAATATACCTGTTGAAGAGGCTACAAATAAAGGTATTGTTGTCTTTAATACCCCTGGTGCTAATGCAAATGCAGTTAAAGAGCTAGTTGTATGCGGTATGCTTCTATCTTCACGAGGTATTATCCAAGGAAATATTTTTTCTAAATCATTATCTGGACAGGATTCTTCTGAGTTAAACAAATCAATGGAAGCCCAGAAGAAAAACTTTAAAGGGAATGAGTTAAAGGGTAAAACTTTGGGTATTATTGGCCTAGGTGCTATAGGGTCTTTACTTGCCCAAACCGCTGAAGTGATGGGGATGAAAATTATCGGGTACGACCCTTATATTTCTATAGATGCTGCTTGGCGGTTACCTAAGAATGTTGAAAAAGCAGATTCTATAGATCATCTTCTAAATAATTCGGACTATGTTTCGATTCATGTGCCTTTAGTTGATGATACAAAAGACTTAATAAATAAAGAATCGCTTAAAAAATTTAAAAAAGGTGCTAAGTTAGTTAACTTATCAAGAGGAGGTATCGTTAATAATAAAGATATTATAGAAGCTTTAGACTTAAAAGTAATTGATAAATTTGTCACTGATTTTCCTACTCCTGAGCTGGTAACTAGAGCTAATAATTTTCAAGATGTAATACTTTTACCTCATTTAGGTGCTAGCACAAAAGAAGCTGAAGTGAATTGTGCAGTTATGGCAGCAGAACAAATCTCTAATTTTCTAAATGATGGAATCATTATCAATTCAGTTAATTTTCCATCGATCAAACTGGGCAGAAAAACACAATATAGAATGGTTATTATCAACAAAAATGAACCTGGAATGATAGGTAAAATAACTGATGAGATTGGATATAAAAATATCAATATTGCAGACATGACACACAAAAGCAGGGAAGCTATAGGAATTAATCTAATTGATTTAGAGGATGAACCGACACAGGAATTAATCAAAAATATAGAAAATATAGACCATGTTATCAGTGTAAGACTCTGTAATAAAATATAGCCATTATTAAGGATTATTACTTCGACTTATGTTACTTTCTATTTTGTAAACAATTAACATATTTTTATACTTGTCAACAGCATGAAAGAATGATAAAGCTCTTTTGTAATACTAACCTTAGAAAATCAAAAGAAATTTATAAATTTAATATAAAACATTGATTTGCGGTGTTTTTTTTAATATCTGTATAATTTTTACTCAACTTATGGAAAACCTTTATATTAAAGGCTTTATTGTGGTATAAATAAAGTTATCCATAACTTTATCCACAGTTTCTGTGGATAAGATTTTTATGAAATATGCATAAACATAATCTTGATATTAAACTTCCTCAAAGTTGGGAAAAAGAGCTTAAAAATATAAAGCTTAAGGACAATATTTATTCCCCATTAAATCAGATTTGTTTAGATATAAATAAAGGCCATGATGTCTATCCTCCTGTAGATAAAATTTTTAATGCTTTTAATTTATGCAGCTTCGACAATACAAAAGTTGTTATATTTGGCCAAGATCCTTACCATCAAAAAGGTCTTGCAAATGGTTTAGCATTTGCAGTGAATAAGGGTAATAAAATTCCTCCTTCTCTCAGAAATATATATAAAGAAATTCATGATGATTTAGGATTTTGTTATCATAATTTAGGTAATTTAGAAGAATGGGCTAGGCAAGGAGTTCTTCTTCTTAATACATCTCTTAGTGTTATAGACTCTTTACCTGGATCTCATTCCAATATTGGTTGGAGCATGCTTATAGATTCTGTTATACAAATTTTAAGTAATAAAAGGGATGTTATTTTTCTTTTATGGGGGAGTAGCTCGGCAGAAAAAGAATATTTAATAGACAGCGAAGTTAATTATGTTCTTAAATCATCTCATCCATCACCTCTATCATCTTACAGGGGGTTTTTTGGATGCAAGCATTTCTCAAAGACGAACGATATCCTATTAAATATGAACAAGAGTCCCATAAAATGGTAGAACTATATAATTAGGATAGAAGCATCTTCCTTGAGCACCTCTAAAAAATCTTTTTTAATCAAACTTAAGCAGATAAAACTATCCTTTAATTTGATTGACTCACCTATGATTTTTAAATGTTTTTCATCTTTGATCTCGCTTTTTGAAATAATGGTACAAAATCTTCTTCGATCAACACCTAAATATTTCATTCTTGCAATTATTTCTTGGCCTCTAAAGCAACCTTTATCAAAAGAAACTCTTTGTATATCATAATTTATCTCCAAAGGCCTGAATTTACCTGCCTGATTTTTTGATAGATAAAAATTACCTAAAATCATATTTGCTGCAGACCATTCTTTTAAAGAAATAGTATTAGTAATATCTTTTTTATCATCTTCAATCTCTACAGATAATGCAAAAGTATTATTTTTTAAGAAAATACTTTTACTAAAAGGTTCTGATTCAACAGATGCACGAACATAATTAGTTTTTTCTAGAAACGTAACACTAAAGAACTTAGCAAAAGGTGTTAATTCCTCTATTAATGTATCAACAAGCTCACAATTAATAATAATTCTATATTTATTGTTAGATTTGCTGAGTAAAAAACCAGCCATTACAAAACCTTTCTGATTGCATATAGATGAAAGATGAAAACTATCATTTGAAACTGAATTGATGTCAGAAGTTACTTGACCTTGAAGAAAATTTTTAACCTTGTCCTTATCTCCTTCAATTTCAATTACCTTTAAGGTATCTAAATAAAGAGAGCCAATTGATATTAATTTATTTTGAATGTCTATTTTCTTGTAAGATTATTAAATTATTATTTTATTTTAACCAATGAATCAAGAAATAAACAGAATACACTGGAAATGTAGAAGAGGTATGAGAGAAATAGACCTTCTGCTAAGAGAGTTTTCTCAGAATAAACTAGAGTCTTTAGGGCAAGAAGAGATTAGAATGCTGGATGCTATTCTTGATTATGATGACCAGAAGTTGTTTGATTACATATTTAAGGGTGAGCCTATAGGACTTGAAGAGCATGAAAAATTTATTGATATGTATTTAAAAAATTTTACTCAACAAGGAAACTTTTAGTTCTTTTGTCTGTCAGATTAAAAAAGGAAGCCAAATTAAATGAAAAATAATTCAAATAGTGATGACTTCTTATTAATAAAAAAAGCTCAAAATGGGCATGAAGGAGCATTTAATTTTTTAATGACAAAATATTACCCTAGGGTTTATGCCTCTTTATATTCATATACAAAATCAAGAGAAGACTCTGAAGACCTTACACAACAGACCTTTGTTAAAGTATGGCAGCAAATTAAAACCTTTAGAGGCGATAGCGCCTTTTTTACTTGGGTGTATAGAATCGCTATCAACCTAGCCAAAAATCATTTTGTAAGCTCTGCATCAAAAAAAGACAAACTCAATATCTCATCTTCAGATATTGACATAGAATTTAAAACTTTTACCAACCCAGAATCAGATTTAATGCATGATCAATCTTTAAAAAAAATTAAGGAATTTATTGATAAGTTACCAGAGTCATTAAGGACAGCATTTACCCTAAGAGAGTCCGATGGAAAAAGTTATGAAGAGATAGCTTTAATTACTGACACACCAATTGGTACGGTAAGGTCTCGAATTTTTCGTGCACGTGAAAATATTCTTAATTTCATATCAAAGGAGTTAGATGATGAAGCATAGCCTTGAAGAAAAACTATCAGCGTTGTACGACGGAGAGCTAAATACTAATGAGGTTGATGAGATCCTTGATGCGCTAGCGAAGGATACAGACTTACAAAAAAAATTATCCCAATATGCATTAGTCAGTTCATCGATAAATAATTCTAATAATATCCAATCAATTGACTCAAAGAAAAAATCTATAAGTTATGGCTTTTGGTTTTCAAATGCAATCACAGCTGCAGCTACGGTGCTTCTAACTTTTATTGCAATTAATCAATTTGAGTTTTCAAGAATGGGTGAAGATATCTCTGCAAAAAATAAGTTAAATATTGCAATGAGCAGCAAAGAAGCAAAAGATATTGTATCTAAGGTTGAAGAAAATCTTGTCGATCATGTAATGCATGTAATTAACAATCCCGACCTTGATAATAGTACGCCTTATGACGTCGATTTAAGAAATGTTGGCTATAACAGACTTAGCTCTGATGGGAGAAGGTTTAATAAAGGCGAAAAAAACTTTATATTGCGCATTGAAAAAAAGAATTTAGGCATTAATAAAGTGAGGTACTGGAGGCATGGTGACAAAATAATACATGTGGTTCCTCTGGCAGATGGTAGGGTTATAACCATATACGGTAATATTGATGCACAATCCGCAATAAAGGTAGCTAATTCTATTAGTAAGTAAAATTAATAAAATAAAATAAAAATGAAAATAATAAAAAATACATTAACAATATTTTTCTTGAGTATATTTATTGTGCCAAATATCTCTGGCTCATCCTTACCAGAAAATATTTCAGAATTAGTTGAAAATACAGCCTCAGCAGTTGTTAATATCACATCAAAAAAA
>ARRL01000005.1 GCA_000385055.1 gamma proteobacterium SCGC AAA168-P09
TTGCTGAAGAAGCTCCTGCTGAAGAAGTAGTTGCTGAAGAGGATAACTCTTCATCTGTATCTCTTAAAGAAAGAACCCCTGCTCAGATTGTTAATGATTTTGAAACTAAGCAATTAAAAACTGATTTACCATCTTTTAGACCTGGAGATACAATTGTTGTATCTGTTAAAGTTAAAGAGGGTGACAGAACAAGACTTCAAGCATTTGAAGGTGTTGTCATGGGAGTTAAAAAGGGTGGTCTTAACTCTTCTTTTATAGTTAGAAAAATTTCAAGCGGAATCGGCGTAGAAAGAACTTTTCAAACGCACAGTCCGTTAATAGATTCTATAAAAGTTAAAAGAAAGGGTGATGTAAGACAAGCTAAACTTTTCTATCTGAGAGATAGATCAGGCAAATCTGCTAGAATCAAAGAAAGATTAGATTAATCAAATGGCTTTAGAAAATAAAAAGGATCATTTGATTGATTCCTTTTTAGATTCTTTATATATTGAAAAAGGTCTTTCAAATAATACAGTAAGCTCATATAGAAATGATATTAAATCATTTCTTTTGTGGATTGATAAAAACTCATCCAACCCACTAAGCATAAATGATTCCGATGCCAATAATTATATCTCTAAATTATTTAGGGATGGTTTAAAAAGCTCATCAGTAAATAGGAAAATTTCATCGATTAAATCTTTTTATACTTTTCTGCAAAAAAAGAAAATAATTATGAAATCGCCTATCGCTGATATTGTTATGCCTAAACAAGAAAAATATCTTCCTGTATCAATGTCTGAAGAAGAAGTAGAAAGACTTTTAAATAGTCCTGATCTAAATATTGAGATTGAAAGAAGAGATAAAGCAATAATAGAACTTTTATATGCAACGGGTATGAGAATTTCTGAGCTGACTAATCTAAAACTTACTGATATAGATATTAACAGGTCAGTATTAAAAGTTTTTGGTAAAGGTTCTAAAGAGAGGTTGGTTCCATTCGGCGAGAAGGCAGCAGAGTCAATTAGTTTGTATCTCAAAGATAGAAAAGATTTGAAATCAAAGGAGATTTTTCTTAGTAATAGAGGAACCAAAATATCAAGAGGAGCTTTTTGGCAAAGAATTAAAATCTACATCAAAAGAGAAAATCTTAAAATATCTATTTCACCACATACTCTCAGACATGCTTTCGCTACCCACCTCTTAAACCGTGGCGCTGATTTAAGATCTGTTCAAATTTTGCTTGGACATAGTGACTTATCTACAACCCAAATATATACTCATATTGCAAAACAACGATTAGGCGAAATCCTTAAAAAACATCATCCTAGAGGTTAAAGTGAAAAAGTTATTTATTTCATTTATCTTAATATTTTCAACTATCTTGTCATCATCAGATGAGCAAATAAAAGATAGTCTAAAAAATATTTTACCTGATGGAGCAATAATTGAATCAATAGAGCTTTCTCCTATTCCAGACATCCTTGCTGTATATTATGGAGATATACAGCCTATTTATGTTACAAAAGATGGCTCTTTCTTTATTTTTGGTGATATCTATAAAATAAACAATAATTCAATTTCTAACGTTACTGAAGATAATATTGCAGAAAGAAGAAAGTTTATTCTTAATAAAATTCCTTCAGACGAATTGATTTCATTTAAATCAGATAATGAGCAATTTTCCCTAATTGTTTTTACTGATGTTGATTGTGGTTATTGTAGGAAGCTTCATAATCAGATTGAAGAATATAATGAATTAGGTATATCTATCCATTATGCTGCATTTCCAAGGTCTGGCATGGGAACATCAGCTTTTAGTAAGATGGTTGGTGCATGGTGTTCTAACAATCCAAAAGATAGTATTACTAAATTAAAAAATAATAAAAATTTAGATTTGTCATTCTGTGATACACAACCAGTTTCTAAGCAGTATATTATTGGTCAGAAATTAGGTGTAAATGGAACTCCTGCTATTTTTTCTATGGATGGAGTTATGTTTTCAGGATATGTTGAACCTAAAGAACTTTTACTAAGATTAAAATCATAAAAAAATGCCTGATCAAGATTTTACAAATGCTAAAAAATTACCGCCGTATATTTTTGCACAAATCAATGCATTAAAATATAAAGCAAGATCTCGTGGTGAAGACATTATTGATTTTGGAATGGGAAACCCCGATCAACCAACACCTTCACCTATAGTTGATAAATTAATTGAAACAGTTAAAAACCCATCAACCCACAGATATTCTCAGTCTGCTGGTCTCCCAAAGTTACGACATGCTATAAAAGACTGGTACTTAAGAAAATATAATGTTGATCTAGATCAAGAAAAAGAGATTGTAACCTGTATGGGGTCTAAAGAAGGAATAGCTCATTTATCACTGGCTACACTTTCTAAGGATGACACAGTGCTAGTTCAGTCTCCAACCTATCCAATTCATTCTTATGGTGTTGTCATTGCAGGAGCAAATCTACAATCGGTACCTCTAAAAGATAATGAAGACGACTTTTTATCGGATATTGAAGAATCTATTCTTAATGCATCAAAAAAACCAAAGATGGTGATAATAAATTTTCCATCTAATCCTACAACACAGTCAGTATCCATAGATTTCTTTAACAAAATTGTAAAGATTGGTAAAAAGTATGATATTTGGATTATTCACGATCTTGCCTATGCAGATATAGTATTTGATGGCTACAAAGCACCATCTATCTTAGAAGTAGAAGGAGCTAAAGATATAGCTGTTGAGTTTTTTACTCTATCTAAATCATACAATATGCCAGGTTGGCGAGTTGGATTTTGTTGCGGTAATTCTGAATTAGTTCAAGCCTTAACTAAGATAAAATCTTATTTAGATTATGGGACATTTACCCCTATTCAAGTTGCAGCAATTAAAGCAATTAATGATTGTGATAATGAGGTCGCATCAATAAGTTCAATATATGAAAGCAGAAGAAATGAATTATGTGATGGTTTAAATAGAATTGGCTGGGATGTTAAAAAACCTCTTGCTACAATGTTTGTTTGGGCAAAGATTCCTGAGAAGTATTTAAAGCTTGGCTCTCTCGAATTTAGTAAATTACTTATTGAACATGCTCAAGTTGCTGTATCTCCTGGTGCTGGTTTTGGTATAGATGGCGATGAGTATGTTAGATTTTCTTTAATTGAAAATGAGCATAGAATACGACAAGCAATACGAGGTATTAAAAACTTTTTATCAATGGAAATATAATGAAAATTCTTAAAGTTGGTATTTGTGGATGGGGTAATGTTGCTACTGGCTTATTTAGAGCTGTTAATGAAAATGCTGAAGCTATTAAATTAAACTCTGGCGCTAATTTTTCAATTGAAGTAATAGGCGCAAGAAGAGATAACCCTGAATGTGATCCTGGTAAAACCCTGATAGAAAGAGATATTTTTGCATTACTAGATCATGATATTGATGTTGTTGTAGAGCTTATTGGTGGCGTTGAGGTTGCTAGAGAGCTAATTTTAAAGGCTATAAAGAATAAAAAACATGTTGTTACTGCCAATAAGGCTGTTATTTATCATCATGGAGATGAAATTTTTCAATCAGCTAGAGATCATGGAGTCAGAGTGCTCTTTGAATCATCGGTTTGTGCAGGGACACCAATTATTAAATTATTAAAAGAGGAGCTAGCTGCAAATAAAGTTTCTAAGATTTCTGGAATGTTAAATGGAACCTCTAATTTTATTCTTTCTAATATGGAGGAAGGTGAGGATTTTGATGCAACACTCAGGCTTGCTCAAGAAGAGGGTTATGCAGAACCTGATCCTACTTTTGACATAGAAGGAATGGATGCGGCTCATAAAATCGGTATTCTATCTTCTTTAGCTTTTGGAACCGCTTTGCCTCCATTAGATTTTCATATTGAAGGTATCACCAAGATAGATAAGAGTGATTTTCACTATGCCATGGATATGGGTTACACAATAAAACATCTTGCAGTAGCAAAAATAGATAATGGTATGGTTGAGCTAAGAGCACATCCCGCATTGATAAATCTTAATTCTCATTTAGCTAATTTAAAAGGCGTTAGAAATGGCATGGAAATTGATACTGATTTGATTGGAAAAATACATATAGCAGGGTCAGGAGCGGGCCAGGAATCAACAGCATCAGGTCTTATATCAGATTTAGTACACCTATATTTCTCAGTAGATGTAGATACTTCTAGCGCAGCAAATAATAAAATAAATCCTCCAATGTCTGATTTTTCTGAACTTTTTTTCCAATATTATTTTTATATTGAGGCATTAGATATTCCTGGGGTTATGGCTTCCATTACTTCTCTACTTGCATCAAGAAAAGTAGGTATAGAATCAATTGTACAAAAAGAAGAATTGAGTAGAGAGAGTGTACCTATTATTTTAATAACCGATCCTTTTAAAGAGGCGGACCACTCTTTGTTATGTAAAGAGCTTTTAAATTTAGATTCTGTAAGGGCAATTAGATCTATTAGAATCGAAGCTGAATAAATATGCTATTTCATAGTACAAGAGGTAATGATTCCGGGCGCACTTTCGAAGAAGTTCTTATGCAAGGCTTAGCCAATGATGGTGGATTATTTATGCCAGATACCTGGCCACAAGTTGATTTAGAGCATTTAAAATCATTAAACTCATTTTTAGATATCGCAAAATATATTGTTCCACTTTTTACTAAATCATCTTTTGCAGATGATGAAGTTTTAAATATATTAGACAAAACATGGCATGACTTTGGAAAAGACAATCTTGCCGAAATTCATCAATTAGATGATTCAAAGTATGTTTTAGAACTTTTTCATGGACCAACAGCTGCATTTAAAGATTTTGGTCTTCAGTTGGCAGCGGCTTTCTTTGATCAGTCTCTGAATAGACAAAATAAAACTGCAGTAGTTCTTGGTGCCACTTCAGGAGATACAGGCTCTGCCGCAATAGATGCATGCAAAAGATTTGATTCTATCAAAAGCTTCATATTACTACCCGATGGCAATATGTCTGAGGTTCAACGAAGACAAATGACTACAGTTAATAGTCCTAATGTTTTTACGCTAAGAGTCAATGGTTCATTTGATGATTGCCAGGCAATTGTAAAAGAGGCATTTAGTGAAAGAAGTTTTTTAAAAGACGATCAATTTTTATTGGCTGTAAATTCTATCAATTGGGTAAGAATAATAGGTCAGATTTGTTATTATTTTTATGCTTCTTTGAAAATTACAAATTATAACCAACCTTTAAATTTCTCCGTTCCCACAGGAAATTTTGGTAATGTATTTGCTTGTTATTCTGCTCATAAAATGGGAATGCCATTAAATAAAATTTTAGTATCTGTAAACGAAAATAATATTTTGCATAGATTTTTTTCTGATAATGATTATTCAAAAACAAAAGTTTGCGAAACCATTTCGCCAAGCATGGATATAAGCATTGCTAGTAATTTTGAGAGATTGGTATATGACTTTTATGCAGAAAGAGATTCAAGTATGTGCGCAAATTTCTATAAAAATTTTCCAGTATCACCAATTAAGCTTGAAGAAAATATGTGGAATAAATCTAAAGATATCTTCTTAAGTTACTGTGTTGATGACATTTCAACAATAGAAGCAATGAAGCATACCTATAAAAAGTTTAATTATCTTATTGACCCTCATACAGCGGTAGCATCTGAGGCAGTTGATAGACTATCACAAGATATCCAAGGTAAAACTATTATTTTATCTACAGCTCATCCAGCTAAATTTCCTGAAGTTATAAAAAATGCTAATTTAACATTAGAAGACATACCCAATAGTCTTTCTGTAATATTTGATAATGAAGAAAGAGCCTATAACTTCCCGGCATCAAAAGATTTAATTTTTGATTTCATAACAAAAAATAATTCTTAATATGGATTCAGGCGAATTAAAATCCGGTCTAAATGACTTAAAGCTTCGTTTAGATGAAATTAGAGAGGGGGTTTTTGATGTTTCATCAAAAGAAAATCGCCTAAAACAAATTGAAGAAGATCTTGCAAAGAAAGAAGTTTGGTCAGATTTAGAGTTATCACAAAAAATAAGTAAAGAAAAAACTGCATTAGAAAAATCATTAGCATCTTTTCAATCTGCTGAGGAAAAAGTTTCAGATGGATTGATGTTTATAGATATAGCACAAGAAGAAGGGGATGAGGCATCTATAAAAGAAATCATTGAAAGTTTCTATGAGTTAGAAAAATTAGTATCTGAACTTGAATTTAGCAAAATGTTTACTAATAAAATGGACCCTGCATCTGCTTATATAGAGATTCAATCTGGGTCTGGTGGAACAGAAGCTCAGGATTGGGCAGAAATGCTTTTAAGAATGTACTCAAAATGGTCTGAAAGTAGAGGCTTTGAAGTAGATCTAACTGAAATATCGCATGGTGAGGTTGCTGGGATTAAATCTGCAACTCTTCATGTTAGTGGAGAATATTCTTACGGATGGCTTAGAACAGAAACAGGGATCCATAGATTGGTTAGAAAATCGCCTTTTGACTCAGGAAGTAGAAGACATACCTCATTTGCCTCAGTCTTTATTTCACCAGAAGTTGATGACTCTATTGAAATTAATATAAATAATGCTGACATAAGAGTCGATACTTATAGAGCCTCTGGCGCAGGTGGACAGCATGTTAATAAGACTGATTCAGCAGTAAGACTAACTCATACTCCAACTGGTGTTGTTGCACAGTGTCAGAGCGACAGATCTCAACATAAAAATAAAGAAAATGCACTTAAACAATTAAAATCTAAATTATACGAGTTAGAATTACAAAAACAGAATGAAGAAAGACAAGAACTTGAAGAAAGTAAATCAGATATAGGGTGGGGCAGTCAAATTAGGTCATATGTTTTAGATCAATCTAGAATAAAAGATTTAAGAACCGGTTATGAGACCGGAAATACAGCCGCTGTTCTAAATGGTGATCTTGATGAATTTATGAAAACTAGTCTAAAAGCAGGAGTTTAGATGTCTGAAGAAAATATTGGTGGTGAGGAAGGAATTATTGAAGAAAGAAGAAAAAAACTTCAAATTCTTCGAGATAAAAATAAAGCCTATGTTAATGATTTCTTGAAAGATCATTACGCAAAATCTTTACATGAAGAAAATGATTCTTTTTCCAAAGAAGAATTGGAAAAAAAGAATATTACAGGTATTTCTGTTGCAGGAAGAGTCGTTCTTATGAGGGTGATGGGCAATGCTAGCTTTGCTACTGTTAGAGATTCTAGTGGAGACATTCAGATATATGTTAGTAAAAATACCATCGATATTGATTTGTATGAAGATTTTAAGACATGGGATCTTGGAGATATTATTGGTGTAAAAGGTAAGTTGTTTAAAACTAAGACTGATGAATTAACCATAGAAGCTGATGAGGTAACTTTAATTACTAAATCCATTCGACCAATGCCTGACAAGTTCAAAGGATTATCTGATATAGAAACAAGATATAGGCAAAGATATTTAGACTTAATGAGTAATGAAGAGCAAAAGGTAGTATTTTTAAATAGAACGAAAGTAATTGAATCTGTAAGAGATTCTTTAAAACAAAGAAATTTTGTAGAAGTAGAAACACCCATGATGCATCCAATTCCTGGAGGAGCTGTAGCAAGACCTTTTGTAACTCAACATAATGCATTAGATAGAGAGCTTTTTTTAAGAATTGCTCCAGAGCTCTACCTCAAAAGACTTTTAGTTGGTGGCTTTGAAAGAGTTTTTGAACTAAATAGAAGTTTTAGAAATGAAGGTCTTTCTACTAAACACAATCCTGAATTTACTATGCTCGAATACTATGAAGCATATACAACTCTTGATAATACAATTGAATTTACTGAAAATATGATTAAAAGAGCATGTGAAGAAATTAATCAATCCTTGGCTATCACTTGGGGAGAAGATGAGTTAGATTTATCAAACTTTAAAAAAGCTTCTTTATTAGATTTAGTTTTAGAGTATAACCCTTCATTAAATAAAGATGATTTAAACAAAATGGGTGGTAAAGAGCTGCTTGAGTTATTTGAATCAAGCGTCGAAGAAAAATTAATTCAACCAACTTTTGTTATTGGCTACCCAGTTGAGGTATCACCTTTATCTAGAAGAAATAATGAAAATCCAGATATAGCAGATAGGTTTGAGTTATTTATTGGCGGTAAAGAAATTGCTAATGGGTTTTGTGAATTAAACGATCCTGATGACCAGGCAGAAAGATTTAGAGACCAAGTTAAGGCTAAGGATACTGGAGACAAAGAGGCTATGTCATTTGACGAAGATTATGTAACAGCATTAGAGCACGGTATGCCACCTGCTGTAGGAGTAGGCATTGGTATAGATAGGTTGGTTATGCTAATTACAAATAAAACATCAATTAGAGATGTTATTTTGTTTCCTCAATTAAAGTCTTAAGCATTACCAGTTGGTATATCTTTATAAGGCAAGCCTTTATCTGCTCTAGCATCTTGTGGTAAGCCAAGAACTCTTTCAGCAATAATATTTTTCAGGATTTCATCAGTTCCTCCAGCAATTCTTAAGCCAGGAGCCCCCAACCAAGCATTTTGAAAGCTTTGAATTTCTGGATCATCAGTTTTCAGCATGCCTGACATATCCAATGAATCCATTCCAAAATTACCAATGTCCTGAAGTTTATTTGCACTAACTATTTTTGTAATTGAAGCCTCTGGTCCAGGTGTTTCTCCTTTTGAAAGTGCAGACATTGTCCTTAGCTTAGTGTTCTTCAATCCGTTAGCTTCACAATACCAGTCTGCTATAGAAGATCTAACAGATTTATTATTAATTAAAGGCTCACCTAAATCATCTTGACCTTTAGCCCATCTAAAAGCGTCTTCAACATCAGCACCATTAGCATCACCAACAGCAAGTCGCTCATTCATAAGGGTAGTAATAGCAACTTTCCATCCGTCACCTATTTCACCTAATCTTTGTGAATCTGGAACTACAACATCATTGAAATAGACTTCGTTAAAACTGGAGCCACCAGTTATTTGCTTTATAGGTTTAACTTCTATGCCTGGAGATTTCATATCTATAAAAAAGAAAGTCATGCCTTTATGTTTTTCAAGATTAGCATCGTGCCTAACGACTAAAATACCATAATCAGAAAAATGTGCTCCAGAAGTCCATACTTTTTGACCGTTTATAATCCAATTATCACCATCTTGAACAGCCTTACTCCTTAATCCTGCAACATCAGATCCAGCTGATGGTTCAGAGAATAGTTGACACCATATCTCCTTTCCTTCAGCCATTGGCGGTAAATATCTTGCCTTTTGATTTTCTGAAGCATATTCCATCATCACAGGACCACACATCCCTAATCCAATTTCAAATATTCCTCTTGGAACATCAAATTTAGATTCTTCTTCGGACCATATAATTCTCTCTATTGCAGATGCAGCAATTCCTCCATATTCTTTTGGCCAGTGCAACATAGCCCAACCAGCATCATATTTTTTTTTCTGCCAGTCTTTAGCAGCCTGAAGGTAATTTATATTTGCAAATTCATTTTTCTCCACACCTGTCTTAGGTTTTGCATTTTTTTCTAACCATTCTCGGCATTTTTTTCTAAAATTTGCTTGTTCTTGATTGTCTTTAAAGTCCATTCTTTCCTCTAGTTAATGTTTGATTTTTCTAAACTTGAAACAAGTTTTTCTTTCCAGTTTGAAAGAGAGCCAATATTTAATGAAAGCAATTTAGATCTTTTATAGAAAAGATGACAGTCATACTCCCACGTAAAACCATTGCCTCCATGCGTCTGTATATTTTCTTTTGAGCATAATTGAAATGCTTTTGTAGCACTCACTCTGGCTGTTGCAGCAGCAACAGGTAGGTCTGAAGATTCAGAAGATAAAGCCCAAGCAGCATAATATGAATTTGATTTCGCTAAAGTTATTGCAACATACATATCTGCTAACTTATGTTTCACTCCTTGAAAAGAACCAATTGGTTTTCCAAATGCATACCTCTCTTTTGCATAGTTTACAGCCATATCAAGTGTTGCTTGAGATCCTCCTACTTGTTCAAAACTAAACAATACAGCAGCTTGATTAATTATTGATTCATACAAATCCCAACCATTACCTTCTTCTCCAACTAGAATACTCGGAGTATTTTCTAACTCAACACAGAAGTGACCTCTACTTCCATCTACAGTATCTTGCTTCAAAATGTTCAAACTTTTATCTTTATGATCTATTAGCCTCAAATCTATTCCATTAGACGATTTACAGACAATAATCGAATGAGTTGCAATGCCTGCATCAGGTACCGCAATTTTTTTACCAGTAATTTTATTATTTAAAACCTCAGTCTTAATATTAGATGAAGATGGAGCCATAAAATCTTCTGTAACTGCAAGTGTGCCAACTATCTCTCCGCTGACAAGTTTTGGCAAGATATCTTTTTTAAGTTCTTCACTTCCATATTTGATGACAGCTTCTGTAAATAAATACACAGAAGATGAGTAGGGTACAGGAGCCAAAAATCTACCTAATTCCTCTGCAATTACACATAATTCTAGATGACCAAGTCCAAGCCCATCAAAATTTTCAGGAATTCTAATACCTGTCCAACCCAATGCAACTATTTTTCGCCAAAGGTCTACATCTAGAGAGCTGGATTCATCTAAGATTTCTCTATTTCTTTTTATACTCTCTTCTTTTTCAAGAAATTTTCTAGCCTCGTTTTGAAGAAACTTTTGATCATCTGAAAAATCTAAATTCATATATACTCTTTTTAGTTATTGTAAAATATATTGTATGTTAATTATTAATATTACTTTTAATGAATAAAGATATCAGACCAGACAAAACATCTCCAGCATATTTAAAGAAAAATAATTCTGGAGGCTTATTTAGAGGCTTTTTATACGTTCTATTGTTTATGAGTATATTAATTTTAGCTATTTCGCAAAATTATATTTCTAAGTCCATTAGTTCAAAAATCATATCCTCAGAAGATAGACTCACTATTATTGAAGAACAAATGAACATTGCTGACGAAATTAATAATGATTCACTTACTGATATATCTTCTTCAATACAATTTTTAGACAAAGAAATAAGGAAGCTATGGGATTTAAGTAATAAAAGAAATAAAGTAAATATTTCAAAGCTCACTGCTTCTAATAATGATCTTGGTAAATCAATCGAAGATATAAATCAATTGCTATTAGAATATAAAAAAAATATAGATGCTAATACCTCTTTTATTGATGAAAATAGTGCATCACTATTAGAATTAAAAAGTATGAAAATTAAGCTGAAATCATTAGAAACTCAATTAATGCTTTTGGATGACTCTGTCCAGGCTTTAAATAATTATAAAAAACAACTAAATCAATCGATTTTAGAGATACAAACAGAAATATCAATAATGAACCAAGAAACTGAAGCAGTAGATATTCTAAATTGACAATATTATTATAAATGTTAGCTTTATAGCATTATGAATAGAACATTTTTACAAATTTTTCTTTTATTAGCATTTATTCCTTTAGCTATTTTGGTTGGTTACGGGGTTTTGGTAGTTGCTCCTATTTTTTGCTGCTTCCTTGCGATAAATTCATATAAGTTTAAAAATTATAAAGAAATGTACATTTGGATGGGTGTAGGAGTCTTGTCATTCTTTTTAGCCTTATATATGCTAGGTGTACTATGATTCTGGTAAAAATCTTTATTTTTTGCCTTTCAGCTTTATTTTTAGTTGCAGGCATAACAACAATATTATCACCTGATGTTAATACTATCTTTATACCGATAGTTGTAGAAACTATTCAAGAGGCCCATTTTGTAAGAGGATATGCTGGTTTTGTTGCTGCTATTGGCTATTTGTCTATGAGATTTTTATATTCATCATCAAAAGTTCAAGTAGGCTCTATATGCTTATATATAATAGCGGTAATGCTGGTTTCAAAAATTTTTAGTTTTATTTATGATGGTTACACAATCTTTTCTATTGCAGGTACTATCATGGGAGCTATTATGGCAATTAGTTTATATCTGCTGCAGAAAACAAGAAAAGATCAACTTGACTATAATTTATAAATTAATCTTTCCATAACATAATAATAATCTATATAATGCTCCAATCTGGGGATGTGGTGGAACTGGTAGACACGCTTGGCTTAGAACCAAGTGCCGCAAGGCGTGGGGGTTCGACTCCCTCCATCCCTACCAATTGAAAGGCCTGTAGTATTTAAAATATATCTAAAAATATATACAAATCGAAATCATTTTAAATATTGACAATGAATAAATTGCTTGTATTCTTCATGCGGTTTATAATTTACTAATATAAATAAGCTTTTTTTAAAGAGGAAATTAAACATGAAAAATGTAAAGCTGTTAATGTTAATGTTGCTCCCATTTGTTCTGGTTTCGCAAGAAGTCGAGGAAGTGGTCGTAACAGCTAATAAAAAAGAACAAACTCTTCAGGATATTCCAATGAATATTTCTGTTATTTCAGAGGCCACTATTGATGAGCGTGGTATTTCTAATCCAGAAGACTATCTTCGAACATTAGCTGGTGTTTCTACTCCAGGTGGCTCTGACTACTATACATTCAGAGGTTTAAACACATCCACTTCACAAAGATCTCCAGGAACATCATCCACTTATGTAGATGAGGTGAATGGTTCTTTAATGGGTCTTTTTGACATTGAGAGAGTTGAAGTTCTTAGAGGTCCCCAAGGAACCTTATATGGATCCAATGCTATTGGTGGAACAATAAGATATATCACTAATAAACCAGATACTTCAGGTTCTTATGGAAAAGTAAGAGTTGGTTATGGCTCAAAAAGACTTGCAACTGATCCTGAAACTTCAATTGAAGCTATGTATAACTTACCATTATCTGATTCTATGGCCATAAGAGCTGTATATTCTCAACTTGTTTCTCCTGGAATATATAAAAACATTCAGACTGGAAACACTGTTGGTGAAGAAGATGATTCTCAGCTAATGTTAACCCTTGGTTTTGATAACGGTAAAAGATTTAATGGACAAGTAAGATACTTTTATGCCAATAACAAAGCATTTGGTATCCTTGAGCCTGGACAAAGTAAGCCTGGTAGTGCTGATGTTTATGTTGAAGGTTGTCCACAAGCTTCAAGTTGGTGGTATAACTTTGATGGAGATCCAACTTGTTCACGTTTAAGTGCTATTTCTACTTTCGCAGCTTCAGAAGCAGACTATCCTAATGGTGGGTCTGTGCTTACTGACTATGATCCAAGATTTGCTCATGCTTTAGCAGCGGATGAATCAGAAGAGGCTAGAACAGAGATGTTTTCCATAGTTCTTAATTCAGATTTTGGATTATTTGATGCTGTTTTAGTTTATTCAGATAGAAAAATCACTGAAGATGCTGTTACGGATTGGGCTAGAATTGATATGGATGATTATGTGCCCGCACCATTGATTATTGAAGGGGATCGAACAAATAGAGAAACAACTGAACTAAGACTTACCTCTAAACCAGGTCAATTCGAATGGACAGTTGGCTACTATTCATATGACTGGAGCGAAGAGCCTAATTCAGTTAGTCAAACTCAATACGCAGTATCTAATTATTGGCTTGAATATGTTGCTTCAATTGCAGCTGGTTTAGATCCAGCTGATTATGATGCAACTGCATATTGTCCTCCATTTTGTGAAGGTCATTTAGGTTATCCAAATCTCTATTATGCTTCATATACTGAATATAATTGGGAAAGTGAAGAATCAGGATTTGCCCAGATTGATTATCATGTTAATGATAAATTAACTCTAACTTATGGAATAAGAGATTATAATCTTTCTGATGCTTCAAAGTCATTTCAGTACGGTGTTTTCTATATGGCTAATACTGGCTGTGATCAATTTATTGATAATGTTATAGTCCCTGGCGGCGCTCCCGCAGGAACTCAGTGTGCAGAATTATCTGGTTCTGAAGGTGATACAAGGACTAAGTATGCAATTAGTTATGAAGTAAATGATGACTTAACTTTATATACTACAAGAGCAGCTGGATATAGACCTGGTGGAAACCAAGCACCTCTCCCTCCATCATGCAGTAGTGATGAAACAGCTGGTGATACCTGGGCTCCTAGATTTAATTCAGATGAAGCAGAAACTACTGAATTTGGTATGAAAGCAAGAGGAGATAATTACACTGCTAATGTTACTTACTTCCAGGTTGATTGGGATGGTATTATTATCTCAGTAACTCCTGGTTGTGGTTGGTCTTATAACTTTAATGGTGGTAAGGCAGAAACATCAGGCTGGGAAGTTGAATTTACATACGGTCTAACCGATGCACTTTCCTTAGATTTTGCAGGAAGCAATATGGAGGCAATAACCACTATAGATATTGAATCTTTAGGGGCTGCTGCTGGTGATAGACTTCCCAACACTGTCGAGACTCAATGGAACTTTGGTATAGTTTTAGATACAACAATTTTAACAGTACCTTCTTATGCAAGATTAGATGTTAATTATTATGGCGATAGCTTTAACACTTTTGCAGAAAATCCTAATTCAAGCTCACCTGAATATACTAAGTTAAACTTTAACTTAGGCATGGATTTAAGTGAATCATCTAAGCTGTCATTATCGGTTGACAATTTGCTTGATGAAAGAACTGAGGCATATATTTACGCAGTAGAAGATACATCGTGGAGACCTAGAAACTGGATGCAGTGGATACCTCCAAGAACAGTATCAGTAAAATATAGTTACAGCTTCTAAGTTAAAAATAACTTATACTTCAAAAGCCCCTTTACGGGGCTTTTTTTATGAATATATAAAATGAAAATACCAATTAGATTTAGACTAGTCTTTATGTCATTTTTGGCAGTTTTTATCTGTTACATTGATCGTATAAATATTTCTGTAGCTATTATCCCAATGCAAGAACAATTTGGCTGGAATGAAGCTCAGATTGGTATTATTTTTTCTGTTTTTTATGCTGGTTATTTTATCTCAATGGCTCTCGGTGGATTTTTAGCTGATAAATATGGAGGTAAAGTTGTTTTAGGTCTGGGAGTTTTATTATGGTCATTATTTACAATCTTAACTCCAGTATTTTCTTACAATGGTTTTTTTGCGTTGCTTTTTATAAGAGTTTTAATAGGGATGGGAGAGGGTATAACTTTTCCTTCATGGCATTCTTTGTATGCACACTGGATACCATTCAAAGAAAGAACTAGAGTTATAGCAATTACTAATAGTGGCATACCTATAGGTACAATATTTGCCTACATTGTTTCAGCTCTAATAATTGCATCTTATTCATGGGAGTGGGTGTTTTATTCTTTTGGTGCACTTGGCCTAATTTGGTTTTTTTTCTGGCAAAGATATATTTATGCCTACCCTCATCAGGATAAAAAAATTACAAATAAGGAATTAACACTTATTAAAAATGAAGCACCTGCTGATTCAACTGCATTAACAATTCCATTATCAAGTTTGTTAAGAAATCTTCCCTTTATGTCGATTTCCGTTGCAACATTTTGTAATAACTGGGCTTTATTTACTTTTTTATCTTATTTACCCAAGTTCGTTAATAGTCTGGGCGTGAGCTTAGATTCATCTGCTTTTTTATTAATGATTCTTATTCCAAGCATTGTTTCGGTAGCGGCTCTTATTTCAGGAGGTTATTTAGCTGATTACTTAATAAAAAATGGATATAAGGTTATTAAGGTTCGAAAAACTGTAAATACAATAGGTTTTTTTGGAGCAGCCTTTTGTTTATTTATGGTACCACTGCAAGAATCACTTATATCAATTATTATCTTGCTATGTATTACTAATTTATGCACTGGAATAGGAGCTGGAGGTTTTGGTGTAAATCATGCAGACCTAGGCCCAAATTATACTGGTACTCTTTTTGGAATAGCTGGAAGTATTGGTATGATAGCTGCAATAATAAGCCCTTTAGTTGCAGGTTTTATTCTTGAACTTACAGGCTCATGGTCTTTAATATTTCATATATGTTCTGCCGTTTTAATTTTTGGTGGGGCTTTTTATTTAATTTTTGCGAGCGCTACAAAGCAGTTTAAATAATTTAAAAATTATATTTCTTTTTACATAAATTTATCTAAGGCTATAATGATGAATGGATACAAAATTAGAAATAGCAAAAAATTGGCTTCCTAGATACACTGGAATGCCATTAGAACAATTTGGTGAATATATTCTTATAACCAATTTTAAGGATTACGTAACTAAATTTTCAGAAAGGTTTTCTTCAGAAATTTATGGTGAAGGAAGGGCAATGCAAGCCTCCACCAACAATGACGGCTTAACAATAATTAATTATGGTATTGGTTCACCCAATGCAGCAACAATTATGGATTTATTGGTTGCTGTAGCTCCTAAAGGGGTTCTTTTCTTAGGTAAATGTGGGGGTCTTAAGGATTCATCAGAAATTGGTAACTTTATTCTTCCAATTGGTGCCATTAGGGGTGATGGAACATCAAATGATTATTTTCCACCTGAAGTTCCTGCACTCCCATCATTTAAATTACATAAATTTGTTTCAGATATTGTCATTGAAAAAAATAGCGACTATAGAACAGGCGTAATTTTTACCACAAACAGAAGAGTATGGGAGCATGATAAACCTTTTCTTAAAAGGTTAAAAAAGACTACCGCTATAGGTGTTGATATGGAAACAGCAACTGTTTTTTCTGTTGGACACTTTAACGAGATAGCTAGAGGAGCTTTGTTACTAGTATCTGACGTACCTTTAACTCCAGAGGGGGTTAAAACAGAAACTTCCGATAAACAAGTCACTCAAAAGTGGGTAGATCTTCATCTAGAAATTGGCATAAAAGCTATGACAGATATAGGTCAAAGCGGCGAAGAAATAAAGCATTTTAAATACTGATAATTATTGAATTAGTGACTGGAAATAGTTAAATATTTCTTGCTGTTTCCTGTCTCTTGCAGTTGTCCATTCTTTAGTAGAGTCCATGTTTAGAATATTTTTATTTTTATCAAAAACAAGAACTCTAGGCACACCTTCTTCTTTTGGTATATTGAAGTAACTAATTAGACTCATATTTTTGTCATATCTACCAACATCTACATGCATGATTCTATAGTATCTATTCATATATTTTTTTATGGTTGGAAGTTGAAGAGTTCCATCCAGTATTCTGCAATCAGGACACCAGTTCCCCCCAAATATAATTATAGGTTGCTTTGATTGTTTGATAGTTTTGTTTAAAAATTCTTCAACATCATTCTCAGAGTATATTTCTCCATTATATGGAAGGGGTAATGGCATCTCTAAGACTTCATTGGAGGGTATGTTTATATTGTTTGCAGTCATGGCCAATGCAAATACAACGATATAAAAAAAGAAACAATATTTAATTACATTAAAAATCATATAAAGCATATTACAATAATAAAAGATATTGGAGTATTAAAATGTTATGGATTGTTAGATTATATTTATTTTTGATGGGTTTAATTTATCTTGTCATTGGTGTATGGGCAATTTTTGATTCACTATTTGATTCATTGCCATCATTCATGGAGGCTGTTGGACTAGGTGTAACCTCTGAAATTGGTTATTCAGAGATTGCAGGATTGTATGGGGGACTTAATATATGTATAGGTTTAATGTGCTTACTTGGTCTTTTTAAAGAGGAAGTAGGGGTATTTTCAATTCAATTTCTAACTTTCTTAACAGGATCGATAGCATCAGGAAGAGTTATATATTCTTTCATTCCTGCCACCCCAAGTTTCTTTAATACTTTTTTTATATTTGAGATAATTGCATGCCTTTTAGGGCTATGGTTTTTAAGATCATTTAAAAAATTAGATCAAGTTGCTTAAGTTTAAGATATAGGCCAAATAGCCTAAAAGAAAAGTAAACCCAACAAATCTTATAAATTTAAGATTTACTTTTGAAGAAGAATAACCCCAAGCAATTAAAACAAATAAAACCGATACTATTGCCAAAATTAAAAAATCTCTTGAAAGGATGCTTGCCTTAAAAGTTGTGTCTGAAAATAGTCCAATAATTGGAACAACCAAAGCAATGTTCATTACATTTGAGCCAATAACATTCCCAATTACCATGTCATTCTTCTTCTTAATTATTGCTGAAATAGTTGCAGCCAGTTCTGGCAAGCTAGTCCCAATAGCAATTATTGTTAGACCTATTATCACTTGAGGTACCTCTAGTATGACTGCTATTTTTTCTGCATTAACCACAGCATAGTTAGAGCCAATAATTAATGCGAGAAGCCCAATAACTAAAAATATTATTGTCTTTATAGTATTTATCTCTGAATGATGCTCTTCATTGTTATTAGTATCTGGGGTTCTAAAAACATAAGTTATATACATAAAAGCAGCAAAGAGAAATAGAAATTCTATACTTTCACCTTTAGTAATTTTTAAATCAAGAAGACCAAGGCCCAAAATAATTACACCGAGAATAAATGGTAAAAATTGAATAGGGTTTGTTTTAGCAGGTCTAATCGAGATTCCTATACAGGATACCCCAAAAATTAAAGCAATATTTGATATATTGGATCCAATAACAGTTCCCATAGCAATAGCTTCAGTTCCGTTTAATACCGATGAAATGCCTACAAATATTTCTGGAGCTGAAGTTCCAAGTGCAACTATAGTTAATCCAATTGTTAGCTCACTTAGGCCAAACTTTTTTGCAATCAATGAAGCATTATCAACAAATTTGTCAGCCCCCCAGACAAGAACTGCCAAAGCAACAAACAAACCAAAAAGATTATAAATAATCATCACTCATTCTAACATTTATATACTGATATATTATGCGCATTAATAAACGTATTTAGAAAGATTATTAAAGCCAATATTTCAAACTATTCAATATATAATGATGTTCTAAGTTAAAGGGAGACTATTATGGAAATAAATAATTTATTTAGTGTTAAAAATAAGGTTGCAGTTGTTACAGGTGGTTCTAGAGGCATTGGAGAGATGATTACTGCTGGATTTTTAGCAAATGGTGCAAAAGTTTATATTACCGCAAGAAAAGCTCCTGCACTTATTGAAAAAGCTAAAGAGTTATCTGATAAGTATGATGCAGAATGTATAGCTTTTCCTTGTGATCTAAGCACTATGGAGGGTATAGATTCGCTTGTAAGTCTGATAGCAGAAAAAGAAGAAGGAATAGATTATCTTGTTAATAATGCTGGTGCTGCATGGGGAGAGCCTTTTGAGAGTTTTTCAGAAAGTGGCTGGGACAAAGTCATGGATTTAAATGTAAAGAGTCTCTTTTTTCTAACTCAAAAAATGAAATCATTGCTTGTTGTGAGAGCATCACTAGAAGATCCATCTAGAGTTATCAATATTGGCTCCATTGATGGTCTAGATGTTCCTGCATTTCCAACTTTCTCTTACAGTGCATCTAAGTCAGCCGTCCATCACTTGACAAGACATCTTGCATCGCAGCTTGTATCAGAAAATATTACAGTTAATGCTATTGCTCCTGGACCCTATCCAAGTGCAATGCTAGGCTCAGCAGTGAATTCTGATTATTCAGAAATAGAAAGAAGAAATCCAAGAAAAAGAATAGGTAGCCCTGAAGATGTTGCTGGTTTGACAATTTTCTTGTGTTCTAGAGCAGGGGCTTATGTTGTAGGTGAGACTATTGCTTCAGATGGAGGAATAGTCAAAACAGGTGGTCATAATTTAGGTTAAAAAAAATTCTTTTATTTTTTTGCTGCAACAAAAGCTTTGATTATTAGATCTTTCATCCAGATATGACCGCCGTCACCTTCATCACTCTTGTGCCATATTAAGAAATACTCCATAGAAGGAATTTCTGCAGGTATTTCAATAAAAGGAAGGTTATTCGCTTTTCCAAAGCTTCTTGTTGCAAATAGAACTAAATCAGTTGATTTGATAATTGTTGGAGCAATTAAAAAATGTTGACATCTTAAGGCTACATTTCGACTGTGCCCAATTTTATCAAGCTCTACATCAATTAAATGTGAGCCGGTTCTTCTACTAGAAACGTGTAAGTGTTGTTGGGCAAGAATATCATCAATTGATGGATTGTTTATTTGAGACAGTGGATGGCCTTCTCTATGAATTGCCACGAAGTCATCTTCAAATACCTTATATGAATTTATTTCATCAGTGACAGGAATGACTGGGTCTACAACAAAATCTAAATTATGGGTAGCTAAAGCATGAACTTGATCACTTCTTTTATAGGCATAACTTCCAACAGAAATATATTTTGCATGTTGATCAATTTCTTTCATTATATAAGGCAAGACTCTTCCTTCAGAAATATCACCAAGCGATAATTTAAAAGTCCTTGAGGTCTTATTTGCATCAAAGGTATCTGGCTCATTAACGCTTTGCTGCATTAGGGTTAATGCGCTTTGAATATCATTTATAATATTTTCTGTTTTTTGAGTTGGAACCATCCCAGTACCAGTTCTAATAAAAAGATCGTCATCAAACTTTTCACGCAAACGTGATAACGCATTACTTACAGCAGGCTGTGTTATGCCAACAACTTCAGCAGCCTTTGTTAGACTCCCTTCGGTATAAATCGCGTTTAATATAACAAATAGATTTAAATCAAAGGTACTTATTTTCATAGTTATTAATTTTTACAGTAGTTATGCATAAGTGCATATAGCTTTGATTGGAACATAAAGCTATTATAGGAGTAATAGTTAATTGTATTATTCATCACACTTATAATGGTACCAAATATTAGTGTATATGGGGAGTTAAAATAGAATGTTACCTAAATTACGACCAGAGGCTGAAGATCTTATATCAAGGGTAAAAGACTTTATTGAAAAAGAATGTGTTCCAGTTGAATATACTTTTCATGAACAAATTCAAGTTGGCGAGAACAGATGGAAGTCGTATCCACCAATAATGAATGAGTTAAAAGACAAGGCAAAATCACTTGGTTTGTGGAATTTATTTTTACCTGAAAGTGAATTCGGTGCAGGTTTAACAAATTATGAATATGCTCATCTAGCAGAAGCTATGGGAACTTGTCATATTGCATCAGAAGCAATGAATTGTCAGGCTCCAGATACAGGAAACATGGAAGTTATAGCTAGATATGGGAATGAAGATCATCAAAAAGAATGGCTTCAACCCCTTCTTGATGGTGAGATAAGATCTGCTTTCGGAATGACAGAGCCTGGGGTTGCATCTTCTGATGCTACAAATATGCAGGCATCTGCAGTCTTGGATGGAGATGAATACGTAATTAATGGTGAGAAATGGTGGACATCTGGTGCTGGAGATCCAAGATGTAAAATAATTATATTTATGGCCGTTACCAATCCTGATGCAGCTAAACACCAAAGGCATTCTATGATGCTGGTACCTATGGAATCTGAGGGCATAGAAATTAAACAAATGATGCATGTCTTTGGTTATGATGATGCTCCTCACGGTCATGCTCATATCAAATTTAATAATGTAAGAATACCAAAAGATAATCTTTTACTTGGAGAAGGAAGAGGGTTTGAGATTGCTCAAGGCCGCTTAGGCCCTGGAAGAATTCATCACTGCATGAGAACAATAGGCGTGGGAGAACGAGCTATTGATCTAATGTGTAAAAGAGGTATTGACCCAACCAAGATGCCATTTGGTAAAAATATAGCTAACTTAGGTGCTAATTTTGACTACATAGCTGAATCAAGAATTGAATTAAATGCAGCCAGACTTTTAACACTTGATGCCGCTCATAAAATGGATACTGTAGGCAATAAAATTGCAGCCAGTGAAATTGCACAAATAAAAGTCTATGTTCCAAACGTAGTATTAAAGATAATTGATAGAGCAATTCAAATGCATGGAGGCGAGGGCGTTTCTCAATTAACACCATTGGCATCTATGTATGCTCATATTAGAACATTAAGATTGGCTGATGGACCTGATGAGGTTCATAGAAGAGCGGTGGCCAGGCTTGAGCTTGGCAAACATATGGCGAAATAATTGTCCTCTATTAATTTAATTTTCTACGATACAGAAACGACTGGAATTCAAAAAGATTTTAGTCAAATACTTCAGTGTGGCTCTGTATTAACTGACAAATCATTAAATACATTAGCTGAACAAAATATTGGCTGTGCACCATTGCCATGGGTCATTCCTCAGCCTATGGCTATGCTTACAAATAAAAAGATTGATCTTTTTAATTCGAATACTTCTCACTATCAAATGATGAAAGATCTCCAACTACAATGGAAGAAATGGTCTGCAGAAAATCCTGCAATTTTTATTACATACAATGGACATGCCTTTGATGAAGAGTTAATAAGGAGGCAGTTTTTTTGGAACTTACTTGAGCCCTACACAACAAACACAAATGGAAATGGCAGACTAGATCTCATGTTGATGATTCATAATATTGCTGCATTTTTTTCAAATGAGATATCTATACCCTTGTTTGAAGGTGGGCCGGGAATTAGTTATAAATTAGAACACTTAGCTCAAGAGCATGGAATTGATGCTGGCGATGCTCATGATGCAATAGCTGATTGTAACCTTATGATTGATCTGTGTAGAATCATTCAATCAAGATTACCAGAAGTATTTGAGTCATTCATCAATATCTCAACCAAACCAGGGGTAAAGGAATTACTTTATTCAGATGATTTTTTAGCCCTTGGCGAAATTCATAGAAGGCACACATTTAGATATCCAGTAATTATATGCGGTAGTGACGCTAGCAGACCAAATGAAATTGTATTTTATGATTTAAGCTATGATCCTGAAGATATTTTAGATTTAGACTTTACAGAGATAAATAAATTAGTTCAATCTAAAGGAAGAGACGGCCCGTTAAAAAAATATAAAATAAATAAAACCATACCTATTTGTTCTCACAAGCTTCTAACAGATCCAAATGCTTTTGATATTGAATTCAGTGAATTGCAAAGAAGAGCTGATATCGTTAGATCAAATAAAGATTTTCAGTCTAAAGTATCGCAAGCAATGGAAGATAGGATGATGGATTTTCCAGAATCTGAGTATATTGAAGGAACAATATATTCTGGCGGATTCCCATCTTATAGAGATAAAGATTTGATGCAAGAATTTCACATGTCAGATAATTTAGAACATTTGGTAAAAATATCTAGGAATTTTGAAGATGAGCGCTTAAGACTATTTGCTGAAAGAATAATATGCAGCCAATTTTCTTCAAATATTCCAGAAGATATTAACAAAAGATATCAAGATTTAATAAACGAAAGAAATAGTGAAGAAGGCCCCTGGGGTTCAATAGAGAAATCTCTTATTCAGATAGATAAACTTTTAGATGAAAAAGATGAGGAAGAGAGTCAAAAAATTCTTAAAGCTACAAAATTAAAAATTGAATCAATGAAAGTTTTTTAAAATGAAATGGAGAGCCTAAGCTCTCCATTTTTGAATATCAGCAATTCTAATAGGGGGAGAGGAGTGCTGATGTAATATATTATATATATCTATAATTAATTATCAATATTATTTATAATACTTTTAAAACAATCGTATTAAGCATATATGTATATCTTTTAGATACATAAATGGTCATTACCATTAGTTAAAATTTCTGTATAATGACTTCTTTTTTAGACCCGTAGCTCAGTTTTGGTTAGAGCGCCGCATTGACATTGCGGAGGTCGATGGTTCGAGTCCATTCGGGTCTACCAATACAGATTAAATTATAAACTTGATATATATGTATCTAACCTGTCTTGATTCATCACAAAAACTGATTTGGTCTTGCTGGCAATTGATTTAATTTTTTCTAAATTATTTTTATTAGAACCAACTTCAATAATACCAACCATGGCCATCATTGCATGAGGAGTGCATTGATAAGCATATATTCCCTCATGATCAAAGGTAACAGTGATATCTTTACTTAACTGACCACTCCAACTCTTAGCACCCTCAGGAATCATTCCAACAATAGATGCAGAATTATGTGCAGCATCAGTTGCTACAAATGTTACTGAATCACCTGGTAAAATTTTTAAAACGGCTGGCTCAAAAACCATATACCCCTCAGTCCCTTGATTGAGCATTTTAACCTCATAAGTTTCAGACTGGACAAACATATTGGTAGCCATACATATACTAAGTAATATTTTTTTCATAAAACAATTCCCGTTAAAATTATAAAAGTTGTTACTATTGCTAGAAATACAAACCCCAAACATGCAGATAGCATCAGAATTTTAAGTGGAGAGGGGTTAGATAATTGTTCTACAGATCCAACACCAATTAAAAGCTTAAAAATTTTAGTCAAAAAAGATTCCAGTAATTAGCATAGATGTAAGCATAAATGCTAATACAACAATCTGAATCACAGCTGGTATTACAACAAACATTACCAGTGGATCAAATTTCATACCAATAAAATAATCATTTTGATTCCATTCAATAGCTTCTTCTTGTGTAGCTTCTCTTACTTGTAAGTTCAATTTATGCTCCTGGGTGTTGTATTATCAGCATCATTATATATATTTATAATGTTATATCAATATAATTTATAAATGATTTCAACTTTTTCTTAATACTTGATAGAAATGTATATATAATCAAAAAAAATTAATTTACAGGGGAGTTTTATGATCAATAAAAAAATATTATTTTTATTGCCAATATTAACAATTTCATTTTTTGTTCAGGCTGATAGTAGATACTTTCCTGAAGGTGATTGGCATTCAACCACCCCTGAGAGCCAAGGTGTTAAGTCCGCCAAAGTAAATAAATTAATCGATCTATCATTCAATGACAATGCAACACTTGGTGTTGTAATTATAAAAAATGGAAAGATTATTGGTGAAAAATATGCTGCTGACTATGATTTAAATTCGCATGGAACCTCTTGGTCAATGGCAAAAAGTTATTATGCTGCACTAATAGGAATATCAATTGAAAAAGGTGAAATTAATAGTTTAGATGATCCTGTTGGAAACTATTTAGAATATTATAATGATGAAAGATCATCCATTACCATTAGAGACCTTCTGGATATGTCTAGCGGTCTTGAGTTTCCAGAGCATGAGCATGAAAGAATGTTCTTTCAATCGGATCATTTAAATTATTCAAAAAACGTTGGAGTTGAAAAAGAAGCTGGAATTAAATTTGAATATAACAATGCAAATTCAATGATTATTGGAGATATTCTTTTTTCTGCAACTGGTATTAAAGCTGACAAACTTTTATCAGAAAGAATATTAGATCCAATTGGCGCCACAGATTATAAATTATGGAAGGATGAGGCTGAAAACGTTCTAACATATTGCTGTGTTGACATGTCTGCAAGAAATTATTCAAGGTTTGGCCTACTTTTTGCAAGAAATGGAAATTGGAAGGGTAAACAAATAATTCCGGAATCATTTGTAAATGAGACATTTCAAGTTGTATGGGATATAACTCCTCAATGGTGGACTGAGGCTAAAAGAGGCTATTCACTTCATTGGTGGGTTTCAAAATATGATGATGAGAGTAAAATCTTTAATACAAGTGGTAAATTTGGTCAATTCACATTTGTTGATAGAGAAAATGATTTAATTTTTACTAGAATCACAAAATATAATAGAAAAGATCATGGTGATATTCAAAAATGGGGACCTTTAAAATATTTTAGATGGATGGGTATTAGTCATGCAGTTAAAACTGCAAGAGCATTGTTAGATTTAGGGGTAGTTTCAGAGGGTACAGATGTTGCAACTCCTGTAACAGACGAAAAGGGTGAATCCAAAGAATTTTATGAGCAATATGCTGAAATCATAGACGCCATGGCAGACTTAAATAGAAATTAGTCTTTTAATAAACTCTTTTTTTTAACATAAGATTTCATATCTTTTTTCCATTCTTCAAGATAGTAACCGTCATTACCATGTTTGTTGATGTAGCGTAAAAAGACTCTACCATCTTCATCTTGAAATCCTGGTTCATAGGGTTTGCCATTAGCTTTATTTGGTCTCTTAAACTGATCTTCCATAATAATTAAGTCCAGACAAATAAAATCATAGGTATGGAGATTATTATGATTAACATATCTAGCGGTAAACCTAATCTCCAATAATCTGTAAATTTGTAGTTTCCAGGACCCATAACAACTGTATTGCACTGATGGCCTATTGGAGTTAAAAAAGCACAGCTTGCTCCAACAGCAACAACCATTAGAAATGGTTCAATAGCATACCCTAGTTCAAGGCCTATTCCAGCTGAAATTGGTGCCATTATGACTGCTGTGGCTGCATTATTAATAATATCAGTTGTAGCCATGGTTATAATAAGTATTAAAAATAGTAGCCAGAATAGGCTCATATCTGCTGCTAATAAAGAGATATTTGATGAAATAACATCACTTAAACCAGTCGTTTGAAGAGCAGTTCCAATTGGTATCATAGCAGCCAACATAATTATAATTGGCCAATCTATATCTCGATAAAAGTTGCTATCAATAATCTTAATTCTTGCAAAACCTAGGACGCATAATAAAAAGGCTGCAGCGGTAGGAAGTATATTTAGCGCGACAAGAATAATGGAGACCATAAAAAATATAAGCCCTTTTAGAAGTCTACTTCTCGATGGAATTGTTTGCAGTTCTCTTTGCATTAAAGGCATTAATCCTAAGTGCTTTATTTTATTTGTAACATCTTCTTCATCTAAATCTCTAACTCCTAATAACAAGACATCGCCAGCTTTAAAGGTTTCCCTTGTAAGTCTTGTTCGATACTTTGCTCCCTTTCTCCATAACCCGAGTAAATTAAGTTCTTCATATGCCAGTTTTAAGAAAAATTCATATTTTCTTCCTATCAATCTTGATCCTGGAGTTATCATTGCTTCAATTTCCTCTAAATCGTCATCGCCAAAAGAGTGGAGCTCCTTTGGAATTGAGAAATCAAAAACATCAAGAATAGAGGATATGTCGTCTGGGGGTGTTTTAATTACCAAGATTTGGCCTGCCTTTACTCTTAAATTATTTTTTACTTTTTTCACTCCTCCAGTTTCATTAACTATTCCAATAACTTCTGTATCTTCGCCTGCCTCTTTTTTAAAAGCAGATAAAGTCATACCGATTGCAGAGCTTGACTCATTTACCTCAACTTCAAACAAGTAACCTTTTAAATCTATTAGCGAAGATCCTGAACCGCCATCATCTCTTAATTGGATAAATTTATTACCAATAATTGATATAAAAAAAATGCTTAAAACTGTTATAGCAAGACCTACATATGAAAAGTCAAAAAAATTAAATCCCGAATCTGAAATTGTAGACTTGTATTCTGAAATAATAATATTTGGAGGTGTTCCAATGGTTGTATTCATGCCCCCTAAAATACATGCAAAAGCTAATGGCATTAAGAACTTTGAGGGATGCCAATTCATTTTTTGGCAAATGTTAAGTGTAATTGGAAGAAGTATAGCAAGAGCGCCAATATTATTTATAAATGACGAAAGAATTGCTGCTATGAACAATAGGCTAATTAAAAACTGAAACTTAGTAAAAGACCTGCCACCTATTACTTTTCCAACAAGCCCTGTTAGGCCAGAATTTTTTAATCCTTGGCTAATAATAAGAACTAATGCTACTGTTATTACTGCGGGGTGAGCAAAACCATCAAAAGCCTGGTTAGCAGGAATCACTCCTAGAATAATTAAAATAACTAAGGCTCCTGCAGCAAGAGCATCATATCTAAATTTACTCCAGATAAAGAAACCCAACAAAGAAACAATCGTTATTGATAGCAAATGTTGGTCAGTCATTATCTTTAACTAAGAAGATTGTGGTGTACTTTCAACGTATAAAGATGTGGATGGAAAAGCAAACTCTGAATTATTATCTTTAACGATACCCATAATATTAAAGATTAAATTTTCTTTAATTAGGTTAAAATCCGCAAAACCAACTGGCTCAGAGTAGGCCACTATAAGAACGTCAATTGAGCTTGAACCAAGTTCTACAACTCTTACACATGGGTCTAAGTCAGGATCAGAAGAAAAATCATTACTATCCAATATGTATTGTTTAATATCTGAACGAATCTTTTCAAGCTGTTCTACTGTTGTGGAATAGATTAAATTAATTTTCCAATTAATTCTTCTATTTATCATTTCTCCATGATTAATAACTTTTACATCCGAAAGGTCTTTATTAGGAATAGTCATTGGGGCAGTATCAAATGTTCTTATTACAGTTGATCTAAAACCAATAGATTCGACAATACCATGAAGCTGACCTACCACCTCAATTCGATCCCCAGGCTGGAACCTATGCTCACCAATAATTAAGATACCAGCAATCAAGTTTTTAAAGAAATCTTGCGCACCAAGTGCAACAGCTACTGAAAAAAGTCCCAATCCTGCTACCAAAGGTCCAATTTGAATACCAAAAATATCTAGAATAATTGCTATACCAACTACCCATATCAGGAATCTTGAAGCTCTTTCTAGCCACATTTGCATTGATGCTGTCAACCATGAGCTTGTTGATAGAGCTTCAAAAATCGGCTTAATACTGTTAGCTAAAGCGCTAAAAATTGTATATATAACAAAGGCTTTAACGATATTAGTTGCAATATCTCCAGCAACACCTGAAATGGGCAGTATTAATGTGCAAATATATAATGCTATAGTCACAGGTACTAAACCAATCGGTTTCTTTAGAGCATTTAGGATCTCATCATCTATTTTTGATTCTGTCTTCGCTGCTAGACGACTCAAGGAACTTAGGATTATTGAGATAATGAAGCCTCTAAATAAAAAAGCTAAAAGAATCACTCCCAAAGAGGAGATAATTGCCCCGAGATTAATTCCAAGAAAACCTCTTGACCAAACATCACTAACTAATAATATAAAATTTTCCATTTTTGCTTATGATTATGTTTCTAATAGACCTATTTTATAAGTATTTAAAGCAATTAAGCAAAGTAAGTTACTTCTTTAACTTATCCTTAACAAAATAAGGTATATAAATTACATAGAAGATTAAAATTGCCAACGGAGTTGTAATCAAAAGATGAAAGGGTGGCTCAGGAAATGCATCCATTAGACTAGCACCAGCAGGTTTTTGCATTAAGTACCAATAATTTGCCGGCTCGCCTAATAAATAATTTATAAGATAGACTATAGGAAAAAGAATAAATGCAGTTATTAATGATACTGTAATGATATCTCTGGCATAAGGCCTATTATTAAGCACAACAGTTGCATAGATAATTCCAAGAATTATCATCCCATGTCCAATCATAAAAAAAGCATAATCTAAATCTAAAAAAGCTATATCAGGAGTTATTATTGCCATCGTTGCTCCACCCAATCCCCAGAAAAATGCACATTTATATAATATACTTGGCCCACCCAGAAGAAAGCATATTAGAAAGATTTCAGACAAATCACACATATGTAAAGGTAAAACCTCTCTCCAGTTATATGGATTAGCTAATATATATAAATCTTTATAAGGAGAAATTATGACATGACAAAAAATAATAAATGCTATAACTTTTGTCATTAATGATTTTTGGGCTTCAGTTTTAGTTCTATAAATCCGAGGAAGCATTATTGAAATAAGGGCAATTACAATAATTGTAATAATGTGAGTTGTACCAAATAATATAAACGGATTTGCATTCATGAGATATTTCCCAATAGTCAATTAGAATTCTATTATAAGTACTTTTTGTTAATTTTTAAAAAAACCTTAATGAAATAATTTTTTTTAGTACCTATCTAAAATATCTAAAACCATATTTTCTGTTAATATCGCAGGGAGTATTTCAGGCTCATTCATACCTTGCTTCCAAAAAATATAAAGCGGAACACCGCTTCTTTCATATTTATTAAGAACTTTTAAAATGTTTTCATCTCTGTTAGTCCAGTCAGCAACAATATATTCAATATTATTATCTTTTAAATATTCTTTAACGCTTGGTCTTGATAATGCAACCTTATCGTTAGCCTGGCAGGTAATACACCAAGCAGCTGTAAAATTAATTAAATAAGATTGACCGCTAGACCTAAGTTCATTTTCTATGTTTAGATTCCATGATGATTCAATCTCATCGGCATTTCTAGTTTGGTCATCAAGATTTAAAAATTGATTTATTTGACTTGCAAGAATCAATATTAAACATATAGACAGCAAAATTTTAAGATAATTTTTTATAATTTTTGTATGAAACCACACTATGAAACTAATTAATAAAATTGAGATTAATAAATTTACTAAGGCGTCTACAGATGTTTGTAGACTAAATACCCACAAAAGCCACAATGCTGTAGCAAACATCGGAAATGCAAAAAATTCCTTTAATGTTTCCATCCACTTACCAGGTTTTGGTAGAGATGATAATAAATTAGGTTTAAATGAAATGAGAAGATAGGGAAATGCAAATCCCAAACCCAGTGATAGAAATATTGGTAATGTTATTAATGAAGGTTGTATTAGAGCATAACCAATAGCCGCGCCCATGAAAGGGGCAGTGCAAGGAGATGCTACTATTACAGCCAAAACTCCAGTAGCAAATGAGCCTGAGTAGTTATTGCCGTTAGATCCAATAGAACCTAGTCTTGTTAGTGATGAACCTAAGTTAATATCCATCAAGAGAACCAGCCCTATTAAAAACATTAAAATACTCAATGTACCAACTATTATTGGTGATTGAAGTTGAAATCCCCAGCCAACAATCGAACCACTTTCCTTGAGACCTATTAGTAGTAATGCAATTATTAGAAAAGAGGCAACAACTCCTAGAGAAAATATCATTGAATGTGCTCTTATTTTAAATGTAGAATCTCCACTAATAGAGATGAAGCTAAGAACTTTTAAAGAAATTATTGGAAACACACAAGGCATTAAATTTAAAATCAGGCCTCCAATAAATGCAAAAATTAATGCTTGAATTACTGTAATTGATTTATTTGAAATATTTTCAATTGTTATTTCAGAATCAACCAAATAACTTTCATCATTTATGACGATGACTCCATTAAGCTTTTCTTTATGTTTTGGATTATCTTCTGTGGAGATATTTAGAAGCCAGTTATTTTCTTCTTTAAAAAAAGTTTGCTTATCTGCATGTAAAACAATATCTTTTTGATCTGCAAAAAAATACACGCTTTCAATTTCATTATTAGAAGAAAATCTTAACTCAAGATTATTATCTGTTTGCTTAGCTAAAACAGGAAGAGTTACATTAGGAACTTTATTTATCCATTTAAGAAGTTCATTATCAAAAGTGATCGAATTAAAATTTGTATTAATAAAGGCTTTTTCTGGCACACATATGTCGTCACAAATTAAAAAATTTATATCCGCACTAATTTCACCTAACTCATCAAAGTTTTCATAACTAATTTTAAATGGAAAGATAACAAAATCTTTATAGCCATATGTCATTAAAGGTGCATATGGTATTAATTTTGGTGTTGGCCAATAAATATCACTAATTGTCATACCATCTGGCAGAGTCCATGATACTTCAATAGGTCCTCCAGAATCACCAGGATTTTTCCAATAGGTATGCCAATTTTTTTGCATATCCATTTTAATACCAACAAAAATCTCATTGTTTTGAGATCCATTGTTCGAGAATTTAATTAACGAGACGTCCGCATGTCCAGTATCAACTGAATATGCAAGACTACTTATAGAAAATAATAATAGGGAAGCAATTAGCTTATATGATTTCATAATGACATATTACCCTAACTAAGAAAACAAGGGGCGCAATGCACCCCTTTGTATATTTTTTTAAGTTGAGATTCTTTTTGGTGTTTTAATCTCAATTGTTTTTGGTTTCTTTTCTTCAGGCACTATCTTTTCTAAATTAATAGTTAATAAACCATTAATAAGATCTGCGCCCTGAACTATGACATCTGTTGCTATAGTAAATTGTTGCTTAAATGCTCTTTGAGCAATTCCTTGATAAACAACTTCATTTTTTTCATTCACAACTTCAGTGTTTGGCCCATCATATTTAACTGACAAGATGCCGTCTGCAAGTTCAATATTTATATCATTTTTTGTCAAACCAGCTACAGCAATCTCAATAGCAAAATAATTGCCATCTTTTCTTATATTGTATGGCGGGTAGCTTGACGATCTTTCAGATGACTCTGAAAGTCTCTGCAATCTATCAAATAATGGCTCAAACCCTAACACACGAGTAGTGAAAAATGGATCTGTAAAGTTAAGTATCATAATAGTCCTCCTTTTAGCGACTAAAATTATGCATCCCGAAGGCATGCTTGTTAAAATACGGAAACCCTTATGGCATCTCCTAATTGTTACTTAGGGTTGTTTTTAAAATTTTCAAGATGAGTTAACATATATTTTTATGAATGATAAGAACTATTTCATTACAATTTTGTCAAAATCAATATGAATAAGTATATTTTAAGTTTTTTATTTTTATTTTCATTAGAGATAATTTCTGAAGATATTACATCTATAAATATTGGAGAAGAATGGTTTCTTGACTCAAGGAGTAATAAGTTATCACCAACGAATAGCAAGGTTTTATATTTTATGCCTAATGATGCATATCATACACATAGAGCAAGGCAATTTGGAGACTGGGATGTCTTTTCAATTGTTGATGATCGAAATTTAGAAAGACTAAATAAGGGCGATGTTATACAAATAGTTGAACCATCTTTTAATGAAAAAATTTATAAAGTTAAATTGATGAATGGTTCTAGTAAAAACAAAGATTTTTTTATTATTACAGAGGATCTTATTAAATATTATAAGCCTCTAAAGGAGCAAAACAATGAATAAAAATTTATTCGCGGTATTTTTTATACTTACTACTGTAGGTTGTGTCAATTATCAATATACCCCGGACGTTGTCAGTAGATCTGACGCTCAAAAACAACAGTATGTTGTTCTTGGAACAATTAAAGATATTACCTCTGTAACTATAGAAGGAGACAGAGAGGCTGGTGCTGCTGCAGGGGCATTGATAGGCGGTGTTGCTGGAAAGAATGTTACTGACTCTGAGACTGAATCAGACATTGCTTCTCTTGTTGGCGGACTTGTTGGGTCTGCAATAGGATCAGAGGTTGGGTCTAATCTTACAAAAAAAGATGGGATCGAATTATTGATAGAGACAGATGCTGGAAAGTTAATTTCTATCATTCAAGAGGTAAGCTCATATAATTATTTTAAAAATCAAAAAGTAAGAATTATTAAAAGAAATGGTAAATCTCGAGTAGTACCATTTGATTAAATGAATGACGAATTTTTTGCAAGCGTTTATAACAAAGCTCTAGATATTATCTCAAGAAGAGAGCATTCAAAATATGAGCTAAAAAACAAGCTATTAAAAAAATTTGATATCCCAGATCTTGTTGATGAGGTAATTACAAAACTCATTGAAAATAATCTCATTAATGACTCCCATTATGCACAGATGTTCGTGCTTGTTAGAAAAAGAAAGGGCTTTGGACCTAAGAAGATTGAATTTGAATTAATGTCTAGAGGGATAAATAGTTCAATTTCATCTTGTGCAATTGAAGAAGAGGGTGCATGGAAAGAAGCTGCCCAAAAGGCATTTAATAAAAAGTTTAAAAACGGTGCATCCCAAGACTTTAGAGAAAGAAATAAGCAAAAAAGTTTTTTACAAAATAGAGGCTTTACTTTTGAAGAAATTGACTCAGTTTTTAGTTAGCTCATGTTATGATCTATCGGTATGTCCTACGAGGTTTTAGCAAGAAAATATAGACCAACTAATTTCGATGAAGTTGTCGGGCAAGATCATATAATTCAAGCATTATCAAATAGCATTTTGCAGGATAGAATGCATCAAGCATTTATCTTTTCTGGCACTAGAGGTGTAGGCAAAACTACATTAGGAAGAATTTTAGCTAAATGTTTAAACTGCTTATCCGCTGATTCCCCTGTTTCAACTCCATGTAATAGTTGTTCAAATTGTGAGGAGATAAAACTTGGAAGATCTTTAGATTTTTATGAACAAGATGCAGCTTCGCAAAGAGGCATAGATGCAATGAAAGGTCTTCTACAAACCGTTCCTCAATCTCCATCAAATGGACGTTTTAAAGTTTATCTTTTAGATGAAGCTCATATGTTAACTACCGAAAGCTTTAATGCTTTGCTGAAAAATCTTGAAGAACCACCAAAGCATGTGGTCTTTATTCTTGCTACCACCAACCCTGAAAAGTTGCCAAAAACTGTTCAATCAAGATGTCTACAACTAAATTTAAAAACTGTTGGAGGGGTCGTTCTCTCCAGTCATTTAAAAATGATTCTAGAGTCTGAAAAAATTAATTTTGATGATGAGAGTATTGAACTTATATCCGATGCTGCATCTGGTTCTGTTAGAGATGCATTAACTCTTTTAGATCAAGCTATTGCTCATGGAAGTGGGGTATTAGAAGCTGAAAATGTAAAAAAGTTATTAGGAACCATAGATGATTCTCATTTAATATCAATGCTTCATTCCGTCATAGATGGTTCAGGGCAATCGGCGTTTGACGATCTTGCAAAGATCGAAGAGTTATCTCCTGAATATGAAATTATTTTGAAAAGTATAATTTCTGTTTTACATAAAACTTCTCTAGAAAAGGTTTTACAGAATACAACTGATGAGAATATCAAAGGTCTAGCAATAAAAATTGATGATGAGTTTTGTCAACTTTTATATGAGATAGCTGTTAATTCATATTCAAAGTTTAATGTTCATCCTAATCCCAAGGAGGCACTAGAAATATGTATTTTAAGAATGTTAGCTTTTAACCCACTTCATAAGCTTGACGCGCAACCAAACAAACAAAACACAGAAAAAAAAAATTTAAAAACTGATCATCCACTTAACATTACCCAAGAAAATTTTTCTAAAAAAATTAATACTAACGCAATATCTGATGATAAAAAGCAGGAGACAAAAGTAATAGAAACTATTATTAATACCGATCCTTCAAAAAGTGCAGCTGTCATAAGCAATGATCAATGGATTCAAATTTTTAACTCTTTATCATTAAGCCCATTTGCTAGAAATTATTTTGGCTATTTAGAGTTTGAATCTTTTAATAATCTGGCTTTAGTTTTAATTGGTTCAGATGAAGATAATAAAATACCAGAAAATGTTCATATGGAATTTAAGTCTGCTTGTGAAGAGTATTTTAAAAAAACTATCTCAATTAAAGTTAAGAATGGCAGCTCTTCGAAATCTCCTATTCATGCTAAAGAGAAACAAGAATCTGATAGACAATCAAAAGCTGAAAAAGATGTATTATCAGATCCATCTATTCAAAAGTTCTTGGATAAATTTGATGGTAATATTAAAGACGGATCAATTAAACCTATAAATTAAAATGCATCAAGACCTCCTAAATGATCTAATTAATGCCTTAACAATTCTCCCAGGGATTGGAAAAAAATCAGCTCAAAGAATGGCATTATATTTACTTGATAGAAACAAGGATGGTGCAAGTGTTCTTGCAAATACCATGTTAGATGCACTAGAAAATATTAGCAGGTGTTCAAGATGTAGAATGCTTACCTCTAATATTTTATGTAAAGTTTGTTCAGATACCTCAAGGGATAGTACAAGTATTTGTGTTGTTGAAAGCCCGTCTGATATTTTAGCTATTGAGTCTACTGGAGGTTATAGAGGTAAATATTTTGTTCTTCTTGGGAGGCTCTCACCTATAGAAGGGGTAAGTCCAGAAGACCTTGGTATTAATGATTTTTTAAAACTCATTAAGCTTGAAAATATTGAAGAAGTTATTTTGGCAACTAGCTCTACTGTAGAGGGCGATGCTACTGCAATTTATATTAAAGATCATATAAAAGGGATTAAAGTCTCTAGAATTTCATATGGAATTCCTATTGGCGGAGAGTTAGAGTATGTTGATGGAAATACTATCGCAAGAGCAATTCAAGGGAGAACAGAAATAAATGTCGATTAAATCAGATAAATGGATATCAGAGATGTCTAAAAATAAAAAAATGATAGAGCCTTTTTCAGAGAATCAGGTTCGAATAGATGAAAAGGGGGACAAGCTTATTTCTTATGGTGTTTCAAGTTATGGATATGATGTTAGATGTTCAAATGAATTCAAGGTATTTACTAATATTCATTCAGCAATAGTTGATCCTAAATCTTTTGATGCAAAAAGTTTTGTGGATATAGAATCTGATATATGCATTATTCCCCCTAACTCATTCGCTCTTGCAAGAACCATTGAGTATTTCAGAATTCCAAGAAATGTCTTAACAATATGCCTTGGTAAATCTACTTATGCTAGATGCGGAATAATAGTCAATGTCACTCCTCTTGAGCCTGAATGGGAAGGTCATGTGACACTAGAATTTTCAAATACAACCAATCTTCCAGCTAAAATATATGCTGGTGAAGGTGTTGCTCAAATGCTGTTCTTTGAGTCTGATGAAGAATGTGAAACAAGTTATAAAGATAGAGGTGGGAAGTATCAAGGACAAACAGGAGTAACCTTACCCAAGACTTAATATCTCTAGCAGCTCAAGTTTTTGATTTCTTTCAGGCCCTGTGTCTATTATCTTAAGAAACATATAATCAATATCTGGAATCAGATAATATAAAGTTTCTCTATTTTCTTTTTCTCTAAATCTCTTTAAGACAACACATTCGTAGTTGTTCCCACTTAAAACACATGATTCATTTCTTATTATTTTATAAAAATTGTCCTGTATCTTTCCATTCTTTACTTCTAACAATTTTAATGAAAATTCATTCATTCCTTGAAGTAGATTTAATCTAATTTGAATTTGAGCACTCAAGGGATCAACAGATTCAATATCTGCATTTAGAGGTACATTCCATGAGTCTCTTCCAATGGAGCTAAGAGTTTGATTTTCATAATTGTAGATTATCTCTTGATCTCTATTTACAAATTTAGGCTTAACTTTAATGATGTAGTCTTTGGAAATGATTTTAGAGTTTTTTATAAAAAACCTAGATTCAAAGCTCATAGATGCAAGAAGATTTTTAGCTTTAAAGCCTAAGCTATAGCCGTTATCATTCTTAGAAAACTTTCTTATACCCTCAATATTAATTTCATCTGATTCAAAAGAATATCTTGCTTCATAGTCAGATATTTCAATTGCATTGATTCCAAAGCTAATAACGAAAATTAAAAGTAATTTATATTTCATATTTATTGTAAATAATATAATCTTTGGTTTTTATATTTTTAAATTTTACTTGATTTGAATTTAGTGAAATTTTATCTTCGCATATGTATTTGATAATTTCAGGATACATTAAATGTTCTATTTTATGAATTCTATCTACTAGAGAGTTAATGTCATCAAATGTTTTTGTTTTAATTTCTCCTTGTGCAATAAGTGGACCACAATCTAGCTCCGAAGTAACATAATGAATCGAAACACCATGAATAATATCTCTATTTTTTATAACCTCTTGATGAGTATTTAATCCTGGATATTTTGGTAATAGAGAAGGATGGATATTAATAATTTTTCCAATAAATTTTTTAGTTAATTTTTCCGTAAGGATCCTCATAAAACCTGCAAGAACTATTAAATCAGGACTTAAGTCATCCAAAATCCTTATTAACTCATTATCAAATTCATCTCTCGATAAATAGTCTTTATGATTAATTGCAATATTATCAATATTTGCAGAATTTGCTCTTTGCAGAGCATAAGCGCCTGGATTGTTGCTTATAACGCATTTAATCTCAGCATTAATGTATTTAATATTGCAATTATCAATTATGGCTTGAAGATTACTACCACTACCCGAAACTAAAACAACAATACTTTTCATTAAATTATTTAAAAACTATTGAATTATTAGCATTCTTATCAACAACGTTTCCAATAATAAAAGATTTAAAATTATGCTTACTAATTTCTTTCATTAGCGGCTCTGAGTCTTCCTTTCTTACTATTAAAACCATTCCAATTCCACAGTTAAAGATTCTATACATATCAAGATTACTTAGATGGCCATTAATTTGAAGCCATTTAAAAATTTTAGGCATATCCCATGAATTAGTATCAATATTTACTGCAAGGTTTTTTGGAATTGATCTTGGTATATTTTCTGTTAAACCACCTCCAGTGATATGTGCCATGCCATGTATAGTAAATTTTTTAAGAAGTCCCATAATCAAATTGGGGTAAAGGTGAGTGGGCTTCAATGCTAGGTCAACCAAATTATCATAATCTTCAATACTTAATTTTGTTTCTTTGATTATTTTTCTTATAAGCGAAAAACCGTTCGAGTGAGGTCCGCTAGATTCAATTCCAATTAAAACATCATTTTTTTTAATAGTTTTGTTGTTTATAACTCTATCTTCATCAACACATCCAACAGAAAACCCTGCAAGATCAAAGTTTTTTCCTACATAATGACCAGGCATTTCAGCAGTCTCACCTCCAAGCAATGCGCAACTGGAATCCCTACATGCTTTAGCTATACTTTTAATAACCCTAGATGCTTCACTAATCTCTAATTTTGATGAGGCAAAATAATCTAGAAAAAATAAAGGCTTAGCTCCACAAACAATCAAGTCATTAACGCACATTCCTACAAGATCTTGTCCTATATTATCAAGTTTATTAGACTCTTGTGCGAGCGCTACTTTAGTTCCTACGCCATCTGTACATGCAACTAGTATGGGGTTTTTATATTCTTTATCGAGTCTAAACATACCAGCAAATCCTCCAATATTTCCCAATACATTGTGATTGTGGGAAGAGGCAACATCTTCTTTAATAAGATCAACAAGATCGTTGCCTGCATCAATATCTACACCAGCAGATTTATAAGGATCATTTTCTATAATTTCTTTTGTCATTTAGAATACTCATTGTGAAACAAATGCATAACAATTTTATTAAACATTTTATAGTAGGTCTTATTATCTTTTCTAATCTGTCCTTTGGAAAGGAATTTAATGAACTTTTTACTATATATGAGCCCATTGAAAATTCTTCTAGTATAGAATCTTCTATCAACTCCTCATTCAACAATCTTATTTTTAGAGTTAGTGGCTCAAATTCACCATCAAATATATGGAAGATTATAAACTCCGGTTCATCTAGAAAAGATTTTATTACCAGCTACTCTATTAAAAACTATGATGGTAATAGTTTTTTGGAGGTAAAATTTAACCAAGACAAGGTAATTTCAAAGTTTAAAGAACTATCAATCCCAATTATTAGTCACTCAAGGCCAGTGATATTTTTTTTAATTGAAGTGGAGTCAGGCTCAGAAACTTCATATTTTATATCGCAAGAATCCAATACAGCTTTTGATAATATATTTATAAATACACTTGATAGGCTCTCAAAACAAAGAGGTATTTTTTTAGAGTTACCAATCTTTGATTTAGAAGACCAAAGAATATTATCAGACTCCAATATTTTATCTTCCCCTAAAGAATACCTAATTTCTAAATATGATTTTGATAATCTTTTAGATATAAAACTAATAAATCTAGGATTTAATGAGTGGTCTTTTTCTGGAGATATAAATGCTGCTATTTCAAGTGGGTCATACAAAACAGACATAGAAACTATTTTTTTAGAGCATTTAGAGTCTATTATATCTGCAGCCTTAAAAGATTTGGTTATAGACACCACCAATGTTTTTGTTACTAAAATTCACGTGAGGGGCATAAACTCATATGAAGATTATAAAATTTCAAAAGACAAATTATTAAAATTAATAGCTATATCTGATTTAGAGATTCTTAGCTTTAAAAATAATACAATAGAGTATAAAGCTACTATTATGGGCGATATGAATTCCCTTCAAAGAGATGTTCAAAATAATAGTTTTTTTGATATTAATAATCTTAATAAATCAGAGGCACTAAATTTAGTTTATTTAAAATGAGTAAATATTTTATCTTTATACCAAATCTTTTATCAATAATAAGAATAGGGCTTGTTTACCCAATTTTAAATAATATTTTAATGAGCAACTTCTTAGTTAGTCTTGGCTATTTTTTAATTGCTTCTTTGACTGATGCTTTAGATGGGTTTCTTGCAAGACGAATGAATTGGCAAACCTATCTAGGCACCATATTAGATCCTGTAGCTGATAAGCTTTTATTGTCAGGAACTATACTTTTTCTATGGCTTAATTCATACATTCCTATATATATATTTGTGATATTTATTGGAAGAGACATAGCAATTCTTTTAGGAGCTGCCGTCCATATGACTTTAATAGAATCAGAAACACCACTTCCTAATATTTTAGGAAAGCTTACTACAGGGCTTCAAATAGCATATATTGTTATTGTTTTTATATTTGAGATCTTTAAAGTTGTTGCTTCCTTATTACTGCTTGATATTTTCATCGTAATAGTTACCTTACTTAGTCTTTTTGTATATGCCCGAAACTGGTTCTCAAGTTTGAATGAATATCATAATGAATAATCCAAAACAGCTTACCTTTCCATGGAATAAAGAAAATAAGTCCTCCTTCAAAGGTTTTTACCCAACAGAGTCAAACAAACAATTACTATACTTGCTTCAAGATGCTGATTTTGTTGATGATCTATTAATTTTTGGACCTAAAGATTCAGGAAAAACATACTTACTGCAAGCCCTGTGTAATCTTGTAAACAATAATGGAAAATCTTCACTCTTTTTACCCATGAAGCAAGCAATAAAACTAAGTGCTGATATTCTTGACTCACTAGAGGCAATTGAGCTCGTTTGTTTGGATGGAATTGAGCATGTTATTGGAAATAAAGCATGGGAAACGGCGATGTTTAATCTTATTAATAGATCGCTAAACTCAAATAATAGACTAATTTTTACATCCTCTAAAAATATACATAATATGAATTTTAAATTAAATGATCTTGATTCAAGGCTTAGAAAAATTCAAAGTCACGAGCTTCATCCCCTTTCTGATAATGAAATTCTGAATGCTCTAAAGTATATAGCCGATCTTAGATCTATAGAGCTGGGTAATAAAGAGGCGCAGTATTTGCTTACTTATGCAAATAGAAATATTTCTGATTTAGTTAAGATCCTTGAGAGCCTTGATCAGCTCTCAATGGAAATGAAAAGAAGAATTACGATCCCTTTAATTAAACAAGTTATTTAATTTCGCAGTCAAAACAATAAGCTAAAATATTCTTTTTATTCGGATCTATTATTTTTAAGTGTTTTTCTAGAGTTGAATTTATTAATTTCAATCTTGGATCAATGTTAATTTTTATGTTTATGTTATCTAGCAATTCATTAATAAATAATTCAAATGGATCCAATGGTTTTTTATAAGTTTTAACTGAATATTCTTCAATTTCTGCAAATTTTGCAGCAGAATCTAAGGCATCTTTAAGATCACCAATCTTGTCTATAAGTCCTAAGTTTAGTGCTTTATATCCAGACCAGATTCTTCCACCAGCAATTGGGAGTACATCTTCATATGACATATCCCTATTATCAGCAACTTTATTTACAAATTTAAAATAAGTCCTATCAATACTTGATTGAATTAAATTGGTTATATTTTCAGGCATAGCTTCTCTTTCATCCCATTCACCAGCTTTAGTAGAACTTACGCCATCTACCTTTATGCCTGCCCAATCATAGATTCCATCTAAAGTTGGAACGATTCCATAAACTCCGATGGATCCTGTCAAAGTATCTTCTTCAGCCCAAATTTCATCAGAGTTCGTTGTCACCCAAACACCACCTGATGCAGCTATATCTCCCATAGAAGAAATAATAGGCCTGTCTGTTTCTTTGAATTCATTTAATGCATTAGTAATCAATTCACTTGCCCACACATCACCGCCAGGACTATTAACCCTTAAAACCATTGCTTTAACATTTTTATCTTTTGTTGCTGATTGAATATTTTTTACGATAGTATCGGAACCAGCAATACCATATGCTGCTTCTCCAGTCATAATCGCACCTTCAACATTTATTACTGCTATTTTATTTTTTGAAGGTTCTTCATCTTTCTCAATAGTTGATAAGTAGTCATATATTGAGATGCTATCTGGAAAAGAATATTTATCATTATCTTTATTTGGATACTCCTCAAACATCCAAGCTTTTATTCCTTCTCTAGTAACCACCATATCAACTAAACCAAGCTCAAGTGCTACTTGAGCAACTTCAGGATTATCTGTCATAAGATCAATAGCAGTATCACCATATTGTTGAATAAAGCCATCCGGAAGCTTTCTTCCATCTTCCATCATGGCAGTCATTTTTTCCCACATAGGATTTGCAAATTCATTCCATGCTAACTTATCACTTTCTGACATAGAGTCTCTGGTATATGGTTCCGGTCCCGACTTAAAATCACCTGCTGTAAAAACGTTATAATTTAACTTTAAGTTTTTATATAAGTCTTTGTAGTACTCTCTTTTTCTTGTAAAACCAAAGGCGCTGACTTGCCCATACTCATTAATAAGAACTTCATTGGCTTGAGAACTTATTAAATAGGAAGCATTACCATATTGTTCTGCGTATGCTATAACCCTTTTCCCACTATCTTTTACATTTTTTACGGCTTCAGCTAATTTAAATGCTGATGCCCAATACATTCCAAGTTCAGATACATTCACATAAACTGCCGCAAGGTTTTCATCAGTTGCAGCATTGTTTAAAACGTCTAATAAATCTTGCAACTCATGTTGATCTACTGCATTTGCCTCATTAAGAATAGTATTTAGATCAAAATTACCACCAATGTTTACTTCAGAGTCAACAACAACGCCAATAGGCTTAAACCAAAGAATTTTATCTTTTGTATCTATTTCGTCTTGGCTTCCAAACATTGAGCCAACACCACCTAAAATGGAAAAAGTAATTACTATTAATACTAAAGCAGTAACTGAATTTACAATGATCTTTCTGGTTTTGGTAAGAAAGCCATCTGCTATAGCCCAAATTGATTTTTTCTCTGTCATAATATATTTCTCCAACGAATAAGGTAACTGATGATAGATTAGAGCGGATTAAATGTAAAGTAAGCTTTACATATTTTTACGTATATTTTTAGGAGCAAAGATAGAAAATATAAAAAATGAAACTATTAAAATTATCTCAACTAAATCAAATATATATGGAGTAATTCCAAATACTCGTAAGGATGAGGACATAAAGTAAATAAGAATTATAAAAGCAAAGCTTTGATATGCCTTGATTGAAAGCTTATTGGCAAAAGGCAAAAAGATTAAAAAAGGAAATGACCAAAAAATAAAAAAGAACATTTCAGTTCTTCCATCTATAACTGTTATAAATTTAACAAAGATTAATAAAAAAATTAGAGTATTTGCACACACTCTTAGGGTTTTATTAGTAAGCATTAAATTTAGTTATAAATTTAGCAATCCTAGAGCCAGTTAGTTTTGCAATTTCATATTCATGTGGAGTTAGTTTATTAGAGTTATTAAAACTCTCTACATGGGATGGGCCATAAGGTGTTCCACCAGATTTTGTATCATTTAATTGTTTTATTGAGTAAGGGGACCCAAGAATAATCATCCCATGATGAAGCATATAAGTTAATAAATTAAACTGAGTTATTTCTTGACCACCATGCATTGATCCTGTTGATGTAAAAACAATACCTGGGGTATTTTCAAGAGTATTTGATGCCCATAAATCTCCTGTAGAATCCAGGAAATATTTCAAAGGCGAAGCCATTGAACCAAATCTTGTAGGAGAGCCTAAAGCAAGGCCGCTGCAGTTTATTAAATCATCTTTTGTGCAGTATATTTCATCCTTCTCGGGTATTTCAGGTTCAACTTGTTCCGAAACCGATGAAACTTTAGGAACAGTTCTTATTTTTACGTTTAAGTTATGTTCTTCCGCTCCATCAGCAATAGCGTGGGCAATATTTCTTACTGAACCGCCCGCAGAATAAAAAAGAATTAATAAATATTTATTTTCCATATTAATTTTTTAGCCTATTATGTTGTCAATGAAAGCTAAAATTATACCCTTGTTATGTCTATTCATTTTATTTGGTTGCCAAAAAAATGATATTGAGATATTTAACGGTAAAAATACGTCAATAGAAAAATTAAAAGGACAGTGGATTGTTATCAATTATTGGGCAGATTGGTGTGCTCCTTGTATTAAAGAACTACCTGAATTATTTGAATTTGCGCAAGAAAATAAAGATACACTTGTTTATGTTTTCAATTTTGATGAGCTTGATGCTGAGGACCTAGCACCGGTAGCAAAAAAATTTAAAATTTCCTTGCCCTCATTAATTTCACACCCAAGAGAAATATGGGGTATTCAAACACCTCCAGCTGTTCCTGCAACATTCTTTATAAATCCAAAAGGTGAAGTGGTTAAATCTTTATTTAGACCTCAAACAAAAGATAGCTTAAATTCCATCTTAGAATCTATCAAATAAAGATTCTAAATAATTTTCTTTAATCAAAGATTCAGGATTGATTCTTTTTTTTGAAAGATATACCGACCAGTGAAGGTGAGGGCCCGTTACTCTTCCTGTAGACCCAACCTCTCCAATAACATGACCCTGCTCAACAATTTCATCTTTACCTACAAAAACTTTAGACATATGGCTATAGGATGACAGTAAACCATTTCCATGATCAAGGATAAGATAGTTCCCAGAGTAAAAAAAATCTCCAATTAAGATAACCCTTCCAGAAGAAGGAGCAATAATTGGAGTACCTTCTATTGCTGCAATATCTAAAGCAAGATGGGGCGATCTAGGCTTTTCGTTTATATACCTTTGCTTACCATATCGGCTTGAAATTACACCATTTACCGGAGATATAAAATGTAGAGATGGCTGCAAATCTTTTGAGTATGTATTTAAAGATTGTTTGATTAATTGTGATTCTTTAAATGCTCTTTCTGAATCACTCTTATTTAAATCAACCATCGATGTATCTTCAATAGTAATTCTTGATTCACCAAATTTTTTTTTATTAACTTTAATTGGAAGACAATAATTATTAATTATCAATTCATCATTTGTAAAAGGGGCAGGAAGAATTACATACTTATTTCCTTCGAAAGCAACAAAAAGCTCTCTTTGTGTTTGTATATTTGGACAATCATCTACTTTTATAGCAAATATTTCACCTGGATCTATAACAATTTTACTGAATAAACTACAAGTGTATAAAAATAAAGAAAAAAGAAATAGATTCTTATGCATCCTTTTTGTTTTTAACCTCAATATCAAGAAAACCTTTATTAAGTCTTGCTGTCAGAATATCTCCAGATTCAACTTCAGATATAGACTTTATTGAACTTCCTAATTTATTTTGAATTATTGAATACCCCCTCTCAAGAATAGATAGCGGATTTAAAATATCTAGATTTTTTTCAAATTCTCTAAGTTCTGAAATATTTTTAGACACTTTTAATTTGATACTTCTTTTTATAAGTTCTTTAATATTGTTTATTTTAGAATAATTTTCTTGTATTGAAGCTACTGGACTTTTTTCTCTAAATTTTGAAATAGCCAGGTTGAATCTTTGCTTATTATTAGAATAATTTAATTTCATATTTTGTTTAAGCTTTAACTCATAATTATCAATTTTTTGACTCTGCTCTCTTAAAATAAGTAATGGATTTTTGATGTTGCCTTTTAAAAATTGAATTTTTTGCAACTTATCTTTTAAAGATATTCTTATAAATCTATGTAAGTTATTCTGAATCTCAGATAGCTTATCAAATACTTGAAAGCTAAACTCTGTAACTATCTCGGCTGATGCTGTTGGAGTTGGGGCTCGCATATCTGATACAAAATCACAGATTGTAAAATCAATTTCGTGGCCAACTCCTGAAATAGTTGGTATTGGAAATAAAGCAATTTGCCTTGCAAGGTCTTCGTTATTAAAACACCATAAATCTTCTATTGATCCGCCACCTCTTGATATAACAACAACATCAATGCAGTTATTTGGATTTTTGTCATTAAATTTTATAATTCTATCTAAGGCTTTGATTAAACTACCAGCAGCTGCATCTCCTTGAACAACAGCAGGACTAAGAGATATCTGTGAAGAGGGCGCTCTTCTTTTTATAGTACTCAAAATATCTTGAAAAGCAGCAGTGGAGGCTGAAGTTATTACACCAATATGCTTAGGAGATTTAGGTAGCGAAAGTTTTTTTGATACATCAAATAAGCCTTCAGAATCTAATTTCTTTTTTAGTTGCTCAAATTGATGCATTAAATTTCCTGAGCCCGCCTGTTCAATTGATTTAACCATTAATTGATAACGACCAGTTGCAGGATAAAGACTTACTTGACCCTTTAAAATACATTTATCACCATCTTCGGGTTTAAAATTTAGCTTAGTTGCTTGTGATCTCCACATTGCGCATCCAATAGCACCATCTTCATCTTTAAGAGTAAAATAAATATGACCTGAACTAGGTCTAGATATATTAGATATTTCACCAATTACAGCAATATTTGAAAAAGCATCCTCTAGTAAGTATTTAGCAGATCGGTTTAACTCACCAACTGTGATAATTTCTTTATTCTGCTCTACAATATCTTTTTGCATTATCAAATTATAACTTCATGATTAAGAATTTACAGGAAACAAATCATTTTCTAATGCTTGCATTAGGAGCAACCCTAATTGGCTTTGCTCCTATATTTGTAAAGTGGAGTGATTTATCTCCTGCTGGTATTACATTTTGGAGAATGTTACTAGCTCTTCCATTACTAATTGGGTTTAACTATGCAGTCAATAAAAAATTTTTTTTCACGGTAAAAAGTAAAAAAACCATTTTTTATACTGCGATTGCTTCTTTAGCATTCACAACTGATTTGACTCTATGGCACTATAGTATGAACATTACATCTGTAGCTAATGCAACAATTATTGTAAATTCTGCACCTATATTTGTGGCACTCCTCGCCTACATTTTTTTTAAAGAACTGCCTACAAAAGGTTTTGGGACATCATTTTTAATTACTTATGTTGGAATTATTGGATTAATAATATTTTCTAATAACTATGCTAATGGAAAAATGCTTGGAGATTTATTATGTATGATTGCTGCATTTTTTTATGCTATTTATTTATTGATAATCTCAAGATTAAATAGGGAAACATCTTTGAACATTATATTTTATAGCACATTTTTTTGTTGTTTATTTTCAGTAATACCTATGGTGGTCGACTCTAATAACTTTATGCCCGTTACGAGTTTTGAGTGGATTAATCTCATGCTGATGGCTTTTTTATGTCAATTTGGCGGCCAATTTCTAATTACCTTTGGTATTGGCAAGATTTCTGCATCAAATGGCTCAATAGGCTTATTAATGCAACCATTAACAGCCGCTTTGTTAGCAGCTATCATTTTTTCTGAGATTTTAAATATTATGCAAATAATATTTGTATTTATAACGCTTATAGGTATATATCTTGCAAGATTGAGCATTGTAAAATAAAAGATGATTTTTTATATGTTAAAAATTAATTATTATTTAGTTTATCTTTTATAAATAATATTAAGTCCTCATCAAATAATTCCTTATTTTTTAACACAACGTTTTCTAGAGTGAACTCTTCAAGTCCTGCATCAATTAAAACTTTATAGCCTTCGGTTAATGATTTTCTTGAAACCGATATAATTACAGCTTTTTTTAAACCATTATCTTTAATACTTCGTCTTAAGTATGTCGCTTTCTGATTTTTTTTATTTTTAATACGTAAAAATTCTTCATAAGCTCCAAAAGCCATATAGAAATCATCAATAAATTTTTTAGAGATTTCTTCACCTTCTTCAAAATTATATTTCTCTTCTGCTGCAAATTTGTGTAGGTAAATTTTTTTTTTCAATAGATAAGAAATAAGCTCAACTTCGTCGTAGCCAAGAGATAACATATTTGATTCAAATCTATCACAATCTTTTAATGATTTTAGATTATCAATTTTTTGTATCACCTCATTATTTGTATATTTTTTTCCCATATTACTTATTATATAGCATTTTCTATAACGTTTAATTTCCTAAATAAGTACTTTATATCAGTACTTTATGCATACTCATTTGACTTTAAATACGAAAATTGTGTATAAGATAGATAGGCATTAAAAATAAGGAGTAAAAACAAATCATGGCAAACTGGAGAAGATCAAAAAAATATGGAAATGTAACTATAACTAACTCAACCTCAGGAGGCTCTTATTCCTTAAGTTCTGGGAATAGGAATTATAGAGTTTCAACTAGGCATAAGGGCGGCAAAACCATTAGAAGAACTACTCAAAGATGCGGTAATTGGATAAAAGTAACGCAAAGCACATCGGGTGGTCATAATAGAACGAAATCAAGAGCTGTATCAAATTACTCCAATAGACGCTCCAGAAAAATGTCAAAAGCAGAGTTACAATTACTTATTGGTTTGTTATCCCTTTATGCATTAGCTTTCAAAGCTCTATTTAAATACTCTTTCCTTATAATTCAAGCGACATGCAAATGCATTTACCTGCTTTTAAAATTATTGGTTGATTCAAGTTCAAGATTTTATATTTATATATCGCCATTTTTAAAATCAAACTTAGAAACTATTTTCATTCATTATTTAATTCAAAAAGACAATGTTTTGAATAAATTAGGATACTTGTCGAAATGATTCATAGGATATACCTACATATAAATACTTCAGGCGATTGTTTTGATGATGATAAGATTGAATCTATTGCAGCACTAAAGGTTAACTATATAAATGAGATTCTAGATTATTATTATGAAGATATTCCTGAATATGTAAGCCCATCTTTTAATAGGCAATATCACTTTAAAAATTGCAAAATAGATAAACCTATCATTAAAAATGAATTCATTGAGAAATTGAATGGACTTAAAGAATTTATAAAAGATGAAATCTTAATTTCACATTACAAATATTTTGAATATGAGTTTTTAAGAAGGGCAATGAAGTTTGCTGGTATGAGTATGATTAAAAATGAATGGATTGACTTGCAAGAAAATTTCATTTTGCAGAATAATTTTGGAGGCGATGTATACGATGTAGCTAAAAAATTAAATTTATCATTTAATGAAAACAATAATTTCTTTTCAGTTGCAAATGCGGTGTCAGATCTTCATCACAGGATGCTCAACTGATAAGTTAAAAATTTTTAATAATTATGTATATATATTAAATTTATTTAAATATTAGGGAAAAATATGAATATATCGCTTGGATGTCTTAATGACCTAGACTTTAAATTTTGGGTGAACTCAAATGATTATTATTCAACAGAAATTTTTAGTACTAAAGTTAAAACAGGCTTTAATCATGCCGCTAAAGCAGGTTTAATACGGCAATTTAAAAAAAATATATCTTCCAATGAGGATTTAATAAATATTATTAAAAAAAGAATCAATCTTGTTAATTCTCCACACCTTTATAGCAATGAAGACTTGCTTATAATTTTCGATCTAATTCAAGCATGGGGAGGACCTACTGGGAGAAATCCATATGTGCTTCAAAATAAACCCAGAATCAATCAGCAAGAAATTTTTGCCTCTACTTACAGACGAGCAGTAGAGATGCTTTATGAAATTGATTCCAAATCAGATTATGAGTTAAATATTCTACCAATTAAAAAAGTAATTGAAGAACTTCCACAAGTTAGCGAAAGTTTTTCAACTAAGCATTTAAGCTTTTGGTCTCGCGCTTTAAAAGCATGCCCAAGTCTTGTTATTTATGACACTAGAATGAGAGAAATCATCAGGGCAGCAAACCCAAATATTAAAGCAGGCGATATAAAGTACAAAGATTTCATAAATGCATTAACTAACGCAGAAAAATCACTAGGGCTAGATATCAATCAAATAGAAAGAGCAATTTTTGCATTTTCATCTAATTACTTTCAAAACAATAAATTTGTATTGAGAAAAAGTTTTAAGATTGATCATGTTGATTTTCATATTGCTAAAAAATTAATATTTCATGATTAAGTTGAAATCTAATATCATTTGTTTCAAGGGAGGAATATGAAATGCTAGTAAAGGATCAGATAATCGATGCCTTAGATAAGGCCCTTAAGGAATTACAAACTAATCCGCCAGCAGAAGTTTATTCTGATTGTAATTTTGATTGGGATATAAATATTGTATTTAAAGATGGTTCCGTTGATGGGTATGATGATTTTTGTGTCGAGTGCTATGATGCTTCGCCAACGCTTGAAACTGCAATAGGAGTTGGCGGCCAGCCAGATCCAGAATCCTGGCCAGATGTTTTTGAAATTATTAAATCAAATTTTGATTATTTTTTTGATGAAATGAAAGATAGAGAAATATTAACTCAACCTGCAGAACTTTTAGATTTAGATAAAACAAATTTTTTCGTAAAAATATATGAGGTTGTTGATGATGGTGCTGATGTATTTAAATATTTTCTTCAGCCTTATTATTTCACTGATCTAATTAAATAAAGGAGATAAGTTATATGGGCATAATAAATAACAAATGGTTTCAGGCTTTCATTGTCCTGGTGATAGCAAATTTTTTTACACCTTTAGGAGATTCGGCGGTAGGAGCTGTAGGTTTTATTGGGATGCTGATTGTTTTTGTACCTAAATTCCGCGAGATGGCTAAATTAGATAATATTGTTAATGTTAATGAAGCTTCCAAACAGTCTAAATCAAAAGCTGTAAATACAAATAGCGACACTGAAATGGCTAAGACTAATAGCAGTCAAGATGTCAAAAAAGAAAAAAAAGGTGAAGATGAAAGCTTCTCGAAGTCTATTGATGAAGAAAAAGTAAAAACAGATTCTACCTCACAAACCGTTAAACAACTTATTCTCGAAGTAGTTGATGTAACTCTAAAAGATTTTTTTTCAAGCCCTCCCCGGGAAGCATATTCATCTGGTGATGGATACTTTGAATGGGAAATAAATGTTTTTAATTCAAATAACGATGCATTATATGAAGGTAAAGTTGAATGCTGTATTAGCACACTTGAGGATGTGATCATGAATGAGGAGTCACCTTCTTTAGTTGAGGATGATGTTAGAGAAAGCTTTAAAGACTATCTCCATAACTCTGAGCAAGCCATTCTTTATGAATCATCAGAACAAGTCGATCTTCAAAATTCTAAATTACAAGTAAATGTATATGAGGTTGTTGACGGTGGAAATGATCAATGGGTCTATTATTCAAAAAATCATTATTTTGATGCTGTCAATAATGCAGATGGTGACACGTGCGAAGATAATTCAGCTGCTATCAATAAAATGAAAAAAGATCCATGGGATTTTAGAGACCTAAATGATGCAATGAAAGCTGATAAAGAAGTTGCAATGATAGCTGTCACTGATTATGGAAGTAATCTGGAATATGTTTCAGAATCCTTAAAATCAGACAAAGAAGTTGTTATGGCTGCAGTCAGTAATTGGGGAGATGTTTTGGAGCATGCCTCAGATTCTTTAAAAGCAGATAAAGAGGTAGTACTTGCTGCATTAAAAAGTAGTGGGGGATCCATTGAATTTGCATCAGATGATCTCAAACTAGATCCTGAGATTTATACTTTGGGTTTAAGATCAGGAGCTCTAGAATGCTTACCTGATAAATTTAAGTCTGATAAAGAATTTGTTTTTGGTGCCGTAACTTTAAATGGAGAAAACCTTCAATATGTAGCAGAAGAATTGAAAGCTGATAAAGACGTTGTCAAAGCTGCGATTAAAAACAACAGTCATGCTATGAAGTATGCTAGTGAGGATTTAAGAGCAGATAAAGAACTTGTGCTAGAAGCAATGAGAAGTGGTGGAGTTGAATTTGATTATCTAGATAAAAAATTTAGAGCTGACAAAGAAGTGGTTTTAGAATGTTTAAAACATAATCAGTACTTTAGTGATGTCAGTGATGATCTAAAAGCTGATAAAGACGTTGTTAGAGCTGCAATAAAAGCTGCTGGTTATAGCATGGAGGATGTTAGTGAGGCTTTAAAGGCAGATAAAGAATTTATGTTAGAGATGTGTAAATTAAATAGTGATGGATTTGAGTATCTTTCTGAAAACTTAAAGTCTGATAAGTCATTTATTCTCTCAATTATTCAATCCAACTATTATGCATACAATGCTTATCAATATATCTCAGAAAATCTTAAAGATGATAGAGACTTTGCAATAGAGGCAATCAAGGCAAATGCGGAATGTTTTGAATATATTGCTGGTGCATTTAAGGACGACAAAAAAATAGTTTTAGAATATATATCAAATATCAAGAACAAAGACTCTTGTGAAATCCCAGAAAAATATCGTATTGATAAAGATGTGATCACAGCGGACTTAAAAAATCAGGGAACTTTACTAAAAGAAGCTCTTGAGGCCGGCATTAATATTAATAATGAAATCTTTTTCTCTATTATAGATAGGAAAGTATCTTATTTGAAAAGTTCAGGAATATTGGGACATCCAAACACCTTATATCCTTACTTAGGCTACGGAGTACCAGCCGAGCTAAGAGCTAATAAAGAGTTTATGATGCATGCTATACAGTATGACTATACTGTTGTTAGTCATGCTTCATCAGAATTGCTTAATGATAAAGACTTTCTTTATGCAGCAATAAAGAGTGGTAAAGCAGAAACTACAAGTACTTTTACTTTTGAAAGAAATATTCCAGATACACTGAAGGCTGATAAAGGATTTATGTTATCAGCAGCAAAGCTTTTTCCTGATATTTTAAGTATTGCTAGTGACGAAGTTAAGGCTGATCATGCAATAGCTGAATACTGGGTGAATAATGGAACAAATTGGCTTGATGAAGATGTAAACACTTATGAAGAATATAAGGCAAATAAAGATTTAGTTTTACAAATAATGAAAAAAAGAGGCTGGTTGTTACAGGACGTCTCTCAAGATTTTAAAGCTGATAAAGAAGTCGTTATGGCAGCTGTCAAGCAAGATTGCCAAGCATTAGAATATGCATCAAGTGAATTAAAAGCTGATAAAGAGGTGGTATTGGCTGCATTAGAAACTGCCGCTCAAAATGATTTTGATAAAAAAGATGTAATCATACATGCATCTTGGTCACTTTTAACGGATATAGATTTTATTTTGAGTATTTAAAAAATTAAAATAGCAATGGAAAGCTCTAATTAAATAAATAGATTTAAAATTAAATAAAATTTCTTTTGTATAGTTTAAATTTATCAATATAATACCGTTCGTGGGTGATTAGCTCAGTTTGGTAGAGCATCTCGTTTACACCGAGAGGGTCGGCAGTTCGAACCTGTCATCACCCACCAATATTTAATAGTTGAATTATTATTTATTAAATATATGATTCAATTGTAAATAAGTGGTCCGGTAGTTAAACGGTTATAATTCCGCCCTGTCACGGCGGTGTTCGGGGTTCGATTCCCCGTCGGACCGCCATTTAATTATGAATATAGTCACTTTAAGTTTATTAATATTATGTTACTCATTGGTTTTAGGCATAATATTTGCTCAAGTTTTACTTACAGCCCCTGTAGTTTTTAAGGTTTTAGATAATCAGAACGCTTCAAATTTCCTAAGAAAGATTTTTCCAAGATACTATTTGCTCCTATTATTAATTACTTTATTAGCATTGCTTGTTTCATATTTATTTTTCCAACAAACAGATGTTTATTTTGCATTAACGGCCGTATGTTTTTCTTTTTTAGGATATATCATCATTCCTTTAACAAATGCTGCAAGAGATAGGGGGTGGGAAAGAATATTTAAATTTTTTCATAATTTCAGTGTCTTCAATACTTTAATTATTCTAGTTATATCCATAACACAGATTGTTAGGGTTACATACTTATAAAAACTCTATAAGCCTTGAATTTTTATTTTTAATTACTACAAATAGGTAAAGAGAGGAACATTAACCATGGCTAAAACTAAAACTAAAATCTTTCAGACAGAGACTAAACAACTTTTAAAATTAATGATTCATTCTCTTTATTCAAATAAAGAGATTTTTATAAGAGAACTTGTTTCAAATGCATCAGATGCTATTGATAAGTTAAGGTTTAAATCCGTTGAAGATAAATCTATTTCAAAATATACCAAAGATTTAAAAATAGACGTTAAGATTTTAAGAGATGAAAATAAAATTATTATTTCTGATAACGGCATAGGAATGAACGAGGATGAAGTTGTAGCTAATATTGGAACAATAGCAAGATCAGGGACAGCATCATTTTTAAACAATATCACAGGTGATAAGAAAAAAGATTCTAATCTTATTGGTCAGTTTGGAGTTGGTTTCTATTCTGTATTCATGGTTGCTGATAAGGTTGAGGTCATATCTAAATCAGTTTATGAAGAATCTGACAAAGCTACGTTGTGGGAAAGTAATGGTGAAGAAAAATATAAACTAAAAGAAGTTACAAAAGAAAAAAATGGAACCGATATCATCATTTATTTAAATGATGAGAACAAGGAATTTGTTGAAGAAGGCAGAGTAAAATTTTTGTTAGAAAAATACTCTCAATATATAAATTTCCCGTTAAATTTGGTTACCTCTGAGAGTGATACAACAAGAATCAATGATGCTGATGCTTTGTGGTTAAAGCCAAAAAGATCTATTAAAGATGAAGAGTATAAAGAATTCTATAAATTTATTACATACGATCAAGAAGACCCTTTGCTGTGGGTTCACAATAAAGTTGAGGGCAAGAATGAATATACTAATCTTTTATATATACCCTCAAAACCCCCATTTGATCTTTGGAATAGAGAATCACCAAGAGGAGTTAAGCTTTACATTCAAAGAGTTTTTATCATGGATGATGCATCCAACTTTTTACCTTTGTACCTTAGGTTTGTTAGAGGGATTATAGATACAAGTGATTTGCCATTGAATGTCTCTAGAGAAATCTTACAAGAACATCAATTGGTTGATAGTATAAAAAAAGCTGCAACTAAAAGAATACTAGACTCATTAACAGAGCTAAAGAAAAATTCCTTTGAAAAGTACAAAGAATTTTGGGATGAATATGGCTTAGTTTTAAAAGAAGGGCCAGCAGAAGATCATGAAAATAAAGAAACTATTGCAAGCCTAATGCTTTTTGCATCAACTTACTCAAGTGGAAATTCAGTGAATCAAACTTTAGATGATTATGTTGGAAGAATGAGTGAAGACCAAGATAAAATTTATTTTTGTGTTGCTGATACTTATGAGGCAGCTGTTAATTCGCCCCATATAGAAGGTTTAAAATCAAAAGGCATTGAGGTTATTCTTCTGACAGATAGAATTGATGAATGGCTTATGGCTGGCCTAATGGAATTCAAGGGTAAAGAGCTTGTCAACGCAGCCAAAGAGGATGTAGTAAACGAAGACTCAAATAAAAAAATATCTGAAGCTGATCAAGGGATAATTGAGAAAATAAAAAAACACCTTGATAAAAAAGTTTCTGATGTTGTCATTAGTTCACGCTTAACAGATTCTGCAACTTGTATTGTTCTTCCAAAGCACGAACCAGGAGCTCAGCTTAGAAAAATTTTAGAAGCTTCAGGTCAAAGTTTGGGCTCATCTAACCCTATATTTGAAATTAATACCAAGCACAAACTTGTAAAAAAACTTAAAGACATGAAAGGCAAACAATTTAACTCATATGTTGATTTCTTATATGATTATGCTGTTATTGCCGAAGGTGGCTCACCTCAAGACCCTTCAAAATATTTAAGGCAATTAGATAAATATCTAACATAAAATGGACAACATAAAAAAAATTGCAGTTCTAGGAGGAGGGAGCTTTGGAACTGTGTTAGCAAATATAGCCGCATCAAATGGTAATAATGTCTCATTGTGGGTTAGAGATTCTGAGCAAGCGCTGAGGATTAATTCTGAAGGAGCAAACTCTACTTATCATCCAGAACTTAAACTTTCATCAAATATAGCAGCTTCAGAAAATCTAGAAGAGGTTATGAAGGATTCAGATATTATTTTAATCGCAACACCCAGTATTATTTTTGAAAATATAGTTCAAAGAATAGTCCCCTTGATAGAGGGTGGGGCTCATATTATTTCATGCACAAAAGGCATCAAGCTAGATCCTTTTAGATCTATGTCAGATATCATTTCTATGAATGTTAATTTAAATATCAATAGTGTTGGAGTATTGAGCGGCCCTAATCTAGCAAGAGAGATAGCTGAAAATAAAGTTGCAGGCACAGTCATTGCAAGTACTAGTGATGTTTTAATAACTTGTGTTAAAGATTCACTTTCATCGGATTCTTTTAAAGTTTACTCATCTAATGATATTCAAGGAGTTGAATTAGCAGGAGCGCTAAAAAATATTTATGCAATCATTTGCGGGATGGCAGATGCCATGGGTGTTGGGGAGAATGCTGTAGGATTAATACTTACAAGAAGCATGGCAGAAATGAGTAGATTTGCTGTTGCGAAAGGCGCAAATCCAATCACATTTCTTGGTCTTGCAGGCATGGGTGATCTTGTTGCTACATGCACTTCAAATCTCTCAAGAAACTTTCAGCTTGGAACTCATCTTGGGGGTGGTTTGAGTTTAAAAGAAGCTAAAGACAGGGTTGGACAAGTTGCTGAGGGTGTAAGGACTTTGGAGGTAATTAAAGAAGAATCAGCTAATTTAAATATAAAAATGCCTTTAGTAGATTCCTTACATGATATTATTTACAAAAGCTCATCACCAAAAACATTAATAGATGATCTTGTTAAAAATCCTCATGAAGTTGATGTAGAATTCACATATTAGGAAAAACTTATGAATCAAATAGATATAGATAAAGATGAAATTTTAAAAACTAGCAAATGGATAAGATTTTTGTTCATGCTTTTATATGGCTTTGCAATTAATTTTGTATTAACTATCTGTCTTGGACTTGCCTTTATACAGTTTCTTTTTTATTTATTCACATCAAAACCTAATGATTCTATAGCAAATTTTAACGAACATCTTTTAGAGTTTTTTGGCGATTCTCTTTCATTTCTGTTGTTTAAAACGGATGAAAAACCATTTCCATTTAAGGGCAATAGTGATGTTCAAGAAGAGGGTGAAGTTATTGAGGGTGAATCAGAGCCAGAGCCTGAAACTCCAAATGAAGATAGTGAAGCTAAAGAAGCTGACACCTAGCCTGAAAAAAATTAATTAGTTAGTAATTTTTTTGCCGACTGCATTGTATGTAATATCAAAGTATTTATTGTCATTGGTCCTACGCCACCAGGAACTGGAGTATAGGCTGAAGAAATTTCATCCATTTTTTCTAAATCTATATCTCCGCACTTTTCAGGATGAAATCCGGCATCAATAACAATTGCATCTTTTTTTATCCACTCAGTCTTTATAAATCTAGGAATACCCACTGCACCAACTACTAGATCAGCTTTTTTGATAATTGTTTCAATATTTTTGGTTCTTGAATGACATATAGTTACAGTAGCATTAAGATTTAAAAGCATCATTGCCATAGGTTTGCCAAGGATGGGACTTCTACCAACGACTACAGCATTTAATCCTTGAATATCAAGATCATAATGCTTGATGAGTCTAATTATACCAGCAGGGGTGCATGACCCATACGCCTCTATACCCATAGACATATTGCCAAAGCCTAAGCAGGTAACACCATCGACATCTTTTTCTATATCTATTGCATCAAAACATTTTCGCTCATCTATTTGAGAAGGAACAGGGTGTTGTAATAAAATTCCATGGACATTAGAGTCATTATTTAATTTTTGGATTGCCTCAAGTAACTCTTCTGTTGATGTTGTCTCGGGAAGCTCTAGAGCAATAGATTCCATACCAACTTTTTCACATGAATTTCTTTTCATTCTTACATAGGTTTCAGATGCAGGATCATTCCCAACCAATATAGTTGCTAACTTTGGTTGTATGCCTTTTGAAAGAAGTATAGAAACTTCATTTTTAATTTCTTCTTCACTCAATGATGCAAGTTTTTTTCCATCTAAAATTTTAGCAGTCATAAAAATTATTATCGCATTTCTTAATATTTATTCATATCATCATTGCTTATTTTTTAGATAAACTTTAATATTTGCACCCTCGGGGTATAGCGCAGTCTGGTAGCGCACTCGCTTTGGGAGCGAGTGGTCGTAAGTTCGAATCTTACTACCCCGACCACGCGCCTGTAGCTCAGCTGGATAGAGCAACTGCCTTCTAAGCAGTGGGTCAGGAGTTCGAATCTCTTCAGGCGCGCCATTTTCTTGTAGTAAAATATATTCATGTATTCAGTAGCAGCACTATATAAGTTTTCATCAATTCAGGATCCTGAAAAACTTCACAATGAGATAAGAATCAATCTGAAAAAACATTCAATTTATGGAACTATTTTAGTAGGTAAGGAAGGTATCAATGGAACTATTTCAGGTAAAGAAGAAAAACTTGTTAAAGCTATAACATTTATTAAATCTATTGAAGGTTTTTCTAAGATAGATATTAAGACATCAAAGTCAAAAGTTAATCCTTTTGTGAGATTAAAAATTAAACACAAAAAAGAAATAGTGACGATTGGTGATAAATCAATTGATCCAAATGAGATGGTTGGCGATTATATAGATCCAGAAAATTGGAATAATCTCATTTCTGATAAGGATACAATCCTTATTGATACAAGAAATAATTATGAATACTCAATAGGAACATTTAAAAATTCAATCAATCCAAATACTGTAAAGTTTAGAGAATTTCCAGAATGGGTAAAAAATCAGAACTTTACTGAGGATGATAAAAAAAATAAAAATATTGCAATGTTTTGTACTGGAGGAATAAGGTGCGAGAAAGCATCTTCTATGATGCTCAAAGATGGATTTAAAAATGTGAGCCATTTAAAAGGAGGCATTCTTAACTATTTTAAATCAATAAGTCAGAAAAATTCATTATGGGAAGGCGAATGCTTCGTTTTTGATGACAGAGTTTCTGTTAAACATGATTTATCTGAAGGCACTTATGATATGTGTCATGGCTGCAGAATGCCTATAACTAAAAAAGACAAAACATCAGAAAAATACATAAGAGGTGTGGCGTGCCCTAATTGCTATGAATCAACAACAAATGAACAAAAAAAAAGATATATGAGCAGACAGAAACAGGTTGATTTAGCAAAAAAAAGAAATCAAAAACATATCGGACCAAAAGATGAAGTTCAGAAGAGCAAAAAATGAAATTTCCAATACTCTATTCATTTAAAAGATGCCCATATGCCATGAGAGCAAGGATGGCAATAAAACTAACTAACATTAGATGTGAAATTAGAGAAATTAGATTAAACAATAAACCTGAACACATGCTTAAGATTTCACCAAAAGGAACGGTTCCAGTCTTAATTCTAGAAGATAAAATTATTGATGAGAGTATGGAAATTATTGAATGGGCTCTGGATCAAGACAATATATTTGAAGGAAATTTGAATGAAAACGAGGTTGTTCTTTCAGAAGAATTAATTTCTATTTTTGATGATAAGTTTAAATATCATCTAGACAGGTATAAATATGCTGCTAGGTACAATAACGCTAATAGCAATAAGCATCGCTCCCAATGTATGAAAATATTAATTGAATTAAATCAAATAATCTCACATGAAAAATGGATATTTGGAAAATCTATTAACAAGCTAGATATTTCGATTCTTCCTTTTATTAGGCAATATAGAATTGCAAATCCTGAATGGTTTGATATGCAGGAATCAATTCATAGTGTTAAAAGGCTTTTAGACAATTTCCAAAAGTCCGAATTACTGAATGAAATTATGACTAATTATGATGAATGGGAAGAGGGGTCTAAGCCTGAATACTTTCCAATTTTTAATTCGTTAAGTTAATAGATAACTATAAACCTATTGAATCGTAAGACATTGCTATCTTCTCTATAGCAACCTTGTAAGCTGCAGTTCTAAAGTCTGGAATTTTTTTATTACCTAAAAATTCTTTCTTAACTTCTTGAAAACCATCAATCATCATATCGTCAAGACCAGATCTAATTAGATCAATTTCATTAGTTCCTTCAAGGAAATTAATTTTATATTTTGCTGGCATAGAACTGCCTGTCATAGATTCTATTGCCTCAATAAGATTATTCATTTGAATAATATTCTTTCTTTTTTCTAATCTGCCAAATCTGATGCGTCTAATATTCTTGACCCACTCAAAGTAACTAACTGCAACCCCTCCAGAGTTTGCCAAAATATCTGGAATAACAAAAACTTTTTTTCTATTAAGGATTGAATGAGCTTTATAGGTAATTGGACCATTTGCAGCTTCAACAATTAATTTTGCTTTTATATCGTTAGCATTTTTTTCAGTAATAACATTTTCTCTCGCAGCTGGAATTAATATATCGCATTGTTTTTTAAGTAATAATGAAGCATCTTTTATAAACGTAGCTTTGGGGTAATATTTAAACGATCCATGTTTTAAAAAATATTCTTTTGCGTGATCAACATTAATGCCTTCAATGTTGAATATACCTCCATTGAATTCAGCAATTCCAATTAATTTTATTTTATTATCTTCACTAATAAATTTAGCTGCATGATAGCCAACATTACCTAACCCTTGAATAATAAAAGTTTTATCTTCCATAACTGGAGTAAATTTAATTAATTTTAAAAGTTCATCGTTACGAAAAAACTCTCTAACAATGTATTGCACGCCTCTTCCAGTTGCCTCCTCTCTTCCTACTAGGCCATTTTTATTTGCAGGTTTTCCAGTGACGCAAGCTGAAGCATTAATATCAGTTGGTTTAATCTTTCTATATTCATCTGCAATCCATGCCATTTCAGTTGAGGATGTCCCAATATCTGGTGCTGGGACATTTTGAGAGGGACTAATTAAATCTCTCTTAATTAGTTCTTGTGCAAATCTTCTTGTAATTTTTTCAATTTCTCTTTTATCCCAATCATTCGGATTGATCTTTAAACCACCTTTTGAACCACCAAAGGGAACATTAATAATTGCGTTTTTATATGACATTAATGCAGCAAGTGCCTCAACCTCTTCAACATGAGTAGCAGAATCAAATCTAATACCACCTTTAGTTGGTTCCATGTGTTCTGAATGAACCGATCTCCAACCTTCAAAGGTATGTATTTCACCTCTAAGCCTTACTCCAAATCTAACTGTATAGGTTGAATTGCAAGTTATAATTTTTTTAGCAAGCCCAGGTGGTATGTCGCTAAATCGCAAGGCCTTATTTACAAACTTTGTTGTATCATCTAAAAAACTGTTCATTTATTTCCCCTGAGAAAATAATAATGTATTACTTACAAGAATCCTATTGAAAAATAATAATAATTCTATTTTTTAATCTATAATATCTCGTTTCGTGGCGGGCGTAGCTCAGTTGGTTAGAGCGCTGGATTGTGGCTCCGGAGGCCGTGGGTTCGAACCCCATCGCTCGCCCCATTAAATTAGGTATAAGTATGAGTAGTAAATTAAAAAAATTAAAAGACTTAGAGAGAAAACTTATAGTCTCCATTCCTGTTGAAGATTACAATTCAAGATTCCAATCTAAATTAAATAATATTAAAGGTCAGGCAAAACTAGACGGTTTCAGAAAAGGTAAAGTTCCAAATGATGTTTTAGAGCAAAAATATGGGAAATCTATTCATGCGGATGTTGTAAATGATTTAATACAAAGCTCTTATCCAGAAGCTTTAGCTGAGAATAAAATTAGACCAGCGTCAGCTCCTACAGTTAATCTTGAGAGTGAAGATCCATCAAAACCTATATCATATTCGGCTATATTCGAAGTCTTTCCAGAGATTAAACCAAAGCTAAGTAGATGGACTAATTATGACAAAGTTTCTATCTCTATCACCGACGCCGATATAGATTTAGCAATTAAAGATATTGTTAAGAGATATGGAGACTGGAAAGATGTTAAAAGAAAGGCAAAGAAAGACGATCAGGTAGTAATTGACTTTGTTGGAAAAATTAACAATGAAGAATTTGAAGGCAATTCAGCACAAGAATTTAAGTTGGTTTTAGGAAGCAACTCAATGATTCCTGGATTTGAGGATGGTATTTTAGATAAAGAGCCTTCAAAATTTTCTATACAAGCTAAATTTCCAGATGATTACTTCAAGAGTGACTTAGCGGGAGTTGAAGCTGAATTTGAAATCAACCTTAAAAATGTTCAAGAGCTTCACGAAGCAAAAATAAACAATGACTTATTTAAAAAATTAGATATGGATGTAAAAGATGAATCTAGTTTTAAAGAAGAAATATCAAAAAGAATGACAAAGGAAGTCGAAGTTCAAGAGAAGGATCTTACAAAAGAATCTATTTACGAGACTTTATTAAAAACTAATTCTTTCAATGTTCCCAACATCACTGTTAAAGAACAAGCAGATCTTATGAGAAAAGATGCCTTAATGAGAATTGGCCATACAGAAGATAAAGCAGAGGATGACTTATTTCCAATTGAAACCTTCATGGAAAATGCAGAAAAAAGAGTGAAGCTTGATTTACTTTTTGCTGAACTAATAAAGCATTTTGAAATCACAGTTGATTCGATGACACTAGATTCATTTATTGAAAAAGAATCTAAGAAATACAAGGATTCTGAACAATTTAAACAATGGATTAAAAATCAACCACAGCAACTTGAGCAATTTAGGATGATTGCCTTGGAGCAACAATTGATTGAAAATTTAGAAAAAGCCCTTAAATCTAAGGATAAGGTGATAAAATTTTCAGAACTTGCAAATAAACAATAAATATATGTATATGAAAGAAATAGAGTCAGCATTAATCCCAATGGTAATCGAGCAAACACCTCGTGGTGAAAGATCTTTTGATATCTATTCAAGACTTTTGAAAGAAAGAGTTATATTTTTATCTGGTCCCGTAGATGACTATATGTCTAATTTAGTTGTTGCTCAATTACTATTCTTAGAGTCCGAGAATCCAGAAAAGGATATATCTATATATATAAACTCTCCAGGAGGTAGTATTTCTGCCGGACTAGCTATTTATGACACAATGCAATTTGTATCACCGTCAATTTCAACTCTATGTATTGGTCAGGCTGCTAGTATGGGAGCAATATTGTTAGCGGGTGGTGATAAGGATAAAAGATTTGCTTTGCCAAACTCAAGAATTATGATCCATCAACCTCTTGGAGGTTTTCAGGGTCAGGCTTCTGATTTTGAGATACATGCAAAAGAAATTCTTCATATGAAAAAAGTTGTTAATGAAATTCTTGCAAAGCACACTGGACAAACTATTAAGAAAATAGAGAAAGATACTGATCGAGATAACTTTTTAGATGCACCAGCAGCAATAAACTATGGCATTGTTGATAGTATTTTAAATAAAAGAGATAAAGCTAATGCCAAGTGATACTTCAACTGATAAATTAAATTGCTCATTTTGTGGAAAGGTGCAGGATGATGTAAAAAAATTAATAGCCGGACCAAGTGTTTACATCTGTAATGAGTGTGTTGATTTGTGCAATGACATCATTGAAGAAGAAATTAAAAGTGAAGAAGATATTTCTTTAGATGAACTTCCTTCCCCTCTTGAAATTTTTCAAAAACTTGATGAGTATGTTATTGGCCAAGAAAAAGCTAAAAAAGTACTTTCAGTTGCTGTATATAACCATTATAAAAGGCTTAAGAAAAACGATCTAAAAAACGATGTTGAGCTGCAAAAAAGTAATGTCTTATTACTAGGTCCCACAGGAAGTGGTAAAACTTTATTAGCTCAGACCTTAGCAAAAATTTTAAATGTTCCATTCACTATTGCTGATGCAACCACATTAACTGAAGCCGGTTATGTAGGTGAGGACGTTGAAAATATCATTCAGAAACTGCTGCAAATGTCTGATTATGATCCAGAAAAAGCTCAGCTAGGTATCGTCTATATTGATGAGATAGATAAAATTGCAAGAAAATCTGATAATCCCTCGATAACAAGAGATGTTTCTGGCGAAGGTGTTCAGCAAGCTCTTCTAAAACTGATTGAGGGAACTGTTGCATCCATTCCGCCTCAAGGTGGAAGAAAGCATCCTCAACAAGAGTTTATTCAAATTGATACCTCAAATATATTATTTATTTGTGGTGGCGCATTTTCAGGTCTAGAGAAAGTTATTGATCAAAGGAATTCAAATACTGGCATAGGTTTTGGTGCTGAAGTTAATAAAACATCTAATGTTCAATCCATATCTAAAAGTGTTGATAATCTTGAACCTGAGGATCTAGTTAAATATGGCTTAATTCCTGAGTTTGTTGGTAGACTTCCAGTAATTTCAAATTTACATGAGTTGGATGAGCATGCTTTAGTAAGAATACTTAAAGAACCAAAAAATGCATTAGTGAATCAATATAAGCATTTATTTGAAATAGATAATGTTGAATTAAATTTTAGAGATGAAGCTCTAGTTGAAATTGCTAGACAAGCCATAAAAAGAAAAACAGGTGCTAGGGGTTTGCGTTCGATTATGGAAGACATTCTTATGGAAACTATGTTTGAACTTCCTAATGTTGACTTAGAGAAAGTTATCATTGATGAAAATACTGTTATTTCAAAATCAGAGCCAATTAAATTACTTAAAACTTCAAGAAAAAAATCCTCTGCTAATTGATATTTTCATAACTATCCCTATATTGGGTATATGAAAGATATAAAATTAGACTTACCGTTAATACCCCTCAGAGATGTTGTCGTTTTCCCTGGAATAGTTACAACTTTATTTGTTGGTAGATCAAAATCAATAGAAGCCCTAAATGTTGCAATGTCTTCAAATAAAAAGCTTGTACTAGTTAGTCAGCATGATCCCGCAATTGAAGATCCTGAATTTAAAGATATTTATAAAAATGCATCAATCAGCAATTTACTCCAATTAATAAAGCTTCCAGATGGGACAATGAAAGTTCTTGTTGAAGGCCATAAAAGATGTTCTATAGAAGAACTTGTTAGCAAAGACTCTCATGATATCGCTAGAGTTATCTCTATTGATGATATACCTCTTAAAGAAGCAGACGCCTCAAACTTAGTTAGATTTATAAAGGCTAAATTTGAAGATTATATTGGCATAACAAAAAGAATTCCTCCTGAAATAGTCTCAACTGTTGATTCATTAGATGATCTATCAAAGCTTATAGATACAATCACAGGGCATTTACCTGTCGAAACATCAAAAAAACAAGAAATATTGGCTATTGCTGACCTGAAAGAGAGATCAGAGAAGGTATTAATGTTTATTGAATCTCAGCTTGATGTTGTGGATGTTGAAAAAAAAATCAGAGAGCGTGTAAAAAAACAAATGGAAAAATCTCAAAGGGAATATTACCTCAATGAGCAGATTAAAGCGGCCCAAAAGGAACTTGGAGAAATTGGAGAAGAGGGAGATGAGCTGGAACTCTTAGAAGATAAAATTAATTCAGTAGGAATGCCAAAAGATGCATTAAAAAAAGCAAAAAGTGAATTAGCAAAATTTAAGCATATGTCACCATCCTCAGCTGAAGCCTCTGTTGTTCGATCTTATCTAGATTGTCTTGTTGAAGTTCCTTGGAAAAAACGTTCAAAAGTAAAGACTGATATTCAAGCCTCTTTAGATATATTAGAGGAAGATCATTATGGTCTTGAAGAAGTCAAAGAAAGAATTATTGAATATCTTGCAGTTCAAAAAAGAGTTAAATCAATGAAAGCACCAGTTTTATGCCTGGTTGGTCCTCCGGGAGTCGGTAAGACATCACTTGGAGAGTCAATAGCAAGAGCTACAAATAGAAAGTTTGTAAGAATGTCTCTTGGCGGGGTTAGAGATGAGTCTGAAATTAGAGGGCATAGAAGAACATATATTGGTTCAATGCCAGGAAAAATAGTTCAAAAGCTTTCTAAAGTTGGTGTTAAAAATCCTCTTTTCTTGTTAGATGAAATAGATAAGATTGGTATGGATCACAGGGGGGACCCTGCTTCAGCATTGCTAGAAGTTCTAGATCCTGAACAAAATAATAGCTTCAGCGACCATTATTTAGAAGTTGATTATGATTTATCAGAAGTAATGTTTGTTTGCACGGCTAATAGTTTAAATATTTCTACTCCTCTATTAGATAGAATGGAAATAATTAGAATTCCAGGATACATAGAGGATGAAAAACTTAATATAGCTTCAAAATATTTACTACCAAAACAGATGGAAAGAAACGGTCTTCTTGAAAAAGAAATTAACCTAAATAAAGAAGTGATACTTTCATTAATTAGATATTACACAAGAGAGGCTGGTGTCAGAGGACTTGAAAGACAAATAGCAAAAATAATGAGAAAAGTAGTTAAAGAAAGACTTATAACAAAAAAGAATGTAAATAAATCAACAAACATTACTAATAAAAATCTTGAGAAGTTCTCTGGCGTAAGAAAGTTTAAATATGGTATTGCTGAGAAAGAAAATGCTGTTGGTCAAGTGACTGGTTTGGCTTGGACAGAAGTAGGTGGCGAGCTTTTAACAATCGAAGCCTCTCATATATATGGTAAAGGAAGAATTATCAAAACTGGATCCTTAGGCGATGTTATGCAAGAATCCATTCAAGCTGCTTTGACTGTTGTTAGATCTAGAGCTACCTCTCTTGGAATAAAGCCTGATTTCTATGAAAAACATGATGTGCATATTCATGTTCCAGAGGGAGCCACTCCAAAAGACGGTCCTAGTGCTGGCGGAGCTATGGCTATTTCATTAATTTCTATTTTTACTGGAATTCCTGTTAGGTCCGATACTGCTATGACTGGTGAAATAACATTAAGAGGTCAGATATTAAAAATTGGCGGCCTTAAAGAAAAGCTTCTTGCTGCAAAAAGAGGTGGCATAAAGAATGTAATCATTCCAAAAGAAAATGAAGCAGACTTGCAAGAGATTCCTGAACAAATTCTTAAATCATTAAATATTATTCCGGTAGAGTGGATAGATGAAGTTATTTCTCATGCCCTTGTTAGCGAGCCAACTCCACTCAATAAATCTTCGTCAAATATAAAAAATAAAACTACAAGATCTGGAAAGGCAAAAACAGAAAATAAGCAAACCCATTAAAACCCTCTATTTACTTGACTTTTACGCATAAAAAGCTTTTGATATAGGGGTATTTATATAAATAAATTTATACAGAGGAGTATTTAATATGAATAAATCAGATTTGATTGATGCAGTTGCAGGTGACGCGGATATTTCTAAAGCTTCAGCAGGCAGAGCTGTTGATGCAGTTTTAGGAGGTATCGGTGATGCTTTAGGTAATGGTGATTCAGTATCACTAGTAGGTTTTGGAACATTTTCAGTAAGACATAGAGCTGCTAGAGAGGGTAGAAATCCTCAAACTGGCGCATCAATGCATATTGCTGCTTCTAAAGTTCCTGGTTTTAAAGCTGGAAAAGGCCTTAAAGATAAGGTTAAAAACAGTTAATTTTTAATAACAATAAAAAAGGGTGCTCTAGCACCCTTTTTTTATCTATAATGTTTTTATTATGATGGAATCACTAAGAAATTTTTTAACAGGACCAAGATTATTTATTGTAATAGCTGCTTGCGCTTTACCATTTGTTTTTCTAGGAACCTCCTCTCTTGCAAATCCTATTGGAGGATCCCTTGGCTCAATTAATGGTGAAGATGTTTCTCAAGGTGATTTTCAAGTAGCAACTAATTTTGCAATACAAAAATATCAAAATATATATGGAGATGATTTTGATTTCGCTTCATTGGATGATGAAATTCAAATGGAACTGATCAAACAAGAGTTAATAATACAAAAATCACTGCTAGCTGAAGCAAGGTCTTTAGGACTTATCAATAATGTAACTCAGAGAGAGGCAAAAAAAAGCATAATCTCGAATCCTTCATTTTGGATTGATGGCAGATTTGATGAAAACACTTTTGAAGCCCAAGCCAATGCAAATGGTTTCACCAAAGATGAATATATAGATCAGATATCCTTACTCCTGGCTTCTGATATATACAGAACAGCTATAAACCCATATGGATTCTCTTCAGATGAGGAGGCTAGTGATTTGGCATTGATATTAGAACAATCAGTTGATATTAATTTTATAAAAATAGATTCTTCCAAATTAGAGCAAGGAATTACAAATACAAATGAAGAGCTTATAGATTACTACAGTGATAATGAAATAGCTTTTTACTCTGATGAGGCTAGGACATTCAAATATTTTGTTCTCAAATCAGGGGATTATATGGAACAAGTCAATATACCTGATGGATATTTAGAATCCACATATGAAAATTATGTTTTAAACAATCAAAACAATAATGAAATCAGGCTTTCGCATATTATGATAGAAAAATCTAATCATGATTCCCTGGAGATAGCTTATAACTTAATTGAAGATATCAAAAATCAACTAATTGATGGAAAAGATTTCTCTTCATTAGCAAGTCAATATAGTGATGATGTGGTCAATAAGGATTTGGGTGGTGATTTAGAGTATTTTGATAGCGAAATATTTCCGCCCGAATTTTCAGATGCTATCGATGGTCTAGGTCTTAATGAGATTAGTGATATTGTTGAATTAAATGATACTTTTCATATTTTAAAAATTACTGAATATAACGAGTATAAGCTTGCAACCTTTGAAGATATGAAAGATATTTTTTCAAAAGAGCTTTTAGAAACAGAGTCTCTTGCATTGATGAAAGACGACTATGAATCTATAGACTCAATGACACTTACTAATATCTCTTTTGAAGAAGTGGCTGAATCATTAGCTATAGATAAAATTATTACAGAATCTAATACAATTAACGATTTTAATAATATTCAATTTAATCAAAATATAAAAGATTATATATTTTCTCAAGACACAGAAATTGGATCTGTTGCAAGTTTTGATATCAATGAATCAGTTTTTGTTGTCTCTTTATTAGGAATAACTCCATCCACTTTAAAGAAGTTTGATGATGTAAAAAAAGAGGTTGCTACTTTATTATCAAAAAGCAAAACCACTTCAAAGAAACTTCTATTAGTTGATGAAATTATAGATGCAAAACAGACTGATGATGGACTATCTTTCATCTCTGCTTATGACTTTATCTCAACTGATACATTTATAGGAGTTAAAAGAGGTTCTTCATTGTTACCACAAGAAGTTATATCTGAAGCTTTTAAAGTTAATCCTGGAATTTCTTTAACAACATTTGCTAATAATGGAGATGCTTATATTATTGATGTTGCTTCTAAAAATAAACCAACAAATCAAGAAATTAATAACATTATTGAGCAGTACAAGAAATTTTCTGAAGATAGGTATGTAAATCTTCTTACTGAACTAATAAGTAACGATATCTTTAACACATCTCAAGTGAATTTAAATAATCTGGTTTTTTAATATGAAATATTTAGTCCTAATTTTATCTTTTTTTTTAATTAGCTGTTCTTCAAGTAAATCTCCTGTTGATTTGGCAGTTGAATCAAAAGTTTTTCATTATGGAAATGGTACTGAGCCTCAAGGTCTTGATCCTCATATTGTTACTGGGGTACCTGAACATCATTTATTATTAGCATTATGTGAAGGTTTGACTAGTTCAAATCCAAGAGGTGGAGAGAGTTTACCAGGATCAGCCTCTTCATGGACAGTAAGTGAAGATGGCAAGACATATACTTTTTATCTTCAAGAAAATGGGAAATGGTCAAACGGCGATCCGGTTACAGCCAATGATTTTGTCTGGTCTTGGGAAAGAGTTTTAACAGCCAGTCTAGGCTCTCAATATCCTGATATGCTTTACTCTGTAGTAAATGCAGAAGAGTTTCATACTGGTTTAATCAGTGATTTTTCTATGGTTGGGGTAAGGGCTATTAATGAAGATGTATTACAAGTAACATTAAAAGAGCCTACTCCATTTTTTCTTGGGCTTTTGAGTCATTACAGCACATGGCCAGTCCACAAACCTACTGTTTTAGAACATGGATCTATCGATGATAGAAATGGACAATGGACAAGACCTGGAAATTTTGTTTGTAATGGACCTTTTAACTTAAAATCATGGGAGCTTAATAAGAAGATTGTTGTTGAAAAGAATCCATTATATTGGGATGCAAATATTGTCGAGTTAAATGAGATACATTTCTATCCTATTTCAAATGAAATGACTGAAGAGCGAATGTTTCGTGCAGGACAACTCCATGTCACTAATACCTATCCCTCAAATAAATGCGAGCCTGATATTCAAGAAAAAAATCCAAATTTACAAATTCACCCATACATGGGAACTTATTTTTACAGGTTTAATACAAAAAATGAAGCACTAAAAGATGTCAGGGTTAGAAAAGCTCTAGCTTATTCTATAGACAGAAAAAAAATTGTTGAATCTGTAACACGTTGCGGTCAAATTCCAGCATACTCATTTACTCCTCCAGGCTCCAATGGATTTTTTCCTGATACTAAAATACCTTTTGATGTTGAATTAGCTAAAAGCCTGCTTAAAGATGCTGGTTATGAATCAGGTGAGAGTTTTCCGGTCCTTGAGATATTATTTAATACAAGCGAAGGGCACAGGAAAGTTGCTTTAGCCATTCAGCAAATGTGGCAACAAAATCTTGGTATAAATGTTGAATTAGTAAATCAGGATTGGAAAGTTTACCTTAGCCGAGAAATGATTGGAGATTTTCAAGTTTCGAGAGCTGGATGGATTGGCGATTACGAGGATCCAAATACTTTTTTAGATACCTTAAGGCCTAACAGAGGTAACAATAAAACTGGCTGGGATAATTATGAGTTTGATAATTTATTAATTAAAGCTAATGCGACACTAGATACTGAAGAGAGATATAAGATATTAATGGAAGCTGAAAGATTGTTAATTGATGAAATGCCTATTGCTCCTATATATACATATGTCAGAGTTTATCAACTCCATGAAGATGTAAAGGGTTGGTACCCAAATATTTTAAGTCATCATCATCCTAAATATCTTAGAATTGAAAACGATTAGTATAAATGCTTAGCATTTTTTTTAAACGCCTCTTACTAGCTATACCAGTTTTAATAGTTGTCGCAAGTATTACATTTTTTCTTGTAAGGCTGGCTCCGGGCGGGCCTTTTGATGCTGAAAAGGCTGTCTCAGAACAGGTTATGAAGAATCTTAATGAAGTTTATAATTTGAATGCCCCATTATCTGAACAATATTTTGATTACATGTCTGGTGTTTTGGTTGGTGATTTTGGTCCATCATTTCGATTTCCTGGTCGTTCAGTTACTGAATTAATTATGACAGGCTTGCCTGTTACATTTGAGCTAGCAATTTATTCGATGTTAATTGCTTTATTTATTGGGGTATTATCTGGAGTTACAGCTGCTCTTAAAAGAAATACTTTTTTAGATTATATTCCAATGTCTATAGCAATGATTGGAATATGTGTACCGACTTTCTTGCTGGGTCCTTTACTGGTCTTAATTTTTGGTATCAATCTTGAACTGTTGCCTGTTTCTGGTTGGGATCAATTGCCTGGAGATAAAATATTACCATCCATTACTCTTGGTTTTGCTTATGCTGCATATATTGCAAGGCTTAGTAGGGGTGGCATGCTTGAAATTCTTAATCAAGATTTTATTAGGACTGCTAGGGCTAAAGGACTTTCTGAAACAAGGGTTGTTACAAAACATGCCATGCAGGGAGGTTTGATTCCAGTTGTGTCTTTTTTAGGCCCAGCTGTAGCTGGACTTTTAGCAGGTTCATTTGTTGTTGAAACAATTTTTCAAATTCCTGGATTGGGTAGATTTTATGTAGAGGCAGCATTTAATAGAGACTATACGATGATCTTAGGTACTACAATTTTCTTTTCTTTTATGATTGTAGTCTTTAATTTATTATCAGACATACTTGCTTTATGGCTTAATCCAAGGTCGAGGGATGTTTAATGTCTAACTCATCTTCATTATGGTCAGACGCACTTTCAAGGCTATTAAAAAACAAAGCTGCTGTTGCTGGTGCGCTTATATTAGTCATTTTAATTACCTTAGCTTTGCTAGCTCCATGGATTGCTCCATACCCTTATGCATACCAAGACCTTGATTTGGGCGCCTCAGCACCATCTTCAGCACACTTACTAGGAACAGATGTCTTAGGAAGAGATTTATTTTCTAGAATTTTGTATGGGGCTAGAATTTCACTCTTAGTTGGTTTTATTGCAACAACTGTAGCTTTAATTATCGGTGTTTCATGGGGGATTATTGCTGGTTATTTTGGTGGAAAAATTGACTCAGTTATGATGAGAATCGTTGATGTTTTATATGGCTTGCCATTTATCATTTTTATAATTCTTTTGATGGTAATTTTTGGAAGAAATCTTTGGCTTTTATTTCTTGCAATAGGCGCTATCGAATGGCTGACAATGGCAAGAATTGTCAGGGCTCAGGTTTTAACATTAAAAAATCAGGAGTTTGTATTAGCAGCTCAAGCTATGGGTGTGAGTAATTTTTCAATGTTTAGAAGGCATTTATTACCTAACATACTTGGACCAATTGCCGTTTATGCAACTTTAACAATTCCTCAGGTCATGCTTCTTGAGAGTTTTTTAAGTTTTTTAGGTCTTGGAATTCAGCCTCCAATGAGTAGTTGGGGAACTCTAATTAAAGATGGTGTTGAATCAATGGAGGAGTATAGCTGGCTTCTGGTTTATCCAGGATTAACATTTACCATTACGTTATTTGCATTAAATTTTTTTGGTGATGGCTTGAGAGATGCTTTGGATCCAAAAACATCTGACTAATACATTTAAAAAGCTCTTATAGCTACTTTTATAATTTGACCTGGCATCAATTGGTTAGATCTAATCTCATTAAGCTCTTTAATACTGTCAACGGTAACGTCGAACAATTCAGATATTTTATAAAAATTATCACCTTGCTTAACTGAATATAAGATTGTTCTTTTCTTAGAATCAATATTGCGATGAATATTTTTATTACCAATTGTTAATTGTTGACCGAGCCTAAGAAAAGAGTTTTGATCAAGTTCATTGATTTTTATTAGCTCAGTTAATTCAATGTTATATTTTTTTGAAATATCCCAAAGGGTGTCTCCCTCAGAGACTATATGCATTTCATAGGGAATAAAATTATTAGAGTTTGAGCTGCTTAAAGGAATTAAAAGAGTATCATCAATGGATAAAAGATCTTTTTCTAAGTAATTTATTTTTTTTATTATTCTAACTTCTGTATCGTATTTTCTAGCCAAATTCCAAAGATTATCGCCATATACAACCTTGTGTGACATCCAGTTTATTTGATTCACATTTTCAAATGGGCTTTCTGGTATATCTAAAAGATAAGTTTTTTCAATTGGAACATAAAAAATACTTTTATCTCTTGGTGCTGATGCCCATTTGGTATACCCGGCATTTAGTTTATAGATAAGTTCAGGTTTAATTTCTAAATACTCGCTGAGAGATAAAATTTCAACCTGGCCAGGTATTTCTATTTTTTTTACAACAGACTCAACAGGAATATTTGGAAGTGATACTCCATATCTATCTGAATTAAATATTATTTCTCTAATTGCAATATATTTTGGGATATAGTTTGAAACTTGTTCATTCAAACTCAATGACCAAAAGTCTGTTTTTAAACCCTTCCTTTTATTTTTATTAATTTGCCTATCAAGATAGGTTGGACCAGCATTATACGCAGCTAAAGCAAGATATATGTCATTATCAAATCTCTCAAACAGGTATTTAAAATATCCTATTGCAGCATGTGTTGATCGAAATGGATCATGACGATCTTCATTCCACCATGATTTTTCTAAATTATAAAGTCTTCCTGTTTTTGGCATAAATTGCCATAAGCCCACAGCTCCTGAAGGTGAGATTGAGAAAGGATCGTAATCGCTTTCTATAAAAGGAATTAAAGCCAGCTCTACAGGTAGATTTGCTGCCTCAAGCTCTTGAATAACATAATATATAAAATAATATGACTTATTAAAATAATCATTAAGAGTATTTTTGTTCTTAAGATAATTTGAAATAAAAAATAAAGTTTTTTCATCCAAAATAATATTTTGATCATAATTATTATAAATAATCATGTATTCCCAAACATTTTTAGCAACTGGCTTTACTTCTTCAATCACAAGAAAATTTTCAGCAACGCATATGTCACTTAAAGAACCATACTCGCATTGAATATCAACATTACTTATTGGAGCTTGATTATATTGGCAGCTAGAAAGAGCAAATAAAAAAAGTAAAGAAAATATTAGAAGTTGTCTTTCCATAATCTTAGTGCTTTAAAAATTTCCTTAGTTTCTTTTAGTGTATTAAATTTGGTAGAAATATTTTCTTGAACTTCTTTACTATCACATCTTAAAAAAGGATTTGTTTTAAGTTCTGTAGATAATAATGAAGGCAGTGAGGGAATTCCTTTTTCTCTTAATTTTATAACTTCATTATATCTTGAAAGTATATTTTGGTTAAATGGTTCAGCTTCTTTTGCAAATTCTAGATTAGATAGGGTATATTCATGACCACAGTAAATCTTGGTATTATTTGGAAGATTTTTTAACTTAAGTAATGATTCATGCATTTGTTCAAATGTACCTTCAAAGACTCTTCCACATCCTGCGGCAAATAATGTATCTCCACAAAAAAGAATTGGATTTCCATTATTTTTAGAATAATAAGCTATATGATCAAGGGTGTGTCCAGGTATTTCAATTATTTGAAACTCGGTACCAATAATATTTATTTTATCTCCATCCCTGAGTTTTCTGCTGATAGTCTCAATATTATTATTTGGACCAAAAACATCAACAGGATAATAAGAGGTTATTTCATCAACTCCACCAGTATGATCAAGGTGGTGGTGGGTAATAAATATAGCCTTTAAATCTAGTTGATTTTTATCTATATGATTAATAACATTTGAGCTTTCTCCAGGATCAATTACTATTGACCCTTCATTAGTTGTCACTAACCAAATATAATTATCTGTAAATGCTTCAATTGACTCAATGTTAACCATAAGGGAATTCTAAGTTAAATTTATGAAAACAGTAAATATTTATACCGATGGTGCCTGCAGAGGCAATCCTGGTCCAGGAGGCTGGGGTGTTCTTATTGAGCATGGCGAGCATGGAGAGATTAAAAAAGAACTTTATGGTGGAATGAAGGAAACTACCAATAACCAAATGGAATTACAAGCAGCTATAGAAGGACTAAAGGCTCTTTCAGAACCTTGCATAGTGAACTTAACTACTGATTCAAAATACGTCATGCAAGGCATTACCTTATGGATTAGTAATTGGAAAAAAAATAATTGGAAGAACGCTGCAAAAAAAAATGTCAAAAATAAAGAGTTATGGGTTGAATTAGATAAATATCAAGATAAACATGATGTAAGATGGCATTGGGTAAAAGGACACTCAGGACATGCTAAAAATGAAATAGCGGACCAGCTAGCTAACAAAGGTATAGAAACTCTTTAATTATGGCCAAAAAATATATTATTTTAGATACTGAAACAACTGGACTAGAAGTTTTGCAGGGCCATAGAGTTATAGAAATTGGCGCTGTCTTAATGAATGACAGAAAAAAGTCTAAAGAACATTTTCATACTTACCTAAATCCTTCACGATTGATAGACGAAGAGGCCTCAAAAGTGCATGGCATTATGAATGAAGATCTTCTTAATAAGCCTGCATTTGATGAGATTGCAGAAGAGTTTTTAGAGTTTGTAGATGGATCAACATTGGTTATTCATAATGCCGCTTTTGACATAGGCTTTTTAAATAATGAACTTAAATTAGCTTCTTCTAAATATCCTATGCTTCAGGATATATGTGAAATAGAAGATTCTTTAGCAATTGCAAAAGATAAATTTCCTGGACAAAGAAATTCTTTGGATGCACTTGCTAATCGTTTTGAAATTTCAAACTATGACAGAACTTTTCATGGAGCACTCCTCGATGCTAATATTCTTGCCGACGTCTATATGATGTTAACAGGTGGACAAAGTAAGTTTGAGTTTAGCGCTAATAGCATGAATTTAAATAACCAAAATAATGATTCTGGAAATAAAATATCTAAAGATGGTCTTAATTTAAAATTAATCAAAGCCGATAAACAAGATTTAAAAGAGCATGAAATGAGACTTCTTGATATTGAAGAAAGGAACTCTGTTAGAACATTGTGGAGAGAAATACATTGAAAAAAGTTGTAACAAGATTTGCACCAAGTCCAACAGGAACTCTTCATATTGGAGGCTTAAGAACTGCATTATTTAATTATGTATATGCAAAGAAATATAAAGGTTTATTTTTAATTCGTATTGAGGACACTGATAAAGCAAGATCTACTAAAGAATTTGAAAAAAATATTTTAGAAAGTCTTAAATCAATCGGCCTTTCTCCTGATAAAGATCCAATTAATCAATCTTTAAGAGGGGAAATATACAAAGCAGCCGCACAAAAAATTATTGATTTAGGTCAAGCATACTATTGTGATTGTTCAGTTGAAAGATTAGATAAGATGCGTGCAGAGCAACAATTAAAAGGAAAAAAACCTCAATACGATGGCAAATGTAGAAATTTAAATCTTAAAAAATCCGATAATACTGTCTTAAGACTAAAAACACCTCTAGATGGCGAGGTTGTTGTAAAAGATTATGTTAGAGGAGATATAGTATTTAATAATTCTGAACTGGATGACTTAATAATTTTAAGAAGTGACGGCACTCCCACTTATCACTTATGTAATGTTGTAGATGACTACGAACAAGGGGTAACAACAGTCATCAGGGGAGAGGATCATATTAGTAACACACCAAGACAAATCCATATTCAAAATTCTCTCGGTTACCCAAAGTTAGAATATGCTCACCTGCCATTAGTTCTTGGCACAGACAAAAAAAGATTATCAAAAAGGCATGCAGCTACAAGCTTAGTAGATTATAAAGCTGCAGGGTATCTAGATTCGGCAATACTTAATACATTAGCAAGACTGGGTTGGTCAAAAGGCGAAAATGAAATTTTTTATCTCAATGATTTAATCAAGCAATTTGAAATAACAGAGGTTCAAAAAGCTGGAGCTATTTTTGATATTACAAAGTTGGATTATTTAAATGCTCAACATATGTCAAATTTAGATTTAAATGACTTTATAAGCCATCTAAAACCTTTTCTTGAAAACAAAGGTATTAAAGTAGAAAATCACCCCAAGGCAGAATTGCTTATCAAATCCATGAGATCTTCTTCAAATACTTTTGAAGGAGTTGCCACTAACCTAACATGCTACTATCAAGAAATTTCAAGCTATAATCAAAAAGCTATTGAAAAATTTATTGGTAATTCAGTTGAGATTTTAAATGATCTAAAAGTTAGGCTTATAAATTTGGAAACATGGACAGAACCATCACTTGACGAGGTTCTTTCAGAGTACAGAAGCGAAAAAGAACACCCAGTACCTTTTGTTAATCAACCTATCAGAATAGCTCTTACAGGATCAACAAATTCACCATCTCTTGGCATGACTATGTTTTTATTTGAAAAAGATGAAGTTATTAAAAGAATTAATTCTTTAATTGACTTTGTTCAATCAGGTAGTTAAAAAAATTATTACATAGATTGCTTGCAAGGTCTTTTTTTATTATTGCATGAACTTGATATTTAAATTCTGTATCAAGAATTTTTGAGATATTCACAAGATCCTTATTTGCTTTATTAATAGTATTATCATCAAGAATAGATATTCCAATTCCTTCTTCAATCATAGATAAGGCTGAAGAATATGAATCTGATTTAAAATAAAAATTCATATCCAATCCATTGTTTATAAAATAATTCATAACACTTGAATCTGAATATAGAGATAATAGATTTGTTATTTCAATATATTGAAAATGTGATAAATCTTTTAAATAAATCTCTTTTTTTAAGTTATATTTTTTTGGAGAAACTAAAAAATGCTTACCTTCTTTAATAATTATATTTTTAGAATTTGAAACAGTCTTTGCATTAAAGCAAATAGTAATATCTATATCAGGCTTATATCTCTCTTCAATTAGATCAATACTATTTAGATTAATAAGATTAAATCTAGTGTCTGGATTAACTATATTATATTTTTTTATTACCTTAGGAACCAAAGTCTCTGCAAGAGTAGGGGTTGTTCCAATATTAATGAAATCCAATGATCTCGATTTATATGTATTGGCAATATAGTTAAAGTTTTTTAGTTGATTGGTTACTATTGATGCTTGCTCAAATAGTTCTGAGGCTTCATATGTAGGTATTAATTTTTTACTCTTTCTTAGAAATAATTTAAATCCAAGATTTTTTTCAATAGAGCCTAGAGTTTTACTAATTGATGGTTGGGATATTTGAAGCTTATTTGCAGCAGCTGTCATAGATAAATGTTTATAGACTTCATAAAAAATTTCAATTTGTTTAGACGATATCATGTATAACTTAGGGTTATGTATATATTCATATATTAATACAAATTAAATAGACATGGAAACTTTATTGGTGTTATATTAATGTTGTTTTCACTATATTTAGGGGATTAATTTCATGTATAAAAAACTATTCTTTGTATTTCCATTGGTTATATCAACTTATTCTTTTTCTCAGGATGCAGAATCAAAAGATTCAGATGTTGAAGAGGTAATAACAGTTGGATCTCAAATAAAGGGAGCTAAAATTACTGGTAACTTACCTGTCACTGTTTTTTCTATTGATGATATCGAAGCAACCGGTGCATTAGACGGCGACGAGTTATTAGAAAATCTAGTTGAACAAGGTATGAATTATTTTAATGAACAAGAACAAACCTCTGGTGGTGTAAACGCATCTCGTGGAGACAGTGGTGCATATAACATAAGAAGTATGGGTGTAGGTAATACTTTAACTCTTTTAAATGGAAGGAGAATGGTTATGAACGCCGGGTACCAAACTGAGTTTATTGGCGGTGATTTTGTTCCAACGTTGACTGTAAATTCAAACCTTATACCAACCAACGGTCTGAGTAGACTAGAAATCTTAAAGGATGGCGCATCTGCTATTTATGGTGCTGATGCTGTTGCAGGTGTTGTAAATAATGTTATGGATACCGATTATGAAGGTTTGAGTATCTCATTAAGAGGAGCTGGTCATGAGCATTTTGATGCAACTGATAGAGATATAAGTATTAAGTATGGTTTTACAATGAATGAAGGTGCTACTAATATCGCAATGTTCTTAAAGCATAGAGACAGAGGGAGAATTGAGGCCTGTGAAGATGAAAGATGGTGCTCATTAAATGCAGAAGAATTTATCCCTGATCATTTGTCTGAATTTATCGGAACAGGACTAGACAATGGTTACAATTATGGATGGTTTCAAATAGATCTTCCAAAATCTTATAATAGTGATTATACCTGGGTGGATTCAATAGGAGAATCACAACTTTTTCCAATTGATCATCCGTCTTGCTCAACTGCAGGAGCATTGGACTCTGGAATGGGTACCTGTCTTGTTGATGACAAACTTGGTGGAGATTTTGATTATTCTCCCGGCTCTCTTAGAGACTATAGAGGAAAAATGACTAGAGCAAATGCATTTGTATTTATAACTCATCAAATGGAAAACGGAATGGAAATGTTTGCAGAAGTTGGTAAATACTCTTCCAAGTCTAGAAAAAGTTCAACTCATGGTGGTTTTAGGGCTGGTATATTCAGTATACACGAAGATTATTATTGGTTTGATCAATTGCCAGCAGATGAAGACGGTGAAGTTTTTTCTGGAGCAACAACAAGAATTGATGGGTGGAGACCCTACAACAGAGGCAGGGATCTAACTATCACAAAAGATAGTTATAGATATCTGCTTGGTTTTAGAGGTGTTACAGAATCAAATTGGGATTGGGAAAGCGCTGTTACCTACTCAAAGGCGGCATCAAACGATATTTCAAACAGAATAGTTTATCAAAATCTTTATCAGCATCTTGCAGGTGATATAAGTAAAACTCCAGCAGCATTTAACATTTTTGATGTTAACTCCGAAACTAATAATGAAGACGGAATATACGTTGATGTAACAAGAGATGATACATCCACATTAGCAATGATAGATTTTAAAATGACAAATCCTGAACTTTACAATCTTCCAGCTGGTCCGGTTGGGATGCTTTTAGGTTTTGAATGGAGAAAAGAAGAATATGCTGATGATAGAAGTCCATATTTAGACGGTCAAATTTCTAACTCTGATTGTTGTGGCGTTTCAGCTAATAGTACTAACAACCACCCATTCACCTCAAATGCTATGGGCTCAAGTCCAACTTCTGATGTTTTTGGAAATAAAAATGTTAAATCTGCGTTTATAGAATTTTCTATACCTGTAACTGATAAAATAGATGCACAACTTGCAGTCAGACATGAATCATTTAGCGATTCAGACAATGCAACTGTTGGAAAATTTGCAATAAATTATGATGTTTTTGATTGGGCTACAATTAGGGCCTCTACCTCTACATCTTTCAGACCACCTAATTTAGTTCAAGTTAATCAAAAAGAGGTCGCTAGAACTGGGTCAAAAAATGATGCAGTATTGCAACTTCTATCTTCAGCTAAAAACTTTAACGGTGAAGCTCCATCTTCAGAAAAGGATGGTGTTTTTATTGATGATTTCTACGTTCTAAACTCTATAAGATATGCAACAGGTGCTGAAAAATTAGTTCCTGAGGAATCCACAAATAGCTCTATAGGTTTTGTTCTTCAACCACTTGATGGTTTAACAATTACCTATGATGTCTGGGCAATTGAAAAAGAAAATACCATTGGACTGTTTGGGAGAAATAACCACAGTGTTTATGATTTACTTCTTCGTAAAGAGGCTGGTATAGGTGGAGCAACAACAGTTGCAGAAATGGTTACATATTGCAAGGCAAATCCTGATTTGTATGATGCCGGTGTTGATGCATATTATATAGAGGGCTCAGCTGTAAGACGTGATGCCTACTGGGGATCATCGGATGAAAAAAATGCACATAATGAGTTGTTTTTTGATGCAGGAATATGTCCCGTTGGCGAACAAGATATTATTCGAGATGAGTATTTAAATCTTGCAACACGTGAAGTCGAAGGAGCTGATGTCAGCATTTATTATGATTTTGATACTGATTTTGGTAGTTTTAAAGTTACTGTAGCATCTTCTATAACAGACAAATTCTATCAAACTCCGGTTCCTCAATTCCAGGTAATTCAAGATGAAATAGCTGCTGGAGCAATCCCTGCATATTTCACTATCGAAGGTTATGGCAATCTTTTACAAACCAACGATATTGGAGCTGATCAAAAAGATACCATTAAGGTTAATTATAGAAATGGAGATTGGGGTGGTTCTTTTTCAGCACTTCGCATAGGTGAGGCTTATGATTTAGGTAATAAATTAACCGATGGTACTCCATGGAAAATTGAGTCTATGACTACAATGAATCTGGGTGTTTATAAGAAATTAGAAATTAATGGCAATAAGGCTAGAATTAAGTTAATGATAAAAAATATTGCTGACGAAAGAGCTCCATTGGCTGATGGTTACTTAGGTTTCTTCTCAGACATGCATAGAGACCTAGGTCGTAATTATTATCTTGATTTTAAAATTGATTTATAAAAAGTAATATAATTAAAAAGGGAGCTTTATGCTCCCTTTTTAGTATCATATAAATAAAATTTTATGCCAGCATATAAAAAGAAAGGTTTTATTATTGGAGGAATAGTTTTTATTGTAATGCTATTCATACCCTCACCTGAAGGCTTATCAAAAGAAGCTTGGCAAGTTGCAGCTATTGTTACCCTAATGGCAATATGGTGGGCATCGGAAGCTATACCTGTTCCAGTAACAGCATTATTGCCGTTAGCCCTATTTCCTTTAATGCAAATAACTGACTTCAAAGAAGCTGCTTTACCTTATGCTAATCCCAATATTTATCTATTTTTGGGTGGATTTATGTTAGCTATTGCAATTGAAAAGTCTGGTCTTCATAAAAGAATGGCTTTAAAAATGATTCTTGCTGCAGGTTCATCTGGAATTAACCTCATTGGTGGATTTATGCTTGTTGCTGCACTAATAAGTATGTTTGTAATGAACACTTCAACTACATTAATGCTATTACCAATTGGTATGGCAGTTTGCTCTGTTATAGCAAATACAATTCCAGGGTTAAATGATCAAGATAAAAGATATTTTGATACAGCTTTAATGCTGGGTATTGCATATGCGGCAACAATTGGTGGCATGTCTACACTTGTAGGAACTGCTCCTAATATAGTTTTTAGTGCTTTTATGTTTGAGACATATGGAGTTGAAATATCAATGATTGATTGGATGAAGCTTGGAGTTCCATTGGCTGCAGTCATGTTATTATCAGCATGGATTATTCTTACTAAATATGTTTTCCCTATTTCATTTATAACATCATCTGACACTAAAAATCATCTTAACAAGATGCTTATTGATTTAGGGCCGCTATCAAAAGATGAGCTAAAAATATCTGTGATATTTGGTCTAACTGCACTAGCTTGGATATTTAGAAAAAGTCTTGATAATTTTGAATTATTGTCAGGCCTTACAGATGCAGGAATAGCAATTATTTCAGCAATTTTATTATTTATGATACCTTCATCAAATAATAAGGATGATTTATTGACCTGGGATAGTTCCAATAAATTACCATGGGGCTTATTAATATTATTTGGCGGTGGCTTATCTATAGCAGCTCAAATAAATTCTACTGGTTTGGGAATATGGATAGGAGAAGGATTGAGTATTTTAGGAACAGTTCCTCCTATTATGCTAATATTTTTTGTTGCTACGTTAATAATATTTCTTACTGAAATTACAAGTAACGTTGCAACGACATCAACATTTCTACCTGTATTTGGAGCTGTAGCTATTGGTCTTGGAATATTGCCCGTGTCTTTAACAGTACCTGTATGTTTAGCCGCAAGTTGTGCTTTTATGTTGCCGGTAGCAACTCCTCCAAATGCTATAGTTTATGGTTCTGGTAAATTTACAATAGCAACAATGATGAAAGCAGGGTTTTTATTAAATATTATTGGTATCTTTGTAGTAACTTTGTTTGCTTACTTTATAGCTCCACAAGTTTTTTAATGCATGCTTTGAAATTTTGTCTAATATTTTTTCTTTGTTTATTAGTTGAATCTAGAAGTTATATAGATTACGAGTCACCTTATCATCCAGTCGTTGGAACAGAAGGCATGGTTGTTACTCAAAACTATTTATCATCTGAAATTGGAATTGAAATTTTAAATAAAGGAGGAAATGCAATTGATGCTGCTGTAGCCGTTGGTTTTTCCCTAGCAGCTACTCTTCCAAGAGCAGGTAACTTAGGCGGTGGTGGCTTCATGCTAGTTTACATTAAAAAAAATGATGAAATTTTTTTTATAGATTATCGCAGCTCATCTCCTCTTAACTCAAATTTAGAAAATATATTCAATCTGATAACTGATACAAATACTAAATTAGAATTATTGCCAAATAGTTTTGATAAAAATAAGTATGAACTTGTTAATACTGGTTATAAAGCGCCTGCAGTACCAGGAACTGTTGCAGGTTTGCTTGAAGCACATAAACAATTTGGAAAACTTACACTAGAAGAAATTTTACAACCTGTTATCAAGCAAGCGACTGATGGAGTCCCAGTTACCTATGATTTACATAAAGCAATTGAAAGCACTCCTAGATTAAAATCTGATCATGAATCAAGAAAAATTTACTTTAAAGATAACAAACCATTAAGAGAAAGTTCAATTTTTATAGTACCTGGTTTGGCAAAAACCATTTCTTTAATTGCTAAAAATGGTAGAGATGGTTTTTATAAAGGTGAAACCGCAGATAAGATTATTACAGCAATGAATAATAATGGCGGATTATTTTCAGAGAAGGATTTAATAAATTATAAACCCTATACAAGAAAGCCAATCTCAGTAAATTATCGAGGTAATAAAGTTTATACAGCCGGACCACCCTCTGGAGGTGGTATTACTCTTTTAACAGCCTTAAGAATTTTAGAACAATTTGATTTATCTAAACATGAAAGCAATTCAAGTACGACATATCATCTTATTTCAGAGGCAATCAGAAGAGGTCATAATAATAGATCTAGTGAAGTTGGTGATCCACTTTTTTACAATGTACCTGTCAACAAATTGCTTTCTAAAGACAGAATAAAGGAGTTATCTCAAAGCATTAGCTTAAAGAAAGCTAGCAAAGCTTCAATAATCAAACCTCTTCAGATTATTAATGAAAGTAGAGATACAACTCACTATTCTATAATAGATTCTGATGGTAATGCTGTATCTAATACTTATACTCTTGGTGCATCATTTGGTTCAGGTGTAACGATTCCCGACACTGGTATTTTAATGAATAATCAAATGAATAATTTAGTATATCAATCAGGAGATGTTACAAAAGTAGGGAGGAGGGTGAGTCCAGGAAATAAATTTCAACCCGGTAAAAGACCTATGAGCACTATGGCACCTGTAATGGTGTTTAATAAAAATAATCAATTATCTTTAATCACCGGCTCCCCTGGTGGTTCTTACATACCTGCTGCTATATTAAGAGTAGTTTCTGGTGTAATTGATTTTAATTTGCAGATAGGCGACGCGACAATGCTACCGAGAGTTCATAAGGATTGGCCATATATTGGGCTAGATTATGAAAAAGCTATTAGCTCAGATGTTTTGTTCAAATTAAATAAAATTGGTCATAAAACAGAGGCAAACAAGACAATGGGAAGTACCCAAAGTATTCATATTGTTGACGAGATAAGATATGGTTTTGCTGATTTAAGAAGGCCAAATTCTGGTGTTGTAAAGCAACTTAATAATTAATTTAGGTTTCTATTTCGTTCAAAGGCATTGCTGCAGTATTAAATCCAGCATCAACATAGGTAATTTCGCCCGTAATTCCACTTGCATAATCAGAGCATAAGAAGGCCGCAACATTACCTACCTCCTCAGTTGTTACTGTCCTACCAAGAGGTGCTCTTTCTGAGTGTTGAGTTAGCATTTTTCTAAAATTTTTAACTCCTGATGCCGCAAGAGTTTTGATTGGCCCAGCTGAGATAGCATTAACTCTAATTCCATCCCTACCCATAGAGGCTGCTAGAAATCTTGTATTAGCTTCAAGACTAGCTTTGGCTAAGCCCATGACATTATAGTTTGGCATTGTTTGAAGAGATCCAAGGTATGTAAGTGTCAGCAGAGATGAAGATTGATTCAGAAATGGTTTAGCCGCTTTTGCAAGAGCAGTAAAACTATATGAGCTTATATCATGTGCAATTTTAAAACCTTCACGCGTTGTAACATCTACAAAGTTACCTTTTAATTGATCAGCAGGTGCAAAACCGATTGAATGAACTAGTCCATCAAAAGATTTCCATTTTTCTGAGATTAACTGGAAACAGTTATCAATTGATTGATCATTTGCTACATCACACTCTACTAGGACTTCAATGCCTAGACTTTTTGCAATTGGCTCAATATTTTTTAGTAATCTCTCATTTTGATAGGCTAAAGCAATCTCTGCGCCATGCTCTATCATACTTTTAGCTATACCTGTTGCTATTGAAAACTTATTCGCAACTCCAAATATAATAATTTTCTTATCTGTTAATAACATATTTTTAATAATTAATAATTAATAATTGATAGTTATTTTATTCTATTTAACTAGTGAATAAATTTTTATTTTTAAATTTTTTTTTTATCTTTTATTCATTGACATACCAAAAAAACAATAACACAATGAATTTATATATTAATAGTATATATAGTTATATAAGATTATTTATAGCTATATAAGATATAGATATATATAAGAATTATAAAAATAAAAATCTAGGGGGTTTTTTTATGTTTTCAAATTATTTCAAATTTTTAGCAGTATTCACTGTTGTCATTTCTGCAAGCTTTCTTAGTGCAGATGATACAGGTGCACTTAACGTTACTGTTGTTGATTCAAATGGCAATGTTGTTGAGGGAGCAATGGTTTCTGCTAAGACTTCAGAGAGCTTAAGAGGTGCCTCAGGATCAACCGGTTCCGATGGTTCTGTTAAGTTAAGTTTTTTAGATCCTTCATCTAAATATGTTATAAGTGTAAAAGCATCTGGTTATGCATCATCATCTGCTAATGCTATCACTGTTGTTTCTGGCCAGACTAGAGCTTTATCATTAATGGTATCTTCAGCTACTGCCGGTATTGATGATGTGGTGGTTGTTGCATCAAGAGAGGCTTTAATAGATACAACTTCAGCTCAACAAGGCCTTGACATCACACTAGCATTAACTGAATCACTTCCTACTGGAAGGAATTATCAAAGTTATTTACAGCTAGCACCAAGTGTCAAGCCTTCAAATACAGGAAATCCTTCATCTAAGTCAGGTGTGAACTATTCAGATGGTGGTGGAACAACCGGAAATTCTACAGATAATGTGTACTATATAGATGGAGTTAACGTTACTAACGTCGATAGTGGCTTAGCTAATTCAAATTTAAATTCTGAGATTATTCAAGAACAACAAGTCTTGACAGGTGGTTTAAGTGCTGAGTATGAAGGTGGTACTGGACTTGTTTCAAAAGTAATCACTAAGTCAGGTAGTAATGAGTTTACTGGATCTATTAATTATTATCTTCAAAATGATAGTCTTGTAGCTGATAACGATAATCTACCAAATAATACATATAGTAAATTTGATTCAGCCGTTACTTTAGGCGGACCAATAATTCAAGATAAATTATGGTTTTTTGCATCGATGCAAACTAAAGAAACTGAAATAGATGTATCTGATTTAGAGGCTGGAACTGTTCTAAGAAGCTCTACCGCTTCATCTGATTTAGGTTTTGGAAAATTAACAGCTCAAATTACAGATAATGATTTCTTATCTTTTTCATATTTTGATGATCCTTATGACAGAGATGCTTCAACTTTAGCAACCACTCTTAATAATAGAGACTTAGCACTAGCACAAGGTGGTTCAAATACTAATTTAACTTGGACACATTCATTTGATAAAGGAGTATTGAATGTAAGTAAGTCTTCCCATGAAGGTGAATCAAGTACTTTAGCTTCAAATAATGATACAAGAAATGATGTGGCATATTTATCTTCTGCTGAAGGAACACTTGCTGCAAGAAATAAAGGCGGACAAGGCAGTAACCAAATTTATTTCAGTAACAAAGACGAGCTTTCAGTAACTTATGACTTTAATATTAATAATCACGAGATTAAAGTTGGTTACCTTAAAACTGAAAACGAAAGGCTTGAAAATATAGTCTATACAGGTGATGGAGCTCAATACACATCTATTGGTGCTTCAGATATAGGCACAACATATGATGTTTATTTAAATGGAACCTGGAGCGGCTCTAGGGATTTATTTTCTGATGATACAGTTAGAATATTAGAAGCAGGTAATGCTATAGCTGCATTTGTGACAGCATATGATACAGATTCTAGTGGAGCTGTAGATGCAGATGAATTAGATGGTGCTACGTTTAGTTCAACAAACGGTAATCCTACAAATGATGTAAATGTCTACAGAATTAACCAAACTCAAACAGCCCCTTTAAGATTTACATCAGAAGGCCAAGCAATGTTTATTCAAGATACAATCTATCATGGTCAATGGACATTTGATGTCGGTTTTAGGGCTGAGTCATATGAACATTTTGGCTCAGATGGTTCAAAAATAGCTGATTTTGATTGGGAAATAGCACCGAGAATGTCAGTTACTTATGACATCAATGGAGATGGTAGAAGTAAATTATATGTTTATGATGGCAGGTATTATGATCCTATAAGAACTAATATGACAGGTTTTGCAGGAACCTTAACTGGCTCTGTTAGAGAAGAGCAGGTTTATCTTGCTGATCAATGGATTACGTATAGAACTAGAGGTGGAGCACAAGAGCAAGACGCATATTTCTCTCCTAATACGAAAACTCCATATACTGATGAGCTTATAATCGGATATTCACAATTAATCGGTGAAGATAAGAGTATATCAGTGACCTATACTGATAGAAAAACCAAAGACATTATGGAAGACTTTGCTGCTTATGTTTATGCATGTGGTGGGCCTGTGGATGCAGTAGCTCCGGATGGTTGTAAAGCATCCGCTTATGATGCAGCACTTGGTGGTGACGGTATTCTCAATACTGATTTTGGACTTCCATTAAGTTATTTTGGATGGGATTCTTATCCTAACTCAAATTATATTATTGGTACCTTAGCGGGCGGTCATAGAAATTATACTGGTCTAGAAATAGCTTTCAGGAAACGTCCTACAGATGATAAGCCTTATTCTATTCTTGCCTCTTATACAAATAATCAGGCTGAGGGTAATTCAAACTCAGATAGTAATGCTGATATACAAGGTGACCTAGATTGGTTAGATCCAAGAGCTCCAAATATGTATGGCCCTCAATCTGGTAATATTGAACACCAATTAAAATTTGCTGGTACTTATCAATTAACAGATAAGTTAGAGGCTGGTATGGTATTCAACTGGAACTCAGGTTATTTATTTACAAAAGGTACAAGTCTTTATGGTAGAAATGTACCTTTACAAGGTGAAGGATATACAGTGGGTGGCCTTAACAGAGATTGGATTGCAAACCAGTTTGGTACTGAGCAAGCTCCTTCATTTTATGAGCTAGATCTAAGATTAAAATACACTACTAACATTATGTCTGACAGAGAGTTAGAAGTGTTTGTTGATGTATTTAATGTATTAGATAACCAAGCAGTCACTGAGGTAATGCCATTTATAGAAGGTGATGGTATTTATGACGTTGGTGAGGGTACAGATTGGGTATCACCAAGATCATTTTATTTAGGAGCTAGAGTTAGTTTCTAGTAGATATTTGATTTAATAAAAGGGCTGTTTTACAGCCCTTTTTTATTTTAAAATATAATTATATGCGTATTCATAAAATACTTTTAATTTCAAGCAAAAGAAATTTTATTGCTTGGTCATCAAAAATTCTTATAAGATTTATGAATATTTACGTAAAATCAAAAGCAAAAAAGTTAAAATCTCCTCACTTTAATAATTAATATAAAAATATTAAATTATATTAAATAAAGTGTTGACATGATTTTTCAAAAGAGTATATTTAATAAACCAACTTGATTCCGA
>ARRL01000006.1 GCA_000385055.1 gamma proteobacterium SCGC AAA168-P09
AAAAAAAGAAATAAGCCAAAGACAGTCTTACGGATATGGAGGAATACCAGATGAGATGCTTGAAAGATTTGGTATACCAAGACAATTTAGGGAAATGCCGCAGCAAAAAAGAGAAGCACTTTCGTATGGATCTGGCTTTATCTTAAAAGATAATTATATTTTAACTAACTTTCATGTAGTAGAAGATGCAACAGAAGTTATTGTTTCTCTTTCAGACAGAAGAGAATTTATTGCTGAAATTGTTGGTGTAGACCCTTTATCAGATTTAGCTTTATTAAAAGTTGAAGGCAAAAATCTTCCTCAAGTCATTACAGGTAATAGCGATGATTTAAAGGTTGGAGATTGGGTTGTTGCAATTGGCTCACCTTTTAGTTTTGATTTTTCAGTTACAGCCGGTATTGTCAGCGCCAAAGGAAGAAGCATACAGAACAACAATATTGGTAATTATGTTCCATTTTTACAAACAGATGTTGCAATAAATCCAGGAAATTCTGGAGGACCACTTTTTGATTTAGATGGAAAAGTTGTTGGGATTAATTCTCAAATCTACTCTAGAAGTGGTGGCTATCAAGGCCTGGCTTTTGCAATTCCAATCAATGTTGCTGTTGATGTTGCAAATCAAATTATTGATAAAGGCGAAGTTTCAAGAGGGTATCTTGGAGTAAGAATGAGTGAGGTTGATAGTGATCTTGCTGATGCTTTAGGTATGAACAAGCCTTATGGAGCTTTAATCAATGATGTTGAGGAGGGCGAGTCAGCTGATAATGCTGGACTTTTACCCGGTGATGTTATTATTGAATTTGATAACAAAGAGATAAAGTTTAGTTCTGATTTACCTCATGTTGTTGGGCAAATCCAACCAAAGACAAAGGCAATAGCTAGAGTTATTCGAAATGGCGAAGAAATTAAACTTAAATTTACACTTGGCGAGTTACCTGTTAATAGTGAATCTTTTGTACCTGCAAAGTCTCAAAACTCTGCAGATCCTATCGGTATTAAAGTTGCTGAAATAGATCGAGATAATCCATCCATGTCCAATCTTCCAGATGGGGTTATAGTCTCGAGAGTAGATCCTGGTTCACCAGCTTCAGGAAAAGTGAACAGAGGCGATGTTATTACCATGATTCAATATAAAGGTAAGAAGTATGATATTTTTGATACAGATTCTTATGAAGAAGCTATAAATAATTTTACTTCAGGCAATAAAATAGCACTTCATCTTAATAGAAATGGAAGTCGAATAATTAGATCTATCACGATTAATTAAAAGATAAAAAGTCCTATTTACTCCTATATTTATAGTATTGGCTGTAAAATAGCAGCATCTTATGAAAAACATTAGAAACTTTTCTGTTATAGCCCATATTGATCATGGAAAATCAACCTTGTCTGACAGATTAATAGAATACTGTGGAGGTCTTTCTGCTAGAGAGATGTCAGAGCAAATTCTTGACTCCATGGACATTGAACGAGAGAGAGGCATAACTATCAAAGCTCAAGCTGTAACCTTGGAATATACAAAAAACAATACCACTTATCAATTAAATTTTATTGATACGCCGGGTCATGTAGATTTTTCTTATGAAGTTTCTAGATCATTATCAGCTTGCGAAGGTGCATTGCTAGTTGTTGATGGTTCTCAAGGTGTTGAGGCACAGACATTAGCAAATTGTTACACAGCGGTCGATCAAGATTTGGAAGTTGTTCCTGTAATAAATAAAATTGATTTACCACAAGCTGAGCCTGAGAGAGTAAAAAAAGAAATTGAAGAAATGATTGGTATAAATGCTTCTTCTGCGCCTTTGGTAAGCGCTAAAACTGGAGAAGGTATTGAAGAGCTGCTTGACAGTCTTGTAATGGGTATCCCATCACCAATCGGAAGTCCAGCAGAGCCATTACAAGCATTAATTATTGATTCATGGTTTGATTCATATCTAGGTGTTGTTTCACTTATTAGAATTAAAAATGGAACTATCAAATCAGGCCAAAAATTTAAGATACACTCAACAGGCCAAGCTCATAATGTAGATGAAATAGGTATTTTTTCACCAAAAAAAATAAAAAAAGATTTATTATCCGCTGGAGAGGTTGGTTATCTAGTAGCAGGCATCAAAAATATCAAAGGAGCCCCAGTTGGAGATACTATTTTAGAGGCCAACGATGAATCTACAAAACCATTGCCAGGTTTTAAAAAAGTAAACCCAAAAGTTTTTGCTTCAATGTTTACAGTAAATTCAGATGATTATGAGAGATTTAGAGATGCTTTATCAAAATTAATTCTTAATGACTCATCTTTGGTGTATGAGCCTGAGGTTTCTGATGCTCTTGGGTTTGGTTTTAGGTGTGGGTTCTTGGGAACTCTTCATATGGAAGTTATTAGAGAAAGGTTGGAGAGAGAGTATGATTTAGACCTCATTTCCACTGCACCATCAGTTGAATATGAAGTTCTTAAAACTGACGGAGAAATTATTAGAATTGATAACCCCTCACAATTACCAGCTCCAAATGATATTGAAGAAATAAGAGAACCGGTTGTTAATACTACGATTCTCACTCCTAATGATTATGTTGGTAATGTGATCACCCTTTGCACTGGTAAAAGGGGAACTCAAAAAGATATGACTTATTTTGGAAATCAGGTATCAATAGTGTTTGAGATGCCCTTATCTTCTGTCATAGTAGATTTTTTTGATCAAATAAAATCATCAACAAAAGGATTTGCATCAATCGAATATTCTTTAATTGGCTTTTTTAAATCAGACCTCACTAAAATAGATATCCTTATAAATAATAAAAAAATTGATGCTTTATCAATGATTGTCCACAAATCCTTTTCAACACAGAAAGCTAGAGAAATTGCCGCCAATCTTCAAAAACTAATACCTCGACAGATGTTTGATGTTCCAATACAAGTAGCACTTGGCTCAAAAATAATCTCAAGAGAAACTGTAAAAGCATTAAGAAAGAACGTTACAGCTAAATGCTATGGCGGAGATATATCAAGGAAGAAGAAGTTGCTTGAAAAACAAAAAGATGGCAAAAAGAAAATGAAACAATTTGGTAAAGTGTCTATACCTCAAGATGCATTTTTGAACTATTTTAAATCTGGAGAATAATGTGATTACAGATCCTATATTTATATTATCAATAATAGGGATGTTGATTGTCCTTATTTTTTGGATCAAAAGTGAAATCGATGAAGGCTCAGAAGATAACTTTGTTGTAAAAAATACATCAATCCTATCGACCTCCTTTGGATTAATGATGCTTTACAGCATTTTTATAAATGCAGGAGACCTAAGCATTGTTCTCTTGGTTGCATCTGTCATTTCATTAATAGTCTTAATTGTTGGAATAGTTATTGCTAATAAGACAATTGTCTCCTCATCTAGAGGATATTTTATTCCTATTTTTTTAATATTTGTTTTAAGAACATTTATGTATGAGCCCTATCAAATTCCATCTGGCTCTATGATGCCTGGATTAAAAGTTGGAGATTTTCTATTAGTAGACAAAAATTCCTATGGATACAAAATAAATAGAATCGCAGTACCTGCAATAACCAAGAATGATCCAAATTATGGTGATGTTGTTGTGTTTGTTCCTCAACATAACCCAGTTCCTTATGTAAAAAGACTGATAGGCAAGCCGGGTGATAAAATTAGGCTTATTAATAAGCAGGTATATGTAAATGGAAAGCCAATTATTAAAACATTCTACAAAACTGAAGAAGGTATAATCACCAAAAGATATCGTGATCTTTCTGGAAAGATAACATCAAGAGAAAAAGATGTTGTTATAGACTTTTTTTATGAAGAGCATGGCAATATTAAGTATCTCACAAGAAATATTCGTGATGAAAATATCCAGTATCCATCAGAATGGGAAGTACCTCCAGGACATTATTTTGTTATGGGAGACAATAGAGATAATTCAAATGACAGTACTAAAGATGTAGGCTTTGTTCCAAGAGAAAACTTTTTTGGACAAGCTAGTTATTTATTTATGACATGGGAATGCTGGACATGTTTACCTCATTTTTCAAGAGTTGGTAAGATTAATTAATGAATTACGATGAACTGCAATCTCAGCTTGGCCATAAGTTTAAAAATAAAGAACTTTTAGAATTAGCTCTAACCCATAAAAGCTTTAGCAGCTCTTACAACAATGAAAGATTAGAATTTCTGGGTGATTCCATTCTGAATGCAATTATATCCCAATATCTTTTTAATAAATTCAATAATGAAAAGGAGGGTCTTTTAACTAGAATGAGGTCCTATCTTGTTAAGGCAGAGACTCTTGTTATTAAGGCTGAAGAGTTTGCTCTTGGAGACTACATAAAGTTATCCAAAGGAACCGCAAATCTATCAAAAGATAGAAAAAATTCTATTTTAGAAGATGCTTTTGAGGCAATCATTGGAGCCATTTTTATTGATGCCGGATGGGAGCATGTAAATGAAATCACATTAAAAATTTTTAATAAAAATTTATTAGCTTTATCTGCAGATATGACCTTCAAAGATGCAAAAACTGAATTACAGGAATTACTTCAATCTAAGAAATATGAGTTACCTAAGTATTTAATTGAAGATACTGGAGATGGCTTCTTTTCTTGTAATATTAACTACCAAGAAACACTGTTTGAATCAACAGGTCCCTCAAAAAGAATAGCTGAAACCAATGTGGCTATGAAGGTTTTAGCTCATATTAAAAAAACTACATGAATAAATCATATTGTGGGTATATTTCAATCATCGGAAAACCTAATGTAGGTAAATCAACTATTCTTAATCATATTTTAGGAAAAAAGATTTCTATAACCTCTCGTAAATCACAGACTACTAGAAATAATATTTTGGGAATAAAAACAGAAGGCAGTAAACAAATGATTTTTGCTGACACTCCTGGAATGCATATTAAATCACCAAAAGTGATGAACAAGGTTTTAAACAGATCGGCAGAAAGCTTAATACAAGACTCGGATATTATTTTATTTGTAGTTCAAAGGCTTACTCTTGATGAACAAGATTTATCGGTACTCAAGAAACTCAAAGAGGCTAGTTCCAAAGTTATATGCGTTGTAAATAAGGTTGATCAAATCTCAGATAAAAATAAGCTATTACCTATGATAGAGAGACTAGATAAGGAGTACTCTTTTTTAGATATTATTCCGATAGCAGCAATTAACAATGAAGGGATTAATGAATTAGAAGAGCTAATAAAGAAATATCTTCCAGAAAATGAACATATTTATGGTGAAGAGGGCACACAAAATTCGCATAAAGATCTTTTTATGATTTCAGAACTTATTCGAGAAAAAATTATTAGAATGCTTGGCGACGAGCTTCCTCATGATACTTTTGTTCAGGTAGAGCTACTAGAAGAAGAGGAAGCAATCATTAAAATTCATGCAGTTATATATGTTGTTAGAGATAGCCAAAAACAGATTGTTATTGGCAAGGCTGGAGGAACTCTAAAGAAAATTGGCCAACAGGCAAGAATTGAATTGGAAGAATATTTTGAAAAAAAAGTTTTTTTAAAAACTTGGGTAAAAGTAAAGAAAAATTGGAATACAGACTCTGATTACATTCAAAGTCTTGGAGTAGGCGGAAGCTATGAATCATAATGAATGGGATGATTGTTTTCTTCTTCATCAGCGGGCCCACGGCGAAACCAGTCTTATAATTGACGTCTTCACCAAAACTAGTGGAAAGATATCTTTAATAGCAAAAGGTGCTAAAAAGCCTAAATCAAAGTTTTTTGGTTATCTTGCCCCTTTTACAAAATTAAAAATAACTTTCACCGGGAGATCTGAGCTAAAAACATTAACCAATATAGATAGAGATTTTTCTCAGTCTACAAATAGTTTTTCAAAAACAAGCTATAGCCTTTTGTATATCAATGAATTGCTAATAAGATTATTACCAAAAGATGCTTCGCAAGAAGACCTTTTTATTCTTTATGAAGAGTTTTTAATTAAAATTCATCAAGGAGATGACATCGAGCTTACACTTAGACATTTTGAATTAGATTTGCTAGATATGCTTGGATATGGATTGGATTTTGAGAGTGATATCGAAAAAGGCCAGCCAATAGATATTAACAAAAATTATTCCTTTATTCCTCAAAGTGGATTTAGAGAATCTACAAATTCAAATTTTTCTGGAGAAGATATTATTAATATTAAAATCAGAGATTTATCAAAAGTTTCAAAAAAACATCTTAAGCACATTACTCAAGAAGCAATTCATTTCTGCCTGGATGGCAGAGACCTGTCTAGCAGAGATATATTTAAGAGAATTCAGCAATGATCTATGGTATTGGGACAGATATTATAAATATATCAAGATTGAAGAATATAGAATCTATTAAATCTTTTTCTAAGAAGATTCTTTCAGAAGATGAGCTTAAAATATCTTCAACATATAATGAAGAAAAATTAATTAAACATTTAGCAAAACAATTTGCTGGCAAGGAAGCTTTATCAAAAGCTTTTGGTACTGGCATAAGAAAACCAATTTTACTTAAAGAACTTGAGATCTTAAGAGATAAAAATGGAAAGCCTTATTTCAACCCCTTAGGCGATGTAAAAAAAACTATTGTAAGCTTGGGTATAACGAAAACACATGTTAGTCTTTCAGACGAAAGTGAGTATGTAATAGCATTTGCTATATTAGAGATATGAAGAATATTATTTTATTAGGCCCACCAGGGGCAGGAAAGGGAACCCAGGCAGATTTAATATGTAGCTTATGCAACATACCAAAGATTAGCACTGGTGATATGTTAAGAGAGGCAGTTGCTTCAGGTAGCGATTTTGGTAAAAAAGTTTCAAATATTTTAGATACAGGTGGTTTGGTATCAGACGAAATCATTGGATCCTTAATTGAGGATAGACTAACAAAACCTGATTGTAAAAATGGTTCTTTATTTGATGGAGTGCCTCGAACTTTGGGTCAGGCATCTGAACTTCAAAGCATGGGAATCCAATTCACGCACGTAATAGAGATTCATGTAGATGATGAGGTAATAGTAAACAGAATGTCAGGCAGAAGGGTTCATCCCGGTTCGGGTAAGAATTATCATATTGAATACAATCCTCCAAAAGTTGAAGGTGTTGACGATGACTCTGGAGAACTACTAATCCAAAGAGAAGATGACAAACCAGAAACAGTTTTAAAAAGATTGTCGGTATACCATGATCAAACAAAACCCTTATCAGATTTTTATACAAATCAATCAAAAGTTAGTGATTTAATATATTTAAAAGTTGACGGTAGCAAAACTGTAGATGAAGTTTTTGAGACCATATCAGATCAAATTTAAATTTAATGAATGTTCTCGCGATTCAAAGTTCTGGCAATGAAACATCTTTGTGCGTTATTTTAGGCGATGACGTTCTGGAGTATTCTATTAGCCATCAAAGGAAGGATCGACCTAACTGGCAAGAAATGTTATCTCAAATTGGTTTAGATTCATTTTTTTTTATAGATGATATTGATATTTTTGCATATGCAAATATTGAAGATTCTTATACCGCTACAAGAAGCGTAGCATCATACTTAAAAGGTATATCTTCAGCACTTAAAAAGCCATTAATGGCTATTGATGCGGATGAAACAAACACCATATCCTCAGATTTAGTTGCAAAAAGGGCGATTCAAAAATTTAAAGAGTCTGGCATGAAATCAGATCATTTTGATTCTAAAAATGCAAATCCAACATACGCAGTAGAGACCAAGTACAAAAAGATCAATGAATGATTTAATTTTAAGTTTTATATTAGGCCTCATTCAGGGATTAACTGAATTTTTACCAATCTCAAGTTCAGCTCATTTGCTATTTCCCTCTCTAATATTTGGTTCAAATGATCTTGGTCTTGCTTTTGATATATCAGCTCATGCCGGAACTTTATTTGCAGTAATGTATTATTTTAAAGATGAAATTAAAGCAATAATCAAGTCTTTATTTCAAAGTAATAGTTTACATAAGGAAGATAAACACTTAGCTATAACATTGATGATAGCAACAGTTCCAATTATTTTGGTAGGTTTTTTTGGTTCTGACTTAGTTAATCAGAACAGAAATAATATGAATAGTATTGCCATCATGAATCTAGTGTTTGCAGGGTTTTTATTGATAGCATATCTATATAGTTCTGCTAGTAAAAAATTAATAGAACTAACTATCGTAGGCGCATTATTTATTGGACTATTTCAAGTATTTGCTTTACTACCAGGAGCATCTAGATCAGGAACTGCTATGACGGCGGCCCTATTCATAGGCTTAAATCTAAAAGATGCGTCCAAATTTGCTTTTTTATTGAGTATACCAACAATACTTGGAGCATTAGTTTTTTTAATTATTGAATTAAGCACATCAAGTTATTCAATAAATTTTCTTTCATTATTTATAGGTTTTTTCACTTCGTGCTTTGTTGCTTTTTTAACAATCAAATATTTTCTTATTTTTGTTAATAAAATTGGAATGTACCCATTTGTAATCTATAGAATTATTTTAGGAATCATGTTGCTGATTCTTGTATGAATATAGATATTTTTATTGACAGCCTAAAATATAAAGATGAAGTGGAAAGAATTGCATCCGAATTTAATATAAAGGTATTAACTGAATTACCTATCAGTAAACCTTTTTTTTCTTATAGAGATAATGGATTAAATTTCTTCTCTGATATCAATAATCCAAAGCCACTTCATATAGATTTTCTAAAAGGATCTATGGGTTGGAGGCTTAAACGATCAGATCATGAAACTTTGCTAAAAAAAGCTCTTGGAAAAAATACTGATAGTCTTAATATTTTTGACGGAACAGCAGGGCTCTTATCTGACGCATTAATATTTCTAGCCTTGGGACATAATGTAATTGCTTGTGAGCAAAGCACAATTATATTCTTATTAGTTAGGGATGCCATAGAAAGAGCAAAAGAAGAACTACCTTTTGTAGAAAATCTAAAACTTTATAATGGAAACTCATTTGAATGCTTTAAAAGCCAAAAAAATATTGATGTAATTTATTTAGATCCAATGTACCCAGAATCAAAAAAAAATATTTTAAGATCAGGTAATATTGCGTTTATTAAGAATATTTTAGAAGTTGAAATGATCAAAGATTGTGGAGACAATATATTCTATGAGTTTAAAGAAAGTAATTTTAAAAAAATTATTTTAAAGAGGCCAATCAAAGCAGAATTACTCGATAGCAAATTTAATTATCAAATAAAAGGAAAGTCCACTCGGTTTGATGTTTATATATAATACAAAAAACAATAAGGAGAATTTTATGAACCCATTCAGTATGATGAAAGATGCTAAAAATATGGAAAAAATGATGAAGCCAGCTCTTGAAAAGTTTATGAAGGATGCAGGTTTTGTAAAAAAAGAAGAACTCGAACCTTTAAAAAGACGTATAGCAGAACTCGAAAATCTAATATCAAAATTATCCTCTTGAAACAAGAAGATCTCTCAAGAATTATTGAAATGGCCTGGGAGGACAGAACTCCTTTTGATGCCATAGAGGCCACATATGGATTAAATCAAAATCAAGTTGAGGACCTAATGAGAGATAATTTAAAGAAAAGCAGCTATGTGTTGTGGCGGAAGAGGGCTCAAGGGAGAAAAACTAAACATGTTGGCTTAAGAGAATTTGGGGTTGGTAGACATCATTCATATGATCAACATAAATATAAAAAGTAGTAGAATTAGAATTGAAAATTTATTCAAGTCTATTTTTTCTAATATTCCCAACACCTCCATTCATTTTGAAGATCATTTAGTAGTCATTAAGCACAATGATCCAGTGAATGCTGACTCTGCTTCAATAGAAATTATTGAAAATAATTATGGCTATAAAATTTCATATTGGGATGGTTACTCTCTGTCAGAAGAAGAAAGTCAGAAAGATTTAAACAAAGCCTTAAAAGTATTTAAAAGATATGCAAAAAAGTTAGGTAAAAATTTGATAAGGTTTACTAATAGTTCTATTAGTTAGATTTATATTGAGTTTAGAGACTTTCTGGTAAATTCATAAAAGTAGTATTGCTTGCTCATATATTTGGAGAGGAGTTAGCTAGCTATTCTAATAGGGGTGAACAAGTTAACTAAAAAAAATTAATGCACAAGCAATACATATGTAGTAGATATTATTTTTCATATGTAAAATTGTCAATAATTTTATTTTTTATTGATTTAACAACCTTTTTTACTATAATTTTTTGTAGTTTTATTACAAATAATATAATTATTTATAAATAATACTATCTGACTAGGCTAAGGTCTTGTATGCCCATTCCCATTAACAAGATATTTAAAACTAGTTAATTGATCAACACCTACAGGACCTCTTGCATGAAATTTTCCTGTAGCTATACCAATTTCTCCACCTAAACCAAATTCACCACCATCAGCAAACTGAGTAGATGCATTATGCATGACTATTGCGCTATCTATGTCGCTTTGGAATTTTGAAGCAGTATTTAAATTTTCAGTTAATATAGATTCAGTATGTCCTGATGAAAAAGCCTCAATATGTTTAATCGCTGCATCACAGTCTTGAACCAATTTAATGCTAACAATTGGCATTAGATATTCAGTCTTCCAATCTTCTTCACTTGCAGGGAGAATATTATTAGAATACTTTTGCGTTTCTTCACATCCCCTTATTTCACATGCTCTAGCAGATAAAGCATTTATTAGTTCTGGTAGAAATATTTGAGCAATATCTGAGTGAACTAAAATTGTCTCTACTGCACCACATATTCCTGGCCTTCTCATCTTTGCATTTACACATACATTTACAGCTTTATCTTTATCTGCATCTTTGTCGACATAGATGTGACAGATACCTTCTAGATGAGCGAACACTGGCACCTTAGCTTCTTTTTCAACTTGGGCAACTAAATTTTTTCCTCCTCTAGGAACAATAACGTCAATAGACTTATTAATTCCATGAAGCATCATATCCACGGCTTCTCTATTAGTACTTTCAATCATTTGAATAGCGTGTTCTGTGATATCAGCCTCATTAAGACCTTTTTGTATGCTGTTATGAATTGCTATGCATGAATGAATGCTATCAGATCCACCTCTTAGTATTGAAGCATTACCTGATTTAAGACATAAAGCTCCTGCATCAGCAGTAACATTGGGTCTACTTTCATAGATAACGCCAATGGTTCCAAGAGGGGTTGAAACTCTTGATATATTTAGACCATTCGGTCTTGTCCAAGAATCTAAAACTTTTCCAACAGGATCTTTAAAACTTTCAATTTCTCTAAGGGTTGTTGCAATAGAGTTAATTCTTTCTTCATTAAGCTCTAATCTATCGATAAATGATTCTGATAAACCTTTAGCCGCTGCTTGCTCTGTATCTTTTTTATTTGCACCTAGGATTAACTCTTTATCTTTTAAAACATGATCAGCCATTGCTAAAAGGGCTTTATTTTTTTGTGTAGAAGAGGTTTTAGCTAGAATTTTTGATGCATCCTTTGCCTGCAAGCCAATTTTTTTAATTTTATCTTTTAGAGAATTCATTATTTGGATAAAAATCTAGTTGATTTAGTTGTTTTTCTTGAAAGACTTTTTATAGGATCCTTTTTTAAACCTGAGGTAATAATAACTGAACATTTTGATTTCATGCATATCTCTGCTGCTTTAATTTTTGAAATCATTCCACCTTTACCAAGTTTTGATGCAGTCCCAGCCATTTCTCTAATGGACTTGGTGATAGATTTTATTTCTGTTACTAGCACATCATTTTTTTTATTTTTAGGTGGTTCTTTATAAAGCCCATCGACATTAGACAAAAGGATTAGGTGATCTGCTTTTATAAGTTTTGATATTTTAGAAGCAAGAATATCATTGTCACCAAATTTTATCTCATCAGTTGAGGTTGTATCATTTTCATTAATTATTGGGATGCAGTTGAAGCTTATTAAATTTTCGATAGTTGCAATAGCATTACGAGAAGATTTTTTATTTTCAGCATCGGATGGAGATAGTAAGATTTGAGCAACTTGTAATTTATATTTTTTAAATTCATTCTTCCATGCAGTCATGAGCTCAATTTGACCTCTTGCTGCTGCTGCTTGTGACTCATTGAGTGTTAATTCTTGTCTAAGATGTAGTTTTTCTCTTCCAAGTGCAATCGCTCCGGAAGAAACCACAATGACCTCTTTATTTTTATTAATTAACCAAACAATATCTGAAACAACATTTTTTAATACAGATCTATTAACTCCACCTTTGGAGTTTGTAAGAAGAGATGATCCAATCTTAACGACCAATCTCTTGCTTGCCTTAAATGTATTATTATTATTATTCACTGCACGATTATAGTTATTACTGAATGATTAACAATTGATAGAATATTCAAATTATAAATATAAAAATCTATGGTGCCCCATGCCTGAGTCGAACAGGCACTCCCGAAGGAACGCGATTTTGAATCGCGCGCGTCTACCAATTCCGCCAATGGGGCTTGTCGGGCATTGTAGCTAAGTATTATCTAATTTAAAATCAGCTTCTCATGAAAACCTCAGATTTTAATTATCATCTCCCTGAAGAGCTAATAGCAAATTATCCTCTAAGTAATAGAAGTTCCAGTAGAATGCTTGTTTATAAAGATGAGGTAGAACATAAATATTTTAAAGATATTACTAATTATCTTAATGAAGGCGATCTTTTAGTTGTAAATAATACCTCGGTTATTCCAGCAAGAATATACGGTAATAAAGAATCTGGTGGCAGTGTTGAGGTGATGCTAGAAAGAATTATGGATGACAATAAAGCTTTGGTTCAAATACGATCTGGAAGAAGTCCTAAAATAGGTGCTCTTATTGTCTTAGGTTCTTTTGCTGTTGAATGTATTGACAGGCAGGATAATTTTTTTATATTGCAATTTGATAGGCCTCCGATAGAAGTTTTTAATTCAATAGGTCATGTTCCACTCCCACCATATATAAAACGCCCTGATGAAGATCTAGACAAAAATAGGTATGCAACGGTCTACGAAGATAAGAATTTGCAAAAATCTGTTGCTGCACCTACAGCCGGCTTACATTTTGATGATGAGCTTTTAGAAGACATTAGAAAACTTGGGGTAAAAATGGCTACAGTTAATCTAAGTGTTGGTGCTGGAACCTTTCAACCAGTTAAAGTAGAAAATATTAAAGATCATGATATTCATAGTGAATATCTAGATGTAAGTGCCGAAGTGATGGATATGGTTAAAATAACAAAAGCAGCAGGTAAAAAAGTTTTTGCTGTTGGAACAACGGCAACAAGAGCTCTCGAAACAGCATTTATGAGTGAAGATAAAAAAGGTTATAGAGGTTATACCAAGCTATTTATTTATCCAGGATATAAATTTAAAGTAGTTGATAGATTAATTACCAACTTTCATTTACCTCAATCATCTTTATTAATGCTTGTATCTGCGTTCATTGGCTATGACAATATGAAGCATATATATAAAACTGCTGTTGATGAAAAGTACAGATTTTTATCCTATGGCGATGCCATGCTCTTAGAAAAAAATGAAATTTAATATAAACAATCAATCTGAATTTGCTAGAAAGGGAGAAATAGAATTTCCTAGAGGTAAAATTCAAACCCCAGCTTTTATGCCAGTAGGTACTAATGGAACAGTCAAAGGCTTAACCGTTGAAGATTTAAAATCAACTGGCTCTGAAATTATTTTAGGCAATACCTATCATTTAATGCTAAGACCGGGTGATGAATCTGTAAGAGACTTGGGCGGTCTGCATAAATTTTCTAACTGGGATAGACCAATTCTAACTGACTCAGGCGGTTTTCAGGTTTGGAGTCTAGGAGACTTGGTTAAAATAAGTGAAGAGGGCGTAAAGTTTAGTTCTCCTTATGATGGAAAAAAAATTTTTATGACTCCCGAGGATTCAATACAAATCCAAGAGAATTTAGGTTCTGATATTGTTATGGCTTTTGATGAATGTACAGATTATCCATCGACACATGAGCAAGCAAAGAAATCTATGGAACTTTCTATGCGGTGGGCCAGGCGCTGCAAAGATGCGCATAAATCAGATTCCGCACTCTTTGGAATTGTTCAAGGTGGTATGTATGAGGACTTAAGACATGAATCTTTAAATGCATTAATTGATATTGATTTTGACGGTATTGCTTTAGGCGGGCTAAGCGTTGGAGAGTCTAAAGAAGAAAAAACTAAAATCTTATCTTTTATGTCAGATAAGCTTCCTGAAGATAAGCCAAGATACTTAATGGGTGTTGGCAAGCCTGAGGATATTGTTGAAGCAGTCAGATACGGTATTGATATGTTTGATTGTGTATTACCTACTAGGAATGCTCGTAATGGCCAGTTAATAACATCTTCAGGTGTTATCAATATTCGAAATGCACCATATAAAATGAGTAAGGAGCCTGTTGATGAAAATTGTGATTGTAAAGTTTGTAAAGACTATTCCAGAGCATATCTCAATCATTTAGACAGAACGAATGAGATGTTGGGCAGTATTTTAGCTAGTTATCATAATATATATTATTACCAGGATCTTATGAGACAAATCAGAGAATCAATAGAGAGTAATAAATTCGCGAACTTTGTAAAAGACTTCTATAATAAGCGAAATTTAGAAATGCCCGATGGGCCAATATAGGAATTAAATATTATGGAATCAGCACAACCATCATTGTGGCCAACATTTGTTATTTTTGGCGGACTATTTTTGTTTATGTACTTAATGATTATAAGACCTCAGAACAAAAGAAATGCTCAAATATCTGACATGCTTTCAAAGTTAGATAAAGGCTCAGAAGTTATAGCAGCCAGCGGAATACTTGGAAAAGTTAAAGATATTAGTGGAGCCTATGTTTCTCTAGAAATTGGTGAAAATAATATTATTAAACTTCAAAAATCTTCTATAGCAAACATTTTACCCAAAGGCACGATTGACGCCATTAAGTAAATCTTGTGAATAAATTTTCCATAACTCAATACTTATTAATACTTACTGTATTGGTATTTGGATTTATCTATGCATTGCCTAACCTTTTTCCTACCCAACCATCAATTCAAGTTGCTTACACTGATTCTGGAAAATCAGCAGACCAAGTTTTGCTCAATGATTTAAATAAATTGCTAAGTACTAATCAGGTTGAGTATGAGGATATTTCTATTAGAGATAATAAAATTGTTATAAAGTTTCCAAACCTAGAAGCACAACTTGCATCTAAGACAATTTTGCAGAAAGCATTACTGGATAAGGTTATTGTTGCTTTAAATTTAGAGCCAACAACCCCAACATGGTTAAAAGATATTGGAGGTAAGCCTGTCAAGCTAGGATTAGATTTATCTGGTGGAGTGCATTTTTTATTAGAGGTTGATATAGAAACTGCACAACAAGGCAGATTGGAGCTTCTCTTAGATAATTATAGAAAAACTTTTAAAGAAGATAGGTTAAAAATAACATCTTCATCAATAAATGATCTTAAGTTAAATTTTAAATTTAATGATAGAGAAAGTTATAACAAGGCTTTATCTAAGTATAGATTAGATAGTCCTGGAGTTAACGGTCTTCAATATATAATTACTGAAAGACCATCATCTAATACACTTTCACTAGAATATTCTGACGTAGCTTTGCGAGAGATCAGAGATTATGCTGTTGGTCAGAACTTAACCACCCTAAGGAATAGGGTTAATGAGTTAGGTGTTTCAGAACCAATTGTTCAAAGACAAGGATCTAATAGAATTGTTGTTCAGCTACCAGGTGTTCAAGACCCCACTGCTGCTAAAAAAATTATTGGTAAAACTGCAAATTTAGAATTTAGATTAGAGGCGAACTCGAGAACCTCCCCTTTAAGAAAAGAAGAATTTAACTTTAAAGAAAATGACTACTCAACTGCTTTTTTAGAAAAGGCTGTAGTTGTTTCAGGAGATAGAGTTACTAATGCCAGTACAGGTTTTGATGAGAGCGGCTTATCGCAAGTAAATATAACATTAGATATGCAAGGCGGAAGAGCTATGCAAAAAGCAACCTCTGGAAACATTGGCAGAAGGTTGGCTGTTTTATTTGTTGAGCAAAAGAATAAATCAGAATTAGTTATTAATAAAAATGGCAATAAGGTAATTGAACAAACATCATATATAGAAAAAAATATAATTAGTCTTGCTACCATTCAAGCAGTGCTTGGAACAAGTTTTAGAATCACCGGAGTTGGCTCACCACAAGAGGCAAGTGAATTGGCATTATTACTAAGAGCTGGAGCTCTTGCAGCGCCGATGAAATTTGTAGAAGAAAGAACAGTTGGCCCTTCACTCGGCAAGGAAAATATTGAACTTGGAATGAGATCTATCATGATCGGCCTAGCTTTGGTTGTAATTTTTATGACTTTTTATTACAGAATCTTTGGGTTGGCTGCAAATATTTCATTGCTTATAAACCTTGTTCTAATAACTGGCATTATGTCTTTATTAGGAGCTACATTAACACTTCCAGGTATAGCAGGCATTGTTTTAACTGTTGGTATGGCAGTGGATGCCAATGTTCTTATTTTTGCTCGTATAAGAGAAGAGCTAAAAGAAAAAGATCCGCAAACTGCAATTAAAGATGGTTTCTCAAGAGCTTTTATAACTATTTTTGATGCGAACATCACAACTTTAATAGCGGCTTTAATCTTATATGTTATTGGAACAGGCCCTGTAAAGGGTTTTGCGATAACACTATCTATTGGAATATTAACCTCAATGTTTACCGCAATTATTTGCACCAGAGCTATGGTGAATCTTATTTATGGAAATAAAAATATCAAGGAATTAAAAATATAATGGATATTAGATTCCAATTTATGAAATATAGAAAGATTGCAGGATTGATCTCTATTTTTCTTTTTACTATTTCTGTTTTGTCTTTAAGTTTTCGAGGCTTAAGCCTTGGTTTAGATTTTAGCGGAGGAACTCTTGTTGAAGTAACATATGAGACTCCAGTAGACTTAGAAATAATTAGAGACACTTTAAAAGATAACGGGTTTGAGGATTCACAAGTTATCAATTTTGGAACTAATTTAGATGTTCTTATTAAAGTAGCTGATCAAAATGGTAACAGCTCAGTAGGTGATTCTGTATATTCTCTTTTAACTGAGAAAGGATTTATAGGAGAGCTTAAAAGGGTTGAATTTGTTGGTCCTCAAGTTGGTGCTGAGTTGAGAGATCAGGGAGGTCTCGGTATGTTGGTTGCTTTGTTTATGATACTAATGTACGTTGCTTTTAGATTTCAATATAAATTTGCTTTAGGAGCTGTAACTGCTCTGGGTCATGATGTCGTCATTATTTTAGGGCTTTTTTCAATTTTTGCTTGGGATTTTGATTTAACTGTTTTGGCAGCTTTGTTGGCAGTTATAGGGTATTCATTGAATGACACTATTGTGGTTTCTGACAGAATTAGAGAAAACTTTAGACTCCAAAGAGAGATGGAGCCTCAAATGATGATAGATCTTTCCTTAAATCAAACATTAGGAAGAACAGTTGTAACGTCATTAACAACTTTATTAGTTCTATTTGCATTATTTATTTTTGGCGGAGAAATGATTAAAGGTTTTAGCTTGGCTTTAATTTTAGGAGTCTTGGTCGGAACTTATTCCTCTATTTACGTTGTAGCAAATATGCTGATGTCATTAATATTAACCCAAGAAGATCTAGCAATTCCCGAGCCAGAGGGTGCGGATTTTGATGAACTGCCCTAGCTCTTAAAATAAGGTTTTACAGACGTTAAAATTGATTTATAAACCTTTGGAGTTGAGCATACAAAGTGGTCGCTTTTTAAGTACTTGGGATCACCATTGAAATTGCTTATTAGCGCTCCTGATTCTTGAGCAATCAAAAGTCCAGCAGCAATATCCCATAACTTCACTCCATGAGCCCACATACCATCTATTCTTCCAGTGGCAACATAAGCTAGATCTAAAGCAACAGAACCAGAATTCCTAATAGCCAAATCTTGATTAGCTAACTCTTTGTATGTTTTGTCAAAATCATATACATATTCTTTTGAGATTTCTTTAGTTGTGAAATAACTAAGTATTGAATCATTTAAACCTTGTTGTTTGCTGACTCTTATCTTTCCATTGTTTAAATCTGATCCAGAGCCCTTTGAAGCAGAAAATTCTTCTCTTCTTATGGGATCAATAATAACAGCAGTAGTTGGTACCTCATTAATAAGAGAGCATAGTGAAAGAGCAAAGTGAGGGTAACCGTTAATAAAATTAACCTCTCCATCAATTGCTTTTAGAACCCATGTAATGTTTGAGTTATTGATTTCAGAACCCGTTTCGGCACCAAGAAAATTATCCTCAGGATAAAATTTCCTTATTTCATCAATTACTATTCCCTCAACTCTTTGAATAATTGCTTTTAAGTAGCCATCAGGACCACCCTTAGATGCATCTAAGTTATGAACTTTTTTTACAGCAAACTCTAGCTCATTAGCACCTTTTCTGGCGGCGAGTTGGTTTACATTTAATAAAGCTTGAACTGACATGTCGCTATTGTAATGGAAATGGAGATAATAGGCATATGAGTTTTAAAAGTAATTTAATTAACATAGTTTTAGTTGAAACTTCTCATCCTGGAAACATAGGCTCTGTAGCAAGAGCTATGAAAACTATGGGGCTCTCAGAGTTATCATTAGTGAACCCAAGAAAATTTCCATCAGGAGAAGCAAATGCCTTATCAGGAAATGCTATGGATGTTTTAGAGAATGCAAAAATTTATGACTCCATTGAAGGGGCAATAAAAGATAGTACTTTTATCTATGCAACCTCATCAAGAAGCAGGACCATTCAATGGCCAACTGTTCACGCAGAAGAGAGCGCTTCACTTATCAATGATCAAGTTACATCAGGCAAAAAAGTTTCAATTTTATTTGGAAGAGAAGACAGAGGACTTACCAACGACGAACTTCAGTTAGCAAATACTCATATAGAAATACCTGCAAACCCGGAATACCCAGTTTTAAACTTAGCCATGTCATCACAGATTATATGTTATGAGATTTTCAAATCTCATTTCAACCAAGAAGCTAGAGATTGGCATGATTATCCTGAAGTTGATTCTGAAAACTTACAAATGCTTATAGATCATTTTATTGAAACAGCTATAAACATTGATGTAATCCACCCTGATAACCCTAAAAAAATTATTTCAAGAATTAAAAGGATGTTCAGCAGACTCCATCCAGATGAAATGGAAACTAGTTTTATGAGAGGCTTTTTAGCAGCTATAAATAAGAAGCTAAAATAGTCATTAATTACTTTGCTAATTGCTTTTGATTCCATATAATACGTTTCGCATCTAGTCCCGTTCGTCTAGAGGCCTAGGACACCGGGTTTTCATCTCGGCAACAGGGGTTCGACTCCCCTACGGGATGCCAATTTACTAAGAAGCCCACAATAGTGGGCTTTTTTTATGGGGTTATGGTAATTTATAAAGAATGATCAAAAAGGTAATATATTTAAATGTTTAAATTTGAAGGGCGAACTGCGGTAATTAGTGGTGGAGCTGAGGGTATTGGCCTCTCTATTGCTAAAGCATTAGGTGAGCAAAAGATGAATATTATTCTTACCGACATTGATAAGACAAACCTGCTTAAATCTACTTCAGAATTAGAATCATTAGGAATTCCTGTAATGTCCGCATTGTTAGATGTAGCTGATGAAATGCAATGGAAATCAGTTGCCAAACAAGCAATAAACAAATTTGGTAAGGTTCATATTATTGTTAATAATGCTGGTGTTGGGGGTGATTCAGGACCTATAGAAAGTCAAGAAAAAGAAGGCTGGCAATGGGCATTGGAAGTTAATTTAATGGGTGTTGTTTACGGTGCAAAGATAATGATACCTCATATTAAAGAGCATGGTGAGGGAGGTTGGATTCTAAATGTATCCTCAATGGCTGGCATGGGCGGTGTTCCGTATAGTGGAGCATATACTGCAAGTAAAGCTGCGGTAGTGGCTTTGTCTGAAAGCTGGGCTCAAGAGCTACAAAATAAGCGTATTGGCGTATCTGTATTATGCCCAGCTTTTGTTAAAACTCGTATATATGACTCTGAAAGAAATCGACCAGAAAAATATAAATCAGATATATATAATGCTGAAAATGAAAGTAGTTTTTCAAAGCAAACAAAGCAGATGGTTAAGGATGGAATTGATGCTTCTATTGTTGGTAAAAGAGTAGTGGAGGCAATTAATGATGGAGAATTATATATTTTCACTCATCCTAATTATCGCGAAGTAAATCAAGCAAGATTTGCTGGCATTGATGAGGCATTCGCTAAATCTGAAAAAAGCCCATTACTAAAAGATATAGTTAATAAAAAAATTGATATGCTTTAATGTAAATAGATTATGAAATATTTTGTATTAATAATGGTTATTGGATTAGTTGGGTGTGAGAGAACATCGAATGAAAATACTCCAAAACCACCTTTTACAAACATTGATGAATGCGTAGATTATTTAAATAAATCAGATGCAAAAAAAGGCTATCCAAAAAGAAAGAAAGAATCAGTCATTCATGAATGTCAGAATAATTTTAATTTAAAGGTATCTAAGTAAACAGATTGAAAATAACACACCTTTAATTTGTATATAAAATTTGTATATAAATTAATTCTTTGTTAATATTTTATTATCGTTCATCCCTTAGGGGGACGGAAGTAGTCGCAAGACGAAGGAACGCATTATCATCGTTCATCTCGAAAGAGACGGAAGTAGGTAATGATACCGAAGGAACGCATCTTTTTAAAAGGAGATGTTATGAATGCTTTAAACATTCAAAAAAAAATAAATACTACTAAGCCAGGTAGTCCTGTTATGTTGCAGATTGCAATTAACAAACTTAACTATCACTTACGCATTCAAAATAAAACTGAGCATAAGTCACAGGCTAAAAAAGAAGTATTTTTTCCATACTACTTGTAAGGTTTTTAATTAAAAAAAGAGAGCATTTGCTCTCTTTTTTGTTTTTATAATATTTAGTTATTTTATAAGTATTCATTTAATGAGAGAATAAATTTATATGATTTAAAAGAGCAAAAATAAAAATACTAACAACCAAATAATAAATTGCATAAATATATATTCATTCTTTCATTTCCTCTATTCCTTCTGTCTGATGCCAATAATGCATTCATAGAAAGATATTCTGATTCAAATAATTTATCTAAAATAAATATTGCGATAAAAGATAATATCGATATTAAAGGCAAGGTAACTTCAGCAGGATCTGTAGCATTATCAGAAAATGTTGCACATAAGAATGCATTTATTATTGAAAAATTATTACAAAATAACTTTCACATTTCTGGGAAGACTAATTTATCAGAATGGGCAAATTTTAGATCTACTAAATCTATTAGTGGCTGGTCAAGCATTAATGGACAAACTACACATCCATTAGATTCAAGCTATAACCCATGCGGTTCAAGCTCAGGTTCAGCAGTTGCAGTTGCCTCTGGCTTGGTTGATGTAGCCATAGGAACTGAAACTAATGGATCTATAACATGCCCAGCATCAATAGTTGGAATAGTTGGCTTTAAGCCAACTGTTGGTCTGGTAAGTAGAGATGGAATAATCCCCATAGCAAGCTCTCAAGATACTGCTGGCCCTATGGGAATAAATGTTGAGATAGTTGCTTATACATTACAAGCTATTGCTGGAAAGGATTCAAATGATCCAAAAACAAATAATATACCAGCAAACTTTGACTTTAATTTGGTTGAGGTTTTAGATAATAAAACATTAAAAGGTAAGCGCTTTGGATTACTTAAATCTGGTTTTGATAATAAATATGGAATAGAGTTTTTAAAAAAACTCCAAGAAGATATCAACAACCTTGGAGGCAAAATTATCCTCATAGATGATACTCGTATCTACCCCTCAGAAGAGGAGTACTTTGTTCTTTTGTATGAGTTTAAAAATGGCGTTGAGATTTATCTTAAAAATGCATCAGAAACAAAAAAAACTCTAATAGAATTGATTGACTTTAATAAAAATAACTCAGAAATAGTAATGCCATTATTTGGACAAGAAATTTTTTATGAAGCCCTTGAAGCGTCTAAAAATCAAACTAAATATATTAAATCTTTAGATGTATTAAAGAAGATGAATCAACAGACCATTCAGATAATGGATCAATACAATTTAGATGCTTTTATTGGCCTAACAAGAGGACCTGCATGGAAAATTAATGTTGCCGGTGATGATGCAGATATAAGGAGTGAAGATTTGTCATTTGGTAATGGAGGATATGCAGCTTTTGGAGGCCTTCCTCATATAACAATTCCTTATTTTGAGATTAATAAATTTCCAGTTGGGGTTTCTATAATTGGGAGACCTTGGTCAGATAAGAGTATAATATCTTATGCTGCAGCTTTAGAAAATTAACTAAGTATATGTATGCAGTATTATTATTCAATAAGGATTTAAAATGGAAAAAGTTTTAGTTACCGGCGCCACTGGCTATATTGGTCTTCATTGCATTCATCAACTTTTAAATCAGGGTTATGCAGTCAATGGATCTGTACGATCGCCTGAAAGAAAATCTGAAATCATAGATGCCTTAATTAGCCATGATACCTCAGTTGATAATTTAAATTTATTTACATTCAATCTTACTGAGGATGATGGATGGGATGAAGGGATGGAGGATTGTGATTATCTCCTTCATGTAGCATCCCCTATTGCTTTAGAAAATCATAATGAAGATTTTTTTGTTAAGCCTGCTGTTGAGGGTGTAAAAAGAGCTTTAAAGTTTGCCAAAAAGCATAATATTAAAAAGGTTGTTCTCACGTCTTCAGTTGCTGCTATTTTTGATAGCATTGAAGAGAAAACTTATTACGATGAGTCAGATTGGTCTGATCCTAATAATCCAACTATAAGCCATTATGCAAAGAGCAAAACACTGGCAGAAAAAGCTGCATGGGAATTCATTGAAAAAGAAAATAATCCTTTTGAGCTTGCTGTTATTAATCCTGCACTTGTTATAGGGCCAACTTTGTCAGGTGACCTAGGTGAGTCAAACAAGGCAATTCAAATGGTTGTCACTGGTAAAATGCCAGTAGCTGTTCCTCTTCAATTTGGATATGTAGATGTTAGAGATGTAGCAGCTGCACATATATTGGCAATGCAGAATCCAAAAAGTAACGGTGAAAGATTTGCATTGGCTGAAAAAGATCTTTGGTATAAAGATGTTGCAAAGGTTTTACGAAAGAATGGTTTTAAAAAAGCCCCTATGTTTAGTGTCCCATTATGGATGGCTAAAATTATGGCTAATTTTATTAAAGAGCTTAAATTAACGCTTCCATATTTAGGCAGGTTAAGAAGTGTAGAAAAAACCTCAAAAGCAAAAGATATTCTTGGTTGGAAGCCTAGGCCTGCGGAGGAATCAATTTTAGATGTTGCTCAACAGGTTAAAGATATGGGGATGATTAAATAATTCCCGGAATTATAGCTTTTCTATTTTTTGGATAATCTGAAAAATTTTCTTGATACCATTTGTGATGAGTGAATGCTCTAGGTACTAAATTAGCTATTGTCCATATTGCAAATACAAATCCAGATAGACTCCAGGTAAGAATTGCCCACCCAATCCATTCAATAATTTCACCAAAATAGTTAGGTGCTGATATGTATTTATGTAAGAATTTATTTGGCAGGTGGTATCCTGGACCTTTATTTTTTCTTAATGACACTATCAGATAATCTGATTTTATATTTATATACATTCCCAAAAGAAAAATACAAACTCCTGTATTAAAAATATAACTATCTGTCCAGGCATCAGAATATTCTGTGAAGTAAAAAATACCAAAAGCTTGAATATTGACATTCACAATATTAAACGAAAAGGCTGATGCAGCTATACTGATAGGCATCTTTGGATTAGTCATATCTATAACAAAGGGATATATGAATGATCTATGTATGTAATGCATGAGCCAAAGTAATAGAAAGATTTCATGTACCTGCTTTAGACCATCTTTAACAATTAAACCATATACAACCATAAGAATTACACAAGGGCATTCCATTAAAACCCAACCTGTCCTAGCTGATATATTTCTTCCCCACCCACCTCGCATATGACGACCGTAGGGAGCACTTACAAAAAATAAATATATAAAGGTAAGGAGCGCAACTACGATCCAAAAAATAACAAAGACATTAAAAGAGCTCATATCAGATTTACAAGAAGATTTAATTTAAGCATATAAGTTTACAGTTAGTTGGTTAAATCATAAACTTGAACAATAACAAAAAATACTATGTAAATGAAAAGTTTTGATTTTATTATTTTAGGCGCTGGTTCTGCTGGCTGTGTTTTAGCAAACAGATTAAGCGCTAATAAAAACTTTAACGTATGCCTTATTGAGGCTGGTTCAAAAGATTCTGATATCAGACTTCGTGTGCCTCTTGGTTTTGCTTTTTTAGGTGAGGGAAGTAAGTATAGTTGGAATTACAATACCGAACCACAAAAGGAATTTGCAAAGATTAAAATTGAAGAGCCGGCCACCTCTGTTGTTGATTCAGCTGGAGGAGTTCATAAGATTGAATCTGAATCCGAAGAACATAGAAGGGGATATCAGCCTAGAGGAAAAACTCTAGGCGGATCAAGTTCAATAAATGCCATGCTTTATGTCAGAGGTCATAAATGGGATTATGATCATTGGTCTGAGCTTGGTAATGATGGCTGGTCTTTTAATGATGTATTGCCATACTTCAAAAAATCTGAACATAACGAAATTTTTAATAATTATTATCACGGACAAGACGGACCTTTAAATGTTGCTCAAATTAGGCATAAAAATAAATCAGTAGATGATTTCGTAGAAACTGGTTCATCCATATTTGGTTTTAATGAAGACTTTAATGGGGAGGATCAAGAGGGCATAGGCTATTATCAAACAACACAAAAAAATGGAAAAAGATGCAGTACTGCAAAAGCCTATTTAGTTCCAGCTATGGATAGAGAAAATCTAACTGTCCTTACAGATACGCATGTAGATAAAATTATTATTGATGATAATAACAAAGCTACTGGAGTAGCTTGTATTGATCAGGAAGGCAATGAATTAATTTTAAATGCTGCCAAAGAAGTCATTCTTTCATCCGGTGCCTTTGGTTCTCCTCAAATCTTACTAAGATCAGGAATTGGCCCAAAGGAAGAAATTACCAAACATGGTATCAATCATAAAATTGATTTGCCTGGGGTGGGTAAAAACCTTCAAGACCATATCGACTACATATCCGTTCATAGATATAAATCACTAAACTTAATTGGCTTTTCTTTAGGAACAATATTTTTTAGATTCCCTTTAGAAATAATAAAATATATTTTTTCAAAAACCGGAATGTTTACTTCAACGATAGCAGAGGCTGGCGGATTTATAAGATCAAGCAATGATTTAAGTATTCCTGACATACAATTGCATTTTGCTCCTGGAATGGTTGTTGATCATGGAAGACAGCAGTTATGGGGAACAGGCATTAGTTGTCATACATGCCTGCTTAGACCCAAATCAAGAGGAGAAGTAACATTACAATCCTCTAGCCCATTTGATGATCCGAAGATCGATCCAAAATTTTTATCTCATCCTGATGATGTCAAGGATATGGTTGCTGGATATAAAAAAATGATGAAAATAATGAATAAACATCCTTTATCAAAATACACAAATAAACATGTCTATAGACCTATTGATTTAGATGATGATCATGATATTGAAATGGCTATAAGAGAAGAGGCTGATACTGTTTATCATCCTGTGGGTACTTGTAAGATGGGTGTTGATGATATGGCGGTAGTTAATAATAACTTAATAGTTCATAAGGTTTCTAATCTAAGGGTGGTGGATGCCTCAATTATGCCAACACTGGTTGGTGGTAATACAAATGCTCCGACAATAATGATTGGTGAAAAAGCTGCAGATATAATTTTGAACCATTGGAGCTAGATGATTACAAGCCTTAAGTTTTTTTTTACGTTTTTATTTTCTATAAATTTATCAACAGCCATCATTATTGATGTCAGGACAGCTGAGGAATGGAAAACCGGACACCTTGAAAATGCTGTTAATCTAGAGTGGCAGAATATATTAGAACTCTCATCTTCTATTGCTAAAGATGAAACAATATATTTATATTGCAGAAGCGGAAACAGGTCAGGCAAAGCTGCAAATATACTTATTGATAATGGCTTTTTAAATGCAATTAATGCAGGCAGTATTAGTGAAGCAAGCAAAAGTTTAAATAAAAAAATTATCAATTAAGCATTTATTAAATGAACTCTCTTTTAAACTTCTTTAAGAAGCCTAAAACTCAAAAGTCTCCAAAAAAAATAATATCTTTTGACGGGGGTGGGGTTAGAGCTATAGCAGGTATTGTTTTCCTTAAAAAATTTGAAGCCACTACTGGAAAAAAAGTTTCAGATATTTTTGATATGTTTGTTGGAACCAGTGCCGGATCTTTGAATGCAGCATGTTTTGCCTCAAGATCTATGGATGCTAGTGATGTAAAAAAATATTGGTCTGAAGAATATCTTAATAGAATAATGGAGGCATCTTTTTTTTGGGATAAGGTTTCATTAATCCATGCTCGTCCAAAATATGAAAACAAAGGCAGAGTAAAGGTATTAAAAGAAATTTTTAAAGATAAAACTTTAGGAGAATCCAACAAGCCCATTCTTACACTTTGCTACGATGTAGAAAAAAGAAATCATGTTATTCATTCAAGCCTGACAACTCCAGAGATTTCTATTGTCGATGCTGTATCAGCATCCAGCGCAGCACCGATGTATTTTCCAACATATCAAATGGCTCAAGGTTCTTGGATGATCGATGGCAGTGTTGTCACTAACAACCCAACACTTTTAGGGGTCATTCATGCTAGAAACTTTTTTCAAACTGAGGAGATAAAAGTTCTTAGTATAGGAGTGGGGCTTAATAAGAAAAGAATTGATGGAGAGAGTTCTTCAAACTGGGGAGGTATTAGCTGGTTAAGAAATGATGTGATGGGAATGGTCTTAGATTCAGAAGTTCATAATGATATCGCTTTAAATTTTATTGATAGTAACTATCTAAGAATTAACTCTCCTCTTAAAAATATAAATAGAATGCTTGATGATTCATCACCTGAAAATATAGAAAATATTCACTTAATGGGTCTTAGCTGGTGGGATGAGTTTGGGGAAGACTTAATAAAATTTATAGAAGATTAATTTTTTTTTACTTTTCATGAGAATTTTCATGTAAGATACATTTTTTTATTAATTGGATATTATTGAATACTATGAATATATACGTTGGAAACATATCTTGGGGAATGACTGACCAAGACCTAGAAAATCTTTTTGCAGAGCATGGCACTGTAACATCAGCTAAAATTATTACTGACAGAATGACAAATCGTTCTAGAGGTTTCGGTTTTGTTGAGATGAGTGATGGTGCAGAGGGAGCAATATCGGCTCTTAATGACAGCGAAATAGACGGAAGGAAATTGGTTGTTAATGAGTCAAAGCCAAGAGAATCAAGATAATCAATTAATCTTTTTTTCAAATTTTTTTTTAGAATCCAAGCAGTTTAAACTGCTTGGATTTTTTCGTTAAATTTGTAAATTATTTACATATTTAATAATTTTAATCTAATTCTTGACGTTATTTTAACAATCATGTCTAATGAGTTAGTTTTTTTTAATTTATAGGGGAAAATCCGTGAATAAATATTTATTATCATTGCTATTGCTATTGCCAATAACTTTTACTTTTGCTCAAGATGAATCATCAGAAGAAGAAGTTGAGGATGTGGTAGTTTTAGGTGTTAAACAGAGTTTGATCGATGCTATCGATCTTAAAAGAAGTAAAGTTGGTGTTACTGAAGCTATTACTGCCGAAGATATTGGTAAATTCCCAGATCAAAACTTAGCTGAATCTTTGGGAAGAATTGCTGGTATTACTATTGATAGAAGTAATGTAGAAGGTTCAAGAGTTAATGTTAGGGGGTTAGGTTATATGTTTAATCTAGTTACACTAAACGGAAGATCTATGCCAACGGTTGCAGGTCAGTATGATCATGGTAGAGGATTTGACTTTGGTGATATTTCTTCTCATGGCGTTTCGGCTGTTGAAGTATATAAATCTGCTAACGCAGTATTACCCTCAGGTGGTATTGGTGCAACAATCAATATGATTACAACAAAACCTCTAGTTACTGGTAACGCAGCATCATTTTCAGTTAGAACTGTAAATGATACAAAAGTTGTTGAAGGTGATGAAAATACTCCAGAATTTGATTTTTTATTCAGCAGAACATCAGATCTTAAATTTGGTGACTATACACTCCCATTAGGTTTCTCTTTATCAGGTTCTCATCAAGAAAGACACAATAGAGAGGTAGGAACAAACGAAATTACATGGATTCCTGGGGGTTATGGTTTGTCCAGCTCTGCTCTTGTTTCAGGAAGTGCTGGAAGGGCTGATGGAGTTGTTTTCACTCCTGAATCAGTTGGCTTTAAGGCTAAAGATAATGAAAGGTTAAGAGAAAATCTTCAGGCAACATTTCAAATCGCTTTAACTGATAATGCTGTACTTACAATAGATAATACTTTTTCATCATTAGAATTTTCTACAACTGGAAGAGAGAAATCACAATATTGGGCTGGATATGATATTGATACATATACACTTAATGATAATGGTGCAGTTATAGCAGCAACCATACCTAACATGACTGTAGGTACAGCTGGTGGATTCCCTAATGATGACGGTCTTGCTGTAGATAATACTTTTTTATATGGTGATTCAACTAAAAGAAATAAGTCTTTGGGTGCAAATCTAGATATTCAAGTTACTGATAATTTTAATCTTACTATTGATCATCATGAGTCAACTTCATCTAATGTAAGTAACGGAGATAATAAACTTATTTATTCAAATGGTGGTTGGTCAGGATGTATCGGAGCTGGGGGTCAGTGGGGTGGAAATCCATGGCAAACATATAATGGTTCGTGGCAATCTTGCCATGCAAAAGCTGCTGCTAGAACTCTTGATATGACTGGTAATGTACCTGTTATTACTCAAGACTGGATCAGAGGCGGCTCTAATGATTCAATAGATACCCTTGTTGGAGCTGATATGGGTCCAAGAGAGGGGTATATTTCAGATGCTACTCAAGATGGTGAGGTTAATCAAACTCAAATCATAGGTTCATGGGATAATAATACTAGCAGTCTCGAGTTCATTTCTAATATAGAGTTTGGATTATCAACAACAACAATGCAGTTCGATAATATGAATGCTCGTGCAAAAATAGTTGCCGGTAATACTGAAGGTTCTCCTGTAATGCCAAGTGTTTTAGCTATGCCTGATGATGCCTTTACTATGACAACGACTGATACTTGGAATAATGGTATTTTTGGTTCTTTGCAATGGGCAGATTTATCAATAGAAGATGCAATTTACTACTTTGAAAGAGCAAATATTGCACCTTATGTTTTTACAGACGCAGATGATGAGGAGAGTAGAAATAATAGGTGGTACAACAATTTAAATAATTGGTCTGAAGCTTGTACAGCCAATGATGCAGTTGAGGACGGAGTCAATACAGGTTGGACAGCATTTGGTTATGATGGTTGGAATGTTAATTACCCAACACAAACGAGCATGAGAGGTGTAATTTGTGCTGGAACACCAGATTCATTAAACACTATTATTGAAGAAACTGATTCCGTATTTGTTAATGTAAATTTTGATACTGATTACAATGGAATGCCACTAAAAGCACAATTTGGATTAAGGTATGAAAAAATTACAAGATCATCAAATAGTATGGCTACAGTTCCAGTTAATACTGTTTGGGGTTTTGGAGCTTGGAGCCTTGCCGAATATGGCACTCAAGAGGGTCTCACATTTATAACAGAAGAAGGTTATTACGATTCAAGTTCAACTAACTCATATTTATTACCAACTTTTAATATGAGTCTTGGTTTAAATGATAACGAAGTTATTAGGTTTGGAGTAAGTGAGACGATAGCTCAGCCATCCCTATGGCAAACAAGAGCTGGGTTTGATTTAGGTGATTATACATGGAGTAGTCCAACATCTTTGGCCAGAGGAAATCCTGAATTAACTCCATACACAGCTTTAAACATAGACTTTGCATATGAAAATTATTATGCCGAAGGTAGTTATTATGCGGTTAATGTATTTACAAAAGAAATCGAGGACTATCATGGTGGTGACAACGCTCTTGAAAGCTTCAATAATGTCCCAGATGTATTCCATTCAAGATATATTGCAGCAACTGGTCAAAACCCAGGAAGTTGTGTAGGTGCTAATTGGGGAGCTGCTATGGTTGAACCAAACCTATGCTGGCAAGATATATTTATTGGTTTAGGTTATGCACATCCTACTGCTGATAGCACAAACGGATGGCCAGCTGGAACATATGGAATTGATGGTGAAACTGGTCTTAACTGGGTTGGTATAGGAGATTCAGATGATGGTTTGTTGCAGTTTGCTTCTTCAATGCCTGTTAACAAATATGATGGAAGACTTTCCGGTTTAGAATTATCAGTACAGCATTTCTTTGAAGGAACTCCTTATGGTGTTCAAGCAAATGCAGTTATGTTGCAAACAGATGAAGAAGCTGATTCATATTTAATTGGAGAACAGAGAGCTCTACCTGGATTTGGAAATGGAGCTAATTTTTCAGTTTTTTATGAAGATGAAAAATATTCTGCAAGACTATCATATAACTGGAGAGATGAAAGTTATGCTGGTGAAGATTTGTTCAACCCATTATTTATCGAAGCAAGAGGTCAGTTAGACTTTAATGCTTCATATATTATTAATGATAATGCAGTTGTATTCATCGAAGGATTAAATATATCTGATCAAGATGTCAGACTATTCTCTAGATATAAAGAAATGCTTTTCTTATATCAAGATCATGGTCCTATATACAAAGCAGGTATTAGATATAAGTTTTAATAAAACTTAAAAAATTCAAAAACCGCTGCTAGTCAGCGGTTTTTTTTTGCTTTATTTTATATATACTGAATATATGAAAAGCAATTATATAAAGTCATTATCTATTTTAATATTTTTAACATCTTGTGGTGGTGGTGGCGGCTCTGCTCCTTTCTCATTTACTGTTGGGTTAGACCAGATTGTATCCACAAATGAAGATGTTCTTCTTACGGGTAGTTTCTCAGCCTCAACCAACTATTCATCGAATATTACCTATTCAATTTCAACATTTCCAAAAAATGGAAATGTCTCAATTAACAGTTCAGGCAGATATTCTTATACACCAACTTTAAACTTCCATGGTAACGATGACTTTGATATTACTTTCTCTGCAACCCAGGTTGATGATGCCGGTCAGACAATAGGTGCTCCAATTACTTATATCAGATCTGTTGATGTAACTATTAATCCTGTTAATGATAGTCCAACAATATCTGTAACCAGTGATTTTTCTGACTACAACAATAACACTCTTATATTTGATGATACCTTTGAACTTAAAGTTCAGGTATCTGATGTAGATAATACTATTAGCGAACTCTCTTTATATGGTCAAATTGGTAATGAGGTATTATCAGGGACATATAATGAGCCTGTTGTAGGCGCATCTGGAACTCTGAATTTAGATATGGCTGATCTTAATAATGCCGGATATCAGAGTATTCAAATTTGTGCTTCAGACGGTGATTTAAGCTCTTGTGTTGCTGGTTTTGATGCTTACTTTATTTCAAACAAACAAATAATTAGCATTGATAATTCTTGTGATGAAGATGGTTCAAATTGTTCATCAGATGATCACTATCTATACTATCTAGTTGGCAGCCCAGGTGATACAGCTAATACAGAATATGTTTTTATTGGAGATCGCCTTACTACTGAAAATATTGATTTTTTTAGAAGTGAAGTTTTAGATTCTGTTAATACTTTAGTAGCTTCTGATGCTGGCACTTTTATAAATGGATTTTTCTCTATTGCAGTAATTGAAGAGGTTGCACAATCTGGTCTGTCAGCATTTGAGATACTCTCAGGTTCTGATAATTGTTCTTATGATAGTTTGCCCACAACATATTGTATTGGAGATATTGATAGAGATAGAATATCTAATGCTTTTGATTACGATGTAGCAGCTTTCATTTCATCTCTATCAGGCAGGGGTGTGGCACAAGGAGATATAAATATCCAGCAACTTTCAAATAGCACAGAAGAGGTTGTCATGCATGAACTAGGTCACTCTCATGGTTATATGGGTGATGAATATGATTCTGGCAGTGAATATGATACTGACTTACCTAGAGCAGATACATACATTAACACGACTTCAGTAGGTAATCCCAGTTCAGTAAAATGGAAACACTATATTGAAGACTTAACTAATGTTGCAGGTGTTGATTATGATATTTGCTATAACTTTTCCGATGGAGATATTTATTATCGCGATCAAGTTGGCAATGGAACATATGAAGATTGCGAGTGTTTTTACAATCAATTTCCTGATAATGAAGACTATTCAGGTGAGAATAATGATCCTGACTGTCTAACTAACACCGGAGTCATACCTGGAACCTATTATGACGAAGATGAAACTTACAGGCCTTTATATTGGACTGTTATGGAAAGTGGAGCTGATCAAGGGTATGGAAAAGTAAATATTGAAGGTTTTGCCTTCGGCTCAATCATGAACCAAGGTTTTGCTGACTATACTATAAATGGATCTCCTAATATTGAAGCTCTCACATCAACCTCGGCGCTGCAAAGCGGCTTAATAAATTTTTCTATTAATGCTGAATATGATTCCAATAAAGTTAGATTAAAGTGGTTTAAAGATGGTGTTGAACAAACTCAACTTCAGGATGATACTAGTGTAAGTTTTAATAGGCCTGCTAATAATGCTGAAGTAACTTACTCTTGGACAGTTGAAGATTTATCTGGACTCGTAAATGCTCCAAATGATCCCTTAGATCCATTGGATTTTTACGAAGGATGGTTTGAATATAACTACTATTATGAAAGTGATCCTGATGCAATACCTTATGAGGCTCAACAACCGTTTGTAGGATCTTGGTTATGGTATTCAAGTACAGATGGTTATTTGTATGATAATCAGGTGGATTCTAATCAGGATTATATGTTTGCAGAAATATGTTGTTCAATGAGTGGCGCTGTAAAAATTAAATGGAGTAATTATGATGAGGCTTCATCTTCTTCTGACTCTACTAATACAAAAAGAAAGTCATATATGAATATCTCTGCTAGCCCAAATAAAAAAGAGAAGATTTTTTCATTAGACTTAAAAAAGAACGAAATTCAAATTAATTCGATTGAAAACAAAAAACCAAATAAGAAAAACATAAGAAGGCCTTTTCTTGCTAAGACTGATATTTATTCAATCAACTTCTTTGATGAGAGTGGCAACATAATATACAGACTAGGTATTGGAAATCCATTTGAGATAAAGATTCAGCATATAGGTTATACAGATAAACATCACCATTCTCATATAGATTTAGATGATCATATTATTGAGAGCAGTAATATCACTAATTTAAAATTAGTTATTCCATCCGAGCTCAACCCAACCTCAATTTCTTTATCAAAAAGAGGTGCCTTGAACTCCTATAAAGAAGTAGCAAGAATTGATGTTAAATAATTAATTTCTTTAAGATTCTTAGTATTTTTTGTAATATAATGGCTTACTTTTTTAGTTCAAATGCGGTACTAGCTCAGTTGGTAGAGCGTCTGCTTGCCAAGCAGAAGGCCGCCGGTTCGAGACCGGCGTACCGCACCATTCAATCATTCAATATAAAGCCTATTTATGAAATCTAGATTATTGATTGTATGTTTTGTTTTCTTTCTTATGTCATGTGGTGGCGGTACCTCTCAATCAAATGAAAATTTAATTAATGATGTTATATCAACTAAAGAAAGCTGTGTCAGTGTTGGTTTAAAGACTGAGAGATGTACCTTTATGCACAATGAGCTCGAAAGGTTTTATTTTATTTATAAACCAGAATCATTATCCCAAAATAATAACGAGCTTCCTTTATTGTTTGCACTCCATGGTTATGGTTCTTCAGCAGCTATTCATAAATCTTATACACAATACGAAAATCTTGCCGAAGAAAATCAATTTATTCTTGTTTATCCGCAAGGTTATAAGCTTGAAACTGTATTAACAAATAGTAATTCTCATTGGAATTCAGGTGCTTGGACTATTGGAAGTGATGTTGACGATGTCGACTTTATTGATACTGTTATAAACCTTGTCAAAGATAAAGAAAACATAGACTCTAATCGTATTTATTCTTCCGGTATGTCCAATGGCGGTTTTATGAGTTATCACTTAGCTTGTAATTTAAGTAATAAGATTGCTGCTATTGCCTCTGTAACCGGATCCATGAGTAAGCAAACATTTGATAGTTGTTCACCAAATCATCCAATGCCTATTCTTCAAATTCATGGTCTTATTGATCTTACGGTCCCATACAATGGGAATGACACCATTGGTATGAAATCCATCGACAGTATTCTTAGCTATTGGGCCAATAATAATGGCTGTAATCCTGAAAGAATAATTGAGGTAACTGACTATTTTAATGGAAAGGGGTCAATAGATTTTATTAATTATGTATCTTGTATGAATAATGCCGACGTAAGTCTTATTAGAATTCCTACAATGGGCCATACCTGGCCTTCAAAAGATAATTTTAATATTTCTGCATCTGAGGAGATCTGGAATTTTCTTTCACAATTTAATATCTATGGAAAAATTAATAATTAAAATATATATATATGTAATTTTTATACCTAATAAATTTTTTTAGGCCTAATAATAATGTATATTTAAAATTCAAACTTTAATTATAGGGAGAAAATATATGAAATATTTATTAACTTTGTTTTTAACCATGAGCGCTTTCTCATTTGCTCAAGATAGTATTGAATATAAGTACCTTCCAGAGGTAAATAAAGCTGAGTATTACATTGGAACCTTTAACAAAGGAAAGGATGTTGAAGACTTGGCTGAATGGTATGAAAAATTTGCAAAATGGGCAGAGACCAAAGGATCTGTTTATAACTCTATGACAGTAGCAATTCTTCAGCCATACTTTCATTCTAATCTTAATACAATAGATGTAATGTGGGTAAATACTTGGCCAACACCTGGAGAGCAGTTTGCTGCATTAGAAACATGGATAACTGGAGGAGGGGCAAGTCTTCTTAAATCATTACCAGTTACTAACTCCCAGCAGATAGATACTTGGCAGTGGACAATTTCGCAACCTGCAAGCATGGTGCCTGGTAATATGATGTATGCCACATATGCTGATTGTAGTTTAGAAGAAGGGTATGACATGAGACAGGTTTATGATCTTTATAAAGATTTTGCTATTTATGCTCAATCTGAGGGAGATACTGTTGGAAGAAAAATGATTGTTCCTGATTCAGGTGTCCAACTTCCTGAAGGTGTTGATTTTGTTAGATTGATGTACTCTTCATCAATATCTGAAAGAGGCACTAATGCAGATTTATTTTTCTCAAAGATAATAGATTCTGAAGCTTCTACAAATCTTAAAGGTTTTTCATGCAGGAATGCTAGATCTTATTTTGGCTCAGCTATGAGAACATCAAGCTAAATATAGTATTCGTTTATAAAAAATGGGAGCAGTTGCTCCCATTTTTTATATTTAATGCATAATAAATAAATGAAGAATTATTCAGATCATATAGCCATTATTGGTGCTGGCATCGCAGGTTTGACCTTGGGCTGTGTATTAAAAAAAGAAGGCATTCCTGTAATCATTTTTGAAAAATCTGAATCTATAAGTAATTATGGAGCAGGAATATCTATTTCAAATAACGGTATATCTATTTTAAAGAAAATTGGTGTTTTTGATAACATCAAACAATCCTCAAGTAATCCAAAGGTAACAAGATTTTTTTCAAAAAGAACACAAATTAGTTCATTCGAGGTTAATGTTATTACAACCTCTAGAGAAGTTTTGTATAGAGAGCTCCTTAATAAATATTACTCATATGGTGGGGAGATACTATTTAATCATTGCCTAAATAAAATTAATATAGATAATTCAGAGGTATCATTTACTAACAACCACTCATTTAAAGTCGATCATATTGCTGCATGTGATGGAATTCGTTCATTATGTAGATCATCAATAGGCGAGATAGAGAAACCTATTTATAGTGGCTATTCTGTTTGGAGAGCTCTCATAGACAAACGCCAGGAAGATATTAAGACATTTCTTGGTCCAAATCATCATATAGTTACTTATCCAATTAATAAAGATAAAGTGAGCTTTGTAGCAGCTATTAAAACAACGAGAGAGATCGAAGATTCTTGGAGGCAGAAAGGTACATATGATGAATTAAGAAACGACTTAAAAGATAGTAATGAGAATTTTTATTCATTTTTAAAAAATCATTCTGATATATATAAATGGGGTATATATACACGATCTACACCAAAGACAATTTTTAAAAAAAATATCACTTTACTGGGTGATGCAGCTCATCCAATAGTACCTTTTTTAGGACAGGGAGGGTGTCTTGCTCTCGAAGATTCATATGTATTTGGTAAATTAATATTAAGCTTGCATGGAGACTTAAATAAAATTCAAAACTCGTATGAAGACCTTAGGTTGAAAAGAATCTATAAGATTAAAAATTTATCAGAAAGACAGGGATATTTAAATCATATTTCAAACCCTGTTATGACCTCAGGAAGAAATATGATTATGAAATTTTTCCCCTCAATAGCAATGCATAGTATTAGAGAAATATGGGGTTATGATGTCGATAACGCATTGACCAAAATTAAACATTAAAACCTATTTTTTTTTGCTGTTGGTTATCTACTCGAAGTTGTTATAATTTAGTTATGAATATATTTAAAAAATTAATTTCTTTTTTTAGCTCTTCTCAAAACAGCTCTAAAGAATCAGTAAAACAAAATGTCTCATTAACAATCTCAGAAGATTTAAAAGAGTTTTTAGAAAATGAAGTTTTAGAAGGTTTAAATATTTCATCTAATAGTTTTTGGATGTCATTTGAAAAAATAATTAATGAATTTTCTCCTAAAAATAAAAATTTGCTTCTTAAAAGAGAAGAAATTCAATTCCAGATCGATCAATGGCATTTAGAAAGAAGAGATACTGAACATAATCAAGATGAATACAAATTATTTCTTGAAAATATTGGATATATAGCACCAAGAAGCTCTAATTTTTCTATTACAACAGATAATGTTGATCCTGAAATTAAATCAATTGCTGGTCCTCAGTTAGTTGTGCCAGTCATGAATGCAAGATTTGCACTTAATGCTGCTAATGCAAGATGGGGAAGCTTATATGATGCCCTTTATGGTACTGATGTAATTAGTGAGGATAATGATGCCACAAGAGAAGGGGGCTACAATCCTGTTCGAGGAGACAAGGTTATAGCATTTGCAAAAAACTTCTTAGATGAAACTATTCCTCTAGAAGAGGGCAGTTATAAAGATGTATTAGGTTTTGATTTTACAGATGGTAATATTTATGCATTACTTGCTGGGGGTCTCAAAACTCAATTAAAAGATCCTAAAAAATATGTAGGCTATTGTGATTACGGCAATGATGCTTATGGGTTACTTTTTAAAAACAATAACTTACATTTTGAAATTCAAGTAGATGCTAGTCATCCAATAGGCAGCACTGATAAAGCTGGTATAAAAGATATTTTGATGGAATCTGCTATTACTACAATCCAAGATTGTGAAGATTCTGTTGCTGCGGTTGATGGCGAGGATAAAACATTAGTTTATAGAAACTGGCTTGGCCTTATGAAGGGTAATTTAAAAGAAACTTTCAGTAAAAACGGCTCTAATATGACTAGAGAATTAAATTCTGATAGACATTATATTTCAAACGCTAAAGAAGACTTGGTCTTATCTGGAAGAAGTTTGATGTTGGTTAGAAACGTGGGTCATCTTATGACCAACCCGGCTATTCTGGATGCAGATGGCAATGAAGTACCTGAGGGTATTATGGATGCAATGTTTACTATTTGTATTGCAATGCATGATTTAAATAAAAATAGCCCATATCAAAACTCTAAGGCTGGCAGTATATATATTGTTAAACCTAAGATGCATGGACCAGAGGAGGTTCAATTTACATGTGATTTATTTGCTGCAGTAGAGAAAGCTTTAGGTCTTCCTAATCTAACAGCTAAAGTGGGGATTATGGATGAAGAGAGAAGAACAACAGTTAATCTAAAAGAGTGTATCGAAGTTGCTAAAGATAGAGTCATATTTATTAATACAGGATTTTTAGACAGAACAGGTGATGAGATTCATACAAGTATGGAAGCTGGCCCTATGATCACCAAAGCTGACATGAAACAACATCAATGGATTTCTTCATACGAAGACTGGAATGTTGATATTGGTCTTGAAACAGGATTTAAAGGCAGAGCTCAGATAGGTAAAGGTATGTGGCCTATGCCCGATGAAATGCTTGGTATGTATAACACCAAAACAATGCATCCAAAGGCTGGAGCAAATTGTGCTTGGGTTCCGTCACCAACAGCAGCAACTCTTCATGCAATTCATTATCATCAAATATTGGTTGGTGATGAGCAGTCCTCAATCATGAAAAGAGAAAAAGCTAGCTTAGATGCAATATTGGATATTCCTGTTCATAAAAATCCATCTGAAATTTCAGCCGAAGAAATTCAAGCTGAATTAGATAACAATTGCCAAGGAATTCTTGGGTATGTCGTTAGATGGGTAGATCAGGGGGTTGGATGCTCCAAGGTTCCTGACATTAATAATGTGGGTCTTATGGAGGATAGGGCTACATGCAGAATCTCTAGTCAGCACATAGCTAATTGGTTGCATCATGGACTATGCTCAAAAGAGCAGGTATTAGTTTCAATGAAAAAAATGGCCTTGGTGGTTGATGGACAAAATGCTTCTGATAGCACCTATATACCAATGGCTCCTTCATACGATGGCCTTGCTTTTGAAGCAGCATGCAATCTTGCTACTGAAGGAAGAGTGCAGCCTAGCGGATATACAGAACCCATTCTTCATCAAACAAGATTAAAATTTAAATCCTAATATGAAAGCCTATTGGGTTGTTAGAGGGCACATATTAAATCCTGATGAGTATGGTAAATATATTCAGCTCGCAGGACCAATAATTAATAAATATCATGGCACTTTTTTGTCTAGAGGTGGAAAGCAAGAGGAAAAAGAAGGACCTGGCTTTGAAAGAACAGTACTTATTGAGTTTAATAGTTTTGAAGAAGCTCTCTTTTGTTATAACTCAGACGAATATCAAGAGGCTCTTGAGTTTGTAAAAAATTCCGCCAAAAGACTTGTTGTTATTGTAGAGGGGCTTCATTAAGTTATTTTGAATAGTTCTTCGCGTTCAATGATAAAATTTTGATATGAAAGTCATACAATTTGTTCCAACTCTAGATAGCGGTGGTGTGGAGCAAGGTGTTCTGGAAATGTCTAGAGCGTTAGTAGAGAACAATCATGAATCTCATGTCGTATCTGCTGGCGGCAGACTTGTTGATCAATTAATTAAAAATGGAACTCATCACCACATATGGAATCTGCATAAAAAAAATATTTTTACATTTAAGCATGTAAAATCTCTCAGAAAATGGATTATATCAATCAATCCAGATATTATTCATGTAAGATCAAGAATGCCTGCATGGATTGTCTGGCAGGCATTAAAGGGTATCCCATTAAATATAAGACCCTCTTTGGTATCAACAATCCATGGTTTATATTCTGTTAATTTTTACAGTGCAATCATGTCAAAGCCTCAAAATATAATCACTGTCTCGAAAGCTGCAAATGAATATCTTATTAAAAACTATACAAAGTCTACAAATAAAAATATAAAACTTATTTACAGGGGCATTGACGAAAAGGAGTACTATCAAAACTACAAACCAGATCAGGCATGGTTAAACCAATGGTATGAAATGTATCCTGATACACGTAATACAAAATTATTAACAATAGCCGGAAGGATATCTCCTTTAAAAGATTTTGAAAAAATTATCTCCTTGGCAAAATCAGTTAAAGATAACTCGCCTCATAGATTTAAGATATTAATTGCTGGTGAAGCAAAGGATAAGCATCAAAAATATTTAAATACATTAAAAGAGAAAATAAAATCTCTTAATCTTGAAGGGGATATATATTTTTTAAATTTTAGAAAAGATATTAAAAATATATATTCCATTTCGTCGATCGTATACAACACCTCTAATAAGCCTGAGTCATTTGGTAGAAGTATTTTAGAGCCATTATCTATAGGAATACCATGTATTGGCTATAACAGAGGCGGTGTAAAAGAGATATTAGAGACTCTTTTCCCCTATGGTTTGGTTGAACCAGATGACAAAGAATCATTGTTAAATAAAACACTGGCGATACTTGATGGTGATAATATTAATATAAAAGAAAATACAGAATTTTTAACTTCAAATATGTGTAAAGAAACCATAGATTTCTATCAGGAAATATCTTCATGATTATTATAGCAATTGTCATTGATATTATTTTGATCTTACTTTCACTAAAGTACGTATGGTGGTATCCAAATGCAAATTTAAATAAGACAAGAATCATGATGTATCACATGATTGCTGAGCAGCTTCCAAATGAAAAGAAATCAGGTTTAAGGGTTTCTCCAAAAATGTTTGAAAAACATCTAGAATATTTTTCAGATAATGGTTGGAGATTTATAAAAATGTCCGAGCTAGATAAATTTAAAAATGATAGCAAGGTTGTTGCCATTACTTTTGATGATGGCTACCTAGATAATTACACCAAAGCACTTCCGCTTTTACAAAAATATAATGCATGCGCTACGCTTTACCTGGTTATAGATAGGCATAATAATGACTGGTCAATAAAAAAGAATCCTAAACATAATTCTGGAATCTTGGCTTCAGAAGAAAAATTATCCGATCAACAGATCCATGAAATGTTAGATTCTGGTGTATTTGAATTAGGCGGACATACAATTTCCCATCCTTATTTACCCAATACATCTATAGATGTTAAAAAGCATGAAATACTTGAGTGCAAAAATATTCTAGAAACAAAATTTAATACTAAGGTCTCTAGTTTTGCATATCCTTTTGGAATATATAATGATGAGGATATTGAAATTATAGAAACTAGCAACTTTGAATCAGCGGTTACCACGGACGAAGGAGTAGTTAATAGCGATACACCCTTTAAACTTAAAAGAATAAAAGCATCTGGTAAGGATAACTTTTTTGCTTTTAAATTAAGGGTGCAAAAAGGCTTTAGAGGATTTATTTAATAAATAATTATGCGCAAAAATTTTTACATCTTCTTGCTATTTAGTACAGGGTTTTTATTTGCAGAATATAAAAATACCAATGGCGTTTCCTCTGATAAGTCATTTGGCGATATGCTCCAGTGGATTAGATCTGATATTGAACCAGAGATTACTAAGATTGAACTCTCATCAGACTGGCAGAAGCTCAACTTATCTGAAGATGATAATTATGCCATCTGGATAGGGCATTCTACTTTTTTAATCAAGAAGAACGGAGTAACTATTCTTACTGATCCAATATTCTCAAAAAGAGCATCACCTTTTAAAAATATTGGTCCAAAAAGATTAATACCACCAGCTATACCATTGGACGCAATACCTCATATTGATATTGTTACTGTAAGCCATAATCACTATGATCATTTAGATATTTATTCTTTAAAAAAAATCTCAAAAAAACATCCTGAAGCAATTTTTTTAGTTCCTGCTGGCGATGAAAAATTACTAAAAAGAAAGAAAATTAAGAATGTATATAATTTTGATTGGTGGGAATCAATCAAACATAAAGGCTTCTTAATCACCTTTACTCCTGTGCAGCATTGGTCTAAAAGATCTTTGTTTGATAGAAATAAAAGTTTATGGGGAGGGTGGTTTTTTAAGCATAAAGATTATTCTTTATATCACGCAGGTGACACAGGTTACTCTAAAGACTTTATTGATACTAAAATAAAACTAGGATCTCCAAAATATGCCTTTATACCTATTGGAGCCTATGATCCAGAGTGGTTTATGGCCGAAAGTCATGTAAATCCAGAAGATGCAGTTCAGATAATGTTGGATCTAGAAGCTGAAAAAGCATTCGGCATGCATTGGGCTACTTTTGTCTTAACAGACGAGGACACTATTGAACCAAAAATAAGGCTTGAAAAAGAAATTATGAAATATAAAGACCTTGATTTTATTTCTGTTGTACCAGGAAGCATTATCAATTTAGATTAAAAATAAAATAATGTTATTTTTTTTAAATAAAGTGTTGACATGAATTTTCAAAAGAGTATATTTAATAAACCAACTTGATTCCGA
>ARRL01000007.1 GCA_000385055.1 gamma proteobacterium SCGC AAA168-P09
GTTGGCTTGGAAAACTCTAATACTAAAAGTCTTCCACTCTTCTTAAGACACCTTCTCATTTCTTCCAAACCCTTCTCTTTGTTAGTAAAATTTCTAAGTCCAAAGCCAATTGTTATTACATCAAACGTTTCATCGCCAAAAGGCATAATCTCTCCACTAAGCTGACAAAAATGACAGTTTTTATGGAAGCTCTCATTTATTGATCTGTCTCTTCCTTTCGACAACATATCCATATTGATATCAGTCATATAAATTTCTGTACTTGGGTATTCTTTTGAAATAAGTTTTGCTATATCTCCTGTTCCACTAGCAATATCTAAAATCACATCATTTTCAGATATTGCTGCAAGTTCGATAAGAATTTTTTTCCAAAGCCTATGCATGCCTAATGACATAGCGTCATTCATAACATCATAGTTTTCAGCAACAGATGAAAATAAATCACCAACATGAGTGCTTTTATCTTTTTCATCGACCTCTTTATAGCCAAAATGAGTTTTTTTATTCACTTTCTTCCGCATCTCGAAATTTAATAAAATTATTGTATCTACTTTTGCTTATTTCACCATTACCAAGAGCATTTAATATTGCACATCCTTCATTATTTGAATGATTACAATCATTAAACTTACATTTCTCAGATAGTTTATGTAACTCAACGAAACCTTTAATTATTTGATTTCTTCTCCAGCCAGTGATTGGAAGATCTCTAACTCCAGGAGAGTCTATAATTCTAATATTTTTCTCAACCTCATATAGCGTTGATATGGATGTTGTATGAACGCCCTGATTATTAGAAAGCGAATTAGTTTTAATATTCTTTCCTGTCAAACAATTTGTGAGAGTTGACTTACCCGCGCCCGAATTCCCAACAAAGACAACACACTTTCCTTCTAGATATTCTTTGATCTCATTTATATTTATATTATTTTTTGCTGAAATATCTATTATTTTTATATCAAGATCTCTGTAAATATTTAATTTTTCTATGTATGCCTCATTTGGTTCTAGATCAATCTTATTATTAATTATAAAAGGCCTTATATTTGAAAGAAGACTTGTTAGTATCCATTTATCAATAAACTCAGAAGCAGTCTTGGGTTCTTGTGTAACCATTATCCCAACATAAGTGACATTTGCAGCAATAGTTTTTGATTTCAATCCTTCTTTTTTTTGAAGTGCTGATTTTCTATTCTCTTTTGATAAGATTAATCCTTTAGTTTCTTTACTGTCTTGAACTATTTCAATTTTTACAACATCACCAACAACAATATCTTTAATGGCAATACATGGTATGTCTGCATCTTTTGTGCGGACCAAACATGCATTAGAGTAAAACTCTATTACAAAACCTGTTTGAACTTTTTTCATATAAAGCACAAAATACACTAAAGGAAGAAATATAAAAAGTTATGAAGAGCCTACAATCAAAAGATAATCTCATTTGGATCGATTTAGAGATGACTGGATTAGATCCAGAAAAAGAAAGAATCATCGAAATAGCAACATTAATTACAGACTCTCAGCTAAATATTTTGGCTGAAGGGCCAAATATTATAATAAATCAATCAAAGGGGCTGCTAGATCAGATGGATGATTGGAACATAAATCAACATGGTTCCTCCGGCCTAATCGAAGCAGTTAAGAAAAGCAGTATTACTGAACAGATGGCAGAGATAGAAACTTTAGATTTTATTTCTAAATATGTTGGCTCCAAACAGTCTCCTATGTGTGGCAATACCGTTTCACATGATAGAAGATTTTTAACAAAGTACATGCCAAGATTAGAATCTTATTTTAACTATAGACATATAGATGTATCTTCATTCAAAGAAGCTGCTGTAAGGTGGATGAATGAAGCTCAGGTCTATGAAAAAGAAGGGTCTCACAGAGCGATGGGCGACATTAAAGAGTCTGTTGCTGAATTAAAATTCTATAAAAACCTATTTTTACCCGAGAGCTAGTTAATCTTTTTTATTTAGTGGCGGGATATTTAGCGGGAAAGGACTGACTTGACCTTTGGTGTTTTTAATTTTTGCTTCACCAGATTCTTTTACTTCATCTATTCTAACAATTGCATTTATTGGAATATAACTTCTCTCAACCTTAGCAAACTCCTTTTTAAGTTTTTCAGAGGAAGGATCAAGAACTAGTTGTTTATCTTTATTAAATATATAATCCTCTACCTCAACAAAACCGTACATATCGCTTTGATAAATTTTATTAGTAAATACCTCATACACTTCACCAAGTTGCATAAAAATTATCTTGTAAACTTTTTTATCTTTCATAATACTTAATTATATGGGAACGAAACTTTATATTAAAACCTATGGCTGTCAAATGAATGAATATGATTCTGATAAGACTGCAGATATTTTAAAAGAAAAAAAAGGAGTTGAACTTACTAATGATGTTCAAGAGGCAGACATAATATTGCTCAATACATGCTCAATAAGAGATAAAGCAGAATCCAAAGTTTATTCAGAATTAGGCCGACTTAATAAACTTAAGGAAAAAAATCCCAATTTAAAAATAGGTGTAGGCGGATGTGTGGCCACCCAAGAAGGAAGCAACATAAAAAAAAGAGCTCCTTATGTAGATCTGATATATGGGCCACAGACATTGCATAGAGTTTCTGATTTGCTGGATATCGATTCTCAATCAGGTATTAAGGCAATAGATATAACTTTTCCAATTGAAGAAAAGTTTGACTCACTCCCAAACCCCTCTACTAGCGGTCCTTCAAGCTATGTAGCAATTATGGAAGGCTGTTCAAAATATTGTTCTTTTTGTGTTGTGCCTTATACAAGAGGCGACGAAGTTAGCAGAAAGCCTGAGCAGATTTTTGATGAAGTTGCTAGACTTGCAGAACAAGGAGTAACAGAAATAACCTTTATTGGTCAAAACGTTAATTCTTATAAAATGCCTTATAAAGATAGAGTATTAAGACTATCAGATCTTATTGAGATTATTAGCCATATCGATGGCATCGAAAGAATTAGATATACTACCTCTCATCCATTGGATATGACCGATGATCTAATAGAGGTTTATCAGTATGTACCTCAGCTTGTAAGCCAACTTCATCTTCCAGTTCAATCAGGTTCTAATAGAATTCTTGAAAAAATGAAAAGAAACTACACGATAGATCTATTTCTAGATGCAGTTGAAAGAATTAAAAGTTATAGGCCGGACCTCAGAGTTTCTTCTGATTTTATTGTAGGCTTTCCTGGAGAGACAGATCATGACTTCCAGCAAACAATGAGTTTAGTAAATGAGGTTAAATTTGATTCCTCATTCAGTTTCATCTATTCAAAAAGACCGGGAACACCAGCATCTAAGTTAGAGGACAACACATCTCAAGATGAAAAAAAGGAGCGCTTAAAAATTCTTCAAGAGCAACTTAATCATTATCACAGGCAGCACAGCAGAAGCATGGTTGGCTCAATTCAAAGGTGCTTAGTAACAGGTCTTGCCAAAAAAAGTCCAGAGCAGCTTCAAGCAAGAACAGAGTGTAATAGGGTTATAAATTTTGATCTTGAAAATATTAGTTTTATTGGAAAATTAGTGGACATTGAAGTTACTGAGGCATTATCCTATTCTCTATTAGGTACTTTGCATAATCCAAGAGGTAAAAATTAAATATTAATGCAAGAAACGCAAACCGCCCTTAAAAACATTTCCTTAAAACCGTCTAATGCTGAAAGAATTGCTCTTTTTGTTGGTGAGCTTAACGGCAATTTAAAATTAATTGAAAAAAGCTTCTCAGTAAAGATATTTCACAAAGGAGACGAGGTAAAAATAACTGGAAATGAAAAAGATATAAAGCATGCTTCAGATGCAATATTAGATTTATATAATTTAACTAAAAAAAATATTGAAATAAGTAAAGAAGCAGTCCATCTTACAATTCAATCACATTTGAACCTTAGTCTTTCGAAGAAAAATGATGTAATTGATTCTGAAATTCAAATAAGAACGCCAAAAAAAATAATTAGACCAAGAGGATCTAATCAACAATCTTATATAAAAAATATTAATAAGTTTGAAATAAATTTTGGTATTGGCGATGCGGGTACGGGTAAGACATATTTAGCAGTGGCTGCTGCAGTCGAGGCTCTTTTAAATGAAAAAGTACAAAAAATAATTTTAATTAGACCAGCGGTTGAAGCAGGAGAAAAGCTTGGTTTCTTGCCTGGAGATCTTTCTCAAAAAGTAGACCCCTATCTAAGACCTTTATATGATGGTTTATATGAAATGTTTGGTGTAGAAAGAACTACCAAGTTAATTGAAAAAGAAGTTATTGAAGTTGCGCCACTTGCTTACTTGCGTGGCAGAACTCTAAATAATGCATTTATCATTATGGATGAAAGTCAAAATACAACAGTAGAGCAGATGAAAATGGTTTTAACTCGAATTGGATATGGCTCACAAGCCGTGATAAATGGTGATTTAACTCAAATAGATCTTCCAAAACATATAACTTCAGGCTTAGATCATGTTATTCGTGTTTTAAAAGATACTAGCGGCATTGGAATAGTAGAGTTTTCCTCCCAAGATGTTATACGACACCCTTTAGTTAGAAAAATAATCGATGCTTATAAAAAATTTGAATCCAATATAAATAAGTGAGTTTAGTAATTACATTAGATAAAGGCATCTCAATAGAGCCAGATCTTCATGATAAGCTTCAAAGAATTGTGTCTTTAATATTGAATGATGAGGGATTGGTTGACAACGAAATCAACCTTAAAATACTAAACGATAAAGAAATGAAAAAATTAAATCACCAATTTAGAAATAAGAACAATACAACTAACGTTCTTTCTTTTCAGAACGATGATATATCATTAATGCAAACTAAAAACATTGGTGATATTGCAATTAGCCTAGAGTATGTTAAAAGAGAGGCCAAGGAAGAAGGAAAATTTTTTGAAGACCATATGATTCACATGTTGGCTCATGGTGTATATCATATATTAGGATATGATCATGAATGCGATGAGATGGCAGCGACCATGGAAAGTAAAGAAATAAATATTCTAAATAAAATTAACATTAACAACCCATACTAGATGAATCAAAAGTTAGAAAACGAAGATAACCACCCTCCTTCGGGACTCATATCAAAAATAAAAAAATTCTTTAGAAACCCTTTTTTTATAAAGACTCAGTCTGTTTCAGAGGTTACAGATTTTCTTAAAGATGCTGTTGATTTAAATATTATAGACAAAGAAGCTGAATCCATTGCAAATAAGGCTATAAGGTTAGGAAATACAACAGTAAAAGAAATTATGGTTCCAAAAGTTGATATGGTTACTTTTGGCATAGATGATGAAATAAATATAATTCTTGAAAAAATAATAGAATCCGGACATTCGAGATACCCTATATTAGGAAGTGAAAGAGACGAGGTGGCTGGAATATTGCTTGCAAAGGATATGTTACCAAAAATTTATGAAGGTAATAATAACTTTAGCCTATCTGATATGTTGAGAGAACCTAATGTAGTACCTGAAACAAAAAAAGCTGACTCATTGCTAGAGGAATTTAAAAAGGATCGCTCTCATATGGCTGTTGTCATAGATGAATATGGAACTATTTCAGGACTAGTAACTATTGAGGACATTTTAGAAGAGCTTGTTGGTGAAATAGAAGATGAGCATGATGTTGATGAAGAAGAAATCATTAAAATTTCTGATAAAAAGTTTTATGCTGATGCAAAAATTGAAATAGAAGAGTTCACCGAGTTTTTTAATATTGATATTGACCCATTAGCAATTGATGCTGAAACACTGGGAGGCTTTGTTATTAGTAAATTGGGAGTACTCCCAAAAGTTGGCGATAAGGTCAAAATAGAAGACCTAACTATAAAGGTAATCGATGCTGATGATCGAAAAATTGAAAAGGTTCAAATAACAAAAAATCAATGAAGTTAAAGCAATACTTAATTCCATTTATTTTTGGTTTTATTGGAATTTTTGCTTTTTCACCCTTCTCTATTAAGCCTCTAATAATACTATCCTATGCATACCTTATTAAAGAGATAGTTTATAAAGAAAATAGCTCTTTAAAAAAAATAATATTCTGGTCATTTGGTTACTGGGGATTTGGGATGTCATGGTTAATAGTGAGTGTTTACTATTATGGAGAAACATCTATATTGGTGTCTTTAATTATTTTTCTTTTATTAATCATAATTCTCACAGCTATTTTTAGCATGCCATTATCACTTTTAAGGTATAGGTTATTCAGCAAAAATAATTTATCTCCGTATATAGAATTGCTATACATATCAAGCATTCTTATTCTTAGTGAATTATCAAGGTATTATTTATTAAATGGTGTTCCTTGGTTAATACCTGGAAGTGTATTTTTAGATACCTACATTCAATACATTTACACTATATTAGGAGTTGCTGGCGGCTCTATGTTGATCTATTTAATTGCAAGCCTAATGGCTTTATATTGGGTAACCAATAAAAATATTTCTTACTTAATTTTTTTAGGCTCATTACTTTTATTTATTCCGGCAACTGTGGAAAAAATTGGAGATAAAAGAGATGTTTATGTTTCTATAATTCAACCCTCTTCTGATCCTTTTTTAAAATATCAGGATGGTTATAAATATATAATTGAAAAAAATATATTAGAACTGATAGACAGATCATCTCCTAAATCAGAAATAATTGTTATGCCAGAGGCAGAATTACCATATTCAATGCAAAGCTTAGATTTTAATAATTTTGTAAATAACCTAGATACATCTAATAAAGAGTTTATTTCAGGAGTATGGAATTATGATGATGGAAACTTATACAATTCTTTAATTAACTTAAACACAGGGAAAAACTACAATAAAACGCATTTAGTGCCATTTGGCGAATATATTCCATTTATAGCCTCATTAAGAGGTATTATTAACTTTTTTGATATGCCTATGTCAAATGTAAAGCATGGTAAAAAAAATCAGCAAAACATAGCTGTATTCAATGATAGATCCTTAAATTTTGCTCCTTTAATTTGTTTTGATATTGCATTCGGAGAATCAGTAAGAAAAAGCAACAAAAGTTCAGATTTTATTATCAATGTAAGTAATGATACATGGTTTGGAAATTCTATTGGCCCATATCATCATCTAGATATAACAAGAATTCGAGCAATTGAGAATAATAAATGGATTATCAGATCAACTAATGATGGGTTTTCAGCTATTATAACCAATAATGGAACAATTGTTGATAAACTAGATAAGGGAATAACTGGTGTTATTAATAATGGTATTGATATAAAGAAAGAAAGAAGCATTTATAATATTTTTGGATATTCTATTCCATATATATTTTCAATTTTAATAGTACTCATATCAGCTATAATATTTAAATGTCGAAAAACGCATATATAGTTTTATTTCTACTATTTTCATTTCAATTATCATCAAATGATATATCTATTGAAATTGATATATCTGAGCAAAGACTTTATTTAATTCAAAACAATAGTATTCAGTCTTCATATCCAGTATCTACATCAAAATATGGAGAAGGAAGTATTGAAAACTCATTTAAAACCCCTCTTGGTCACCATATAGTCAAAGAGAAAATCGGAGAAGGGGCCTTAATTAATACTATTTTTAAATCCCGAATAAATACCAGAAGATCTGCAGAAATTATAGAAGAATATGAAGATTCAGATGATGATTTTGTTACTTCAAGGATAATGTGGCTTGACGGGCAGGAGGAGGGTATGAATAAGGGTGGAATGGTTGATTCTTATAAGAGATATATTTATATTCATGGTACCCATGAAGAGGGCCTAATTGGGACTAAAGCATCTCATGGTTGCGTAAGAATGTTTAATACAGATGCTATCGAATTGTTTGATAGATTAAAAATAGGGACAAAAGTTCTTATTAAGGCCTAATGTCCCAAGCTGTAATATATTTAGAAATTACCAGCAACTGACGACATTGCAAAATTAAGCTTTTCCTTTCTTTCTTCCTCTAAAGGCGCTTCACTAAACTTTTCACCATTTTTAGCTAGTTTTATGAGCAATTCACTTGGTTTATAGGCATTATTTCCTGTAATTTCATGATATTTCTTTAATTTTTCAACAACAACATCTAATCCCATTGCATTTGCATGATGCATAGGTCCACCCCTCCATATAGGAAAGCCATAGCCATTTATATAAACCACATCAATATCAGCTGCTCTTTGCGCAACACCCTCAGAAAGAATATCAGCACCCTCATTTATAAGAGCTAAGATACATCTATCTGTTATTTCTTCATCAGATATTTCTCTTCTAGTAAATCCATTCTCTGATGATATTTTTTCATAGATTGCCTCATTCTCTGGAGCTGGATTTGGAGCTCTCGAACCTTCACTATAATTGTAATAACCTTTTCCATTTTTTTGGCCAAACCTATCATTATCACAAAGATGATCTCCTATCTTTGCGTGGAGGGGTGACTCAGCACCGCTGAGTTTTCTTGCTCTCCACCCAAGATCTAGACCAACAAGATCCATCATCCTAAATGGACCCATGTTTAAACCAAATGACTCAATAGCTTGATCAATTTGATGGGGAAGGGCGCCCTCCAAGAGAAGCATATTTGCTTGCGCAGTATAGTTAAATAGCATTCTGTTACCTATAAACCCAGGAGCATTTAAAGATACAACAGCAGCTTTTTTAATCCTCTTACTTATATTCATTACAGTTGCTAATGTCTCGTGTGATGTTTGCTCACCTCTTACAACTTCTAGCAATCTCATAATATTTGCTGGGCTAAAAAAGTGAGTACCTACTACCTTGTTAGGTCTTTTCGTTACTGATGCTATAGCATCAACATCTAAGCCAGATGTATTACTTGCTAGAATAGCATTATCCTGCACATGTTCATCCAAGCTTTTAAAAATTTCTAATTTTAAATCTAGATTTTCATAAACAGCCTCAATAGCTATGTCAACATCATGTAGATCTTTGTAATCTAAACTGGAAGTAATCAAGCCAAAAACCATGTCTTTTTGCTCAGGTGTCATTCGACCTCTGCCAACCATAAAATCATAATTTTTTTCTATAACAGAAAGACCTCTTTTAAGATTATCTGCATCTTGATCAATAATATGAACAGGAATACCAGCATTAGCAAAACACATTGCTATTCCTCCACCCATGGTTCCAGAACCAATAATTCCTGCTTTCTTAATATCCATGACAGGTGTATCTTTTGGCATGTCAGAAATTTTACTAACAAAGAGAAGGGTTTGGAAGAAATGAGAAGGTGTCTTAAGAAGAGTGGAAGACTTTTAGTATTAGAGTTTTCCAAGCCAACAAATCCTATTTTTTCCCAAATTTATGACTGGTATTCTTTCAATATCCTGCCAAAGCTTGGGTCAATTTTAGTAAATGACTCAGAGAGTTATCAATATCTTGCTGAGTCTATACGAATGCATCCAGATCAAGAGCTTCTCAGGTCGATGATTTTAGAATCTGGATTTAAAAAATGTAAATTTTATAACCTCTTAAATGGTGTGGTTTCAATTCATGTTGCTTATGATGAATGATTTGTTTGATATTATTAAGGCATTTATCAAAGACATTGAAGATGCATCACCAAATTTAAAAAATAATCTAAATGAAATTTACCCAATAAAATTTAAATTAGATTTAGATGGCCATAAAGATATATATTTAATTTTAGAAGAAAATAAAAAAAATATTACTTTTAATGAAATAACGGATGTAGATTTTGAAATAAGAACATCGGTCAAAGAAGCCTTAGATTTTCTTATAAGTAAAAAAATTAATAGAGGTATGCTTTATGGGGATAGTGAAAAAGCAATATTAACAATTAATGCCTTTCTTAAAGCAGAGGTTGATATCGTATTTTTAATTGATAAATACTTTGGAAACACTCCAGCCGCTCTTGCTTATTTTACAAAAGAAAAATTATTCAATCGAAAGCAGTATAATAAAGAAAATGCTCTCCAGTCTAAACTAAGGGGTCTTTCAATCAGACTTGATAGATTAGAAGCCATAAGTAATTTATGAATTTTTTTATAATAATAATTGAAAGCCTAAAAATGTCATTTTTAGGTATTAGGCATGGCATCTTTAGAAATCCTGATGGAAAAAAGATAGCAAAATATTTAGAATCTCTGGGTCCAATTTTCATTAAGTTTGGTCAATTACTATCTACCAGAACAGACATATTAGATATTAATACGGCCAAAGAACTTCAAGAACTAACCGATAGTTGTAAGCCGTTCTCAGTTGCAAAATTAAAAGAAATTATAGAAAAAGAGCTTGGCAGTCCAATCAACAAAATGTTTAATGATTTTGATGATACTCCCCTGGCTGCTGCATCTCTCGCTCAGGTACATTCAGCAAAACTACCTAATGGAAAAAATATTGTTATTAAGGTCTTAAGGCCAAACATTGAAAAAGAGGTAAAGAAAAATCTAAGACTTTTGAAAGCTGCAGCAAAAGTTTGTACATATTTCTACTCTGAAAGTCATAGGATTAAACCTGTGGAGGTTGTGAAAGATTATGAAAGCACCATATTGCGTGAATTAGATTTAAGGCTAGAAGCTGCAAATACAAATCTTACTAGAAAAAACTTTGCAAATTCCGAAGAGTTATATATCCCAGAAGTTTATTGGGAAATGACCACTAGCAGAGTTATGGTTCTTGAAGAAATTGATGGAATACCGTGCACAGATATTGAAGAAATAAATAAGCATGGTATTAATAAGAAAAGGTTAGCGGAAAATGGTGTAATGATTTTTTTAAATCAAGTTTTTCGAGATAATTTTTTCCATGCTGACATGCACCCAGGAAATATCTTTGTTTCCAAAAAAAATCCAAACACGCCTGGATACATTGCTATTGATTGTGCTATTACTGGTTCTCTTTCAAACGATGAAAGATATATTCTTGCAAGGATGCTTCAGGCGGTAATTAAACAAAATTACAAATCATTAGCTCAATTATTTATTAGCTCAGAATGGGTAAACCCGAGCTCAAATGTTATTGAGCTAGAAAATACTCTAAGAGCATGTTGTGAGCCAATATTTGAAAAGCCTTTATCTGAAATAGAGTTTGGTAAATTATTGCTTTACCTTTTCCAAAGCACAAGACCATTTGGACTATCGCTTCAACCATCATTGGTGCTTCTTCAAAAAACACTGATACACATAGAAGGTATGGGTAGACAAATTTATCCTGAGTTAGATTTTTGGGGATTGGCTGAACCCTATCTTGATAATTGGCTTTCAGAACAGTTTAGTCCATTAAAAATTAAAGACTTTATTTTAGAAAATAAAGATGAGCTGATGCTAAAAGCATCTGAAATGCCTGGCTTTATTTATGAGGCATTGGATGAGATAAGGGGATACTCTAAAAACAAAAGAATATATGAAGAAAAAATTCATATTATGCAAATGCAGCTGCAAAAAGAAAAATACATCATAAGATTTATTGGAGTAGGTATAATAGTGTTATGTGGCATCTTTTTAATGCTCACTTAGGAGATTGATATGGGCTTTGGTGGAATTAGTATATGGCAGCTATTAGTTATTTTAGTTGTGGTTCTTTTAATTTTTGGAAGCGGCAAGCTTAAATCACTTGGCTCTGATTTAGGTGCGAGCCTTAAAGGGTTTAAAAAAGCTGTAAAAGAAGAAGATAAAGATATCGACAAGTCAGAATAGCAATTGTTTCAGATTGGTTTTTTAGAAATTGCGATAATCCTAATTCTAGGACTTATTATTATTGGGCCTTCTCGATTGCCAGAAGTGATAAAGACCTGGCTAAAATTTTATAAAAAATTTCAGAATCATCTAACAAAATTTAAAAACGAACTTGAAAAAGACATCGGAACTGACGAGCTAAAAAAAGATGTCTTTAATGAAATGCGAATGGAAGAATTAGAGGGCTTTGAGAAGGAGAAAGATGACTAATAAAGAATCTGTAACTAGTCATTTATTAGAATTAAGGTCTAGGATCATAAAGGTTTTGGTGTTCTTTGGCGTTCTTTCAATAATTGGAATTCCTTTTTCGCCTGACATTTATACATTTGTAGCCTCACCTCTTTTGGATATCTTGCCGCCTGGAAGTTCAATGATAGCAACTCAAGTAACCTCTCCATTGATGGCCCCGCTAAAATTAGTCTTTTTTTCAGCCTTACTTATTACAATGCCTTATCTTTTTTATGAAATGTGGATGTTCATGTCGCCAGGCTTGTATCAAAAAGAAAAGTCATTTGTAGCACCACTAATGTTTTCTACGATCTTTTTATTTTTATCTGGAGTGGCATTTGCATATTTTATTGTATGCCCAATAATCTTTAAATTTTTTATAGGGGTTGCTCCTGAGTCTATTTCAGTTATGACAGATATTAGTCAATACATGAACTTTGTAATAAAACTAATATTTGCTTTTGGTATAGCTTTTGAGATTCCAGTAGCGACCTTTCTCTTAATAAGATCTGAAATCGTACAAAAAGAAACTTTAGTTAATGCCAGGCCTTATTTAATAATAATATTCTTTATTTTTGGGATGTTGTTAACTCCACCTGATATTTTTTCACAGCTTTTCTTAGCTATCCCAATGTGGATGTTATTTGAACTTGGTCTTCTTGTCTCTAAAGATAAAACATAATATTTATAAATCATAAAAATTTAGAAGTGTTCATTAAAATACTCAAAACAATTTCACTGACGTAGCTATTTATCAAAATATGTTATTAAAATTTATAATGAGAAATTATAATAAAAATACACTAGATACCTAATCTATTTGTCCAATCATTATCATGTGGTCGCTTATGGGTTATGACTTTTTGAATAAGTTCTTCACACGAATTAGAAATTATTAAATCATTAAAATTAGCTTCTGAAATAAAGCCTTCATCTACAGCTTTCTTCATCCAAGATATTAAGTGATCATAATAGCCTTCGGTATTTAACAAACCAATTGGCTTATTAATTAATCCAAGTTGATTATTAGCCATGATTTCAGCAAGCTCATCCAAAGACCCAACTCCTCCTGGCAAGACGATAAAAGCATCTGATCGTTTCATAAATTCATCTTTGCGATCAAGTAATGTTTTGGTAATAATTATCTCTTTAAGTCTTGGATTTGCTAATTCAAGTTTATGTAATGATTCTAAACTAATCCCTTTTACCTCAACTCCATTGTCAAGAGCTGTATCTGAAACTATTTTCATTAGGCCAACATTGCCACCGCCAAAGACTATGTTAATTCCTTTGCTGGCAAGGATCTCTGCGATTTTTTTTGCATCTTCAGCATATCTAGGATTCTTACCCTCATGAGCACCACAAAAAATTGATATATTTTTCATATTTAAACTAAGTTTTAAAATTAAAGGTAATAGGGCCTTTATTAATTAATGAAATTTCCATAAAAGCACCAAACTTTCCTTGCTTAACGTTGCCATAAGCAGTTTCAAAGAGACTCATAAATTCATCATACAGCAGTTTAGCTTCTTCAGGCTTTGCAGATTTGTGAAAGCTTGGTTTGTTACCTTTGCCTGTAATAGCAGCTAGTGTAAATTGACTTATAACCAAGGCGTCTTCATTTGTATCCTTTAATGAATAGGCTGTAGAACCTTTTGGCCCATCAAGCATTCTAAAATTAATAATCTTAGTCACCATAGCAGTAATTGATTTAATAGAGTCTTCTTTTTCAATACATACGAATATCAACAAACCTGATCCTATTTCAGAATATATCCTATTCTCTATTTGTACTTGAGCCTCTGAAACCCTTTGAACGGTAGCAAGCAAATTTTATTCGTCTTCTAGTTCTTCGGCCCATTGACCCAAGGATGCCAGTCTATTCATTTTTGCTCTATGTGATAATGCATCTTGAGAAATAAACATATTTTCTGTTTTTCCCATCCATGCTTTTAGGGCAGGTGCTTGAAGAGCTCTTCCATAAGAAAAACTTAATTTCCAATTAAAGCCGCCTATTTTATTCATTGCATCCAAATGGGCAGTTGCTATTAAATCTGATTGGCCTCCAGATAGAAAAGTTATTCCTGGAAGCTCAGAAGGTACATTTGCTATCAAGCAATCTAGAGTTCTTCTTGCAACCTCATCAACATCTGCTTGGGTGGCAGATTTTGATCCAGAAGTTATCATGTTTGGCTTTAATATTGTTCCTTTGATATTTACTTCATTTTCTTGAAGATGTTTAAAAAGTGATTTCAGCGACCTATCAGAGGCATCAAAACACTCTTCAATAGAATGATCTCCATCCATCAGCACCTCTGGCTCAACCATAGGAACCATTCCATTATCTTGAACTAGTTTTGCATAATCTGCTAAAGCTTTCATATTTGCATTTATGCATTCATCTGTGGGTATACTTTCACCAATTTTAATTACCGCTCTCCATTTAGTGAATTTTGCTCCCATTGAAACGTATTCTTTTAATCTATCATCTAGACCCTCTAAACCAACTGTAACTGTCTCCTCTGTATTTCCAACAGGTTTAAGTCCTTTATCGACTTTTATTCCAGGAAGGGCGCCTTGATCACTAATAATATTTACAAGAGGTGTTCCATCTTTAGCGTTTTGTCTAATAGTTTCATCAAAAAGTATGACTCCACCTATGTTTCCTTTCATGCCGGATGCTCTAAAAAGCATTTCACGATAATCTCTTCTATTTTCTTCTGTTGACTCAACTCCAATTGAATCAAACCTTTTACCGCATGTTGGATTGCTTTCATCAGCAGCAAGAATTCCCTTACCCTCTGAAACTATGTATGAAGCAATTTCTTCTAAAGTGTTTAATGACATTCCTCTCTCCTATTTTTTAAATCTTAGCCTTTAAAGCTGATATAGATGGCAAATCCTTTCCTTCCATAAACTCAAGAAAAGCACCACCACCTGTAGAACAATATGATACATCATCTTTATTTATAAATTTATTTATAGCTGTCAAGGTCTCTCCTCCACCTGCTATAGAGAATGCATCTGACTTTGCAATAGAGTTAGATAGTTGCTCTGTGCCCCTTGAAAAATATTTATTTTCAAAAACTCCCAAAGGCCCATTCCACAAAATAGTTCTTGATGAAGAAATAATGCTCTCTATTTCTTCATTTAGAAATTGATCTAAAATCATCTCATTTTCTCTAACTTCAGCAATATTTTTCTCTTGTATGCCATCACCCTCAAACGTTTTTGATGTTACAACAGTCTCGGGCAAAATTATTTTGCTATCTTTTAATAAGTCTTTTGCGATATGGACCATTGACTCTTCAAATAAAGAAATTCCCACCTCGTGCCCGGCTGCTTTTATGAAAGTGTTTGCTATGCCGCCACCCACAATAATATGATCAGCCTTAGTATTGATATTCTTAATCAGCTCTAATTTAGTTGAGACCTTTGACCCCCCTATAATTGCTATATAAGGATTCTTTGATTCATTTAAGGCTTTTGTTAAGACCTTTATTTCTTTCTCTAATAATATTCCTGCACAGGCTGAATTGGAATGAACAATTGCAGAATGTGTAGATGACTGCTCTCTGTGCGAAGTCCCAAAAGCGTCGAAAACATATATATCTCCTAGGTTACCTAATGCCTGGCCAAGCTCATTAGAATTAGTCTTTTCGCCAGCAAAAAATCTAATATTTTCTAAGATTTGAACATTCGATGAGCTATTAAAAATTTTGGAGCTATCAAGACTATCAACTAAATCAACCTTGCAATCAAGAATTCTTGAAAGTTCTTTAACAAGAGGCTTTAAAGAAAACTGTTCTTCAAAACTTCCTTCAGTTGGCCTTCCCAGATGAGTAATTAATAAGACTTTTGCATTATTTTCTAATGCAAATTTAATTGTTGGCATACAGGCAATAATTCTCGTGTTATCTACTACAGTCCCATCTTTAATGGGAACATTCATGTCCACTCTAATAACCAGATTTTTATTTGAAATATTAAGTTCTGATAACCTATTCATCTACTAACGATTTTGCTATTTCCACAACATTAGAGGTGGTAAAACCAAAATGCTCTAGCAAGATATTAGCAGGAGCTGATTCGCCAAATGTTTCTATACCCAATACTTTGTCACTTTTATTTAGAATTTTGTACCACGAGTTAGGGTGTGATAATTCTATTACAAGTGAGGGTAGATCTTCTTTAATAACGGATGACTGATATTCTTTATTTTGTTGTAAAAATTTATCCAAGCACGGCATAGAAACTATATTAGATATGATGCCATGTTCTTTTTTTAAGCTTGATGCCGCATCAATTGCTAATTGCAACTCACTTCCAGAGGCTATTAAATTTATGTTTGCATTATCTTGATCGTCCAATAAATATCCACCATTTTCAATAGCCTTAATTTGATTATCGTTTCTTAAAATTGGAGAAGTATTTTGCCTGCTAAATATTAAACATGTTGGAGTGTTTTCTGACGTAACTGCATTTTTCCAGGCAACTGCAGTCTCAACTAGATCAGCGGGTCGCCAGCTATTTAAGTTTGGAGTAGATCGTAATGTCACTAAATGCTCCACAGGCTGATGCGTTGGACCATCTTCTCCTAGGGCTATAGAATCATGAGTATAGACAAATATATTTGGTAATCCCATTAATGCAGATAATCTAACGGCATTTCTAGCATAATCAGTAAATACTAAGAAGGTTGCTCCATAAGGTTTAATCCCACCATGAAGAACCATACCATTCATAATCGCAGACATGCCAAACTCTCTAACTCCATAATTAATATGATTGCCAGAAGGGTTTTCATTCGAGAAGGTTGAGCTAGACTTTGAAAAAGTATTATTAGATGGTGTTAAGTCCGCTGAACCGCCAACAAGCTCAGGCAATTCTTTTACAAAAAAGTCTAAACATACTTGAGATGCTTTTCTTGTCGCCATTGAGGAATTATCTGTGTTGCATTGATCTAAGAAGGCACTATAAATCTGGTCAAAATCATCAGGCATATTGCCAGACATTCTTCTTGAAAGCTCATTATATTGTTTTGGGTGGTTGTTTTTATAAGCCTCTATCATGGCATTCCAATCATCATTAATTTCTGTTCCGCGTTCTGTAGCATTCCAAAAATCATAAACAGATTCTGGTACCTCAAATGGCTCATAGCTCCAACCTAAAGCTTGTCTAGTTTTTATAATTTCTTCATCTCCCAAAGGCGCCCCATGAGCATCTGCTGTTCCTGCTTTTGCTGGAGAGCCAAAGCCAATAGTCGTCCTACAAAAAATCATAGTAGGTTTTTGTGTTTCATTTTTAGCTAAAATAATAGCTTCATTAATTTCATCAACATTGTGTCCATCAACTTCTATGGTCTGCCATCCATAGCTATCAAATCTTTTTACGCTGTCATCAGTGAACCAATTCTCTATTTCTCCATCTATAGAAATTCCATTTTGATCATAAAAACAAATAAGTTTCCCTAGGTTATGAGTGCCTGCGAAAGAGCATGCTTCATGAGAAACTCCTTCCATCAAACAACCATCACCAAGAAATGCATAAGTAAAATGATCAATAGGCTCTTCTTGAGGGGTATTAAATTGTGCGGCTAATATTTTTTCGGCTATTGCCATGCCAACTGCATTAGCAATACCTTGTCCTAAAGGCCCAGTGGTGGTCTCTATGCCGAACTGCAAGTCATACTCTGGGTGACCTGGTGTTTTAGATTTTAACTTTCGAAAGTCTTTTAAATCTTTTATAGATAAATCATAACCAGTTAAGTGGAGCAAACTATACAAAAGCATTGAGCCATGGCCATTTGATAAAACAAACCTATCCCTATTAAACCAATATGGATTTGATGGGTTATGATTTAAGTGGTTTTTCCATAATGCTGTAGCTATTTCAGCCATTCCCATTGGCATTCCTGGATGACCTGAATTAGCTTTTTGAACAGCATCTATTGAAAGAAATCTTAAGGCGTTTGTTGGCTCAGAATTGTGCAATTTTTTTATTTATTAGAGAGTTTTACAAATAATAATATTTATAAATGTTAATTAATAGCTAATTTGTCGATTTTTAATATAATAAACAAATAAATGTGATTTTTTATCTTTTTTGCACCATAAATTAGCTGCTAAAAAATTCGATTTTTCACGATCTTTTTCATAAATATTTGGAGAAAAAAATGAGTTATATATTTACATCAGAGTCGGTATCTGGAGGTCACCCAGATAAAGTATGTGATCAAATATCAGATGCAGTTCTAGATGCATATCTTGCAGAAGATCCAAATAGCAGAGTTGCTTGTGAAACTATGATTAAAAATAATATGGTTTATATTGCTGGAGAAATTACTTCACTAGGGAGTCCAGATCTTGAGCCAATTGTTAGAAAAACTATAAACGACATTGGTTATAACAATGATGAATATGGTTTTAATGGTAATACTTGTGAGTTTACTAACCTTGTATTTGAACAATCTCCAGATATTTCACAAGGCGTCACTGAGGGTGAAGGTGAAAACTTAGAACAGGGAGCTGGAGATCAGGGTTTAATGTTTGGCTATGCATGTAGAGAAACTGAATCTTTGATGCCTCTTCCAATTGACCTATCCCATAAGCTTGTAAAAAAACAAGCCGATGTTATGAAAAGTGGTGAAATTTCATGGCTCAGACCTGATGCAAAAAGTCAGGTTAGTGTAATTTACTCAGATGATGGGAAAACCATAGAAGGTTTATCTGCGGTTGTATTGTCGACTCAGCATGATGAAGAAGTTTCCCAGGAAGAAATTAAATCTGAAGTAATGGATAAAATTATCAAGCCGATTGTTCCAGAGGAATGGATTCTTGATTCCACAAATATATATATAAATCCAACAGGAAAATTTGTTATAGGAGGTCCTGTGGGTGACTGTGGACTAACTGGAAGGAAAATTATTGTGGATACATATGGTGGGATGGCTCGCCACGGCGGGGGCGCTTTCTCAGGAAAAGACCCATCGAAGGTTGATAGGTCTGCAGCTTATGCATCAAGATATGTAGCAAAGAATATTGTTGCTGCTGGTCTTGCAGATTATTGTGAAATACAAGTTTCATATGCTATTGGTGTTGCAAAACCAACTTCAATTCACGTCGAAACTTTTAATAGCGAAAAAATTTCAAAAGAAGCAATCGTTAAAATAGTAGAAGAGGAGTTTGATCTAAGGCCTAAAAGCTTGATCAGCATGCTCGATCTAAAAAGGCCTATATATCAGCCAACAGCGGCTTATGGACACTTTGGCAGAAGCGACATAGATCTATCTTG
>ARRL01000008.1 GCA_000385055.1 gamma proteobacterium SCGC AAA168-P09
CACCCTAGAGTTGTAATACCTTTCTATGATAGAGCAGGTAAATTCTTTGCGTTTCAAGGTCGTGCCTTTGGTAACGAACAACCAAAGTATATTACTATCAAGTTTGATGAAACAAAAGAAAAGATATATGGTCTTGAAAGATTAGATTTAAATAAACCTGTGATGATAACAGAAGGTCCTATTGATAGTTTGTTTTTAGATAACGCTATTGCTCTTGCAGGTGCAGACGCTAACATTAAAATACAACCACAACAATGTACTATGATCTTTGATAATGAACCTCGTAATAAAGAAATTGTCAATAGAATGATTAAGGCAGTAGATAAAAAATTTAATGTCGCAGTATGGCCCAAGACATTGAAATATAAAGATATTAATGATATAATTATTTCAGGAAAGACTTCTTCTGAAGTACAAACTCTTATAAGTAATAACACTCATTGCGGACTAACAGCACTACAACACATCAACAATTGGAAAAGGATATAAATGACAACAGCTCAAATTAACGTACTTAAGCGAAATGGTCGTGGTAAAGAACCTCTTAATATAGACAAGATTCACTCAATGGTTGGTTATGCGACACAAGATATTACAGGCGTTAGTGCTTCTCATGTGGAGATGAATAGTGGTATACAATTCTTTGATGGTATTGATACAGATGATATACAACAAATTTTAATTAAGTCTGCTAATGATCTAATCAGTTTAGAAAATCCTAATTATCAGTACGTTGCAGCTAGATTATTATTATTCTCATTAAGAAAAAAACTATATCACAGACTATGGGAACATCCTAAGTTTATAGATCAAATTAAAACTTGTATCAAACAAGGTGTATATGATAAAGATATACTGGTACAATATACTGAATCTGAGGTAGACAGAATGGGTATGTGGATTGTACATGAAAGAGATTACAAATTTACCTATGCAGGTTTAAGACAAGTTATGGATAAGTATCTTGTACAAGACAGAAGTACAGGCGATATATTTGAAACACCACAGTTTATGTACATGATGATTGCGGCTACTTTGTTTGCTCAGTATCCAAAAGAAACAAGATTAACTTATGTCAAAAAATACTATGACGCAATCAGTAAGTTTAAGATAAACATTCCTACTCCTGTCATGGCAGGTGTGAGAACACCTATTAGACAATTTGCAAGTTGTGTACTTGTTGATACAGACGATACATTACCAAGTATTTTTTCAAGTGATATGGCGATTGGTAGATACGTTGCTCAAAGGGCAGGTATCGGTATCAATGCAGGTAGAATCAGAGGTATCAATAGTAGAATTAGAGGTGGCGAAGTACAACACACAGGTGTTATTCCTTTTCTTAAAAAGTTTGAAGCAACTGTTAGATGTTGCACACAAAATGGTGTAAGAGGTGGTAGTGCAACTGTACACTTTCCTATATGGCACCAAGAGATTGAAGACATACTTGTATTGAAAAACAATAAGGGTACAGAAGATAATAGAGTTAGAAAGTTAGATTATTCTATACAGATTAGTAAACTATTCTATGAAAGATTTATTAAGAATGCTGATATAACTTTATTCTCACCTAATCATGTGCCAGGTTTATACGAAGCATTTGGCTTGCCTGAATTTGATAGTCTGTATTTAAAATATGAGAAAGATAAATCTATACCTAAAGAAACAATAGGTGCTCAAGAGTTATTTCAAGCATTATTAAAAGAAAGAGCAGAAACAGGTCGTATCTATATTATGAATATTGACCATTGTAATACTCATTCATCTTTCAAAGATAAAGTCTATATGAGTAATCTATGTCAAGAAATTACACTACCAACGACACCAGTACAACACATAGACGACAAAGATGGTGAAATTGCATTATGTATTCTATCTGCCATCAACCTTGGTCTGCTGACAGATATGAACGAATTAGAGGAGTTATGCGATTTATCAGTTAGAGCATTAGACGAGATTATAGATTATCAAGAATATCCTGTTGAGGCTGCCAAGATATCGGCACAATCAAGAAGATCATTAGGTATTGTTTAAAATCTCTTTTAATTAAACTTTTAATACTTTCTATTACAACTGCTAAATCTCTTAAAAAAGATTCGTTCTTCATTACAATAGCGTTATGTTGTAGAACATGAATGAAATCTAAAGTAAACTCCTCAACTAACTGCTCAATAAATATATCTTCTTTTATTTTCTTTGCTTCTTCTTCGCTTTGTTTTTTTGCTAAATCTGTTTTAGGTTTCCTTGCCTTATGAGCAGGAAACATTATAAGATTGCTCACTATTTTCTTTTTCGTTTCTCTAGTTCTCGGTGTATCCATCTAACTGCTTGATATGATGTAGGTGCTTTACTAATCATTCCTCTTATTCTTTTATGCACCGTAGGATTAACATCCTCGGCAACATCATTATTATCTACAACCACAAAGTTTGTTGATCCAAATATTCTTTGTAGTCTTCCCATGTTCTTTTGAATCTGTTTATGACTTTGAATAACGATTGCGTCTGGTAACACTCTAGGTCTACTCTTATTTCTTTCTAAGGCGACTTCTAGCGATGTATTCACAAAAACCATGTGTATATCATATCCTATTGTTCTTAAATTTGCTGCCTGGGCAGATATCTTTTCAACATCCCTTGCAGTACTATCTATGATTAATCCTAAACGACCTTCAAGTGCCATACTTAATTGCATACCTGCAACTTGTTTTGATTTTGCTCTAATCTTATCTCTTGCTATAATTTCTTTTTCATTGTGAGTAGCAAAATCTAGTGTCAACTTTTCTCTCCTTAATTTAGAAACAAAAGCATTATCACTATCAATAACTTTCAATCCCATACCAGACAATGCTCTTGCTGATACCCAAGATTTACCTGACCCAGGTCCACCTGCTAAAAAGAAAGCTTTGAAGATAGAAGGATCATAGACACCTTCAGTAATATACTGTTGAAATTTTCTCATATTACTATTTATAATGATGTCTATATCTTCTCACCCTTGAAATTAACTTTACCTTTTTCCATAAAGTATTCAACCAATTGATTGTAACCACCTATGAGTTCACCATCTATCAATACTTGTGGCATAGTTCTAACTTGTTTGCCTACTGCCTCATATAGTTCTTCTGGTGAATTGAAGTCTTTACCGAACATCTTTTCCTCATAGGTTAATCCAAGGCCTTTTACCAAGGCCTTCGACTTAACACAAAAGGGACAATTTGGTTTACTGTATATTGTTATTGTCATATTTTAGTTTTCTATTGTTTTAATGCCATCTGGATTTGTAATATCTTCAACCATTACTTTATCAATAGCATTTTTAGCAAGTGTATCTATATCAACTGCTGAAAAAGCATTTTTAGCGATATACTCGGCAAGTTTATTACTGTCACCAACACCCATTTTCAAACCAATATAAACTCTATATTCGCCATCTGGTGTTTCATAGACATCTTTTTCCCAAGATTCATAACCTTGAATCATTGTTGCTTTAACAACATTGACAATTGTTTGTTCAATCTTTGAAACAACTTTCTTATTGCCTTCTGAACCAATTTCTGTTATGTATAGATCAGTTCTCTTGTTCATCTGACCTCTTAATTTGTCAGCAAGTTCAGCTTTAGCGATCATCATTGCTTTCTCGATTGCTAATTGTAAATCAGGACTATTGCCTTGACCTACTGCATAAACAAATTTATCTGCGTCTTTATTGAAGATAAATCCTTTATCTATTTTAGCGTCAACATACCATTGTGGTACTTGATTCAACACTCTTCCTTCTTCTTTCACTTCTTGTTTTACTTTGTAATTAGTTTGAGCACAATTTGTCAAACCCAAAGCAAGTAAAGCGATCATTATAGTTTTCATCATATATTTATTTACTTCCTTCTTTTATTATTTCGATAGATTTATCTACCATTTTGGTCACATTGACCTTGTCATTAAAATCACTCCAATGTACTGTAATGACAACAATACAAGCTATTATTACTAATAGTTTCATCATTTATTGTTTCTCCCAGACACCTTTTTCACTTAAACACATCATCCCAGGCGTCTTAAATGGATGATTTGGTCTAGCATACGGTCTGCAATAAGCAGGCATCGTAATTCCTGAATAGTAAAACTGAGCAAATAGTTCCCAATAGTTAGGACCATCATAGCCGTCTTTACATTCTAATTTTTCTTCTTTAGTCGTTGTAGAAATACCATTAACTTCTGTATTTGTAATAATAATTTTAATCATGCAAGGATTATCATTTAACCATTCTGATTTTTCACCTGCTTTTGCCATTTTAGTTAATAATAATATTGATATTACTATCATTGATAAACCAAAAAATCTAAACCAACTGAATCTCATTATTGTATATACCATCTTCCGTCAGGCATTTGACACGCAACACCAAACTCATTTTCTCTTTGAATACCATATAGTGGCCATTGTCTATCAATACTAATTACTGATTCATACTCACTACACTTGACACCTTTAACAAGATAAGTTCTATTAACTGTAATTGATCCCCAATTACCAGTGGTCTGACTACCCCACGATACATGGGATCTCTTACCTGGTGATGTATTTAAAGTATCTACAAATACTGCCTTGTGTATATTCATATCATCATTAAAAAATGCACTCGCACCAAACCATGCACCGACTACTGTACAAGCAGCAGTTAATCCAACACCTGTATTTAACATATGATGACAAGTACCGTAACCTGCCGTTGCACCTACAACACTACTCATATGAGATTTTGTTGTTGTACTACAATTCGCAAGTAAAACAAAACTTATAATTAATAATATTTTTTTCATCACTTACCTATGTTCTTAATATTGTCTTTTGATATAACTTGATAACCACCCTTATTATATGCTGGGGCGATAGTAAACTTTTTAGACTCTCTCAATCGCCAGTTATCTGATGGTATAGTAGTGGTGCCCCCTATCTGATTCGAACAGATCACCTGCTGATTACAAATCAGCTGCTCTACCGAATGAGCTAAAGGGGCAGATTTTTTCTGTCGTTTTTTGATTTTACCTTTAGAATCGAATTTGAAACCTAAACTTTTAAGAAATTTAATATGATCTACTAGTGCTGACAGATAACCTTTAGTGGGTTTTTTTCTTCTTGCTCTACGAATAGCACCACTTGAATTTTTAGTGTAAATCATTGAAGTCATTAGAGTATTATAACATAAATTGGCATGAAAGTCAAGCGTTATAACCACTTAACTAGTAACCAGGCAACGCCAAACATTAGTAATATTAATAGTATGAAGTCCCACATTATTAAAATAGTGGTCCTAGTATGATTGATAATAACATAATTGGCACTACGATTGATAGCGGCCAAAACTCCCAGAAGTCTTTCCAACCAAAGTCTTCTTGTTTCTTCTGTTTTTTAATACTTCTTTTGATTTCTCTCATTAGATTATTGATAGGTTCGCCTTTTTGAAAGTTAGGAAATCCCATATCATTTAACATACCAACTTGATTGTAAACTTCTGATAATGTTTTTTTGTTTAATTCTACTGTTATTTTATTCACTAGATACACTCCTCGTTTTTATAATTATTATCTTGAAGCGAACATTTATATCTTTTATCTGCCTCTAGTTTTAATTCTTTTTGTACACTATCTATTATGTTAGGCATATGTTGTAAAAAAATATCAAGCATATCTAAAGAGAATTTATGCATTAGAGCATTTAGTTCATTAGTAAAGACTTCGGTATGATCCATATCATTACCTTGAATCGCCTGTGTGATTACATGACCTATAATTGCCGAAGTCTTGTCATCTGCCTTAGCGACAGATGATAGACCAACAAACAACAAGGTATTAAGAATTATTATTGTAGCAAAAAACTTCTTCATTACTGTTTTCTCTTTTCTGCCTCTTTTTTAGATTCTAGTTCTTCTCTCTCGGCAATCTCTCTATGCATTGCACTAAAAGGTTTGACACTTGAATATTCTCTAATAAGATTATTGAAGTTTTTTATACTGATTTTGATATTTCTGAAGATATGAGGTGTCTTCTGTTTCATTTCTTTTAAATCTACAAGATATTTTACTTTCTCGTCATTAGATTTTAGTTTCTTAAACTGATCGTACATAATTTCTCTAGTCATTTCCATAATATAGTCCTTTTGTTAGTTTGTAGTTAAGTATAACATAGTTTGGCACAAATGTCAAGCCTTAATGTAGTCTTTTATCATTGTAAGATTTTACTTTTGATTTAGTCAACTGTGGGTTGAAGTCTTTTCTCAACGATTGTCTATCATATTGTTGACCGTAATCTGTCCACATCATCTTCTCATCAGCTTCATTAACATCACCAAATACATCTTTGTAAGATTGATAGTACTGTTTCTGATCGATAAGTTCAACTCTACTGACATTAACATAGTTAGTAGCAGTTTCTTTGTAATTCCAATCTAAAAACTTAACTATCTTTAGTTTCGTCTTATCATTGAATTTAGATTTATATTTAACAGGCACATTTCTGTAAACTGTTTCGTATGAATAAAAGAATTCTCCTTGATGTTCAGGATCAAGATACTCTCTTAAATAGCATACATTAAAGGTCTTTGATTGTTTTTTCATAGTGTTTTTTTTCATAATATAGATATATAATAACACATTTTGAGCCAAATGTCAAGCCCTAAAAACACTAGTAAAATGGGGGGTTTTGAGTGATTATGTTCTTCTTTTGTTCTTATTGCCACGCATATAGTGATTTCCTGGTTCGTAATTCCAACGCATACCATGGTGACCTCGTAGGTCTGCCCACCACATTCTTAATCGTACAATAATTTTTCTTACTGGCAAAGCCATTATTTAATCTTTATGTTGTGAAGTTTGAGATATCAAATCAAATTTCGGTTTGTATTATTTCTATTTAGACAAATTAAAATTTGAACATCTTTTTTAGCGATTCTCTTAAAATTTTAGAACCTCCGATACGGACATTTATGATACCGTTATAGTAATCGTCAACTTCAAGTACTTTTCTATCAAACTGTTCTTTTGCTTCTAGGTAACTTGCTACACCTCTACTAGCACAGTAATATAGTATCTGTCTAGTAAATTTATCTTCGCCATGCTTCTCTATATCAATGGCTAATTTTTCTGAAGAACCCCAATAGGTTTTCCAGTCACTTTCCTTTGTGCCTCTTCTCTTATTCTTTTTACCTTTAAGGGGTTTCTTTGTGGTTTTGAATTTTGCTAACTTCTTACCTACATACATCATGCCATTCATAGTATTTGTTATCAAATATACAAACGCCTCACAATCTTTAGGTAGTTCTTTTACTTCTTTATCTTTGTATAACCACATTTAATTCCAATCTTCATATCTATCTTCTACATGACTAATTTCATCATCATCTTCATTTTCATGACCACAAAAAGGGCAAAACTTCTCTATAAAATCTTCTTCAGGAAGATCATGTTTAACATTATAGAGAGCACCACAGTTAATACAGGTCTTTTTTTCTTCTATATCCATTACAGTTT
>ARRL01000009.1 GCA_000385055.1 gamma proteobacterium SCGC AAA168-P09
TGTTGCTTTAATGTGTCTTGCTGAATCAATTCTCAGAATACCAGATAGCAAAACAAGAGACTTAATAATTTCAGAAAGGTTGTCTGAAGGCAGATGGATAGAACATTTAAATAAAGCTGACAGCTTGTTTGTAAATGCTTCTACTTGGGGTCTCTTATTGGCGGGCAAAGTTGTAAAAACACCATCCGAATGGTCTCAAAATCCAAATAAATTTTTGCGATCATTAATTTCAAAATCTGGAGAATTTCCAATTAGAAATGCTGTAGTTGCTGCAATGCATATCCTAAGTCAAGAATTTGTTATGGGTAGAGATTTTAAAGATATTAATAAAATACCCAACATAAATGAATCCATTTATTCATTTGATATGCTTGGCGAGGCTGCAAGAAATAAAAAACAGGCAGATATTTATTATTCTTCTTATGAAAATGCTATCGAAGAGGTTGGCAAAATAAATCTTACACAAGATACCAATAATGGAGTTTCAATCAAAATTTCTGCTCTTTGCCCTAGTTATGAAATGAGAAAATATGAAGATATTAAAAGCAAACTTATTCCAAAACTTATATCGCTAACTGAACTTGGAAGATCTAAAGATGTGGAGATTACTATTGATGCCGAAGAACAAGACAGGCTTAGTATAAGCTTAGAGATAATTAAAATTATGGCTCAATCAAAACAAATAAAAGATTGGCCTGGGTTTGGTATTGCGCTTCAGGCATACGGCAAAAGATCTATGGATTCAGTTAACTGGCTTGAGGAGCTTCTTAAAACAAGATCTCCGATGCATCTTAGGCTTGTAAAGGGAGCATATTGGGACTTCGAAATAAAACATTCCCAAGTTTATTCTCATGACGATTATTCTGTATTTACTAAAAAATCAATTACTGATCTGTCTTATCTTGCATGTGCGAAAAAAATCTTTGAAATTAGCTCAATTTATCCAAAATTTGCTACTCATAATGCTCATACAGTTTCTGCTATAAACTATTTGGGTAAAGATAAAGATTATGAGTTTCAAAGACTTTTTGGAATGGGAGAGCTTTTATATAAATGTGCTGATAAAGTTTTAGATCAATCTAATACAACATCTATTTATGCACCTATTGGGAAATATAAAGACCTGTTACCATATCTTGTAAGAAGACTTCTTGAGAATGGTGCTAATAGTTCTTTTATTAATAGGTTGCTTGACCCAGAAACAGATTCTTCATGGCTGGCTGCAGGACCGCATCTAAAAATTGAAAGTGAAAAAAAAGATATACCTCTGCCAAAGGACATTTTTAGGAATAGGAAAAACTCAAAAGGGATAGATATATCAGAAATGGAAAACCTTGAATTAATTAATAAAAAAATTAATGAGTATAAAAATAAAAGTATTCATGCTGTATCAATTTATAACAATAGGTCTGAAGATAAAGCATCCAAACGTGTAATTACCTCCATTGCAGACAATTCAGAAATTGGATCTGTAGCTTTTGATGATATTGATATGCTTTTAAAAAATATTGACTCTAATTGTAGTTCTGATTGGAAAAATATTAGTGTAAAAAATAGAGCTGATATCTTAATTAATATTTCTAATCAAATTGAATCAGATCCCTATGAACTAATATACTACTTGATGAATGAGGCCGGTAAAACAATCCAAAACTCTATTGATGAAATTAGGGAAGCTATTGATTTTTTGAGGTATTACTCCAACCAAATGATTGGCATAGAAGAAAGTGAATGTGAATTAGAAGGACCGACAGGCGAATCAAATAAACTTTCCTATTCAGCTAAGGGACATTTTTTGTGCATAAGTCCATGGAACTTTCCTGTTGCAATATTAATAGGCCAAATAAGTGCTGCGCTAATAACAGGAAATAAAGTAACTGTTAAGCCGTCTGAACATACTTCTATATTAGGCTATATCATAGTTAAAAAATTTCATGAAAATGGTACACCTTTAGATGCTCTTCAGTTGGTTCTTGGTGATGGCAAATATGGAGATGCTCTTTCTCGGATTAGGCATCTTAATGGTGTAGCATTTACAGGCTCTTTACCTACAGCAAAAAAAATACAAAATAATCTTAATCAAAACCAAAAAGAAATTCTTCCGCTAATAGCAGAAACTGGTGGAATTAATGCAATGATTGTTGATTCAAGTGCGCTTTTAGAACAGGCTACTGATGATATTGTTAGATCTGCATTTGATAGCTCGGGTCAAAGATGCTCAGCCTTAAGAGTTCTTTGCATTCAGGATGAGATTTATGATGACTTACTTGAAATGATAAAAGGCAATATGGAAGAGCTTAAAATTGGTAATCCTGAAAATCTTGATACAGATATTGGCCCAATAATTAATATAGCATCTAAAACTAAGCTTGATAAATATATTAAAGATAGTGTTGATAAAGGTTTCGGTGTTTATCAATCCGAACCCAGTATTCTCGAAAGTGTTGTATCTCCAACTATAATTGAAATTAATAAATTAAATGATTTAAGTGAAGAGCAATTTGGTCCAATATTGCATGTTCTAAAATTTAAATCTTCAGAAATTAGTAATCTCATTTCAGAGATTAATGATACTGGATATGGTTTAACAATGGGTATTCATACAAGAATTGAATCAAGAGCAGATCTATTTAGTCAAAAGTGCAATGTTGGTAATGTTTATATAAATAGAGATATGGTGGGAGCAGTTGTTGGTTCTCAACCTTTTGGTGGTCGTGGTCTTTCTGGAAGTGGTTATAAGGCGGGAGGACCAAACTACTTAATACAATTTTTAAATGAAAAAGTTATCTCAAAAAATTCTGTTGCATTCGGTGGGAATGCAGAATTGCTAAATATCCAAGAAGAGTAATGGTTGGATTTAAAAAAGTTCCAACAAAAAGTGTTCTGATTATATTTTTTTTGTCTATTTTTTTAATTATGCTTTTGTATGCCGATTTTGTTACTGATGATTCCTTGCCTGAAGAGAGAATTGAAATAAGTGAGAAATTAAATGAACAAGTTTCTGACCTTTTCTCTTACAGAATCCATGAGGTTTTAAATGGTGAGAATCTATCAATTATATTTGAAGAGTTCCTATTGCCTTTAAATACTGCATATAAAATTTTTAGGCTTGATAAAAACAATCTTCTCTCTAAGATAAAGCCAGGTGATGAGATGAAGTTCAGCTACCTTGGCGACGACATTACAAGCATCGAGATTACTAAGGACAGTACAAACTCCATACTTATTGAAATCTCAAATGACATATCTATAAAAAAAATATCTAAAGATGTTGAGCTAATTAAATCATTTAAAAGTGGCATAATAAAAACATCATTTTATGAAGCTGCCCTTGATGCCGATATCCCAGATTCAATTATTATGGATTTTGCATATATTCTTGGGTGGGATATTGATTTTGTCTTTGATATTCGTAAAGGGGATTCCTTCTATGTGATATATGAAACTCCATATTCTAGTGGAGAACAAATTCAAAATGGCGATATAGTTACTGCAAAATTTATAAACAAAGGAAAAACTTATTCAGCTAACAGATTCTTTACAGATAAAAATAAAAAAGAGTTTTTTGATAATGATGGTAACAATATGCAAAAAGCTTTCTTAAGAGCGCCTTTAGATTTTGCTTATATTAGTTCGCATTTTAATCCTAATAGAATGCATCCTGTTCTGCACACTATTAGAGCTCATAATGGAGTTGATTATGCGGCCAAAAGAGGTTCGCCGGTCAGAAGCACCGGAGATGGCTCCGTTCAGTTTGTTGGTAGAAAAAATGGTTGTGGTAATGAGATAGTTATAAAACATTCAAATGATATTTCTACAAGATATTGTCACTTAGAGGGTTTTGCATCTAACATTAGAAAAGCAAAAAAAGTTAATCAAGGCGATACCATAGGTTTCGTTGGCAGTACTGGTCTTGCAACAGGCCCACATCTTCACTACGAATTTAAAATTGGAGGCAAAAATATTGATCCGATAAAAGTTAAACTCCCGTCTGCGGAACCAATTTCTAAAGAGTTTAAGTCGAGCTTTGATACACTAGTGGAAGATAATAAATTGTTACTATCCAGGTTTGAATACCTTTACCCTAATGAATATGATTAAAAAATATTATATCGGAGCAATGTCAGGCACAAGTTTTGACGCTATTGATGTTTCTGTTATTAGATTAAAAAATGGTATTACTCTTGAGTGTTTTCATTCAAAAAAAATTCCAAGTTCGTTAAAGTCAAAAATTCGAACTCTGATAGATGGAAAGAATGTCACTTTGTCTGAGCTAGGTATCCTCGATAAACAAATTGGCTCCTTGTTCTCAACATCAGTGCAAGAGTGTATTAATAAAAATAAATTACATAAATCTAATATTGGTGGTATTGCAGTCTCAGGACAGACTATTCTTCATGAAGTTAATAAAAAAAATTCATTTTCTATGCAAATTGGCGATCCAAATATAATAGCAACTGAAACTCAGCTTCCTGTAATTTATGATTTTAGAAATATGCATATTGCTCTAGGTGGAGAAGGTGCCCCTCTTGTACCTGAGTTTCATAATGAACTTTTTTATAAAAAAGGAAGCCCTAGAATTATTCTCAACCTTGGAGGCATAGCTAATTATACCTATGTTTCAAATAGAAAAAATTTATGGGGTTCCGACGTCGGTCCTGGTAATGCCCTTCTAGATGCATATTGTCAAAAATTTCTTGATAAGTCATTTGATAAAGATGGAAGGATTGCTTCAAAGGGAAAAATTTATAAGCCTGAATTGCAAAAA
>ARRL01000010.1 GCA_000385055.1 gamma proteobacterium SCGC AAA168-P09
AAAAAATCTCGAATAAGCATCATTAAGTCTTTCTAAGTATTCAAGAGTTAAATATTGTTCATTAATATTACCTCTTTTGGTAATCCTATCTTTGAGAACATCAATAGGTGCTTGCAAATAAATTACCAGATCTGGAGAAGGGGCATCAAGAGTAATATGATCATACACTTTATCGTAAAGATCCATTTCTTCATTAGATAAGGTAACTTCTGCAAAAAGTCTGTCTTTCTCTATTAAAAAATCAGCCACTCTTACAGTTTCAAAAAGACTCCTTTGTTTTAAATCTTGTATCTGTTGCATTCTTTGAAATAAAAAGAATAGTTGAGTTGCTAATGCTGACTGACTTGGGTTTCTATAAAAATTTTTAAGGAATGGATTTTCAGCAGGCTGTTCAAGAAAAGCATCATAGTTAAAGGTATTCGCTATTTTGTTTGCAAGTGTTGTTTTTCCTACGCCAATAGGACCCTCAATGACGATGTATTTAGGAAGTGGTACTTCTTTAATAGCTGGCTTCATTTTTTACATATAAGTTTTACTCTAGATTATCTCAACTCGTTGTAGAAACCAAATATTTTAGATGATTCTTCATCACTTTTTTCATTCATCCTTGATATTAATGAGCCTCTCAAAGAATCATCATTTTTCTGGAAATCTGTCCACCATTTGCCTAAACCATTTTTATCTCTTGAAGCACTTTCTCTAACCAGTAAAAAATCATAGGCAGCTCTAAATCTTGGATGTCTTATAGTTTTGTAGGGTTGACTTTTTATTCTGCTATGCAGCTTTAGCTGTAAAACCCATATATCTTTTATATAGCTATTAAATTTTCTTGGTACTGCTGTTAGTTTTTGCTGCTCCTTAAGCACACCGTCCATGGACCTAAAAAATTTTCTAATATTTATTTCACCATCTTTTGAGCATTTGGAGATAAGGATTGGCCACAAGAGGGCAGCAATTAAAAAACCAGGAGTTACAGATTGATTATTTCTAATTCGATCATCGGTATTTCTTAATGCTCGAATCATAATGTCATTAGAAAAATCACTTTTATTAGGATCTGTAAGAATAAGATACTTATTGAGATTGAATGAGCAAAGCTTAATAAAATTTTTCTCACCCATACCGCCAAGAAATATTTTACAGAACTCATCAAAAAGCCTAGCATTTGAAATACTAGATAAAAGATGCCCCTTATCATATATAGCTTCTTTTACATTGTTATCAATTTTAAAACCAAGCTTGTTGCTAAATCTTATTGCTCTAAGACTTCTTACTGGATCTTCCTCAAATCTTCTTTGAGGATCGCCAATAGATACAATAACTTTCTTATGAATATGTTTAAGGCCATCACTTTTATCTTCGATCGTTTTTGAAATGGGACAGTAATATAAAGCATTAACTGTGAAATCTCTTCTATAACAATCTTGATCTAGTGTTCCCCAAACATTGTCCCTTAAGATTTTTCCTGCTTCATCTTTAATTAGATTTGCATCGTCATTAGTTTGATTATTGCCAGATCTAAAAGTGGCAACCTCAAGTAGCTCAGATCTATTAAAAACATGAACAAGCTTAAACCTTTTCCCAATAATTCTGGAGGCTTTAAAAATTTTTCTTACTTGTTCTGGAGTTGCACTAGTTGCTATATCAAAGTCTTTGGGCTCTATCCCAGAAAGGGCGTCTCTTACACATCCACCAACTAGATATGCTTGAAAATTATGATTTTGAAGATCATGTATTACAGATATAGCGAACTTGCTTATTTTTTTATTATCAATCAAGTGTCATCACGAGTTATCTACAAATGTTATCCATTGAGTTGTTTTTCTTTAATTTCATCCAAGGTTTTACAATCAATACAATGAGTAGCAGTTGGTCTAGCTTCTAGCCTTTTAATTCCAATCTCGTCCCCGCATGAATCACACCAACCGTAATCATCTTGTTTTATCTTTTCTAGCGATACTGCTATCTTGCTAATAAGCTTTCTTTCTCTATCTCTAGTTCTTAGCTCAAATGCAAACTCTTCCTCTTGAGAGGCTCTGTCAACTGGATCAGCGTAGGTTTCACCTTTTGTCTTAAGATGATCAAAAGTTTTTTGCATTTCATCTAAAAGGTGCTCTTTCCATAAAAGTAATACAGCTACAAAATGTCTTTTCATAGCAGCGCTCATATACTTTTCATTTTTTTTAGATTTATATGCAGCAATTTTAGATTTATTATTAGCAATTTTTTGGGGAGCCTTTTTAGCCACGACTTTTTTAGCTGGTGCTTTTTTAGCCACGACTTTTTTAGCTGGTGCTTTTTTAGCCACGACTTTTTTAGCTGGTGCTTTTTTAGTTGTTTTCTTTGCTGCTACAGTTTTTGTTTTTGCCATTAATTACGGATTTAATAAGAGTTTTTAGGGTGGAGAAAATATCAGATACTGAACAAATTAGCTAGCTTTTTTTTAATTTATTTAAAACTTCAGCATAGCCATTTGAATCGAGTCTTGGTCCAAATGTCTCCACTACCTTAGAAGAAGCATAGTTACTAAATTTTGCACATTCTGTTATATCGTTGCCCTCAAGATATGCGTGCATAAAAGATCCAGCAAACATGTCTCCAGCTCCGTTGGTATCAACCGGAATTATTTTTTCTGCTTCAGCCAAATGCTTCACCCCATTTTCTATAACCACGCTTCCCTCCGATCCCTTGGTAATAATTGTCATATAAGACTTAGATTTATAAAACTCTTCAGCTTCGTTGATGTTCTGTTGGTTTGAAAAGGCAACAGCTTCATCGTCATTGCAAAAAACCATATCAATCCCATAAGATTCTATTAGTTCAAACTTATCCCTAAAGCCATGAACAATTCCGGCATCTGAAAGCGATAATGCTTTAATTGTACCTTTTCCCTTTAAGTGCTCTAAAACAGAGATGACAGCGTTAAAATTATCATCACTGGTAACCATATAGCCTTCTATATAAAAGATTTTAGAATTTTCAACCACTTCATAATTTATATCAGAAGCTCCTAGATACGCGCTAACTCCTAACATACTGCTCATTGTTCTTTTTGCATCAGGGGTAACTAGAATCAAACACTTTCCTGTGGGCATATCTGTATTTTCAGAACTTATTCCAATGTGCTCTACCCCGGCAGAGCGAAGACTATCAAGATATTTTTTACCATCAGCATCATCAGCAACTCTGCATACATGATGACATTTAGATCCATAATTTGCAGCAGCCACCAAAGAATTTGTAGCAGAACCACCACAATCAGACATTGACTCAGAACCCATTTCTATTAATTTATTAATTATGGGTGCTTGCTCTTCTGATGTTGCTAAAGTCATTGAATCTGCCTCAAGCCCTACACTTGCTAAAAAATCATGACTGACTTTATATTGCGTATCTACCAAGGCGTTTCCAAGTGCACTGATATCGTATTTCATTTTTTAGTTACTCCAACTTTTATAATATTTTCTATAATTTCAAGCGTTTTATGTATTTCATTATTTCCATGTTTAGTTGATATAAAACCAGCTTCAAATTTTGATGGGGCAAAGTATATTCCATTTCTAATACATGCATTAAGAAATAAAGCAAAGATATTGTCATCCGAAGCCGAAACATCAGTAATATTGTTTGGTAATTTTTCAGAGAAGAAAAAACCAAACATTCCTCCTATTTGGTTTGTTGAAAAAGGAATGCCAGCTGTATCCATAATATTTTTCATGCCACCCAATAACTCTTTTGCATTAGCTTCTAGAAGTTCAAAAGGATTTTCTTTAATTATTAAATTTAACAAAGTTGATCCCGCTGCCATAGCCAGCGGATTGCCAGACAGTGTGCCTGCTTGGTATACAGGACCAATTGGAGCAAGATAATCCATGATATCTTTTTTACCACCAAAGGCTCCTACGGGAAGCCCGCCGCCAATCACCTTGCCCAGTGCTGTCAGATCAGGCTTTATATTGTAAATTTCTTGAGCTCCACCTAGAGACACTCTAAAGCCACTCATAACCTCATCGAAGATTAGTAATGAATTTGAAGAACTAGTTTTTTCTCTTAATGTCTCTAAAAATTTTTTTGTGCCTGGAACAAACCCCATGTTGCCTGCAACAGGTTCCACAATAACAGCTGCTAGATCATCCTTAATCTCATGAAATATTTTTTCAAAAGCTTCAACGTCATTATATGGACATGTAATAGTATGTTTTGCTAAATCTTTTGGAATTCCTGGAGAGTCCGGAAGACCAAACGTAGAAACCCCCGAACCCGCTTTAATTAAAAGTGAGTCAACGTGACCGTGATAGCAGCCATCAAATTTAATTATTTTATTCTTGTTTGTATAGCCTCTTGCAAGTCTTATGGTGCTCATAGTTGCTTCAGTGCCAGAATTGACCATCCTTATCTTT
>ARRL01000011.1 GCA_000385055.1 gamma proteobacterium SCGC AAA168-P09
CGAAGACGATTCAATGGAAGAGGACGAATAAATGAAAAGTTTTAAACAATTTGAAAGTCATACTGTTGCTCTTAACTCTGCTGAAGATGACAACTTAGGTCTTTTTAACATACATGACGAAAAAGTAATGCAAAGATTAAATGGTTTCGTTGGTGCAATTGCTCAACAAGAGTATATGCAACCTGACGCTGCTATGAAACAACTTAATAACAAGTTGAATATTATGGGATTAAATTTTGTAGAACCTAAGATCGAATCTGATAAAGGAAACGCAAGTGTTGACTTAACTCAATTTGGTGGAAGATATGGTAAGACACCAGAAAATTCTAACGGACCTATGTCACAAGGTACAGAAATAGAAAATGGTGATGGAGTTTCTCATAAAAAAGATGGCGGATTGAAGATAGAATTTAACTGGGAAAAACAAAACAATAATCAGTTTATGGTTTCTGCCAAGTTAATATAATATACTACTTACTACTACATTAATACAAGTGAATAAATTATGGCTGATTTTAAGATACTGACACATGAAACTATTGACATATTTGCTTTAAGGCATTATGATAATAGAGGTGCTAGTAAAGAAGAATTTGATGATGATATGAATCGTTTTAAATACCTGAAAAGGTTATTTAGAAAGTATGATACATCTAAAGAATTTAAATCAAGACTTATTATCAATCATATAATTATCTTAGCAAATGTATTTGGTGTTGAAGCTGCTACTACATTATTGTTTTTTAAAATAGATAAACAACATTGGAGTATATTAAAAACTGTCCTCATCTTTTTAGATTACATGCCACAAGACGAAATGATTGATTTAGACACAGATCAAAACGTAATGGAAGAATTAAAAAGGATATAAAATGGGAAGAGTAATAGACGCCCTAGTCGCTTATAGAGTATTAAAAATATTGGTTACACCTTTCAAGAAAACTAAGGCATATCAACTTGGTATTATTGATGATAAGGGTAAAGTATTAATTAAATCAAAAGAATTTCAAAAATCATTCCCCTCAAATAAACAACAAGAAGCAAGAAAAGCATATACTTTGCTTATTCGTTTCGTATTTAATCTTAAAAGACTATTATCTAAAGTAGGTATAAGAGGACCTTTAGGTTCAGCGGCTGCAGCTGCAATTGCATTTTTTAGAGAAGAAAAAGATTACAATCCAATCATAGAAAAACAAATTTACAAGTATATTAAAGAACAAGGGTTCGAATACGACATAAATGAGAACTATGGTGACCCTATACAGTATGGTAAATACATAGTAAAACGAGATATTTACGATTTAGAGGGTGATATAATCATAAATAGAGGTGAGGTAATTGATTTCTATGAAGACACACAACCTATTATGGGTTATGATGTATTCAAACATAATAACGTATATTTAACAACCGAGGATTTAAATGGCTAAACAAAGTTTTAAAGACATGATTTTCAAACTTCTTCGTAAAGATGAAGACGCCCCAGCAAACGCAACTGGTACTGCTGTTGCAGGAACAGGAGATGATTCTTCTACTGTCGTTGTTAAGAAGAAAAAAGAATTACAGAAAAAATTAATGACTCGAATGGGTATTACTGAAACAATTAATAGATCAATACCTGATTTAGAATATCCTAAAGACGAGATTAGAGAAAGAGTAAATCAATTAAAAGCATCTGCTTTAGGTGAAACTCCTCAAGGTTATGCACTAGTTCAAAAAGCAAAAGACATTGCTAAAAAAATGTCAGGTAATATGAAAGGTGCTATAAAAGAAATAGAAAAATTAGAAAAAGGTTTATCAAATAATTCTTCAGTAAAAGACGCTTTGCAAAAAGCAAATGAAGAACTATCAGAAGGCGAAAGAGCATTGGCTCGTGACAAATCAACAGATCAACCTAAAAAATATGTTTCTGGTTTAACAGACAAACAAAAGAAATCACATGATAAACATTTAGAAAAACAAGGTAAAAAATCTGATAGTGATAAGTCTGCTTACAAACAATCACCTGCTGATAAAGTTGCAAAGACTAAACCCTCAAAACATACTAACAAGTTTAAACAAATGTATGGTGAAGATTATCTAAATGAGAAGATTAAAGGTTTAGAAACTAAAGCAAAGAAATCAGGTATGCCTTATTCAATACTAAAGAAAGTATATGATAGAGGTATGGCTGCATGGAAAGGTGGTCATAGACCTGGTACTACACCACAACAATGGGCATTTGCAAGAGTAAATTCTTTTACAACTAAATCATCTGGAACATGGGGCAAGGCAGATAAAGACTTGGCAAAACAAGTAAGAGGTTCTTAATGGTCAAATCATATAAGGCATTTATCAAAGAGTATTCTATGGGTCTTCAAGTACCCTCTACAAGTTATCTTAAAGGCGTTGGTTCTTTAAACAAACTGACAAAGAAAGAAACTTCTACAAATAATACAGCAATGGACGACTCTACACCTGCACCAGTAATAGCAT
>ARRL01000012.1 GCA_000385055.1 gamma proteobacterium SCGC AAA168-P09
GAATTGTTTTGCTGGATGTGATTGTACTAACTTGTCAAATGATTCTAATTCATTTAACGACTTCTCGTCAGCAGTTCTCGTCTTTAATTCTTTTGATGGTGTAAAATCAAATTCAGGTTTATCTTTAGTAGGTTTACCATCTTTAAATCTTTCAAATATATATTCTTTATATAAATTAGGGTCAAGAAACTTAATTAGATTACCTAATGATTGACCCACACCACAGTTGTGGCATTTGAAGAACATATCATTTTTCTTTTTATAGACAAAACCTCTAGCCTTCGATTGTGATTTTTGAGAATCACCACAATGAGGACATCTAAAATTAAATAAGTACTCTGCTTTTCTTTTAAATTTAGGAAGTCTTGCTGATAATAGATTGATAAATTTTGTATCTATATAACTTGACATGGTCTTATTATAACAAATAAGTGGCAAAAAGTCAAGCGATTAAGATAAAAAATCCCATATATTTCCACTTGGATTTGACATCATTAAGCCAATAATAATAGAACCGCCGATAATAACCCATCTCCATTTTTCTAATACCCCAACTCTTTCAGATAGTTGATGTTTCATGGCACGAAGCTCATTGAGCATAGTGTTTTCAGATTGTACTTGATGTTCTCTTAATTCTCTACTATTGGTAGTTATTCTGGAATGAAGTTCTTTAAGATCGTTATCCCATTCTTTTCTACGAGATTCTAAAGTGACAAAGATGTCTTCATCTGTTTGTTCCGCTTTAGTTAGTTTTTGTTCTTGTGTGGCAAGCATTGCTTTAATGCTCATAGCACAATCAGATAGTTTACCTATTGCTACTTCTAGTCTTGCATGAATCTGCTCACCAGTCTTGGCATCTTTTTCAAGCAAAGCTATCTTCGTCTGTATTTTGGATAATTCGTCTGCCATTTATGAAACCTTTGTTATTGTTTTTTCTTCACAGGTGTTTCATAATACTCTTTATATTTATCTAATAAATCATTTGTAATCTTTAATTGATTACGAATTCTTGCAAAGTTTTTTGCTAACATTTCAAAGTCTTTATCTGTTAGTCCCCATAGAACAGGATCAATACCTTGTTCTTCTAACTTCTTAAATACTTCTTCTGCGTTTTCACTAGTGATAATAATCCATCTTAAATTTTCTAGTTCTAATGGTGTGGGTTTATCTAAATTTAGATTTTCTCTAGGTACTTCTTTCTTAAATATCTCTAAAGTTTTTACACCAGCACAACTAGTAAGGAACGTAGTTAGGATTAGCAATACTAGGACATTCAGAATTGATTTCTGACTTCTTTGTAGCATTCTTTTCTTTCTCCGTTAATGGTGATCCACTTGCAATTTCAATACATCTTGTAGCCAATGCACTTGCACCGTTTGTTATTCTCTCAATAGATTTAGTTTTAGCAATTGCAAGTTTGCCTACATCTCTATTTTTTTTATTGAATCTTTTATCTAAATCTGTAAGGTCTTTTTTAAGAACACTTACTAACTCGTTCATCTTTTGATTTGCGGCTAGTATATCTTCAAAGTCTTTCTTTTGACTTGCTATAAGTTCTTGTTGCTCAGCGACTGCTGATTCTAATTTAAGTTGATTTGCTTTTAGAATGGCATTATCTGATCTTAACTTCATTACATACATACCAGCACCTGCGATACCAGTAATCATAATTGCCACCATAGCAATCTTCAATGATCCAAACATAATTTACTTCCAGAACTTTAATAGTTTAATACCAGCAGCGATGTCTTCAAATTTCTCGTTGACATACCATCCTAGTATAAAACCTATAAGTAATCCAATTGTTAAAAACATAATTTACCTCTTATTTTTTGTTATTATTACCAAGGTTTGTACCACTTTTTCTTTTTACCTTTTGGTGTAGGTTTAAAAGGAGTTGCGATTGCGTTACCTGCCGATTTACAAGCATTAGCAGCTGGTCTTGTATCAACTGTAATACTAGGAGATAATGTAATACCAACACCAAGTGCTAATTTAACATCTGCACCTACTGTAAGTTTACCATCATCAACTGTTGCACCACCACCGACTTTTGCACCGATTTGAGGACCAACTGAAACTTTTGCACCAACAGACGCATTGTTTCTATCTCCACCTACTTGTCCTGAAGCACCTACTTCAGCACACGAACCAGCGATTGCAC
>ARRL01000013.1 GCA_000385055.1 gamma proteobacterium SCGC AAA168-P09
TAAGAAACCGTTAGCAGTAGTATTTAATCTACCTCTAAAAGTTAATGTGTTTGTTCCTGTTCCTGAATAGTATTGACAAGCAACAGTACTGTCTTCTACCATGTCAGTTGCACCTAATTCTGATAACAGAATGTATGCTTTGTTTGTAATCGTTTGGTTAGCAGTTGCAGATGCACTTGTAACCGTTACTTCTTCGTCAAAAGTTAATACCAAATCAAAGTCTGCAGCGTCAGCGTAAGCGCCTGCTGTATAATCGATTGATAATAAGTTTGCGGATTGTGTAGATACTGATAAGTTTCTAATAGCAATTAAAATCTCTGGATCAGCAGCAGTGTTATCATTACCTGTTGCAGCACTTGCCAGACCAGGTTGAAAAACCCATCCCTTTTTATTTGCAGTCACAAACTCACGAGAATATCCACTATTAGAATCCATAGGTAAACTCTTAGGTCTACTTTCTGCATTACTAGTTTTTCCCCATAAAGCCATTTTATCTCTCCTTATTAATAAGTTTTAATCTTGTGTTTTGTTAATTAACATTACTATTTATCAAAATCCTAATCTCTTAAGCTCTGAAATTGTCTTTGAAGCACTAGTATGATGTATACCAATACCCCCAGCTGCCTTAAATTCATTAATATTGTTCTTAAAATCATCAATTAGTATTGCAGGCTGTCTTTTATCATTACTTTTCATTGCGAATTTTTGCTTATCTCGTCTTCTTACCAAGTTAATATTACTTGTAGATACACTAACATTTCTTCTTAACCAAGTTCTTTTACCTGGTTTGCAATTAGGATCCTCAACAGTATAAGCAGATAATATATGTGGTTTATATTGTTTAATATAATTCCATAGTTGTTGTCCACCAGGCATCCAAGGCATATTTGCCCAAAATTTAGGATACTTTTTAATCACTTCCCAATGTTCTTTTGCTTTATCTTGTGTAAAGATAACGCCTGTCGCCTTTTTGGCCTGTACTATAAAGTCACAAAGAACACCGTCCATATCACAATAGATACGAGGTTTATCACCTTTTGCTTCTCTATAAAATTCTTTATAATCTCTCACTAGAGATCACCTCCCTAATGTAAATTACCTGCGTTAGTTCTCATACCACCAGAGAAATTACCAATGTCTTTATCTGGATTAATCTCTATTGCAGTTTTTCCGCCGACTTTAATTTCTTTTTTCTTTTTTGATTGTACAAGTTTTTTAGTGTTAATTTTTTTATCTAATATAGCATTTGCTATTCCTGTTCTCAAAGGCACTTCTCCTGTTTCAGGATTAGGTTCAGGTTTAACAACTCTATTCTTTTCGTTTTCTAATTTATTTTTAACAAGTGCTAACTGTCCTTTTAAAGTAGTTATCTGTGCTTCTAAAGTATCTTGATCTTTTTCTTTATCTAATTTTATTTTAAGTTCTTTTTCTTTATCAGTATCACCTTTACCAACATTGTCAACATTTAAATTTGCTTCATTCACTTCTGGGTTGTTAGTCACATAATTAGCAACAGAATTTAGTTTATCTTCTGCACTTGTGATTTTAGATTGTAACCATGCTTCCATATTATAGTCATCACTCTTACCAGAAAGAAAGTCCATAATCTTTCCTACTCTTTCTTGTATAGTT
>ARRL01000014.1 GCA_000385055.1 gamma proteobacterium SCGC AAA168-P09
AAAAGAATTATTTAATTTAAGCATGCTATCAAGAAAATTCATTAAAGAATCATCTGAAGATGTTCTTGCGACTCTCACCGAATTTTCAGCCTTATGTGTGGCTAATGCAATTAAACAAAATAATCATAAATTTGATGAAATAATCATTTGTGGCGGTGGCGGAAATAATAAGTTTCTTTTAAAAAGAATTTCAAATTTAATTCAAAGAGACGCTGCACTTTCATCTAACCTTGGTTACAACATTCAAGCCATTGAATCTATGGCATTTGCTTGGCTAGGATTTAAAAGATTAGCCAACCAGCCTTTAAAAATTCAATTAGGTAAAGATAAGTTTAATAGAGGGTTATTGGGATCTATAGCTAAGTCTAAACCGTAAACGACTCACCACAACCACATGTGGTCTTTGCATTAGGATTTTCAATAACAAATTTTGCTCCAGAAAGGTCCTCAACAAAATCAAGGGTTGATCCATACAGATATGGATATGACATAGAATCAATTAGAACTTTAAATTCTCCAAAATCAATCACATCATCATCAAATGCCTCGACATCATCAAATTTAAAGCCGTATTGAAAACCTGAACAGCCTCCTCCAGTTACATATACTCTGAATTTTGAGCGCTCACCTTCTTTTAAAACATTAGTAATTCTTCCTAATGCAGAATTAGTAAGTTCAATTGAGCGGTCTTGATTGGTTTCCATAATTATTTAATTTTGATTCTAATATTATTTTTTTTCAATTAATCATTATATAACTATTCTAATAGCCATATGTAAGTTGTTAAATCGGTATTTATTCAAATTTTCTAAATATACTAGATAAAAAATTAGAGCTGCTATCAATTATTATCAATAACAATATAAAATATAAAGATTCATTCTAAAAAATTATGCACTAATGAAATCAACACTTATTATATTTTCTTCAACTGATGGACAGACACAAAAAATTTGCAAAAGAATAATGGAATTCGAAAAAAATAAAAATGACTCTCAAATAGTATCAATTTCTGAGGCTCGAAATACTGATTTATCTCAATTCCAAAGAATAATCATTGGTGCTAGCATAAGATATGGGAAACATAAACCTGATCTGTATAACTTCATAGAATCTAATATTGACGAAATTTCTAATAAAGAAAATGCTTTTTTTTCAGTTAATGTTGTAGCAAGAAAGCCTGAAAAAAATACACCTAATACGAACCCTTATATGAAAAAATTTTTATTTAAAACGCCTTGGAAGCCAAAATCATTAGCTGTTTTTGCTGGAAAAATTGATTACCCAAAATATAATTTTATTGACAAGCACATGATCAGATTTATTATGTGGATGACGAAAGGACCAACGGATACAAAAAATACTTATGAATTTACTGATTGGAGTAAAGTTGATAGCTTTGCTGTTAAGGTAATTTCATAAAAGTATTAAATTCTTGATATCATGTATTCCTTTAATTTTATATCACTATAAATTATTAAATTGCACAATATAGAAAAATCAATAGCTTTGTTTGATAGAGCTAAATCATTAATGCCAGGAGGAGTAAACTCTCCTGTTAGAGCGTTCAAAAATATTAATGGCAATCCTATTTTCTTTGAGAAAGCTAAAGGA
>ARRL01000015.1 GCA_000385055.1 gamma proteobacterium SCGC AAA168-P09
TTTTCTTGGAAAAACTTCAGGAGTTAGTTATGTTAGAACTAACGCAATGAATATACAAGAAGAAATGCCTATGATGATTAATCCTAGGAATTTAAATTTTGTAAGAAATACTTACGTAGGTCCTGAAGAAGGTAGATTAGATTATGCAGAAGGGGCAGATGCTAAGAAAGAGGATATTGGTTTAAAATGGTTTAATTTATTTAATGAAGAGTTTTCTTTTAAGCCACAACATTATCATATAATATTACAACAAGATGCTTACATAAAAGAAAATTCTCCTGACGGAAAAACATGGTATCCAGATATAAAAAGAAGGTCTTCTGGTAGAAGTGGGCACGAGACTTTACTTATGACTGATCACAAAATAATGAGAGGACTTACTATTCCTCGAGATTATTCTTATACTATGTCATTAGCACCTATTGACGGTAAAATGAATCAAGAAGAATCTGACCACATGAATGCTATATTAATGTATTTAGGTTTTGATGGTAAAATTCCTGCTGCTTATCAAAGACAAATAAAAAATATACTTAATCATAAGAAAAATAATAACGGTATTATGCATCCTTGGATTAAATTAGGTATGCAACTTAATCATTTAGCTGATTCTAATGGTCTTCCAGAAAAATCTATAATAGATGGTAATGGTAACATCATGCCTAATGAGTTATATATTGATCCAGATACGTTAAAACCGTTAATAAATGATGGTACATTAGGTGAAGGTATGGATTCTTTATTTGCTTTAATGGAATTATCAGACTACGTAGCAGCTAAAGAAAATGAAGCAATAACACAATATCAAACAAAGTTTATTGGTACTGTTGATGCTGCTCAGTCTGGACCTACAATTCAATCTATTCAAATAGGTAATATAAGAGGCGCTATTTCGGGGGGATTAGGTGTTTTAAATTGGATGCACAAAGATCGCTTAAAGAAAGCTAGTGACAAAAAGAATAATATTGATCCTGAATCTCGTTTTGATTTGCCTAAATTGTATGCAACAACTGCAGAAAAAGCTAGAGGTTATTTACAAGGTGAAATTAATGCAGGCAGAGATAATGATTATATAGATTTTATTAAAATTTTATTTGCAGATGCTCAAAACCCTAATAATTTTGATAAGCTTTGGAACAAAAGTTCTGCTTTTGCTAAGACAGGATTAGTTGGAGCTAGTTATGGGCAAGGAACAGACGGTTCTATTATGTCTATTGCTGCTGAAATAACTAAACACTTAGAAGAATCTATTCCGGATGCTGATTTTGTTAGAATAGTTAATAATTTAAGAAGTAAATTTGGTAGTGATGTTAGTGTTAATCCTAATGGTAGATTGGTTTTACAAGGAAAAGCTTGGGGACATTTAAATAAAATAGCAGAGACTTATGTTAATTCTATGAATGAAGCAGAACCTAGATTAAAAGATTATTCAAAATACATGAGAAAAGCTTTTAAAACATATGTTAAATTTGCTAAATTAGCTCAAGATAATCCTGATGTTATGGGTCCAGTATCAGCACCTAAGATGACATATAAAGAACCTAGTGGTATTTCTATGGAGGCAGTCTGGCAG
>ARRL01000016.1 GCA_000385055.1 gamma proteobacterium SCGC AAA168-P09
ACTTCTTCAGCAGGAGCTTCTTCAGCAACTACTTCTTCAGTAGATTCTGGTAATTCTTCGTTATTTATATTTTCTTTATCAGATTCGTTCATTATATTTGCCTAAAAAGTGCTATAGGATATCCTTAGATTCCCATTCTTCCAAGAGTTTTTTTTGTTTTTTTGACAATTTTACCTTATTTATTAAATCTGGTCTTCTTAAATGAGTTTGAATAAGCGATTTAGTAGCCTTCCAGGCTTCAATTTTACTATGATTACCAGATAAAAGAACTTTTGGGACTTCTAAATCTTCAAATACTTCAGGTCGAGTATATGCAGGACCTTTTAAAAGACCATTAGAAAAAGAATCATTATCAACAGAATTTTTATTACCGATAGTTCCAGGAAGGTTTCTAGCAATGGAGTCAATTAAACATATTGCAGCATATTCGCCACCACTCATTACAAAGTCTCCAATAGAAATCTCTTCATCAACATAATTATCAATAAATCTTTGATCAATACCTTCATATCTTCCACATATAAGGGTTAAAGACTTTAAAGATGAAAGCTCTTTAACTTTGTCTTGATTTAATTGTTTTCCTTGCGGTGATAAGTAAACAACATGACCCTTATCTTCTTTTGGTATATCTAAAATAGCTTGTTTTAGAGGTTCGGGCATTAGTAACATACCTTCACCACCACCATAAGGTTTAGCATCAATTTGCCCGTGTTTATTAATAGCGTGTTTTCTTATGTCATAGCAACTGAGAGAAAAATTATTGTTAATACCTTTTGAAATCACTCCATATTCAAATATTTTAAAGATTTCAGGAAAAATTGTGAGAATGTTAAATTTCATTATCAAAAGCCTTTATCCCAATTTACAAAAATTACTGATTCTTCTCGATTGATTGATGAGATAAATTTATCAATTACAAATGGAATTAATCTTTTTTGGTTATCTATGGATTCTTGTGTTGGCGTTAATTCAAGGCAATCATTTGCACCATAATTGTTAAGACTTTCTACAACACCTAGAAGATCATTAGATTTAACGTCTATTACCCTCATCCCCATCAATTCATACCAATAGGCTTCATTCTTTTCTGCCTTAGGTAAGCAATCTTTATTTATGAATATATTTAAATTTGTATATTTTTTTACAGTGTCAATATCATTAATACCATTAATTTTGGCATACATTTTTGAATTAATTTTTTTTATATATTCAATTTTGAAATCTTTTATTAGATCGTCTTGTATATAAAAATTATTATAGTTAAGGAGATTTTCCTTTGGGCTGCAAAAAGAATTGATAAAAAATTCACCTATGAGGCCTCTTGGCTTGCCAATTGAGGCTATGCAAATATAGTTTTTTGAATCTAGTTTATTTACTTTCATCATCTGAAGAGTCTTTATCTTGAGACTCTTCTTCAGCAGCAACTACTTGTTCATCAGGAGCTTCTTCTTCAGCAGGTGCTTCCTCTTCAGCAGGTGCTTCCTCTT
>ARRL01000017.1 GCA_000385055.1 gamma proteobacterium SCGC AAA168-P09
AAAGAAGTGGATTATTAATACTAAAGAAGAAGCACTATTAGGTGTATCTCTTACAGGTATTATGGATAACTCTTTTATGAATGGAAGTAATGATGGTAGAGGATATCATGGTAAGAAAAGCTTACCAGACTTCTTAACAGCTCTGCGAAAAGAGACTGTTAAAGTTAATAAAGATTGGTCAGAGTTACTAGGTATTCAACAAGCAACTGCTACTACTGCTGTTAAACCTAGCGGTACAGTAAGCCAGTTAGTAGATTCAGCATCAGGCATACACCCTAGACACCATGACCATTATATCCGTAGAGTTAGAGCAGACTCTAAAGACCCTATCGCTCAACTCATGATCGATCAAGGCATACCTTGTGAAGATGATGTGATGAAGCCTGATAGTGTTAAGGTGTTCTCGTTCCCTATGAAGTCACCTGACGGTGCTGTACTAAGGAATGACAGAACAGCTATAGAGCAGTTAGAACTCTGGTTAACATATCAGAGATATTACTGTGAACATAAACCAAGTATAACTGTAAGTGTGAAGGAGCACGAATGGATGCAGGTCGGTGCTTGGGTATACGAACACTTTGATGAAGTGTCAGGGGTAAGTTTCTTACCTCATTCCGACCACACTTATCAGCAAGCACCTTACGAGGATTGCACGAAGGAAGAGTACGAAGCACTCAATGAAGTGATGCCGAAGAACTTAGACTGGACGTTGATAAGTCAATATGAGCTGGAAGATACTACAACAGGAAGCAAGACTTTAGCATGTACAGGAAATGTATGTGAAGTAGTGGACCTCACAGAAGAGGAGCTCGCTGTTTAATTATATAGGAGATATATATGTTAGAAAAAATAAAGAACGGAGCTGACGGTGCAATAGACGTTGGTATTAAGTTAATTAGTTTGTCAATTATATTACAGGTTATTTTCGGACAGAAAGTAGCGTTCTTAACTGGTGATGTAATCGGTTCTATACTCAATATAGTCTGGACATTAGGTAACGCAGGATTAGCAGGCATCATTGCTGCAGGTATTATCTGGAAGTTACTTGACAAAGATATAACGAGTGAATTATCTAAGTAAGGAGAAGTTATGACTTGGAGAATAGATCCGAAGACACTAAAAGAAAAAGCTAAGGAGAATAAAAGCCTTAGTATATTTGTTATCATTGTTATAGTAGGATTACTAGCGCAATGGGTAGGAGTTTAAATCCTAAAGACAAACAAAAAGAACCCGGTAGTCTTGTTCAAATGGATAAGACTGCCGAACTTTATAGAGAGTTATTAAGAAAAAAGCCAAGACCATTATGGAAAAATGATTGGCGTAAATAGGAGTATAATATGGTAGAAGAAAAAAGATTAGCAG
>ARRL01000018.1 GCA_000385055.1 gamma proteobacterium SCGC AAA168-P09
AGAAAGTATTAAAAGTTTAATTAAAAGAGATTTTAAACAAAAACACCCAATGCAAACCATAACGGATGCTTTGGCCAAAATATCTAAACTACCTAATGGCAAAAAGGTTACCGATATGAATTACAGTAAGGTATTTGTATCTAAACCACCACCAAAGGTTGACAAGTAGTATAAAATGTGTTATAATATAGTATGATTATCGTTGATATAAACCAAATAATGATCTCAAACCTTATGGTTACGATCAATAGAGATAACCTAGAACTAAGCGAGGACCTTGTACGTCACATGGTACTAAATAGTTTAAGAGGTCATAATAAGAAGTTTAGAAAAGAATACGGCGAAATGGTTATTGCTTGTGATAGTTATAATGTATGGCGAAGACAATCATTTCCTAACTATAAGGCAGGTAGAAAAGCAAATAGAGAGAAGTCTGAACATGACTGGACAATGATATTTGACATACTGTCTAAAGTTAAAAACGAAATTAAAGAATTCTTACCTTACAAGGTGATAGAATTAGAAACAGCAGAGGCAGATGATATCATTGCTGTTCTAACGAGAAAAGTAAAAGAGAAGATACTAATATTGAGTGGTGATAAAGACTTTATACAATTACATAATGCAAGAATAAAACAATACAATCCTGTTCTTAATAAGTTTGTAGGTCAAGATGAAAATCCAAGTCTATATATTAGAGAACATATACTAAAAGGTGATAGAAGCGATGGCATACCAAACGTACTATCAGACGACAATGTTTTTATTGAAGGTAGAAGACAAAGACCTTTAAGTAAAAAGAAGATAGAGGCATGGTGCAATGAGATCGTACCTACCTTTAATGATGAAGAACAAAAAAATTATGAAAGAAATAAAACATTAATAGATTTAAATTGTATTCCTAAGGAATTAGAAGACAAGATAAATCGTGAGTTTGAAAATTTTGAAGTAGCAACTAGAGATAAGATTCTAGGTTATTTTATTAACAAAAAACTTAAAACTTTAATTGAGTCAATAGACGAATTTTAAGACTCAAAAGAACTGTTAAGGAGAAAAAAATGGTTATAATTAGAAGAAATCCAGATGGATCAATTGCGAATCCAGATATGGTAAGACAACAATCGCAACAACAAAATGAACAATTACAGCAACAACCTGTATCACACCCAGCATTAGCAAGTAAAAGAGGTATGGCAGCACTACAAGAAGTAGGTAGAGCAATACCACCTTTGTACAGCGAAATTGCTACAAAGGTAAACAATGCAAAAGATAAACCTAGAAAATTAAAAGTATTACAAGATCACGATTCTATAGCTTTAA
>ARRL01000019.1 GCA_000385055.1 gamma proteobacterium SCGC AAA168-P09
AACTTCTTTGTTAGGATTGATAGTTAGAATTTCAGAAATAACACCATGTTTATCTTCATAGGCTTTTCTCGCTCTAGGAGACAGTCCATTTAGTTCTTCGTTTGTTAGTTTTGTCATTGTATCTCCTTACTATGAAGTTGCAATATTTAATGCTTGTTCTTTTTCTCTAGGCATTTCGTTATTGTCTTCAAGTTCTTTTAAAAACAAATCACATTGTTGACTAGCGCCAGCTAAAGCATTCAAATTGTTCTTCATACTTTTAATTTTTAATTCGTGTTCGTCAATCTGTTTTACAAGGTTATCAAAGTCTTTTTTAATGTCTTCTTTTCTTGCAAGCAGTTTTTCTTTTGATATACTCATTTTTTCTCCATAATTTAATTAAGTAGTAGAGGGGGCGAACCCCCTCCACATAGTATTAAGTAATCAACTATTCCTAACTATTAAGCGTCAGCAATTGTTGGAACGGTAACATCAGAAATGAAACCTGACACATGATAAACAGTAGCTGAAGCGCCAACTAGGTCTATAACATATGATTGAGGTGTCACTAATGATATTACGCTGTTTGAGTTACCATCTGAAAACACAGTAGCATTACTGTTACCATCAGTATCTAGGTGAGTTAAAGCACCTTTGAAAAAGATAGTATTACCAGCAGTTTTGATAATGTGGTCAGTAGCGTCTGCAGCCGCACCACCGTAAATAAATCTGAAAGACAGACCAGCACTTGGTGTTGGAAGTGTCACAGTTGTATTTTGTGATGTATCAGGGAAAACATTTGTTCTTCCTGCGTTAGTAGCAGCAGTTAGTGTAATTGAAGCAGTATCAGCTAAAGCTACAGGTGCTCTTAAAGCATTCTCCATCTCAGCGATAGTCACTTTTTTGTTTATCGGCGTTCCAGAAGGATCATCAACCAAGTGAAGTAAGTCTTCTCTTGCAGTCGCTGTTCCTAATGAAGTTAATGCCGTGATTTTCTTGTCAGCCATTTTATTTTCTCCATTTGTTTATACCCTTATGTATTCGGGAATGTTAGCCCATACATTGATGTTATCTCGTAAGGGATCAATTGTATAGGATCCTTACGAACCCTATACGATTATTTATAATAGTTATTTCTAACTAGAATTAAGTAGTAGTCACTCCGTTAAGTACAGAAGCAGAACCTGAAGCAGATCCAGCCTGTGTTACCACAATTAAACCAGAAGCGTCTGTTGTAAAGTCTTCAGCAGCGAAACCATCTGTTCCGTCAGTTTCATTGATAATCTTATCGTCTGA
>ARRL01000020.1 GCA_000385055.1 gamma proteobacterium SCGC AAA168-P09
TGGCAGAAAAATTGGATTGATGGTATGAGTACTTCTATGATAGAAAATCACATACCTTCAGACTGGAAAACGTTTGATATTATGGGGTCTGAAATATTATTTCAAGAAGGTATACCTGTTCCTAATTTAGATGCTGAATCTGAAGCTCTTAAATTTACTAATGATGTTAAATCAGCAGGCATTAGTCGCTTTCCAGTTATTTCCATTCATGGTTTAGATGATTTAGTACAATCAATAACTATTTCTGAGATGAATAGATTGTATCCAGATGACTTTAAATTCTTTTTATCTGTTTGGGATGCCGGTAGAGTTCCTACAAATATGTTAAGGAATTACAGTAATATTTATAATAAAGTGTTTGAAAAAGTTATGAAAGAAAATGACTTTTTTAAACAATTAACTAATGGTTTTAGAGAAGCAATAAATTCTATTGAAATTAGAGATAACAAAGGCACTAGATTAGCTGATAAGTTTTTAGAAAAAGGAAGGAAATCAGGTGTTGTTAATGAATACAATCAATTAAAAGGAATGATAGCAGATTTAGAAGCTTTCGAAAGAACTACTTGGGAAGGTGAAAAATATAAACCTGGTATGGCTACAACTACTGATGAGAATGTTGAAGGTAAGAATACTTTGTTTGAACGAGCTGAAATGTCTGGTGGACAAATAAAACAAATGTTTTTCCCTGATCCTGACGAGTATGAAGATTACTTATCAAGTAAAGAAAGTCAAAGTACTGTTCAATCTGCTTTTTCTGGTTCTCTGTTAGATAACAACGAAGTTGCAGCAGAACTAATGAGAAGAATGCAAGAGTAAAAAATAAAAAAAAAAACCCCCTATAGATTAATTTCTATGGGGGTATTTTTATTTTAATATCTTCTGTCTTGCTGTACTTTTTTCAAAAACTTTTCTGCTTCTTTTCTTAATTTATTAGCTTCTTTAACAGCTTTTTCTTTAGCTTCTACTAAATCATGTCCTTCCGAAATTAGTCTGCCTTGTATTGCTACTAAGTTTCGTTGATATATTTTATTAAAAGCAACTTCATTTAATTCAGGTGTGTGTGCTAATTTTGGGTCTAACCCTAATTCTTGTACAACTTCTTCATCACTAACACCTAACTCTGACATTGGATTATAATTTTTATTCATATTCTATCTCCTGTGATCGTCCTGATATATTACAACCTTTATAATAAACT
>ARRL01000021.1 GCA_000385055.1 gamma proteobacterium SCGC AAA168-P09
AAGTTTAACTGTAGCTGTTGAAGCGTTAAAAGATAGTAATCGTAATATTATATATTCAAACGGTAACTCACACAAGAAAACAGGAGAATAAATGAAAAAAATACTAACAACAATCTCTTTACTATTATTTGTGACTATCGCTGTTGCTTTAGAATACAAACCTGGTAAAAAGATACCTGCTAAAGAAGGTGTTGTTGGATTATTGTTAATACTTAGCGGTAAAACAATTGAACACGTTTTCAAACCTAACTTATCAGCTTGTTTAAAATCTAAAAGAACGGCAACAAGACAGATGGATTCAAATGGTAAAAGTGAGAGAGTGCAATTTAAATGTAAAATATTAGTTGCAGATTTAGAAGAAGATTCACAAACTAAATACGGATTAAGAATAACAAAAATAATATCGGGAGATTAATATGGAAAAATATCTAATAACATTTTTATTTTTAATATTACTTACACTTGGTTTTAAAGCAAGTGCAGATACACAAGAAGCACTAGATGTGGCTAAAGAAAAAGGACTTGTAGATTTAACTCCTTCTGAACCAGAGATAGGCATTGTATTTGCAGTTTGTATATTTGAGAACGCAGATGGTACAAAGAAACTAGTAGATCATAGAGAAGCAATCAATATGAGTCACTGCTTGAAAGAGAAAAGAAAAGCAGAGGCAAAATATAAACAGATGAAAATAGATGGTCTTGCTGTAGGTAACTTTGTTTTTGCTTGTGATAAAGTAAAAGCAGAGATAGAAGTATTAGAAAATGGTGATTGGCGTATCGTAAAGATATTAGGCAAACATCACGAAGCATATAAGAAGAAGAAAACATACGAGTAAACAATGAAAACATTTAGACAGTTAAAAGAATCAATTATCGATATACCTAGAAGCACTTATGCACCTGGCGTATTCGATAACGCTGACACAAAGGATCCTAAGATCAAGTCTAGTGTCAAAGCTATGATTGATAAACAGATTGAAGACTTTGAGAAAGAGTATCCTGTTTTGAAAATAACTTTGATTGGTTCTATACTGACTAAAAGATATAGAAATGACGCTGACCTAGACATCAATGTTTTATTTGATGTACCTAAAGATAAACAAGAAGAAGAAAGATTAAGATTATCAAAACAGTTTCTATCTGTTAAAAATCCTGATAACATACAAGGTAAGTTAATACCAAGTACAAA
>ARRL01000022.1 GCA_000385055.1 gamma proteobacterium SCGC AAA168-P09
ACTCCTTATATAGGAGGTTCTAAAGAATCAGGACCACTTATTATAGGTGATGACTCGGGAGTGCCAACAGCTAATCCGTATAAAGACGTAATAACAATGAAAGATGGTTCTGGTTATTCAGTTATTCCTCAAGATAAAACAGCAGAAGCTAGGGCTATTGCTTATACAGCAAGACAAGCTGAGAAAGCTCAAGATTTAAATATAAATCTTAAGTACGATCCTCTTCAGCTTGAACAAGATTTAGGAATAAGTCCGCAGTCTGCCTTAGCAGCAGCTACTATGGGTAGTCCGGGTACTATGGATTTTAATGAAGAATATGATTTAAGAGCTCCTTATGGTAATTTAGGTCAATTGTCTTCTGGTGTAAGTATGCTTGATCCTGAAAGTAGAAAACAAGAAGTACAAAGACTTATCGACGAAGGCTTTCTTAGAGTAGGTGAAGGAGGTATTCTTGAGAAAGTAAATCAAGACCAGATGCTTAACCAAATGACTCCTGAAATGGAACAAACTTACAATAGCATATTAACAGGTACTGGTGAGGGAACAGGAGTAGAGGCTGCTAAAAGTTACTTAAAGAATGCATTAGGGAAACCAATGATGTCTGCAAGAGGTACTCATAGACCAGCATCTTTAGATACAATTCAAGAAGTAATGGATGGTCTTTGGACTAATTCAAATAAATTAAAAAACTTGTTTGGCAATGCTGCTGTAAATAATCCAGAGTTACAAACTGTTTTTAACGAGTGGACAGGAGATTCCACTGGTATTATTAATGATTCTCTTTATTTACAATTGCTTTTAGCTTATTATAGAGCAATGGAAGAAGCTAGTTATGCTGATTATTCAGATGATGATAAGTGGAGGCATGAAAAATTAAAGTCAGAG
>ARRL01000023.1 GCA_000385055.1 gamma proteobacterium SCGC AAA168-P09
AGGTGTCCAAAACTCAATTGTACCACCATCTTCTGGTCGCCAGTCAGGTGTAAGATAAATTATAACTGTATATTGATCGCCAGTCCAACCATCTATATGAATGCCACCTGATTGTCCTTTATAATGACCATTGAGATAATGTCTTAATAATTTTGTTCCAGGATTTATTTGTTCCCAAATTTCTTTTACCCAATCTTGTTCAATCTCATAATCAATTTCTTCGGTATCACTACCACCTAGATGAATATGTTTATAACCAGGTGTCTTTGCTTCTTTTTTCATTTCTGGTGTAGAGTACCAACCGTCTTGCCAATCCATTTTCATAGCAATATCATAATACCTTTTGATATCTTCTTCGGGTATTGTGCCATCAGATGCTTTTATAATCTGGTGATAATCGCCGCCTGCTAAAGCACTAGCGCTTACTGTATAAACTTTATTAGTTTTAGTATCTGTAACCTCAAACTTACTAGGATCCTCTGGATTACCTATTGATTCAATTTCAAATGGTTTTTCACTTGAAGTAATACCTGCTCTGTCTAAAGAAGATGAATCGCCTTCAGCCACACTTGTCATATCAACTATTTTTGTCATTTGTTTCTCCTTTATTTTGTTTTTATCATTACTTTAGGTAGTATATCGCAATTGTATGATAATGTTCTTCTTACTTGATCTGTGCCACTAAACGGATAAACACCATGTACCAATGTGTACGGAAATACAAAGAAGTCGCCTACTTTAGGACTTGTTCTAAATTGTGATATTGATAACGAATGTTGAGCACCACCTATAAATTCTAAATGTCCATTTGATGGAGTTTTAGGATTGATTATTTCTTCACCATATGTATCAGGTGTTT
>ARRL01000024.1 GCA_000385055.1 gamma proteobacterium SCGC AAA168-P09
GGAAAAAATTGCACTTTTACCTGGAGGATTTAAACCTCCCCACGCTGGACATTATAACATGGCTATTTGGTTAGCCGAAAATACTAATGCTGATACTATAATAGTAAAAGTTGGAGCTAAAGAGCGAGATGGTATTACAAGAGAAATATCTCTTAAATTATGGAATTTATATAGAAATAATGATAATAACGAATCTTCTCGTAAATTAACTATTTTACCATCTAATTCAAATTCACCAGTACAAGATGTTTATGATTTTATAGAAAACCAAGCCCCCGAAAATTCTATAATTTATTTAGGAATGGGAGAAAAAGATATAAATGATTCTCGTTTTAAAAATATCCCTAAATTTGCGAATCCTAAGAATATTAAATTTGAAACAACTTTAGTACCGCCCCAAGCAGGAGGTGTATCGGGAACTAAAATGAGAGAATTTATTAAAAGTGGTGATAAAGAATCATTTCAAAATTTTATTCCTGACTTTTTATCAAATGAACAAAAAGATAAAGCTTGGGATTTAGTTTCGGGTTTAGAAGAAGATTTATATAATCCAAAAGATAAAGTTTTAGATTATATGAGAAGTAGTGAATATAAAGCAGGTTTACCTGATGGTTCAAAAGAAGACATTCCACATTCTTACAAATATAAAAGAGGTGGTGTTTATGGAAGAATGTATGAAGAAAAACTCGAAAATTACAATACAAGTGCCGCTATAATTAAAGATCAAACTATTCCTCTAGAAGTAATGGACACACCTGAAAAACAAATTACAGGTATGATGGGAAGAGA
>ARRL01000025.1 GCA_000385055.1 gamma proteobacterium SCGC AAA168-P09
AGATATCCAGATGATGTAAATCTAGGTCAAATAAAGACTGGAAATTATATGAATTTTGCATCTCAATCCCTTGAAAGAAACAAAAAAAATAATCTTCCTCCCTATGCGGCAATGTGCCTAATAAGATGCTCATCGCCAACACAAAAGAGCAATTTGGCTTTTTTAGAGAAGGTTATTAATAAATTAGCCAATAGAAATGACATATATGTCATTGGGCCAATTCCATCTATGATTGCAAAAGTAAAAGATAATTATAGGCATAACATATATGTCCAGACTTCAAAAAGGACATACCTAAATAAAGTTTTAAAGTTTCTTGTAAAAGAATTTGAAGGCTGGCCAGAAGCCAAGAAGGTCAAATGGTCATATGATATAGACCCAATAGATATTAACTAGAAATATATTTTTAATGTTTGCCCAGGATATATCGGCTTATTATTTAATTTATTTTTTTCATCAATTGACTCTACAGTGACGCCAAATCTAATTGCAATCTCTGAAAGAACGTCTCCCTTTTGTATCGTATATTTTAAATGATCTGTGTTTTCGTTTATTAAAGTGCCTGATACCGGATTTTCAATAAAATAATTATTTATTCCAAGAAAGATAGATCTTGCAATCATTCTTCTTCCAGGTTTTCCTTTTAGTCTCGCAGCATCTTCAGGGTTGGTTATGAACCCTGATTCGACCAGTACAGATGGAATATCAATTGATTTTAGAACCCTAAAGTCAGCATACTCAACATTTTTCTTGTGAATTTTT
>ARRL01000026.1 GCA_000385055.1 gamma proteobacterium SCGC AAA168-P09
ACTCAATGGAGTTAAGAAAGTTTTTTACCCAATTGGAAAGAAAAGTGGGTTTGATCAGAAAGTTATTGATTGGACATGTGCAGCTAACTCAAAAGACAGACATTCACAATCTATAGATATTATGGATGGATCTTCTATGGTAGGTAATATGAGACTCATTAAAGATGATCACGAAATAGAAATTATGAAACGAGCATGTGAGATTTCTGCAGAAGCTTATATAGAAGTAATGAAGTCAATAAAGCCTGGCGATAATGAGCAATTAATAGAAAATCAATTTTTATATGAATTTGGTAAAAAGGGCGGTCGTTTTCCAGCATATACCCCAATAGTTGCCGGAGGTGAGAATGCATGCGTCCTTCATTATATTGAAAATAATAAAGAGCTTCAGGGGTCTGATCTTATATTGGTTGATGCTGGATGTGAATATAAGATGTATGCCTCAGATATTACTAGAACATTTCCAGTTAGTGGCAAATTTTCAGATGAACAATTAGCTATATATAAAGTAGTTTTGGCTGCAAATCAGGCAGCAATAGATGCTGTTAAAACTGGCAATAGTGTTATGGAGCCTCAAGTAATATCAGAGAAAGTAATCACAGAGGGGTTAGTAGAGCTTGGGATTTTATCTGGAGATCCCGAAGAGCTTCATAATGAAGGAACTTTTAAAGATTTTTATATACACAAGATTGGTCATTGGCTTGGTCTTGATGTTCATGATGCTGGTGATTATATGGAAGATGG
>ARRL01000027.1 GCA_000385055.1 gamma proteobacterium SCGC AAA168-P09
ATAGGTGCAGTTAAATTTGTACCTCCACAAGAAGTTAGGAGAACTTTAATATGAAAACAAAAAGAGATACACTACCAAATGATTATCAAAACTTTATTGCTCTTAGCAGGTATGCAAGATGGTTACCTGAAAAGAACCGTAGAGAAACGTGGAAAGAAACAGTAGCACGTTACTTTGATTTCATGGAAGAACACTTAAAAGAAAATACTAATCACGAGCTAGACTCTGTAACTAGAAAGATACTAGAGGAAGCCGTATTCAATTTAGATGTAATGCCAAGCATGAGAGCACTAATGACAGCAGGTAAAGCCTTAAAGCTTAGTAATATAGCAGGCTATAACTGTGCGTACCTTAGTGTAGACCACCCTAAAGCTTTTGATGAATGTCTATACATTCTAATGAACGGTACAGGCGTAGGCTTTAGTGTAGAAGAAGAACAGGTAAAGAAATTACCTGAGATAGCTTCAGAGATAGTAGACGTAGATGACACGATCGTTGTCCAAGACAGTAAAGAAGGATGGCAATCAGGTTATAGAAAATTAATAAGATATTTATTCGATGGTGAAATACCTAAGTGGGATATGTCTAAGGTCAGAAAAAAAGGAGCAAGGCTTAATACCTTTGGTGGTAGAGCTAGTGGTCCAGAACCTTTAGCAGAACTATTTCAATTTACAGTAGGTATATTTAAGGAAGCAGCAGGTCGTAACTTAAACTCATACGAGTGTCACAGACTAATGTG
>ARRL01000028.1 GCA_000385055.1 gamma proteobacterium SCGC AAA168-P09
GTACTTGCTCCCCTTTTTTAATAACTGACTCAATCGCACTTAATGTTTCAATTGCAACTCCTCCAATTAGAGGAGTATTGTTTATATCCATAACAATAAGCTTGGGAGGCTTTCTTCCATCCACTCTACTTAAAATATCTACTTGATTAAATTTATTTTCTTTCACCAACCTTAGAGTTTGAAGAGATGGGGTGGCTGAACCAAGAATAATTGGTATTTTTTCTTCTTGAGCTCTTTTAATAGCAACATCTCTAGCTGAAAACTTAAAGCCCTCTGACTGTCTAAATGATTGATCATGTTCTTCATCAATAATAATAAGACCTATATTTTTTACAGGCATTAAGACTGATGATCTGGTACCAATGACTATTCTTATGTCTCCAAACTTGGCTTTAAGCCAAATCTTAAGTCTTTTTAATGGAGTTTGTTTTGAATGATATAAACCTATTTCACCTTTAAATCTTGATTCAAACCTAAATAATAATTGAGGCGTTAGATTAATTTCTGGGACAAGAATAAGAACTGATTTACCCTCCTTAATAAACTTTTCTGTGAGTTGTAAGTAAACCTCTGTTTTCCCAGACCCTGTTACACCATAAAGCAACGATGGATTAAATCCAGTTGCATTTGATAGCTTCTTAACCGCCTTGTCTTGGTCTTTAGTTAGGTTAAATCTTTTATCATCTTCGTTTACTAAAATGTCTG
>ARRL01000029.1 GCA_000385055.1 gamma proteobacterium SCGC AAA168-P09
CATCCCGAATATAGAGAAGTGTTGTTTCATGATACGAGCGTAGATGAGTTTTTCATAATCGGGTCTACACTGAAAACCAGTGAAACAAAAAAATGGAAGGACGGTAATACCTATCCTTATTATGTAGTAGAAACTTCCTCTGCATCACACCCTTTTTACACAGGAAAACAGCAAGTTGCTAAGGCCGAGGGAAGAGTAGCAAATTTCAATCGTAGGTTTGGGCATTTGTCTAAAAAATAAAAATTCCCTCAAAGATAATCTTTCAAGAAAATTACGACAGCTTGTTGGTAGATATCCCTATTTTCTTTCTTCCTATACCCGTGTCCTTCATTTAGAGCATTCATATACCAGACTTTATTGCCATTTTCTCTGAGTGATTTTACGATTTGTTCTGCCTCAGTAACTGGAACTCTTGGGTCATTTTCACCTTGAACCACGAATATAGGAACGCTGATTTTATCAACATTATTATTGGGGCTAATTTCTTGTAGGAACTTTTCCATTTCAGGATCTCGTTCATCACCATATTCAACGCGTCTAAGATCCCGTCTGTAGTCTTTAGTATTTTTTAAAAACGTCACGAAATTCGAAATCCCCACGATGTCAACCGCACCTTTTAATCGGTCACTGAAGTGCACCGCACTTGCTAAAACCATATATCCTCCATATGAGCC
>ARRL01000030.1 GCA_000385055.1 gamma proteobacterium SCGC AAA168-P09
ATTCTTGCTACATTATATTTTGAAGCTAAGTCTATTAGGCCCGCCGCCCCTAGATCATTGCACCACTCTGAGTTGAATCTTACTTCAGTTAACTCTTTCTTAAGAATTTTAAAAACTTGCTTCTCATATGTTTTTGCATTTTCTGTAAGCTCATCAGAGCCAAGCGTTGGTCTTGTTTTATTTTTTCCTGATGGATCACCTATTTGTCCAGTGAAATCACCAATTAGAAATATGACCTTATGTCCTAAATCTTGGAAATGTCTGAGCTTATTTAAAAGTACGGTATGGCCTAGATGCAAATCTGGAGCAGTCGGATCAAACCCGGCTTTTATAACTAACTGTTTGCCGGATTCTAGTTTCTTTTTAAGATCAGCTTCTGTAAGAATCTCATCTGTTCCTCTTTTGATTATTGATAGGGCTTCCTTCATATGCCTATCATAGTATTTTTAATCAATTAATAGAATGAGTAAGTTGCTACTTAGTGCTATAAGACTAAAATACACATATGTCAGTGTTCAAAAGTAAATTCATATCTGAGGCAGTAATTGTCCCTAAACTTATAAAAGAGACAGAGTTCTTAACTGATCCATCTATTTCTATTAATGCAAAAAAAATAATTGATGCATGCAGAGAAAATAAAAAAGAAAGAACT
>ARRL01000031.1 GCA_000385055.1 gamma proteobacterium SCGC AAA168-P09
ATAACTCTTGCGGACAAATTCGTTGTAGAGTTATATTCATGTTCTTGTACTGTGCATTGGTATTCGTGTTCATATATTAAATGAGAACCTTGGAATTGAAGCGTTTGAATACCATTTCCTATAGGACCTATAGAAAAATTATCTCCTACTGCTAAATCACCTACACCTGCATTATCTAATATATTAGTATATTTTGGGTGGGTAATAGTAGCAAATCCATTTCTATAAAATAAATTGCCTATATACGGTGATCCATTGATACTTTCTGATATATTAGTGATTTGTGTTTGATTATATGCTTTAGACCATATATTTATATTTCCTATATCTCCATTAAAAAATCTTCCTTTTCCTTGAACAGTATCATCTCCATACGATCCTATAATAAAAGTACTACCTACAGCCGAAGTTCCTATACCCCCATCTCCATCTGTACTATTATGTTTTCCCCTAGTACCAATATATAAATTAGAAGTGTTTCTAGTGTGTTTTTTAAATTTAGTGGTAGTAGATGCTATTAAATTCCCATCAAAATAAAGCTGCATTACTGAAGCTGAGTTTTGAAGTTGAATATGTGAAGTTCTTAGTGATGTATTACTAGATGTTATTTCACCATTAATTGAAAAAGTAGTTTCCCCATCTGATCTTTCA
>ARRL01000032.1 GCA_000385055.1 gamma proteobacterium SCGC AAA168-P09
GATTTCAGTGAATGGAATTTCTTCTATGGCTACCACTGAGCATTGATATTTTTTATAAATTTCAATCATTTGGGAAATTACTCCATGTTTGTCGCAGTCACATAGGTCATCTGCCAAAATTACAGCAAAAGGTTCATTTCCAATAAGAGGTTCACCTGTAAGAATAGCATGACCTAAACCGAGCATTTTTTGCTGACGAACATATGTAAAAGTGGCCTTCTCTATCACTTCTTTGATCTCATCCAGGTAATATTCTTTTGAGGTTCCACTAAGTTGTGATTCAAGCTCAAATGCATTATCAAAGTGGTCTTCAATTGATCTCTTACCTCTACCTGTAACAATAGCCATGTTAGTTATGCCAGCAGATAAAGCTTCTTCGACGCCATACTGTAATAAAGGTTTAGTAAGTATTGGAAGCATTTCTTTAGGCACTGCTTTGGTAGCAGGCAGAAAACGGGTTCCATACCCAGCTGCTGGGAAAAGACATTTGTTAATCAATTATTTCTACCTTTAGTTATAATTTTGATAGTATCTTTATACCAGACTCAATGCCGTCTTGGTTAATCGTGTTAATATTAAGTTATTTTAGTTTTAAAGAGAAAACATAA
>ARRL01000033.1 GCA_000385055.1 gamma proteobacterium SCGC AAA168-P09
CTTTTCATTTCTGTCATATCTTCCATTGTATCTGGTGTCAATTTACTCATTATTTTTCCTCTAGTTGTCTTATTTTATTAATCATTCTTATAACTCTTTTATCATAATCTGCCGTAGTAGAAAATTTATCAAGTGTTTTAATTAATCTCATTGAGTCATTTGTAGTTAATCTTAACTTTCTAAACTTCTCATAAGCAGAGTGATTGTTTAATAAATCAATATAGTATTTTACACTATCACATTTACTAGCAAATACTTTCACGCCCCAACCAGGCCACTTCTCAACACCAATAGGTAGTAAATGTGCTGATGTTTCTTTCCATGTTCTAATGCCAAATAGATTGTTACCTTCTGTGGCAAATCTACTCTTGCCCCAACCAGACTCTAACGCTGCCTGACCTATAATCATTTCATAAGGTACTCTCAAATGTTTAGGTGTAGTAAAGTTTATATAGTTAATGCACTTATGCATTGCCCTAACAAATTGAATATCATTATTGTAAACGAATTCAGGTTCTTGTAGATCCATTTCTTTGATCTTATCTACATAAAATTTATCAAGTTCAGTATTCACTTTTGCTACTGCTGTTTTATTAGGATAAAAA
>ARRL01000034.1 GCA_000385055.1 gamma proteobacterium SCGC AAA168-P09
GCGAAACCATCTGTTCCGTCAGTTTCATTGATAATCTTATCGTCTGAATCCTCTAACATCATAACTCTTCCAACTTGTGTATCAACACCGAAACCAGTTCTATATGCTTGAGTTCCAATAACACTTGTAGCGCCATCAGCACCTTCAGCAGTCATTGAAGCAGCATTTAGTTCAGGTTTTTCACCAGCATTTGTTTGTAGATTTAGTACTATGTTATCAGCAACAGTAATTGCTTCGGAAACTGTAAATGCAGTTTGAGAAGCTACAGCTGTAATAGTTAGTGTCATGTCTGTACTAACACCTGTATCACCAGCGTCATCTGTAATTGAAGCAGCACCACCTTTAACGGTAACTACTTGTCCAACAACAATAGTATCACCACTAACAGTATCAACTACGATACTTGTAGTCGCTGTTGCGATTGCACCATTAATTGTTGCAACAGTACCATCTGAACCATCTAATAATATACTATCATCAGCAGTTTCATCTCTTATACCTTGGATAGTTTCACCGTCAACATCTTGCATAGTAGCAGATCCGTTTAAGTGAAGCATACCATCAGTAAATCCTAAGAAACCGTTAGCAGTAGTAT
>ARRL01000035.1 GCA_000385055.1 gamma proteobacterium SCGC AAA168-P09
CAATATATAGTAAATAATTTACAATTATTATTTTCTAAATGTGTATCTCCTTTAATGAATGCTTTTCCCGAAGAAATAGGGATTACCTCAGCCTATAGATGTAAAGCGCTAAATGCCGCAATTAAACCTATTCCTGGTGTTAAAAATTCATTGCATACTAGGGGTCAAGCAGTTGATTTAATATCAGTTTCAAGACCATCTTCTGAACTTTGGAATTGGTGCTATAATAATTTACCCGATTATTACCAAATTATATGGGAATATCCCGAATTAGGAGTTTTTAAACCAGGTAAAAAAACATCATGGATTCATATTTCATATAAAGAAGATAAAAATATAAAAATAAACAGTGTAGCAAGTAAATTAGAAATTTTACATAAAGAACTTATATCAGAAAATACTTATAGAAAAGGAAATTATACTCATGGTATTAACTCAGCAGACGAAAATTTAATATCATCTGGTGCTACTACACAACCTGGTGCCATATATGCAAGGGGTAAATATTTTTTTTATGTAAAAGGTGGTATAGCTATTTCGGCTTACACAATAGATAAAGATGGAATTGAAGGCCCCCCAGGACCTAAATT
>ARRL01000036.1 GCA_000385055.1 gamma proteobacterium SCGC AAA168-P09
ATAATTTCTGGAGACTAGCATATTGATAGGTATAACCACATCTACTAGCTACATTTACAACAAGCAACGTCTTTCCATCATATTCACATAAATTTTGAGTCTGAGCTGAATCAAGTATTCGCATTTCAGTATTAAGTAAATCTGAACATGCAAAAGCATGATTACATGAAGCAATACAGACAATAGATAGTAATAGTTTTTTCATTACTTAAGAGTATAAAGCTTGTGTCTAATTTAAGCTAATGGGCCGATGGCTAGAACAGATACTATAAATACACTGACCAGTATGAAAGTTTCAAATAATTCTTTATATTTACTCATTTTTTAAAAAAACCTAATAAAAATGGAGGGACAGAGCCCTCCATATGATTCCAGAGTGTCAGCAAATCTAATAGGGGGAGAGGAGTGCTGACTCTTACTATTATATATACTTATATTATATTATCAATACTTTTTATAAAGTAATTTAATTGTTTAATAAATATGCTATGTGTGAGCAATTAAACCTTTATAAACAAGGGTATTTTTTATGTATAATGCATATCTAAATTTTTTATGGAGTATAAATTGAAAGGAACAGTTCA
>ARRL01000037.1 GCA_000385055.1 gamma proteobacterium SCGC AAA168-P09
ACCATGTGTTTGTAGATTGACCTACGATAGCACCGACTATTGATTTAACTAGAAAGAACCACATTATATATTCTTCTCGTTAGGTATGATTGACCATCTACCAAATAGATCAACTGCTTTCCAAGCAGAGTATATCTTCCAACCTGATACTTTAGGTTCTGCGTCTTTCATTGCTAAAAGAAATACTTTATCAGACGCCTTCTTAGCATTTTTAATTAATTCTTTATCTTCTTCTATCAAACCTTTTGTCCATCTGTACTGTCTGATTGATTTATACAATAGATCATGTACGATAGCCGCTCTTGCAACATCAAATGGTGCAATTACATTCCATAGTAATCTTGGTGTGGATGCTAAATCAGTTATAAATCCAGTTGGTACTGTAATAGTTTCTGTCTTGTTTGTATCTCTTACTATTTCTACGCCAACATCTTTTAATGCCTTAACTTCGTTTGCATAAAGGTCAGACGTAGTATATACTAAATCTCTACCTAGTTTCCACTTTTTAGGTGGTTGAAATTCTGCTAATATTTTACTTGTAAATTGTCCCATAAATCTCCTAAGGTTT
>ARRL01000038.1 GCA_000385055.1 gamma proteobacterium SCGC AAA168-P09
TGTAGTTTGGTTTATCTAAACGTTTTTTCATTATTTTGTTACAACAAGGACAACTTAAAGGCATAAATACCTCTTTTTTAATCACATCTAGTTTAGATACTGTTTGTTTAATGCCATTTTTTATTGTCCAGGTTTTTCTACCTTCAGTCCAAACATCACCTTCTTTGTAATCTTTAGTTTCTTTTTTATAACCTATTTGTGTACCGGTTGATGAACCAGTTTTTCCAGTAATTAAATTACGGGCTCTTTGTACATCTTTTCTTTTAAATTCTTTTTTTAACATAACTTTAATCTATTGATCTACCTAATTCTCTTTCTTTATTTATAAAATCTTGTTTACCTTTTGTAAATTCAGCTTCTGCATCAGCAAACGCATCATCATATATTTTTACTCTATCAAACCAATTTTCTGCTTCATCATTAAATTCTATTTCAACATTTCCAAATCGTTTAAGAGTTTTAGCTTTCCAATCTTCTAATGCTGATTCATCTGCTATTACTGTGCTACTATCATCCGCGTTAGGGAATGAGAAAAAAAAAAAAAAAAAAAAAAAAAAAAAAAAAAAA
>ARRL01000039.1 GCA_000385055.1 gamma proteobacterium SCGC AAA168-P09
TTTAATTTTACCTGCAAGTTGAGTAGTCCAATCTACCGTTGTTGATTCTTTTTCATCAAAGACATTATTAATATCATCAATAAATTGTTCAGGCATTTCAAACTTAACAACTATCTCGCCTAGTGTATGGGTGCTTGCTTTTATCTGATTACTCATATTTTTCCCTCTGTCAAAAACTTAACAACGCCACCACTATGTATCCATTGTTTATGTTTATTTTGAAAAGCAGCAAGTTCTTTTGCCTCATCTTCAAAGTGAGCAGATCGAAGAATGCTACCGGTTGGTCTTTCAATAACCAACCAACGCATTTTGCCTTCGTGTTTACTCAATTTAGTTTCATAAAACAGTTTGTTCTTATGCATAGTCTTTGGCGGTCTTTTATCGCCAGGAAAATGCCTAGTTCTATTACTGCTTTTCTGTTTTCTCATATTAGTTTTTAGGTTCTTCAACAGGTGCTTTATCTTCTATGATAGCACTTGCTGGCAGATTTGCTGTTAAGAAATCACTATGATGTTTAATTAAAACTTTAACATTATCAAACTCTGCTGATAAGTTTCTA
>ARRL01000040.1 GCA_000385055.1 gamma proteobacterium SCGC AAA168-P09
GATTTATATAGAACAAATGAAGCACAAGACATAGATATTTTTGATCTAAATAGAGGTTCACATAAAAAGAAAATTATTTTAATCGAATGGCCAGAAAGACTTCAGTTTGAAAGAAAGTTTGATCTAAAAATTAATTTTTTTCATTATGAAAACAAGCGTAAAATTAACATTACATATGGCACGGACATTTTTAAAGCTCTAGAAAAAAATTATGTATAAATTTTTACCTATATTAATTTTTAACTACTTTATCTATGCAAATGAAATTGCGTTTGTTGGTATTGATGAACAAAAGGATGGGGAAATAAATATTTCGTTGATTTTAGATAAAGTTGCATATATAAACTCATACTCACAAGAAGACCCATCAAGGTTAGAATTAGAAATTAATGATGCTCATTCTAAAGAATCTATCAGTGAGATTTATAACTATCCCATTAAACAAATAAAATCTAACAAAGACGGTGACCATACAAAAATTGTTATTGAATTATATGATCATGTATTTTGGCGCAAGCCAATCCAAGAGGTAACAGACTC
>ARRL01000041.1 GCA_000385055.1 gamma proteobacterium SCGC AAA168-P09
TATCCATGACAGGTGTATCTTTTGGCATGTCAGAAATTTTTGAAGCACTTCTCTCACCAAAAAATATATGAATCATTGCTTCTCTTTGCGGATGCAATAAGCACTCGATAAATAATTCACCTTCTTTCTTTATTCCTTCATCAAAATCATCAAGGTTTATTGCTGCTTCAACACACTTTATTATTTGACCAGGTGCAAATTGCCCTTTTCTTGATTTGGCTGCAAGCGCTTGAGCTTCCACTAATACATTCTCTGATCCTCTAGCTTCAATTACCTTCTCATTTAGATCTCTAACCATCGGATGTTTTATGTCTTCTGCTGCTTTTTCTTTCGCAAAAGCTATTGAGTCTTCAACAACATTTTCTGATAAAAGGTCTACAATGCCCATATCTAAAGCTTTCTTAGCAGGAACATGAGTTCCTGTAAGCATCATTTTTAATGCTTCAGATGGTCCAACAAGCCTAGGAAGCCTTTGAGTACCGCCACCGCCAGGTAAAAGACCAAGATTTACCTCTGGAAGACCAACAAAAGCTGT
>ARRL01000042.1 GCA_000385055.1 gamma proteobacterium SCGC AAA168-P09
TACAACATAACTTTCTATTTCAGTTTCCTGAGGAGCATTCTGTAATCCACGACTATTCAACCAGTGAGTAGTCCATGGTAATGGATTGTTTGTAGATGATACATCATACACACCTTTTAATCCAATGGCTTTCATTCTCTTGTTTGCCATAAATTCAACATATTGATTCAATAGTTTATCATTTAAACCTATCATTGATCCTTTATCAAATAAGTATTTCGCCCAATCTTTCTCTTGTTGGACTGCCTCATCATACATCTTGTAAACTTCATCCTCGTTCTCTTTGATGATCTTTAACATTTCTTTATCGCCTTCTTTATTACGATAATTGTTAATCATATTTTGAGATACTGCAAGGTGTAAGTTTTCATCCCTTGCAATTAGTGATATAATTTTTGCACTACCTTCCATAAGTTTAAGTTCACCAAAAGCAAATGAACAAGCAAATGATACATAGAATCTAATACCTTCTAGTATATTCACATTAACTATTGTAAGATATAGTAATCTTTTAAGTTCTTTTA
>ARRL01000043.1 GCA_000385055.1 gamma proteobacterium SCGC AAA168-P09
AACAGCGTCACCGTCTTTACCATATCTTTTCATAAAGTCTTTCTTAGGTAAATCGTCAGCTTGTTTGTGTACTTTTTTAATTTGTGATTTAGATAAATCTGTTTCATCTGCAATATCTTTTTTCAATTGTTTTGCCTGTGCGCCATGAGCTGCAACAGATTTCTGAAGTTGTTTGATGATAGGTTTAACTGTCTTCTCATCATCTTTATTTAAATCTTCTTCTAAAACAGATTCAGTCACAGGTATTTTTCTTTTTATCATTCTTGATAAAGCAAGACCAGATATGAAAGGTATCTTTTTCTTTCTTAAATCGTTTAAGGCATGATCTGGAATTCCGTCTACCATTTTACCTAATTTTTTAGCGTTAGAAACTGATATAGTTCTATCTTTCAAAACACTATATGCCTTTGCAAGTCTTTCAAGTTGATCTGCACTAAAGTATTCTTTTAGGTCTTTATTTCTTCTAACTAAAACTCTCATCTCATTTTCTTCAACAATGTTATTAAAATCACTTACA
>ARRL01000044.1 GCA_000385055.1 gamma proteobacterium SCGC AAA168-P09
ACCCTTCAATTTTTATCTAATAACAATGATGATACAACACTAGATGAACAAGATAAAACTGAACTTCATGTAACATTTTTTGAGGGTACTAAAGATTTTAGTTCGGGTTCATTTGATGAAAGAAGTATTTCTACTTTTGAAATTGATAGAAACCAATCTTTACTAACTACAGTAGATCCTTGTCAGGGAGGTTTACCTAGAACACATGAATTAATTCTTAAGGGAGTTAATGATACTAGATTTGAACCACTTACTCCAACATTTTTTGACACTATCCAAAATGCTTTTTTTGAAACATCTGGTAGTCATGGATGTACCTCACAAAGTCTTGCAATTCAAAATCAAAGTGGTACTAATGATCTTAAACAGCTTGTACAAAGTGGAATTAGTATTGATTCCATATCAAGTGCTAGTATATTCGTACAAGGAGGAGCAATTGGAGCCATAGGATATGCTGGAGCTGTTTTAACAGGTTCAACATCTCCTTCTTACTATAACCCCCTGGGGGGAGC
>ARRL01000045.1 GCA_000385055.1 gamma proteobacterium SCGC AAA168-P09
ATTTTTAGGGAGAACTTTGTCGGTAACGTAAAGCTTACAATGAGGTTGCGTGTCATCAAAACTATCAACCACCCAATCATGGTGAAACACAGCAATATCGCCAGGATACACAAGCTCGGAATCGTTGGTATTGATGATAATACAGCCTTCAATTAGCGATAAATCAACAGCATCGATACTCGGACCCTTTCCAATAATCACTACGTCTTGATCGATTTTACTACCAATCGCTTGTCGGATTTCCTGATACATCACTTCTCCAAATTAGAAATACAGATCTTATACTTCTTAACTGGGAATAACATCTGCCCAGTATAAGGCTCATCATCAATACTTACAGTACAACCATGCTCAAGGGCCAAGTTAAGTCCGGGCAAAATATCCCAACAGTTCACCCCTTTGACATTTTGAAACACTGCAAATGCACCACGAACTGCTGACAGTGTATTAAACATCGAACAACCCATAATTCGGTATTCACAACCCAATTCAGGTAAGTTAAGCATATC
>ARRL01000046.1 GCA_000385055.1 gamma proteobacterium SCGC AAA168-P09
GTTTAGGTCAAAGAGATTTGATAGACCAAACGTATGGCAACCAAGAAAAAGAATATTAAGTGAAAAAATAGGTGACTATATCGAGGAAGTTACTAGAGCAAAATTTAAAAACCCTACTCAAAAAGCTATTATAGGAGAAGGTCTATTAAGTTTAGTACAAAATTCAGATATACTTGGGCATTTACCTAATTCTAAATATGTTATAGGTGAAAAGAACTTAGGTTTTAAAGCTAATCCAAGTTCAGAATCAACAATTGATCCGATTACTGGTCAACAAATAAGCAAGGGTTATAGGTTTAATAACAATCAGGATACAATTCTTGATAATAAAAATAACCCGATAGTAGAAGATGTTAATGGAAAGGTTTATATTGTAGAAGATATAAAAATGGATGATCGTTTAAGAGATTTCTTGTTTGCAAGTAAAGGTATAAGAGACTTAATGCAACCTAACTTTAGAAATAACGTTAGAATTACTCCTAAACCTGATACTTTGAAAAGAGAATTA